>CAWJQG010000025.1:0-53384 GCA_963844925.1 uncultured Actinomycetota bacterium | reverse complement strand
CCCGCTCTCGCGCCTGCCGCAGGCAGGAGAGCAGCACGTTCATACCGGTCGAGTCGCAGAAATCCACCCCGGACATATCGATGATGACGCGCGGCGACGGAGCGGCACCGGCGATGACCGCGGCGACCTCGCTCTGCAGCCGCGGCGCGGTATAGAGGTCGATTTCCCCAGTGGCGATCACTAGCTCGTGATCACCCTGAGACCGACTTGAGACATTCAACTCCACGGCTGGAACCATACCTCCCCGAACGGGCGGAACGCTAGCCGCGACCGCAAGCGGTGTGCCCTAATTCACATGCTCTTAACACGCGTACGTTCGCTTACCCACACGTAACAGCGAGCGATGGCGTACCATTTCCACCTCGCCTCACGCGGCGCACTCGGCCTCGCTCGAAGCGCGCCTCGGCCCGGGCACCGATACCGTCGGCAGCCGCTCGGCACCGGGTTCCGGCATCTGCGCGGGCTCCCGGCTGACCGCGGAGCAGACGGAACGCGGGCCGCCCCGGGAGCCGACCAGCTCGCCCCCCGGCACCCGGATCACCTCGATGCCGATCGCCTCGAGGCGCTCGTTGGTAAGCGTGTTCCGCTCGTAGGAGACCACCGTCCCAGGGCCGAGCGCGAGGATGTTCCCCGCGTCATCCCACTGGCCCGCCGGGCCGCCGAGGGAGCCTGGCCGGGCGGGGCCTTCCCGGCCAGGGCCGAGTCCGGTCTCGATGACCCGCAGCCGGTCGAGCCCCATCGCCTGCGCGGCGGCCTCAAGGAACGGCCGCGGATGGGACAGCCGCAGCCCGTCCCCGCGCTGGGTGATGGTCCGCGCCACCAGCGAGTAGGCCACCGAGGGCCGCATCAGCACCGTGTCGGTGCCGACCATCGTGCAGCGCGTGTCCAGGCACTCGGCGGTGGTCGGATCGGCCAGCACGGCGAGCACGCTGTGCGCGAAGGCACTGTCGAACACCTGCCGGGCCAGGCGCTCCATCCCGGCCGGCGAGGTGTGCGCGCCGATGCCGATGGCCACCACCCCTGGTGCGAGAAGCAGCACGTCGCCGCCCGCGAGCTCTTCGTGGTCGGGCTCGTAGAGCCTCTTGGCGCCGGCGAACATCGGCTGGTAGCCGAGTCGCGATCGCCACGAGATCCGCCTCCCGGCGACGGCCGGGCGGGTTGGTCACCGCGACGCTGTCCCCGATCCACACGCAGGTGTCCCGCATGAAGACCAGGTTCGGCAGCGGGTCGACGACGTAGTCCCAGGCGCCGAGCAGGCCGAAGACAGCGCCGCTGCCGCCGCTGAACTCATCGCGCGCCAGGCCCATGATGAGCACCTGGCCAAGCTCCTCGGGGCGCAGCCCCCCGAGGTACTCCTCGAGCTGGCCGCGAAGCTCCTCGCCCAGCCTCGGATCGCTGATCGCGGTCGCGATCGCCTGCTGCCTGCCCGGCGCGTACTCAAGCGCGTCCTGCAGCAGCTCGGTCAGGTAGAGCACCTCGACGCCGTGCGCGCGCAACGCGCCGGTGAAGGTGTCGTGCTCGACCTGCGCCCGCTCGGCCCACGGCGGCGCAGGCAGCAGCATCCCGCACGTTTGCTGCGGCGTGACCCGCCTGAGTTCTGCTCCAGGCCGGTGCACCAGCACCGTGCGCAACCGGCCAACTTCACTATCTGCCCCGAAAAATTCGGACACGAATCCCCCCGGAAATGTCCGATCGCCACACTGCTGAGGCTTTAGGTCTGCGAGCCTGCTTCGCGGTGCAGCACCCCCCGCCGGGGATTATCTCCCCTTCCGGACGCGATTACGCGTCGCGTGACGATGCGATTACAAGCCCGTCGTCGTTCGCGCCGCGGTCAGCCCCCCTGAGCCGCGACCATGCCACCGGATCAGCCGCGTAGCTCCCGGTGTCCGCGTGCTCGTCTTCGCGGTCGAAGCCCAGCGCCAGCTCCGCCCAGACCGTCGTCGTCTCACCGTCGCCTTCCGTCTCGCCATCGCCGCCGGTGGACGTGCAGACGCCCCAGCGGAGCGAGAGGCGATCGACGATGCCCAGGCCCCGGCCGCCGATGGCGGAGCTGCCTGGCTCGTTCACCGCAGGCACGGTCGGGCCGCCGCCGTCGCTCACCGCGATCTCCAGGCAGTCGCCGTCGACCCGCCAGGCGACCCGCACGGTGGCATCCGGGAGCGGCGAGGCGTGTCGCAGCGAGTTGCTGATCAGTTCACTCAGTACCAGACCGGCATCACACGCTGTAGTCTCGAAGACTCCGGCATCGGCGAGATCGGCGATTAGCCGTCGGCGAGCTACACCGACACTCGAGGCTGTGTACGGGAGCATTAGCACGCTCGACGTCCCCACCTCCATGAACACCCCGCCCCGTCCGCGAACCCTACGAACCCGGCATGGCCGAAATGCCCCCTGTCGGGGTCGTGAAAACGTGAACGCCAGATTTCTGGCGTGTTATCGGCCACAATGCCGGGCCTGTCCGGGCCGCTTGACATGCGCCGGCTGCGGAAGCGGTACCGTACTTGTGGACAATCTCTGCTCTCTTGGATGGACACCATGGCCAACCCGACCGTCGTGGTCGATAACCTGCACGTGGTCTACCGCGTCTACGGTGCGGGCGGCAACAAGGGCACCGCCGCCACCTCGCTGATGCGCCTGGTCAAGCGGCAGCGCCGGGTCTCCATCCGCGAGGTGCACGCCATCAGGGGCATCTCCTTCGTGGTCAGCCACGGCGACGTGGTCGGCATCATCGGCCGGAACGGATCGGGCAAGTCCACCCTGCTCCGCGCCATCGCCGGGCTGCTCCCGGCCGAGCAGGGCGCGGTCTACACCTCGGGCGAGGCGGCGCTGCTTGGCGTGAACGCCGCGCTGCTAGACGACCTCACCGGCGAGCGGAACGTGGTGCTCGGGTGCCTCGCGATGGGCATGCCGCCGGCGGAGGTCAAGGCCATGTACCCGCAGATTGTCGAGTTCTCCGGTGTCGGCAATTTCGTCGACCTGCCAATGCGCGCCTACTCCACCGGCATGGCCCAGCGCCTCCGCTTCGCGATCGCGTCCGCCAAGAGCCACGAGATCCTGATGATCGACGAGGCCCTGGCCACCGGTGACGCCGCGTTCCGCACCAAGAGCCACAACCGGATCAAGGAACTGCGCGACGAGGCCTGCACGGTCTTCCTCGTCGCCCACAACCTCGGCGAGATCGAGCAGAGCTGCAACCGGGTCATCTGGATGGAGGCCGGCCAGATCCTGCGGGACAGCGACGACGTCGAGGGCGTCATCGACGAGTACCTGGCCGCCACCGGCGGCGAGCCCCGCCACCGCGAACAGGCCCGCCTGTAACCGGTCGAACTTGACCGAGCCAGCCCAGGCGAAGCAACTGATTATTCGAGTCCCGGTCCCGCGATGAAGTGGGCGCTGCGACCGCTCCCCGGACCGCGGATCAGGAGTCCCGCTTGCTCCAGTCGCTCCAGCTGACCGCGGGCACCCGCGTACGTCAGGCCGGTGAGGTTCACGTGATCACCAGATGTGTAACGATCATGGTCGGTCAGCCAGTCGCGGGCGATCGTCGCGGCCATGTTGATGTCGGGCCTGATATATGTCAGGACCCCTCGCCGATGAAGATCCTGGTAGTCAGTTCTCCTCCTAGCCGCGAACACCGCCTCCCAGGTCAGGGTCCATACATCCTTGTATCTGACAAGCAGGGGTTCGGTACCGGTCAGGCAACTGGCAGCGGTCTCTACGGCTTCTTCGACTTCGGGGATCTCGCGCTGCAGGATGCCCGTCAGTCTGCTCGCTGTAGTGAACGGATGGTGGAGCAAGGTGTAGATAATCAACGCGACACGGACGTCACGCTGACGTGGCTCTGGCCGGACGGTCGATATCAGGTTGACCACCGGCACCACCGGAGGGCCGCCTACCAGCCTTGTGCGCACCCTGGGACCTGGCTCCTCTACGATCATCGGCGGCCGGTGCCCGAGGACCACCATGTCCCGGTACATGCGGTCCACGCCTAGCCCCTGCTTCTCTACCAGATGCAGAGCGCGGCAGAGGTCCGCAAGCGCCGGGTACCGGGCGTGCCGTTGAGTCAGTACGTTCTCCGCGGTGACTCCCCCGGTGAAGCCTCCGGGACTGGAGACCTGCAGGGCCGAGTCCTCCGCTATCCAGGTGACCTCTACCGGATCGTGCTGCATCCAGTCCCGGTGGACCACACCGTTAAGCACGGCTTCCCGGACCGCACCTGGGGGAAGCTTCCGTACAGACGGCTGCGCAAAGCCTGGGTCCGCCGTGACACGCAGGGATGTGTTCAGGGTGTCCAGCCGGTCATCAACGAGAGCAATCTGCTCTAGCAAGCTCAGCCCTGCCAGATCCCGGGGGGCGGCCAGGAGTTCGCCTCCTTCGACATCCAGGACGGATAGTGCGATGTGGGTCCGGTCGGAGGGGCAGAACATCAAGGCGCCTGCGGCGCTCAGCCGACCATCTGGATAGAGCACGCCAAAGCCCGTGAGCAACTCGCGCGGACTCTGGCCGCCGACATCGGCGCTATTTGTGTCCGTTCCCCGTTCCCTGGCCCAGGACGCCAGGTAGCGCCGGGCGGCAACTAGCGCTCCCGCGGCCACATCCGACTCGGTACGTTGCGCTGGCACGGCCATCGGGTCGTAGCCTGCATGACGCTGCCGGTTCAGCCACCATTCGGCGCGGTCTACCGGGGTGCAGTGGCCACCTGTTCGCCAGCGGATGCGCCCGCTGACGTCCTCCACGGGTTCGGTGGCTTGCGCAACGTAGAGCACCAGAAGCCGTATTGCCTGGACAGCTCTTTCCTTAACGGCAGGCGCAATACCTACCTGCTCGTACACGCGGTGGCGGAGCCAATCCGCATCCAGAGCCGCACCAAGCAGACGGCCGCTGCGGTCGTCAACTCCAACGACGATTGCGCCACCGCCGGGAGTATTCGCCATGCATGCGACCTCATTGGCCAGGTGCCTGGCCGCCTCCTGATTGTGCCGGTCGCCCAGGTTGAGAGTGCCGCCCGGCCCACGCCGCCCGGCCTCCTCCTTAAAGTCAATCTGCTCTCGTTCGATACTATCGGGCAGCGCACCCGTCGCGAGCTTTGCCAGCGCGCCGTCAACGAGAGCTTCCAGCCGCTCACGAGCCTCTATCTGATCGGCTCCAGGACTAAACGGCGGCACTGGGACCTCCTCGAGGATTACTATCAGATTAGCTGCCTCATAATCTGATAGTATAGGCAAAGTCTGGGTCGCTGTTTCCGAAACGCGTGCGGAGGCATGCGGGTCAGGGTGCAGCTAGCCGGCGCAGCGGAGGGTTAGCCGCATGATCGTGCCGCCCTCGGGGCGGGACTTGGCGATGACGGTGCCGTTCTGGGCAAGGGCGAGCCGTCGGACGATGTAGAGGCCGATGCCGACGCCGCCGAAGCGACGGCGGTCGCCGGTCTCGCCCTGCACGAAGCGCTCGAAGATGCGCTCGTGGTCGCCGGGTGAGATGCCGATGCCCTCATCCTCGACGTCAACCTCGATTGTCGGGCCCACGACGCGTGCGCGCACCACGACGGCGCCACCGGACGGCGAATACTTGAAGGCGTTCTCAAGGAGCTGCCCGACGATGATGTCGGTGGCCATCGCGTCGCCGTAGGCGGGCGGCAGCTCGGCGGGGACGTCCGCGACCACCTCGTGCTTGTCGGAGAGCGGGCCGAACGAGACGACCGTCGCGCGCAGCAGCGCGGCCAGGTCGAACGACGCGTTATTGACCGGGAGCGCGTCGGCCCCCGCGCGCGCGCCGAGCAGCAGTTGCTCGACCAGGCGGCCAAGCGACCCGGCCCGCTCCGCGATCGTCCTGACGGCCGCCCGGCGGTCGGCGTCGGAAAGCTGCTCCCACCGGCTCGCCAGCGTGGAGGCGAAGCCCTGCACCACGGTGATCGGGGTGCGCAGCTCGTGGCTGGTGGTGGCGAGGAACAGGTCCTTGGCCTCTTCCAGCTCCTTGGCGGCGGTGACGTCGCGGAAGTCGACGACCTTCTCGCCGCTGTCGGCTAGCTCGGTGCAGAGCACGTCGAGCCAGCGGCCGCTCGGCAGCTTATGGGTGCGCCGCTCGCCCGGAGCCGGCAGCGGGAACGGCGGTGGCACGTCCATCACCTCGCTGGCCGGGGTGCCGGTGATCCGGTGCGCCGCCGGGTTCCACTGCTTGACGTTCCCGTTCTCGTCGAGCACGGCGATGCCGTCGGCGCTGCCGTCGATGACGGCGCGCTCATGGGCGCGCTGCTTGACGACCTCCTCGAACGCCATCGCGTTGGTCAGCGCCACCCCGGCGTGCCCGGCCAGCAGCTCGAGCAGCTCGAGTTCGACGTGGCTGAGCGTGCGGCGGCTGTAGAGCGCGTACAGCGCGCCGTAGGGGCGGCCGCCCACGTGCGATAGGGAAAGCGCGATCGTGTGCAGGCCGGGCAGCGCGGACCAGATCAGATCGTCGAACCCGCCCGACTCGCCGGTCGCCATCATCACCGTCTTGCCGGTCCGCAACAGCTCACCGACCAGGCTGCTCGACAGCGAGGCCACCCGGCCGCGGAGCCTGGCGGGCAGCCCGGCGGTTGATACCAGGCGGAGCCTGTCCTCCTCGATGAGCACGAACCCGCCCGCGTCCGCGCCGGTCAATTCGCGCAGGCTGGCGGCGATCCGGTCGAGAACAGACTCCAGGTCGCGCTGGGCGTTCATATCGGCGACCACGTCGCCGAGGCGGCGCACCACCCGCGCGCGCTCGGCCATGTAATGCCGGGCGACGTCATCCTCGCCGGTCTGGTGGCAGATGTTGACCCAGCCGATCACGTCGCCACTGGCATCAGTCAGCGCGCTCGTGTCGATGCGCACGTCGATCATGAACCCGTCCTTGCGGATCCGCCGGGTCGCGAAGGAGATCTGCCCGCCACCGCGGACGCGCTCGAAGACGGCGTTGTGCTCGGCGGCGCTCTCCTCGGGGATCGTCGGCGGCTCAAGGCCGATCACCTCTTCGGCCGCCCAGCCGAACATCCGCTCCGCCGCCGGGTTCCAGAGCATGACGGTGCGGTCGGTGCCGTAGGCCACGATGGCGTCGGCGGCGCTCTCGATTACGGCGCGAGCGGTAGCGTCGACCCGGTCCCGGCCGTTCCACCCCACGGGCTCGCCGGAAGAGGCGGACCCCGGTCCGCCTCCCCACGCTGGGTGCGCCTGCTCTGCCACCACACCTTCATGGTGCCACCTGGAACAGCCCAGGTCTGCGGAAGGGAGTGACTTCCATTCTTTAATGATGTCCGGCAGCGCTTGTGAAATGCCGGTTTCATCCTGGGTTGCATGGGTTTCCGGCGACCAACCTCACGGGCTGGTCACGGGCTAGCGCAGAATTCCGCGCGGGGTTACAGAGTGTGCCGCCTGACGCCGGCTTCGATCCCGGCTGGGTCAGGGCTCTTCCGCGACGCCCTCCTGACACCTATAGTGCTGCTAGTTTTCGTAGCTCTCGCCAGCCAGACACCTGTAGTTCCGCCTCCCCGGTTCCGCATAAAACTGATCAGATAGGGCAATCAATCAGGTGAAGTACAGGCTCCGCTTAACAGCGGGATAGATATTTTGCTATAACAAAACTATCGACCCCCAGTGGCCGCAAGGACGCGGAAATGGACCCTTCCCAGGACCAGGGCGCACCTGAGCAGCGACGGCCGGAACGCCGCCGCCAGCGGGACCGCTCACAGCCGCAGCTGCATGTCTCGCAGCAGCGGCCGATCGCGCTGGCCCATCCCGTCATTGCCGGGTACAACGGGTCCTCCTGCGCGCGCAACGCCCTCGCCTACGCGGCGGGCATGGCGCGGCGGCTCGACCGGCCGCTCCTCATCGTCTACGTCACATCGCCCGGCGTTTACTGCGAGCCTTTGACCGGCCAGGTGGTGGGGCTGCTGCGGGACGCGGACTCGCTGGAACGCTGGCTCCTGTCCGAGCTCGACCAGGCTGCCGACTCCGGCGGGCTCGAGGTACACGTGCGGACCCGACGCGGCAGCCCGGCCCGCGAGCTAGCCTCAATCGCCGCCGAGTTCAGCGCCGACGCCCTGGTCATCGGCTCCCCGGCCCACTTCTGGCACCGCCGAGTGGGCTCAGTCCCCAGCTGGCTAGCCCGCCACGCCCGCTGCCCAGTAATAGTCGTCCCCTAGCAACCCCAAAAAAGATATAAAGCTCAGGAGAAGCCGACCCCAAGCACAACCAACCATGCCGGGCCCGAAGGGAGCCGACATGCGCGGGCCCGGGCGTCTGCTACCCCGGCAGCACCAGAGGAGTAACCAGATTGCAGAACCCCCGCCACCGCCTCGCGAGCGAAGCCCGCATCGGGGGCCACGGAAGGGGTGCCCGAAGGGGCAACCGGACATGCGTGGGCACGGGGGGTCTGGGGGTGTCCCCCAGAAAGTACAGAGTTATTGGGAAGATGAGCGAAGCTCATCGAACATACGTGGGCAGAGAGGGGAACACCCAGACCACAGAAACCCCGCCGCCGCGCCGGAAGGCAACTACCAGCAGTAACCAAAAACAGGAACTACCCGCAACCGGTCAAACATCTAAAGCCCGCGGCACGGCCGCAGGCCCCCGTTTGCAACCGAAATTTCTGTCGTAAAAAACGAGAAATTTCGGACATTTCATAAATCGTCGCAAGCGGCGCCGTCCCGGTGGCTCAGCCGAGTGGTGGCACGAAGGTCAAGTCGGACGGCGTAAGGACACCGTCCCTCGCCCAGGCGCTTGCGGCGGCGTGCGGGGGATCGGCGCCGGTTCGCTCGCAGGTGAGAGCCGAGACGAGCACGGCCTCATCGACCGCTTCGGCTATGAAGCAGGCGGGGCAGGAACGGAGCAGTTCAGGGGTGCGCAGGCCGCGCCTGGCCAGCCCGCCAAGGAGCCCGGCGGTGAACGCGTCTCCGGCACCAATCGTGTCGATGACCTTGACCTTGCGCCCGGGATGGTGCGCGGCCGGTTCGCCAGCCTGGAAGACGTGTGCGCCGGCGGGGCCGTCCGTGATGACGACGAGCACCGCGCCAAGGGCGAGCCAGCGTTCCCCGACCCGATCGATCGCAGTGCCCGGGTACAGCCATTCGGCGTCTTCGCGACTGGCCTTAACGATGTGCGCGACGGCCACGGAGCGCTCGACGATCGCCCGGACGGCGGCGGGCTGGCCAAGTAGGGCGGGCCGGATGTTGGGGTCATAGCTGATCACCGTGTCGTCGGTGCTGTGCAGCAGCCGGGCGGCGGCGTGGATCAGCTCGCTTCCTGGCCGGGTCCAGGAAGCGAGCGAGCCCAGGTGAAACACCTCGGTGTCCACGGGCAGTTCCGTCATCTCGGCCGCGGTCCACTGCCAGTCGGCTGCACCAAGCGTGTAGAAGTCGTAGCTGGGTCGTGCGTCGTGGTCAAGCCCGACGACGGCGAGGGCGGTCGGTTCGCTGGCTTGCGGGGCGCGGCTGAGGTCGATGCCTTCCGCGGCGGCGTGCGCCCGCAGCATGCGGCCGAGCGCGTTGTCCGCCAGCCTGGCCATGAGCGTGGTGCGCTGGCCGAGCCGCGCGAGGCCGATCGCGACGTTGAAGGGACTGCCGCCCGGCCTGGCCTGGTAGTTGCCGGGACCGTTGCCCGGCACCAGGTCGACGAACGCCTCTCCGATGACGGTCAGCCGAGGCCGCCGCGCGGGGCCGGGCTGGTTAGCGGGCTCAGGCAAGCCGCGCCGCCGCCGCGGGGATCTCGCCGGAACCGCGCGCGATGAGGCGGGTCGGCAGCACGTGCGTGCTTGTCGGCGAGCGATCGCCGTCGATCCGGCGGAAGAGGGTCCTGGCGGCGATCGTGCCGAGGGCGGCGGTGTCTTGCGCGATGACGGTGATCCCGGGGCGGAGCAGGTCGGCGAGCGGGAAGTCGTCGAATCCGAGCATGGCCACCTGATCTTGCAGGCCGAGCATGCGAAGAGCCCGGCTGGCAGCGATTGTCACCAGGTTCTGCCCGGTGAACAGGGCGGTGGGCGGATCGGGCAGCTCGAGCATGCGTGCGGCAGCCCTGATCGCGGCATCCTCCGAGCTGGCCTCATGCCAGACAAGCCGCTCGTCGATCTCGATCCGGGCCAGTTCGAGCGCGTGCCGGTATCCGTCGAAGCGCTCGCTCGCGGTGGCGATGGGAAGCTGGTCGCCGAGGTAGGCGATCCGCTGGTGGCCGCCCGCCAGCAGGTGGTTGACCCCGGCGATCGCCCCGGCCCGGTTGTCGGAGACGACGGCGTCCGCGTCGAGGTGCCGGGGCCTGCGGTCGAGGAAGACCATGCGGGTCCCGGAATCCCGCTCCTTGAGCAGATAGCCGTGATCCCGCCCGGCAGGCACGATGAGCAGGCCGTCAACCCGCCGGTCGATCAGCGCCCCGGCCAGCTCGCGTTCTCTGGCCGCGTCTTCGTCGAGGCTGCCGAAGAGCACGAGGACCCGGCGCTGCCGCGCGATGTTCTCGACGGTGCGCATCAGCGACGCGGAGAACGGGTTTCCCGCGTCCTCGACCAGCATGCCGATGGTGGCGGTCCGGCCGTCGCTGCGCCGCAGGCTGCTGGCCGTCAGGTTGGGGCGGTAGCCCAGCTTGGCGGCGGCGTCGCGGACCCGCGCGGCGAGCGCGGGGTCGACGGTGCTCACCCCGTTGACCACGCGGGACACGGTCTTGAACGACACCCCGGCGAGCGCGGCCACATCGCGCATGGTGGGCCTGCTGGCTTGACGGGACGGATCGAGCTCTGTGTCGGTCATCGTTGTCTCGTCTCGGTCATCGTTGTCTCACATCCCAATCATGTTATCGACTCGTTGCACATGGGTTTCGTGCTGCTTCTTGACCATTCTGCCACATCGGGGCATGCTTTGAGCGAGGCAACGTTGCCCGCACATTCAGGAAGTGCTGGGACAAGGTTGTCTGACAGAGAGATAACCGGCCCGTGGCCACCTCAAGAGAGTGAAATCACTCTAAGTGAATGACATAGCTACCCAAAGTAATCAAATGTTGGCGGGGGAACCTGCCGCTTCGGGGGGAGACAGATCATGAAGCCCGTGAACATTGAGAACACGTCGGCTGGGCCCGTCGTGGGCGATAGCGGCGGGATGCCCGCCGTGCGGGGGACGGGGCGGTGCCGGACGGCGCGCGGCGGCCGCTGCGGGAGCTGATGGACAACCGGCCTGACTCGAAACTCGCTTCGCCCGGTCGCGCGCCGCGACCGCGGAGGTTGCCGCCGAGCTGCGGAAGGTCTGCACGGCCCGACGGCCGAGGCGGCCTTCGGCGCCCCGCCCTGGGGGAAGAAGTACCTGCAGGCCGCGAGGGCCTGGGAGGAGGCATGGGACGCCTTCACCCCGTTCCTGGCCTTCAGCCCGGGCCGGGCGGAAGCTGCTCGACGCGACCAACAGCATCATCATCGAGAGCCTGAACTACCGGCTCCGCAAGTGGCCTAGTGCCGCGTAGCGCGACCTGGCGAACAACATCCCCGCCGCGAGCGGTACGGCCGGCTTCGCCGTCCTCGGCAAGACCGTCCAGCCGCCAAGGCTCGCGCGGGAGTCCCTCCCCCCGAGCCACATCACACAACCACATCACAAGCGGATCCCATTCCCGGGATCTGATCACAACAGATTCTGATCACAACAGATGCAGAGGAGCAGATCGATGGCTATTAGACAGACAATGCTGTGCGCCGCTCTGGCCGGCGGACTCGCGCTGGGGGCCGCCGCATGTTCGAGCAGCACAAGCAGCTCGAACAGCGCAGGTGCCGGCAGCAGCCCGGCTGCTAGCGGCGGCCACAAGTACACGATCGTGTTCGTGCCCGGTGACTCGACGGACCCGTTCTTTTTGTCGATGGAGTCCGCGGGGGCGGCCGAAGCGGCGAAGCTCGGCATGAGCTTCACGTGGGAGGGGGCGTCCGCGTACTCGCCGGAGACGCAGCAGCCGATCCTCGCCGCGGTGCTGGCCCGGCATCCCAGTGCCCTGCTGGTCGCACCAACCGATCCCGAGGCGCTAAACGGCACCTTCTCGCAGTTCCGTGCGGCCGGCATCCCCATCATCGCGCTGGACACCACGATCAGCGACACCTCGCTGCTGGCGTCGCGGATCACGTCGGACAACGCCCAGGGCGGCACGGCCGCGGCCGACTCCTGCGGAGCGGCGATGAAGGGCTCGGGGTCGGCAGCGGTGATCTACACCACGACGGGCACGACCACGACCAACACGCGCGGCCAGTCCTTCATCGCGGAGATGAAGTCGAAATACCCGAAGGTCACCGTGTACTACGAGTACGACAACAACAGCGAGTCGACCGCGACCACCCAGGTCAGCTCGCTGCTGCTCGCCCACCCCAACCTGGGCTGCGTCTTCGGCACGAACGACTACGCGGCGGAGGGCGCCGCCACTGCGGTCGAAACCGCGCACGCCCAGTCCAAGGTGACCATCGCCGGGTACGACGCCGAGCCTCAGCTGGTCAGCCTGCTGGAGAACCACACGATCAGCATCATCATCGCCCAGAAGCCGGCCCTGGAGGCCGAGATGGCGGTCAAGTACGCCTATGACGAGCTCACCGGCGACAAGTCCGCCGTCCCGGCGTCGGTTCAGCTGCCCAACGTGACGATGACCCAGCAGAACATCGGCCAGCCGGACGTCTCCGAGTGGATTTACAGATGACGGCCGGCGCAGCTGAGGGCGCGGGCCGCGCGCGGCCGGCCGGAGATGGCGCGGGTTCGGTAGTCCTGGATGTCCAGAACGTGGGCAAGCGCTACGGCCGGATCACCGGGCTGCGGGACGTGAGCTTCCATGCCCGGCGAGGCGAGGTGGTCGCCCTGGTGGGTGACAACGGGGCGGGCAAGTCGACGCTCATCAACATCCTGTCCGGCGCTATCACCCCGACCGCCGGTCAGATCTTCCTGGACGGCAAGCCGGTGCACTTCCGCGACGCCCACGAAGCGCGGCGCATGGGCATCGAGACCGTGTACCAGGACCTGGCGCTGGCCAACGACGTTCCCGCCTGGGCCAACTTGTACCTGGGACGTGAGATCACCAAGCGCGGCCTCCTCGGCGCGCTGGGCTGGCTGGACAAGGCGGAAATGGCACGGCAGGCCGAGCTGGCGATGGCGGCCACCAAGATCCGCATAAAGTCGGTGCGAGCCAAGTGCGGGTCGCTGTCGGGCGGGCAGCGCCAGGCGGTCGCGGTGGCGCGGGCCGTCACCTGGGGCAGCCGGATGCTGCTGATGGACGAGCCCACCGCGGCGCTCGGCGTCGAGCAGCAGCACCAGGTTGGCCAGCTGATCCGGGCGGTGCGGGAGACGGGAACCCCGGTGATCCTGATCAGCCACAACATGCCGCAGGTCATGAACGTCTCCGACCGCATCCTGGTGCTGTTCCACGGGCACCTGATCAAGCAGCTCGTCACTGCCGACACCTCGACCGAGGAGGTCGTCACGTGGATTACCGGCGCCGGTCTCACCCAGGGCAGGACCACGCCATGACCCCGCCAAGCCCGGGGACGGGCATCAGCTCCCAGGCGGAGGCGGCGCTGCATCGACACCGACCTCGAGGAAGCGCCGCTGCTCAGCCTGGAAGAAGAACAGCAAACCCGGTCCCCGATCCACCGCGTCTTCGCCTTCCTGGCCCGGGGCGAGGGCGGGCGGTCGACCTTCGCGGTGTTCGTCTTGATCTGCATAGTGTTCGGGATTGCCGCCCCGGACTTCTTCTCCCGGGCGAACTGGATCGCCACCTCCGAGTACGCGGTTGAATACCTGCTCCTCGCTCTCGGTGAGACGTTCGTCATCGTCACCGCCGGCATCGACCTGTCCGTTGGCGCCATCCTCGGCTTCTCGGCCATGCTGTCGGCGGTGATCATGAGCGGCCTGCTCGACGGTCACGTCCCGACGCTGCTGGTGACGATCATCGGCTTTCTCATCGCCCTGGCGGCGGGAACGCTCGCCGGAGTGTTCAACGGCCTGCTCATCACCAGGCTGAAACTAACCCCGTTCATCGTGACCCTGGGCACGCTGGGCATGCTCACCGGCGGCACCTACCTGCTCGACAACGGCAACCAGGTGAACAACCTGCCGTCCCCGATCGCCACGCTCGGGATCACGATCTGGCTGGGCGGCTGGATGCCGGCCATCGTCGTGGTCGCCGCCGTCTTCACCGCGGGGGCCTGGCTGCTGCTGTCCCGCACCCGGTTCGGCCTGCATACCTACGTGACCGGCAGCAACTACCTGGGTGCCAAGCGGGCCGGGGTGAACGTGGACCGCCAGCTGGTCAAGGTGTACGCCCTGTCCGGCTTCCTGGCCGGCGTGGCCGGGCTGATGGTCACCGCCAAGTTCTCCATCGCCTCGCCGATCGCCGGCGCCAACGACGAGCTCGACGCCATCGCCGCCGTGGTTATCGGCGGGGCCAGCCTCTTCGGCGGGACCGGGACGATCTTCGGCACCCTGATCGGGACGTTGATCATCTCGGTCCTGGTGACCGGACTGGTGCTGCTCAACGTGCAGCCCTTCTGGCAGGAGGTCGCCGTCGGGGCAGTGCTGATCATCGCGGTCGTCCTAGACCAGGTCCGGCGTCGGCTCGCCGACGAATAACAGGAGAACGGGAAGGGAGGCCCCGCAGGATGGCGCGCCGCCTGCCGGAGATGATGGGTCATTATCCCCGTAGGCCAAGCGCGCCTCGCTGAGATGTACCCCTGATTCCCCAGGAACCAGGGGTACATCGGGGTCCGGCGGGTAGCACACCGGGCTCTTCCCTGACCGTACCCGAAGACGTGGCGCTACCCAGCCACCTCGCACCACGGCCGCTGTGCTGATCGAACAGCATCTCCTTAACGTCGCAGACCGGAGTAGCAATGGGAAACCATAGTGCCGCCAGCGCCAATGCTGGCGTCAGCGCGGCCGGCAATCGCGCCGCAGAATCGACGAATGCCAGTCAATCCCATTCGCGGTCGCTGAGCCTGTCGGACTGGCCGGTGTCCCGGCGGCTGTTCGCCGTGATCGTGATGGCGCTCGTCATGGGCGTGGCCTTCGGAGGCCTGCGAATAGTCTCGGCGGAGAGCAGCGCGGACCAGTTCAGCCGGGTGTCGCAGCTAGCGAACCTGAACCAGCGGCTCACCGCCCTCGTCCAGGCACTGCAGACAGAGCGCGACGAGACGCTCAGCCTCCTGGCGAGCGGCAACGCGCAGCCGCTGACCCCCCTGTACGCGCAGACCGACAGGGCGGTCGCGGCGGTCCAGCAGTCGGCCGCCGGGATCGGCAGCGACTTTCCGGTGAACATCCAGAACGACGTCGCCACGGTGAATGCAGACATTAGCGGGCCCCGCATCAGGGCACTGCACTCGCTGCTGAATTCCCCGCAGGACGATCTCGCGGTCATCACGACCTACGGCGCCGCCATCAACGACATGATTACCCTGTCCGACCAGGTCGGACAGGGAGTCTCCGATGCCAACCTGGTCAACGACGTCCGGGCGCTCAACGCGCTATCCCTGGCGAAGGAACAGGTGTCCCAGCAGCGCGCCATGCTCAACTACTCCTTCAGCAACCCGCTCGGCGACCCTGCCGGCGACGTGCTGGTCGACACGGACACCGAGCAGGCGATGCAGGTCGCCTTCGCCGAGGCGATCACCGCCGAGACGGCGTTCCTGTCGTCGGCCACGCCGGCCGAGGAAGCGTTCTTCAACAACTCCCTCGGCTCGCCTGCGGTGGCCCAGAACCTGGCTTACGCGCAGCTGCTCGAGACCAGCGTCTTCGCCCACGAAGGCCTGAACGGAAGCCCGCTGCTGACAAGCGTGCAGGGTTGTCTCACGGTCCCAGGGGGCATCACCTTCGACACCCTGGCCCAGGGGGAGCGGGCTTGGGACACGGGCATCGGCGACGAGCTCAGCGCCATGCAGTCCACCGAGACCCTGATCGCGGGCAACATCGCCGGCCGCGCCGGCCAGCTGCAGTCCGGCGCCCAGCAGTCCGCGGTCATCTCCGGCATCATCACCGTGGCCGTACTGCTCCTGGTCCTGCTCGCGGCCCTGCTGGTCGCCAGGTCGCTGGTGCTTCCGCTGCGCAGGCTGCGCGCGGGCGCGCTCGACGTCGCCTCGGTCCAGCTGCCGGAGAGCATCAGGCAGCTCAGCAACTCGACCGACGGCGCCAGCCCGCAGGTCACGCCGATCGATGTGCTCTCCAGGGACGAGATCGGCCAGGTGGCGCGCGCGTTCGACCAGGTGCACGCCGAGGCGATCCGGCTGGCCGGCCAGGAGGCGCTGCTGCGCGCCACCTTCAACGCGATATTCGTCAACCTGTCCCGGCGCAGCCAGTCGCTGATCGAGCGCCTGGCGCACCTGATCGACTCCCTGGAGCAGAACGAGGAGGATCCTGACCGGCTGTCCAACCTATTCTCGATGGACCACCTGGTCACCCGCATGCGCCGCAACTCAGAAAACCTCCTGCTGCTCGCCGGCCACGAGGGCGCGCGCAAGTGGAGCGAGCCGGTGCCGGTCGCCGACGTGGCGCGGGCCTCGATATCGGAGATCGAGCGCTATAAAAGGGTGGTCCTCAGCATCCAGCCCGGGGTCGCGGTCGTCGGGCAGGCGGTGTCCGACATCGTGCACCTGCTCGCCGAGCTCATCGAGAACGCCACGGAGTACTCGCCGGAGAACACCCGGGTGCACGTGTCGGCGCAGGAGCTGACCAGCGGCGGCGTCCTGATCGAGGTCACCGACAAGGGCATCGGCATCCCCCAGGCGCGGCTGGCCGAGATTAACTGGCGGCTGGACAGCCCGCCGGTGCTGGACGTGTCGGTCTCCCGGCACATGGGCCTGTTCGCCGTGGCGCGCCTGGCCGAGCGGCACCGCGTCCGGGTCCGTCTCCGGCCGGCGTCCCCGCAGGGGCTGACCGCCCTGGTCTTGCTGCCGGACAGCGTGATCGCGGGGACGACCCGGACCTACGACCTCACCGGCGGGTGGCGGCCGCTGGCCATGCAAGGCGGCTTGCAGGACAGGCGCGCGCCGGGCCATCACGGCGCCCAGCCGGGGGCCGGCCGGCAGGGCCACGGCAGGCGCAGCCCCGGCATGCCCGCCCCGGCGGATGACGCGTACGCGACCGGCCCGTCAGACACCATGACCGGACCCGGGCAGCACCATCATGACGGCCCCGGCCCGGGCCCGACCGCAGCCGGGCCGGTGCAGGCAGCCAGCCCGCCGGCATCGAAGCCGGTGCAGGCAGCCAGCCCGCCGGCATCCGAACTGGTTCACCGGCTCCCGGACAACGCCGGGGATCGGGACGGGCGCCTCCGGGGCGGACAGCCGGGGCGAGGGACGGAGCCCCGCCGTTGCCAGCGCCGACCCGATCCCCGGCGAGGAGCCGGCCACCGGGGCGCCGGCGCACCTCCCGAGCGCCAACCCCATCCCCTGGTCCGCAGCCGGTACCCCCGGCGGCAGCCGACCGCATGGCAACCCCACGGGCGGCAGACCGCCGCTGCCGCAGCGCTCAGCCGAAATGGCTCGCAGCCGCCTTGCCGCGTTCCAGCGCGGCAGCCGAGACGCTAAGGAGCAGGCACCGCACACGGAAGAAGGAACGGACCGTTGAGCTGCGCATCTCACGGAAGGCACTCACGTCCACGTCGGCTTGGACGAGGCCGATGGCGGCTTGGAACGAGCCGAGGTACGCGGAGCAGATAACAGCGAGGGGACGACATGGGCACGAGAACGGCGATCTACACATCACTGACAATTCCGGGGCGGCCCGAGCAGGTCCATGCCGCTCGCCAGTTCGTCCTCGGGGCGATGGGCGCCGGTCACCCTGGCATCGACACCGCTGTCCTGCTGAGCAGCGAGCTCATCACCAACAGCGTCAGGCACAGCCTGTCTGGCATGCCCGGGGGGACGATCACCATCACCGTGAAAGGCATCCCTGGCGGGCTCCGGGTGGAAGTCCTCGACGCCGGCGGCCCGTCCGTCCCGCACGTCGAGGGCATGGCCGCTGCCGTCCCCGAAGGCGGCCTAGGACTCCGCATGGTCAGTGAACTCTCCGCTGACTGGGGATACCGGCACGAAGGCGCAGGCGTCGTGACCTGGTTTGAGGTCGCCGCGGAGCCTGATCCGTGACCGAATCGCAGCGCGCTGCGGTTACTCGCCGATGGAGGACGCGGTGGCGCTGATGACCGGTGCGCGGAGGCTGGACCAGCCGACGGGCTGAGTCAGCGTGATGGTCGGGGATATAACCTATATTCCAACCTTGGTAGGGATGCGTTTTCCTCCCACGGTGATCGACTGCGCGACCAGGAAAATAGTCGGGTGGGCGATGGATGACAATTACAAGACTCCGCTCATCGCGAAGGCGATCCGGAGGGCCGCTCGCAATGTTCATCTCCCGGATGATGCCATATTCCACAGTGACCGCGGCAGCAACTACATGTCGGTGGGGTTATTCATTGCACCTAGCTGCAAGCGCCTGACCTGCGGCCAAAGACCTCTGCGGATCATCAATGAATAAGCCCCCGGGAGAGTCCGCGAAGGCGCTGAAGGAACTCGGCATCCGGCAGTCCATCGGGGATATGCTTTGACAACGCCTTGGCGGAATCGGTAAATAGCACGCTGAAGGTCGAGTTGGTACATCGTACCGCCTATTCGACCCGCCAGAAGGCATACAAAGATATTGCGCGCTGGATCGAGCTTCGCTATAATAGGACACGTCTCCACTCGGGATTCGGGTACCGGACTCCGCGGGAAGTCAAGGACGAGTTCCTGAATGGGCAGGCAGCCGCATGAATTAACCCAAAATTGCCTGTCCGGAAAACGCGGGGCACCTCAGCCCGGTCACCAGCGGGGGCTGGCCGGACCCTCCGGTCAGACTTAGGGGTGGTAAGTCTGACCGGAGGGCTAGCCGGTGGAGTGAAGGGCGCTTCACCTGCCGCCCGGAGTGACAGGCACCAGGCCAGCGCCCGATCCGGGCGTGCGGGCCACGGCTGGCATCGCGGTATCTCCCTTTCCATCCTCAGTGAAGGAGACGCCATGGCCGCCTTCACCCGTTCCGTTTCCCTCTTCATCACGGCCGTGTCCCAGCCTGATGCCACGACAAGCGCCCAGGCACAGATCAGGCTCAACATACAGCACAGCCACTCGCCGGTGGTGTACCTCAGAACGGACTCGTCTTCGGGCATGACCTCAGCGTCCTTCCTCATCGCGCATCAGGCCAGGTCATCGATACACCCCGGGCAGCAGCCGGACCTGGCCGGAAGCCGGTCCCGCACGACTGAACTTTGCGAGGGCTCAGTGAGACGCAGGGCGATCAGGCCGTGCGGGACGTCTTCATAGTTTTCTCGCGACACCGCCGTAGAATGTCAGCGGCGCGGCAGGGCCGATTGACCGCGCCGGCCAGAGGTTGATGTCTGTCACGCCCGGGTCCATCAACTCCAGACCGCCGAAGAACCGCATGATGTCCTCGCGGAAGCGGGGGACGGCTGGGGCTGACGCGCCCTGGTAGACCTTCTGCGCGGCGAGGCCATTTTCCGGCTCGACTTCCTCGTCGGTGATGTGGGAGATCGCCACGGCACTGCCGCTGGCCAGGGCTTCCGTCACGTTGTCGATGATCTTCCCGGGATCGCGGCGGAAGTCGCCCTCGACGACCAGCACGCCAGGCGATGCCTTTTCCAGCAGCGCGCGGGCGTGGGTGACGACGATGTGGTCCTGGGCCACGTCTCCCGCCTCCAGACGGCGATCGCGGGCCCCGGCTCTGCGGCGGTCAGCCGACCGCCATCGGGATACCTCATGACACCGGCATACCGCGATCCTCCAGCTACCTGCCAGAGGCCGTACCCCCCGCCATTGAAGATGTAGTCACCGCCATCACGAGGTACGGCAGACGACTATTCTTCACCGATCATGAGATCTTGCTACTGTTCGATAATAGCCTGGTAAGTGGCATCATCTAGCCGCATGTCGCCCATGACCTCAGCGCCGACGGAAACGTCCAGATCTGACGGCAAGAGGAACGTTACTTCGTCGATGCCCCAAAACCACAATTCTGGGCCTTTGCTTTCAAGCGTGAATGACACTGAACCAATCTTAAAATTGATTTTGGTCTCCAGGAGGGTCATCCCCTCTTTTCGATGTAGAAACTCATTCCCCTTCGGGATCTGGCGTGTCCTAATCGCCACATTCGCGGCTACGCACGTGCAGGGTGACCCGCAAAGTCGTTGTCCCAGGTCAGGTGTTATCTGGCCGTCGGCTGGTCTTCTGGGGGTGGCGGGCGGCTTGCGCTGGGCCTGAGGCTGCGTTCCGGTATTTCCGTCACTGCGGGTGACCGGCGAGGCGCGGATATCCGGCCTGGGGCAGCGGCTTTCTTATACGGATGGTGACGACCGTGCGGCTGGCTTTATCCCGGCTGCGTCACGTTGGCGGCGGTGCGCGTGTCGTGGCGGGCGGGGCAGCGGGGTCCCGGCTAGGACAAGGGATTGCTGACATCACTTTCCCTGCCGGAGGCCCCGTTGCCCGTCAAGTCTCGCATGCCCGTGCCCGCCGCCGCCGCGGAGGCTCTCGCGGAGGAGGCACTGGGGGAGCTGGCCTCCCGTGCCGCCGCGCTGCGGGCGGCGTCGGGCGGGCGCCTGGCCGGGCCGGTCCCGCTGCCCGCCATCGCCGTCGACGGCAAGGCCGTGCGCGGCGCGGCCGACGACGGGCTGATCCCGTACCTATGGACCATCGAGAACAAGGTCCACTGGGTCCGCGATGTCACATTCCGCGAGGATGCCTCCAGGGTCCGGACCGGCCCAAAGCCACGCATTATGGCCACGCTCCGTAACCTCGCCATCGGGCTCATCCGGCAGGCCGGCTACACGAAGATAGCCGCCACCATTCGCCGAATCAGGTACGACACCGCCCTGCTCCTCAGCATTCTCGGCCTCAGCAACCCCTCATGACCAGCCGAAAAGACTTTGCGGGTCACCCTGGGCGCATAGGTGGCGCGATCCTGGCCTGCGGCTCTCGTGCGGAACGTGGGATGGCGTGCCCTGAAATAGCTGCCCGCAAGAAATGGAAAGGAAGATGGGTGGCGAGAGGGAGGATTCCAAGCGCATGAAACGCGAGGAACTGAGTACCGTTGCACGGCGCGCAGGCGAACCAGCCCGTAGTAGCGTCGAGGTCCTGCTTGATGCGGTGGGGGCGGAGCGAAGGGGCTGGCTTATCCGTGATTCGTTTGCATGATCAACCAGAGTGCCTGGGAGGAATCAGGTGGGCGAGCATGAATCACCAGGAAAGCCGTTCGATATCTCGAAGCGGGAGGTGTGGCAGGCGTATCAGAAGGTGGCGGCTAATAAGGGAGCTGCCGGGGTCGACGGAGTCAGCCTGGCAGAGTTCGAGTCCGATCTCAGGGGAAACCTGTATAAGATCTGGAACCGGATGTCGTCACGGCTGGCCCGCAGTATCCGGCGACTCGGCCGGGTCGACCTCTACCTGTCCCACGTCCGGATCCGCAGACCCCGCTCGCCGAGACACTCGAGGCGTTCGCCGCCGCCCGGGACGCCGGCCTGATCCGCGCGTTCGGTATGAGCAACGTGGACGCGGCCCTGCTCGAGCAACTTCTGCTCACTGCGGACAGGACCGGCCCGGCCCCCGCCAGCGGAGTAGAAGTCACCCACGTTGAGCAAGCACGTCCCGTCGTCGGCGCGCCGCGCCTCCCGGTAGAGCTCGTTCCGCGCGGGCCGGAGGCGGGAGTAGACCCCACGGGGACCGAAACGGAGACGGCTGAGGTGACGGCCGCCGGCCTAGATCCCGCTCGGCCGGGCTGCTTCATCCCTGGTTTGTAAGATTCGCCGACTGACCATGGCACGGCCATCCCGCACGGGGCGGCCGGGATGTGCGGCTGGATGCGGCGATTCAGGTGAAACACCAGGTCAGCGTCATCTCCAGGGGAGATTTCGACCCGCGGGCGTACGTCACGTGCGGGCCATGACCGGCATTTCAAAACGGACATAAAGGGATAAAATGACAGCGGGGCAGCATTTGCCTGCGCCTGTTCCCAGTGCGTGTAATGCAGAGCGTGATTCCTCGGGCCGTTCGTGAATTCTGCGGCGACGGCGGAGCGGCCGCGACTGCGGGTTCGGTCCCCGCCTCGCCGGCCACGGCTCTCGGGCTGGCCTCCGCCGCGCAGGCCCCGCCTGGTGGCCCGGCGCGGCGCTGGGACGTGACCCGGACGCTGCGGGCCGCCGCAGCGATCGCCGGGGTCGCGGTGATCGGCGTCTACCTCGGCATCGCGCTGACCCGGCTCGGGTACCCCGGCCATCTCGAAATCCTCGAGGGGAACTCCCTCGTGGAGGTGCACCGGATCCTCGCGGGCCAGCAGCTTTACGTGGCGCCGTCGGCCAGCTATGTGGCGGACGGTTACACGCCGCTTTACTTCGCCGTCTCGGCGGCGGCGGCCAGCGTGCTCGGCCCTTCGTACCTGCCATTGCGGCTGGTGTCGCTGATGGCCTCGCTGGCCTGTTTCGCGATCCTGGGGCGGCTGGTCCAGCGGGAGACGCGGAGCCGCACGGCAGGGCTGGCCGCCGCCGGTTTGCTGGCCGCGACCTACTTCGCCACCGCCACATGGTTCGATATCGGCCGGGTCGACTCGCTGTTCCTGGCTCTCAGCGCCGCAGGCCTGTACGCCGCGCGGTGGGCATGCCGCACACGGGGCGCGATCACGGCGGGACTGCTGCTCGCCGCCGCGTTCCTGACCAAACAGTCCGCGCTGGCGGAGGGGATCGCGGTCCTCGCGGCGCTGGCGGCCGGCCCCGCCGCCGGCTCGCCTGGCCGGCCGCGGCGACCTACGCCGGGGTCATTGGCGGCAGCACGCTCGTGCTCGGTCTGGCCAGCCACGGCTGGTATGTGTACTACGTCTTCGAGCAGATGAGCCAGCACGCGCTCAGCGCCGCCAACTCCAGCCAGTTCTGGGTCGGCGAACTGCTGCCCACCCTCGGCATCGCCATCTGCGCCGCGGCGATGGGCGCGCGGCGGATGCCGCTCGTACTGCTAGTCGGCTGCGCCGCGCTCGCGGTGGAGTCGTTCGCGGCGCGCGCGCAGACCGGAAGCAACGTCAACGACCTGCTGCCCATCTACCTGGCGGTGGCGGTGCTGGCCGGGCTGGCGATGGGCGGCCAGTCCCCGCTCTTGCCCCGCCGCGCCGGGGGCCGGCTCGCGCCGTTTACCCAGTGGCGCAGCGGCGCGGGCCGGCGGTGGGCGCCCGTCGCGGTCAGTGCCCTGGTTGTCGTGCAGATCGGGGTGCTGGCGGCCGGCTTCCGCATTAGCGCGGCGTTCCCGCCGAAGGCGGACCGGCTCGCCGAGCAGCGGCTGGTGGCGACCGCGCGAGTGCTCGGCGGCACGGTCGCGATCCCCGCTGACCCGAGTATCGCCATCACGGCGGGACTGCCGCCGACCGAAGACCAGGTCGCGGCGGCGGACGTCCTGCGCGCTTCGGACCAGACCCCCCAGAGGATCTTCATGACCAGCCTCGCGCAAGCGATAGTCACGCAGAAGTTCAGTGGCATCATCACCGAGTTCCACCAGGATCTGCGCGGCTTCCCGCCGTACTTGACGCACTACTACTACCTGTGCCCGCAGACGCCGCTGGACGGCGTCCTGTCTATTCCGTTTCCCGCGAACGCCAATGCCCTGCCTGTTTCCATATGGCTACCCATCGGGCACGGGCCCTCCTGCGCCGCGGTCGCCGGGAAGCTCGAGTCCTAGGAGCCTGAAATGGTTGATGGGGAAGAGCCGAGGCCCGCAGACAAGCCGGGGCCGACGGACAAGCCGGGAGCCCGCGCAGAAACCGCCCCTTGCCGAAGAGCCGTCCGCTGCGAAGCCCCGGCCCACTGAAAAGCCGAGGTCGGCGGGAGCGCCATGGCCGAAACGACGCCCGGACCGGCTGGTCCGGCTGGTCCGGCTGGTCCGGCTGCTGATGCCAGCAGAACCACCGCCCGGCCCGTTCCGGCGGTCCTTCTGGCGCAGCCCGGTCCGCGGGCCGTGGCTGACCTCGGTCCTCGGCCTGGTGCTGCTCGGCGGCATAACGATCGTGTTCGTCACCGGGCTGCTGTCCTACGCCTCCTACAACCCCGACCTCGGCGGGATCAACGACTACACGCCTGGCAAGGGGTTGCTGGGCTTCTACCTGTTCTCCTGGCCGACCGACCCGGACTGGCTGTACCAGGTCAACCAGGGCGTGCACGTCACGCTTGGCCTGGCTCTTGTCCCGATCCTGCTGGCAAAGCTCTGGTCAGTGCTGCCGAAGCTGTTCGAGTGGCCGCCGCTGCGCAACCCCGCGCACGCGCTCGAGCGGATCTCCCTGTTCCTGCTCGTCGGCGGCGGCGTCTTCGAGTTCGCCACCGGGATCGTGAACGTCCAGCAGTGGTACATCTTTCCCGGCTCCTTCTACACGCTGCACTTTTACGGCGGGTGGGTTTTCATCGCGGCCTTCGCCGTGCATACGTGCATGAAGGCGCCCACGGTGGTGCGGACGCTGCGCCGCGGCGGGCTGCTGAGGGAACTGCGCGTTGACACCGCCCACACGGTCCCGGAACCCAAGGACGCCGGGTCTCTCGTCCCCACGGCGCCCGCTGCCCCGACGATCTCCCGCCGCGGCGTGCTTGGCTTCGCCGGGTCAGGGGCGCTGCTCCTGGTCGCGCTGTCAATAGGCCAGTCGATCGGAGGCCCGCTGCGCCGCACCGCGCTGCTCGCGCCGCACGGCCAGGTCACCGGCAGCGGGCCGGAAGACTTCCAGATCAACGTGACCGCCGCTGAGGGCGGCATCAAGCCCGAGGACACCGGGGACAGCTGGCGGCTCACCCTCGCCGGCACGGGCTCCGGGACCGGCGCGCCTCTCACCTTGACCAGAACCCAGCTGCTGGCGATGCCCCGGCACACGGCGAGCCTGGCCATCAACTGCGTCGAAGGCTGGTCCACCGGGAACCAGACCTGGACAGGGGTGCGGCTACGCGATCTCGCGCGGCTGTGCGGAGCGGAGAATGCCGCAAGCGTGCAGGTCCAGTCACTGCAACAGCACGGCGGGCACGCCATCTTGTCGGCCGGGCAGATCATGAACCCCGACTCCCTGCTGGCATTCCGAGTCAACGGCGTAGAACTATCCGCCGACCACGGCTATCCGGCCCGGGTGATCCTGCCGGGCAGTCCCGGCGTGCACAACATCAAATGGGTCACGAAAATGACATTCGGGAGCTAACGTGCGCCGTATAACGCGCTGGTATGGCGCGAACCCTCTCCACCTGCTCGCGTTTCTCGCCTGCTTCGCCCTAGCGGGCTACGCCGCCGCTCAGCTGGTGCCATCCCGCCCGGTAGGCGTCGCGGTCTGGTTCATCGGCGCGGTTATAGGACATGACCTGGTGCTGATGCCGCTGTACTCGATCGCCGACTGGTCTGTCCTGGCGGCGGTCAGGCACCGCGCGCCGAACCAACCGGACGTCCCGTGGATCAACTACCTGCGGGTGCCTGCAGGACTGTCCGCCCTGCTAATGCTCGTATGGTTCCCGCTTATCCTCCGGCTGACCACCCGCTACCAGAAGTCCACCACCCTGTCCCCAGACCCGTTCCTATGGCACTGGCTTGCCGTGACGGGGGCGCTGTTCCTGGTATCCGCCGTCGCATACGCGGTGCGCCTGCGAGCCGCGCGCCGCGCGGCAGCGCCCAGGCAGCGCTCACGGCGAAGCCGACGGGAACACCAGGAAAATAACGGCAGCGTATAGCGTCGGCGGCCAGTCAGCCATCGGAGTAGGCCAGGCCGCCAGCCTCAGCGAGCCCGCTCAGGTCGGGTCGCCCGGCGCTGCGCGGAAGCGTTCTGACCGTCGCTGTGTGCCTGCCCGTACCGCGACGTCGGCCTCCAGCCGTCCTGAGCGCATGGGCCGCGGCGTGGCCGCCATGCCTGGCCGCGCGGGGCCGTGCGCAGGACGGCCTGCCCACGCAGGGCAAGCTCCGCAGGCCGGACGGCTTGGCCACGGTCTGCTGCGAATGCTCACGCCGCGTATTGCACTCACGCGCATCGTAACGGGACAAGAAGTTTGCGACCTTACAAACCTATGAGAGCTGACGGTGCCGGCGGGACCCGGGTTGTGGCTCCGCTTAGCCTCAGACCATGCGAGTACTGGTGACCGGCGGCGCCGGCTTTATCGGATCCCACGTAGTCGAGGCGCTCGTGAGCGCAGGTCACGAGGTCAGAGTGCTTGACGCGCTGCTGCCGTGCGCTCACCCCGACGGCGTCCCGCCGTTCGGCGGTGATCCCGGCTTCGAGTTCATCCACGGCGACGTCCGCGACGCCCAGACGGTCGACGCGGCGCTGCTCGGCGTGGGCGCGGTCTGCCACCTCGCGGCCATGGTCGGGCTCGGCGTCGACTTCGACGACGCTCCGCTCTACGCCGGGTGCAACGACCTGGGGACCGCGGTCCTGCTGGCGGCGATGGCCCGCGCTGGCGCCCGCAGGCTCGTGCTCGCCTCCTCGATGGTCGTCTACGGCGAGGGTGCCTACTCGTGCGCCGAGCATGGGCTCGCCGCGACGCCGCCGCCGCGCCAGGCCTCCGACCTCGACGCGGGCAGGTTCGAGCCGTGCTGTCAGCGCTGCGGCGAGCCGCTGGCACCGGGGCTGGTGCCGGAGGAGGCGGCGCTCGGGCCGCGCAACGTCTACGCCGACACCAAGGTCGCGCAGGAGCACCTCGCCGGATCGTGGGCCAGGTCGACCGAGGGGCAGACGGTGGCGCTGCGCTATCACAACGTGTACGGCCCGGGGATGCCCCGCGACACGCCGTACGCCGGGGTGGCGTCGTTCTTCCGTTCCTCGCTTGCGGCCGGCCGCGCGCCGCGGGTCTTCGAGGACGGGGCCCAGCGACGGGACTTCGTGCACGTCCGCGACGTCGCCCGCGCCACCGCCGCCGCAGTTGAGACGCTCGCAGGACGCGATGCCCCGGTCCAGCCGTGCACGGCGCGCGCCTACAACGTGGGCAGCGGCACCCCGCGGACCGTGGGCGAGCTGGCGTCCGCGCTGGCCGACGCCTACGGCGGCCCCGCCCCCGAGGTCACCGGCGAGTACCGGCTCGGCGACGTCCGGCACGTCACAGCGTCCAGCGAGCGGATCCAGCGGGAACTGGGGTGGCGGGCGACGGTCCCGTTCGACGAGGGAGTCGCGGAGTTCGCCGCCGCGCCGTCCGGCCGGGCGCTGGCCGGCCGGGGCCGGCCTGACGGCAGGTGATTCAGCAGCTGGCGGGCAGCCTCATCTCGAAGCAACAGCCGCCCCCGGTGTTCAGGACGCGCACGTTGCCCTGGTGAGCCTCGGCCACGCCGCGGACGATCGCGAGGCCGAGGCCGGCGCCGCTGTCGGGCGCGGGGCTGCGAGCGTCAGTGCCGCGCCAGGCCAAGTCGAATACGCGCGGCAGGTCGGCTTCCGGGATGCCGCCGCAGCCGTCGGCGACCGCCAGCAGTGCGTCCCCGCCCTCCGGTCTCGCCTCGACGTGCACGCGCCCTCCCGGCGGGGTGTGCCGGATGGCGTTGGCCAGTAGGTTGGTGAGCGCGCGGGACAGCTCGCGCGGGTCGGCGCGGATGGTGAGCTGCCCGGACGCCGTGCCGTCCAGCCGCACCCCGCGCTCCCGCGCGAGCGCCTCAGTGCTCGCGAGCACGTCGCTGACCAGGTCATCCAGCGCGATCTGGTCGGGAGACAGCTGCAAGGTGCCCGACTGGATATGGGACAGCTCGAACAGGTCATCGACCATGGTCGCCAGCCGTTCGGCCTCGGCGCGGATCTGCTTGTGGTAGCGGGGCGGATCGGCGGCCAGGCCGTCCTCCAGCGCCTCGGCCATCGCGCGCAGCCCGGCCAGCGGGGTGCGCAGGTCATGCGACACCCACGCCACCAGCTGCCGGCGCGATTGCTCGAGCGAGCGCTCCCGCGCACGGGACTTCGCGAGCTTCGCGCTGGTGACCGTCAGCTCCCGGGAAAGGGCGGCGAACTCCGCCGCCATCGGCAGCGCCGGGGGCAGGAACTGGCCGGACTCGTCGCCGAATGACCGCGCTGCCTGCCGCAGTGCCGCGCTGCCCGACTCGACCTGCCGCCCGAGCAGCCAGCTGAATGCGAACGCGGTGACGCCGGCGACGATGCACACCATCACGACAACGCCGAGATCGTGCTGGGACAGGAACATCGCCCCGGCGCTGGCGAGCGTGCCTGCCACGATCGCGAGCACCGGCACGGCGCCGATTGCCTGGATTGACAGGCGGAGCGAGGCCCGGCGCAGCAGCCGGATGACGAGCATGCCCGCCAGGCCGACGGCACTCGTGCAGCCGGCCGCGATCGCGGCGATCTGGAGCTGGTCGTTCATGACGGGTTCGCCTCCCAGCGGTAGCCGACGCCCCAGACCGTCTGGAGGCGGGTAGGTGTGGCAGGCTCCTGCTCGACTTTGTCTCGCAGTCGGCGGACGTACACGGTGATGGTCGACAGGTCGCCGAACGACCAGCCCCATACCTGCTCAAGCAGTTCGGCGCGGGTGAACGCCCGGCCAGGGTGGCAGACGAGGAAGGCGAGCAGGTCGAACTCGCGCACCGTGAGGTCCAGCACCCGGCCGTCGCTGCGGGCGCGCCGCGCCGCCACGTCGACCTCCAGCCCTCCCGAGCGCACGGGCTGCGGCGTGGCGGCCGGGGTGCCGGCCGCGCGTGCCCGGCGCAGCACGGCCTGCACGCGCAGGGTGAGCTCCCGAGGGCTGAACGGCTTGGTCACGTAGTCGTCCGCGCCGCTCTCAAACCCCAGCACGCGGTCGCTCTCCTCGCCGAGTGCCGTCAGCATGATCACCGGCAGCGGCACCCGCGCGTCCTGCCCCTCGCGCAAGCGCCGGCACACCTCCAGGCCGCCGACTCCCGGCAGCATGAGGTCGAGCACCACCAGATCGGGCCGCCACGCCGCGGCGATCTCCAGGGCGGTCAGCCCGTCCACCGCATGCCGTGGCTCCAGGCCAGCGTGGCGCAGGTAGTCCACGACGACCTCCGCCACGGTCAGGTCATCTTCGACAACGAGAATGCGTGCGTCCACGGCTCGAGTGTAAGAACGCCTGGCCATCACCAAGAACGGTCAGTCGCAAATTCAGGCGGTACCGCGCAATATTTCTTCAGATTGTCATAAATACCTCGTCTGACATATTGCGAAATCGCGCGTTACCGCCAGAGCTTGAGTTCTCCGCTTTGTAAGGCGCTATCGCCAATGCCGGCCAACCAAAGGTAATACGGTCGCACCCATGATCGTTGACGTGATCCTGCCGTGCCTGAATGAGGCGTCGGCATTGCCCTGGATGCTCGAGAGGATGCCCGCCGGCTTCCGGCCGATCGTCGTCGACAACGGCTCTACCGACGGGTCGGGTGAGGTCGCGCGGTCGCTCGGCGCGACGGTCGTGCCCGAGCCGGTCCGGGGGTTCGGGGCGGCCGCCCACGCCGGACTGCTGGCGGCGACCAGCGACCTGGTGTGCTTCTGCGACTGCGACAGCAGCCTCGACCCGCGACAGCTGCCCATCCTGACCGCGCCGCTGCTGGCCAGCCAGGCCGACCTGGTCCTCGGCCGCCGCCGAACGAGGGAGAGGAACGCCTGGCCGATGCCATCCCGACTCGCCAACTGGGAACTCGCGCGGCGGGTCCGCCGCCGCACGGGGCTGGGCATCCGTGACCTGGGGCCGATGCGGGCGGCAGGCCGGGAGGCCCTGCTCAGCCTGAACCTCGCCGACCGGAGGTTCGGCTACCCGCTGGAGATGGTCATGAACGCGGCGGCCGCCGGCTGGCGGGTGTCGGAGGTCGAAGTGGCCTACCTCCCCCGCGTCGGAAAGTCCAAGGTGACGGGCACCGTGGGCGGCTGCGTGCGCACCGTGCGGGACATGAGCCAGATACTCGCCCGGTGACGGCCCCGGCCGCGGAATCTGTTACCACCCTTCTCGTCATCGCCAAGCAGCCAGTCCCGGGCCGGGTCAAGACCCGGCTGGTCCCGCCGTGCACGCACGAGCAGGCCGCCGCGCTGGCCGAGGCCGCGCTCGCCGACACGCTGCACACCGTGCTCATAGTGCCGGCCCGCCGGCGGGTCCTGGTCCTGGAGGGCAGGCCAGGCCCGTGGCTGCCCCCCGGGTTCGACGTCGTCGCGCAGTGCGGCGGACCGCTCGACGAACGCCTCGCCGCCGCCTTCGCCGCCGTTCGCGGCCCGGCGCTGCTGATAGGAATGGACACGCCCCAGGTCACCCTGGGCCTGCTGACCGTGGACTGGCAGGGCGCCGACGCCGTGTTCGGCCCGGCCGCCGACGGCGGATTCTGGGCGCTCGGCCTGCGCGTCCCCGATCCCGCCCTGCTGCGCGGTGTCCCCATGTCGACCACGAGCACCGGCGCCATCCAGCGAGCCCGGCTGGCCGCGGCCGGGCTGCGCGTCGCCGATCTGCCGCAGCTGCGCGATGTGGACACCGCAGCCGATGCCGTCGCCGTGGCCCGCCAGGCACCGCAGAGCCGTTTCGCGGCCCGCGTCGGCGAACTCGCCACGGTCCTGAGCCAAGTCAGCACCGTCACAGCGGGAAGCGCCCCCGGGGGAACGGCATGATGGCCGGCGCGATCGCCCTGTACGAGGAGGCCATGGGCGACCAGGCGGCGGCGCTGGTCCTGCGGACCGCTGACGGCCGCGCGCTGCCGCTCCAGATGTCCCGGTTCTGCGGCCCGCCCGACGCCGCCGACGAGGAACTGCTCAGCCAGTGCCGCGGCCCGGTCCTCGACGTGGGCTGCGGCCCCGGGCGGCTGACAGTGGCGCTGACCGAGCGGGGAATTCCCGCGTTGGGCGTCGACATCTCGCGTGCAGCGGTGGCTCAGGTGCGCCAGGCCGGGGCGCCCGCTCTGCACCGCTCGGTGTTCGACCCGCTGCCAGGGCAGGGCCGCTGGGCTACCGTGCTGCTCGCGGACGGCAACATAGGCATCGGCGGCCTGCCCGCGCGGCTCCTGCACCGCTGCGCCCAGTTGCTGGCACCGGACGGCCGGCTCCTGGTCGAAGCAGAGCCAGGCAACGTCGACGAGCAGATGACGGCATGGCTTGAGCATCGCGACGGCCGGCGCGGCCCGCATTTTCCCTGGGCCCGTATGGGCACGGCGGCCTTGCGGCGCGCCGTGGCGGATGCCGACCTGCACGTCATGGGGCAATGGCAGCACGGCGACCGCGCGTTCGTCTGCGCGGCCACTCGAGCGGCGCCCTCACCTGAGGGAATGGGCCACCCGCGACGAGCCAGCCCCGTCCGTAAGGGATGGAGGACCAGAGTCTTCCCGACGAGGGCTGACGCCTGCCCGCCTGCCCGGGAAGTGTTACGGCGCACGAAGAACACAGGTCGCGAAGACGCCGCTTACTTCTTGGGCTTCCTGCTCGCCGGCTGCTTCGGCGGCAGCGACCGCGCGTGCTCGATGCCGATGTCCACCCACCGGGAAAGGTCGTCGTCGCTGGTGAGGTCCTCCGGGCTGACGCGCAGCCAGCCGGGCATCTCCCGGCCCTGCATCACGGCGGTCGTGGCCCTGGTCGTGGCCGCGAGCCCAGCTGACCGTCCGGGATCGACATGGACCAGGACGCCGCCCTGGCCGCTGGCGCTGATCGCCATGTGCCCGCGGATGAGGAAGGCGAGGCCGCCGAACATCTTCTTCTCCGTCAGCTCAGGGTCGGGGCCGATCAGGTCCCTGATCCTGGCGGCAAGGTCCTCGTCATAGGCCATGCGACGATCGTACCGAGCAAGTGATTCCACCGGCTTGAGCGAAGGCATCGCAGTTCTCCTGCACAGTCGCCGGGGAACGGCTCCGGACGAACCGCCCGGTCCGTAGCGTCGTTCCAGCGCGAGGTCTTGCCAGTGAATCCCGCGCGGTGGGTAACAAGACAACGCTCTGGTCCGCCGCATACCGGTGGATGGTGCCGCCGAACGGCACCCAGCGACCCGATAGCGCTAGCACAGGAGCCCGAAGATGACCAGCCCCGTCCACGATCACCGAGCGCGTCGCCGAGATGCAGGCCGCGATGGCAGCTCAGCGAGGCGATGGGCGCATTCGCCCGCGAGCAGGCCGAATTGGCGGCCGGCGGCCTGCCGGCCGGCGTCGCCGAGGCAGGTACCGTCCTGCCCGACGTGGCGCTGCTCGACGTGTATGCAGCGCCGGTGCGCCGAAGCCATTCTCCCGCAAGAGACCTTTACTGGCAGGAAGCCAAGCAGGACTCATTACCGCAAGACGCGGAGCCGCAGGGCGAGGACGAGCACTACCCGGCAGTTCACCCCACGGCCGGGAACGGTTAGCCCAACCAGCCGCCCGCCTGCCTGCCCCCGGGAAATGTTACGGCGATCGCGGAGGCCACCGTCCGTTCGGCGGAAGTTCTTTTGAATTATCCCGAACGGAAGGTGGCTTCGCGTGCGTCGCCACCGTTCTCTGCCCTCGGTGCCGGCCCCGTGCCGCCGCGGCTGTGGCACCGGGCGGGTTCACCGGGGGCGGCGGAGGAGGACCGCAGCCTGGCCGACGACGACACCCGGGCCATCTGGGACGTCAGCATCGCCACCGTCCGCACCTGACGGCCAGCGGACGCCGCTGGCGGTGGTCGCGTGCCCCGCGGTCACCGCCAGCGGCCGCGGAATCCGGGTTTACTTGACGGCGATGACGTCCACCGGCCTGATGGACGGATCGCTCGCCAGCAGCTCGTCGGCGGCCTTGCCGAGCGCCTCGGCCAGGGGGCCGGCGATGTGCGCCTGGCGCCCGTTCTCGCTGGCGAAGGTATCGAAGATCCCGTAATGGGTCGCGTCGATCCGGAACGCGTGCCAGGTGACTGTCTGCTCCTCGGCGGCCGCGAACTCGCGGCCGGCCCGCAGGAACTCGGCTAGCTCTTCGCCCTTCCCGTCCTTGGCCTCCAGCGTCACCAGGAATCCCAGCTTCACGCCCATGATGAAATCCTCCCTGATCGTCTGCGAGCGCGAGCATCCGTTGAAACCCGCCTGCCGGTAAGCGGCGCCGGAGCGCCCCCGTCTTACCTGCGATCTCGCGCCCGCCGCCGCCGGCTCGCATGCCCGCTACTGCCGCAGCGCCGCGGGCAGGCGGTCGAGGGCGGGCAGGGTGAGGTCGGGCTGCGCGCCGATCGTGTCGAACGGGGCGGCGGTGCGGTTCACCCGGGCCGTGCGCATTCCGGCCGCGCTCGCGCCGACGCTGTCGAACGCGTTGCCGGTGACGAGGCGGATCCGGCTGATCGGCACGGCCAGCCGCTCGGCCGCGTGCCGGTGCACGATAGGCGACGGCTTGAAAACCCGACTCCAGCTGCTTGAGCCGCCGCAGCCGCGCCACCTCGGCGCCGTCGGAGCCGCCGAAGACCCGGTCAAGCTCGCCGGAGGCGGCGACCGGGTCGACGAGCGTCCCGTGCAGGTCGAACGCCGGCACCTCGCGGTCAGTCGCCGGCGACGGCGGCGAGCAGCCCGGTGAGGTCCTCGGCGCACGGCCCGCAGGCCGCGAGATGGGCGGCGACGCCGGGGTAGCGCTCCGCCGGGTTCCCGCCCGTCGCGGCGAGGTCAGCGTAGATGTGCAGGACGGCCATCGCCTCCTCGCAGCCGACGTCGCGCGGGTCGGTCCGCAGGAACCTGTCCAGCCTCTCCCGGTCGCTCATCGTCGCTCCACGCCCCCGTCTTCCAGATAGCCGTTTGCGGCCAGCGCCCGGCGGATCTTACGCCTCGCGTCGAAGATCACCTTGTAGATGGCGTTGCGCTGCAGGCTCAGCCTCGCGGCCACCGCATCGAGCGGTATCCCGTCGACCACGACCGCAACGAAGACCCGCCGCTGGTGCTCGGTCAGCTCGTCCTCCACGACCCGGCGCACCTCGGCGAGGATGCCCGCCGACGCCGCATGCCGCTCCGGGTCGATCCCGAGCCGGTCGGGAAGCCGCTCCCACTGCCCGGCGTCGAGCGTCACCGGCGGGTTGCGCCAGTAGTGGCGGCCGAGCTTGCTCGACACCTCGAGGATGACGAACCGGTACGCCCAGGTGATGAAGCGGCTCTCGCCCCGGAAGCCGGCGAGCTTCGCGAGGATCGCGAGCATCGCGTCGTCGGCGGCCTGGTGCGCGACATCGGTGAGCTCGGGGCCGGTGACCGGGGTGCCGGCCGACCGCCTGCCCACCTCGGCCAGCGCGATCCGCACCAGCCGGGCGTGCAGCTCACGCTCGGCTCGCTGCCGCACCGCGCCAGCTCCGGCCGAAAGGCGGCGCAGCCAGTCAGCGGACTCCGCGTCGAGCTCCCGCTCCGCGGGTCCGGCAAGTTCCACGGATGCCACGCTACCCGCACCCGGCCGTCGCCATTGCGGCCTCGGCCGAGGCGACGGCGCCCTACACCGGGTCACGTGCCTCATCGTCCCGCCATCCGCGGTATACGCTGATGAGCTCCTCTCGCATGCGCGGCGTGAGGTCATCGGGCGTGACGCGTCCGGCCAGCGCGACGATGGCGCGCATCTGGGCGAGGTATTCGGGGCAGTCGGGGCAGCCCGCGAGGTGCGCCTCGAGCCGGCGGCGCCGCGCCTGTGACAGGGCGTCTTCGAGGTAGTCGGTGACAAGCTCGACTGCCTCCCGGCAGACGACGTCCCGACGCGGCCTGAACCTCAGGCGGCTCATCGGCCTCTCCCGAACTCCGAGCCGATGACCTGGCGTAGCCTGCTGCGGCCCCGGTGCAAGAGCACCCGCTGGTTGGCGCTGCTGATACCGAGGACGGCGCAGGCTTCCCCGCTGCTCAGCCCTTGCACGTCGCGCAGGGTCACGACTTCTCTCTGCCGGAGCGGGAGTTCATCGATGGCAGCCAGGATCCGGGCGGCTACCTTCGCCGCGACCACCTGGTCGTCCACCTGGTCAGACCAGGGGACGGGCGGCGCCCGCCAGGTGCCGCCCGCGTCAAAACAGGAAGCGTCGACGACCGGCCCCATGTCGTCCACGGGCACGCTCCGGCGTTCCCGGACGCCGGCGCTGATGGCCCGGTTGACCAGGATGCGAAACAGCCAGGTGCGGAACGACGAGCGGCGCTCGAAGCGGCCGATGCCCCGCAGGACCCCGATCCAGGCTTCCTGGACCACTTCCTCTGCCACCGCGCCGCTCGGCACATAGCCCCGGGCGATGAACAGCATGGCGCCCTGGTACTTCCCGGCCAGCTCGGCGAATGCGCCCTCATCGCCGCCGCGCAGCCGGCTGACCAGTTCTGAGTCCGGGTCTTCAGGCACGGGCCGGGTCCCCGGCCGTCGGCGCCCCGGACGCGCCCGCCGCGCTCACCGCCAGGCGGCAGGCGCGGCGGGCGCCAGAGCCGCCAAACGAGCTCCTGGTCGCAGTGCCATCGTGAGGCTCCCTGGGAAGTCAGCTCGGCCCGGGTGAGGCAGAGAAGTGTCCATCGCGCTAGTCAGCGGCAGAAACGCGCCGTCGTCTTACCTCCGAGTTACCTGCGAGCGGCAAGCAGTTGCGCGGTGCGGCCGGCCACCATCGTCACCAGGCGATGGCCGGTGACCGGGTCCCGGTCACCGGCCATCGGCACGAACTCGGCAGGCTGGCTGCCGAACGGGCCCACTCCCTGGGCGGTGAACGGGGAGCCGGGGGCCGCCGTCAGCAGCCCGCTCAGATCGCAGCGCGGGGAGGACAACGTGTAACAAGGCCGGGGTGGCAGGGACCTAACCCGTGGGTCGGCGGATCACCGCCGATCCTCCCCACGCAAGGAGGAGACATTGCGTAAGCGCACACGCCTGGCAGCAGCGGGCGGCGGCCTGCTCGCGGCGGCGATCGGCATCTTCGGAGTGCCCGCCGCTGCCAGCGCCAGCACGCCATCGCCGGTGGTCGGCTACACCTACATCGACGGCAACACCGCCCCGGCCAACACCATCGACGGGTACGCCCGCCACGCCGACGGCTCGCTCACACCGCTGGCCGGCTCACCGTTCGCGGCCGGGGGCGAAGGGCTGGGCACAGGGCTGGCCTCCCAAGGCGCGATCCAGGCAACCCAGGACGGCCGGTACCTGCTGGCAGTGGACGCCGGCAGCAACCAGATCTCGGTCCTGCGCGTCACCGCGGGCGGGGCGCCGGTGCTAGTCGGCCAGCCGGTGTCCTCCGACGGGATCAAGCCGGTGAGCGTCGCGGTCTCCCCGTCCGGCCTGGTCTACGCGGCGAACTCCGGCACCGCCGGCAGTGACTACGCCGGCTTCCGGCTGAGTCCCTTCGGGACGCTGACGCCGGTCCCCCACTCGACCTACGCAGTCCCGGATGGCTCGGGGCTAGGCGACGTGTTCTTCAACGCCTACGGGGACCACCTCATCGGCACCCGCACCGGCACCTCGCTGATCGACAGCTTCCTGGTGCTGCCGAACGGCCGCCTGCTCGCCGCGCCCGGCTCTCCCTTCACCGGGCAGGGCCTGGGTCAGCTGGGCGCGGAGTTCTCGCCGACCCGCCCTTCGGAGCTGTTCGTCAGCAACGCGCATAACGGGGCCCTCCTCGGCACCGTGTCCGCCTACCACGACAGCTTCCTCGGCCGACTCTCCCCGATCGGGTCCTCCCCCTACGCTGACGGGCAGACCGCGCCGTGCTGGGTGGAGATCAGCCATGACGGCCGGTACCTGTTCGCCGTCAACACCGGCTCGGGCAACATCTCCAGTTACGCCATCAACCCGGGCGGCTCGCTCACCCTGATCGGCAGCACGCCCATCGCCGGCGGCGGGGCTGACATCGACGCACGCCTATCCCCGGACGGCAGGTACCTCCTCGTCGACGGCTCCGGCATGCACTTCATATCCGTGTTCGCCGTCAACGGCGGATCACTCACCGAGGTGCCGAGCTCGCCGACGCCGCTGCCAGCCGGGGTTACCTCCTCGTCCGGGATCGCCAACATCTAGATTGGTCTCCCGGACAGCTGTCCCTGGTCCGCCCGGCCGGGCGGACCAGGGCATCGCCGGATCCACGCCTGCATCGCCGTGTCTACTCCCCGAGCCGGTAGGCGTTGACCGTGACGCCGTTGCCGTTTAGTTCGGCGGCCAGGTTGACGGTGTGTGCCTCAAGAGCGGCCTTGGTGGAGGCGTAGGCATTGCCGCGGACCATGAAGCCGGGGCGGGCGACGATCGCGCTTGAGACGCTCACGACGCGGCCCCACCCAGCGTCGAGCATGCCCGGCAGCACGGCGGCGGTGAGCGCGACGGGCGCGACGACGTTGAGCTCGAAGGCCCGGCGCAGTTCCGCGGCAGGGATGTCGTCGGCCTCGACAACGCGGATGCGCGCGGCCTCGGCATCCCGCTCGAACAGCATGGCGCGTGTCTCGTCCAGCTGCCCGGCCGAGCGGGCGAGCAGGATCAGCCCGGCGCCGACGTCTGCGAGCCCGAGCGCGATGGCGCGGCCGATGCCGGTGACCAGCGCGGTCTTGCCAGAGAAGTCAGGTGCCGGTGGTCTCCCTCACGGTCAAAGGTGCTCGCTGGACGGTACGGAGTCATCCGCACCCGTTCGTACCCTTGGTGCTCTTGATCTTCTTGTATGTTCGCGGCCGACGGGCGGCCGCGTCTTACCGCGTTGCCGGCACAAGTGCGGCTCATGGGCCTGCCTCGCGGACTTTCAGGTAAGACGGCGGGGCGCGGCGACGCATATTCAGCAGACGGTTCTGTCCTGGACCGTCTTTAGTGACCGAGAAGGAGAACCGTCATGTCCCTGCTCAATCCCGGTGACCCGTTTCCCCGGCTGACGATGAACGTGCTCGGCGGCGGAACGCTGACGCTCCCGGACGCGTTCGCGGGCGACTTCGCCGCCGTGCTGTTCTACCGCGGCGCCTGGTGCCCGTATTGCAACGCGCAGCTGCGGGCCTTCCAGCGAGCCAGCCAGCAACTGGCAGACGCGGGCATCCGCGTCGCCGCCCTCTCGGTGGACGACGAGGCGACGACCGCGGAGCTGGCCGCCAGGCACGGCCTCGGCTTCCCTGTCGGCTACGGCGCCGACGCGCCCGCCGTCGCGGCGCTCACCGGCGCCTTCGTCAACTCTGACCCGGTGTTCCTGCAGTCCACCGGCTTCGTGCTCGGCCCCGCAGGCAACGTCGTGGTCAGCGTGTACTCCAGCGGCGCCATCGGGCGGCTCGTCCCCGACGATGTCCTCGGCCTAGTGCGCTACCTGCGCGAGCACTCGCCGGCCGCGACGGCCTGACCCGGCAGGGAGTCAGCTGCATGGAAACGCCCGAACTCCCTGACCTTAGCCAGTAGGAGCAGGACCGTTCCGCCTCATCAGCCGTGGCATCAGGGCTGGTTCAGGGCCGCTGCCACCCGGTGCCCCGAGACCTCCGCGCACGCCACCACCCAGAAGGACGGGGCTGGCCGTGATGCGGACGGCAGCGCCGCCGACGCAGTTACCAAGGCGATGTGCGCGAGGGGGATTTCCCGCCCGTACCGGCGCCTGAAGCACGGCTTGACCACACTGGCCGGTGCTTTCTCCCCATCCGGGGAGAAAGCACTGCGGTGTGTTCAAGCGGTTGCTCGACCGGGGAAAATGCGCGAATCTATGTGGGCGAGGAGGGATTTGAACCCTCACATCCTCTCGGACACACGGACCTGAACCGTGCGCGTCTGCCGTTCCGCCACTCGCCCGATGGAAGGACGCCTTACGTTAGCACGACCCTAAGTGTGGTCGCACCCCGGATAACATCGGATGGGTAACGAGCCGAAGGGAGGCCCAGCGGGTGGGAGTTCTGCAGCGCTTCGAACGCCGGCTTGAGGGCATGGTCGAGGGGACCTTCGCCCGCGTGTTCAAGTCTGAACTGCAGCCGGTCGAGGTGGCAAGCGCCGTCCAGCATGAGATGGACGAGCGCGCTGCCATCGTGGCGCAGGGTCGCACCCTGGTCCCCAACGACTTTGTCGTGGAGATAGCGCAGACCGACGCTGACCGTCTTGATGTGCTGGCGGAGGACCTCGGCGTAGAACTTGCGACGCTGGCAAGGGACCACGCCAAGGAGCAGGGTTACTCGTTTGTCGGCCCGGTTCGCATCCGGTTCGAGGGCGTTCCCGACCTGGTGACTGGCACCTTTCACATCCGGTCGGGGGTGATCAGAGGGCACACCGTGGAGGCGGGCGAGGTCCGCCAGCCGGTGAGCGACCTGCCGCGGGTGGCGTCCTCGCAGTTTCCCGGCCGACCGAGGCTGGTCGTCTCCGGCTCTTCCCCGGGCACCGGCGTGACCGCGGGCAGCACCTATGAGCTGCAAACGCCGGTGACGCTGCTTGGCCGCGGGACCGATTGTGATCTGCGGCTGGTCGATCCGGGCGTGTCACGGCACCATTCCGAGCTGCGTGTGGAAGACGGCCAGGTGGTGCTGGTCGATCTCGGGTCCACCAATGGCACGTTCGTCAACGGGCAGCCGGTGCGCCGCGTGGCACTGGTTGACGGCACTACCGTCACGCTCGGCCGGACGACGATGATCTTCCGACAAGACGGCAGGTATTGACTGATGACAGCCAGGTAGTAACTAGAGCCCCACCACCGGACCGGAGAGTGACTACCCTTAGGGCAGCCCAACTGCAAGCCACGTAGGAGCCGAGGACACCGCACGGGATGAACGCGCTCACCCTTACCCTTATCAGGGTGGCCTTCCTGGCCGTCTTGTGGCTTTTCGTCATCGCGGCTATCGGCGTGGTGCGGACCGACCTGTTCGGAACCGCCGCGGCGAAGGTGCGGCGGCCACGGAATCAGGCGCCGCCACGGCCGGCCGGCCCGCCCCGGCCGCAGAAGCCCGGCCGCGGAACGCCACGTTTTCTCGTTGTAACCGAGGGTGCACTGACCGGCGTGAGCATCGACCTCTCGGATCGCCAAATCACCCTAGGCCGGGCAAATGACGCCACGCTGGTTGTGAACGACGACTACGCTTCAACCCACCATGCCAGGATATTCCCGCAAGACGGACAGTGGATCGTTGAGGACCTCGGTTCTACCAACGGGACCTACCTGGACCGCCAGAAGGTGATCCGGCCCACGCCGGTGCCGGTAGGCGTACCGATCCGCATCGGCAAGACGGTTCTGGAACTGCGCAGATGACACTAGCCCTCCGCTATGCGATCCGCTCCGACGTCGGTCTCCTCCGCGAGGGGAACGAGGATTCGGCCTACGCTGGCCCGCACTTGCTCGCGGTCGCCGACGGCATGGGCGGCCACGCGGCCGGTGAAGTGGCCAGCGCCGCCACCATCACCACGATTGCCCCGCTCGACGCGCGGCACCTCGGACCCGACCTGGTCGGCGCGCTCGCCGACGCCGTGGCCACGGCCAACGTGCGGCTGCAGGAGCTGATCATCTCCGATCCCGCGATCGAGGGCATGGGCACCACGCTGACCGCCCTGCTCTGGTCGGAAGGGTACGCCGCGCTCTGCCACATCGGCGACTCGCGCGCCTACCGGCTCCGCAACGGCCAGTTCCTCCAGATCACGCACGACCACACGCTCGTTCAGTCGCTGGTCGACGAGGGCAAGATCACCGAAGAAGACGTGGCCACGCACCCGCACCGGTCGCTGCTGCTGCGCGCCCTCGACGGCAGGACGGTCGCCGAGCCCGACCTGATGCCGCTCGACACCCTGCCCGGCGACCGCTACCTGCTCTGCTCCGACGGCCTGTCCGGGGTGGTCACCGAGCAGACGCTCTATCAGACGCTCAGCTCGGTCAGGGACCCGGACAAGGCTGCGCTGCAGCTGGTCGAGCTCGCCATCAGGGGCGGCGGTCCCGACAACATCACCTGCATCGTCGCCGACGTGCTGGACACTCAGGTCAGCGCGGTGCCGCCGACCTGGACTCCGGTGTTCGCGGGCGCGGCGGCGACCGGCGCCCCGACCGACCCGCGTCAGCCCGCCCGGCAGAGCTCCCCAGCGACCAGGGCGATGCGGCTGACCAGGACCACGCCGCAGCCCGCGGCGCGCGACGAGCAGTCGACGGGCGTCTGGCCCGCCGGGCGTCGCGAGGGCTACACCGGTCAGTTCGACACCGCGCCGTTCGAAACGGACGGCTTCGGCACCGGCCCCGGCACCGGCCCCGGCACCGGCCGCTTCGACCGGACCGGCTTCGACGGGGTTCCCGGCGAGGACGAGGACTCCGGCGACTACAACGGTCGCGGCGGCCGACACCGCAGCCATCGCGGCAGCCGGCATCGCTACGACGACGACATCGACGGTGACGTCGATGACGACGATTACGGTCACCGCGGCAGACGCCGCTGGCCGATCGTGACCGGTGCGCTTGTCCTGCTGGTGATCCTGCTCGGCGCCGGCGCGTACGGCGCCTGGTGGTACAACCAGCAGCAGTACTACGTCGGCGTGCACGACGGCAACGTGGCGATCTACCGCGGCACCAACCAGAGCGTCGCCGGGATCAGCCTCTCCAGCCTGCTCACCCCGTCCACCCTCAAGGTCAGCCAGCTCGGCACCAATGACCAGGGCACGATCTCCCAGACGATCTCCAAGGGGAGCGTCGCCGACGCCGAGGCGCTGATCACCCAGCTTCAGTCCGGAGTGGACCAGTGCCACGCGCAGTGGACGGCGCTGACGACGTGGCAGGCCCAGAGCGTCAAGTACCAGGCCGACCTGGCCGCGGCCGCCAAGAGCAAGAGCAAGACGAAGCCAACGGTACCGGCGAGCGACAATCCCGGCCCGATTCCCGCCGCGCCCGACGCGGCGAACTGCGCCCCGGCTGCGGCGTTCGGCATTCCGGCGTCGGCACTGCCCCCGCAGGCTGGCGGAGCCGGCACGAGCGCCCCCCCGAGCCCAAGCCCGACTGTCACACCATCGGCGAGCGTCAAGACGTCCGCGACGCCGCGGGCGACCGCGTGAGCAGCATGACGATGCCTCCCCCGGCGCTGGGCAGCCAGCCGCCGGAGGAGGCGCCTGTCACCCGCCGGTCGAGCGAGCTGCTGATGACCGCGTTGGCGCTCGGCATCGTCGCGTTCGCCTTCGCGTCCGCGGCGTTCAGCCTCAAGGGCCAGCATCCGTCGACCATCATCGAGTACATAGTCGCGTACGGCGCGATCATCGTCGGCGCGCACCTCGCGGTGCGCAAGTTCGCGCCGTACGCGGACCCGCTGCTGCTGCCGATCGCGACCGTGCTGAACGGCCTCGGCCTGGTGATGATCTACCGGCTCACCGAGGTGGGACGGTACGGCAACCCGGGCCCGAATAGCCCCCACATTCTCGCCTCGTCCGCCCCGGTCACACAGGTCATCTACACGGTCATCGGCGTCGGCGTCTTCGTGCTGTTCCTCTGGCGCATCAAGGACATCAAGGTCCTGCAGCCCTACACGTACGTGCTTGGCCTGGCCGGCCTGGTCCTGATCGCTCTTCCCGCACTGCTGCCGGCGTCCATCAGCGGCGTCGAAGGCACCACCGCCAAGATCCAGATCAGCATCGGCGGGTTCTCCGTGCAGCCTGAGGAGTTCGGCAAGCTGCTGCTGGCGGCGTCCTTCGCCAGCTACCTGATGGAGCACGGCCAGCAGCTCTCCCTGCTCACGGACAAGTGGCTCTTCTTCAAGATGCCGCGGCGCAAGGACCTCGCGCCGATCCTGGTTGTCTGGGCGCTCAGCATGCTGCTGCTCATCTTCGAGAGCGACATCGGCACCAGCGCCGTGTTCATGGGCCTGTTCGTGGCGATGCTCTACATCGCCACCTCCCGGCGCTCGTGGGTGGTGATCGGGCTTGGCATGTTCATCGCCGGGGCGTTCCTCGCGGCGACGCTCGTGTCGCACGTGGGCCAGCGGTTCAGCGTCTGGCTGCACCCATTCACCTACAACAACCTCCAAAACCGCGCCACCGGCACGCCGTCCTACCAGGTCGTGCAGGGACTGTACGGGATGGCGAACGGCGGCCTGCTCGGCAAGGGACTCGGCGGCGGCCAGCCTTGGTGGACCCCGCTGGTGCAGAGCGACTTCATCTTCACCGCGTTCGGCGAGGAGCTCGGGCTGGCCGGGGTGATGGCCCTGCTGCTGCTCTACGGCCTGTTCGTGCAGCGCGGCCTGCGCACCGCGCTGCTCGCCAAGGACGAGTACTCTAAGCTGCTCGCCAGCGGCCTTGCCTTCATGTTCGCGCTGCAGGTCTTCGTGATCGTCGGCGGTGTTACGCGGCTGCTCCCGGACACCGGCATCACCACGCCGTTCCTCTCCCAGGGCGGCTCCAGCCTGGTGGCCAGCTGGCTACTCACCGCCGCGATCGCGCGGATGAGCGACTCCGCGCGCCGCCCCGCGCCGCGGCCGATTCAGGATGAGGGGATGACTCAGGTGGTGTCGCTGCGGTGAACCAGCTCAAGCGCGACCTGAACCGCCCGATCAAGCGAGTCTCGATCGCGGTCCTCGTCCTGTTCCTGGTCCTGCTGGTCAACGTGAACTACCTGCAGGCGGTGGACGCGCCGAGCCTGGCCAACGGGCCGGAAAACGCCCGCACCGAGTACAACGACAGCCAGGTCCAGCGGGGCAACATCGTGACCGCCGACGGCGTCACGATCGCGGGCACCAAGGCGGCCAACAACGCCAGCGGCTTCAAGTTCCAGCGCAGCTACTCCGACGGCCCGGTGTATGCGCCGGTCACCGGCTACGATACGGTCTTCACCGCCGCGCAGGCGCCCAACTACGCGACCGGCGTCGAGCGCGCGGAGAACCCCCTGCTCTCCGGGACCGGCGATCAGCTCGCGTTCCGAAACTTCATCGACATGATCACCGACAAGCCGCAGAAGGGCGCGACGGTCCAGGTCACGATCAACTCCAAGGCGCAGCAAGTCGCCTACCAGCAGCTCGAGCAGACCTTGGCGGGCAAGACCATCAACGGCATTCAGCAGGTCGGCGGCGTGGTCGCGCTCAACCCGTCCACCGGCGCGATCCTCGCGATGGCCTCCTACCCGAGCTACGACCCGAACGCGCTGACCGTGGCAAACACGCAGACCGCGAGCGACCTGGTCTCCAAGCTGACCCAGGAGAACCCGAGCCCGCTGCTGAACAACGCGGCCCAGACCACGCTCCCACCCGGCTCGACCTTCAAGATCGTCACCACCTCCACCTGGTACACCCAGAGCGCGACAAACACCCCGCAAAAGCCGGTCTACTCGCCGCAGCCGCTCAAGCTGCCGAACGGCAACTTCCTCAACGACGACAACGACGAGCCGTGCGGCAGCGGGAACAACCAGACGGCGGTCATCACCGCGTTCGCCGAGTCCTGCAACACCCCGTTCGCCAACATCGGCATGACGCTCGGCGGCCAGACGATCGCCTCGATGGCCGAGAAGTACGGCTTCAACACCGCGGTGAACGTCCCCGGCGTGACCACAGCAGCGTCCAACTTCACCGCGGAGTCGGACCCGTCGTTGACCGCCTTGGACGCGATCGGTCAGCACGACACGACCGAGACGCCGCTACAGGAGGCCATGATCGCGGAGACCGTGGCCAACGGCGGCGTCGAGATGAAGCCGTACCTGATCCAGCAGGTCACCGCCTCCGACCTGTCGGTGGTGTCGCAGACCCAGCCCCAGCAGCTCGCCCAGCCCATCTCCTCGACCGTCGCCGGGTACGAGAAGCAGATGATGATCGCGGTGGTGCAGGATCCGGACGGCACCGCCAACGCCTTCAACGCCAGCGCGGAGGGCGTGGAAATCGCGGGTAAGACCGGGACCGCGCAGAATGGTGCGAGCGTCCAGCCCGACGCGGTCTTCACCGCTTTCGCCCCCGCTGACAACCCGAAGATAGCCGTCGGCGTCATGATTGAAGGCGGGGGCTATGGGGCCCAGGCGGCCGCGCCGATTGCGGTCGCCGTCATCAAGGCGTATCTGCAGGCTACGGGGCAAGGGTGAACGAGTACGTTCTCGACGGCCGGTATGCGCTGGTCGAGCGCATCGCGACCGGCGGCATGGGCGAGGTCTGGCGAGGCACCGACCAGATCCTCGGCCGACCGGTCGCAATCAAGATGCTGTCCGCCATGCATGCGGAGGACGAGCAGTTCCGCGCCCGGTTCCGCGCGGAGGCGCGCTATGCGTCCTCGCTGTCGCACCCAGGCATCACCCGGGTCTTCGACTACGGCGAGCACAGCCCACTCGGCGGCCCTTACCTGGTCATGGAGCTGGTGGACGGCCAGCCGCTGTCGGAGATCCTCGAGCGGTACGGCAGGCTCGACCCGAACGTGGTGCTCGACATCGTGGCCCAGTCGGCCCGCGCGCTCGACACCGCGCACGAGGCGGGCATCGTGCACCGGGACATCAAGCCGGGCAACCTGCTGATCATGGCCGACGGCACGACCAAGATCACCGACTTCGGCATCGCCAAGGCCAACTCCCTGCAGGCGATGAACCTGACCGCGACCGGCATCGTGATGGGCACCGCGCTTTACGTCTCGCCTGAGCAGGCGACGGGCTCGCCGCTGACGGGCTCGTCCGACGTGTACTCGCTCGGCGTCGTCGCCTACGAGTGCCTGTCCGGCGAGCCGCCGTTCATCGCCGACCAGCCGCTGGCGATCGCGATCATGCATAAGCACGACCCGGTACCGCCGCTCCCGCCGGACGTGCCGCGCCCGGTGGCCGACCTGGTGTACGCGATGCTGGCGAAGAGCCCGGACGGCCGCCCCCAAACCGCGCAGCACGTCGCCGACCGCGCCGAGATTATCCGCGAGGCCCGCAATCGCTCCGGACACACCGGGCCGATCACCGCGAACCTGCCGGTGGTGCCGAACTTTCCGCCCGCCGAAGATAACGATTTCTATAACGACAATCCGGAACGCTCCGGTGGTTCCAGCCCGAGGCGCCGGGGTTTGCTGATTGCCGGGGTCAGCCTTGCGGCCTGCGGGATCATCGCGATCATCGCGGTTCTGCTCACCAGCAGCATGACCCCGGCGGCGAGTTCGGCGGGCAAGACGGGGAAGCCGACGTCTCCAAGTCAGTCCGCCAGCCGGGCGGTCTCGCCCGCCACCGCCTCGGTGCCGACAAGTGCGGCCGACGGCGGCGGCCTAGGGACTAATCTAGGTACGGCGTCGAAGACCCCGACCGCGACCAGTTCGGCGGGCCCCACGTCGAGCAGGGGGCGGTCTACAGGGCCAACGAAGTCCGCGCCGTCAACGAGCACATCCCCCTCTGCGCCGGCCACAAGCAGCTCGCCTAGCACTACCGGATCGGCGCCAACGAGCCCAACGTCGACGCCGACGACGCCGACGACGAGTACCTCAGCGACCGGCGCGGCCTTGGGCGCTATGGCTGTCGGCAGTACAGAGGGGTGACACTTCGATGCAGGGTGGTTTGGAAGAGTGCGTGACATGACACAGCCCCGGCTGCTCGGTGACCGGTACGAGCTAGATGGCGTCGTTGGACGGGGCGGCATGGCGGAGGTCTACCGGGCACGGGACCTCCGGCTCGACCGCGTGGTCGCGATCAAGACCCTCCGCGCCGATCTCGCACGGGATCAGACCTTCCAGGCGCGTTTCCGCCGCGAGGCGCAGTCCGCCGCGTCGTTGAACAACCCGTCGATCGTGGCCGTATACGACACCGGCGAGGACATGTCGACCGGTACGCCGATCCCGTTCATCGTCATGGAGTTCGTGGACGGCAAGACCGTCAGGGAGCTGCTGAACGAGGGCCACCGGCTGCTGCCCGAGCGCAGCCTGGAGATCGTCTCCGGTGTGCTCCGCGCCCTCGAGTACAGTCACCAGGCCGGCATTGTGCACCGGGACATCAAGCCGGGGAACGTGATGGTCACCAGGAACGGTGACATCAAGGTCATGGACTTCGGCATCGCTCGCGCGATGAGCGACGCGCAGGCCACGATGACGCAGACAGCGCAGGTCATCGGCACCGCGCAGTACCTCTCCCCTGAGCAGGCGCGGGGCGAGCGGGTGGACACCCGGTCCGACCTGTACTCCACCGGCTGCCTGATGTACGAGCTGCTGGTCGGAAGGCCGCCCTTCACCGGCGATTCCCCGGTGGCGATCGCCTACCAGCACGTCCGGGAGAACCCGATCCCGCCGTCCCGGCTCGACCCGGAACTCCCGCCGTGGGCGGACGCGATCGTCCTCAAGGCGATGGCCAAGTCGCCCAACGACCGGTACCAGACCGCTGCCGAGATGAACGCCGACATCCAGCGCGCGGCCTCCGGCATGCAGGTGGCCGCGGCCTATCAGCAGCCGCCGACCCGGGCCGACTACTACGACTACCAGCAGCGCACCCAGCGGATGGGCCCGCAGACGATGATGAGCGGCGGCATGGCGCCGACCACCGTCTCGCAGTACCCGCAGGGCGGCTACCCGCCCGACTACCAGCAGGGGTACAACGGCGGCGGCTACGACAACGGGGACAACGAGCAGCGCGGCGGCGGCCGCCGCTGGGTTCCGTGGGTCATCGCCGGCGTCGTGCTGCTTGCCGCGATCATCGCGGCCGTCCTCGTTCTCCACGGCAGCGGCGGCAGCGGCGCCTACGTCCCGACCGGCCTAGTCGGCGAACCGCAGGGCACGGCGGTCGCTCAGATCAGGGCCGCGGGCTTGTCGGCGAACGTGCGCGACCAGACCGACGCCAACGTCACGCAGGGCAGTGTGATCAGCACGGACCCGGGCAGCGGCTCAAGCATCGCCAAGGGCGGCACGGTCATCGTCAACGTCTCTGCGGGCGTCGGCACCATCACGCTGCCCACTGGTCTCAATGGCCAGCAGGCGTCAGCTGTCCAGGCAGAGCTGGAAAAACTCGGCTTCAACAACGTCACGGAGACGACCGACGCAACGTCGCAGCTGCAGTCGGGAGACGTGGATCACGTCACCCCGTCGCCCGGCGGTAAATACGCCCCGAGCACGCTGATCACGCTCTACGTCTCCGGCGGCGGCGTCTCGGTGCCTAACGTCTCCAACGGCACCGAGTCATACCTCGAGGCCGAGCAGATCCTCATCGGCGACGGATTCAATGTGAAGGCCCTCCCGATCAACGCGACGGGGCAGACGGTCTCGCCGGGGGTTGTCTACAACCAGAACCCGCCCCCGAACACCGTGCAGCCGAAGGGCAGCACGATACAGATCTTCTACGAGCCGCTGAATGCGACGCCCACCCCGTCCCAGTCCATCACCCCGACCGGGACGTCGACGACGCCGACGCCGACGCCACCCACGAGCGCGCCGCCAACGGGCCCCCCGACCGGCCCCCCCACCGGCCCCTGATCCCGAACTAGGAGGTTCGCGGTGCCCAAGTCCCGCGTCCGGAAGAAGCCGGTCTACACCCCGCCGGCTGCGGCGGCGTCGAAGAGGCGGGCGGTCAGCCCGCCGTGGCTGGTGCCCGCCATGGTCGCGTCCCTGCTGCTCGGCTTGGCCTGGATCGCGCTGTACTACGTCACCCAGGCCGACATGCCCGGGCTAAGCTCGCTCGGCGGCTGGAACCTGGTCTGCGGGTTCGCGCTGATCGTCGTCGGCGTGGTCCTCGCCACCAAGTGGCACTGACCCCGCCAGCTAAGCCGCAGGCGCGAGCCTGCTCAACCGCGCACTTACAGGCCCGCTGCCTGGCTGAACTCGGCGGTCAGGTGGTTAGATCTGAGCACCACGATCACGATCAGGATGACAAGGACGGCGACGGCCGCGCCGGCCTGGACCAGGACCCGGTTCTTGCGCGGCGCGTAGGCGAAGGCGGCGGTGACCAGCGCCCCGACGATCAGGCCGCCGATGTGATCCTGCCAGGCGATCGCGGAGCGGTAGATGAAGCTGAACGCCAGGTTGATCCCGATCAGCACGAGGATCCCCCGACTGTCGAGCTGCAGCCGCCTTGACACCACGAACCAGGCGCCGAACAGGCCGAAGATCGCGCCGCTGGCCCCCAGTGCCTGCGCGTTTGGCTGGCTGAGCAGGAAGAACGCGACGCCGCCGCCGAGCGCGCTGAGCAGGTAGACGGCGATAAATCGGCCCCGGCCGAGCAGTTGCTCCAGGCTCGGCCCCACCAGGTAGAGCGCCCACATGTTGAACAGGATGTCGAGGAACCCGAGGCTGCCGGACGGCGGCAGGAACGCGGATGTGAGCAGCCGGTACCACTGGCCGGCGGCGATGCCCTGCAGCGGCCCGCCCAAGCTGAAATGCGCGTAGCCGAGCAGCTCCCAGTCGTAGGCGATGGACGGCCTGGCGAGCTCGACGAGGAAAAGCAGCGCGTTCAGGGCGATCAGGGTCCAGGTGACGACCGCGGTGCGCGCGGGCCGGCCACCGAAGACGGTCGTCGGCCGCCTAGTGGTCCGGCCCGCGCCGGTCACGCAGTCCGCGCACTGCTGCCCGACCGCCGCCGAACGCAGGCAGTCGGGGCAGGCATGGCGACCACACCGGACGCAGGACACCCACGTTTCCCGGTTGGGGTGCCGGTAACAGGTGGGCGGGGCTTCCTGCCCGTAGGGGCTCGGCTGGTCCGGCGCGGTCATCGGGGGGCTGCCGTCGCCTAGCCGCGCTGGATGGTGACGGACTCAAGCACCACGTCGGGATTGGGCCGGTCGCCGGGGACGGTCTGCGCGCGGCTGATCGCGTCTACCACGTCGGCACCGCCGATGACCTCACCGAAAATGGTGTGCTTGCCGTTGAGCCACGGCGTCGCCCCGACGGTGAGGAAGAACTGCGAGCCGTTGGTGCCCGGGCCCGCGTTGGCCATCGCCAGCAGGTACGGCTTGTCGAACCGCAGGTCGGGGTGGATCTCGTCGGCGAACTTGTAGCCAGGGCCACCGGTGCCGGTGCCGAGCGGGTCGCCGCCCTGGATCATGAAGCCAGCGATCACCCGGTGGAAGATCGTGCCGTCGTACAGCTTGTCCTTGGTGGTGGCCCGGGTCTTCGGGTTGGTCCACTCCCTGCCGCCCTCAGCGAGTTCCACAAAGTTCCGCACGGTCTTCGGCGCGTGGTCAGGGAACAGCCGGACAGTGACCGTCCCCTGCGTCGTCCTCAGCGTCGCGGTCAGCGTTTCGGTCATTACGTGACTCCGGTTCATCTCCAGGCCGGGCGATCCGGCCTGTCTCCCCTCACCGTACCGGGTGCACCGCAATGTCAGTTCGACCGCGACCCAATGTGGCCTCGACCGCGTCGGCGATGATTGAAGCCGATGCCCGGGGGAACCTTGTCTCACCGAGAGATAGACAAGGGGGCATAATCGTGTTCTTGACAAAGTCACGCAAAGCCGATCTCGACACCACCGACACGGCCGCCCGGGCGCGTGCGGCGGGCAAGGCCGCTCAGGTAGCAGCGAAGAACGCGGCGTCCGCCGCTCGCGCCGCCGCCGCGTCCGCCCAGGTTGCGGCCCAGAGCGCCGCGCAAAAATCTCAAGCGGCCGCGCAGGTCGCCGCGCAGAAGTCCACCGAAGTCGCACAGAAGTCCCAGGTGGCCGCGCAGAACGCCGGCAGCTCCGCCCAGCTGACCGCCGCCGGGGTAAGCAAGCAGGTTCAGCAGGGCGTCTACACCGCTCGCAAGTGGGCCGCGCCGAAGCTGGAAAGTGTCGCCGACTACACCGCCACGACCGTCGCGCCGACCGTGTCCTCCGCGCTGCGGAACACCGCCGCGCAGGTCCGCCCGGCCGAGCCGACGAGCCCGGCCAAGCGGCGGATGGCCTCGGCCCTTACCTGGTCGCTGCTGGGCGCCGCCGTCGTCGCGGCCGCGGGCGCCGTGGCCGCGCTGGCCCGTTACCGCCGCCGCGCCGCGGCGGAGATCGACAGCGAGATGCCCGACGGCGCGCTGGGCGAGACGGCAACGGACGTCGCCGGCCAGCCGACCGGACAGACGTCGGCCGCCGCGACGCCGAACCCGCCGCAGCCGACGCCGACCGAGTCGGCGGTTCAGGGTGGAAATTCCAGCCCGAGCGCGTCGGCGAGCCAGACCGAGACAGTCACTGATGCGTCAGTGAATGGGCACGCCAACACGAACGGATGGTGAGGACGCGCCGCACGTGGTGTCACATGGCGAGCTGAGCCTCTTGTCCTATTGACACCGTGCGGATGCACGTTCATTTTTTAATAGAGGTCCGAAGTCCCACTCCGGGAGGAACGCCATGGCTGGGTGGGACGAGCGCATCGCGCAGTTGGAAGCCGAGTTTCCCGGGTGGCACATCTGGAGGTCAAGTGCCGACCGATGGTGGGCCACCCGGACCGGTGCGGTACTACGCCGCGAGGGTCTCGGCGCCGGGCGCGTCATGACGGTCGACGCAGACGACCCGAGCGCCCTGAGCGACCTGCTGATGGTCCAGGTGTCCCTGGATCGCGAGATTACAGAGTGATCATAGTTGACTCCATCCTGTAACATGACCAGGAGCACCAGTGGTCGCGGCGGAACCAATATCACCGCAGGTCACAGTGGACGGGCATCTTTAGTTTCTGCCAAATGTTTCTTTACCAGTCCTGAAGGGATCGCTGGATACGGTCGATTGGGCCGATCCTGTCCCGAAGTTTGGCAAACCTGGACGCATCCTCCTTCGGAGTGAACACCGTGAGTAACCGGATCGTGCGAGCCATCGGGTCGCCCCGGGGACTCGTCTGGACTGCGGCGGCGTGCATCACTGCTTCGCTTCTGGTGATGATCGCCATATCCGTCGCCGGGCCGTCCATCGCGGTGCCCGCGATGGCGCACGCCCCGGGCGGCGCGCCGCCCTGGTGGGTGTCGCTCGGCCTCTCGCAGCCCTTGGTGCTCTTCACCGCGTGGGGCGCGGCGGCGGTCGGCGCGATCGGGGTCGGGGCCGGCCTGCTCGCGATCTCGCGCGGGGCCAGGCTCCCGGTCAAGCCGCTGCTGGCGGCCTCGTTCATCGCGATCGCCGTGCTCGCGTTCCTGCCGCCGGCCGGAAGCACCGACACGCAGTCATACGCCATCGACGGCAACATGGTCGTGCTGAAGCACAGCCCGTACGTCTACACGCCGGCGACGATGGTCTCACTTGGCGACAAGCTCGCGGTCGGCAGCCCGCCCACCTGGGCGAGCCAGCTCTCGGACTACGGGCCGATCGCCACCGGCGAGGAGTGGCTCGCGGCCGAGCTCGGCGGTCACTCGATGGCGCTGATCACGTTCTGGCTCAAGCTGTTCGTGGCGCTCGCGTTCGCCGCGGTGGTGCTGCTGCTCGACCGGCTGCTCCGGGACAACCCGGCGATGCGGCTCCGCGCCCATCTGCTCTGGTCGGTCAACCCGCTGCTGCTGTGGGAGATCGTCGCGACCGGGCACGTTGACGGCCTCGCGATCGCGTTCGGGCTGGCCGGCCTGGCCGCCTTGCGGTTCACCGCCGACGGCGTCAAACCGACGCTGGTCCGGTGCGCGGCGGCGGGCACTCTGCTCGCCGCCGCGGCCTGCACCAAGTCCCCGTTCACGCTCTTGCTGGTCGCCGCGCTGTGGACGGTGCGGCGTTCGCCCGCCAGGATCGCCTGCCTGCTCGGCGGCTTCGTCTGGCTGACCCTGACGTCGTACGCGATCGCCGGGGTGCCCGCGGTCAAGGTGCTCTTCCTGCGCGGCCAGCAGGTTACCTGGGACAACCTGTACCAGGTGCTCTACCGACCGTTCGGGCTGGCCGGACCGCTTGGCGCGGACACCGTGCCCGGCTGGGTCTTCCCGGTGGCGCTGGCGCTGTTCATTGGCGTCGCGCTGCTCGCCTTCTTCCGGCTGCCGGACCGCGTCCCCGGGCTGCCAGCGGTGACCCCGGCGCTGGCGCTGAGCCTCGCCTGGGTCTTCTTCTGGCCGTTCCAGCGCCCCTGGTACGACGTCATGGTCATCGCCCTGCTCGCGCTCTACCCGTCGTCCGGGCTTGACCTGGTGGTCCTCGTCCGGCTCGGCTTCGCCGCCGTCACCTACATGGAGTCAGCGAGCGTGGGGCACTTGGCCTGGTTCCAGCAGGCGCAGTTCTTCGAGGGCGACTGGATCACGCCGACCGTTCGGCTCTCACCGCCGCGGCGCTGATCTGGATGTGCGTCACCGGCCGCTGGGGCAACAGACCCGACCAGCCGTCCACGGACGTGCACCCGCAGGTCCTGCAGCCTAATCTGTCGCCGGGCGCTTAAGGTAGCGCAGCGGCCACCGGCAGTCGATGAACGCCGCGAGCAGATCCGGCAGCGGCCCGCAGCCTTCGATCACCGACGGGCGCACGACGCCGAACGCCACCTCCTCGGCCACCGCGCCCGCCAGCCGCCACCCCGGTTCGTCGGGCTGGCAGAGCCACTCGGCCCGCTCCGACCAGGCTGTGAGGGCGGCGTGCACATGGGCGGCGAGCGCCGCCGGGTCGGCGATCGCCGGCGCCGCGGCGCCGCCGACCGCGACGACCGCGGCCGCCCGCGAGGCGACCGCGGCGTCCACCGCGTGCGACAGCGCGCACTGGCTTACCCGAGCGGGCAGCGCGGTGAAGGCGGCGAGCGTGGCGGGCTTGGGTGCCGGAATCGGCCACCCGGTCAGGTGCGCGAGCACGGCCAGCTCCGCCCAGAGCCGCGCCCAGCCGCCGGCGTCGAGCGCCCGCTGCGCGGCCC
>CAWJQG010000024.1:0-28142 GCA_963844925.1 uncultured Actinomycetota bacterium | reverse complement strand
GTGAGCAGGGCCGTGAGCAGGTGGCGCAACGGCCAGAGTTCGGCCTCCCAGGCGAGGGCGCTGGCCAGGCCGACCGGGGTGGCGGCGTGGATTTCGCCGGTGGCGGGAGGCCGCGCAGGGGAACTCGATGCCGTCCAGCGGTGAGACTGTCGTCGGCGTGGTGGTGCCGGAGCAGCATGAGGCAGGACGGCGGTGATGATCTCCGGAACTGGCGGGCGCTCGCAGGCGGGAATCCGTCGTCCCAGCCAGTGTCGCCTTCGACGCCTCGCCGGGAGAGCGAGCGGCTGGGCGGGGCGCCCGCGCCCGCCGAACCGGGGCCAGCCCGAGGAGCTGGACTGCCCGCCGTCGCCCGACGCGGGTGATGGAGACGGAGGACGTGGTGGGCAGCCGCCGCCGCCGCCTCCGCGCCCGCAATGGCCGAGCCCGTCAGGGCGGGGTGGCCGAGCACGGGCCCGAGGCCGTCGGCCGCTCCACCAGCGCCACCCCGAGGGCGCGCAGTTGCAGGCAGGAAACAGGACGCACCGGTAAGCCAGTCAGGTGAGCAGTGACACCACGGCCACCCAGCTCGCCCGGCGGCTCCCGCCAAGCAGTGGTTCCTGCTCGGTCCCCGAGCACGCTCGCCTCACCACAATGCTCAGTGAGATGCCAGCGAGGCCAGAGCCAAGGGGGGTGTGCTGGGGCGGCGGTGGCTCACCCGTGCAGCGCGTCCAGGTGAGGGCCGGGGTACAGCGCGCGAGCCCGTACAGTGGGCCGGCGGGTGGAGCCGGTCTCATCATTCTCATCTGCACTGCACCGATGACTTGTCTAGCACGGCGGGCGGCGGGTCAGATCCGGGGTGCGCGGGTCGCTGGGGCGGCGGCATTACGCTCGGGGTGGTGCCCGGGGCCACCGGGCGATGTAAGACGGAGCGTCCGCCGCGGCCGTCCGCCCGCCGGACCCGAGTCGGCCCGGTGAGCGCCCCCCGCAGCGGGGGACAAGCGGGAGTTGGAGCGCTCGCGGCAGGCGGGCGGGACCGACAAGGTGGATGTGCGCACGGCCGCGACCTCGTGCCACCGGAGCAGCAGTGCCGCCGCCTGAGCCGGGCGCTGTGTGCCGCCCAGTGGCCGCGCCATCCAGGTCGAAATCAACGGCCGACTCATACAGCTGGACGTCCTCGGCCGTCAGCAGGCGAACGAGAAGTGACGCAGACCGCCCGGAGCACTCGGCGGCGTACCGGGCAAGGGGGGCCTGCTAGATTGTCTCAAACGGGCCGTCCGCTGCGACAAGCGCGGCCGCCGCGCGGCAGCGGCGGTTCGCCCGCCCGATACAGCGCCGTCGTCGCCCGGCAGCTCCAGGTCGGCGAGGTAGGGTATCGACCGGTTCAGCATTGACGCCGCGACCGGCCGAGCGCCGCGTGGCGGCCCGCTCGGGCCCGTCGTGGTCGAAGCTGGCCTCGACCACGTTGTCGTAGGGGCGGCGGCGGCGGCGCGGGTCGCGGCGTCGTCGAGGACGTGCGCGGTGTGGCCTCGGCCGCGCCGAGCCGGGCCGTGCGGCGGTGCGTCGCCTCGGGGGCCCCCGCCCGAAACCCGAGCGCCGCCGCCCGGGGGGGCTATCCAGGCCCGCTCCCGGCAGCAGCAGCCGGCGCGGGCCGCGCGCCGGCCGCCCGTCGCCAGCGGCACCGGCAGCGCGCCAAGCTCCGCCGCCTCCTCGGCGGATGCGCCCGCCAGCGCCGCGTACAGCCCGCGCCACCAGGTCGGCTCCCGACTGAGCGAGGCGAGCAGGTCGGCCAGCTCCGCGAGCGGCAGCCGCCGTACGCCAAGCACCGCGAACGCTGGGTGCCGCGCGTCCGCGACCAGGTCGGGCAGCACCGCGGCGAGCCAGCCGGCCAGCTCGGCGGGCCGCCGCTCATCAGCACCGCGTCGCGGGGCCGGACCCGCTCCGCCGCCGCGGCCGACGGAAGGAACGCCACGTCCGGCAGCCGCAGACGATCGCGCGGGAGAGCCTGGCGTCGAGTTCGCCCCGCCCGACCGGCCCGGGTACCAGGTCGAGCAGGCCCGGCCCCGGTACCAGGCCGGGCAGCATTCCGGCGTACACGTCGGCCGCCCGCTCGATGATGAAGTCGGTCAGCGGCCCCGGCGCGACGTGCCGGCGGTCGGGGCTGAGCGGGAACGACGCGAGCAGCAGGGCCGGGAGCCCGAGCGGCTCGTCGGTCGGGGTCGGCGCGTGCACAACCCCGCTACCGCGTCCGCCGCGTTCAGCCCGCCAGCGCTGAAACCTTGACCGGCTGTCACGGCCCAACTTTCAGCGCTATCGGTGCGCCTGATTCATCGACCGGCACCGCCCAGCGGACCGACCAGCTCGTGCGGGCACGCTCCTCGGTCGGCCGATCCGCTAGCAGGGCCGCAGCAAGGACGCCGCCCGCGCTGGCCAGCCGCCACCGGCTGACCGCGCCGTCGTCGGTGATCGTCACCACGTCCTCGGCGTGGCTAGCGGTCAGTACCCGGATCGCCCCGTCAACCTCGACCACGACCTCGGCGAGGGCAGGTAGCGCGAGCAAGAGCGCAGGACCAGTCTCGGCCAGCAGCCGCATGACCAGATCAACCGCGTCGCCGTCGCGCAACGGCAGCTCCACCGCGGTCGCGAACCCATCGGCCGGGCCGCTCTGCGCCGAGTCGGCCAGCGCGAACGGCAGGCGGAGCAACGGGATGTGGCCCGAGCGGGCCGCAAGCTGCCGGTCAGGGCCGGGATGGCGCCGGCCAGTTCTTGCGTCAGCGCCCGGGACCAGCCGACGGCGCCCGTCGTCGAGCGGATGCGGGGCTCGTCGCTGACCGCGACCGCGGCCGCGAACCCGACCCCGAACCGCCCGACCGTGCCGTCAGTGGCGCCATCCACCATGCCATCGGCTGTCGCGGAGCGCCGCTTGCTCGAGGCGCGCAGTGTCGACAGCGCCTCGACCCCGGCCGCGTCGAGCGGCGCGCCAGTGTTGGCGGCGACCAGCATCCCGTGGCGCATCGTCAGCCGCAGCCGCCCGGGTACCCCGCCGCGCACGGCGGCGTCGGCGGCGTTCTGCGCGAGTTCCACTACCACCCGGTCCCGGTAGCCGCCGAGCGCGTAGTCCTCCTCGGCGTTGGCGTCCTCGCGGAACCGCGCGGGCGACGCGGCCCAGGCGTCAAGCACCCGCCCGCGCAGCGCCTCGGTCGCGAAGGGATCGTGCAGGCCGTCAGACACAGCCCGACCCTACAGCCAGGAAGTGATGCCCCGGCCAGGCCGGACGGGCTTACGGCATGCCGCGCAGCACCGAATGCGTGCGGTGACTACCCGAAGCCAGTACCGTGGGAACGTGACGACCTGGGCTGATCACGCCATCCTGTGGCAGGTGTACCCGCTCGGCTTCACCGCCGCAAAGCCGGCCGCGCTGCCGGACGGCGAGCCGGTCAGGCCCGGCTCGGCAGCTGGACCCGTGGCTGGACTACGCCGTCGAGCTCGGCTGCAACGGCCTGCTCCTCGGGCCGATATTCGCCTCGCAGACGCACGGGTACGACACGATCGACCACTTCAGGATCGACCCGCGACTCGGCGACGAGGGCGACTTCGACGCCCTCGTCGCCGCCGCGGACGCGCGCGGGCTGCGGCTGATCCTCGACGGCGTATTCAACCACGTCGGCCGTCGCTTCCCCGCGTTCCAGGCCGCGCTGCACGGCGGCGCGCAGACGCCCGCCGCCCGCTGGTTCAAAGCCGCCGCCGACGGCGGCGACTACGCGGTGTTCGAGGGCCATCACCAGCTCGTCGAGCTCGACCACGACGAACCCGCCGTGCTCGGCTACGTCATCGAGGTGATGAGCCACTGGCTGGGCCGGGGGCCGGCGGCTGGCGGCTGGACGCCGCCTACGCGGTGCCGCCGGGGTTCTGGGCCAAGGCCCTGCCCGCCGTCCGCGAGTCGTTCCCCGGCGCGTGGTTCCTGGGCGAGATGATCCACGGTGATTACACCGCCTACGCCAACGAGGCGGGCCTGGACTCGATCACCCAGTACGAGGTCTGGAAGGCGATCTGGTCCTCGCTCAACGACCGTAACTTCCACGAGCTCAACCACGCGCTGGGCAGGCACAACTCCTTCATGGAGGGCGAGCTGGCGCAGACCTTCGTCGGCAACCACGACGTGACCCGCCTCGCCACCGTGCTCACCGATGACCGGCACTTCGGGCACGCGCTGGCCGTGCTGATGTGCATCGGCGGCGTCCCCAGCGTCTACTACGGCGACGAGCAGGGTTTCCGCGGCCACAAGGAGCACCGCGAGGGCGGCGACGACGAGATCCGCCCCGCATTCCCCTCCGCGCCGGGCGAGCTAGCCCCCGACGGATGGCGCTACTACCGCCTCCACCAGCGCCTCATCGGCTTCCGCCGACGCCACTCCTGGCTGGTGCGCGCAAGGACCGCCGCCGAGCACCTGACCAACTCAGCCATGGCCCTGCGCGTATCGGGGAGCGAGCCCGGCCAGAACGTGCTGCTGTTGCTCAACGTCGGCGACGACCCGGTTGAGTTCGCCGTCGATGCCGTCGGCCTGACGGTCGCCGAGGTCCCCGACCCCGGCACCGCCCCGCCAATCCCCTGGTGGTCCCGCCGCACAGCTGGACGATCCTCGCCTAGCCTGCTGCCGTTCCGAACGCGCTGCGGGGCTCCCTGGCAGCCCGTCACGCCGTCCGGCTGTCGTCCGTTCCGTCGTTGCCCGGCCCGGCTCCGTGTCCATTCAAGAGATCCTTAGATCAACTGAAATTCGCGCACGCCAAGCGGGCCTTGATCTGGGTCCGGACCACCAGCGACTATCCCAGCAAGATCATCCTAATGCGCTGGAATGCTGGATTGAGATTGCCGCTTCAGTTTACTGGACGGTGGGGATATTATGACGCTCATGGTAAGTGCACCTTCGGAGGCCACTGACAGCATCGGCACTCTTTCGGACAGTTTTGGTGGCCTCACCTGTAGCATGGTGGTCGCTCGTGGGCGATATGGTTCGGCCCGGATTGTCGGATGCGAAAGCTTCGAGGATTCCTCCCTGCGGGTCCTCAAGGGAGATCTGTCCTTCTTCCTGGTTCCAGCGGCCTATCCAAAGCTCCGCGAATTCATAATGCACCCGATCCTTTACCCGGTAGAGTCCTTCATCGCCCCGATCGTCCCACTGGTGGTTGCCATCCCCAAGGGCGCGCCGCGGGGCCAGGTGGGGACCATCTTCCTGCATCCTGCCACTGAGCCCCTGCTGGCGGATGGAAGCTGGAGTACGGCTCGTACCGGTTCTCCGCGTCTAACCCCGCCGCGTGCGTAGACGCTCTTTCGTCGGATTCTTGCGCTACACTGACGAACATGCCTGCGGCCCGTCACTTCGACATGGACGTGATCCAAGAGGTGCGGCACGCGGTGGACATGCCATGGATCCTGTTCGGCGGCAACGCTGCTACCTTAGGAGGATTAGACATTGGATCTGATGCGGATCGCGATTGTTGTTGAGAAATCGCTTAGCCCAGGGCAGGTCGGTAACGTCGCGGCCATACTTATGGGCCAGGCGGCACTGCTACGCCCTGAGATATATGATCATGCCCCACCGGCCGATCTCGACGGCTACCCGCACGCCGGTATCAAGTTCAGCACTGTGATTCTGAAGGCCTGCCAGACTCAACTCTTGAACTCGGCGCGCACTATACGCGAGAACCCGGATCTGAGCATTGTCTTGTTTACGCAGTTGGGGCAGGGTCTGCACAACGCGTATGAGGAATATCGCAACACTATTACGGATAATTCTACGGAAAAGCTGCAGCCTGTTGGAATGGTAGTCTGCGGCGGCGACGAGGCCGTACGGGCTGCAACAAAGAAGTTCAGCCTCCTCCAGTAGATCACCAGAAGGGCCATGGCGTGCGTCATCCCTCCTGTGCGGTAGCTTCGATTGCCTGCCCTGTAGGGTGTCCGATAATTCGAAAACCGCGCAATTGGGTCCGCGGCGCAGCGTAATCCCATGCGGGGTTGCGGAAGCTCGTCACGCCGTACTGGAGTTCGTGATACCAGCATCCACCGCGCACAGCGCGCTGCTCCACTTCAAAGATATCTGTGGAATTTGGGTCGGCCGATTCGTTGAGGCACCACTCCCACACGTTGCCTGCCATGTCTAGAGCTCCGCAAGGCGCTGCCCCGAGCGGATACATGCCCACTGCCACGGTTCGCCCAAGGCCACTCTCAAAAGTGTTTGCGCGATCGCCATCCAAGACGTTCCCCCAAGGGAAGAGGCGTCCAGAGTCCCCTCCATTTGCAGCCATTTGCCACTCAAGTTCAGTGGGTAGGCGGACCTCAAAATTAAGTTGATTGGAAAGCCACCTGCAGAACGCAATTGCTTCGTACCACGAAAGATTCTCCATTGGATGGTTCGGAATCCCGTGATAAGCCTCGGGCGGCACAGATCGACGCGGAATGTTCTCCCACCACTGCAAATCATGATATCCATCTTCTGCCGTTACGAATGCCTCATACTGGACCGAGGTCACCGGGTATTTGGAAATATAGAAATCGTTGACCTGAAAACCCTCAGCCAGTCCGTCCAGGCGTAGTCTGCTGCCGGTAACCTTGCACCATTCCGGCGTGGGAATACCATCAGTAACTCCAACCCCCGGCCTTGTATCCCCAAGTTCGGCCATTCTCTCGCCAATTTGCGCGCGCCGGTTATGACTCAGCCCTGGGGTTGACAATTCGGCCGCCAGGCGATCCACCTCGGGAGTTAGAAAGACCGTAATGGCAGTGGCGACTTCAGGTTCCGCACCACCAAGCCCAAGGCGGCCTACGGCCGTCCGCGCTGGTAGCATCCGTTCTTCTGTCCACAAGTAAGATCGAGCGCGGTCGTGCCGAAGCCACTCCAAAGTAGCCCGTTCCAACTCGCGCAGGGCTCGAAGATCGTCACGCACATCGTCTATCCATTGCATTAGCAGCGGCCAGGACTGGAACAGGGCTTCATGGGCAACTTCGACTGTAGGATGGCCGTCCGCGTCAAGACCGCTGACTAGCAGGCGTGCGTCAACGAAAGCTTGAAGAAAACGGGATTGGGCCGCCGCATTGCCGGCCCATTGCGATGGTCGCCCTCGCTGCCTGGTTGGCGCCCCATCCTCGTTAACCGTTATTAGTTGCCTGAAGACAACTGGTAGTTGTTCTTTTGCCTCGGTATCAAGGCTATCAAAGGCAGTCGCGGCGCGCGATCCGATTGCGCCCTTTACGCCGCCCAGTCGGTCATACTGATCGTGCCGGAGCACTCCGGTGCCAGATGCGGCGGCAAAAAGTTCGCTCAGCGTGAAGGCCATGAGCGCCAGAGCCCCGGAATGAACCCCCGTGTCGTTTAGAATTCTCTCCGCGAGGCCGCGCTCGATCATTATTCCGGCGGTCTCGGCGGGCCGCGTGATCATTTGGTAGAGAGACCCAAGCCCTGGCGCGCTCAATGGGAAGGACGCCTGGCGCAGGGCAGATGCAAAGGTCGCATGCTCAACGCACCGGTCATAAAAATCACTTCGAATGGTTAGAATGATCCGGCTCGAGTCATCGGAGAGTAGATCCAGTAGCTGATCAATGAACGGAGCAACCTTCGCCGGGTTAATTGATGTGAACAGCTCCTCGAACTGATCAATAATAAGCAACGTCGGCGCGGCTTCCGTCGTTCTTTCTGCAGATTTTATCCTCCTGAGAAGTTCTCCGCCGCGCCACTCTTTCGACACTTTGCGAGAGTCGAATGCGTTTGGTTCTATAGCAATGGCCAGTGAAATGAATGGGTCGCCGAGACCGAATTTATCAGGTGTAGTTCTGATCACCCTCCAGCGTGAGCTGCCGCGTATTGCATCGTGCTGCAATCGCGGCAGCAATCCTGCGGAGACCAACGATGACTTCCCACTTCCACTTGCGCCCACGATCGCTACAAGTCGACCTTGCGGTGCGGCCAGTCGATCAACTAGGGCATCGACTTCAGTGCCGCGGCCGAAGAACACAACCGAGTCGTCTATGTCAAATGCGCGCAGTCCCGGATACGGGTCCAGAATCGGCGAGGATGAGGTCGTTTCAGTGCTCGACGTGGGCTTTACCGGGGACTGAATGCCTCCGTAGCGACGCCGGACTAGCTCGCGGAGATGCGACTCGATAAGTATCCTAAATTCATCAGTAGAGCCATAATTATTGATGCCAGATACTCCTTCACCGGAACCTCCTTCGGTAATATTGGAAATAAATTCCTGAACTCCTGCCCACTGCTGCCGGCGTTCATCAAGGTCTGGTGAGCCGAGTTGGACCCACGCCGGGTCGGTGCGGTGGTAGACGATCACAAATGGCCGTCCGGAGATCCTAAAGGAGGCGAGGGCGCGCCAGTATTCGTTCTCGGTGCCTGATTCTTTCCTGTCGCTTGAATCTACCGGATTTCGGGTGCCGATACGAGACCACAAAATTACCAGCACTACATCGCAAGATTCCGGAGTGAGGCCGGCTTGATCGATGGAGGCCTGAGGCGGCGTTCCAGCGATCAGGGGAACCGGCGTAGGTCCGTCCCAGGCGACGACTTCTGTTGTGAGCCAACCGCGTACCAGGGGGTCATATGCTAGGTGTTCGATTACCTGCGTGGCCACTGCGCGCTCGTCGGCCACGTCGGACGGGGAGCTGATGAACACTCGAAAATGCGCGGAACCGATCGAAGTTTCTACGTCAGTTTCATTGTTGATTATTATGGTTGGATTGGTGAGGCGTTGCCGAAGTCGAGTCGCACGCTCGCGTGTCGGTGCGTCCAGCCGACTCTCGGCTGACTGCAGCAGGGAGCTGAGTATCGGCCGAAGGTTCTGAGCGGTCTCCAGGCGTTCCAGCAGGCGGACGATGAATATTTCTGGCGGCCCGGTCCAGTCCAAGTCTTCGATTAGCTCGCGATCATGCTCGGTCGCCAGCCAGACGATGGCACGCCTCTCGGTTGGGTCCGTGAAACTTGGCCCTAGGATCGAGAAAAGATCGCTGCGCAGAGCGGAATCAAGGGTGAAGTCGTTTAGTCCACTGGTCATTTCCACCCGTTCCACCCCGCAGTGAGCTAACTGGTCACCGATAGCGTAGCTAACTGTGTACTAGAATTCCAAGGGGATCATGGCAGGGTTGTACGCCTCGGCGAAGCGGGTGTTCCGGGTCGCGGACAACGGGACCTCGCCAGCGCGACCGGGCCGTCGCAGTCCGGCTCACCGACGCTCATCAACGCACAGTTCCGCGCAAGCCCTCACAACCCCGCCGGGGTCCCGCATCGTCAAGTGCAGAACAACCACCTGAATAGAGTTGCGGTTGCGCGCACGCCTCGCACGTGACGATCCTTGTGGCATGCTTGTGTACTATGGGCAACTTGTGACCATGGCTCGAACGGTGACGAGGATTCATGATTCTTAAGAAATACTTCTCTGCGGACACGACCCCTATCAACGATGTGCGCCCCACGTTGTGGAACCAGCCTGCTGACGTCGGCGATCCGGAGCAGCCAGTCATTCTGGAGCAGTACAAGATCTACGTGGAGATGGCCGACCGGATAAGTGCGCGCCGGAGCCTTACTAATACGTTCTTCCTAACGCTGAATACGGCGATATTTGCGGGCATCGGGGTGCTGCTTAGTAACCCTCACCTATTGTCGGCCTGGCTGCTGGTATTCCCGTTGATCGCCCTGCTGGTTCAGTGCGCTGCGTGGTATTTCCTGGTCCGCTCCTATCGTCAGCTCAACTCGGCCAAGTACACGGTGATCGGAGTGCTTGAGGAGCGCCTGCCTGCCTCGCCGTACTGGAGCGCCGAATGGAGAGCGCTCGGGGAGGGCAAGGACAAGGCAAAATACTGGCCGCTCACGCACCTGGAACAATGGATTCCCACCATGTTCGCTGCTACCTATATAGCTACGTTCATCGCGGTTCTCGCGTCGTGACGGCCGCTCATTTCCCGAGCTGTGGCTACGGCTGATTTACCGGAGCGAAGGTCCGCGCTAGCAAAACTCACGCCGATCCCCACCTCGATCAAGCGCCGCCTACTGGCGGTACCGGGAGAGGAACTCGCCGAGGCGGCCGATCGCCTCGGTCAGCGTCTCGACCGGGGCCAGGAACACGACCCGGATGTGGTCGGGCGACGGCAGGTTGAACCCGGTGCCGTGGGTCAGCAGCACATGCTGCTGCTCGAGCAGGTCAATGCACATCCGCTGGTCATCGACGATCTTGTGCACCTCGGGGTCGAGCCGGGGGAGCAGGTAGAGCGCGCCGGCCGGTTTGTAGCAGTCCACGCCGTCGATCGCGGTCAGCAGCTCCCAGGCGCGGTCCCGCTGGTCGCGGAGCCTGCCGCCGGGTGCCAGCAGCGGGGTGATGTCGATGCCGCCGTCGAGCGCGGCAGGGATCGCGTGCTGCGCCGGGACGTTGGGGCACATCCGCATGTTGGCGAGCAGTTCCAGCCCCTCGAGGTACTCGGCGATCGGCTCCTTGGGGCCGCAGACTACCAGCCAGCCGGAGCGGAACCCGGCGAGCCGGTAGGTCTTGGACATGCCGCCGAGGGAGAAGACTGGGATGTCCGGCGCGAGGGACGCCGCGCAGTGGTGCACCGCGCCGTCGTAGACGATCTGGTCGTAGATCTCGTCGGTGAGGACCAGCAGGTTGTTGCGGCGGGCTATGTCGAGCAGCGCGAGCAGCGTCTCGCGCGAGTAGACCGCGCCGGTCGGGTTGTTCGGGTTGATGATGACAAGCGCCCGGGTCCGCTCGGTGACCAGCGAGGCGACGTGCTCCACGTCGGGGTTCCACTCGAGATCCTCGGCGCACCGGTAGTGCACGGCGCGACCGCCGCAGAGCGAGACCGCCCCGGTCCACAGCGGGTAGTCGGGAGCGGGAACGAGCACCTCGTCGCCCGGGTTGAGCAGCGCCTGGAGCGTCATCACAATCAGTTCGGAGACGCCGTTGCCGAGGAAGACGTCGTCGGCGGTGGCGCTCGGAACCCCGAGTCGGCGCCGGTAGTAGCTCGCGACGGCCTCGCGGGCGGGAGCGATGCCCCGCGCGTCACTGTACCCCTGCGAGTCGGCGATGGCCGACGTCACCTGCGACAGCACGGCGTCCGGCGTGAACAGGCCGAAGGACGCGGGGTTGCCGATGTTCAGCTTGATGATCTCGTGCCCGGCCGCCTCAAGCGCGCGAGCTCGCCGCAGCACCGGTCCGCGAATGTCGTAGCGGACGTCGGCAAGCCTGCTCGCCTGAGATACCACCGTCGGCCTCCTGGTTCGGTTCAGGGTGTGGGGCACAATCGCTGCCCGAATGTTACCGGCTAATTGTCGTCAGCCCTTGCCATTTATCGCTGACCAGCCCGTACGATCGGTTGGCATGGCGGTAAACGGCGCTGACCGCCCGACGGCCAGCGAATACCTGCAGGTACAGACCACGACCGACTCGCGGGCCGAGGCGATGGAGTTGGCCCGGGCGGCGGTCGCGGCGCGGATCGCGGCCTGTGGCCAGGTGGCGGGCCCGGTCGCCTCCACCTACTGGTGGAACGACGAGATCGAGCGGGCCGAGGAGTGGTTCGTTTTCTTCAAGCTCCCCGCCGACCGCTACGAGCAACTGGCCGCGTTCCTCGCCGAGAAGCACAGCTACGACGAGCCCGAGATCGTCGCGACACCGCTGGTGGCCGGCTCCCTCTCGTTCCTGACCTGGATCACGGACGAAACCCGCCCCCGCGAGGCGCAGCCCGGACCGGACTCGAAGTAGCCACTTGCGTTCCGCCGTCGGCGGCGTCAGGTGGATGGCGGGACGTTCCAGGTGTGGATGACCGGCTGGCCGTGCTCGGTGCCCAGCGTGCTGACGGTACCGGTGTCGAGCCGGAAGAACCTGCCGCCCAAGGGTGGCAGGCCGAGCCAGCGGGCGGTGAGGACTCGCAGCACATGACCGTGGGCGACCAGCGCGACGTCCCCCTCGGGCAGCAGCGCGGTCGCCCGCTTGAGGACCCGGTCGGTCCGCTCGCCGACCTCCGCGGCGGTCTCGCCGGGGTGCTCCGCGTCGCCGGGGATGACCCCGGCCGACCACAGGGACCAGCCGGGGCGCTCTCGCTGAATGTCTGCCGTCGTGCTGCCCTCGTACCCGCCGTAGTCCCACTCCCACAGGTCCGGGTCCTGCTTGGGCGCGGGCCCGCCATCGAAGCCGGGGACACCGGGGCCGCCAAGCCCCGCCAGCTCCGCGGTCCGCTCCGCGCGCTGCGCCGGGCTGGTGAACACCGCGACAATCGGCTGCCCGGCGACCCGCCGCATGACCATCGGCGCCAGCGCCTTCGCGCTCGCGATCCCCTTCGGCGTCAGCGGTACATCCGTCCGCCCGGTGTGCTTGCCCGCCCGCGACCACTCGGTCTCCCCATGCCGCAGCAAGATCAGCTCTCCCATCCCCCAATTATCGCAGCACAGCCTCGCCGCCCGGGTGAGGTGGCGCAGGGAAGCGCGCGGCGCTACAGGAGGCGGCGGAGGCGGAAGAGGTCCTTCATGGATGCCTCGATCTTGATCTTGCCGGTCATCCAGCTGCGCGCGATGTTCATCGGCTGCTGCGAGAGCGCGACCACCTCGTCGCTGTCGGCGGTCAGCCGGATGTCGGCGGGCGGCTCGCCGGGCGCGACCTCCCGGACCGGGTCGTCGCCGACGCCGAGCCTGGTCGCGTAGGTGACGCCGAGATCGGGAATCGTGACGCTGATCGATCGGTTACCGAAATACTGGTCACGGTCGGCTGGGCTGAGCTCGGACAGCCTGCCCGCGAGCTTCTGCAGTGCCTCGCGGCACTCGTCGGCCGACTTCATGTGCGCCTCGCTCCTGGTTGGGCGGTACCGTTCACGCGGGAGGGTAGCGCACCGTGGGCACCGCGGCGGCACCCGGAGCCGAGGGGAAGGAAAAACATGGATTCTGAACGGACCCGGGTGACTCTCATCCCCACCGGGGATCCCCGAGTCGACCAGGCCATCGCGGGGCTTTCCGACCTCGACGAGATAGACCTTGACGACCGGCCCGCAGTACTCGAGGAGGCGCACGACCGGCTCCGCGAGATCCTCGGCGGACTAGGGGACGCAGGTCGGCCAGGCCCGGCCGACGCCGCCCGCCTTGCCGATGGGGAACCGCGCTGATGCCGGTCCGGGCGAGGTTGGACGCCGAGCTGGTCAGGCGCGGGCTTGCTCGGTCGCGAGAGCAGGCGGCGGAGCTGATCGCGGCGGGGCGGGTCGCGGTCGCGGGGCAGGCGGCGTCTAAGTCGGCGACGCAGGTAACCAAGGACACGCCCGTGACGGTAGCCGGGGACGGCGACGCCGATGGCGCGGCGAAGTACGTCTCGCGCGGCGGGCACAAGCTGGCCGGGGCGCTCGCGGCGTTCGCCGGGCTGACCGTGGCCGGGAAGCGCTGCCTGGACGCCGGCGCGTCGACCGGCGGGTTCACCGACGTGCTGCTGCGGGCAGGCGCGGTGCACGTGGTCGCGGCGGACGTGGGGTACGGCCAGCTTGCCTGGTCGCTGCGGACTGACGATCGGGTGACGGTGCTGGACCGGGTGAACGTCCGGGCGCTCGAGCCTGCCCAGGTCGCTCCGCCGCCGGAGGTGGTGGTGGCCGACCTGTCGTTCATCTCGCTGACCTTGGTGCTGCCCGCCCTGGTGGCGTGCGCCGCCCCGAACGCGGACTTCGCGCTGATGGTGAAGCCGCAGTTCGAGGTGGGCAAGGGCCGGGTCGGGGCGGGCGGTGTGGTCCGCTCACCGGACGACCGGGCGGACGCGGTGCGGTCCGTGTGCGCTGCGGCCGCGTCGCTTGGTCTCGGCGTGCTCGGCGTGACCGCGAGTACGCTCCCGGGTCCATCGGGAAACGTGGAGTACTTCGTCTGGTTCCGGGTCGGCGCGCCCCCGCTGGACGAGGCGGCCGTGCGCGACGCGATCGAGTCCGGCCCGCAGTAGGCATCACCCCGGGTCGGGGCGCGGGCTCAGCCGGGCGGTGCGGCACGGTAAGTTGCTCGCGATGGGTGAATCGACGCGGACGATGCTGGTGGTCGCGCACACCGGCAGGGAGAACGCGCTGAGCAGCGCGCGACAGGTTATCAACCGGCTGACCGCGGTCGGCGTAGCGGCGCGGGTGACCGCGGAGGAGGCGCCCGCCCTTGAGTGCCCGGCCGCCAGCGTGCTGCCGTCCGGGCCGAGGGCGGCTGAGGGGGCCGAGCTCGTCATCGTGCTCGGCGGCGACGGGACGCTGCTGCGCGCCGCGGAGCTCGCCCGGCCGGCCGGCACGCCGCTGATCGGCGTCAACCTGGGCCACGTCGGCTTTCTCGCCGAGGCGGAGCCGGACGGGCTCACCGAGACCGTGGACCGGCTGGTAGCGGGGCAGTACCGGGTCGAGGAGCGGATGACCGTCGATGTGGTCGCGTCGGACAACGGCACCGAGTTCGGGAGGGCCTGGGCGCTCAACGAGGTGAGCGTGGAGAAGGCGGCACGGGAGCGGATGATCGAGGTCATGATCGAGGTCGACGGCCATCCGCTGTCCCGCTGGGGATGCGACGGCGTGGTCTGCGCGACGCCTACCGGTTCGACCGCCTACGCGTTCTCGGCGGGCGGCCCGGTGGTCTGGCCCGAGGTGGAGGCGCTGCTGATGGTGCCGCTCGCCGCGCACGCGCTCTTCGCCCGGCCGTTGGTGGTGTCGCCGCGCTCGGTCGTCGCGATCGAGCTGGTGGACGAGGCCGGCAAGCCGGGATCCGGGGATAAGGGTGCCTACGAGACGGAGCGCGCGGTCATGTGGTGCGACGGCCGCCGCAAGTTCGACCTGCCACCCGGCGCGCGCGCGGAGGTCCGCCGCGGCTCGCTGCCGGTGCTGTTCGCGCGGGTGCACGGCGACCCGGCCGGTGAGTTCACCGGCCGGCTGGTGGCCAAGTTCGGGCTGCCCGTCACCGGGTGGCGCGGCCCCGCGGGTTAGCTGAGCCTCTGCGGGGCACAGTTCGGCGCGCGCCGGGCCGTTCCGCCGGGAAAGCGGCCGGGTAGTCCAGCCGCTTCTGGGCGTCCAGGAACTTCTGGAAGGGCGTGTCCCCTTTCGCGCCAGCGGGATCGGGTTCGCGCGGCGTGTCCCGGTCCTTCAGGAAGGAGAGGTCAGGATCGCGCGAGATCCAGTCGTAGGCGCGTTCCATCTCGGAGCGCGGATTACCAACGGCGCTGCGCAAGCAGGCGACGACGAGGTCCTGGTCCGCTTCCTTGCCCCCCAGAGCCGCGTACAAGCAGGCAGCGTTATACGCGGCCTGCCACGACGCCCTGGCCCTGCGCTGGTGCCACAGACCCCTCAGCCGATGCCACAGTGGCAGGGCTCCTGACGTTACGAGGGACTCGCCGTCTGCTTTCCCGGTAGTGCGCTGGGCCAGCACCTGCCGGATCCTCTCGGTCTGCTCTCGCCGGATCTCCTTGGCGACAGGGGACGACTCGCCGGCGATGGCAGACGCGATCCTGATGGCGCCCTCGTAGCGCCCGCGCCCTAGGTTCTCGTCCACCAGGGTCGCGGCGGTCTCGAGAGCGCGGCGGAGTTCTCCGTCCCCGCCTTCAGGTTTCCCGTGTGTGGCCTCCACGTCGCTTTCGATGAGCTTGATCCGGATCGCGACCAGCAGCTCGGCGACGCGCACGGCGTCATGAAAGGCCCAGCGTCGGCGCAGCCCCCATCCCGGCAGCCAGGTCCAGTACTGCAGCCATACCGCGCGTTCGTTCCGGTACCGGAACGTGTCCCACACGACGCGCCTGAGGGTCAGCTGCGCCCGCACACCACGCAGTTCCCTCGCCGCAACGGTCAGCAGCTCCAGGGCCAGCGATTTCGAGAGTGTGCAACACGTCTTGTCCTCCGCGCATGGGGTCAGGTCGCTCGGCTGCGCGCTAGCCCTCACCGGCAGGCCGCGCCGGGTGAAGATGCCGAGAATTTCGTCCAGCTGCCGCCGCGGATCGTCGTCGTCGCGGAGCTTAGGTTTGGGACTCGCGATCATTTCCAGCGACATGCCCAGCCGATAACGGCCCCGGTAGAAGCGGGGGTGCTCATCCAGGTTCATGGCGTGCAGGCGCAACGCAGCCAGATGGTAGTCATCGAGGACAAGGAGCTGCGCCAGCTCGTACTTAGCGACGCCGGCCGACCGGAAGGTGCTCGCCGACTCCCATAGCTGATTGATCTGCGCGCCCCGAGAGGTCTCCACGACCGCGGGGGTTTCCGGGCGGACCCGCTCCAGCCCGGCCAGCAGCAGCGCAGCGAGGTCATCGCCGTCGGCGCTGCCATAGCACCATGGCGGAGTGGAGGGATCCATGGCGAAGACCTGCCGGGCGACGTAGCCGGCCACCATCGACGCGGCCTCGTTGATGTCGCCGCCGGCCAGAGTCTTGGTGGCGACCGTCGCGCCGCTGCGAGGATTCTCCAGATAGACGGTGACCTTTATGTCGGGTGTCGCCCCCGGCGTCGTCGCAGTGGTCTTCTTGGCCTGCGGCTCGACGCACACCCGGAGCTCAAGCTGGCGCGGGTTCGGCCAGATCGCGCCCGCGAAACGGAGGATCGCCCCCGCCAGTCCCGCGCCGGGGGCGCCGCTCGCCTCGGCGATGGAGGCGAGTCCGATCGTCCTGCTGCCACCGGGCAGGATCGCCGGCGCCCGCACCTCGATCGCGGCCAGCCGGAACTTAAGCTCGGCCACGAGCTGGTCGTGCAGCTGAGCGTCGGTCATGTCCGCTGCCCGGCCGCGTGCACCGCTGCCGTTCGCCGAGGCCCCGGTGGTCTTGATGTCCAGTCGGCCGTCACTCAGCGTGGCGGTAATGAGCTGCGGTCCCTGCCGGTGCATCGCCCACGACTCAAGCTGCCGGTAGCCCAGGAGCAGCAGGAGGGCGGCGACGCCCCGCCCGATGGGACCGGGCGCAACTCCCTGGTATCCCAGCAGCAACGGCCGCAGCAGCGTCCTAATGAGCCCGTCGACGCCGTCAGTGAACGCGTTCACCAGATTCGAGGGCGGAGTATTCGAATGCGCCTGATGCCAATGATCGATCCCGTACTTGGTGATCGCGCAGACCATGATGATCGCGCTAATCGCCGATACCCACCGCACGGTGCTCAGGCTGAAGTTGTGGGCGATCAGGCCCAGCAGCACGGCGAAAACGATGAACACCGCCCACACCACTAATGAGGCCATCTGTCCCCCCGCCTCTTGCGCGTTCCGGGCCGCGCTGCGCGCCAACATCGACCGGGCGGTGGACGACGTGGCGCTGTCTCACCCGCACGAACGCGATGTCCCTGCCGCGCTGCCGATCCCGCGCTGGTTCCGGGACGGGACGGCGCAGTGACGGCGCCCAGCCGGGCGTTATGCATTCGCGGTCCGGTTGGCCGGCAGGCGGCGCTTGCCCCGGGCATAGATGATCGGCTGCTTCCCGTCGCCCGGGCTGCGGCGGTCCGTATCGAACAGCGTGGTCGCGGTGATCAGGTCGCTCAGCTTGCCGTAGCCGTAGCTGCGCGGGTCGAAGTCCGGACGCTGGTTGGTGATGATGTTCCCGACGCCCGCGAGCGGCGCCCAGCCGTCTTCGTCGGAGGCCGCCTCCACCGCGTTGAGTAGGAAGTTCACCAGCCCGTGGTCGTTCTTGAGCTGCGCGGCCGAGGCCGGCTTGGGCCGCGCCGGCTTGGCCGACACGCCCTTGGCGGGGGCGCCGCCGGCGTTCTCGTCGTCGTCATCGGTGTCGAAGGTGAGGTTCTCGATGTAGATGAACTTGTCGCACGCGGCGACGAACGGCTTGGGGGTCTTCCGCTCCCCGAACCCGTAGACGGTCAGCGCGGACTCGCGCAGCCGCGCGGCGAGCCGGGTGAAGTCGCTGTCGCTCGACACGATGCAGAACCCGTCGAAACGCCCGGAGTACAGCAGGTCCATCGCGTCGATCACCATCGCCGCGTCGGTGGCGTTCTTGCCCCGGGTGTAGGCGAACTGCTGGATCGGCTGGATGGACTGCGCGAGCAGATGGTCCTTCCAGCCCTTCAGGTTCGGCGCGGTCCAGTCGCCGTAGGCGCGCTTGACGTGCGCGGTACCGTACTTGGCGACCTCGGCGAGCAGCCCGGAGGTGATCGACGGCTGCGCGTTGTCCGCATCGATCAGTACCGCAAGCCTTGCCGCATTCTCGATGGCCATGCCGCCACGCTATCTCACCAACCGCCGCGAGGCCGCCGACAGCCAACTGTAGGTAAAAACCGTCATCGGGAACGGACCGTTGCTTCGCCTCGACCGTCCCGTCAGTCGTCGAGGGCCTGACATCTTGTGCAGCAAGACATCCTGTGTTAGCGGGGCGGGCGCTTCGCCCGCACTGTGGTCTTCTTCTATGCAGACGGCGCTCCATTGAGCGCGTATTTGTTTAATTGGAACGCAAGATGATCGTGTTAAAATCGATAGAAACTTGCCTGACGTCGTTCGTTCTTTATTGTGTAGGATTCGCCTAAGCGCGACTGAACCCAGTCCCCGGACGAAGCTGAGTCGCCGCGACCGAAGGCCGGCTGGGGGATTCTGTTGCGTTTGGGTGAAGGGTTCATAGACATTCTTGATTGCAGAGCATGTAACGCTCGTTATTTTGTCTCCGGTCATCGTCGCTGCCTTTGGCGAGCCGCGACCGAAACCGAAGGTGAGAGGCGGTAACAGGGAATGGTCAGAAGTGGCCCGCTGTTCACACTGGGTTCTGTGGTGGCACTCGCGGCGATTCTCCTTACGGTCGATCTACGGATCAGCAGCACGCCAAGCAAGGCCAGCCCTGCCACTACGGCCAGCCCTGCCAGCACGACCAGTCCGTCCGCGCCCACCGCACCGGCCAAGGTGGCATCGGCCCCGCTGCACGCCCTCTTCGCCGGTCGGACCAGCGGCGACGAATTCACGGTGGCGATCGCCATCAACGGCCGTCAGGCGGCGGCCGAGCTGAACGCCGGCCTGCCCTCACAGGCCACGTTGCAGGGCTCGGTGAGCGGCGGCCAGGTCACGCTGACCAGCGACAACGGCGTCGGCCTAACCGGCTCCGTCTCCAGCGCGGCCGCGTTCGGCACGATCACGGACCTTGGGCGAGCCTTCCCGTTCTCCGCCGAGCCTGCCGTAGTGCAGGCCGTTTACGCCGGCCGGAGCAGCGGCAACGAGGTGACGCTGGCGATCGACACCGAGGGCGACAAGGCCGTGGCCTACGTGTGCAACGGCAAGAACCTCGAAGCGTGGCTGCAGGGCTCGGTGAGCGGCAACCAGGTCACCCTGACCGGCAGCAAGGGCGCTAGCCTCACGGGGTCGCTGTCAGGCCTTGACATGTTCGGCACGGTCACGCCGCTTACCGGGCAGACCTTTCCGTTCGCAGCCGAACTGTCCCCGCACCCGGCTGGCGTCTATCAGGCCCGGATCGAGGTCAACGGGCTCGCCACCAGGATCGGCTGGGCGGTGCTGCCCGACGGCACCCAGGTCGGAGTGGCCGTGGAGGGGACAGCCAAGCTCCCCGCGCCGCCGCTCGACCTCAGCGATAACGGCTTCACCATCGGCGGCGCCAGCTTCACGGCCGCGCTCGTCGCCGGCAAAGACACCGTCGTCAGCCCATGAGCGGCCGCGACGGACCCTCGGGCGAGAGAACATCCGGTGTGTGAGAGGAAAGCTCCGTTATGACAAGCGAACAGACGACTGCCGGCTCGGCTAGGGACCAGTTCGCCACGCCGATCCTCGTTTCCCTGCTCGGCGGCTGCGCGGTCGCCATAGTGCTCGGGGTGTACGCCAAGCTGCACCACCCCACCGGGTTCGCGCTTGACATCGCGGGCTTCTCCAGCCCGCTGTACGCCAAAGCCTGGCTGACGACCGCGGCGGTCGTGTTCGCCGCCGTCCAGCTCGCCACCGCCTTCCGGATGCGCCGGCCAGCCGCTGCCTGGGTGGCCGCCCTGCACCGCTGGTCGGGCCGGATCGCCATCCTGCTCACCGTGCCGGTCATCATCCACTGCATCTACGCGCTTGGCTTCGGGACGTACTCGCTCCGAGTGATCGTGCACTCCGTGCTTGGCTGCCTCTTCTACGGCGCGTTCGTGGCCAAGATGCTCAGCCTCGGCCTCGTCGACCGCCACGCGATGCCCAGGTGGCTCCTCCCGGTCTTGGGCGGTGTGGTCTTGCTGTCGCTGGTCGGGGTGTGGGCGACCTCCGCGCTCTGGCTGTTCACCACCAAGGGACTGCACTCTTGACCATCGGGGCGCTCCGGTCCGCTTGCCGCTCGGCGAAGGGGGAAGTGCCGTGGAGCATGTGACCACGCGCATAGGCATCGAGCCGGGTAGCGGACTCGTTGGCCGGTTCGGCGACACGGTCATCCTGATTCCGCCCGGCGTCTCAACGCTGGGCGACGATGACGAGGCGGTCAGGGAACTCCTCGGCCTTGCCGCCGCCGTCGCCGCGGATCCCGAGCTGTCGGCCAGCATGATCGCGGCCCGCCTGGCCAGCTGGGTGATCGGTCGCATGTCCGAGGACGCGACCGCCTTCGGGATCGTGGTGCCAGTGCGCGACGGCAACGTCATGTTCTTGCGCGGCGCGGTCTGGTGCGAGGTCACCGGGCAGGACTGGACGCGTCGGCTCTCCGGTGCAGAGGCTGTGACCTGGGTCGACCAGCTCATTCCAGCCTCGTTCGAGCGGCTGGCTATCGGCGGCATGGCAGCCCAGTCGGTGCACGCGCATCCCGGGTCCGACCTCAGGGACGGGATCGTACCCGGACAGGGCTTCGTGCTGACCCGAGTCGGCAAGGCAGCCGAGCGTGAGCCGGCCGCGGATGCGGGCACGGGGGCCGCCGCACCCGTGGAAGCCCCGCCCGTGGAAGCCCCGCCCGTGCCGGAAGACGCTCCGCGCCCGCAGCCCGCCGACAAGCCCGACACGGTGGAGATCTCGGTCCGCCAGGAACCTCCCAGCCAGCGGCCCGCACCGGTTGACACCGGCGCGACGGTGGCGGCGCGCAGTCCGCTTGGCGCCCTGACCTCGGAGAACGGGCCGGTTATCTATCTGGACCGCGCCTACGTCCTTGGCCGCGAACCGCACAGTGACTCCCTGGTGAAAAGCGGCGCCGCCTCTCCCATCTTGATACAGGATCCGGACACCGTGGTCTCGCGGGTGCACGCCTACATCTCCGTCGAGGAGGGGGTCGTCCTGGTGCGTGACGCCTCCTCGGCGCACGGGACCTACATCAGTCCGCCCGGTGCCGGCCAGTGGACGCAAATAGGCCCGGAGCTGACGCCATTGTCTCCGGGCTGGAGCCTGCGCATCGGCCGGCAGGTCTTCACCTTCCAGATGACCGGACCATCTGATGCCCGATGAACCCACCCCGATACCCGGCGTGCTCGTCATCGCCCCCGACGTCGCCGAGGAACGGTCGATCCCGGTCTATGACCGGCTTGTCGTCGGGCGGGAATGCGTCGGCGTCGACGAACAGCACCGACTGCTCATCGACGACCCCGCCATCTCCAGGACGCACCTGGAGTTGCGGCTGGACGTCGACCGTGACCAGGCCTGGCTGACCGACCTCAGCACGAACGGTACGCGGCTCAACGGACAGCGGATCGAGCGATCCGTGCCGGTCAGGATCATGCCGGGCGACCGGGTGCGGGTGGGCGGCGTGGACCTGCAATTCCGGTCCCGGCGCTTTACCGCCCCGGCCGACGACGGCGCGCTCGAGACGCTCCGGCACATTAACGTGACCGAGATGGTCATGGTGGTGGGCGACGTCATGGCGTTTTCCAGCATCGCCGAGTACACCGACGACCTCTCGCTGCTTGAGAACATCGACCGGCTGTACGCCCAGCTGCGGCAGATCCTGTCCCGGCATCGCGGCACGCTCAGCAACTACGTGGGCGACGCGTTCTTCGCGACCTGGGAGGTCGCCGCCGTCCCCGATGCCGCCCTGGCGGCGGTCGCCTTCGCCGTGGAGGCCGCCGAGACGGTGCCGCGGATCGCGGCCGGGGCTGGACCTGCGTGATCCGGCGGGCGGGCCGCTGCGGATGGGATGGGGCGTCGCCGCAGGCCCGGCGGCGGTCAGCATGCTGACCGGGATGCTGGTTTCCGTCCTCGGCGACGCGACGAACGTGGCGTTCCGGCTTTCCGGAGTCGCGGGCCGGGATGGCCGTCCCGATGTCCTGGTGACCGACGCCGTCTACCGCGCGACGGCGGCGAGCTTCGCCTTCACCGCGCCGTCGGCTATCGAGGTCAAGGGCCGTACCCAGGCCGTCGAGACGCTAGGCGCTAGCCGGCTCTGAGGCCCGGCCCGCGTTCTTCAGCACCCCCCAGTCACCGCTGCGCAGCGCGGCGATCTGCGCCGGCGAGATCTCCGCGCGCTTCTTGACCGCCGCCGTCACCGCGGCGACATCCTCGGGATGGCTGCCGAGCACGATGGCGCCCACCGCCCGTCCCTCCGAGATCAGCAGTCGCCGGTAGGACGGCGCCGCCGGGTCCGGATCCTCGTCGACGATGATCTCATCACCCGACTGAGCCGCAGGCCTGCCGATCGAGAACAGGTCGATGCCGACGCCCTTGAGGATCGTCGCCGGAACCTCCGAGGTGAGCGTGGCGTTGCCGCCGAGTGCGTTCAGCGCCGCGACCTCGCCCTGCTTGGCCCCGATCGGCCAGAGGCCGAAGGTCCGTCCGTCATGCTCGGCGACGTCACCCGCCGCGAACACACCAGGAACAGACGTCTCCATCCGGTCGTCGACGACGATGCCGCGGTTGACCGCGATCCCCGCCTGCCGGGCGAGCTCCGCATTGGGCTTGATCCCGATTGCCCCGAGGAAGATGTCGCAGCGCAGCGTGCGCCCGTCCTTGAGGAGGATGCCGCTGCCCCGGCCATCGCCGGTGAGCGATTCCGCCTCGGCCTGGTAGAGCACCTGCATGCCGATCCGAGCGAAATGCGCATGCACAAGCTCGCTGCAGTGCTTATCGATCTGGCGCGACAGCAGCCGCTCGCCGCGTTCGAGCACGGTCACCCGCAGCCCGAGCTCGTGCAGCGAATGCGCCGCCTCAAGGCCGAGCAGGCCGCCGCCCGCGACCACGGCGTCCCGGCAGCCGTTCTCCTGCGCGTAGGCCCGGATCAGCATGGCATCGGACGCGCTGCGCATCACGAAGCTGCCAGGCCGTCCGAAGCCGGTCACCGGGGGCACCGAGCTGCTGCTCCCCGTGGCCAGGATCAGCCGGTCGTACGCGATCGTGTCACCGGTGGCCAGGTGCACCCGCTTGGTCGCCACATCGACGCTGCTGGCGACGGTGTTCATCCAGGCGACGATCTGGTGGTCGTCATACCACTGCTCTGGCAGCAGGTAGAGGCCCTGCATCGCCGACCTGCCGTAGACAAGCCGCGAGATGCCCATGCGGTTGTAGAGCGCGTGCGGCTCGCTGCCGACCACGTGAATCTCGCACTCCGGGTGGCCGCGGCGCACGAAGTCGGCGGCCGTGACGCCGGCGATACCGTTGCCGAGCACGACGACGCTGACGATCGACCGGTCGAAGTCGGCCACCTCGCCGCCGGTCGGGCTACCCGCCTCCGGCGTGAGCGACACCGTGACCGGCCCGGACTGGATCCGCGCGGCGCACGCCATCCGGGTGTTCTTCGCGTAGCCGAGCCGTCGGAGCGTATTGAGCTCCTCCTCGTCCGGCGCCGACAGGCACGCCCCGCCGTCGAGCACCGCCACCGGGTCGGCGCCGCACACGCCCATCCGGCAGCCGGCCTCGATGGGCTGGCTCTCGCGCTCGGCGAGGGCCAGCAGGCTGGTCCCGATCTCGGCGTGGGCGAGCTTGTCGCTGTCGGCGAAATGGACTTCGGCCCCGCTCGCCTCGACCGCCTGCTGCGCCACCTTGGCGGCCCGCGGGCTTATCTGGATCAGCGGCAGGGGCGATTGCGTGCCGACCTCTTCCTCGTACTGGCGTCCCTTGACGTAGGTCCTGGCTATCCAGAACAGGGCGAGAACCCATACGAGCAGCCGGATCGGCCACCGCAGCCACGGCAGGTTGAGACCGGTTATCGTGGCGAACGAGTCCTCTAGGGTGACAGCGCTGAACCAGTAGAAGATGCTGATCGCGACCGAGGCCCACAGCGCGATAAGCACGGTCGTGCGCACAGCGGCGAGCGCCTGCACCGCGTAGAAGAGTCCGACGCTGCCGAGGAAGAACGCCGCGAGCCGCAGGTAAACCGAAGGAAGCGCGAGTCCTGGGTGGTTGGCCAGGAGGAAGAAGCCCAGCACGAACCCCGGCAGGGCACTCACGAACAGCTTCCTCGGCGCGGACCAGTTCGGGTCAGGATCGTGCAGGTCCGCCTGGTAGGCGACGCCGGGCCGGAAGTCATAGCAGTTCTTCGTGCACCCCACGCAGGGCTGGCAATGGCTGTTGGGCACCTTCGCGAACGGCGTCTGACCGTAGACGCGCTGCAGCGGCAGCAGCGGGCAGATGCTGCTGCACCATCCGCTCTTGCCCTTGAACAGAAATCCGGCGACGAAGGCGTTGATGATCGTCAGCGAGAGCAGCACGCTCAGGCCCGCCCCGTTGGTGTTGAAGAAGGCGATGCGCGTGCTGGTGATCCCGAAGAACAGGAAGATCGAGATGGCTGCGCCGTACCGGCGCAGCCACTCCGGCGGGGTGAAAGCGCGGGTGAAGCCGAGCACCCGTGGTGCCTGGTTGGAGGCGGCCAGCGGGCAGATGTTACGCCACAGGCCGGGGGCCGTGAAGAACAGGATCGGCAGCAGCGGCACGATCACTTTGAAGAACCAGAACTGCCCGCCCGCCGGGCGGATGAACAACGTGACGCAGAGCGCCAGGTAGGCGAGCACGCTGCCGATCCGGATCGCGTGCCAGACCCGCAGCGGGACCCGGGTGCGCATCTCGGTGTAGGCGGGGAACACCGGCTCGCCCGGCCGCGGCGACGTGCCGAGGATCCTGCCCCACAATCGCGACGCCGGCGACGGCGGGGCCGCCACCACCGGCAGCGGCGGGGGCGCCGGCATGGCCAGCGCGTTCACCTGCCCGGCGCGCAGCGTCGCCCGGGCCACGGCCGGCTCGTCCCGCACCCGGCCGATCATCACGATCTCGGTGCTGCCGAGGCGCAGCACGGCGCCGGGCTCGAGGACCACCCGGCCCGTCACCGGGATGCCGTTGACCAGCGTTCCGTTCCGGCTGCCGAGATCCACGACGGACAGCGAGACCGGGCTTGGCACCAGCCTCAGGTGCCGTCGCGACACTCCCTCATCGGCAAGCACCTCGCCGTCGCACTCGCGCCCGACCTCGATCGACCGGTCCACGATCAGCCGGCGGACCGGTCGCCCAAGTTCCCTGATCTCGATGATTGGCGCGCCGGCCATCAGTATTCCCCCACGGTAGAAGCCGCCTGCTGGACGGTGCGTAGCCGCTTAGCCAGGATCCGGCCGAGGTCGAAGAGCAGCCTCCTGGCCAGGGCCGGGCTCGCGATGGCGAAGGCGTCGAATTCGGCGGGCGACAGCTCGGCCAGCTCCGCGGGCGTCACCGCGCGGACAAGGGCCGAACGGGCGTCGCCGTCAAAGAACGAGAGTTCCCCGATAACACTGCCCGCGCCGATCGTGGCGACCCGCCGATAACCACGCCGCCCATGCGCCACAAGCACTTCTAGAAGACCATCAATAACCAGGTAAAGCGACCGATCACGCGTTCCGGCCGTCACGACCGCGTCGCCGGGACCAAAACTGCGATGGCGAGTATGTTTCAGCAGCGTCGCCCACTCCTCGTCGGAGGCGTCGGACAGTAGCTGCTCGATTTCATCCGGCCCGGCAGGCGGCTCGTTTGGGTAAGCGAAAAAGGACACTGGCACCCCTTTCTGAAAGGATTGTAGAATTCCTGACTGCGCCCGTACACCCTCTTGGGATGATCTGATCGAGCTTGAGAAGACCTGGTGCTAAATACATGTCCGACGTACTCTTGAGGCACAGGAAGGCCGCCCTCCCATGAGCGTTGACCGGGAACCGCTCAGCAGCGTCCTGCCCGCATATGACATCGGTGACGTGCTGGGCGCGGGCGGCTGGGGAGTCGTGGTAGCCGGCCAGCACCGTCAGCTCGACCGGCGGGTGGCGATCAAGCAGCTTCCCGCGGAGCTCTCGGCTGATCCCGCTGTCCGGCGTCGCTTCGCCGCGGAGGCCCGTGTTCTCGCCTCACTCGATCATCCGCATGTGGTGCCCGTGTACGACTTCGTCGAGCGTGATGGTGTCTGCCTGCTCGTGATGGAGCTCCTCCCCGGGGGGACGCTGCGGAGCCGCGCCGCCGAAGGGCCGGCCTCACCGCTCAGCAGGCGGTGGCGCTGTCGCTTGCCTGCGCGAGCGGACTCAGCGCCGCTCACCGGCGCGGCATCTTGCACCGCGATGTCAAGCCGGAGAACATGCTCTTCGCCGCCAGCGGGGTCCTCAAGGTGACCGACTTCGGCATAGCCAAGGTCATCGGCGGCGCTGACACCGTGATGACCCGGGTCGGCGACGTGCTCGGCACGCCGGCCTACATTGCGCCGGAACAGGTGCTCGGCGACGAGCTGTCACCCGCGACCGACGTCTACGGCCTCGCGACCATGCTTTACCAGTTGCTCGCGGGCGTCTTCCCGTTCAGCCACGAGGGCCCGGCCGTGGCGCTGCTCTTCAAGCACGCCCACGAGGCGCCCAAGCCGCTGCGCGACGTCGCCCCGCACGTGCCGGAGGCGGTGGCCGCGGTGGTCATGCGCGGCCTGGCGACCGACCCTGCGCAGCGATTCGAGACCGCCGAATCCTTCGGCGCCGCCCTGGCGCAGGCAGGCACCCAGGCCTGGCATGCGGGCTGGCTGTGGGCCGAGCAGGTCCCCATCCTCGACGCCGAGCCGATCGTGAACGCCGCCGGCTACCCGTCCGCGCCGCGCAGCGCGGTCGCGCTGCCAACGATTGCCCCCGGGTTCATGACCCGGGAGGAAACCCCCGGTACTCCGCCGTCCGCAGGTACTCCGGTGTCCACCGCCTTCGGCAGCGGAAACGATGAGCCTGCCGACCGGACGGCGGCGGCCTCGCTCCCGGTGCCGAAGGCCGAGGACTCCGCCGCGCCGCAGGCACGGGACTCCGCCGCCGTCCGCCGCAGGATCGTCGTCACGGCCGTCGTCGCGGCCGTCATCGTGATCGCCATCATCGCCATCGTGGTCCTGCCGGGGCTGTTCAAGGTCTACAAATCCTGAGACCGGGCGAGCGCGAAACCGCCTCCCTCCTCAGTCCAGGCACCGCGGGCCCGTTGGCTCGCGGGTACCCTGTCCGGTATGTCGGTAGTCGCGGTGCTGGCGGAACTGTGGGACCGGGTGACGGCCGCGCAGCCCGCCCCGCCGGACTGGGTGGTGGCCGCGAGCGGCGTCGTCGCGCTGGTCGTGGTGGTGAACCGCTGGGCGTGGCACCTGACGCGGAACGCGATCACGATCGCGCACGAGGGCGGGCACGCCCTGGCCTCGCTGCTCAGCGGGCGGCGGCTGGACGGGATACGGCTGCACTCCGACACCTCGGGCGAGCCGCGGTCCCGCGGCAAGCCGCACGGGCCCGGCATGGTGCTCACCGCGCTGGCCGGGTACGTCACGCCGCCGCTGCTCGGGCCGGGCGCCGCCTGGCTGCTCGCAGCGCACCACGTGGTCGCGCTGCTCTGGCTGATGCTCCTGCTGCTGTGCGCGACGTTCCTGGCCGTGCGCAACGCCTACGGGGTGGTCGCCGTGCTGGTGACGGCGGCTGCCGTGAGCGCGGTGACGCTGCTGGCCTCCGCCCTGGTGCAGTCGGCCTTCGGGTACTGCGCCGCCTGGTTCCTGCTGCTGGGCGGGGTGCGGCCGGTGGCCGAACTGTGGCGGTCCCGCCGCCGCGCGCGGCGCTCGGGTCGCGGGGCGTCCGACGCCGATCAGCTCGCGCGGCTGACCGGCGTCCCCGGCGGCGCCTGGGTCGGGCTTTTCTGGCTCGTCGCGGTGGCCGCGCTGGTGCTCGGCGCGCGGCTGCTGGTCCCGGGCTCGCTGCAGCTGCCCGGCTCGCTGCACGTCCCGCAGATCCGGTGACCGGTTCGACCGTCTCGATGTGACCGGTTCGACCGTCTCGATTAGGAGTGGCCAGCCGGATCGTCGGGCCGTACGAACCCGGACTCGTAGGCGATAACCACCGCCTGGACTCGGTCGCGGAGCGCA
>CAWJQG010000023.1:0-47272 GCA_963844925.1 uncultured Actinomycetota bacterium | reverse complement strand
GGCGGCGCGCCGGTATTCCCCGGCCCCTGGCCGACCGCGCCGGCCGCGCAGGCCGCGCCGACCCGCAGGCCGAACCCTCTGGCACGCCAGCGCCGACAGCACCGGCAGCACCGGCAACACCGGCAACACCGGCAACACCGGCAACACCCCGCAACCGACAGGCGCCATCACGTGGGCCTCTTCCGCTACCTCCGCCCAGCCCGCAACTTCGATAGCGCGGTCGCCTCCGCCCAACCGCCATCCAACAGCGACATTTCGCCTCCCGCCCCGGGTCTCCGGCGCACTTCCCATCAGTTCGGGCGGGCCGAGCGCACTCCCCATCAGTTCGGCATGCCCATTTCGGTACAAATCGGTTAGAAAAACGCGCTAACTGATGGGAAGTCGCACAAGCGGCCCGAACTGATGGGACAGCCCGGTCACCTACCGCGGATACGCCGTGGGGTGTGGGCGTCAAGAACCGCGGCGCGCTGGCCGCCCGCTCAGCGGGGGGCGAGGATGACCGAGCGGGCCAGGTTCGCGGCGGTCCGGGTCGAGCCCGCGGGGGCCCGCCCGAGCGCCAGGGCGAGCGGGCGCACCCGGACCAGCTCGGCCATCGGGTCCTCCGGTCCGAGCCAGGCGGTACCGCCCGCCGCGGCTATCTCCGCGCCGAGCCCGTCCGGCTCGGCCCCCGAACAGCCACACGACGCTGCCCTCGGCCGGTCCCGCGACCGGACCGTGCCGGTACTCCATGGCCGGATAGGACTCGGTCCAAGCCCCGGCCGCCTCCCGCAGCTTGAGCGCCGCCTCGTTGGCCAGCCCGTAGGTCCAGCCGGTGCCGAGGAAGCTTGAACTGGCGCGCCGTCAGACAGCTGCGGCGGGAGAGGGCGTCGCGAGCACCCGCTCGGCCGCGTCGGCCGCCGGGCCCCGGGGTCGATCCCCAGGTGCGCGCGGGAGCAGCGCGAGCTCGGTGGTGGCGAACCGGGTCTGCACCACCGATTCCTCGTCGGCGAAGCCCAGGGTCGATGACAGTCGTCGGCGATCAGGCCGATCGGCGCCTGGGCGGACCGCGGTGATCGCGACCGTCGGGACGCTTCCCCGGCGCAGCCCGTCGAGCAGCTGGAGGATCTCGGTTGTGGTCCCCTGACCTGGAGAGCACCAGGACGCGGTCATAAGTGCCGCCCGAGCGGGCGTCTCCGAAGCGGTGAACGCGTCGGTCTCCCCCTGCCCGGCCTGCTCCCCTGGCCGCCGCGTACCAGACTGTGCGATGAACCATGACGTGCCGCAGCCCGCGACCGCGACGCGCTCCCCACGCTGGCCGGCAGGGAAGCCGTCCACGTCGGCGGCCAGCGCGCCGCGCGGCGCCAGCAGGCTGGCTGCGAGACGATCTCCCGCTCGTTGCGCCCGCCCCCGCGGACGTGTTCTGGTGCATCGCCGGGGCTTCCTTGCCCATGAGTGGCTTCCCCTCTTCGTCCTTCACTGGTGACCTTATTCGGTGCGCGCTCGCCCGGCCGGCGCCGGTCGGCGCCATGGCCCGGCCGAGCGGGTCAGTCCGCGCGGGCTAACCCTGAACGGCCGGCCTGCTCCTCGACGCCGGCCAGGCCGACGGCACCATCCGGCCCGACGTCGACGCGCGCGACGTCATCCTCCTCATCGGCTACCTGTCACGCCTCGACGAAACAGCGGCGGCCGCCCGCGACCGCCATCTGCTCACGATCATCCTGGACGGACTGAGGACCCCGAGCGAAATGACGGATGGCGGCGAGACGTCTCCGTAGGGGTTCGGCACGGACATAACCAGACATAGCCGGTCCGGGCCTCAGGACCGCGTGTGGGTGACGGTGCCGAAGGAGCGCTGGCGATAGAGGAGCGGCTCGAATGAGTGCGTGTCGGCGTGCTCGACGAGGCCGATGATGATCACGTGGTCCCCTGCCGTGACGAGCTGCTCGGTGCTGCAGACGAGCCACTGGCCCTTGCCTGCCAGCCTCGGCGCGCCATGGTCCATGTACCAGTCGACGCCAGCGAACTTGTCCGCGCCCTTGCGCGCGAACGCGGTTGCCAGCGGCTGCTGACCGACCGCGAGCACGTTCACCCCGAACCAGGCCCGTCTCCTGAATCATCTTCAGCAGATCGGATCGCTGGTCAAGGGAGACGAGGATCATCGGCGGTTCGAGCGACAGCGAGGAGAACGCGCTTACCGTCGTGCCGTGCGGCCTGCGGTCGACGTGCGAGGTCACCACGGTTACCGGGGTCGGCACCCTCGCGAGGGTGTCGCGGAACACCGTCGCGTCGACCAGGCCACGTGCCCGGTTAGCCCGACAGTTCCTGGCCAGCCCCGGCAGCGTCCATTCGCCGCCTACGTTCACCTACGGCGTTCGGCCAGCGGCCAGGCACCTGCCCGGGCGAGGGAGCCGCGCGGTAGCTGCGCCACGCGTGCGTTCGGATGACTTGGTTTTCTCAATGCGAGGATGCCCGGCCTGTCGGGTCGGCGGCTGCCGTCGCTGACCCGCTGGCCGAGCTTTATGAGAAACTTGGCGGGTTCGGACAGCTGATCGGGCTGTTCGCAATCGGACCGTTTACGCACCAACAGGTGATGCGCAGCGCCGAGCTGTTCGCGTCCGACGTGATGCCGGCGCTCCGCCCGCTGGGCGTCGCCGCGGAGAGGACCACCCTATGAGCTTGCTCCGCGACGAGCTGCTGGCAGGCATCCGCGGTCACCGCGAGCAATTCTCCTCCGCCGGAGACCGCGCCGAGGAACTGCGCACCCTCCCCCACGACGCGGTGGCGACGCTGCGCGAACTCGGCCTGTTCTGGCTCAAGACCCCGGCCGAGCTCGGCGGCACGCCGCTATCGCCCGTCGAGTTCAGCGACGTGATCGAGGAGCTCGCCTATATCGACACGTCGACGGCGTGGGCGGCCATGATCGGGGCGGGCTGCAACGGGCTGGCCGGCGGCTGGCTGCCGGAGGCAGGCGCGCGGCGGATCTTCGGCGACGGCACCGACGCCGGCGCGCCGCGGTGGGGCGCCGCCTGCTCCCCGTGATCGCCGGGCAGCTTGCCCCGCGCGGCAGCCGGCACCCCCGTGGCGGGCGGGTACCTGGTCCACGGCCGCTGGGGCTTCTCGCAAGCGGCATCGTGCACGCCGACTGGCTGATCGGCGCGTTCAAGTCGGACAGCGCGACCGCTCCGATGTCCGGGGGCGGGGGCGGGGGCGCGGACGACCGAGGCGGCCTCGGCCGGGTTCGGCCGGATGGTCGTCTTCGCCATCCCCAAGGCCGAGGCCGAGGTCATCGACAACTGGCACGTCGCGGGGCTGCAGGGCACCGGCAGCCTCGACTTCTCGGTGGACGGCATCTTCGTGCCAGAGGAGCTGACCTATGAGCTGGGCAGCCCCGCCGTCCGCGGCGGCGACCTGTTCCGGCTGGGCATTCCCGGCGTTCGTGTCCAACGAGGTGCCGCCGCTCGCCATCGGCCTGGCCCGCCGCGCCATCGACGACATCACCGAGCTGGCCACCCACACCGCCCGCTTCCCCGGCGGCCCCACGGTCAGCGAGCGCGCCGTTTTCCATCAAGCACCTCGGCCGCGCCGAGACGCGGGTCACGGGCGGCCAGAGCGGTCCACCGGGAGGCCATGGCGGCGGCCTTGGCGAGCGCGGTGGCCGACGGCGCCCCGTCGGAAGAGCAGCAGCTCGCCGTCACGACGGCCTCCGTGTACGCCGTCGAGACCTGCGCCGATGTAGTCAGCGACCTGTTCAAGTACGGCGGCGGCCGGGCCCTGGCGCTGTCCAACCCCATGCAACGCCACCTGCGCAACGTGCTCGCCGCCCGGCAGCACGTCGCGCTCTCCGAGGAGAACTACGAGGCCGCCGGCCGCTACCTGCTAGAGTCCGCCAAGGCCCGCCGCGCCTGACCGCGCGTTAGTCGCGGGTACGTTTCCCGTCACCCCGAAGCGGCACGGCGGGCGGAAACCGATGCGGCGAGAGTTTCCAGGGTGGCCTCGGTCATCTCGATGTCCATGCAGGCGTCGGTGACGGACTGGCCGTAGGTCAGCGTCGCCGGGTCACCGGGCTCCTGGCGGCCCGCCACCAGGAAGGACTCCAGCATCACCCCGACGATGCCCGTGCTCGCCGCCGCTGATCTGCTCGGCCAGGGAGTCGCCGACGGCGGTCTGGCGGCGGTAGTCCTTGCCGCTGTTGCCGTGGCTGGCGTCCACCATGATGCGGCGCGGCAGGCCGGCCGCGGAGATCAGGTCCAGTGCCTTGGACACGTGCGAGGAGGAGTAGTTCGGGCCGCTGCGGCCGCCGCGCAGGATCACGTGCGTGTCGGTGTTGCCGCCGTGGTCGACGACGGCCGCCGCGCCCGCTGCGGTGACGCCGAAGAACGTGTGGCTCGCCGCCGAGGCGCGGCAGGCGTCGACCGCCACCTGGACGTCGCCGTCGGTGCCGTTCTTGAAGCCGACCGGCATCGACAGGCCGGAGGCGAGCTGGCGGTGCACCTGGCTCTCGGTCGTCCGCGCGCCGATCGCGCCCCAGGTCACGGTGTCGGCGATGTACTGCGGGGTAATCGGGTCAAGCCATTCGCAGCCGACCGGCAGGCCCGCCGACAGATGTCGAGCAGCAGGCGGCGCGCGGTCCGCAGGCCGCGGTGCACGTCATAGGAGCCGTCCATGCCCGGGTCGTTGATCAGGCCCTTCCAGCCCGTCACCGTGCGCGGCTTCTCGAAGTAGACGCGCATCACGATCAGCAGGTCGTCGGCGTACCGGGCCGCGGAGGTCGGCCAGCCGGGCGGCGTACTCGAGCGCCGCCTTCGGATCGTGGACCGAGCACGGGCCGGTGACCACCAGCAGCCGGTCGTCGGCGCCGTCAAGCACCGCGCGCACCCCCGCCCGGCCCGGCCTCAACCGTCTGCGACTGCGCGTCGCCTAGCGGCAGCTCAAGGAAAAGCGCAGCAGGCGAAAGCAGCGGCTCGTAGCCGACAATCCGGGTATCCGTGATGCGTGACATTGGGGTATCTCCTCCGGGCGCGCCTCGCCCGGGGTCTTCCGCGAGCCAGCTACGCCCATCTGACTGGGACGAGGCTGGTGTGCCCCATCCCTGGCTGGCTCCGGGTAGTGATAAGAGCGCGTAACAACAACGCTCGGCTCCACCCGGAGCCAGCGTAAAACGCCAATACCACTGGGACACGCGACCGATCATACACGGCCGGGGCGGCTAGTCGCGGCAGTGACGGGTAGTAACGCTATGATGGCATGTCGCGCCGACGGTGGCCCGGGACGGGGCAACATCGGCCCATGGAGAGCCTCAACCTCGCCGACACGTTCGCGACGTTCCTTGCGCTGATCGGGCCGCAGAAGGTGCTGCTGTCCTTCGGGCGGCTCTCGCGCACGCTCGACGACCGCTCGGTGCGCGCCGTCGCCGCCGCCACCGCCGCGGCCACCGCCTGCGTGGGCGCGCTCTGCGCGCTCACCGCGCCCTGGATAGCCACGTTCTTCCACATCGGCACGGCCGAGCTGAACCTGGCCGCCGGGCTGTTGTTCATCATCTACGCGGTCGGCCTGGTGCTCGGCATCCACTTCGATACCGAGGAAGAGCCGGAGACCGCGAGCCTCGCCGAGGGGGATGAGGCCGCCCCGGCGCATCCGCTATCCAACGGGTTCCGGGCAATGCTGCTGCCGTTCATCGTCAGCCCGATCGCGATCGCGGCGGACCTGGAGGAGTCGATCTGCCGGCGGCTGGGGCGGCCGGTGGACCGTGGCGGGCGCGTTCGCACTGGTCGCGCTGGTCGACCTGATCTTCACGTGGGCGTTCACGCCATTGCTGCGGCGCATGAACGAGAGCGTGCTCGAGGTGCTCTCCCGGCTGCTCGGCGTCCTGCTCGCCGCCGTCGGCGTCGGCGTCTTCTTGGACGGGCTAAGTCGCACTCGGCGTGCTGCCCGGCCACGGCCACTGAGGTGTCGTAAGACATCTTTAATATCAATGGCTAATAACTGGTAACAGGGTCGTCCGTCTCCGGATCCAGGGACGGATGGCCTTGTTCTTTTCTGAGTTTTTCATTCGACGCCAGCGAACAAAATGATCATAGAAATAGCCAAATGTCAATGTATTGAATGCGAAACCGCTGATAGTTAACATCTGGGGCAACAACGGCCACCACACCGGCCACTAAGCCAGAGAGGGCCCCCCATGGCAAACCGACCCCGCAGGTTCCTCCGCTACTCCATCGCCGTTCTCGTCCCCGCAATTGGCCTGCTCGCAGGCAGCGCAGTCGCCGCCAGCGCCGCCCCGGTCTCCGCCCGCCCCGCCACCACCCACTCCGCCGCCGCGCAGGCCAAGGCGATCGCGGTGGCGGAGATCAGGAAGCTGACGGTCGGGTACAGCCCGACCGACCACCACGTGGGGATCAAGTCCCCGGGCTTCAAGGGCCTCAGCGACGTCACGTCCACCAACTGGTCCGGGTACGCGGACACCGGCAGCTCCTTCAGCAACGTCAGCGCCAGCTGGACCGAGCCGGGGACGACCTGCAGCTCGCGCACGACCTCGCTCGCCGCCTTCTGGGTCGGCATCGACGGGTACAGCTCTGACTCCGTCGAGCAGGACGGCACGATGATCGAGTGCTATAACCGGACCGCCTACCAGTTCACCTGGTGGGAGATGTACCCGACCAATGACGTTCAGGTCGTCGGCGAGAGCGCCGCCGCCGGAGACCACATCACCGCCTCGGTGGTCAGGAGCGGCACGAGCTACAAGCTCACCGTCACCGACTCCACCCACAGCGCCAACAGCTTCAGCACCACCCAGACCTGCTCGGCCTCGAGCTGCGTGGACAGCAGCGCGGAGTGGATCGCGGAGGCACCGACCGGATCAAGCGGGGTCGAGCCGCTGTCGAACTTCGGCACGTGGACCGCGTCCGGCGCGGCCGCGACCGAGGGGAGCACGCCGGCAGCATCTCCTCGTTCACCGATGACGAGATCACCATGGTGGACAGCTCCGGTCGGACCAGGCGCTGCCCGGCGCGCTGAACAGCGGAGGAACCGGATTCCCGGTCACCTGGGAGGCGGCCTCCTGACAATGCCCGGCCGGTAAGGCCATACCCCTATCCCCGACCGAAATGCCAGGCGATGACGCCTGGCATTTCTTATGTCCAGGCTTAGGGAGAAGGCAGCGCCACGGTACGTTCAGGATGATGAGTTTCGTATTTAACGCCCCAGGACACGCCCGGTTTGCGGCGAAGCCGCATCGGGGGGTACGGGGCAAGCCATATAGAACAAACCCCGCGGGCGCAGCCGCTCGGGGGTCCGGGGGTCGTCCCCCGGGTAAAAGCGAAGAGGCCTCCTGCATGCGCTTTCGGCATGCAGGAGCCTCCAGACTCGTAGCCCCGACCGGATTCGAACCGGCGTTACCGCCTTGAGAGGGCGACGTCCTAGGCCTCTAGACGACGGGGCCCTACGAGATGCCGGGGGTTCCGCATCCCCGGCGGACTAGACGATACCGCCTCCGGATGAGTGCATCCAACACTGGTCGCCGCCGGGCTGGCATGGATCCGGAAATTTCAGGATTCACGGACGAGGCGCACCGCCGCCGCCACCAGGTCGCCGTTGCCGGCCGCCAGCTCGCCGCCCGGCAGGACGGTCGTGTCCTCGAGCCCGACCCGGATGTCCTGACCCAGCGCGACCGCCGCCCGCATCACGTCCCAGGTGGCGAGGTCGTAGCCGTGGTGCACCTGGCGGGCGGTGACGCCGAGTCGGGCCAGTTCCGACGCGGCCTCGGCGGCGGTCGCGACGGCACCGGCGGGGTCTCGGTCGGTCGGGTTCCATCAGGACCCGGAGTATCCGGGACCGGAAGCCGGCCGCGCCGAGCAGGCGCGCGTCCCCGGCCGTCCACACGCCCGCCTCGATCTCGATGCCCCAGGCTGGTGAGGAGATCCGCGAGGGCTTCCGTGCCCGGCTCGTTCATGTTGATCGAGGCGTAGTCCGGCCGGTCGGGCCCGGTCCACTGCGCGACAAGGTCCAGGCGGCGCGCGACGTCCCCGTCGACGGTCCAGATGCCGGTGGTCACCCCGACCGGCAGCCCGGTCGCGGCCCGGGTGGCGGCCACCGCCGCGAGCACGTGGTCGGGGTCGAGCGTCTGCGCCCCGGAGGCGTCTCGCGGGTGCAGGTGGAGCGCCTGCGCGCCGTTGTCGGCCGCGGCGCGAGCCTCGGCCGCCGACTCGGCGGGCGCCAGCGGCACCGCCGGGTGCTCCGTTCGCGTCGTCCCGCCGTTGAGAGCAGCCTGGACCAGCACGCCCGGCCCGTCGTTCCTACCGTGTTCCGCAGAGGTCCCATGCACCACGGCAGAAGCATCCCCCGTAGGCTTCACGGGCTAAGCCAGACTCTGCGAATACCCCGCACCCACTTGCTAAGCCGCACCCAGTTGGCGATAAGAGTCTTGGGCCGCCAGATGAGGCGGGATCGATTTGGAGACATCGAAAGCCCAGGACGCCTTGAGGGCGAAGCCCGCATCGGGGGGGTGTGGGGGTGCCCCCCACCAAAGCACAGATACAGCGGGAAGGTGCCCAAGGGCAGCAAAAACGGGGTCACCCGATGCTGTGAGGGTGCCGCGCACAAAGCACGGGTACCGCTGAGGTGGCCCGAAGGCCACCGAACGCTGGGGTACCAGGACTCGAACCTAGACTAACAGAACCAGAATCTGCTGGGCTGCCAATTACCCCATACCCCAATGGCAACGCGGATCGGGAGCTTCCGGACCGCGCCGATGTAGTGTATCGAATCCCCGACCCTAGAGCGAACGCTAACCCGTCGAGCCCGGGGCTGGGCGACCGACGGCTGGCCGCTGGCCCTCGAGCGGCCCCGGCGAAACGCTCGCCACCGTCGACGGAGAACAGTCGGCAGACACTTTCAGCCCGCGACCGTTCGAGGCGAAGTCTTGGGAGCGGCAGCTCCGGCATCGGCGGGAGCATTTTCCCCGTCTAGACGCCTAGGACTGCACAGCATTCGGCACGCAGACAAAGTTCGCGTCCGAGCGGCGGGGCCGCGGTTAGGGGGCTGGAGCTGACGCGCAGGCGCAGGCAGGGCGGCGGGGGCGCCAGGAGAGGCGGCCTGCTGACCCGGCGCGGGCTGCGCGGGCGAGGGCGAGGGCGAGGGCGAGGGCGCGGCCTCCCCCTGGTGCAGTTCGACTCCAGCCACCGCACCCGCGGGTCCGGGCCCGAGGGTGACGCAGGCAGCACGAATAGCCGCACGTAGCCGCGGTCGATGTCGGCCTGCAGGGTGGCCAGCGTCGGGCCGGCCAGTTGCCGAGGTAGCCGCCGATCGGCAGGACCTCCCAGCCGCTGTACAGAATGAGGTTCGCCGCGAGCCCCGACGTGTCGGTCCCGAGCAGGGCGGCACCCAGTGCTGTCTGCAGTTCCAGCCGCTGGACGGTCTGCGCGATGGTAGGCGCGTTGGCGGCCAGGAGCTGGTTGTTGTGCGCGATCTTGGACGACTCGAACGGGGTGTCAAACGGGCCTAGCCCCGCTCACGACGGAGCTCACGGACGCAGCAGCGGGCAGCAGGAGCACGGCGACGCTGGCGAACGCGAGCGCGGTGAGGTGCCCGACCCTGCCCGACGCGCGCAGCAGCAGCTGGCGCGGCGGCGGCCACCGCCACGATCAGCGCCACCACGGTGAGCTCGACCGGATGTTGCCGTCCCCGACATCAGGTAGGCGCCGTCACAGGCGCAGCCGAGCACCGCCGCCGCGACGATCCTGCCGCACCCGGTCCGGCCAGGGCCGGGGCCCGCACGCGGCGAGGCCGACACCGCACAGCGCGGCCACCGCGGGGATGAGCGCCGCGACGTAGTACGAGTTCAGGTAGGTGCCGGTGCTGAAGAAGACCGCGAGGATCAGCCACCAGCCGCCCCACAGCACGACGGCGGCGCGCAGCGGGTGGCCCCAGCCCTGAGCGGCGCCGGGAAAAAAGCACGGCAAGCGCGCCGACGACGGCGGCAGGCAGCAGCCAGCCGCCGTCGGCCGCGAACGGGCCCGTCAGCAGACGGTGCCAGCTTGCCTTGATGCCGAAGGTCTCGGCGTTCAGCAACTGCCCGCTCTCCACCGCCGTGACTATGAGCGGTGAGGGCGGCCCGGCGATGGTGGCCCAGTTCCCGCTGACCAGGCCCAGGCCGTTGTAGTCGAAGACCTGCGTGTACTCGGAGTCGTTGGGGTTCGCATCGACGAGGGGCGGTCGTGGGCGGGACGAGCGAGACGGCGGTCATCCAACAGGGAGCACGGCGGTGACGACCCCGGCCATCGCGATGTCCGCCACGGGTCCGCGGCTTCGAGGCCGGCGCGCGAGCAGGTAGGCCCCGGCGAACGCGGGCAGCACGAGCCAGGCCTCGACATCTTCGCCTGGAACGCGAAGCCGACCAGGTCCGGCCAGGAGGACTGCCCCGCGTCCCGGTCAGCACGATGGCCGTGGTGGCGTCGGCAGCCAGCACGAGCAGCAGGACGAGGAGCCAGTCGGAGATGTTCCCGCGGTTCAACAGCACGGTGACGGCCGTGCGCGAGACGACGGCGCGATGGCCGGCCGCGGGCCCGCCACCGGCGGACCGCCCGGTACAACACGAGGATGGTGAGGACGCCCTCGACCACTTGGGGCAGGATCACCGCCCAGATATGGATGCCGGAGAGGCGCAGCAAGAGGGCCTGCACCCAGAGCGCGCCTGGCAGCTTGTCGACGGTGACGGTACCGGCTGGATCGAACGCCCCGAAGATGAAGTCGTGCCAGCTTTCCGACATGCTGCGCGCGGCCGCGCCGTAGAACGGCTCGACGCTGGCGCCGGCCATTCCCCAGCCGTACGCGACCGCCGCGACGACCGCGATGACCAGCAGCGCGGGCCGGGCCCAGTCGGGCTGATCCGCGGGCGAGCGCCACGGCGTCAGGAAGCGGCGCCAGCGGGTTGCTGCTGAGGCAGGCGCTGGCGCTGTTTCCGGGATAACCGCCATTCCCGCCCCACCTGCTTCGTGGCAGACGCACGATGCCAAGGCCCGTCCCGGTAATTCGCGGACGGGGCGCGCGCCCTCATTGTCGTGGTCCGGTCTGCGTCAGTGACTGGGCCACCTGGAGGTCCACGGGCACGATCCCGGGAGCCAGGTCAACATCGCACCCCACGACGATACCCCGCTCGCCCCGCCTACCGCCGGCGACCACCGCCCGGGGTTGGCTAGGGAATGCCTGAGCCGCCAGGGGAGTGAGCGACTCCTGGCCTCGGCTGGCCGTAGAGCGGCCCAACGGCCCCCTGCCCCTAGAACACGAAAACCCTGCCTCTACGAGACAGGGTTCGCACGTGCTTCAACTGGCTGGGGTACCAGGACTCGAACCTAGACTAACAGAACCAGAATCTGCTGGGCTGCCAATTACCCCATACCCCAATGGCAACGCGGATCGGGAGCTTCCGTACCGCGCCGATGTAGTGTATCGAATCCCGGACCCCAGAGCGAACGCTAACGCCCCCGGCGAAACGCTCGCCGCCCTCCGACGAGGAACAGGCGGTGGACATTTTCATCACGGGACCGTTCGAGATAAAGGCCTTTTAAATCACGGAGAGCTAGAGTCTGCTCGCGCGGCGGACCCGGCCTAGACGCCGAGACGCCGGTTCAGTCGCGGATGGCGACCCGGTTGGTGAGCGTGCCGATCGACTCGATCGTCACGCTGACCTCGTCCCCGGCCGTCAGCGGGCCGACGCCCTCCGGGGTGCCGGTGAGCAGCACGTCCCCGGGGAGCAGGGTCATCACCGACGACACGTACTCGATCAGCGACGGCACATCCCACAGCAGTTCGCTCGTGCGGGCGTGCTGCCGCACGTCCCCGTTGACCATGGTGGTGATCCCCAGGTCAGAGGGGTCGACGCCGGTCTCCATCCACGGGCCGAGCGGGCAGAAGGTGTCGAAACCCTTGGCCCGCGTCCACTGACCGTCGCGCAGTTGCAGGTCCCGCGCGGTGACATCGTTCGCGCAGGTGTAGCCGAAGATCACATCCGCCGCCCGCTCCTTCGGCACCTCGCGGCAGAGCCGGCCGATGATGACCGCCAGCTCGCCCTCGTAGTCCACCCGGTCGGTCAGCTTGACCGGGTAGGCGATCCGGTCACCGTGGCCGGTCACCGAGGTCGAGGGCTTGAGGAACAGCACCGGCTCGGCCGGCAACTCCTCGGCCCCCATCTCCTTGGCATGCCCGGCGTAGTTCTTGCCGACCGCCACCACCTTCGACGGCAACACCGGGGCAAGCAGCCGCACCTCCGCCAAGGGATACCGCTCACCCGTAAACCGAACACCTGCCGGGTCGATGCCGAACGGATGCCCGTAAAGTTCGGCGATCGTCTGTGGCTGCCCGGACTTCCCGTCAACGACGCCGTAGGCGACGCCATCGCCCTTGCCGAACCTCGCGATACGCACGATGCTCCTTCGCGGTTACTGCTGGTAGCCCTCCACCTCGGGTGACGGGCGCACGGCGGCCTCGTCCGGGTTCTCCCCGTACTGCCGCCTCGCCCGCCGCTGGCGCAGCAGGTCCCAGCATTGGTCAAGCGCCTCTTCCGCAGAACGTAGCCGCTCCCGCTCCTGTTCCGAGCTGAGCTTGCCTTCGGCAAGCTGATCGCGGAGCTCGTGCTCGGTCTCGATCAGCCCGCTGATCCGGGTCATGATCTCCTTGTCGTCCATGTGCCTAAGGTATGCCCGCGGACGCCAGGTCCGCGATCGGGGTCGCAAATCAGTCGTACTTAACGGTTCCGTGCTCCGCGTCTCTGCCCCGTTTCTGGCGTCTGGGGCTCGTCATGACCGGGAGCGCGGCCCGGCTCAGTCAGGGATTCGGCCGGCCCGGAGCAGGCCGTAGCTGACGGCCTCCTCCAGGGCGTGCCAGGAGGCGGATATGACGTTCTCGTCCACGCCGACGGTGGACCAGCTGTCGCCCGCGCCGTCGCTTGACTCGATGAGCACCCGGGTGATCGCCCCGGTGCCGGACGTGCCCTCCAGGATGCGCACCTTGAAGTCGGTGAGCTCCAGGGTGGCGAGCTCTGGGAAGGTCTGCTCCAGCGCGGATCGCAGCGCCCGGTCCAGCGCGTTCACCGGGCCATTGCCCTCGCCTACCGCGACGAGCCGCTCCCCCTTGGCGACCAGCCGGACCGTCGCCTCGCTCGTGACTGTGGCCCCATCGGAATCCGCGCGCTGCTCGACGATCACCCGCCACGACTCGACGGTGAAGTGCCGCCGCCGCTCGCCGGCCAGCTCGTCGCGCAGGAGCAGCTCGAACGACGCGTCCGCCGCCTCGAAGGAGTACCCGCGCGCCTCAAGCTCCTTGACCTTGTCGGTGACCCGGCCGATGACCTCCTTGCTGCTGGACAGGTCGAAGCCGAGCTCGCGGCCCTTCAGCTCCACCGTGGCCCGGCCGGCCATGTCGGAGACCAGCATCCGCATGTCGTTGCCGACAAGCTCGGGGTCGATGTGCTGGTAGAGCATCGGGTCGACGCGGACGGCGGAGGCGTGGATCCCGGCCTTGTGCGCGAACGCGGACAGGCCGACGTAGGGCTGGTGGCTGTCGGGCGTGACGTTGGTGACCTCGCTGATGGCGTGGGCGATCCGCGTCATCTCGCGGATACCGTCGCCGTCGAGTACGGTGCTGCCCTTCTTGAGCTGGAGGCCGGCGACCACGCTGAACAGGTTCGCGTTGCCGGACCGCTCGCCGTAGCCGTTCGCTGTCCCCTGCACGTGGGTGACCCCGGCCTCCACCGCGACCAGGGTGTTGGCGACGCCGCAGCCGGTGTCGTCGTGGCAGTGGATGCCCAGTCTCGCGCCGCTCGCGAGGGCCACCTCGCGGACGATGTCGCCGAGCTCGGTCGGCATCATGCCGCCGTTGGTGTCGCAGAGCGCGATCACGTCGGCGCCGGCCTCGGCGGCGGCCCGGACACATTCGACGGCGTAAGCCGGGTTGGCCCGGTAGCCGTCGAAGAAGTGCTCGGCGTCGAGGAAGACGCGCTGGCCCTCCTGCTTCAGGTGGCGCACCGTGTCGGCGATCATCGCGAGGTTCTCGTCGAGCGTGGTGCGCAGCGCCAGCTCGACGTGACGGTCGTGGCTCTTGGCTACCAAAGTCACGACGGGGGCGCGCGACTCGCGGAGGGCGGCGACCTGCGGGTCGTCGGCGGCATTGACGCCCGCCTTGCGGGTCGAGCCGAACGCTGCGAGCGTGGCGCGGCTGAGGTTAAGCTCGGTCTGCGCACGGCGGAAGAACTCGGTGTCCTTCGGAATGGCACCCGGCCAGCCCCCCTCGATGAACCCGACGCCGAGACGGTCCAGGTGCGCGGCGATCACCAGCTTGTCGGCAACCGTGAGGTTCAGGCCCTCCTGCTGCGCGCCGTCGCGCAGGGTGGTGTCGTAGACGTGAAACTGGTCGTCGGGCATTGCGGGAGTCCGTTTCTTCCGTATCGCTTGGCTGGCGGGGGCTGGGCAAACAAAAAGACCCCCCGCGGAACGCGAGAGGTCTGCGCATCGGCACCGTGGCCTGCGTTTCTCGTCCGCTGGCCGCGACTAGGTTCGTAACCCTAGCTGCCGACGCGCCCGCCGATAATCAGGCCGGTCGCCACGGACGCTAGTCTGCCACACCTACGCGCTGTGTGCCACACGCAAGCGTGGACCGCTAGCCGACCGTCTTCAGGAAGGCGCCGGCCAGCGCCGCAGCCGCCTGGTCGGCCGTGGTTCCGGTCTCGATGGCCGCCACCGCCATGTCGCCGCGGTAGCCCACGAACCAGCTCAGGTACGAGTGCGCGGCGGTCTTGACCGTGCCTGCCTGACCGTAAACCTGCGCACCCGGCAGCTCGGCCGGATGCGCCGCCCCAGAGACGACGGCCAGCCGCATCAGCTGCCTGAGCTCGGCGAGGCTCGAAGCCGACAGCGGCATCGACCAGGCGGCTGGCGTGCCTCCGACGACGAGCTGAGGCGGCCGGCCGACACCCGAGTCGACCTCGGCGGCCACCATCGCCATCCCGAGCGGGCTCATCAGCACCCCGCTCTGGCCGATCGTCTGCGCGGCCAGATCCGCCGCGCCCGAGGCCGTCGCGGCCGAACCAGAGAAGGACGCCACCCTTAGGTTCCACGACGAGCCGATGCCGAAGGCACGCTCCACGGAGGTAAGCTGGCTCGCGCTGAGCGTCTGCGACAAGGTCGCAAACGCCGTCCCGCAGCCGGCGGCGAAATCCGACGCGAACGTCGAAGTGGTCGACGTGGTGGCCTGGTAGCTGAACGTAACGCCGCCGACAGTGGTCGTCGGGCGGCAGGGCAGCGCCTCGTTCTCAGGGATGCCGTCGGACAGCAGCGCCGCCGCGGACACGATGCTGAAGGACATGCCCGGCGCTACCTTGCCGTTCAGCGCGGACGGGAGCCGGGTGGCACCCAACTGGCGCGACGCGAGCGCACGGATATCACCGTTGCGCGCGTCCACGGCGACGATCTCGCCGGAACCGGGCCGATGTGCCAGGGCCGCGACGGCGGCCTCCTGGTCCTTGGTGCTCAGTGTCGTCTGCACCGGCGTGCCCGCGTGGCCGGGTGAGCTCCACAGCGTCGCGACCCGCGCGCCGGCCGAGTTCAGCACGACGACCGAGGTGGTCGGCGTGCCGACCAGGTCGTCCTGGTAGGCCTGCTCAAGGCCGGATTGCCCCACGGTCATGCCGGGCTGGTACGCCGCCCCCTCGCTGCGCAGCACGGGGGAGATCTCGGTGCCGACGTCGCCGACCGTTTGCTGCGCAAGCGAATCGAACAGCCGCTCCGTTCGCAGCACGTAGCCGAGTCCCGGCACCTTGGCCAGCGCCGGCCACTGCGCGGTGAACGCGTCCGGCTGGAGGGTGAGCAGCGAGAGGAAGGAGTTCGGTGGCGCGGCCTGAATCTCGCCAAGCACCTGCTGCACGTCGAGCCCGGTGGCCGCGCTGAACTTCGCGGCGGTCGCCGTCTCGTTGGCGAGCCGCGCCGGGTACACGCCGACGTGGTAGTCGGCGGACTCGCCGACCAGTGGCTGGCCGGTCATGTCGGTGATCTGTGCGCGCTGCGGGAAGCTGGTCAGCACCGCGAGCCGGTCCCCCGCCGCGAGACCCGGGTTGATGACCTGTGGCGCCCAGTCGATTACCCAGTGGCCGCCGACCGAGGTTAGCAGGAACTGCCCGGTGTAGGTCCACTGCTCCCCCGGCTGCGCCAGGTCCACGGTCGCCTGGTACTCGGCCACTGCCGTGGACCCGTGCTGCGAGACGGACTTCATGGCGAAGAACGCGTTCGTCGCATCGACATCGGTGTAAGCCGCGGCAAGCTCGGTGGTGACCCGGTCGACGTTGCCGTCTGTCAGCGCGGCCGCCTGCGCGTACTTGCCCTGCTGCCACTCGAGCAGGAATGCCTGCACGGCCGGGCTCAGCGGATTGCTCGCTGCCGAACCCGGTCGTGAACCCCACAGCGAGCGCGGCCACCACGAGCGCAAGGACTGCGGCCATCCGCTGCTTGCCGGAGAGCAGGGACTTCCGCTCCGGCGCCTTGCGATGCCGGCTGCCGCCGGAGCGCGAAGCGGAACCTGGGGACGGCTGAGTGGCCGGCCCGGCCGGCCTGGCCGACCTGCCCGGTACGCCGGGCACTCCGGGGTCGACCGGCGCTTCCGGCGCACGCGAAACCCCCGGTGCGACGGGACCAGCTACCCCGTCATCACCGACAGGCCTCACCGGGTTCTGCGTGCCAAGCCCGTGGATCGGGAACGGCAGGCTATAACCCCGGGGTCGGCCAGGCGTGGCTACCCCGCTCACGAGAGCGCGCAGTCACCATCAGCCTCCGGAGTCACCGTCGTCGCCGAATGGTACGTTCAACCTCCCTGGCCGCGTCTTTCTTGGCCAGGTCCTGTCTCTTATCATATGTCCGTTTACCGCGGGCAAGTGCTAGCTCCACCTTGACTTTGCCGTCCTTGAAGTAGAGCGACAGCGGGACCAGCGTCAGCCCCTGCTCCGACGTTTTACGGACCAGTCGCTCGATCTCCCCTCGGTGCAGCAGCAGTTTCCTGGTCCGCCTGGGCAAATGGTTCGTCCACGTTCCCTGGGTGTACTCCGGAATATGAACGTTATGTAGCCAGACTTCCCCGTCAACGACCTGAGCGAACCCATCCACCAGGGACGCGCGACCGGAGCGCAGTGATTTGACCTCGGTGCCGGTGAGCGCGACCCCGGCTTCCAGCGTTTCCTCGATGGCATAGTCGTGCCGGGCCCGCCGGTTCGAGGCGATGATCTTGTTTCCCTGCTCGCGTGCCACGTGTCTCCTGTCGGCCTTCCTCCGGCTAGCGTACGGCGGCCGCGCAGGGCCGCGCAGCGCAAGAGCGCCGCATGGGCGGGTGCGGCCAGCCTCGGGCAGGCCACCGAAGGGCTAGACCCGCAGGTAGCGGCGGAGAGTCACAAATGCCGTGACGCCGCAGAGCGCCACGCCGACGATCATCGCGAACACGATGACCTCGACCAGGTCCGCCGTGGACAGCCCTACGTTGTAACTGAAGTACTGCTGCAAGTTGTTGAGCAGCAGCGATTTCACCCCGACGAGCAGCGCTGCGGCGATCACCCAGCCGAACAGCCCGGCGATCACGCCCTCAAGCAGGAACGGCAGTTGAATGTAGAAGTCGGAGGCGCCCACGAGCCGCATGATGCCCGTCTCTCTGCGCCGGTTGAACGCGGAGAGCCTGATCGTGTTGGCCACGAGCAGCACTGCGGCGACGACCAGGATCAGCGCCACCACGATGACCGCGTTCCGCAGGCCGTCGAGCAGCCGGTAGAACTTGTCGAGGATCGTCATCTCGTCGATCACCGAATCGACGCCCGGCGCCCCTTGGACCGCGCTCGACACGATGGCGTAGTCGGCCGACGGGTTCCGCAGCTTGACCTCAAGCGACGGTGGCAGCTCGCTCGCCGTGACGGTCGAGACGAGCGACTGCTCATTGGACATCGCCGACTGGAACAGCGTGTACGCCTGTTGCTGCGACACGTACTCAACGTTCTCGACCTGCGGCATGGCGTCAAGCCGCTGCGTGAGCCCCTGCTGCTGGGCCGCGGTAATCGCGCCGTGGCAGCTGGGGTTGATGTCGCCCTTGTAGCAGAGGTAGACGGAGATCTCGACCTGGCTCTGCCAGTACGTACGCGTGCGATCGACCTGCTTGACGAAGAGCAGGCCCGTGCCGAGCAGGGAGAGGCTGATCGCCACCACGACGATGAGCGCCACGGTCATGGTGAGGTTCCGGCGCAGCCCAACCCAGATCTCCTGGAACACGAAGTTTGAACGCATACTGGCCTTATCTCATCCCTGGTAAGTCATGTGCCGTCGATCGAGGCACCGGTAAGCAGGCGGTAATACCGTCGGGGCGGGGCGCGGAAAACTAGTAGGCCTGGCCGTAGACGCCGCGGTTCTGGTCGCGGACCACCTTGCCGTACTCAAGCTCGATCACTCGCTTGCGCATTGAGTCGACGATCGCGGCGTCGTGGGTGGCCATGACGACCGTCGTCCCTGTCCGATTGATCCGGTCGAGGACCTTCATGATGCCGATCGAGGTCGCCGGGTCGATGTTCCCCGTGGGCTCGTCGGCCAGCAGGATCATTGGCCGGTTGACGAACGCGCGCGCCATCGCGACCCGCTGCTGCTCGCCACCGGAGAGCTGGTCGGGCATCCGGTCGTGCTTGCCCTCCAGGCCCACCAGGTCAAGCACCTCGGGGACGACGCGGCGGGTGAACCGCCGCGGCTTGCCGATCACCTCGAGCGCGAAGGCCACGTTCTGCTCGACGGTCTTGTTCGGCAGCAGCCGGAAGTCCTGGAACACGCAGCCGATCTTGCGCCGCAGCGCCGGGACCTTCCAGTTCGTGAGGCGCGCCAGGTCGTTGCCTGCGACGAGGATCCTGCCTTCATTCGGGCGCTCCTCGCGGAGGATCAGCCGGAGGAACGAGGACTTGCCAGAGCCGGACGGCCCCACGAGGAAGACGAACTCCCCCTTGTTGACCGTCAGGTCGACGTTCTCTAGGGCGGCCCGAGTTTGGCTCGGGTAGACCTTGGTGACGTTCTGGAACTCGATCACGGGGCCATCACACGATCTCTCGATGAAGGGCTGTGGTATGCCCGGCCATCAGCGTGTCGGCGCAGGTCGGCCGCCACACGGGTATTTCCGCCGAGCCGGGCAACTTACGGGTAGCCTGGGTTGGCCAGGGAACAGTCTAGGGGGAAACTGGCCGCTAAGGCTCCACATCACGCCAAGTGCGCCGGGGCACCGCTACCGGAAGGGATTTGAGATGAGCTGCGAGCACTTGATCTGCGCCAACTGCGCAGGACCAGTGGTCGAGGGCCGCTGCTCGGTCTGCCGCGCCGCCCGCGCCCACGTCCACCACCACGGCCTGACCCTCACCCCGCAGCTTCTCCTCGCCGCCGCACTGCTTCTGCTCCTCGGGCTCCTCATCGCCGCTCACGTGGTCCCGTAGCCGGCGGGCTCCAGCGGTTACTCGCCCTTGTCAGCTGTTACTCGCCCCTCTCGTTCTTGCGCAGCCAGCGGATCTCGGCGTCGATGAAGTCATCGATCTCGCCGTCGAGCACGGCCTCCGCCTGCGTGGTCTCGTATGCCGTCCGCTGGTCCTTCACCATTTGGTACGGGTAGAGCACGTAGTTGCGGATCTGCGATCCCCAGGCGCGGCCGCCGTCGCCCCTCAGCGCGGCCATCTCCTGCGCCTCCTGCTCGCGCCGCCGCTCGAGGAGCTTGGCCTGGAGCACGGCCATCGCCGAGGCCTTGTTCTGGATCTGGGACCGCTCGTTCTGGCAGGAGACCACGATCCCGGACGGCAGATGGGTGATCCGCACCGCCGAGTCGGTGGTGTTGACGCCCTGGCCGCCCGGCCCGGAGGACCGGAACACGTCAACCCTGAGCTCGTCGTCGGGGATGTCCACGTGATCGGTCTGCTCCACCACCGGCAGCACGTCGACCCCGGCGAACGAGGTCTGGCGGCGGCCCTGGTTGTCGTACTTGGAGATGCGGACCATCCGGTGCGTGCCCTGCTCGCCGCGGAGCGTGCCGTAGGCGTACGGCGCCCGCACCGCGAACGTGGTGGACTTGATGCCAGCCTCACCGTAGGAGACGTCGTAGACCTCGGTCGGGTACTTGTGCCGCTCCGCCCAGCGCAGGTACATGCGCTGCAGGTTCCCCGCGAAGTCCTCCGCGTCCGCGCCCCCCGCCTGCGAGTTGATAGTGATCAGCGCCTCGCGGAGGTCGTACTCGCCGCTTAGCAGAGTGCGGACCTCGAGCGCGTCGATGTCCTTGCGCACCGCGGCGAGCTCGCCGATCGCCTCGTCCCTGGCGGACTGGTCGTGCTCGTCGTCGGCAAGCTCGAACAGCACCCGGGCGTCATCAAGGCGCTGCCGCAGGCTTTCCATCCGGCCAAGCTCGCCTTCCAGGTACGACAGGCGCCTGGTGACCTGCTGCGCGCGCGTCTGGTCCTCCCAGAGCGCCGGGTCGGCGGACTGGTCGCGCAGGTCCGCGGCCTCGGTGCGCATCGCCGCTGGATCGACTACTGACTCGATGCTGTCCAGCTTGGACGACAGTTCCGGTATCTCATCGGCGGGATCGGTGGCTGCCATGCGGGAAAGCCTACGCGAATAAGGGCCTGTCAGCGTATCCAGCACGCTCTGAAGGCCGCTTTGCACGCGGTATCCTCCCCATCTGTGGCATCTGCATCTCCCCTGCGCTGGCGTCGGCTGGTTGCCGGCCCGGCGCTCGTCCTAGCGGCGGCGCTGGCCGCCGCCGGCTGCGCCTCAGCGACCGCAGGCACCAGCAGCACCAGCGCAACTACGCCCGCGAGTGTCGCTGCGGCCGTCACCACGGCGCAGGCCAGCCGGGCCTTCAACACCTACGTCGCCACCACCGCCAAGGCAATCCGGACCGATGACGGCACGCTGGCGCTGTCCGTGGTGACCGGCGCGCAGCAGTCGGTCCTCAAGGCGGCACTCAAGGCCCCCGCCGGGATCGGCAGCGGGGCGTTTGCCTGCAGCACGACGTCGCCCGCAGGTGAGTCGTCCACCGGCGCAGGGTGCTTCTCCGGCCGCCCGGACTACGGCCAGTACACTTACGGCACCCCGACGTTCTACCTACCCGAGCCTGCCGGCTACCCGCGCTTCTTCGTCGCCGACGTGACCCGAGGGGTCAAGCCCGCCAAGGACGCCGTCACCTCGATCGGCGGGGTACAGGTGCCCGCCGACGGCCCCGCGCTCATGCTTTTCGAGCAGGCCACCGCCACCGGGCCATGGCAGCTGGCCAGCCTGTCGCAGTTCCCCGCGGGCATGACGATGCCGCGCCTGACCATGGACGGCAACGGCGACATCCCGCGGGTGCCTCTCACCTCGACCGACCTGCTGGCGCAGCCCTACGCCACCGGCCCGCTGCAGGCGGCCGTGGTCGATGACGGTCCGGCCAGCGCCGCGGCCAAGGCAGTAGCGGCCGGGCCGCTGACCACCACGATGTACCAGGCCTACCGCGACCGCTCAGGCACCGGCCTGCAGGTACCTAGCGGCGACATCTACCAGTGGGACATGGAGGGCACCGCGTACCCCGCCTTCGCGCTGCGCACCGCCGATGGCGGCGCCCTTGTCTTCTACGCCATGTACCTGAACAGCACGGTCGCGACCCCGAGTTACATCAACAAGGGCGACCCGATCGATGCGGGCGCGCCGATCGAGGTCCCCCATAACCTGTCGCCCCTGCTCCCGGCCGGCCAGCCGGCCCCTCGGACAAAGCTTGAGGCGCAGGATCTCTTCTCCTTCGCCGCCATCGACCCGCCCGCCGGCTCATCCAAAGTCCAGGTTATAGCCGTCGGCGGCGGCCTCAACTATGCGACCGCCTCCTGACTCACCGCCACCCGGCTGGGGACCCCGGCGATGCGATCCGGGGACGACCCCCTCACGCGGCGCACGCGAGCCCGTCGGGTCGGCCGTCTTTGGGATGGTGTCCGATAACCCGCCGCTTGGCCGCGAACTAAGCGACCAATGTCCTGATGGTGCGGACCGCCACCGAGAGCGTGGTGAAGGTGAACCGGTCGCTTTCCCAGATCTCCGCGAGCGTTGCCGCTGCCCGCGAGACGGCATCGGAGTTCCGCTGCTCCCAGGCCTCCACGCGATCCCCCGCGTCGATGCCGGCCGACCCGCCGCCAGCGAGGACGTCCTTGGTCAGCGCCGCGTGGGCGGCGTACAGGTCATCGCGCAGCGCCGACCTGGACATGGCCGCCCAGCGGTCCTCCCGGGGCAGCGCGACGATCAGGTCGCGCAGGCGGCCGAGCTGCAGCCGGTCCGCGAGGGCGAAGTAGGCCGCCGCGGTCTCCGCGACGCCACGCCCGCTGTCCGCCGCGCTCGTCACGATGTCGAACGCCGAGTACGACGGCACCATCGCCGCGACCTCGGCGGCGAGGTCCGCGGGCACGCCGCGCCCGGTGAATGAGGTGCGCCGCTCCTCATAGCCGACCAGGTCCCGCCCGGACAGCAGCTTCGGGATGGCCGAACGGACCTCGGCGACGCCCCCGGCGAAGAAGCCAGCCGTCTCGGCGATGCCGAACGGCGAGCGCCGGTTCACCAGCAGCCACCTGGTCGCCCGCTCCACCAGCTTGCGTGCCTCGAGGACGATGGCGATCCGCGCGCCGGAGTCAACCACGCCCTCCAGCTCCCGCACCTGCTGCCAGAACGCCCGCATGCCGAAGACCCCGCTGGCCACCAGCCACGCCCGGGTGATGTCGGCCACCGGCAGCCCGGTCTCCTCGCCCAGCCGGAACAGGAACGTGGAACCGCCGGTGTCCACCATCTCGTTGATCACCGAGGTGGTGATGATCTCCCGGCGCAGCCGGTGGACGCCGAGCTGGTCAGCGAACCGCTCCCGCAGCGGTGCGGGGAAGTACTCGGCTAGCCAGGACCGGAGGGCCGGATCGTCGGGCAGGTCGGATGCGAGCACCTGCTGCCCGGCGGTGATCTTGGTGTGCGCGAGCAGCAGTGCGAGCTCGGGCGTGGTCAGCCCGGTGCCGGCCGACCGCCGCGCGGCGATCTCCTTGTCTCCCGGCAGCCCGTCGCGCTCCAGCGATACCCGGTTCTGCCGAGCGAGCTGGCGGAGGTAGCGGGCGTGCACGTGGAGCAGCCGGGGTGCCTGGTAGCGGCCGACCGCAAGCGCCATGTTCTGGCCGTCGTTGTGCCGGAGCACATGCGCTGCGACCTCGTCGGTCAACCCGTGCAGCAGCCCGCCGCGCTCGTCTGTCCGAATCTCGCCGCTGGCGATCGCGCCGGCCAGCAGGATCTTGATGTTGACCTCGTGGTCGGAGGTGTCCACCCCGGCCGAGTTGTCGATGAAGTCGGTGTTCACCAGGCCGCCGCCGAGCGCGTACTCGATCCGCGCGGCCTGGGTGAGCCCGAGGTTGCCGCCCTCGGAGACGACCCGCGCCCGCAATTCGGTGGCGGAGATGCGCACCGCGTCGTTGGATCGGTCCCCCGCATCGGCGTCCGTCTGCTGCGACGCCCTCACGTAGGTGCCGATGCCGCCGCTCCAGAACAGGTCAACCGGCGCGCGCAGGATCGCCGAGATCAGCTCGTCGGGCGAGAGGGCGCTGACAGAATCGTCTAGGCCGAGCGCCCCGCGGGCCTGCGCGGAGATCGGCACCGACTTCGCCGACCGCGGCCACACGCCCCCACCCCGGGAGATCAGCGAGGGATCGTAGTCGGCCCAAGACGACCGAGGCAGGTCAAAGAGGCGCTGCCGCTCGGCGAAGCTGACCGTCGGGTCCGGCGACGGGTCGATGAACACATGCCGGTGATCGAACGCGGCCACCAGCTTGATATGCCGCGACAGCAGCATGCCGTTGCCGAAAACGTCGCCGGACATGTCGCCGACGCCGACCACGGTGAAGTCGTCGGTATCCGGGTTGAGCCGCAGCGATGCGAAGTGCCAGCGGACCGACTCCCAGGCGCCGCGCGCGGTGATGCCCATCTTCTTGTGGTCGTACCCCTCCGAGCCGCCGGAGGCGAACGCGTCACCGAGCCAGTAGCCGTACCGGCCAGCGATGTCGTTGGCCACGTCGGAGAAGGTCGCGGTTCCCTTGTCCGCGGCCACCACCAGGTACGGGTCGTCGCCGTCGAGCCGGACCACGCCGACCGGCGGCACCACCAGGTCGCCGACGATGTTGTCGGTGATGTCCAGCATGGCGCTGATGAACGTCCGGTAGCAGGCCAGCACCTCGGCCTGGTAGTCCTCGCGGTCGGCCGGGTCGGGCAGCCGCTTGCAGACGAATCCGCCCTTCGCGCCGGATGGCACGATGACCGAGTTCTTCACCTCCTGCGCCTTGACTAGGCCGAGCACCTCGGTGCGGAAGTCCTCAGGGCGTTCGGACCAGCGCAGACCGCCGCGAGCGACCGCGCCGAACCGCAGGTGGACCGCCTCAATCCGCGGCGAGTACACGAAGATCTCGAACTTGGGCCTCGGCGCGGGCACGCCGGGGACTCGGTCAGGCGCCAGCTTGAGCACCAGGTATGGCGCGCGCTCGCCGTCCCCCATGAGCTGAAAGTAGTTGGTGCGCAGGGTCGCTTCGATCAGCGCGAGGTAGGAGCGGAGGATCCGATCGTGGTCGAGGCTCACCACATCGTCGAGCGAGCAGCGCAGCTCTTCGCCGATCGCCGTGCACCGCTCTTCCGCCCCGTCCTGCCAGACCGGTTCGAACCGGGACTCGAAGAGCCGCACAAGCAACCGGGTGATCGCCGGGTTGGAGCGGAGCACCCGCTGCAGGTAGCTCTGGCTGAACCGGGTTCCGGCCTGCCGCAGGTACCGCGCGTACGCGCGCAGCAGCACGACCTGCCGCCAGGTCAGCCCGGCGTCGAGCACCAGGCCGTTGAACTCGTCGTCCTCGGCCTGGCCGCGCCAGAGCGCGCCGAGCGCCGACTCGAAGCCGGTGCACGCCGCGGTGGACTGCGCCGCCGAAAGCTGACCGCCCCGCGTCCGGCGGAGACCAAAGTCATAGATCCAGAACGGACGGTTGGTTCCCGCGAACTCGTACGGGTGCTCTTCAAGCACCTCGAGCCCCATGTGTTGCAACTGTGGTAGCACGTCCGACAACGTGATCGGGGTAAGGCGGTACAGCCGCACTCGCCACGGCCCGTCCGAGCAAGTCGAAAGGCGGATGTCGAACGTGCCGTCGCCCTCCTGCAGCCGCAGCACTACCGAAAGGTCCTCCACCGCCTCGGCCGGAGTGGTGTCGGCCTTGTAGGTCTCCGGGATGCCGCCGTCGTTGCAGCTGCGCAACACGGCGGCGGCGCGGTCGGGGCCGAGCTGACGCTCGGCCTCCGCGGCGAGGTCCTCGTCCCAGGAGCGGACCGCGGTCGCGATCTGCGCCTGTAGCTCGGCCTGGTCGACCACCGCGAGCGGGCGGCCGGGCGCGCCGCGCACCACCACGTGCAGCCGGGCCAGCGCAGAGTTGCCGACCATCGCGCTGTAGTGCACCGAGTCGCCGCCGAAGGCGGCCCTCAGGATCTCCTGGGCGCGCAGCCTCACCTCGGTGGTGTAACGGTCCCTGGGCAGGTAGATCAGGCAGGACACGTACCGGCCGTAGGCGTCGGGGCGGAGGAAGAGGCGGACCTGCTTGCGCTCGCCGAGCCCGAGCACCGCCAGCGCGATCGGGGTGAGCTGCTCCGCGCTGATCTCGAAGAGCTCTTCGCGCGGGTACCCCTCGAGGATCTCGATGAGCGCCTTGCCGTCGTGGCTGTCGTCGGCCAGCCCGGCGGCGGCGAGCACCGCGTCGAGCTTGCGACGGAGCACGGGGATGCGGGTGATCGACTCGGTGTAGGCAGCCTGCGTGTAGAGGCCGAGGAACCGGTACTCGCCGGTCACTTCCCCGGTCGCTTGATCGAACGTGCGGACCGCCACGTAGTCCAGGTAGCTCGGCCGGTAGACGGTGGACGGCGTGGACGACTTGGCCAGCACGAGCAGCGGCGCCCGGCGCTGGTCCGCCCGGCTCTTGGGCGGGGTGACGGCGAACGAGTCGGCGCCGTCGTGGCGGAGGATGCCAAGCCCGGTGCCGGGGACCGGCTTGAGCGCGGCCTCGTTCGCCGCTTTCGCGTCACCCGACCTGACCAGGTCATACCGGCGGTAGCCGAGGAAGGTGAAGTGCCCGGCCGCCAGCCAGGCGAGCAGTTCGCTCGCCTCCGCCTCCTCCGGGCCGCCATCGGTCAGCGCCTCGACGAGTTCACGGGCGGCACCGCGCATCCGGCGCTGGTCTTCCATCGCGACCCGCAGGTCATCGAGGACACGGCGCAGGTCTGCGGCCAGGCGCTGCTCGTCCGCCACCTGGCCGAGCTCGACGTGGATCCACGACTCGCGGACCGATCCGTCGCCGCCTAGCACCTCGCCGTGGGCCGACGAGCCGGCGCCGCCGGGCAGGCTGGCACCGACCGGCCGGGCCTCGGACGGGCCGTCGCCTGCGGGGGCGATCGCGTGCGCCGTGCCGGCCACGTCCCTGCGCACGACGAGCATCGGGTGCACGATCAGCCGGATGTCGGCGGCGTGCCGGTTGAGCTCCATCGTCACCGAGTCGACCAGGTAAGGCATGTCGTCGGTGACGATGTCGACGACGGTTCCGGCGGCGGTGAGCGAGCGGCTGACCCCGGTGTTCGACTGCGCCGGGCGGACACCGACGACCGGACGGCCCTGCGGGCGGTTCGCGCCGAACGCGGCCTGTCGTGCGGCCGTCTCGGCCAGCCGGTCCGGGCCGGCCGCGATCAGGTCCTCAAGGGCCACCCGCCGGTAATACGCGGTCAGGAAGGCGAACCGGTCATCGGCCGTGCCGACAGTTCCATAGCCCGCCCCGCCACCCTGAGTGCCCGCCCAGCCACCCTGAGTGCCCGCCCCGCCGCCCTCAGCACCCGGCCCGTCATCCGCCCAGAGTGCGGCCGCCTTCGCCAGCAGCGCCGTTCTCGTGTCGTCCCTGATGTCGCCGGTGAGCATCGTTGCCTCGTCCGCGCGTTCCGGCATTACTCGTCCACTCCTTCGTGATGGCCGCTGGTGGCACGTCATTGTGCCTGGCCTTGAGTAGGTGCACTCGGGCATGCGGCGGCCCGCCGCGTCTGGGCGCGGCGGGCGCTAGCGTGAGTTTGCGATGATCACCATCTGTCACTGCGAGCGCACTGAGGATCCCCTCAAGCGCGCTGCTATGCCCTCCTACCTACAGCCTAGAACCCGAAACGGACGCGAACGCCATTTCCGGGTTAACGGCTAGCCAGACATCGATGTCGTAATGAGGGATATGAGCGCTTTGGAGTCAGTGAGGTCGCGGAGGACCACATCGGCCCCGGCGTCGCGCAGTTCGGCGCTGGAAGCGCGGCCGCTGGCCACCGCGACCGAGGTGGCACCGCCGATCTTGGCGGCCTCGACGTCGCGAGGCGAGTCGGCGACGTAGATGGTCGCCGTCTCGGCGAAGCTCGCCCGGTACTTCTCCTCGGCGCGCAGTCGGGCGGCCCGCAGCAGCGCCCCCTTCGGGTAGACCTCTGAGCCGGCGAAGCCGCCGATCGCCAGGTCGAGGTAGCGGTCGAGGCCGAAGGCACGGAGCTTGAGCATCGCGTTCGGTCGGCTCGATCCGGTGAGCACCGACTGGACAACGTTGGTCAGTCCGGCAACCGCCTTGACGGCCTCGGCCGCGCCGGGCATCAGGGCGCCCTGCTCGGCGAGCTGGTTCTTGCGGGCGGCCAGCCGGGTCGCGAACTCAGCGCCGAACGGGGCGATCAACCGCTCGGAGTCCCCGTCCGCGCGCAGGCTGACGCCGTTGCGGCCGAGCGCGTCGAAGAAGATCTCCGGCTCGGTGTAGCCGACCATCTGCGGCAACTGGACCAGCGGCCGACCGGTGATCGCGGCGAACGCCTCGGCGTAGGCAACCCGGGTGACCTTCGTGACATCGAGCAGCGTCTGGTCGATATTCCACAGCACAAGCCGGTGAATCGCGCGCCTCCGGTCTCCCCAGCATGGGGGGCTACAACTTTCCCGCGTGGGGGGCTCCCCCCCATCCCCCCTGGACCCGCAGCCCGCGGCGGCCCGTCGGCCGCCGCGAAAAGTCAGCCCATATGTGGGTAAGTCTGCCATCCAGGTCGGTCCGGCACAGTACAGAACCGTATGGCCAGCCAAAGTTCGCCGCGATCCGTCCATTCCGGTCCGCTCCGATTCTTGGCCGTTGGCTCCCCGCTGCGGCTCCCCCGCGCGTCCAGGGCGGGCCACTCGGGCAGCTTCGCGCCGGGCCTGGGCAGGTACCAGCGGATGAACTGGTCGATGATCTGCCGCCGGCCGTGTAGGCGGCCCGCTCCTCTCCGAACCCCGTACTGTGGGCCAGCATCGAAGCCGCCACAGCCAGCGGGAACATGCTATAGCCGGAGGAAATATTCTAACTGACCTATCTAATTACGCTGGCTGAATGATTCAGGGATGGCCGTCCCTTGGTAATTGCAGCGCCGTTCCCGCGCCTATCGTGACGGCAGCAGCCGCCTTCGATCCAGTTGTCAGCACAAACAATGGAATCGACAGGCGGCTGCCCTTTATGCCGGCGCCAGGGACCCGCAGGTCAGAACCCCAAGTGCGGCTGCCGTACCAAGGATCTCTAGCTAGGCGTCCTCGAGGACCTCCGCGAATGCGATCACTACGCCTCCGGTGGCGTGCTCGAGGGTAGCGCCGACAAGGGCGCCCGCCTCTGCGGCGGCGGCGCTGGCCGCCGCGTAGTCGGTAAAGTACAGGTCCAACAGTCGGTATGCCGGGGTCGGGCTGCCGTCTTCCTTAGGCCAGACCTTCGACGTCTGGAGCCGAGTCAGGCCGGGGAGCTTCCGCGCCAGCTCAAGCTGCTCGGGGTAAGCCACCTCGAAGGCGGCCGGGTCGGTGGGGTTGGAATAGACGAAGCTGATCTTGGTCGGCTTGTCCTGCCCAGCGTCACCAGCTGTCGATGTCATGGGTTCTGTTTCCTTCTGGTCGAGTTACGTCTGTCCGGTGCGATAAAGTCAACGCAAGCGAGCGGACCCAGATCTGGATGAGAATGTCGGGTGAACTTCCGACGGCACGGTTGTTTCGCCAATGGAAGAAGTTGACACCTGACAGTGCGCCCCAATCTGGACCCAAGCCCGTCCGATTGGTCGCTCCATTCACTGTTGATTGAGCCTATTCCGAGGAATGCACAGGGACAATGACCGCTCCGCCTGAACATCTTGCCGATCGTCCAGCTACGCCAGCTGATTTGCTCCGACCGCTGCGAGAGTTTGCTGATCCTCCAGCGCTGGAGGGCGCCGCGCTCGGCCTCGACGTACATGGCCAGCCGCACGACTTGCTCTCGGAGTTGCTCCGGAGCGTCCGTCTGAGCGGAGAACGGATCGTTGCGTACGCTCCGCCGCGGACCTTCTCGATCAGCTTCGCCGATATCGGCACCCTGCACATCATTGAAGAAGGCGAACTCGTGCTTAGGATCGAGGGCGACCCGCACGTCGAGCGCGTGAGTAGCGGCGATGTCGTCCTGCTCCCGCGCGGCGACCCGCACCACATCAGCGACGCAGGCAAGCGCGCGCACGCGACCGTGCGCGCCGACGCATCCGAGCACGACGCGCCCGCACTCGAGCCGGCGCGCTGGCTCTGCGGAACATTCACGATCGGCGACCCGCAGGCGAGCCACCTGCTCGCGAGCCTCCCGGCCGTGATCATCCTGCGCGGCGCCCGCGGCCCGGCGCTCGAAGGGCTCGAAGTGGCCCGCAGGATGCTCCTATTCGAGATGCAATCGCCCTCTCAAGGATCGGCGGTGATGGTCGCCCGCATCCTCGATCTGCTCTTCATCCAGATTTTGCGCGCCTGGGCCGCTGGCCCGGACGCCGAACCGAACTGGCTGGCCGGTGCGCTCGACCCGCAGATCGGTCCGGCCTTGAGCGCTATCCACCGAGACCCCGGCCGCGACTGGACAGTCGAGGAGCTGGCCCGAGCGTGCAACCTTTCCCGGTCGGCGTTCGCTGCGCGGTTCGTCGCTCGCGTCGGGAAGCCGCCAGCCACCTACCTCGCGCACGTACGCCTGGACACCGCCACCGACCTGCTCCGCGGCACGTCCCTTCCGGTCACGCTCATCGCGGAGAAAGTCGGCTACACGTCGGAGGCGGCTTTCAGCCGCGCGTTCAAGCACCGCTACGGCACGCCGCCGGCTCGCTGGCGACGAGACATGCGAGCGAAACACTCGTGAGCCGCCGACCCGGATCGCGTCAGCCCATACGGGGCTCAGTCTGCCATCCATCGCGGTCTGGAACGGTACAGAACCGTATGGTCAGCCAAAAGCAGATCCCGCAATCCGTCCGTTCCGGTCCGCATCGATTCAAGGCCGTCCACGCCCCGTCAGGCTCGGCCCGGCGGGGCGTCGGCACTTCGAAGCCTGCCCGGGGCGGTCCGATTACCCTTTCTCGCTCTTGTTGAACTTGCTCAGGGCTGCGTTCGCGGCCGTGAGCTTCGAGTTCGCGCTGCCGATCGCCTTGCTGGCGGCCTCGATGTCTCCAACGGCCACCCCCATGTCCCCGGCCGTGTACTCGCTCATGGCGGTGTTGGCGTCGATCGCCCCGGTCGAGTAGTCGCGGGCCGCCGCGAGGAGGTTCGCGCGCATGCCGGGGACGCAGGCTGGTCCCGGGGCGGCCTCGAGGCTCTGGGCATCGGACTGGATGGCGCCGGCGGCGGACTGGACGCCCGAGACGTCGCCGGCCGACGCGCCGCCCGCGCTGAGGTCTGTGGCGAAGGCCTGGGATGCGGTGGCGAACGAGTCGAGGTCCGCGCCGAACGCGCTGACCGTCTGGCCCGCGCCTCCGCTGGCCCAGTCCCGTGCCTGGGTGAGGCAATCGGGCGTTGCCGAGGCGGAGGAGGACACCGCGGTGGCGACGGCGGCCGGGGTCGAATCGGCGGTCGGCTTCGACGATGACGGCGACGCGGCGGCCGAGGCGACGACGGCAATGAAGACCATGGCTCCGGCTGCGATGAAACAGGTGAGCGCCTTGTGCCGCGCAGGCCATGACCGGCGCCGACGCGGCCGTCCCGGCCCGGGTTCGGGCTGCCGGGGAGCCAATGGCGGCTGGTCGTATCCGGGCTGCGGCCATGGCTGGCCCTGTGGCGGGAAGGGCGGCTGGCCGCCCCCGATGCGCTGCTGGTGCGCGTAGGGGTCGTACTGCTGCGGCTGCCACGGCTGGCCTTCGCCGTAGTTCTGAGGCGCGTACTGGGGCGCTTGTCCCCGATTCTGGCCATCCGTCATCTCGTCTGGTCCCCCCTGCGCGAAAAGTCATGAGGGGCGCGGAATTCACCCCCTGCCGTGAACGACGTGGCGACGACGGGAGCGGTATACGCCGTGACGATGCCGGTTCCGGACTGTTGCGCTGGCGTGACGGAAAGTCCCTATCGGGAGGGAAAGCCGCACCGCGCGACCGCGCCGATCTCCCCGCGCGCCGCAGGGATGCCGGCCCGGGAATCCGTGACCCAGCTCACGGATCTGCCGAATCCGGCGCCCGACGAGGTCCCTGGCGGGCGGGTGACCGCTATTCGATCGGGCTGTCACAAATCCCCGCGCGAAGCCCTCGCGCGACGGGTTTTGTAACGGCTCCGCGTTACGCGAACCGCCCAGCGCCGGATTCCCGGGACAAGAGGACGCCCCCGCCGGTCAGGCACTGGCGGGGGCGTCACGCGTCCTAATGCCCTGACGCGATCACGTACAGCAGCGCGGCGAGCGTCGTGCCTGACGTGATGTCCCCGCGGCCGATCAGTGAGGGCACGCTTGCGAGCGGAACCCATGACACGCTGTCGGACTCGAAGTCGTCCTCCGGCGAGCCGATCCGCTGGGCCCCGTCGGCCAGGTAGATAGAGTGCGCCGAGTCGGACAGCCCTGGGCTCGGCTCCACGCGGAGCAGGGGACGTAGCGGCCCCGGCCGCCACCCGGTCTCTTCCTCGGTTTCCCTGGCCGCTGCTGACGCGGGATCCTCGCCGGGCTCGATCTTGCCGATCGGGATCTCCCAGCCCTGCGTCCCGGTGATGAACCGGTGCCGCCACAGCAGCAGCGCCTGCCCGTCCAGGACTACAACGCAGCCCGCGCCGGGCGGCGTGCGGATCAGCCGGTGCTCGAGGTGCCTCCCGTCGGGCAGCTCGACGTCCGCGACCCGGATGTCGAGCCACTCGTCCTCGTACAGGGGCTTCTCCGAGCGGACCGTCCAGCGCATGGCCGTCAGTATCCCAGGCTGCCTAGCGGTGCCGCAGGGGCACTCCGGTCATGTCTGCAACCCGCTCTGCGAGTTCGGTCGCCGCGCGGCCGTCGGACACCCCTGTCACCGCGTCCCGCACCCGCACGATGCGCTCCTGGATACGGCGGGATTCCATGCCTGCCGCCTGGTCGAGCATCACCGTTGCCGTCTCGGCCGCAGCCTCGGCGTCTCCCTGGCAGGCGAGGATCTTTGCCAGGGTCGCGAGCCGGTGGACCCGTCCGCGGGAGTGAGAGTGCGCGGCTGCGTCGACGGACTGCTGGGCGTAGGAGCGCGCGGCGGTCAGGTCGCCGAGGGTGCGGAGCGCATCGGCGTGCTGCGTCTCGACGAGGCCGACCTGCACGTAACTGGTCTCCGGGGGTTCCTCGCCGGGGCGAATGCGCGCCGACATGTCCTCGGCGCGGGACATGGAGGTATGGCAGCCGCCGTGGTCACCGATCCGCGCGTACGCCTTGGCCTGCAGCGCGTTCAGGTCGGTGATCAGCGCCGGGGACAGGCTGCCGCGGGCACCGCGCAGCGCAGTCTCGGCGTACTGGATCACCTGCCTGTTGCTACCCCGATACAGCGCCTGGTTCGCGAGTAGGGCGATCACGTACCCGCCGAATCCCCGGTCCCCGGACGCCTTGGCCATGCGCAGCGCCTGGAAGAAGTACCGCTGCGCTATCCCCTGTAGGTCGGCGTCGTAGGCGCAGATCCCAGCCAGCGCTGCCAGCCCCCCGGCGCCCCTGTACAGCTCCCGGCCGGTCGGGTCGTCGTAGGCCCCCCTGACGAGCGGGGCGGCATGCTGAGCGAGGAACTCCACAATCCGGGGGCGCACCGGGATACCGCCGGCTTCCCGGTACATCCGCTCGTACCGGAGCCGGGCGGCCTGCAGCACCCGGACTTGCTCGGCCCCGACCCGGTTACCGGCGCGGCGTGCCACGTCGAGGTCGTCGGGCGGGTTCTCCCACTCGAAAACCGGGGCAATCGCCGCCGCCCCTTGCAGTGGCTGCGCGGCACGCAGCGCGGCTGCCTGCTTGAAGTCGCTGCGCCACAGCGCCGTGGCGGCGTCGACAGCCTTCGCCAGCGGCGTCCCGTCGCCCTCAGCGGCACCGCGGTCGAGACCAGCATCCGGCAGGGTCACTGTGCGGCCTAGGCGCATCGAGAGAACCTCGCAGATCAGCTCGGGCACCTGGCCCCGGGGAACGGTCGCATCACGTATCCAACGGCGGACCGAGGCATGGTCGTAGAGGAGCACGAGGCCGTGGCGGCCTCCCGCCTGGTTCACACGAGAGGCGAACCCGTCGTGCGACATGCCAGCCTCATCGATGAGCGCGTCGAGCAGGATGTTCGGCTCTCGCATGGTTCTCCCGGGAGTTGTCGCCCTGATCCTCAGCGTAATCGCCACTTGCCGACCTCAGGCGCGTGCGACTGGTTCACACCCCGTGCGAATGCAGCGGTTTCACACACCGTGCGGATCCGCCACCAGAAGACGCGAACTTCACACGCTTACTGGCCAGGTGACGCCTGCGTTTGACTGCCGGTACAACGCATTGGCACGCGGGACAAGGAGTGGTCAAGGTGGGGGACGGCACCGAGCGCGCCGGGGACGGCCTGAAGCCCTGGGAGGGGGAAGCCCTCGATGCGCTGCGGTGGCACTGGGGCGAGGCGTACGAGATCGGCCGCGACGATGCGAGCGGCTGGCACGCGCGCCGCCGCGACCGGCTCGGGGGCCCGCTGACCGGAGCGGGCCCTGACGAACTGGGGCAGGCGATAGTCGCGGACTACGCGTTCAGGCCGGTCCCCCGGGAACTGCCGGCGGACGGCGATCAGAAGGTCCAGGGCGAGGCGGCGGACCGGTGACCACCAAGTACCTGTGGCAGGCCGACAGTGACGACCACGGCTCGCGCGGGGTCTGCGGCGACCAGGTCGCGGCGATGCTCGCGGCCGAGGGCTGCATGAACAATGCAGGCGCGACGCAGGCCCTAATCCGGGCGGCCACACCGGGCTCGAGACGGCCGGCCTGGATGACGGCTGGTGCCCTACCGCGGACGCGTGGCTCGCGGAGCTCGCCCCGGGCGGGGACGGGCTGTCAGCGGCCTCGGCACGATGCCGGAATCACTTCAGCCCATATGGGGGTAACGGTAGTCGGTGGGGGGGACGAAGGTCTCCTTGATTGAGCGGGTGGAGACCCACCGGATCAAGTTGAAGACCGAGCCCGCCTTGTCGTCGGTGCCGCTGGCGCGGGCACCGCCGAACGGCTGCTGGCCGACCACCGCGCCGGTCGGCTTGTCGTTGATGTAGAAATTGCCCGCGCTGTAGCGGAGCCGGTCGGCCGCCTCGGCGATCGCGGTGCGGTCGGTGGCCAGAATCGAGCCGGTGAGCGCGTATGGCGTCACGTCCGCCGCCTGGCCGAGCATCTGCAGGTAATTGGCGTCCTGGTAGACGTGCACGGCGAGGATCGGGCCGAAGTACTCGGTGGTGAACACCTCGTCGGCGGGGTCGTCGCATTCGAGGACGGTCGGGCTGACGAAGTAGCCCTGCTCGTCGTCGATCTCGCCGCCGGTCAGGAAGCGGACCGACGGACGCGACCTTGCCCGCTCGAACGCGTCTCGATGCTTGCTCACGGCGCGGGAGTCGATCACCGCTCCGCCGAAGATCGACAGGTCCTCGGACACGTCACCGTAGGTCAGCGACCGGGTGGTGGCGATGAGATCGTCACGGACGGTTTCCCACAGGGAGGCGGGCAGGTAGGCACGGGAGGCGGCCGAGCACTTCTGGCCCTGGTACTCGAAGGCGCCTCGGACCAGCGTGGTGACGATCGAGGCGGGGTCCGCCGAGGGGTGGACAATCACGAAGTCCTTGCCGCCGGTTTCGCCGACGAGGCGCGGGTAGTCGCGGAATTGTCCGATATTTTCACCCACCGTGCGCCACAGGTGGTGGAAGGTCCCGGTCGATCCAGTGAAGTGGATCCCGGCCAGGTCGGGGTGAGTGAGCGCCACCCGGGAGACCGCCTGGCCGTCCCCGGTCACCAGGTTGATGACGCCGGGCGGCAGCCCCGCGGCCTCGAGCAGCCGCATCGTGTAGTGAGCAGCCAGCTGCTGCGTCGGCGACGGCTTCCAGACGACCACGTTGCCGAGCAGCGCCGGGGCGGTCGGCAGGTTTCCCGCGATCGCGGTGAAGTTGAAGGGGGTGATCGCCAGCACGAACCCCTCAAGGGGCCGGTACTCCATCCGATTCCACGTGCCTGGCGCTGAGGCCGGCTGCTCGGCGAGGAGCTGCCTGGCGAAGGCGACGTTGTACCGCCAGAAGTCGATCAGCTCGCAGGCCGCGTCGATCTCCGCCTGCAGGACGGACTTGGACTGGCCGAGGATCGTCGCGGCGTTGAGCGTCGCTCGCCACGGCCCCGCCAGCAGGTCGGCGGCGCGGAGGAAGACGGCCGCGCGATCGGAAAACGACAGCGCCCGCCAGCCCTTGGCCGCCGCACCGGCCGCCGCGATCGCCGCCACCACGTCAGCGTCAGTCGCGTTGCCCAACCAGCCGAGAACGTGCTGGTGATTATGCGGCTGGACCACGGGCACCCGCTCGCCTGAACCCATGACCTGGCGACCGCCGATGGTCATCGTCAGATCCGCCCGCTGACTGGCCAGGTCCTTGATCCTGGCCGCGAGCGCACTGCGGTCAGCGCTGCCCGGCTGGTACTGCCTAATCGGCTCGTTGTAAGGCGAGGGAACCTGAGTCACGGCGTCCATGCCGGCACCTTTCCCGAGAAGCGACCACTAATACAAGTCAGGAAGTTCCTGAGTGGCGTACCAGGCTAGCTCATGGGCCTCAGCTGAATCGACGGTGAACGATGCGTCGTCGTCGCCCGCGTCGGCGGCGGCGATCGCGTTCGCTGCGGCACCCACGTCCGTCGCCGCGTCGGGGTCGTCGATGTGGCCGGCGGCCAGCGCCGCCACCAGGACGGCCTCACTGACCAGCACCGTGGCCGATCCGTCGGCGTACGCCCGCCAGCTCACCTCGGCGTCTGGGACGTCGGCGGCGAGCACCACGCGTCGGCGCGGCGCGTCCGGATCGGCGTCGAGCAGCCGGAGCGACTGCCGCGCGGCCATGAGCATCGCCACGTATTCGAGCTCCTCATCGTCACCGCTCGCGTAGGCCTCGCGTAGCGCCGGGGTGACCGCGAACGCCCGCAGCGGGGCCGGCCCGATCTCCGCGTTGGCGAGGATGTCGGCCAGCCCCGGCAGCGTGGAGGGCAGGTAAACCCGCATGACGCCTCATCGTAGCGACTTTGGCTCGCCGACGGCGGCCACCACCAAGGCGACGGCGTCCGCGATCAGGACGTGCTCCCACAGGCGGACCACCGTCCAGCCCGCCTGGACGAGGGCATCGTCGGCGGCGCGGTCGCGCTCGACGTTCCTGGCGAGCTTGGGCGACCAGTACCACTCGTTGCTCTTCGGCTTGGAGCCGTGGTCCGGGCAGGCGTGCCAGAAGCAGCCGTCGACGAACACGGCGACCTTGCGACGGGTGAAGGCGATGTCCGGCCGGACCCGGCGCAGCGGCAGGTCAAGCCGGTGGTCCTTGCGGTAGCGGTAGCCCATGGCGTGCAGCGCGCTACGCAGCGCGAGCTCCGGCTTGGTGTTGGTGCGGCGGTTGGCCTTCATGTTCGCCGTCACGCCAGGGGACTTCGGGAACGGGTACGGTTTGCCCGCCGTCCCGGTGGACTCCCGGGCAACGCTTTGCGCTATATCCTGCGCCACGCGCGAAAGCCTAGTACCAAATGGGCCTGTGGCAACTGCTCAGCACGACCGGCGTGCTCCCTGCGAGGCGTCTCGCGTCGCACGTCACCATGGTTCAACTCGTCGGTCAGTTACAACTGAAACCGTCGTAGCCACGGCGTGCTGCCCCGCACCGCCAGCGCCGGCGAGGAGCCGCTGTGGATCGACGGGCAGCACCGCGGCATCCAGATCGGGGCCGCCACCGCCCATCGCCGGCCGCTGGCGGGACGACCGCCCCAGCGCGGCCGTCGTCCAGGGAGACACCAACACCGCCCTCGCCGGCGCCCTAGCCGCCAACTCCTGCGGCGTCTGCCACATCCACGTCAAGGCCGGCCTGCGCAGCGGCGACCGCGACACGCCAGAGGAGCACAACCGCATCCTCATCGACCACCCCTCCGACCTGTGCTGCATCCCCACCAGCGGCAACGCCGGGTGACGATGACGGTGTCCCGCCGCTGACGTCTGAACCAGGCTGGCACCCCCGATCTCGGAATCCCCGACCCCGTCCGCTGTAGGCGCGCGGCGGATCGCGCCGGTGCGTGGCGGGAGGCTGACATCTAGGTTTCGCCTTCGGCGCGCGCCGTGGCCCGGTAACGTGCTTCTCCCGGCACCCGGGCGCAGGTCAGGTGCGCAGGGCGTGCTTTTGTCCGCTATCTTCCGGCACGTGACCTTCAGGAGGTCTAGTCAGTGCATCCCGATGATCCGCGCGCGGTGGTCCGTGATCGCGTTCTGGCCGTGATCCCGGTTGATGACCGCGAGGCCGCTGATCGGGGGGCGATCCTTGAGTGGATCGATTCCGGGGCGCCGTTGTTCCGGACGGTTCGCCCGGTGACGCCTCCGAAGCACCTGGCCGTGTATTTCGCGCTGGTTGATGACGACGCCCGGCGCGTGATGCTCGTGGATCATCTCAAGGCGCAGGCCTGGCTCCTGCCGGGCGGGCACGTGGATGACGGCGAGGACCCGCGTTGGAGCGTTGAGCGCGAGGCATTCGAGGAACTGCAGATCACCCCGAAGTTCCACGAGCGGCTGGGCGGCGGGCAGCCGCTGTTCCTGAGCATCACGCAGACCCGGGGCATGAACACCCACACCGACGTGACGCTCTGGTTCGCGCTCAAGGGCGATGTCGCCGACGAGATCCGCCCTGACCCGCACGAGTTCAGCGAGGTCCGGTGGTACAGCCTCGATGACCAGACGGACTGGTCGGCCGACTGCTTCGACCCGCACATGCAGCGCTTCATGGCCAAGCTCAAGAGCACGCTGGACAGCGCCGGCCGAGGCTAGCGCCCATCGTGCTCGCCAGTGAGCGCTCTCTCGATTTCTTCCGCGCGCGGAAAGCCGTGCGATGGGGTGGTGCCGCACCACAGGCTCCCGGCCGCGCAGGCGTAGCGCAGGCACGCGCCCAGGTCGGCGCCCGTTGCCCTGGCGTGGGTCAGCGCGGCGGAGAACACCGATCCCGCGCCCTGGACTTGCTGTACCGGGATGGCGAGTGCCTCCGCTGAGGCGGTCTCGCCGGAGCTAGTCCGGGCGATGGCGCCGTGTCTCCCCACCGTCACGACGACGGTGTCGGCCGCGTCCAGTGCCGCCAGCGCGCTGAGCACCCTGCCGGCCCCGTCTGCGGCGGATTCGCTGGCGTTGGTCTGGATGACGCTGGCCCGGCGTCGCTGTGTTTCCGCTGTGAGCCAGCCGGGTGGCGGGGAGCCGCCGAGGTTGAGCGTTACGTCCGCGCCCGCCGCGAGGGAGGCTGCAAGCAGCGCCCGGGGGGCGTCACCCAGCACTGGCGCCCAGGCACGGCGCGAGCCCTGGCCCCGCCTGCACGCCCTCATCGAGGCCAGGGAAGCCCTTGCCCTGGCCTGCCTGGGCAAGGGCGAGGCGTTCCGCGCGGCGACCACCCGCGCCTGGCGAGAGATCGAGCGTGCCGCCGGCCACGACCAGCCAGCGTGGCTGAACTTCGTCCGCCCCGCGGAGATCGCGGTCCACGAGGCAAAAGGGCTGGCCCGCCTCGGCGACCACGCCGGCGCCGCCCTGCTGCTGCGCGATGCCCTGGAGGACGAGCAAGCCGCACCACGAAACCGCGCCATCTACCGGGCGCGACTGGCCGCCGCGCTGGCGATGCACGGCGACAGGGAAGGCGCGATGGCCGAGGCGGTCACGGTGCTGGCAGAACTGGAAGGACCAATCCTGTCTCCACGGACGCTCGCGGCATTGCAGCCCGTGCGCGCGATGGCCGAGGATGCGGGAGCCGGAGAGATTTGCGCGCGCTTCGACGCCATCGCCCGTCGTGGCACCCATGCACCGGACCCGTCCTGGCCTGCGGGAACCCCGGCGATGGCCGTTTAGAACCCCACGCCGCTGCTTCCCGCAGCCTTGCCGGCGCGGCGCCGACTGTACGGGAGGATCGCCCGGACGCCCAGCTCAGATGGAACGCCCCGGCGGCCGACGGGCCATGAGCGTCTTCCCCGGAGAGCGTGGGCCGGTCCTTGCCGTGCTGCCTCCGAGTCGGCACACCAGCCCCTGAGGCTGCCGCACGACGAAGGAACAGCACTGGCTTGAGCCCAGATCCTACAACTCACCCCTGCCGGACCGCGGGATACGATTCCGGCACAGCGGCCGACGCGGAATGTCGGTGGGCGCGAGTAGAAGTGGATGTGCAAGCAGTTGCCACACTCCCCGGCTACCCCTGGATGTTCCCATGCCTATGCAGCAAGCCCTGGCGCCAGAAGATCTGTCCACGATGCGGCTCCTGACGGTGCCCGACGTGTGGCCGCCTGGCGACAGCCCGCCAGCGACCGCCCCTCAGTGCCAGCGGCCGGCCGGGACCGCTTTCCCGGAGCAGGTCGGCAACCGAGCCGACAAGCAGGCCGACGAAGGCCGCGCCTGGCCGCGGCAGTTCGCCGTGCTGCTCGCCGAGGCGCTGACGGGCGCCCGGCCGGTGCGGCAGGTCCTGCCATGGCTGTCCCAGCGAGGCACGGTTCACCTGTATCGGCTGCTGCCGCTGTTCTGCGGGGGTCAGGGGGCCCGGGTCCAGCGGATAATGACAACCCACCCGAGCCCGGACGTGATTGAGATGACCGTCATCGTGGCGGTCGGCCCCCGGACCAGGGCGCTGGCCGTGCGGCTGACACGGGCCGAGTTGACACAGCGGCCGCCGTGGGGCGGCAAGCTCCCCGCCCGGACCGCGGAACACCGGTCAGCGACGCCGGCGCGCTGGCTCTGCACCGACATTGAGGCGGCTTAGCGGGTGCTAAGCCCGGCCGGCCTTAGCACCCGCCGTTAGGACCGCCCGGCCCCGCCGTGGCAGCGCTTGAACTTGCGGCCAGAGCCGCACGGGCACAGGTCGTTACGGCCGACGCTGGCGTAGGGGTCGACCGAGGCGTCGCCGTGCGTCTCCACGCCGCCGCCCTCGGCCGGGGCCGAGTACTGGAGCTGACGCGGACGGCGCGGCTCAAGTCCCGCAGGCGCAACGGCCTGTGGTCCTGTTGCCCGGCTGGCCGCTGACTGCCCGGTCCCCGCCTGCTCGGCAGCGGCGGGCCCGCCCGCCGTGTGCGCACCGCCGCTACGGGTGGCCGTCTGCCCTCGGCCCGCCGCCGTGGCGTGGCCTCGGCCGTCATTCGCCGCGTGCCGACCGCGGGCGCGGGCGCCCGGCTGCTGGCCGCCCTGCTGAGCCGGCTGGCCGCTCCCTTGCTGGCCCCCGGCAGGGCTTCCTGCTCCGCTCCCGGCCCCCGGCCGCCTGCCGAAGGCCGCCGGCGGTGCCGCAGGCTCGGGAATGCTCGGCGGGACAGGCGGCGCTGGCCTTCTGGCCGACGGAGCGGGCGTCGGGGTAGCGGGCGCGGCAGGCGCAGCGCCGGTGGTGACGCCGGGCAGGTTGCCGCCGAACGCGAGCTGCGCCCCGGCGCCGACCTCCTCGACGATCGGGTTCTCCTGGATCTCGAACTGCCGGTTGAACAGGTTCCCGACCGACTCTTCCTTGATCCCGTCCATCATCGCGTTGAACATGTCGAACCCTTCCCGCTGGTACTCGACCAGCGGGTCACGCTGCGCCATCGCCCGCAGGCCGATGCCCTCGCGGAGGTAGTCCATCTCGTACAGATGCTCGCGCCACTTCTGGTCAAGCACCGACAGCACCACAAGCCGCTCGATCTGGCGCATCAGGTCCGGCGTGTACTCCTCCTCGCGCCGGTCGTAGGCCGCCTGGGCGTTCTCCTGGACCATCTCGGTGAGCAGATCCGCAGTCAGCCCTCCCTTGTCACCGCCGGCCTCCTCGATTACCTCTTCGGTGGTCAGTGTGATCGGGAACAGCTGCTTGAACGCCCGCCAGAGCTTGTCCAGGTCCCACTCCTCCGGGTACCCGTCGGCGGTCGCGGCCGTCACGTACGAGGCGATCACCTCGTCGATCATTGAGCGGACCTGCTCGTGCAGGTCGGCGCCCTCAAGCACCTGGCGCCGCTCGGCGTAGATGACCGTGCGCTGCCGGTTGAGCACGTCGTCGTACTTCAGGACGTCCTTGCGGATCTCGAAGTTCTGCGACTCCACCTGGCTCTGCGCCGACCTGATCGCCCGGGAGACGACCGAGTTCTCCACCGGGACGTCGGGCGGGATGTTCAGTCGGTCCATGATCGCCGCGACCCGGTCGGAGTTGAACATCCGCATCAGGTCGTCCTCAAGCGACAGGTAGAACCGGGACTTGCCCGGGTCACCCTGACGTCCGGACCGGCCGCGGAGCTGGTTGTCGATGCGCCGCGACTCGTGCCGCTCGGTGCCGAGCACGTAAAGGCCGCCGGCCTCGACGACCTGCTCGTGCTCGGCCGCCACGGCTGCCTTCGCCTTGGCGACCGCCTCGGGCCAGGCCGCCTCGTAATCCTCGGGCGTGTCCACCGGCGACAGGCCGCGCTGGTGCAGCTCGGTGTCGGCGACGAACTCCGGGTTGCCGCCGAGCATGATGTCGGTGCCTCGGCCTGCCATGTTGGTCGCCACGGTCACAGCCCCGAGCCGCCCGGACTGGGCGATGATCATCGCTTCCTGCTCGTGGTACTTGGCGTTCAGCACATGGTGCGGCACGCCGCGACGCTTGAGCATGACGGAGAGGATCTCGGACTTCTCGACGCTCACCGTGCCCACCAAGACCGGCTGCCCGGCCTCGTGCCGCCCTACGATGTCCTCGACGACCGAATCGAACTTGGACTGCTGCGACTGGTAGATCACGTCGGTCTCGTCGGCGCGGATCATCGGCTTGTTGGTCGGGATCGGGACGACGCCGAGCTTGTAGATCTGCATGAACTCGTTGGCCTCGGTCATCGCCGTGCCGGTCATGCCCGCGAGCTTGTCGTACAGCCGGAAGTAGTTCTGCAGCGTGATCGTGGCGAACGTCTGGTTCTCGTTCTGGATCTGCACGCCTTCCTTGGCCTCGATAGACTGGTGCATACCCTCGTTGTACCGGCGGCCGTGCAGGATGCGGCCGGTGAACTCGTCCACGATCAGGACCTCGCCGTTTATCACGACGTAGTCCTTGTCCTTCTTGAACAGCTCCTTGGCCTTGAGCGCGTTGTTGAGGAAGGACACCAGCGGCGTGTTGACCGGGTCATAGAGGTTGTCGATGCCGAGCCAGTCCTCGACCTTCTCGACGCCCGACTCGAGGATGCCCACGGTCCGCTTCTTCTCGTCGACCTCGTAGTCGCCCTCGCCGTCCTCGCCTCGGCGCAGGCGAGGCGCGATCTTGGCGAACTCGACGTACCAGCGGGAGTTCTGCTCGGCTGGGCCGGAGATGATGAGCGGGGTCCGCGCCTCGTCGACGAGGATCGAGTCAACCTCGTCGACGATCGCGAAGTCGTGGCCGCGCTGCACGCACTCCTCGATCGACCAGGCCATGTTGTCGCGCAGGTAGTCGAAGCCGAACTCGTTGTTCGTGCCGTAGGTGACGTCCGCCGCGTACGACTTCTGCCGCTCCTGCGGCGTCATCTCCGCCATGATCGCCCCGACTTCAAGGCCGAGGAAGCGGTGCACCCGGCCCATCCACTCCGAGTCGCGCTTGGCCAGGTAGTCGTTGGTCGTGACGACGTGCACGCCCTTGCCCGCGAGCGCGTTCAGGTAGGCGGGGAAAACGCCGGTCAGCGTCTTGCCCTCACCGGTGCGCATCTCGGCGATGTTGCCCAGGTGCAGCGCCACGCCGCCCCTCAGCTGCACGTCGAAGGCCCGCTGCCCCAGGGTCCGCCGCGCCGCCTCGCGGACCGTGGCGAACGCCTCGGGGAGGATGTCGTCGAGGGTCTCGCCGTCTGCGAGCCGCTGACGGAACTCGTCGGTCATCGCCCGCAACTCGGCGTCACTCATCGCGACGAAGTCGTCCTCGATGGAGTTGATCTGGTCACTGATCCGCTTGAGTTGGCGCAGGATCTTCCCTTCGCCCGCGCGAAGGATGTTGTCTAGGATCGAAGGCACTTGTCGTCGTGCTCCTTGCGGACTTGCGGATCGGCTTCGGCTAAAAATAAACACGCCTCGGGTGCCATGGTAGGCGAAATGGGGGCCGGCTTCCGAGTCGCCAACCGTCTTGGGGTATTTTCGTGACACTCAGCATCTGGGCAGGGCCGACCAAGAGGCCCGACGTTGGAGGAGGAGTCGTGGCCGAGCAGGCATCAGACGTCGCAGAGAATGTGGTCGATGCGGTCACAACGCTGCCCGGGACCCCCCACGCGGAGGAGCACAACCCGGGTAGGCGCATCTCCTGGGTCGGCACATCGGTCGTCATCATCGGGTTCATCATCGGCGGCATCGCGTTCGTGCCGGCCCCTCACTGGACGATCTTCTGGATCGGGGCGGGCGTCGCGATCGTTGGCTGCCTCACTCTCCTGTTCGCCAAAACGATGAACGAAGACTGGTACTGATTAGTTCCGTGCGGGGGGCTGCCCTCCGGCATGGAGGGCTCCCGCCCCCCATTCCCCCTGGCCCCCTGCACCCCCCGCGCATGGGGACTGCACTCCAGCACGGGGGGCTCCCGCCCCCGTCCCCCTTGGCGCCCCCCATACCCCCCGCAGAGGGTCCCGCAAAAAGCGCGGCACCCCCATGCTGCGGCTGAGGTTAGAGTCTCGCACCGGTTAGCCCAAATGTCAGACCGCTTCGCTAGTGTCATGAGCGTGGGAGAGACTGCCGGGTCCGTTCAGTATGAGCAGCAAACATCAGCGCGGGGCGACCTTGAGCTGAGCGACGACGAGCACCGGCGGCTCACCCTCTACTCTCAGGGGTTTCTTGGGGCCGCCGCCAGGCGCGGCGGCGTGCCGGGGATGCTGCGGCGGGTCAGGGCGGTGCAGCTCGACACGATCTCGGTGCTCGCGCGATCGCACGAGCTTGTCGCGTACGCGCGGCTCGGGCCGGTCGGGCGGGACGCGGTCGAGGCCGCCTTTTGGCAGCATGGGGGCTGACGCCCCGCCTGGGGGGTCCCGCCCTCCAGCCCCTGGCGAGCAGGCCGCAGACCTTCGAGTACTGGGCGCATGCCGCGTGCATCCTGCCGATCGAGGACTGGCCGTACTACGCCTGGCGACGGCGCGCGTTCGCGGCCCAGGGCCAGCGCTGGCACCAGGTCAGCGAGCAGGCCTGCTCGGAGGTTCTCGCGCGGCTGCGCGACGAGGGGCCGCTGACCGCGACCCAGCTCGGCGGCGCGAAAGCCGGCGGCCCCTGGTGGGACTGGTCGGAGGTGAAGATCGCCGCCGAGTGGCTGCTCGACACCGGTCGAGCGGTCTGCGTCCGCCGGACTGGCTGGCGGCGCGTCTACGATCTGCCCGAGCGGGCCATTCCGGAGGAACTGCTTGAGACCGAGCCGACCGATGCGCAGTGCCTGGCCCACCTCGTCGGCACGACCGCCCGCGCGCTCGGCGTGGCTACCCGTGCCGACCTGGTCGAGTACCAGCGGCTCAACTCCCACGGCCTGCACATCCGCGGCGTTGAGGCCCTCGACGCGGCAGCCGAGGAGGCCGGGCTGACCCCGGTCACCGTCACCAGTGCCAGCAATCCAGTGCCAAGAAACCGGTTCGCGCCTGGGCCGACCCGGCCGCGCTGGCCTGGCTGGCGGCCGGCGGGCGCGGCACGCACCGCACGACGCTGCTCTCCCCGTTCGACTCGCTGGTCTGGGACCGGAAGCGGACGCTGCGGATGTTCGGCTACCGGCACCTCTTCGAGCCGTACGTGCCGAAGGAGAAGCGCGAGCGCGGCTACTTTACGATGCCGCTGCTGGCAGGCGGTCAGATCGTCGGCTGGGTGGACCCGGCGCGCTCCGGCCAGACACTGATCGCCAGGAACCTGCTCATGGAGAAACCCGCAGCCGTCGCGCCCATGGCCCGAGCTCTGGCCGAGGCGGCCCAGTGGGCCGGTTGCTCGAATGTCAGTGTTGAACGGACCGCGCCTCTCTGAAGCTCTGGCAACCGCTTGCAATGCGTTGCAGGCGCGTCGGTGGTTGCTAGCTAAAGATCTCGATCAGCTTCTCCCGCACCGCGATCATCACGGCCTCCATACGGGAGTGGATCTGGAGCTTCTCCAGGATGTTCCGCACATGGTTCTTCACGGTGTTCTCGGAGATGAACAGGTCCTTGGCGATGTCGCGGTTGTTCATACCGCGGGCCACTAGGCGGAGCACCTCCATCTCCCGGTCCGTGAGCTTCGGCGCGGGCGCGTGCTTGGCCGGCTCTTCCTCGGCGTCCCTGCGGGCGAGGGTCGCGAACTCGCTGAGCAGCTTGCCCGCCATCGACGGGTTGATGAGTGACTGGCCGCCGTGCACGGCGCGGACCGAGTCTGCGAGTTCGTCAAGCGGGATGTCCTTGAGCAGGTAGCCGCTCGCTCCCGATCTGATCGCCTCGAAGAGGTCCTCCTCCTCGTCACTGATCGTCAGGATCACGATCTTGGCCGACGGGGCGACCTCTTTCATCTGACGGGCGGCCTCGATGCCGGTGATCTTCGGCATCCGGATGTCCATCAGCACCACATCGGGCAGCGCCTCGCCCGCCAGTTGCACCGCCTCGGCGCCGTCGGAGGCCTGGCCGACAAGCTCGATGCCGGCATCCTCGCCGAGGACCATCTCCAGGCCCCGGCGGAACAGGGCATGGTCGTCCGCGATCAGCACCCGGATCGGGTCGCCGCTGGCCACCGCGTCAGTGTCCGGGGTCAGCCGGCCCGCCGCCTTCGCGGCGGGCACGGTCGGGGGGGTAGGGAGGCTCACGCTGCCCAGGGGTTTTGCCTTCGCCGTCTTACTGGCCGTAAGGGACCTGTCGGTCACGGCCGCTCCTTCCGCTGCGTTCGCAGTTCACGCACAGGATAGGACATGTAACTAAACCTACGCGTACCGCCCTGGTACTACCAGGGCGGTACGCGCGTGTGGTCTCTTTCTCCATCTATTTTTTTATTCGGCTATTCATCGACGAGGCGGATGACGCCGTAGTCGTAGCCGCAGCGGCGGTAGACCACGCTGAACGCGCCGCAGTCGCTGTCGTGGTACGCGTAGAAGGCGTGGCCGACCAGTTCCATCTCGAACAGCGCCTGGTCGATCGTCATCGAGTGCGAGGCGTGGAACTTCTCCCCGCACCACCAGCGGGCCGTCACCCTCCATCTGGATCGGCAGCAGGCCGGAGACGGCCTCCTCGGCCTCGGCCTCGTCGCGGAAGCCGACGAAGTCTCGGTCGCTGAAGCCGCCCTCGTTGTCGTCCTCCGGCAGCGACGGCAGTGGGACGACCGTCTCGCCCCGGCGACGCCCATTGGGCCCTGCTGCTGGCCAGCCAGTTCGCCTTCCGCCCGGCCGGCATCCCCTCGAGCACGGCGGCGGCATGGGGCGCGGGGACGGCCGGGAGGCGGCGTCGGCCAGCGTGGCCGCGTCCCGCCGTCATCGCGCCCGCTCCGGCGGGCGCGGCGGCCACCGCCGCCAGCGCGTCGGTCGACCGTACGGTCAGGTCGCCATGGCGGACCTTGCGCCGCTCCGACGCCTTGCGCAGCCGCCCCTCGAGCTTGGTGAACGCGAGATCGAGGGCCGCGTACTGGTCGTCGGCGGCCGCCTCGGCCCTGATGGCGGGCCCGCGCGACCTGACCGTGAGCTCAACCCGTTCGCTCCGGTCGGCCTGCCTCGGGTTCCGCTCGGTCGATACCTCCACGTCGACCCGAATAGCATTGTGATCGAGCTTCTCGAGCTTGGCCAGCTTCGCGCTCGCGTGTCTGCGGAAGCGCTCGGGGACACTGGTACGCCTGCCCTTGAAGGTGATTTCCATCTCGATCCTCCTACGGCGTTAGATA
>CAWJQG010000022.1:0-76524 GCA_963844925.1 uncultured Actinomycetota bacterium | reverse complement strand
TTGGCGGCGTGCACGGTGTAGTCGGGCGTACGCCGTCGTCCGCTCAATGTAGCGGCGGGCCTGCGAAAGTGCGATAATGGCACCATGGCAGACGAACAAGCATGGATCCAGGTCGGAGCCCGCATCGCGGCCAGCCGACGAGCTCGCGGCCTTAGCCAGGAGGAGTTGGCAGACAAGGTTGGTCTGGATCGCACTGCCATCACGAAGATTGAGGTCGGACGAAGGCATGTCAACTCCCTGGAGCTGATGCGACTGGCCGAGGTGCTAGACCGCTTGCCGCAGGCGTTCGTCTCCGACCCGCCGGCCTTTATCGTGAGCCGTCGGGTGGCGGTGGCGGGGGGCCGGGTTGACCAGGCGGCTGATTTCGCGATTGAAGATGTGGCGCGCGACCTCCAGGTACTCATCGACGTTCATGCGCTCTCGCCCAATCAGGCCAAGGGCTCGCTGCGCGCAATAGTCCCGGGAGAAGATGGATGGGGACCTGAAGATGCTGCTGCAGAGGCTAGGCCGCTCATCGGTGCAGACGCTAAGTCGCCGATTCACAACCTAGGGTCGAAGGTCGAACGGGTCGGTCTCTTCCCCTATTCGCTGGCCTTGGGAGATGCGTCTTCTGACGGTTCATATGCAGAGGTCGACGGTGTCGGGGTGGCGGTCGTGAACGGCGAGATTGATCCCGGGCGAAGGCGATCGACGCTGGCGCACGAACTCGGCCATCATCTCTTCGGTGACGCATACTCGGTTGACTGGGGGACGGACACTAGCGCGACGGAGCGGGCCCTAGATGCATTCGCAGGCTTCCTGCTTTTGCCGCGGGTAGGAGTAGGCGAGCGCTGGCAGGTGTTGCGGACTGAACACACTGCCAGGCAGGCGGCCATCGTTATAAGCGCGGAATTCCGCGTCAGCTGGAGTTCTGCGCTACGGCATCTGGGGCACTATGACCTAATCACGCGTGATGAGAAGGCCCTGCTCGAGTCACGGTCACCGACCCGAGCGGACTACCTCGAATGCGGGGTGCGCGTGTCAGAGGAACTGCAGCCGCCGTACATCCCGACCGGCGTGGCGGCCGCGGCCATCCGTGCCTACCGGACCCACTGGATCTCAGCCGATCGGGTGATCGCCATGCTGCGCGGGCAGATCGACATGGACGAGCTTCCCGCGCGTGACGAGATCCCCCTCGAATCCCTGCGAGGCGACTTGCGGTGAGTATCGGCCGCCTGGCATTCGACAGCTCCCCGCTGAACTACATAGCACGAGCCAGCCAGCTGCCCTTCCTGCAGAAGCTTGTGGCCGACATGGACTGCGTGATCACACGGGCAGTCGAGGACGAACTGCTCCGGGGAGCATCGAAACATGCGCAGCTCTACCAGGTCTCGGCTCAGGAATGGATCAGGGTTGTCGAAGACTCATCGATAGAGTTTTTGCAGCTCTTCTTTGAGTACCAGTCTCGCCTGGGAGGCGGCAGCCGCAACACTGGGGAAGCGGCTACGCTCGCATACGCCGAGCTCCACAGCCTGACGGCCTGCATCGACGACCGTGCCGCCCGGCGTCATGCTCAGCAGCGCGGAATCCCGTTTACCGGGACGCTCGAACTGGTCTGCAAGGGCATATGCGCGAATGTCATCGCGGAAGCCGAAGCCGTCCGGGTAATCGACTTGCTCCGCGACCACGAGGCATTCCTGCCGTGCGACGGTTCTACCTTCCTCGACTGGGCTCGGGCCGAAGGATTGCTCTCCTGACAAGGACGCGGCCCTCATACAGGACGCGATCCACGCCCGGTCCATGCGCAACACAGTGCTGTTCCAACTGGGCGCAACCGTCCAGCCAAGAACCCTGGCCAGGCTCCTCGACCTTCACGCGAGCTCAGCCGTGGGCTGGCCGTGGGCTAGGGCTGATCATCGCCCACGGTACCTGGCTCGACCTCAACGACGGGCGCTAGGGGGCTACGCGCCCAGGTAGCGAAGGACAGCGAGGACGCGGCGGTTGTCGGCCTCGTCCGGGGCAGCCCCAGCTTGTCGAAGATGCTCGCCACGTGCTTTTCCACGGTTCCGCCGGTTACCACGAGCGTGTCGGCGATGCCAGTGTTCGAACGCCCCTCCGCCATCAGCGCGAGCACGTGGCGCTCGCGCGCGGTGAGCGCCGCCAGGCCGTCGGCGCGGCGGCTGGCGCGCAGCAGCTGGCCGACGACCTCGGGGTCGAGCGCCGTGCCGCCCGCGGCGACCCGCTCCAGCGCGTCGGCGAACTCGGCCACGTCGGCCACCCGCTCCTTCAGCAGGTACCCAGCGCCCGCCGCGTTGCCTTCCAGCAGCCGGGACGTGTACGTGGTCTCGATGTACTGCGACAGCACCAGCACCCCGGTGCGGGGGTGCTGGCGGCGGATCTCGAGCGCGGCGCGCAGCCCCTCATCGGTGTGCGTCGGCGGCATCCGGATGTCGGCCACCACGACGTCGGGCTGGTGTTCGGCCACCGCGGCCAGCAGCGCGCCGCCATCGCCCACGGCAGCGCACACCCGGTGGCCGCGCTCCTCGATCAGCCGGGCGAGCCCCGCCCGGAACAGGGCCGCGTCCTCGGCGATCACCACCCGCACCTTCATGCGCGCAGCGGGAGCTCGACGGTGATCTTCGTCGGGCCGCCGGGCGGGCTCGCGATCGTGAGCAGGCCGTCCACCACGGCGGCCCGCTGCGCGAGCCCGGACAGGCCGGTGCCCCGGGCCGGGTCGGCGCCGCCCGTGCCGTCGTCGGCGACGCTGAGCAGCAGCACGTCCCGCTGTCCGGCCGCCCGGATGGCGATCTTGTTCGCGAAGCTGTGCTTGGCCGCGTTGGACAGCAGCTCGGCGGCGCAGAAGTAAGCGATGGTCTCGATCGCGGGGGTGGGCCGGACCGGGATGCTGACCTCCAGCTCGACCGGGATCGCGCTATTGGCGGCGAGCGAGGCGAGGGCGTCCGCCAGCCCGTTGTCGAGCACCGGCGGGTGGATACCGCGGATCAGGCCGCGCAGCTCGCCGATTGCTTCCTTGGCACCCCGCAGCGCGGCATCGACCAGCTCGCGTACAGCCGCGGCGTCCGGAACCGGAACCGCGCCGTCGTCGCCGAGCTTCTCCCGGGCCATGCCGAGGTTAATGGCCAGTGTGGCCAGCCGGATCTGCGCGCCGTCGTGCAGGTTCCGCTCGAGCCGCCGCAGCAGGGCGGCGGAGTCGTCCACGGCAAGCGCCCGGCTCAGCTCCAAGTCGTGGACCCGCTGCGCCAGCCGCCCGGGCCCGAGCAGGCCTCGGATTAGCCAGGCGTCGGCGGACGTGACGGCCCTGGTCACCCACGGGGCGGCCAGCAGCATCGCCGCTCCCGCCGCGGCGGCCGCGAACGTGCCGCCGACGGTCGCGACGCGGAACGTGCCCTCGCCGAACAACCCGAACGGCGTGAACACCGGCACCGGGCTCAGCCGGGCCCCCGGCGGGTGGTTGCGGAACGCCCCCCACCAGAGCGGGTAACCCAGGTTGACCAGCCCGCCGATCCAGAAGAACACGGCGTACAGCTCGATCAGGCCGACCGGCAGCTTGGCCAGCAGGTAGGCCATGACCCGCCAGCCGACCGCGTCGCGAGGGCCCGGGCCGGGCCAGGCCCGGCCGCCGGGGCGACGCCGCGCCGGCGGCGGCGCGACTCGCATCCCGAGAAGCCGGGTCGCGAGCATGCGCTGCAGCGAGCCGAGCCTCCGGGCCGCCCCCGTCGACACCAGCAGCACGAGCAGAAGTCCCACGCAAGCGCAGGCGATGGCCACCTCGGCCGAGGACGGGTTACCCCGCCCTGTACCGGCCGCCAGCCAGATCAGGTCCACGGCGAGAACGAACAGCGCCAGCGGGTTAACCACGGCGAACGGCAGCCCGGCCAGGCAGAACAACAGCTCGCGACCCTCACGTCTGGTGAACGGCGCCGTGACCGCCATGCGGGCGACTGCCCACGGGCTCCTGGCCCGCGCCTGGCCGCCCAGCGGCGGGTCCGCGGCCGGCGTGGTCACCGGAAGGCTCATGCCGCCATTATCCTTCCTCGCCGCCCCTTCTTCCTTCTCACTGGCCCACATCATCGGGCGCTGACGGCAGGATCACGCCCCTACGACCCGGCGGGACGCAGGGCACCTCACGCGTCCCGCCGGGCCAGCAGCCATCCGCCGATCGCCAGCGCGATCACGGCGTACAGGCCCAGCACGCCGAGCCCGGCCCACGCGGACAGGAAGTGCGGGCAGGACGCCCCGTTGCCGCCGCAGGTCACCGGCTTGGTCGTGCTCAGCGAGTTCTCAACGATCAGGAGAGGCATGTACGCCGCCACGCCGTGCGCGACGATGCCGACGGCCGCCGCGACTACGTACACACCGGCCACCAAAACCGCGACCGCGGCCGCGCTGTGCCGGATGATCGCGCCCAAGCCCAGGCCGAGCAGCCCGATCAGGCAGAAGCCGGCCCCGGTCGCCACGACCGCCCGTAGCACGCCAGGCTGGCCCAGCGTGGGTGCCGCGATGCCGTGGCGCAGCGTGGCCGCGTCGGCGAAGAACGCGATGAACGACGCGACCTCCCCGACGACCAGGGTCACGGCCCCGAACACCGCTGCCTTCGCCGCCACAACCAGGGGGCGCCGCGGGATGGCGGCCAGTGTGGCCTGGATTGTTCCCGAGGTGTATTCGCTGGTCATGGTCAGTACGCCCAGCGCGCCCGTCAGCAGCAGGCCGGGGACCATGCCTGCTAGCGCGTTGTTGGTCAGGTCCCCGGAGGCGTCCCGGGTATTCAGGCCCACAGCGACCCCGATCCCGACCGTCCCGGCGGCCGTGACGGCCAGGGTCCACCACGTGGAGCGCAGACTGCGCAGCTTGATCCATTCCATCCGGGCCGCCTGCGCCAGCCCGTAACGGCCGCTCGGCGCGCGGGTCTCCGCGGTCGCGGTCATGACGTCGCCTCCTTCGCCGTGTTTCCCCGGTACTCGACCGCCCCGCTGGTGAGCCGGAAGAACGCGTCCTCCAGCGACGCCGACCCAGCCGACAGCTCGGCGACGGTCGTGTCCGCGAGCAGCCGCCCCCGGCCGATCACCACGAGCCGCTCGGCGGTCAGCGCCATTTCGCTGATCAGATGGCTGGACACGAGCACCGTGCGGCCCTGCGCGGCCAGCGACTTCAGCAGATTGCGGATCCAGCGGACCCCCTCGGGATCCAGCCCGTTCACCGGCTCGTCCAGCAGCAGCACCGCCGGATCGCCCAGCAGCGCCGCGGCGACCCCCAGGCGCTGCCCCATCCCGAGGGAGAACTTCCCGGCCCGACGCCCGGCCACGCCGACCAGGCCGACCATGTCGAGCACCTCCTCGACCCTGGCCCGCGGAACCGCGCTGCTGGCGGCGAGCGCGGCCAGGTGACTGCGGGCGGTTCGGCCCGGGTGGAACGCCCTCGCCTCGAGCAGCGCGCCGACCTCGCGCAGCGGCCAGCGCAGCTCCCGGTAGCGGCGGCCGCCGACCCGTACCTGGCCGGCGTCGGGCCGGTCAAGCCCGAGGATCAGCCGCATCGTGGTGGATTTGCCCGACCCGTTGGGGCCGAGGAAGCCGGTGACGCTGCCCGGCCGCACATCGAAGCTGAGCGCGTCGACCGCGACCGTCGGTCCGTATCGCTTGGTGAGATCCCGGGCCTCGATCACCGAACTCCTTCCGTCGTTCATGCCTACGGAAGATCACGCTAGGCACCCGGCCACCCGGGCGGAATCTGGCTAACGGCCGTCTTCCGCTGGGGGTTTTCCCCCAGGCAGGCCCGCGCGCAGCCAGGCGGCCCGGCGCTGCGGGCCCCCTCGGCGAACTCTGCTGAAACGCCGCACGCCCGGGCCTGCAGGGGTCCGGGCGTGCGGGCCTCGACCGGCGGGCGCCACGGCGCCAGGTCGGGATGCTCCTTCAGCATGTCGTCGGTCGCCGCATAGAGTGCTGTCGCGAGGGTGTCCACGTCGTTCGTCACAAAACGATCTCGGGCACCCTCGTTCTCGTCTCCGCAGGCAGCCCCTTGGACCACACCACCAGGAGGAACCAGTGTCATACCCGCAACTGCTCACCCCCGAGGAGAAGCTCGCCGACGCGAAGAAGCTGCTGAGCCTCCCGCGTATCGTCGTGATCTGCGGCTCCACCCGCTTCATGACGGAGATGAACGAGGCCGATCTGCGGGAGACCAAAGCCGGAAAGATTGTCGTCAAACCGGGCTGTGACATGAAGTCGCCGCACGAACCTTGGTCCGATCCTGTCGAGGCCGAGGCGCTGAAGGCTCGACTCGACGATCTGCACCGGGCGAAGATCCGGCTCGCTGATGAGGTGCTCGTAGTCGGCGACTACACCGGAGACAGCACCCGAACCGAAATCGCCTACGCCCGGTCGCTGGGCAAGCCCGTGCGGTTCACGCACCCCGAAGTCGACCCTGACGCCTGACCGCCCACCCCACACCTCCGCAGGCATCCCTTGGAATTGATCAAAGGCGATCGACGCTGGCGCACGAACTCGGCCACCATCTCTTCGGCGACGCATACTCGGTTGACTGGGGGACGGACACCAGCGCGACGGAGCGGGCACTGGACGCATTCGCAGGCTTCCTGCGACCCACTGACCCACTGGATCTCAGCCGATCGGGTGATCGGGTGATCGCCATGCTGCGCGGGCAGGTCGACATGGACGAGCTTCCCGCGCGTGACGAGATCCCCGTCGAATCGTCTCCGCCTCGGATTCCCCCATACCCTGGGGAGTCTGCCCCATGAAACGCGCGGAGCGCGTCGGCCGGGCCGGCGTGAGCCACGGTCCGTTCAGAAGAATTCGAATGATCTTGAACGGACCGTGGTTACTCCCTCTCGCCCCCTGGGTCATCAAGCCGGAGAACGGAGGGCTCGACGTGATCTCGCTCCGGGAGGTCGCGCGCCAGCGTGTCGGGTTATCGTTGCGCCAAACGATGTCATCAGCCCGCCAAGCGGCAGCCGAAGGTCATAGCCTGAGGCGTGTTCGGGGCCACGTCATCGCACGGAGTGCTGGGGGGCGCGGGTTGCATACCGACAAGACTGGGCTGACGGAGGCTGACCTGCCGGGGGCTGACAGATCAGCTACGGGCGCCGGCACCGAGCTGGACGAGCCCGGCGGCCCTGCAGGTCCGGGCAAGGTCGCGATCGGCATCACCCGCGGTGCCGCGCTCATCGCTGGCCTGACCGCCGTCTCTCGACTGTTCGGCCTGATCCGCACGCTCGTCTTCGCGCAGAGCGTGGGCGCGGGATGCCTCGGCACGGCGTACGTGACCGCGAATCAGGTGCCCAACCTCATCTACGAGCTGGCGGTCGGCGGCGCGCTTACCAGCGCCATGGTCCCCGTCCTGGCCCGGTCCGCGGCGCGTTCGGCGGCCGACCCGGAGGAGAAACAGCGAGTCGCCCAGATCACCTCGGCCATGCTCACCTGGTGCGTCGTCATCCTGCTGCCGCTGACGGTGATCATCATGGCGGCCGCGGGCCCGATCGCGGATCTGCTCATCCCCACCAATCCGAACGCGAGCTGCGCCCGTCCCGCCATGATCGGCGCGACCTCCACGATGGTCGTCATATTCGCGCCGCAGATCCTGCTTTACGGCATCTCCGTCGTGCTCTCCGGGCTACTGCAGGCGTACCGGAGGTTCACCGGGCCGACGCTCGCGCCGGTCATCGCCAACTTCGTGATGATCGGGTCCTACCTGGGCTTCGCCGCACTCGATCACGGGCGCTCGCTGGCCGGCACGCCGCTGGCGGCGGAGCTTGTGCTCTCCATCGGGACCACGATGAACATCGGCATGCTGGTGCTCGTGGCGCTGCCGCCGGCCCGGCGGCTGCGGCTGCGGCTGCGGCCGACCTTCGCGTTCCCGGCCGGCGTCACCGGCAGGGTCGGCGGTCTGGCGCTGGTCGGGGTGCTCGAGTTCCTGGCCGGCGACGTGGGCAGCGTGATCACTATCGACCTGGCCAACGGGCACGGCGAGACCGGTGCCCTGGTGCTGGTGAACTACGCGATGCTGGTCTACAACTCGGTTGCCGGCGTGCTCGCGCTCTCCATCGTGACGAGCGCGTTCCCAGTGCTTGCCGCCACCGACGACGCCTCACTCAACCGGATATGCGCGGGGTCGACCCGGGCGATCCTGATGATGTCCTGGCTCGGCACGGCGGTGATCGCGGCGGTCTCGGTACCCGCTGCGCGCATCCTGGTCGAACAGCCATCCCAGGTCTCGCAGCTCATCGAGGCCTTCATCCTGCTGGCGCCGGCCGTGGTGGGGCAGGCGCTGATCGCCAACGCGGCGCGCCTGATGTTCACCCTGGGGCGGCTGAAGGTGGCGGCGGCCTGCCTGGTCGGCGGTCAGCTGCTCGGGGCGCTCATCGGCCTGCCGCTGGTGCTGGCCGCGCCGCCGCGGCTGACCGTGGCGGCGGTGGCGCTGGGCGCCGCCATCGGCCAGCTCGTGGTGGCCGTCCCGATGGTGGTGGCGACCCGCCGGATCCGAGGCAGGTCCGCGGTCGAGGGGGTCGGCCGCGCGGCGCTCGCGAGCGTCGCGGCCGGGGTGGCAGGGGGCGTCCTCGGCCTGTCCGTCACGCTGGTGGCGCCGCCCGGCGGGAAACTGCAAGACGCCGGGACCGGGGCGCTGGCGGCGGTCGTTGCGATGGTCGTCTTCGGCGTGGTGGCCTACGCGCTGGACCGAAGCGACCTGCGGATCGCGGCCGGGCGGCTGCGCCGGTTCACCGGAGCCCGCGGCTAGGTCCCAGACCACGCGCATAGGTCTCCGCGCGCTGGGCAGATTATGGTGGTTCACGGCGATTCACGGATGCGTTCTGGATAATGGTGGGCGTGTATCAGCGGGATGTGACGGTCAGGCCGGTCGAAGAGAGTGATCGGCCGACGGTCGAGTGGCTGACGACCCAACTGTGGGGCGCTGCGGAGGTGGTCGTGCATGACGGGGTGTTCAGCCCGGCTGACCTGCCCGGCTTCATCGCCGAGCGCGCGGGCCGCATCGCGGGCCTGGTCACCTTCGAGGTGCGGCAGCCCATCCTTGAGATCGTCACCATCAACGCCCTCGACCTCTACCAGGGCATCGGCACGATGCTGATCGAGGCCGTCCGCGCCGAGGCCAAGCGGCAGGGCTGCTTCAGGGTCACGCTGACCACCACCAACGACAACATCGGCGCGCTCCGCTTCTACCAGCGCCGCGGCTTCCGACTGGCAGCCCTCCGCCCGGGGGCGGTAGACCGATCGCGGCAGCGTAAGCCGGAGATCCCCAGAACCGGTGATTTCGGCATTCCGCTGCGGGACGAAATAGACCTCACTTGCCCCATCTGAAAGGAAACAACTCAGGTTACAGCTCGCGTCCTGTCGCGAGCCCGGTGTGATGCGCTATACAAGGACATACCACTGTCCGAGGGAGCACGATGTTGCCACCAGATAGGGTCCAAGCAACGGCGGGGGGCGAGCCAGTGCCGGTGGTTGATGCCGTGCACCGGGCCATCGCCCGGAGTCCGCTGCTGCTCCGGCCCGTGCTCGCGCTTTTCGCGCTGGCATTTCTGCCCTGGCTGCTCGCGCCGATTTCGGTTTCTCGCGGAGTGCGCTCCAAGATGGCCTCCCTGTACGTGGCCGCGTTCGGCGCATGGACCCTTTTCGTCATTGACCTCAATCGGGCCTCCTCGGTTTCGGCCGGGCAGCCGACGGACTCGATACCGTCGGCGTGGCTGTTCGCGCTGCTGGCGACGCCGTTCGCGATCGCGGTATTCGCCCACGTGCCGCCGCTCCCTCGCTGGTTCGTGCCGTGCCGCACCGTCGCCTGGGCGCTGCTCTGGTCGGTCCCGGTCGCCTTCCTCGTGGTGCAGGCCTCGCCGCGGAACGCGATGTTCGCGGTCATCGCCGTCTGGGTGCTGGCGTCCGCCGTGATCGGCTGGCGGGCGGCGAAGGGGTCGCAGGAGGCTCGCATGTTCGGGCCGGACGGCGTGCTCGCGGCCTACTCGGGCGCCGACGGCGCGCAGCCCCCGCCTGCGCCCGGCAATCCGCAGGGACCGCGCCCGGCTGGCGCCGGCGGCGCCCGACCGGTCCTATGCCGCGCGGCGGCCCCGGTGGCCCCGCCGGGCCGGCCGGCCCGGCGGGGCACTCCCCGGCGCAGTACGGCACGCGCGCGCACGTCGTGGCCCAGGTGTTCGCGGACCGCTCGGCGCGCAAGCGCCAGCCCGCCGAGGCAGAGCGGTCCGAGCAGCCGATCACGCCCGAGGACGCGCTGGCCGAACTCGACGCGATGGTCGGGCTCGGGCCGGTCAAGGAGCAGGTCCACTCGATCGCCGTTTCGATCGAGGCGGCGCGCCGCCGGGCGGAGGCCGGGTTCGGTGCCGATAAGCCGATGCGGCACTTCGTCTTCCTCGGCCCGCCCGGCACAGGGAAGACCACGGTCGCGCGGGTGATCGGCAAGATCTTCTTCTCATTCGGGCTGCTCGAGAGCCCCGACGTGGTGGAGGCGCAGCGCTCCGATCTCGTGGGCGAGTACCTCGGCGCGACCGCGATCAAGACCAACGAGCTGATCGATTCCGCGCTCGGCCGGGTGCTGTTCATCGACGAGGCCTACAGCCTGGTGAACGAGGGCGACGGGCAGAGTGACCGGTTCGGCGCCGAGGCGGTGCAGACGCTGCTCAAGCGGGCGGAGGACGACCGGGAGAACCTGATCATCATCCTGGCCGGGTACCAGAAGCAGACGGAGTCGTTCCTCGCCACCAACCCGGGTCTCGCTTCGCGGTTCGCGACGCGTATCCGGTTCCCCACCTACTCGACCGAGGAACTGTTCGGCCTGGCCGAGCTGCAGTTGCAGGGCAAGCAGGAGCTGCTGGCGGCGGACGCGCGGCCGGCCCTGTGGCGGATGCTTGAGGAGGTGGGCCGCCGCCGGACCACCGACGAGCTCGGCAACGGCCGGTTCGTCCGAACCCTCCTCGAGAAGGCCGGCCAGGCGCGGGACGTGCGGGTGATGGGCGAGGGCGACCCGCGCGCTGAGGACCTGCTCACGATCGCCGCGGCCGACCTGAGCAAGGCGTTCGTGGAGCTGACCTCGCGGCTGCGCGGCTACGAGGAGACCCCGACGCTCGAGTCCGCCATCGCCGAGCTGGATGAGCTGGTCGGACTTGAACCGGTCAAGCAGCAGGTGCGCGCGATCGCGGCGCAGCTCCGGGTGGCGCGGCTGCGCGACCGACAAGGGCTGGCCAGCCAGCCGCCGATCAGGCACTTCGTGTTCACCGGGCCGCCGGGCACGGGGAAGACGACGGTGGCGCGAATTCTCGGGCACATCTTCGCCGCCCTCGGCCTGCTCGTCCGCCCCGAGGTGGTCGAGGCGCACCGCGCGGACCTGGTTGGCGACCACCTCGGCTCCACCGCGATCAAGACCAACCGGCTGGTCGACTCGGCGCTCGGCGGGGTGCTCTTCATCGACGAGGCGTACGCACTGCACAACGAGGGCTACTCCGGCGGCGACGCCTTCGGCTCGGAGGCCGTCCAGACGCTGCTCAAGCGGGCCGAGGACGACAGGGAGCGGCTCGTCATCGTGCTCGCGGGCTACACCGCCGACATGGACCGGTTCCTCCGGTCCAACCCCGGCCTGGCCTCCAGGTTCGGCACCCGGGTGACGTTCCCCAGCTACACCGCGCGTGACCTGTCGCGGATCGCGGTTCTCCTGGCCGAGCAGGCGGGGGACGCCTTCGAGCTCGAGGCCCTGCACGCCCTCGACCAGATCTTCGCCCACGCCGAGCGGGCCGGCCGGATCGACGAGCTCGGCAACGGCCGCTTCGCGCGCTCGCTCTTCGAGCGCGCCTGCGCCTGCCGCGACGTCCGCGTCGTCCGCCTCGGCGAAGGGGCGACCGCCGCCGACCTGACCACTCTCACCGCCGACGACGTCCGCGGCGCCTACGCCGAACTCGCCGTCTGAACTCTCATCCGGGCGCGGCGTAGTCTTGGCCGGTGGACGAGCTGTGGGAGTTCTGGGTTGACCGGGGCGGGACGTTTACCGACATCGTGGGGCGGCGGCCGGACGGGTCGCTTGCCGCGCACAAGCTGCTCTCGGTCAGCCCGGCCTACCGCGACGCCGCGGTGGCCGGGATCAGGCACCTGCTCGGCGTCGCTCCGGGGGCGCCGCTGCCCGCGGATCAGATCGCCGTCGTCCGGCTCGGCACCACGGTGGCCACCAACGCACTGCTGGAGCGGACGGGCGAGCCGACCGTCCTGGTGATCACCGAGGGGTTCGGCGACGCGCTGCGCATCGCCTACCAGAACCGGCCGCGCATCTTCGACCGCCGCATCGTCCTTCCCCAGCAGCTCTACGACCGGGTGATCGAGGTGCCGGAGCGGGTTGGCGCGCACGGCGAGGTTGTCCGCCCGCTCGCGGCCGACGCCGTCGAACTCCAGTTGCGCGCGGCCTTCGCCGCCGGGTTCCGGGCCGCCGCGGTGGTCTGCCTGCACGGCTACCGCTATCCGGCGCACGAGGAGCAGATCGGCGCGATCGCCCGCCGGATCGGGTTCACCCAGGTCAGCGAGTCACATGAGGTCAGCCCGCTGATGCGGCTGGTATCGCGGGGCGACACCACCGTGGTGGACGCCTACCTCTCGCCGGTGCTGCGGCGGTACGTCGACGAGGTGGCCGCCGAGCTGGCCGGGGTCCGGTTGCTCTTCATGCAGTCCAACGGCGGTCTGGCCGACGGGGCTTCATTCCGCGGCAAGAACTCCATCCTCTCCGGGCCGGCCGGCGGCATCGTCGGCATGGCGCGCACCGCCGCCGCGGCCGGCTTCGGACGCGTGATCGGCTTCGACATGGGCGGCACGTCCACCGACGTGTCGCATTACGCGGGGGAGTTCGAGCGGCAGTACGAGACCGAGGTCGCCGGGGTCAGAATGCGCGCGCCGATGCTGTCCATCGCCACGGTCGCGGCCGGCGGCGGATCGATCCTGCACTTCGACGACGGCCGCTACCGGGTCGGCCCGGACTCGGCGGGCGCCGCGCCCGGCCCGGCCTGCTACGGTCGCGGCGGCCCGCTGACGGTGACCGACGCGAACGTGCTGCTCGGCCGGGTCCAGCCAGGCCACTTCCCGCGCGTCTTCGGCGCCGACGGCGATCAGCCGCTGGACGCCGAACCCGCCCGCCGCCGCTTCGCCGATCTGGCGGCGCGGATCACCGCCGCCACCGGGGACAAGCGTGCCCCGGAGCAGGTCGCGGCGGGCTTCCTCGAGATCGCCGTGGCGAACATGGCGAACGCGATCAAGAAGATCTCCGTGCAGCGCGGCTACGACGTGACCAGGTACGCGCTGTCCACCTTCGGCGGGGCGGGCGGTCAGCACGCCTGCGCGGTGGCCGACGCCCTCGGCATGACAAGCGTGCTCATCCACCCGCTGGCGGGCACGCTCTCCGCCTACGGCATCGGCCTGGCCGACGTGATCGCCATGCGCGAGTCCGCCGTCGAGGCGCCCCTGGCCGGCGAGGCGGCGTCCGGACTCCTGGCCCAGGCGTTCCGCCCCCTGGAAGAGTCGGCGCGGGCTGGACTGGCCGCCCAGGGGGCCGCGTCGCAGCTCATCGAGGTGGCCCGCCGCGTCCACCTCCGGTACGACGGCACCGACACTCCGCTGTCCGTTCCCTACGGCCCGGCCGAGGAGATGACCGCGGCCTTCGAGCGGGCCTACCGTAGCCGGTTCTCCTTCCTGATGCCCGGCCGGCCCGTCATCATCGAGGCGGTCTCGGTCGAGGCCGCCTGCACCGCCCGCGAGCACGCGGCCACCGCCAGCGTCTGCCTCCCCGCCGCCCGCGCGGACGGCGAAAGGCCGGCCGCCCACGAGCGCGTGCGGCTGTTCGCGGCGGGGGAGTGGTCGTCGGTGCCGCTGTTCCGCCGGGCCGCGCTCGCGCCGGGACAGGCGGTCGACGGCCCCGCGATCATCGCCGAGGAGCTGGCGACGACCGTGGTCGAGCCCGGCTGGCGGGTGTCGGTCACCGGCCGCCTCGACCTGCTGCTCACCCGCACCGGGCCCGATCGCGCGGCGACCAGGGCGAGCACCGAGGCCGACCCGGTGCTGCTCGAGGTCTTCAGCAACCTGTTCATGGCGATCGCCGAGCAGATGGGGGAGCGGCTGCGGGCCACCGCGCACTCGGTCAACATCAAGGAGCGGCTCGACTTCTCCTGCGCGATCTTCGACGCCGGCGGCGGCCTGATCGCGAACGCGCCGCACATCCCGGTGCACCTGGGCTCGATGGGCGAGTCCATAAAGACGGTCATCAGCCGCAACCGGGGGTCGATCAGGCCCGGCAGCGTCTACGCGCTCAACGACCCGTACCACGGCGGCACCCACCTCCCCGACGTCACCGTCATCACTCCCGTCTTCGCCCCCGTGGCCGAGGGAGCCCCCGCGGACCCCGCCAACAGCGAAATCTGGTTCTACGTCGCCTCCCGCGGCCACCACGCCGAGATCGGCGGCATATCGCCCGGCTCGATGCCTGCGACCAGCACCCGGATCGAGGAAGAGGGCGTCCTCATCGACAACTGGCTGCTGGTCGAGAACGGCCGGCTGCGCGAGCAGGAGACCGAGCGCCTGCTCAGCACCGCCGAGTACCCGTCAAGGAACCCGGGCACGAACCTCGCTGACCTGCGAGCCCAGGTGGCGGCGAACGAGAAGGGGGTCGAGGAGCTCTACCGCATGGTCTCCCAGCACGGCCTCGACGTGGTGCACGCGTACATGCGCCACGTCCAGCAGAACGCGGCCGAGTCGGTGCGAAGCGCCATCGCCCGGCTGACCGACGGCGAGTACACGTACGAGCTCGACAATCACGCGAAAATCCGCGTCAAGGTAACCGTCGACCAGCACGCCAGAACCGCCACCATCGACTTCACCGGCACCAGCCCGCAGCTCAAAGACAACTTCAACGCCCCCTCCAGCGTGGCGATGGCCGCCGTGCTTTACGTCTTCCGCACGCTGGTCGACAAGGACATCCCGCTGAACGCCGGCTGCCTGCAGCCGCTGAACGTGATCATTCCCGCCGGAACCATGCTCAGCCCCGAGTACCCCGCCGCCGTGGCCGCCGGGAACGTCGAGACCAGCCAGGCGGTCACCGGCGCCCTCTACGCCGCGCTCAACGTCATGGCCGAGGGGTCGGGCACGATGAACAACGTGACGTTCGGCAACGACCGGTACCAGTACTACGAGACGGTCGCCAGTGGCTCGGGGGCCGGCGACGGGTTCGATGGCGCCGACGTGGTGCAGACCAAGATGACCAACTCCCGGCTCACCGACCCCGAGGTGCTCGAATGGCGCTACCCGGTCCGCCTCGAGTCCTATGCGATCAGAAGGGGCAGCGGCGGCGAGGGCCGCTGGCGCGGCGGCGACGGCGGCACCCGTCGGATCAGGTTCCTCGAGCCGATGACCGTCACCACCCTCAGCGGCCACCGGCGGATCCCCGCCTTCGGCTGCCGGGGCGGCGCGCCGGGCGCCCTCGGCCGCCACTGGGTGGAGCGCGCCGACGGCGCCGTTACCCCGATGCGCGGCTGCGACACGGCCGACCTCGCCCCAGGCGAGGTTTTCGTGATCGAAACCCCCGGCGGCGGGGGATTCCAAAGCCGATAATCCTGAACGTACGGTGGCTCTACGCGCCTGGCTCATCCTCCCTCGCTCCGTCAGTCGCGGGGGCACCGTGATGCTTGCGTCAGGGGTCTATGTTGCCGAGGCCGTTGATGTCGTCGTCGGTCAGGCCGGTGGCGAGCTCGCGCAGCGCGCCCTCGAGGGCGGCCTCGTCGCCGGCGGCCGCTTCGAGGATGTCCATCAGGGCGTGCAGCACCATGTGCCGGTCCTCGCCGCTGTCGAGGAGCCGCTGCGCCGCGTTCCAGAGGGCCGGCGGGGAGCCGCGCCAGAGCCGGTCGGCGAGGGCCAGGTGCCGGTCGATGTGGCGGCCGACGCCGGTCGAGCTGGGAGACCCGGTTTTCGTGTCGTGGTCGGCGGCGAGCAGCAGCCGACGGTCGGCCGGATCGGCCGGGTCGAGCTTGGACAGGTCCACCCCGCCGTGCTTCCCTACCAGCAGCGGGAAGGCGAAGACGCGGCGCGGCAGCGCCTCCAGGTCGGAGTCCGGCAGCAGCCGGGCCGCGAGCTCCTCGTCGATGCCGAGCTCGGCCGGGTCCCGGTAGATCCGGGTGAACGTGGACATCGAGTCGAAGAGCGTGTCGAGCGTCTGCGCGATGGCTTCCTCGGCCAGTCCGCCATTGCGGCCGGACCAGCGGATCCAGGCGTTGACCACGTGCGGCATCGCGTTCTGGTCGGCGGCTGACAGCACGACCTTCCGCGGCAGCCAGGTCAGCATGAAGGTCTGCACCTTGAACGGTGACATCCGCAGCGGACGACCGCTGTCCTGGTCGCAGCCGAAGTCGATGATGCGGTCCGCGCAGCGGCTGGCGGCTCTTCGGTCGGAGAGCTCCTCGGCCTCGTCGGAGGCGAGGAACTCGGCCGCGAGCAGTGCCCGGCGCTCCGTTGTCCACGACCGCTTGGCCCGGCCGCCGCGGCCGGCCGACGGCGGCAGTGCGCGGATACGGGACCTGATGAACGCGTGCCTGGCCGCGAAGGACTCGCTGACCAGCGGATCCTCCGCGTCGTCGGTGGCGGCGAGAGCGGCCTCGAGCATCTTCCGCGCCTGCGGGGGGTCGACCTCCCGGAAGCCGTCCTCGGGTCGGGCGCCCTTGCGGGCGGCCGACACTCGCTGGCAGTGGTCAAGCAGCTTGTCCACCTGCGAGCTGACCCAGCCGTCCTTGATCATGCCGGAAGAGTTGTAGTCGATCACGCAGACGAGCGCGTGCGGCTCCTCGCCGTCGTAGCTGTAGATGCAGATGAGCTCGTCCTGATCACCCCATTCGTCGGGGTTCACATAGCACTTGGCGGCGGTGACCATACCGAGGTGCTCGGCCCAGCGCGGGGTCCTGACCCCGGCGTCGATCAGTGTGATCGCCGCCTGCTCCGCCGCCGCCGCCTGCCGCGAGGTGCCCAGGCAGGCGATACCGGACAGCAGCGCGAGCGCGGCCGGGGACCGCTGGCCTGCGGCGTACTCGACCAGGCCCTCGCCGACCAGCTGCTCGACGCCGGCCCCGCCGATGGTGTGATGGCGCTGCGGCCACCAGGTGCCGAGCAGGTCGCTTACGAGCAGCTCGGCATCGAGCGGACTGCGCACCGCGAGCAACTCCCGCGCCGCGTGCAGGAACTCGTCGAACAGCGCGTTGGGGGGCTCGACGTTACCGGCCTCGCCGTGCCGTCGGCTCTGCGGGCTCACCCTGATAGCCTCTCAGATCTGGACATGTGAAACAACGCTCGCCCCGTTGCCCGCATCGGGTTGCGGTCGCCGAGTGAAGCACATCATCCGCTGTAGGAGAATTTACCCATGCTGTCATCATTGTGCCCTGCGTTGGCGGCGATCCGTCCGTGTCGCGTTTTTGGGTGCCGTCCGGGGCGCTGGAGCCCCGGCGCAGCCGGGGTGCGGAAACCCGGCGGCGATTCAGCTTGGCTTACGTGTGGCTAGCTGGCAGCATCGCATCCTGGATTGTGGCACGCTTATTCTGTATGAGCGCTGTGCGGGCGGTACCTAGCCGGCTCGTCGGCGCAACTGCCGCCAGGCGCCAGGCAGCAACTGGCGCGGCTGGCAGGGCAGCGCAGGAGGGAGCCGCCAGTGGCAGGCGCCTGCACGGTAGGCGAGGTGCTCGTTGAGTGCTGATACCTCTGTGCCGAAGCAGCGGGAGGCCGGATTGAGCGAGTTCGAATTCGGGCTGCCTGCTGCGGTCTTGCGTGATGCGCCCGCCGGGATGGCGTTTCTCGGCCCGGACCAGCGTTTCCTCTGGGTCAACGCTGCCCTGGCCGGCATCTACGGCCGCCCGGCTGCGGACTTTATTGGCAATTCGGTCACCGCTGTCTTGCCCGCGGTCGACGCCGCCAGAGCCGAGGCCGCGCTCCAGCAGGTGCTCGCCCAGCGGCGTCCCGTGATCGAGACGTTCGCGCCAGCCGCGGCGGGCGCGGGCCCGCAGCTCGGTCAGCGGATCTTCCACTGGTTCGGCGTCAACGGGCCCGATGGCGCGCTGTGCGGCGTCGGCCTCGTCGTCATCCTCGGCGGCACCGGCCCGGCCACCGAGGAGGCGCTGCGGCGCAGCGAGGAGCGGTACCGGGCGCTGGTGCAGGGCGGCGCGCAGATCACCTGGGTGGCCTCGCCGGACGGCGAGATGCTTGAGGACTCCACCGAGTGGCGGTGGATCACCGGGCAGACCGTGGCTGAGTTCCTCGGCAGCGGGTGGCTGGAGTCGATCCACCCCGAGGACCGCGAGCGCGTCGAGCGCGACTGGCGGGAGTCCCTGCGCACCGGCCGGATCTTCGAAGAGCGGTTCCGGATGCGGACTAGGGGCGGCAGCTACCGGCATTACGACGTCCGCGCGGTGCCGATCGAGCGGGACGGGAAGATCGCCGAATGGGTCGGCGCGTGCACCGATGTCACCAGCCAGCGTGAGGCCGAGGAGATGCGGCACCGGCTGACTGATCAGCTCTCCGCCGCGGCGCTGCGCACGGCGCGGCTGCAGCAGGCCACGGCGATGCTGGCGGAGGCGCTCGACGTCGAGCAGGTGGTCGAGGTGATCACCGAGGTGGGCCGGACCGCGATCGGCGCCCTCCGCTCGGCGGTGGCGCTGCTTGAGGACGACAAGCTCGGCCTGCGGGTGGTTAACCCGAGCGGGCTCGCGCCGAGCGGCTCGGACGGGGTCGGCGTGCGGCTCACCCTGGACACCCCGAGCGTGATGACCCGGGCGATCGCGACCCGGCGGCCGGTGCTCATCGCCGATCCCGAGGAGCTGCGCAAGCAGTTCGAGGCGGACGCCGACGACGCCGCCGGAAGCGGCGATTCCGGGCGGGGCCTCGACACCGGCGACGAGCAGGCCTGGGTAGGGCTTCCGCTGCTCGCGGCCGGGATGCCGCTGGGCGCGCTGCGGTTCTCGTTCCGGACACCGCGGACCATCCTGGAGGAGGAGCGGGTCTTCCTCGAGGCGCTGGCCGGCCAGTGCGCGCTGGCGGTGGAGCGTGCCGAGATGTACGAGAAGGAGCACACCGCCGCGGTGACGCTCCAGCGCAGTCTGCTCCCCGACGAGCTGCCGAGCGTTCGCGGCTTGGTCCTTGACGCGAGGTACCTGCCTAGGTCCACTGAGGTGGGCGGCGACTGGTACGACGTTTTCCGGCTGCCGGACAGGCGGCTGGCGGTCACGGTTGGCGACGTCATGGGGAAGGGGCTGCTCGCCGCGGCGGGCATGGGGCGGGTGCGGAACGCGCTGCGCGCCCTGGCGCTGACGGACCCACGGCCCGCGGCGGTGCTAGCCGGCCTTGACCGCCTGTTCACCGCGACCGAACGGGAGGAGCAGGTCACCACGATTACCTACCTGGTGATCGACCCGGAGACCGGCGAGGGACAGGCCGGGAACGCCGGTCACCCGCCCACGCTGCTGCTCACCCCGGGTGCGCTCCCGGTGCTCGACGGGGCTGAGGCGGGCACGCCGCTTGGCTGGGCCAGCCCGCGCCGGCAGCACGCCTTCCGGCTGCCGCCGGGCTCAACCGCCGTGTTCTACTCCGACGGCCTGGTCGAGAACCGCAGGCGCGGTCTCGACGCCGGCTTGGACGAGCTGGTCCGGGTCGCCTCGAGCGCCCCGGAGGATCTCGCCGACGCCCCCGGGCGGCTGCTGCAGTACCTGCTAGACCACATGCTTGCCGGGTATGAGCAGGACGACGACGTGACCGTGCTTGTCATGCACGTGCCCAACGACGCGAGCATTCCGCAGGTCGCGGGGATGGAGCACAGGTGGGCGTCGCGGTGACCCGGGCGGGTGCGGCCAGCGCCGAGCACCCGACGCGCCGGTCGGAGGCGTACAAGGCACTCCCGGGTGCCACCTATGGTGGTGGAGAGGAGGCGGGTGGGTTGCTGTCGAAATCCCTGGTTTCCAGGTCAGCCAGACGAGCGGGAAGCCTGCTTCCCGGCACGGTCCAAGCGTCAAGACCCTCTCGGGAGGGCACGATTATCGCTGTTGTCATCCAGGGGTCAGTTCTCCGGCATGGGGGGCTCCCGTCCCCCATACCCCCTGGCCTCTATCCCCCAGCTGGGGGAGACGCGATGCGTACGCAGCTCAGCCATGCTACCCAGCGAAGGAAGAGGTGACCGTGGTAGTGAGCGCTCCCAACTCCGCGGCGCGCAAGCGCTCCCGGCCGTCTAACTCCGCGGCCCGGGATTCGCGGGTGCCGGACGGCATGCCGGAGGCCGCGCAGGTCACGGCGACCGCAGCGAGCAACGGCTCGGCGAGCAACGGCCGGGCGGCCAAGGCCCGCGAGGAGCTTGCGGCGGTGCCGAGTCAGGAACCGTCGGCCAACGCGACGGTCGCTGACGGCCTTGACGGCGACGCTGACCTCGAAGGGGATGACCTCGCGGCCGACGTCGACCTCGCAGACTTCGACGACCTTGACGAAGAGGCGCTGGCCGTAGACCTGGAGATCGTGGACACGCCGGATGCGGACCTGGTGGAAGCCGACCTGCCCGAAGACGCGGACGCGGAGGCTGACCCGGCCGAGGACGCGGATCCCGCGGCGGCGGCCGTGCCCGGCGAGAATGCCGGTCAGGCCGAGGGCAAGGCCAGCGGCGGAGACGGCGCCGAGGACGAGATCTTCGTCTTCGGCGACGACGACGACGACCTGCCCGCGGCCCAGGTGGCGGTGGCGGGCGCGACGGCGGACCCGGTCAAGGACTACCTCAAGCAGATCGGCAAGGTACCGCTGCTCAACGCCGAGCAGGAGGTCGAGCTGGCCAAGCGGATCGAGGCGGGCCTGTTCGCCGAGGAGAAGCTCGCCGAGATCCAGGGGATGACCCCGGATCAGCGCATCGACCTTGAGTGGATCGCCGAGGACGGCCGCCGGGCGAAGAACCACCTGCTCGAGGCCAACCTGCGGCTGGTCGTCAGCCTGGCCAAGCGCTACACCGGTCGCGGCATGCTCTTCCTCGACCTGATCCAGGAGGGCAACCTCGGCCTGATCAGGGCCGTGGAGAAGTTCGACTACACCAAGGGCTACAAGTTCTCCACCTACGCCACCTGGTGGATCAGGCAGGCGATCACCCGGGCGATGGCCGACCAGGCCCGCACGATCCGCATCCCGGTCCACATGGTGGAGGTCATCAACAAGCTGGCCCGGGTGCAGCGGCAGATGCTGCAGGACCTGGGCCGCGAGCCGACCCCGGAGGAACTGGCCGTCGAGCTCGACATGACCCCGGAGAAGGTCGTCGAGGTGCAGAAGTACGGCCGCGAGCCGATCTCGCTGCACACCCCGCTGGGCGAGGACGGCGACAGCGAGTTCGGCGACCTGATCGAGGACTCCGAGGCGATCCAGCCCGGCGAGGCGGTCTCCTTCACCCTGCTGCAGGAGCAGCTCCACTCGGTGCTTGACACGCTGTCCGAGCGCGAGGCGGGCGTGGTAAGCATGCGGTTCGGCCTGACCGACGGCCAGCCGAAGACACTCGACGAGATCGGCAAGGTCTACGGCGTCACCCGGGAGCGGATCCGGCAGATCGAGTCCAAGACGATGTCGAAGCTGCGCCACCCCTCCCGCTCCCAGGTTCTCCGCGACTACCTGGACTAAACTCTCGTGCTGGCTCAGCAAAGCGAGCCAGGCACACTAAACCCCCGGGCGACACCTGTTCGCCCGGGGGTTTAGTTCGCGTCTACTGCCGGGGGATCAGCTCTCCGGCTTGGTAAGGCGCTGTGACTCGTCCTGAATGTCTACGGCGACCTTCGCGAGCGCCTGCGCGTGTTCCCTGCCGTGGTGGGCGCAGAAGAGCAGCTCACCCGAGTTCGGGAGCAGGACACGCACGTACGCTTGTGCGCCGCAGCGATCGCACAGGTCCAGTGCGTTCAGCGGCTTGGTGGGGGCTATAGCTCCGGTCACGTCGCCTTCTCCTGGTCTCGTGCCTCCGGCTGCTCCGTCCGGCTGGCTCTGGTTTGCTGCGTTGTCCCTTTACAGAACAGCACAACACATACCCCGGTGTCAGGCTTCCCGTGACCGGGGGGTGTACGCCACAAGCGAAAACCGCACTGGCCATGCGGCTAGCCGAGCTCGGAACCCGGCCCCCGGCCAGCGCAGTCACCGGTGACTACACCACCGTTTGGGCAGTCACCGGTGAGGTACCCGTGCGGTTGGCGTGTTGATACCCAACGCGCGCGTCGTGACACATTTGCGGCTAAGTATCCCATCGCGTCGGCCCGCGAAAGGCGTGGCGAAGTCCCGGCACCGTCCGCAGGACGCTACTCTTCGAATGACACAACCTACATGTGCCGTTTATACGTTCGAGAGGAGCCCGCGCCGCCCGTGCCACCGCTCACAGAAACCGCCCGGGTGACGGCAGACGCCGCCGACTCCTACAGCGCCAGGCACCTGTCGGTCCTCGAGGGCCTGGACGCGGTCCGCAAGCGCCCCGGCATGTACATCGGCTCGACCGATGGCCGAGGGCTGCAGCACTGCCTTTGGGAGATCTTCGACAACGCGGTGGACGAGGCGCTCGGCGGCCACTGCACCCGGATCGAGGTCATCCTGCACGCCGACGGCTCGGCCGAGGTGCGCGACAACGGCCGCGGCATTCCCGTCGACACCGAGCGGAAGACCAAGCTCTCCGGCGTCGAGCTCGTGCTCACCCGGCTGCACGCGGGCGGCAAGTTCGGCGGCGGCTCCTACACCGCCTCCGGCGGTCTGCACGGCGTCGGCGCGTCCGTGGTCAACGCGCTCTCCGCCCGGCTCGACATCGAGGTCGACCGGGAGGGCAAGACCTGGACCACGAGCTTCCGGCGCGGCGTGGCCGGCGAGTTCGCCGGCCCGGGGCCCAACGCGGACTTCAGCAGGAAGTCCGGGCTGCGCCAGGCCGGGACGGTCGGCAAGACGAAGACCGGCACCAGGATCAGGTTCTGGCCGGACCGCCAGGTGTTCCTCAAGGACGCCACGTTCAGCTACGACGGCCTCGCCGAGCGCGCCAGGCAGACCGCTTACCTGGTGCCTGGCCTCGCCATCGCCGTCCGCGCGGAGCACGCGGAGCACGCGGAGCAGCACGCGAACGGCGTGGACGCCGCGGACGCCGCGCCGCAGACGCGCGCGGCGGAGTTCCGCTTCGCCGGCGGCATCGGCGAGTTCTGCGAGCACCTGGCGACCGGCGAGAAGATCTCCGAGGTGCTCCGGCTGACCGGCGACGGCACGTTCACCGAGACCGTCCCGGTGCTCGACGACCGGGGCCACATGACCCCGACCGAGGTGCAGCGCCGGCTGGACGTCGACGTCGCGGTCCAGTGGACGAGCGGCTACGACACGATCACCCGCTCGTTCGTGAACGTGATCGCCACCCCGCACCACGGCACCCACGTCACCGGCTTCGACCGCGCCCTGGCCCGCACGATCAACGAGCAGCTCCGCAGCGCGAAGCTGCTCAAGAACGGCGACGAGCCGGTCACCAAGGAAGACATCCTCGAGGGGATGACCGCCGTGGTCTCCGTCCGGCTGCCCGAGCCGCAGTTCGAGGGCCAGACCAAGGAGGTTCTCGGTACCCCGGCGGCCACCGCGATCGTCCGGCAGGTCGTCTCCAGCCAGCTGAGCAACTACTTCGAGAATCCGCCGCGCGGAGCGAAGCAGCAGGCCAGGGCGGTCCTCGACAAGATCGTGGCCGCCGCGAAGACCCGCATCGCGGCCCGCGAGCACCGGGAGAACCAGCGGCGCAAATCGGTCCTTGCCAGTTCGAGCCTGCCCGCCAAGCTGGTCGACTGCCGGTCGGCCGACGACCGCAGCGAGCTGTTCATCGTCGAGGGCGACTCCGCGCTCGGCACCGCCAAGCTCGCGCGGGACTCCGAGTTCCAGGCGCTGCTGCCGATCCGCGGCAAGATCCTCAACGTGCAGAAGTCGTCGCTGGCCGACATGCTCAAGAACGCCGAGTGCGCCGCGATCATCCAGGTCCTCGGCGCCGGCTCGGGCTCCACCTTCGACCTCGACTCGGCGCGCTACCAGCGCGTCATCCTGATGTCGGACGCCGACGTCGACGGCGCGCACATCCGGACCCTGCTGCTCACCCTGTTCCACCGGTACATGCGCCCTATGCTCGACGCCGGCCGGGTATTCGCCGCCGTCCCGCCGCTGCACCGGGTGGAGCTGTCCAACCCGCGCAAGGGCCAGGACAAGTACATCTACACCTACTCCGACGCCGAGCTGCGCCGCACGCTCCTCGAGCTCGAGCGCCGGGGCCAGCGCTTCAAGGATCCGATCCAGCGCTACAAGGGCCTGGGCGAGATGGACGCCAAGCAGCTCGCCGACACCACGATGGACCCGCGCCACCGGACCCTCCGCCGGATCAGGATGGAGGACGCCGCCGCCGCGCAGGGCGTGTTCAACCTGCTCATGGGCACGGACGTGGCGCCGCGGCGTGACTTCATCATCGGCGGCGCCGCCGAGCTCGACCTGTCCCGCATCGACACCTGAGACCCCGTAAAGCCAGACACCGTACCGAGGACCCCGCATGCCACCAAGCCGCGGCCGCACGACCGCACCGCCTCCGGAAGAGTTCGAAGAGAACATCGTCGACATCGACGTGACCGAGGAGATGCGCGGCTCGTACCTTGAGTACGCCTACAGCGTCATCTACTCCCGCGCTCTCCCCGACGCCCGGGACGGCCTCAAGCCGGTACAGCGCCGCATCCTGTACCAGATGAACGAGATGGGCCTGCGCCCCGACCGAGGCCACGTCAAGTGCGCCCGCGTGGTCGGCGACGTCATGGGCCGCCTGCACCCGCACGGCGACTCCGCCATCTACGACGCCCTGGTCCGGCTGGCCCAGCCGTGGGCGATGCGGCTGCCGCTGGTCGACGGCCACGGCAACTTCGGCTCGCTCGGCGGCGACGACTCGCCCGCCGCGATGCGCTACACCGAGTGCCGCCCCACCGAGGCCGCGATGGCCATGGTCGAGAGCATCGACGAGGACACCGTCGACTTCGGCCCCAACTACGACGGCCAGGAGCAGGAGCCGCAGGTCCTGCCCGCCGCCATCCCCAACCTGCTGGTCAACGGCACCGCCGGCATCGCCGTCGGGATGGCCACCAACATGGCGCCGCACAACCTGGTCGAGGTCATAGCCGCCGCCCGCCACCTGCTCAAGCACCCGGACGCCTCGCTCGACACGCTGATGCGCTACGTCCCCGGCCCGGACCTGCCGACCGGCGGCCACATCGTCGGCCTCGACGGCATCAGGGAGGCCTACCAGACCGGCCGCGGCATCTTCCGCACCCGCGCGACGACCAAGATCGAGCAGCTCAACGCCCGCAAGACCGGCATCGTGGTCACCGAGCTGCCCTACAGCGTCGGCCCGGAGAAGGTCATCGCCCGGATCAAGGACCTGGTCCAGGCCAAGAAGCTCACCGGCATCTCCGACCTCAAGGACCTCACCGACCGCAACCGGGGCCTGAACCTGGTCATCGAGGTCCGGGCGGGCTTCAACGCCGACGCGGTCCTCGCCGAGCTCTACCGGCTCACCCCGATGGAAGAGACGTTCGGCATCAACAACGTCGCCCTCCTCGACGGCCAGCCGCGCACGCTCGGCCTCAGAGAGCTGCTCACGATCTACGTTGATCACCGCCTCGAGGTCACCCGGCGGCGGAGCGAGTTCCGGCGCCGCAAGCGCCAGGACCGGCTGCACCTGGTCGACGGCATCCTGATCGCGCTGCTCAACATCGACGAGGTCATCCAGGTCATCCGGACCAGCGACGACTCCGCCGAGGCCAAGCGCCGCCTCTGCCAGGTCTTCGACCTGTCGGAGATCCAGGCGCAGTACATCCTCGACACCCCGCTGCGCCGCCTGACCAGGTTCGACCGCCTCGAGCTGGAGCGCGAGCAGGAGACCCTGCGGGCCGAGATCGCCGAGCTGACCGAGATCCTGGAAAATGACGACAAGCTCCGCGCCCTGGTCAGCGGGGAGATGGCCGACCTCGCGAAGAAGTTCGGCACCCCGCGCCGCACGCTGCTGATGGAGGCCGGCGCGGCGGTGACCGCCGCCGTCCCGCTTGAGGTGGGCGACGACCCGTGCCTCGTCGTGCTCTCGGCCGCGGGCCTGCTCTCCCGCTTCCCGCTGGCCAGTCAAGATCAGGACGGGGATGAACGGAAGGTGGTTTCACCTTCTTCCGCCCAGCCGAGATTCAAGGCGGGGGACATGGCTGTCACGTCGCTCGCGACCACGGCCCGCGCGACGATCGGCGCGGTGACGACGGCCGGCCGGATGATCAGGTTCAGCGTCCTGGAGGTCCCGGCGGCGGCGCCGCCGGTCGCGGTGGCCGGCTCGCTCGAGAACGGTCACCCGGTCGCTGAGTTCGTGCCCGGCCTGGCCGACGGCGAGACCGTCCTCGCCCTGGCGTCCCTTGACGGCGGCGACTCGGCCGGGGTGGCGCTCGGCACCGCGTCCGGCATCGTCAAGCGCGTCCAGCCCGAGTACCCGGCCAACCGCGACGAGTTCGAGCTGATCACCCTGAAGGACGACGACCGCGTGGTCGGCGCGGCCTACCTGACCGGCGACGAGGCCGAGTTCGTCTTCATCACGACCGACGCCCAGCTCCTCCGGTTCCCCGCGTCCTCGGTCCGCCCGCAGGGCCGCCAAGCCGCGGGCATGGCTGGCGTCCGCCTGGCCGACGGCGCCAGCGTCCGCTGGTTCGGCGCGATCGCTCATGACGCTCCGGCCCAGACCGTCGTTGTCACCGTGGCTGGCCGCTCGGGCACGCTGCCCGGCGCCGGCGGCGCCTCGGTCAAGGTGACCCCGTTCGCCGAGTACCCGCCCAAGGGCCGCGCGACCGGCGGCGTCCGCTGCCAGCGCTTCCTCAAGGGCGAGGACGGCCTGATCCTGGCCTGGGTCGGCCCCGCCCCGGTCCTGGCGGCCACCGAATCCGGCGTCATGGTCGACCTATCCGACATGCAGGGCAAGCGCGACGGCTCGGGCACCGCCCTAACGCGCCAGCTAGCCCGCCTCGGCCAACCCATCCGCCTCCCTTAACCCGCCCGCCGCTCCGCGGACCCGAGCCTCTTCTGACCCGCCCGTCTCGCCGCAACTGCCGCCTCGCCCGCCTCGCCTGCCCCGCCGGCCTCCGCGGACCCGAGCTCTCTGACCCGCCCGTCTCGCCGCAACTGCCGCCTCGCCCGCCTCGCCTGCCCGCCCGCCGCTCCGCGACCCGAGCCTCTTCTGACCCGCCCGTCTCGCAGCAACTGCCGCCTCGCCCGCCTCGCCTGCCCCGCCGGCCGCTCCGCGGACCCGAGCCTCTTCTGACCTGCCCGTCTCGCCGCAACTGCCGCCTCGCCCGCCTCGCCTGCCCCGCCCGCCGCTCCGCGAACCGCCACCTGGTCCGCCTTTCTATCAGTTTTGACCACTTGTACCATCTCTCTATCAGTTCTGACCACTTTCCTGACCGATTTGTCGGAAATGTGGCGCAGAAACTGATAGGAAGACGAGTTCGCGCGCGGAAATTGATACGCACGGTGGGTCTGGCGAGTGGGGCTGGCGGTTACATGGCGGAGAAGCCGCCGTCTACGTGGATGGACTGCCCGGTGATGTAGTCGCTCGCCGTGGACGCGAGGAAGACCGCCACGCCCGCGAAGTCGGAGATCTCCCCGTTCCGACCGATATGGGTCCGCGCGGCCAGCGCGGCCGAGCGGACCGAGTCTGACGACACCTCGCGGGTGAGCGGGGTCGCGACGAACCCGGGGCAGACCGAGTTGACGCGTACCCCCGACGCGGCCCAGGCCTCGGACTGTGATCGGGTCAGGGCCGCGAGGCTGCCCTTGGACGCGCCGTACCCGCCGCTGCTGCCGAACGCCCGGTCCGCCTGCTGCGAGGTGACGTTGATGATCCGCCCCCAGCCGTGGGAGGCCATCCGCGGTCCGAACCGCTGGCCGAGCAGGAACGGGGCGTGCACGTTGACCGCGAACATCAGGTCCCAGTGCTCCTCGGTGAGCGATGCGAGCGGCGGCCTGAGGCTGACGCCCGCGCAGTTGACCAGGATGTCCGGCTCGCCGAAGGCCGCCGCGGCGGCGGACGCGCTACGGCGCACCTCGGCTCGGTCGGACAGGTCCGCGCTCACCCAGGCGACCGAGCACCCGGCGGCGCGCAGCGACTGGCTGGCGGCCGACAGCCGGGTCGGGTCCCGCGCGATGATCACAACCTGGGCGCCGGCGAACGCCAGCGCGGAGGCCATCGCCTCCCCGATGCCAGAACTCCCACCGGTGACAACCGCCACCCGGCCCTCAAGCGAGAACAACTCTGACAGGAATCCGGTCATGCCGAATTGATTACCATGCAGTAGTTACCGCCACTTCGACAGTCGCGCAAATGTGCCTAAAGCGTATCTGAGGGGTTGGCTTTCCCCCCTCCTGCCCCCGCCCGACTCGACTACAGGACGGGGCGGGCGCCGATCAGGTTGAGCGCGTGCGCGGCGAGCCGACAGCCGCTCCCGAGCGCCTCGACCGGCGGCTTCTTGTCCAGCCAGGCAGGCAGAAAGCCGGCGATGAAGGCATCGCCCGCTCCCGTTCCATCGATGACTCTGTCCACCGGCGGGGCAGTGACCCGCACCGGGGGGCGGCCGTTGGCGAAGAACAGCGCCCCCTCCGCGCCGAGCTTGATGACGACCTGCGGGTACCAGGCGGTAAGCACCCTGGCGGCCGCCTCCGGCTCCTCCCGCCCGGTTAGCACCTTGGCCTGAGCGACGTTCACGAACAGCAGCACCGCGTTGCCGGTCAGCTCGAAGAACGGCTCCGCGCCGACCCGCTCGAGCGGCGCTGCGGACGCGCCGTCCACCGAGGTCGACATGCCGACCCGGCGCGCGAAGTCGAGCGCGGCCAGTGCCGCCGCGCGCGACCCCTCCGAGAGCAGCGTGTACCCGGAGACGTGCAGGTGCGCACCGGGGATGAACAGGTCGTGCGGAAGATCCTCCGGGGCCAGCGCGGCATTGGCGCCGGGGTCGGAGAGCATGGTGCGCTCGCCCTTGTGCGTGACCATCACCACGCAGGTCCCGGTCGGCCGCTCGGGGTCCATCACCAGGCGCGCGTCGACGCCGTAGCCCATCAGCTCCATGTCCCGGTTCCGGCCGGCTATGTCCGCGCCGCGGCGGCCGATGAACGCCACGTCGGCGCCGTCGGCGGCGGCCCACGCGGCAACGTTGGCGCCGGATCCGCCGCCGTGCGTGGTCACCTTGGCGGGGGTGTCGCTGCCTCGGGCGAGCGCCAGGGTTGCGTGCGCGACGGTATCCGTCATCAAGTCGCCAATGATAACGATGCGGGCCACGTCATCACCTCATCATCAAGCGGCTGTCAGGAGGGTGGGATCCGGAACTCTTCCGCCGATGCCCTGCGTCATTGCAGGCGGTTGGCGACATGAACCTGATCGAAGGACTCCCTAGGGTATCCTTCCCGGCCCGCGGCTGGCCACCGCATCCACCTCTAGTTATCGCATTGGTAACTGCGACGGGTAGCCCCCCGTCAGCACCCCTGGATGACTGGCCCGGCCGGAGGACATCCGCGCGGCAACAGGTGCGGTTCACGGTTGCTGGCGCGGGTCGCCTACGATCCGTATTCATGACTGACGGACCTGGTACGGCTGGTGCGGGACTGCGGCTGGCCCGGCAGGCGCGCGGGTTCTCGCAGCAGCAGCTCGCGGGCATGGCCGGGGTCAGCAGGCAGGCCGTGTCCGCGGTTGAGTCGGGGCATTCCGACCCGTCGCTGCGGGTAGCGCTCGCGCTCGGGCAGGCGCTTGGCATGTCCGTTGAGGAGCTGTTCGGCCCGGGGGAGCCGGCCGCGCTGGTGACCGCGACCAGCGTCGCAGGGATGGCCGCCCGGGGCGCGCCGGAGCGGCCTGCGGCGGAGCACGCAGCCGGCGAGCGGGTGATGCTCGCCCCGGTCGGCGACCGGCTGGTCGCCCTCCCGCTCCGCGGCGACACGGGAGCCGGCCTGGGCTTCCTGCCGGCCGGCGGACTCGCCGTCCCGGGCTCCAGCGCCGAGGCCGACGCTGCGGCCGCTGCCGCGTCGGAGGTGATCGCCGTCCGCCCCATCGGCCCGCCCCGCCCCACGCTCCTAGTGGCCGGCTGCGACCCCGCCCTCCCGCTGCTCGCGACCCCGCTGTCCCTGCTTGACCCGCCGGTCGCGTTCGCCTGGTGGCCCTGCGGCTCCGGCGAGGCGCTCCGCCTCGCGCAGGCCGGCCTGGTGCACGCGGCGGGGGTGCACACTCAGGCCGATATCGGCGCGAGCGGAGGGAGGAGACCGGTCATCCCCGAGGGAGCCCAGGTGGTGGGTTTCGCCGCCTGGCGTGAAGGCCTCGTGGTATCTCCGCGGCTACGGCCCGCCGTCACCGGTCTCGACGCGATCGCCAAGCGCCGGCTGCGCCTAGTCAACCGCGAGCCAGGCGCGGAGGCCCGCCTCCTGCTCGACCGCGAGCGAACCCGGCTCAATCTCGAGCCGGGCGACCTGATCGGGTACGACACCCAGGCGGCGGGCCACCTGCAGGTCGCGTCCGCCGTTGCCGCGGGCCTGGCCGACGCCGGCCTGGCCAGCGAGCCCGCCGCCCGCGCCTACGGCCTGGAATTCGTTTCCCTCGCCCGCGAGCGGTTCAACCTGGTCATCCCGGCGGAGCACACCGCCTCCCGGGAAGCGCAGGCGCTGCTCAAGGTCCTCACCTCGCCCTGGCTGCTCGCCCAGCTCGCCAGCCTCCCCGGCTACGACGCCGCCACCTGCGGCGAGCGGTTCACGTAATCCCATGTGCTCGCGATCGGAATTCAGCCGTGACTTGGGTGGCTCCTGCTTAGTCACTTGCGTCGCCTATCATTCGAGAAGACAAAACGCAGCGCGGGGTGGACATTTGCCCCGAAACTTCCGGCATTGTGAAGGCTTTATGACCCGCTCAGCCAGCAATCGTTTTCCCGTCACGGTTACCCAGCTGCCAGTTACTCGCTGCAATCTATGCCAGCGCACCGTAGCCTATCGGCCTGGCGAGGTCGGCGCGGCCAGCGCCGCCCTCACCAAGCACTACGAGATAAAGCACAAGGACGCGCTCGGCACCTCGCCCGTGCCGGTCGACGAGGACGACCTCTAGCCCCGGGAGAACGGCGACTAGCCCCGGGAGAACGGCGACCGCTCAGTGTCCGTAGACCGGGATCAGCAGCGCGCGGGCGATCGTGTGATATCGCAGGTTGAACCCGGCGACGGCCGGCGACACAGCGGAGTCGACGCCGAGCTTCTCGACGTCGAGTGCGTGCACGGCAAACACGTACCGGTGCGGCTCATCGCCCGCTGGGGGCGAGGCGCCGCCGAAGTCCTTGGTCCCGTAGTCGTTGCGCACGTGGAACGCGCCGGCCGGCAGCGTGCCCGTCCCGGTCCCGGCGCCCGCGTCAAGCGAGGTCACCGACGCCGGGATGTCGATCACGATCCAGTGCCAGAAGCCGGAGCCCGTCGGCGCGTCCGGGTCGTAGCAGGTGACCGCGAAGGACTTGGTCGCAGCGGGGAACCCGGACCAGGACAGGTGCGGTGAGATATTCTCCCCGCTCATGCCGAAGCTGTTGTAGACCTGCTTGTCGCCCATCATCTCGCCTTGGGAGACGTCGTCGCTCGTCAAGGCGAATGACGGGACCGGCGGCAGGTAGTCATACGGAAGCGGAGCGCGGTCGGCCATCTAATACCTCCTTGTATTGAGTCAAACGCTATCGGTGCGCCCAGACGACCGCCACCCGGCCCGCGATCCCTGACCTGAGTGGCAGCGCACGGGACCGTTCACAAATACTCTTATTTCCTAATCTTCCTTCGGCGACCCCCGCCCGAAGCGGGTTAAGGCCGGGGGACCGGGTAGATCGAGGCTTATGAACGCGTTCATGCGAGTCGGGCGCGCGGTCGACGATTTCCAGCAGCGGTGGCCCCCGCTGGCGCTCCCCATAGCGGTCTGGAAGCGGTTCAACGACGACCAGGCCGGCAACCTCGCCGCGCTCATCGCCTTCAACGGGTTCGTCGCGCTCTTCCCGCTGCTGCTCATCCTGGCCACGGTGCTGAGCATCGTGCTCAAGAACGACCCGGCGCTGCACGCCACCCTGCTGGACTCCGCGCTCGCGCAGTACCCGGTGATCGGCCCGCAGATCAAGTCCAACCTGGGCTCGATCTCCAGCAACGGCCTGCCGTTGGTGATCGGGATCGTCTTTCTGCTGTTCGGCGCCCGAGGCGTCGCCAACGCCATGCAGCACGCGCTCTGCAAGGTCTGGGAAATCGACCAGAAAGACCGTCCCGGCTTCCCCATGTCGCAGCTGTGGCCCCTGGCGCTGTTGTTCACCGTCGCGATCGGCTTCGTGGCGACCACGTTCTTGTCCGGCGTGATCGGCGGGGCCGCGCACCTGCTGACCGGGGCCGGCGCGCTGATCGGCGCGGTGCTGATCTCGCTGGCGCTTAACCTCGGCATGTTCTGGCTCGGCTTCCGGCTGGCCACGTTCTTCCGCGTCCGCTGGCGCGACTTGTTCATCGGCGCGGTCATCGCGGCCTTGTTCTGGCAGCTTCTCCAGGTGGTCGGCGGGTACGTCGTCAGCCACCAGCTGCACCGGGCATCCGAGCTGTACGGCACGTTCGGCCTGGTGCTCGGCCTGATCGCCTGGATCTACCTGCAGGCCGAGGTGACCCTGTACGCGGTGGAAGTGGACGTGGTGCTCGCCCGTCGGCTCTGGCCGCGGCCGCTGCTGGCCGACGACGAGGCCGAGGGGGAGGGCGATCCCGATGCCGGTGCGGAGGGCGAGCGGCCCGCAGGCGACAATGGGACAGGGGGCAAGAACGCGCCTGCAGGCGACGGAAAGACAGGGAAGGCCGCATGACTGATCCGCCGCACGTCATCGTCGTCGGGGCCGGCTTCGCCGGACTGGCGACCGTGCGCAAGCTGCGCAAGGCCGGCCTTCGGGTCACCCTGCTGGACAAGAATCTCTACAGCACGTTCCAGCCGCTGCTCTATCAGGTGGCGACCGGCGGTCTCAATCCGGGCGACGTGTCCTACCCGGTCGGCGGGGCCACCGGCCGCTGGGGTGCCCGCTACCTCCGCGGGGATCTCGCCGGGATCGACGCGGTCGGGCAGCGAGCGAAGCTGGCCGACGGGCGGGAACTCGACTACGACTACCTGATCCTGGCCACCGGGGTTTCGGCCAACTACTTCGGCACGCCCGGCGCGGCGGAGAACACCTTCGGGCTGTACAAGCGGGTCGACGCCATCGTCCTGCGCGATCATGTCATGAACGGATTCGAGCAGCTGAGCGCCGACCCCGACGACAAGCGGGAGTTCGCGGTCACCGTGGTCGGCGGCGGGGCGACCGGGGTGGAGCTCGCGGGCACCCTGGGAGAGCTCCGCGGCAACGTGCTGCGCTCCACGTTCCCCGACGTGAACCCGGACCGGATCCGCGTCCACCTGGTCGAGATGGCGCCGCAACTGCTGATGCCGTTCCACCCGAAGCTACGCGAGTACGCTCGCCGGCAACTGGTCAAACGGGGCGTGGACATCCGGCTGAACACGAAGATCCTGGAGGTCCGGCCCGATCGCGTGGTGCTCGGCAGCGGCGAGTCGCTGCCGAGCGACCTGACGGTGTGGGCGGCCGGCGTCGCCGGGCCGGGCGCGCTGGCGGCCTGGGGCCTGCCCCGGGGCAAGGGCGGCCGGGTGCTCGTCCGCCCCGACCTGCGGGTCGAGGGGAGCGACCGGATCTTCGCGACCGGCGACATCGCGCTGTCCGAGCAGGACCCGTCCCCGCAGCTGGCGCAGCCCGCGCTGCAGCACGGCAAGCACGCCGCCGAGCAGGTGGTGCACCTGGTGCGCGGTGAGCCGACGCAGCCCTTCCGCTATCGCGACCGGGGGATGATGGCCACCATCGGCCGTCGCTCGGCCGTGGTGCAGCTGCCCATCGGCGTGCGGTTCACCGGGACGCTGGCCTGGCTGGCCTGGCTTGGCCTGCACCTGATCTACCTGCTCGGTGGCAGGAACCGGGTCACGACGCTGATCAACCTCTCCTGGCGCTACCTCGCCTGGGGGCACGGCGGGAGCGTGATCGTCGGCGACGAGCCGCCCGAGCCGCTGCCGAGCCAGCAGCGGACCGAGGATGCCTCGACAGCGAAGGCAACGGCAGCAGAAGACAACACGGGAAGGCGACGGCCAACCCGGAATGATCCATTACGACCCTGTGTAGTAGCCTGGCGCCATGATCAAGCGGGTTCCGGCGCTCGCCGCCCTGGCGCTCGCCGCGACGCTGGCCGTGGTCGGCTGCGCATCGTCATCAAGCTCGTCCTCGGCGCCGGGCACGTCCGCCATGAGCGCGGCCAACCAGGCCGCCATGCAGAACCCCAACCTGGACCTCGGCAGCTCGCTCGACGGCGAGAAGGCGCCCGACATCAAGCTGGTCAACCAGTTCGGCCAGCCGATGTCGCTGAGCCAGTTCCGCGGCCGGGTGGTCATCCTGGCGTTCAGCGACTCCGAGTGCACGACGGTCTGCCCGCTGACCACGCAGTCGATGGTCATGGCTAAGGAACTGCTCGGCAAGGCCGGCGACTCCGTCCAGTTGCTCGGGGTGGACGCGAACCCGACCGCAACCAGGGTGTCCGACGTGATGGCCTACTCCCGCGCGCACGGGATGGTCAACCAGTGGGACTTCCTGACCGGTTCAGTCGCCCAGCTCAAGGCGGTCTGGAAGTCCTACAACATCCAGGTGGCGATCGAGGCCGGGCAGATCGACCACACCCCCGCGCTCTACGTGATCAATCAGCAGGGCACGCTGGAAAAGCTCTACCTGACCGCGATGGCGTACTCAAGCGTGACCCAGTCTGCGCAGGTGCTCGCGACCGAGGTGTCCAGCCTGCTGCCCGGCCACCCGAAGCTGTCCAGCATCGAATCGCTCGCCACCATCCCGGCGCAGGGCCCGATGACTACCGTCACGCTGCCCCAGGCGCTCATGCTCGGCGAGAAGGGCAAGGACCCGCATACGGTGACCCTGGCACCGGGCAAGCCGAGGCTTCTCGTCTTCTTCGCCACCTGGCTCACCGAGACCTCAGACCTGTCGGCCGAGCTGACCGGGCTCAACGCGTACGCCAAGGCCGAGGCGGGCAAGCGCCTGCCCGCGCTGACCGCGCTTGACGAGACGGTGACCGAGCCGTCGGAGGCGACGGTGACTTCCTACCTGCGGACGCTCGGCCCGCTCGGCTACCCGGTCGCGCTCGACAAGACCGGCCGGGTGGCCGACGGCTACGGCGTGCAGGACCAGCCCTGGCTGGTCCTGGTGAACGCGGCCGGCAAGATCACCTGGTCGCACGACGGCTGGGTGTCACTGGCCGCGCTGGAGAAGGCCGCCGCGGCGCATCCGTGATGTCCACGAGACGGGCGTCGCGCAAGCGTGACATGGCCTCGTCCATCACTCCAGCCTCAGTCGTGCCATCTTCGGCCCGCCCGAATTGATCCAGCGGGCGCCTATCTGCACGTCTTGACGGTATTCTGGTGGTAGACGTCATGATCACGAAAGTTTGCTGCACTTATACGATGCGGATCCTTCGCCATAAAAAAAGTCTTCGTGATCACGACGGTACGCTGGGCCGATCGACGTGATCTGACGCCACGAGAGCGCGCTAATACATCAAAAGCCTCCTTAGTTCGGCAGCATTGCGATCAGTGTCCGTCGGTGAGTGGTCCCTCGGTGCAGATGCAGACGGCAACCGGCGGGCTGCCGCCGCTGGCACCGTTACCGGGGCCAGGGCCGAGGTCAGGGCCAAGCCCGAGGTCGCGTCGCCGCGCTGCCGCGTTGGCACCGGTCAGCGCCGCCCGCAGCCCGGCGAAGCCGGCCGCGCCCGAGGGCCCGGCCGCGACCCCGGCCGAGGTGAGGCTGGCGATCGCCTCGCCCGCCTCGTCGTCGGTGACGGCCATCGCGGCGTCGAGACCGCCGCGCAGGTACGGCCAGGCGATCGACGACGGTGTGCCGCAGTTCAGCCCGTTCATCACGGTGACGTCGGTCGGGACCGAGACCAGCGCGCCGCCGGCCAGGCTGCGGAGCACGCACGCAGCCGTATCCGGCTCGACGCAGAGCAGTCGCGGCCGGGCCGAGGCGGCCAGCGCGGAACTCCGGTAGTGCGCTACCGCGGCCTGCGCGAGGCTGCCCACCCCGACCTGCACGCTGACCAGGTCCGCGGCGGGGACGCCGGCCGCGGAGAGCTGCGCGTCAATCTCGGCGAACATCGTCTCGTAGCCATCGACGATCCACGACGGGATTTCCTCGTAGCCCGCCCAAGCGGTGTCCTGGATCAGCATCCCGCCGCCAGCGCCGTCCGCGTCGGATCGTGCCGCCCTGACCGCGCCGTCGTAGTCCGCGTCGACCATGATGATCTGCGCGCCCTCGGCGGAGATGCGGTCGATCACCACGTCGGGCACGACCTTCGGCAGGTAGACCCGGGCGGGCAGCCCGAGTAGCCGCGCGGTCCGGGCGACCGCCCGCCCGTGGTTCCCGTCGGTGGCGGTGACCAGCGCCAGGTCGGCGTCGGCGGCCGTCTCGCGCCCGCGCAGATGCGCCCGCAGCGCGTCGAGAGCCACCGGCCCGGCGTACCCGGTCCGCGCAGCCACCGCGCGGAAGCCGGCCCACGACGCGCCGAGGAACTTGAAGGCGCGCAGGTCGAACCGGGCCGACTCGTCCTTGACGAACAGCCGCCCGACGCCGAGTTCGGCGGCCAGTCTCGGCGCCTCCGCCAGCGGCGTCGCCGCGTACCCGGGCAGCCTGCGGTGGAACGCCGCGGCGTCACCGTCCGGCGGGGCGCAGGTCCAGCCACGCGCGTCTCGTGCAAACCACGACTGATGCAGGGTCATTGCCCCATCATGGACGACTCGCGCCCTCTCGGACTCGCGGATCCCGTGCCCTCCGCGTTGGCCGGGCGGATAGGCGGTACCCAGGGGAGGTCACCACTAGCGGTAGTACTGCCATGGACGCCGCCGTCATGATAACTTCTGCATAGGAAGTATTATTAGTTCTGTGGCAGATATAATGGAGATGATCGGCGCGACGGCTGCCAGCGGCTCAGGCGGCGTTGGTCGCATCGGCCCTGTAGTTGCCGGTTGCTCGGCCGGTGTCGCATGGTGACGCTGCTGCGGGAGCCCGCCCGGCCCGCGGCGATCCGCGAGCACCCGTTCGCGCCGTGGTTCGCGCTCGCCACCGTCTGTTTCGGCGCGTTCATGGGACAGCTGGACGCGAGCATCGTGACGGTGGCGTTCCCGGCGCTGCAGCGGCAGTTCGGCACCGGGCTCGCGGGGACGCAGTGGGTGTCGCTGGCGTACCTGCTGATGCTGACCGCGCTGCTGGTGCAGGCCGGCCGCTGGTCGGACCGGGCCGGGCGCAAGCTGCTCTACTTGTACGGGTTCGTGCTGTTCGCGGTGGCATCGGCCGCCTGCGGGCTCGCCACCTCGCTGGCCATGCTCATCGCGCTGCGGGTGGCTCAGGCGGGCGGCGCGGCGCTGCTGCAGGCGAACAGCGTCGCGCTCGTCGTAACCAGCGTGCCCGCGCGGACCCGCCGGGCGGCGCTCGGCGTGCAGGCGGCGGCCCAGGCCGTCGGCCTCGCGTCGGGCCCGGCGATCGGCGGGGTGCTGGTCGCGGCGGTGGGCTGGCGCTGGGTGTTCTTCCTCAACGTGCCGGTGGGCCTGCTCGCGGTCGTGGCCGGCTGGTATCTGCTCCCGCGCACCCGCCGCGCCGCCGTGAATAGTGCCGCTGTCGATGATCGCGGCGCTGTCGATGATCGCGCCGGCGAGCGCGCGGTCGGCCAGCGCGGTGACAGCCGCCCGTCTGGCCCCGGCTCAGGCGGCGCCGACCTGGGCGGGATGGGCCTGCTCGCCGCGTCGACTTCGGCCGGGATGCTGGCCATCTCCTCGCTGTCCGGGCTGGGCCTGCCCGCCTGGGCGGTCGTTGCGTGCGTGGCCTTCGCGTTCGCTGCGGGAGCCGCCCTGGTCCGGCGGGAGCTGCGGGTCGCCGCCCCGCTCCTTGACCTGCGAGCCATGGCTGGCTCGGGCACCGGGCCCGCGCTGGGTGGCGCGCTCTGCTCCTACCTGGTCCTGTTCGGTCCGCTTGTTCTGTTCCCGCAGGTGGTTTCCGCCCGGGGCGGCAGCGCCGCCGCGGCCGGCCTGCTGCTCACCGCGCTGCCGGCCGGCTTCGGCTTCGCCGCCGCGTGCGCGGACCGGCTGCTCCCGGCCGGGTGGGCGAACCCGCGCCGGTGCGTCCTCGGCGGCGCGCTGGCGGCCGCTGCCGCGGCCGCGCTGGCGGTGCCCGAGTCCGATGCGGTGACAGTGGCGCTGCTCTGCGTGCTCGGCGTGGGCCTCGGCATATACACTCCGGCGAACAACGCGGAGATCATGGCGGCGGTCCCGGCCCGGGACGCGGCCGCGGCAGGCGGGATGGTGAACATGACCCGAGGGATCGGCACGGCGCTCGGGGTTGCCGTCGTGACGCTCGGGCTGCACGCCGGGGCGCACCTACGGTGGCAGGACGCCGGCCTCACGCTATCGATGGCGGCGCTCGCCGCCGTGGCGCTGATCGCGGTCTGGTGCGGCCTGCGCGGCGTCCGCGCCGTACCCGGCGCGCTGCGGTGACCGGCGGCGAGAGCGGCCCGCAGCCGGACGGCCTGGCCGAGGGGATCGCCCGGCTGCGCCGCGCCCTCCGCCGGGGCGCCCGCGTCGCCGATCCGGGCAACACGCTCGCCGTGGCTCAGCTTGAGCTGCTCACGGCGCTCGCCGAACACCCGGGGACGCGCCCGGGTCAGCTCGCCCGGCTGCTCAACATGCGGCCTAACACGGTCACCACGATCGTCAACGCGCTCAGCGCGCGCGGCATGCTCGACCGGGTCACGGCCTCGGGCGACCGGCGCGCCGTCGAGCTGACCGCGACCGAGGCCGGCCGCGAGGCGGTGCTCGCGTGGCAGGCGACCAACGCAGCCGTGCTTCACCTGGCCCTGTCGACGTTGCCGGCCAGGCAACGCCGCGCCCTGGCCGCCGCCGTTCCCGCCCTCGACGCTCTGGCCAGCGCGATCGACCGACTCGCGGACGCCACGGACCCCACCGATACAGCCGATCCTTCCGAGACGGCGGATCCTCCCAACCAGCCCCTCCGACACCATCGGACTCTCTGACACCGGCGGCACCTCCTCTCGCTGTGCGAAGGATCCGGGCGGCGACTGACCCGAGGTGCTGCGTTACATCGGCAACCGGCAGAATGGCGATTGGGATCAGGGCGCACCCGGAGGAGAGCCACTCGCATGTCATGGTCTAGTCGCCTTGCCTCGCTATCGCCGGGGGCGGTCGCGCGAGACACGGGTGGCATCGAGCCGGACCCGAGGTTCACGTTCGCCAACGAGCGCACCTTCCTGGCCTGGAGCCGGACGGCGCTCGCCCTGGTGGTGGCGGGGCTGGGCATCGTCCAGTTGCTGCCGCCGTTCCCTGGCGTCCCGGTCGGCCGTCACCTGCTCGGCGTGCCGCTGATCGCGCTGGGCGCGGTGCTCGCGGTGGTCGCCTACGCCGAGTGGGTGCGCAACCAGCACGCGCTTCGCCGGGGCGAGCCGCTGCCGAAGTCGAACATGCCGTGGATCCTGGCCGCGACGATCACCGGGATGGCGATCGTCTCCGCCATCGTCCTGCTCATCTCCGCCGTTCGATGACGACGCCGCAGGTCCCGTCGCCGGACGACGGAGCACCGGAAGTCCGGGACCTGGGCCCGGACCACGAGCCAGCGCGCGACGTCCCGGAGGATGGCGTCACGGGCCTAGCGCAGGAGCGAACGTCGCTCGCCTGGACCAGGACAGCGATCGCGTTCGCCGCTCTCGGCGGCGTCGTGCTCAAGGCGAACCTGGTCAGCGGTCTGATCATCGTGGCGATCGCCCCGGTGATCTGGCAGCTCGGCCGGGTGACTCGAGGCGGCATCCCGGGGGCTGGCGATCGGCTCCCAGCCATGACCTTGGTGGGCGCGACCCGCCTGTTCATCATCGCCGTCACGATTACCGCGGTTGCGCTGCTCTGCCTCATCGTCGCGATCTTCGGCAAGTCCGTGCCTGGCGCCCTTCGCTGACCCTCGGATAAAGGCCTCGGGCATAGTTGCTGATCCGCGGACGCAGGCCTCGGGCATAGTAGAAGTGTGGATCAGCGACCCAGGCCGAGGACGGCCGAACTGCTTGACCTCGCCCCGCACCCCGAGGGCGGCTGGTATCGCGAGACGTGGCGCGCCGCCCCGGAATCCGTGCCCGACGGCTATCCGGGGCCGCGGGCGGCGGCCACCGGCATCTACTTCCTGCTGACGTCGGGCGAGGAGTCCGCCTGGCACCGGGTCAGGTCCGACGAGGTCTGGCTCTGGCACTCCGGCGGCCCGCTCACCCTGCTCGACGGCGGCGACGCTGACGCGCCCGCGGACACCCCTGCCGCCGTCACCGTGGGACCGGACCTGGTGGCCGGCCAGCAGCCGCAGCACGTTATCCCGGCCGGCCACTGGCAGTCGGCCCGCCCCGCCGCCACGGCCGAGGTACTGGTTAGCTGCGTGGTCGCGCCCGGCTTCGACTTCGCCGACTTCGCTCTTTTCCCGCCCGGCCCGCCCCCGTGTGCGAAGCGCTTACGGGTACCGGGCACACTGAACACAAGTTCCGATAAAGGAGTGTCTTGAGCGCGGTTGGCCGGTTTCAGGGGAACGGAAAGACGTCGCGGCTGCGACGCGGCGACGGGGGTCGGGGTGGCCAGCTCCGCCCGGATGCCACGGTCACGTTCGCGGCCGAACGCGAGGCGGCCGGCATCGATGACATCATCGGGCACCTCAACCGCGAGCTGATCGGCCTCGCGCCGGTCAAGAAGCGGGTGGAGGAGATCGCGGCGCTGCTCGTGGTCGATCAGGCCAGGCGGCGGTACGGGCTGACGGCGCCAAGACCCAACCTGCACATGTGCTTCACCGGCGCGCCCGGCACCGGCAAGACGACGGTCGCGCTGCGGATGGCGGAGCTGCTGCACCGGCTGGGCTACCTGGAGTCCCCCAACCTGGTCCACGCGATGCGCGACGACCTGGTGGGGGAGTACATCGGCCAGACCGCGCCCAAGACCAAGAGGGTCCTCGACCGTGCGATGGGCGGCGTGCTCTTCATCGACGAGGCGTACTACCTGTACCGGGTGACGGACTCCAAGGACTACGGGCAGGAGGCCATCGACATCCTGCTCCAGGTGATGGAGAACGAGCGCGACAGGCTCGTCGTCATCCTGGCCGGCTACAAGGACAAGATGGATGTGTTCTTCGAGTCCAACCCGGGGATGCGCTCCCGGGTCGCGCACCACCTGGACTTCGCCTCGTACGAGATCGACGAGCTCACCGACATCGGCAAGATGCTGTTGGAGAGGTCCTCCTACTACCTGTCGCCGACGGCAGAGAAGGTGCTGCGCGAAGAGGTGTCCCGGATGATGACCGAGCCGCACTTCGCCAACGCCCGCACGGTCCGCAACGAGCTCGAGCTCGCGCGGCTGCGGCACGCGCACCGCATCTCCTCCAACCTGCACCGCGAGTGGAACCGCGACGACCTCATGCGACTCGAGCCGGCCGACATTCTGGCGGACGACTAGTCGGCCGGCTTGCGGTTCGGCGGGCTCAGTTCGCGGGGAAGGCCTCGGCTAGGGCTTCGGCGATCATCTGGCCCCGTTGGGCGTAGCCGTCCGAGGTGTAGTGGATACCGTCGTTGATGAACCAGGAGGTCTGCACGACGGCGGGCCAGTTGTAAAGCCTCATGTTCGGATAGCTCGGCAGGGCCTGCTGCAGCGCCTGGTTCCAGAGCTCCATGTTCTGCTCGGCGTACGGACCGGAGGTGAGCAGGGATTTCACCTCGACCCACATGACCGGCTGGTTGCCGATCAGCGACATCATCTGCTTGATCCGCGCCGCCCGGCTGACCTCCGAGCCGACGTACACGTCGGCGGTGTCGTTGGTGCCGAGCGCGATCACCCAGCAGCCGTGGTAGCCGCTCTTCACCATCTGGCTCGCCATCGTGGCAGCGTTCGGGGTTCCCGGCAGCGACTCGACCACCGAGGTGGCCCCGACGACCCGGTCGTACGTGGTCTTCACCCCGACGCTGGCGTACTGCGCGGGGATCTGCTGCGCCTTGTTGGGCAGGTAGTCGCTGGAGAACAGCCCCTCCGACGTGGAGTCCCCGATGTGCACGACCGAGGTGCAGGAGGTCCGCGGCGGCGGCATCGGCAGCGCGGCCACGGTCGCCGCGCCATTGGCCAGGGTCGTCGCCGGGCCGCCGATGACCGGCTGGGGTGTGTAGCCGCCGGTGGTCGCCTGCCAGGTCGAGTTGTCGCTTGAGCTGGCGGCGGTCTTCGACGCGGGGGCGCTCGCGCTGGTACGGCCGTCGGCCGTCATCGAGGCGGACCGCGTCGCCGCCGAGCCGCGGCTCTGCGTCCCCGAAGCCGCGGCCGACTGGGTGAGCGCGGTGCCGGCCATGCCGGACGTGCCCGTCTCCGCGGTGCTGCCCGCCCCGGCGCTCTGGCGGGCGTTCACCGAGGTGACGCCGGCTGTGATGCCCGCCACGGCGAGCAGGCACATTCCGCCGACGGCCAACGGCGAGCCGAGCACGCCGAGCCGCTGCCAGGGGCGACTTCCGCCGTCGGCAGCCGCTCCGCCGGCCGTCGCAGCCCCGACGGTGGCTCGCGGCGACCACCGGCGCAGTCCTCCGCGGCGGATGGGCTCCTCGATGAACTTCCAGGAGATCGCCGCGATCACGATGGTCGCCGCGACCACGGCCACCGCCCGCACCAGGCTGACCGGGTTGTCGGCGGTGCCGGGCTGGGCGGTCAGCACGATGATCGGGTAGTGCCAGAGGTAGATGCCGTAGGACCGGACGCCGATCCAGCGCAGCGGCCGGCAGCCCAGCGCCACCCCGACCAGTCCGCCCGGCGTCGCCACCGCGGCCACCACCATTGCCGTGGCGACTGACAGGGCCACCATCCCGCCGCGGAACATGAACGCCGAGTACAGGTTGGACCGCCACACCAGCAGCCCGATCACCACGAGCCCGACTCCGCCGGCCACGTCAAGCAGTCGCCGCGGGCCGGCTGACAGCGTCCGGCCGCCCCGGCGGGTAGGCCACACCATCGCGACCGCCGCACCGATCAGCAGCCCGAACGCCCGCGTATCGGTCGCCTCGTACACCCGTGTCGGGTCGTAGCCGGGGTGGTAGAGCCAGACCATCTCGATCGCGGACGCCGCCGCCAGCACCAGCGCGATGCCGGCCATCGCCCACCGCGCCCGCTGGCTCAGATAGCTGGATCCGCCGGCGGAGGCGGCGGAACCACTCGAGCCGGCAGCGTGCGAGCCAGGGCCGTCGAAGAGCGCCTTCGCATGCCGCGGCCGCTTCTTCATCATCCATCCCGCCACCGCGACCATAAGCAGCACCACCCACGGCCAGACCAGGTAGAACTGCTCCTCCACGGCCAGCGACCAGAGGTGGTCCAGCGGCGCGGGCGGGGCGAAGTTCGCGTAGTAGGATGCGTGCTGCTCGATGTACCACCAGTTGTTCACGTAGAGGGCGGACGCGATGACGTCGCCCCGGTAGCCGGGTACGAACGACCGGGCGAACCCGTTTACCCAGACCGTCACCACCGCGAGCATCACGAACAGCGCCGGCAGCAGCCGCCGAGCCCGTCGGAGCCAGAAGTCCTTGAGCTTCATCCGCCCCTTGGCGGCGAACTGCCCGACCAGGATGTCGGTGATGAGATAGCCGCTGAGCGTGAAGAACACGCCCACCCCGAGCAACCCGCCCTGCGCCCAGCCGTAGTTGAGGTGGTAGGCGACTACAGCCGTCACGGCGACCGCGCGCAGTCCGTCTAGCCCCGGTAGATACTTTTGGTCGCTCTGAACAGGTTCCGGCATTATCGCCCCCGCGGTTTCAGTCGTTACCGTTGCGATCAGTGCCTGGCCGCCTCGGGAAGGACGAACGCAGCTCAGCCGTTACCTATAGTTACCAAGGGGCTACTAAGAGAAACCTGAGTTGAAGCGGTGCCGCGAGTCACGGGTATCAGCGCAGGTAGGAGAGCACCGATGCCTGGACAGAGGTGCCGCTAAGGCCTCTTGACTCTCGTTTTGATTCTCGCTGGCCGAGTCCCAGTTTCGCTCGGCCGAGAACCGGACGAGGCAGAGCAGCCCGAGCACCAGGACGGGCGCGGAGGCTGCCTCGAAGACGCCTACCACGGACGGGCTCGCGCCCGCTCGCACCAGCGCGCCCTCCAGCGCGAACACCGCGCCGGTGACAAGAAATCTGGCTGACGCCCGGCACCGTTGCTACCCAGCAACATACTCAGTATAATACTTGGCATGATGCCGAGTAGGACTAGATCGTGAGCGTCCGCCACGCGATGCTCGCGCTGCTGAGCGAGGGGCCCAAGTACGGCCTGCAGCTGCGCGAGGAGTTCGAAGCCCGGACCGGCGAGGTCTGGCCGCTGAACGTGGGCCAGGTGTACACGACGCTGCAGCGGCTGGAGCGCGACGGGCTGGTGGAGTCCGACGGGAGCGGCGAGGAGGGCCCGCAGCGGGACTTCCGGATCACGGCCGAAGGCGAGCGGGAGCTAGCGCAATGGCTGCGCACGCCGCCGGACCTGAGCTCGCCGCCGCGCGACGAGCTGGTGATGAAGGTGCTGGTGGCGCTGCGCATGCCGAGCGTCGACGTGCACGCGGTGATCCAGGCGCACCGGCGCTACCTGGTGGAGCTGATGCAGCAGTGGACCCGGATCAAGGAAGACGACGCCGGGACCGATCTGAGCATGCTGCTGGCGGTCGACGCGGAGCTGTTCCGGCTTGACTCGGTCGTCCGGTGGCTGGATGCCGCCGAAGCCCGCGTCAGGCGCGCGGCCGCCGACGGGACGCTGGCCTGGGCGGACCAGGCGCGCCCGGGGAATCAGACACGAGCGCCGCTGCCCCGGCACCGGCGGGAAATGAGGACACGGCGATGAGCATGCTGGAGCTGCGCCAGGTATCCAAGTCCTACGGGCAGGGAAGCGCCGAGGTGCACGCCCTGCACGAGGTCAGCCTGACGGCAGATGAAGGCGCGATGGTGGCGGTGATGGGGCCGAGCGGCTCCGGCAAGAGCACGCTGCTGACCATCGCCGGAACCCTGGAGGAGCCCACCTCGGGCGAGGTGCTGATCGCCGACCAGTCGGTCAGCAGGCTGCCGCGGGGCACCAAGGCGCAGTTGCGGCGGCGCGTGATCGGCTACGTGTTCCAGGACTTCAACCTGCTGCCCGGGCTGACCGCGGCGGAGAACGTCTCGCTGCCGCTCGAGCTGGACGGGGTATCCGGCCGCAAGGCCCGGGGCGCGGCGCTCAAGGCGCTCGACGGGCTCGGCCTGGCCGAGCGCGCCTCCCACTACCCGGATCAGATGTCCGGCGGTGAACGGCAGCGGGTCGCGATCGCGCGCGCGATGGTCGGCGAGCGGAAGCTGCTGCTGGCCGACGAGCCGTCCGGCGCGCTCGACTCGGTTAACGCCGAGGCGGTGATGCGCCTGCTCCACGACGCGTGCAAGAACGCCGGGATGACCGCGGTCGTCGTGACGCACGACGCGCAGCTCGCGTCCTGGGCGGACCGGGTGATGTTCCTGCGCGACGGCCGGGTGACCGACCAGACCGCCCCGGCACCGGGCCCGGAGTCCCTTCTCGTCCCGGAACGCAAGCAATGAGCGCCACTGCGGTAACGGAGCGGCCGACTCGGAGGGCACCCAACGGGGGCGTGCCCGCCCGCCGCGCGGTCATCCGGTGGGCGCTACGGCTGCTGCGCCGCGAATGGCGGCAGCAGCTCCTCATCCTCGCGCTGATCACGGTCGCGGTCGGCGCCACCGTGGTCGCCTCGACGGTCGCGACCGACACGCCGGCCCCGATCGCCGGGGTGCTTGGCAGCGCGCAGGACGCCGCGTCGATCTCCGGCACGCCCGCGCAGATCAACGCCGGGATACTCAAGATCCAGCGCCATTACGGCCGGGCCGACGTGATCGAGAACGAGAGCGTCCCGGTGCCCGGTACGCAGAACACGTTCGACCTGCGCGCGCAGGATCCGCACGGGCCGTTCGGCGGGCCGCTGCTGAGCCTGGTCAGCGGGCAGTACCCCGCCGCCGCGAACGAGATCGCCGTCACCAGCGGCGTCGCGACCGACTTTCACCTGAGCATCGGGAGCAGCTGGACCGTCGCAGGGAAGACCTGGAAGGTAACCGGCATCGTCGAGAACCCGCAGAGCCTGATGGACGAGTTCGCCCTGGTAATGCCCGGCCAGGTCACTTCCCCAGGCAACGTCACGGTGCTGTTCAACGCTCCGGGCCAGACAGCGGCAACCGTCCAGGCGAAGACGGGCCTGAACGTCACCACCGCGCAGACGGTGGCGAACAACAACGAGATCAACCCGGAGACGATCTCGGTCGCCGCGGCCGTCCTCGGCATGCTGCTGATCGCGCTCGTGGGCATCGGCGGCTTCACCGTCCTCGCCCAGCGCAGGCTCAGGGCGATCGGCATGCTCGCCGCCCAGGGCGCCACGCAGCGGAACATCAGGCTCGTCGTGCGGGCCAACGGCGCCGCGACCGGCTTGGTCGGCGCCGTGGCGGGGCTGGTGCTCGGCTTCCTGGCGTGGCTCGCCTACCGGCCGACGGCGGAGAACAGCGCGCACCACCTGATGGGGGTGTTCCAGCTGCCGTGGACGGTCATCGGCATATCGATGGTTCTCGCCGTCGCCGCGACTTACTTCGCCGCCTCCCGGCCCGCGAAGGCGATCGCGAAGACCCCGATCGTGGCCGCGCTGGCCGGGCGCCCGCCCGCGCCGAGGAAGACGCGCCACCTGGCGGTCCCGGTCGGCATCGGCTTCCTGGTGCTCGCGTTCCTGCTGCTCGGAAGCGCCGGCGCGAGCGGCGGCAACGGCAACGGGATGGGGGAAGTCGTCCTCGGGTTCATCGCGCTCGCCGTCGCCATCGTGCTGCTGGCCCCGTCGCTGCTGTCGGTGGTCGCCGCCGCGGGCAAACACGCACCGATCGCGGTCAAGCTCGCGCTCAGGGACCTCGCTCGCTACCGGGCCAGATCCGGCCCGGCGCTGGCGGCGATCAGCCTCAGCACGCTGATCGCGGTCATCATCTGCGTGGCCAGCGCGGCCAGGTTCGGCAACGTCCTCGACTACGCCGGCCCCAACCTCACCTCCAGCCAGCTCATCGTCTACGCGCCGGTCGGAAACATCCAGCCCGGCCAGGGCGTCAACCCCGGGCCCAGCGGCCCGACTCCGGCCCAGATGGCGGCCGGGGTGAAGACCGCCAGGGAAATCGCCGCCGACCTCGGCACCACCACCATGATCGCGCTTGACACGAGCAGCGCCGGCCTCCAGCACGCATCGACCGGCCGCTCCTGGTCCGGCCAGATCTACGTGGCTACCCCGCAGCTGCTCAAGGCGTTCGGCATCAGCCAGAGCGAGATCAACCCGAACGCCGACATCCTCACGATGCGGCCCGGCCTGTCCACGACGAGCCTGATGCAGCTCACCTACGGCAACGACAACAACAACCATGGCGGGCGCAACGGACCCAACGGCAACGGCTCGTGGCCGTGCCCGGCGGGCTCCTGCATCGCCAACCCGCCGATCCAGGAGATCAGCCAGCTCCCGTCCGGTACCTCCGCGCCGAACACGGTGGTCACCGAGCACGCGATCACCACCCTGCACCTGCAGAGCTCGGTCCAGCCGAACGGCTGGCTGATCACGGTGCCTGGCGGCCTCACCCCCGCTCAGATCACCACCGCCCAGCAGCTCGCGGCCGCGGCACCCGGGAACATGAGCGTCGAGACCCGCAACAGCATCCCGTCGCTGACGCAGATCGTCGACGCGGCCACGATCTTCGGACTCGTGCTCGCGCTCGGCATCCTCGGCCTGAGCGTCGGCCTGGTGCGCAGCGAGGCGAGGCGCGACCTGCGCACCCTGGCCGCCACCGGGGCGAGCGGCGCCACCCGCCGCGCGATCACGGCGGCGACCGCGGGCGCGCTCGGGTTCACCGGCGCCGTGGTCGGGATCATCGGCGGCTACCTCGCGGCGATCGGCTTCTTCCGGAGCAATTCGCTCGACACCCTGTCGTCGCTGACCAGCATCCCGGTGGCCAACCTGCTGGTGATCGGTGTGGGCATGCCGCTCGCCGCGACCGTCCTCGGCTGGCTGCTGGCCGGCCGCGACCCAGCAGGCATCGGCCGCCAGCCGCTCGAATAACGCCGAACGCACGCGACGGCGCAAAGTAGTTCGCGGCAGCCGCGAACCTTTCCGCCGTCATGTGCAATAGAGAGGCGATGGATGACGACGATCTGATCACGCGCCTGGCAGGCGGTGACGACACGGCATTGCGCGGGCTGTTCGCCCGGCACGCGCCGATGCTGGCCGCCCGGCTGCGCGCCGTGCTGCCGCCGTCCGACGTCGAGGACGTGCTGCAGGAAACCTTCCTCGCCGCGTGGAAGGGCGCCGGGTCCTACCGCCCCGAGGAGAAGGCGGGCGGCTGGCTGTGGGGGATAGCCCGCCGCCAGGCCGCGCTTCTCCTTCGCAGGAGAGGCCCCGCCACCGCGCCCCTTCCCGACCTACTACGGCTCGGTACCACCGACCTTCCCGGTTCCCGCTTCCCGGGCGATCCGGCCCAGCTCCCCACCACTGCATCCGAGCTCGCATCCGAGCTCGCATCCGCCGTCTGCGTCCTTAGCCCGGCCGACCGCGAGGTGTGGCAGCTCAGGTACGTCGAGGACAGGCCGGTCGCTGAGGTGGCGCGGCTGACCGGCGTCCCCGAGGGCACGGTGAAAAGCCGCGCGCACCGCGCCCGCCGCCTCCTGCGCAGCGCTCTTAGAGGCACCGCCCTCGGAGGGGGACTCGAATGAACGACGACCGTGACCGAAGCGGTGCTGGCATGAACGATCGCGCTGGCATCAATGCCGACGCTGAGTTTCCCGTACCCGACGTAAGCGGCATCGACCTGGGGCGGGTCTGGACGAGCGTCGCCGCCGAGGTGTGGCGGCGGCGTCCCGGCCCGGTCGAGCGTCTCGCCGCGCGGCTGCTGCGCTCGCCCGGCCTGGCCCGCGCCCTGCTGACCACCCCGTCGCTGCTACTGCCCTGGCTGATCTCGACCACCGTCATCTTCGGCGTCGGCGCGATGATCAACCTCGCGGGCGGGAGGCCGCTGGTCTGGCTGATAGCCCCCGGCATCGCCGCGATCGGCATCGCCTACGCCTACGGCCCGGACGTCGACCCGGCCTGGGAACTGGCTAGCAGCATGCCGGTCAGCGACCGGATGGTGCTGCTCGTTCGCGCGGTCGCCGTGTTCGCCGTCAACGCGTGCCTGGGCCTCGTGGTCAGCGGCATCTCCTACTGGGCGGCCGCGCACGGCCTGCACGAGGCCGGCGGGCACGCCTCCGCGGCGGCGGCCGCCGTCACGTTCGCCTGGCTGATTCCCATGACCGCGGTCTGCGCCCTCACCCTCGCCGTCGCGGTCGTCGCCCGGTCGGCCAGCGCCGGCGCTCTCACCGGGGTGCTCGCCTGGGGCGCCGCGGTGCTCGCGAGCCGGGTCTCCGCCGGCGCGTTCACCGCCGCCGTCACCGACACCGCGACCTACCTCCCCTACCTCGCCGTCGCCGCCTGCGCGGCGGCCGTCGTCGGGTACGCAACCGGGACCCAAAGGAAGACACTATGAACATAGAGCTGACGAGCGTGAGCCGGTCGTTCGGCAAAAATAGGGCGGTCGACGGCGTGAGCCTCGAAGCCGGGCCGGGAGTGCTCGGCCTGCTCGGGCCGAACGGCGCCGGCAAGACGTCCCTGCTGCGCATGCTTGCCACCGTGCTGCCGCCGTCGGCCGGCGGGATCCGGTTGCTGGATCGGGACCCTGGCCGCGCCGCCGACCGCCGTGAGATCCGCCGCCGCCTCGGCTATCTGCCGCAGAACCTCGGCTACTACCCGGCGTTCACCGTGGTGGAGTTCATCGAGTACTTCGCGCTGCTCAAGGAGGTCCCGTCGGAGCGGGTGCCCAAGGCCGTCGCGACGGCGGTCGAGCGCGTTGACCTGGGCGCCAAGGCCAAGGCAAGGCTCCGCACGCTGTCCGGCGGCATGCTGCGCCGGGTCGGCATCGCGCAGGCCATCGTCAACGAGCCGAACCTGCTGCTGCTCGACGAGCCGACGGCAGGGCTTGACCCCGAGCAGCGGGTCGGCTTCCGCGCCCTGCTGCGCTCGCTCGGCGAGACCTCGACCGTGGTCGTGTCCACCCACCTGGTCGAGGACGTGGGCGCGGCCTGCAGCGAGGTGGCCCTGATGGACACCGGGCACATCGTCTTCCGTGGCACCCCCGACGAGTTGGTTGCCCGCGGGGTGGGCCACGGAATCGGCGACGCCCCGCTGGAGCGCGGCTACAGCGCCGTCCTGCAGGCCGCCCGCGCGGCCGCTCACGGTGACGGGGTGGCAGCATGAACGCCGCCACCGTCTCGGAATCTGCGGCCAGGCCGTCGACGGCGCCGGACAGGCCCCGTGCGTGGCTGCTGGCCGCTCGCATCCTGCGCATGGAGATCCGGCACAGCGCCTTCCTGTGGTGCCTGCCGCTGCTCGCGGTCCTGTTCGTCTACGACCCGTACCGGACGGCCGTCGGCTATCCCGCCCTCTGGCCGCTGCGCTCCACCGTGGTGCTGAACAAGTTCTGGCCGGACATGGTGATCTTCGCCGCCGGGTTCTCGGCCTGGGCCGGGTCACGGGAGGGCCGCCGTAACGTCGGCGACCTGCTGGCCACCACTGCCCGCCCGGCCTGGGCGCGGCAGCTGTGCTCGCTGGCCGGCACTGCGTTCTGGGTGGTGGCGGCGTTCCTGGCCGGCGTGATCGTGCTCTACGTGAACACCTCGCTGCAGGCGACCTGGGGCGGCCCGCCCATCGCGCCCGTCGTCGTGGGCGTCCTCGGGCTGGTCGCGGTCTGCGCGGTCGCGTTCACCCTGGGCGCGCTGTTCCCCGGCCGGTTCACCGCCCCGATCGTCGCGGTCGCCCTGACGATCATCACGCTGTACGCCTTCCGGCAGGCAGTGGGGGACAACGGCGGCAGCGGCGGCGCGATTGGCGTGCTGTCCCCGGACGGCGGCGTGCCGGGGGACGACTGGGGACTGTTGTACCCCGTGTCGGTCGGTGTCCCGATCGTCCAGTCCTCGTTCATGGCCGGGGTCGCGCTGGCCGCCGTCGGCGTGCTCGGCCTGTCCCCGCGCACCGGCGGCGTCGGCTGGCGGGGCGGGCTGTCCGCGGTGGCCGCCGGGGGCGCGAGACTGCGGGCAGTCGCCCTGTCGGCCGTTGCCGCCGGCGCGGCCCTCGCGGTGGCCGCCTTCCTCCTGGCCGGGACCGCCAACGTGTCCGACGCGACCAGCACCCTCCAGATCCCCGCGATCGACAACGCGCTGGCAGGCAGCAACCCGATCCCGTATACCCCGGTGTGCTCCTCGGCCGGCTCGTTCCCGGCCGGGGGCTTCGAAGTCTGCCTGCACCCGGCCTACCGCGACTACCTGCCGCAGGTCACCTCCGCGCTGGCCGCGGCGGTCACCGAGCTCCGCGGGCTGCCGGGCATCCCCGTCCGCGCCGCGGAGGTGTCCCAGGCGGCGCTGCCGCTGGTGTTCGATCAGGGCACCGGCAACGGGCAGGTCAAAGACGGGGTCTACGAGTTCACCATGACCAACGCCGTCGCGCTGGTACCGGACTCGAGCTCGCTCAGGGACGGCTTCCAGCAGGACATCGTGCACGCGGTCATCGTCGGCTCGATCGGCAAGGTGGTCACGTCCACGCTGCCGGGCGGCGACAACACCACCGGCTTCCAGCCGAACAACGGCAGCACGGCCCAGCAGGCCGTCGAGGACGGGCTGCTGCGGGCGCTCGGCTCCCAGCCGTACCCGGTCGGCGGCCAGCCGAACGGCCCCGGCGCGCTGCAGTTCCAGCAGCAGCAGAGTGAGGTGGCGAAGGCCGCCGCGAAGTTCGCGGCGCTGCCCGCCGTGACCAGGCACGCCTGGCTGGTCACGAACCTGGCGGCCCTCAAGGCCGGCACGATCACCGTGGCGCAGTTGCCATGAGCGAGAGTGCCTCTCCGATGACCTCGCGCGTTTCCGCGGAAACGGCTGACGCAATTGCGTTGGGCGTTTCCGCGGAAACGCGTGGCTGGCCGCCCGTCGCGCGGCTGGTGTGGCTGCACCTGCGCAGCCGCCGCGTCCCCTCCGCGCTGGTCGCGCTGCTGGCCTGCGGCGTGGCGCTGTGGGCGGCGCTGAGCTATCACTGGTGGTACGGCACCGGCAACGTCGCCGACGAACTGCCCAACCTCCTGACGGCGTGCGCGGCGGCGATCATCGGGGTGACCGCGCACAGCCCGTTCGGCGAGCCGGAGCGGGCGACCGGCCGCTGGCTGCCGTTCCTGCGGCCGGCCCTGATCCTCGCGCTGTGCGGGGCGGCGATCGGGTTCCTGGCCCTAGGCGCGGCGGCCGCCTACGACCCGCAAACCGGCACCGGCCTCAGCCACGGCATGCTCCCGGTCGAGCGCAACCTGCTGGGCTTCACCGGCGTCGCCCTGCTGCTCTCGCTGGCCATCGGCGGCCTGCTGTCCTGGATCGGCCCGCTCGCCTACGTCGGGATCTGCCAGTGCGCCGCGATCGCGAACTACTCGGAGCCGCTCACCTGGGCGTCCCGCCCGCCATCGGACCGGGGAGGCTGGATCGCCGCCATGGTGGTCTTCGCGGTCGGACTGGTCGCGTTCACGATCCGGGGCCCCCGCATCCGCCCCTCCGGTGAGTAAGCGGCCCGCCCGCCCGACACTCGGATAACGGGTTCGCCGGGGTTGCGAGGTGGAACCACGCGCCCGTTCCGAATCGGGATTTGAGGATCTTTCATCTTGAACGGGCCGTTGCTTCGCCTCCGACCGCAAGCGTGACGCCTCGGCGGCTAGGCGGGACCCGCGGGTGCCTCCGGCGGCGAGAGCGTCCCGGGCCGGACGATGCCGGCCTCGTAGGCGAGCACCACGACCTGGACCCGGTCACGCAGGCCCAGCTTGGCGAGGATGCGGCCCACGTGGGACTTCACCGTCGCCTCGGACACGTGCAGCGCGGCGGCGATCTCGGAGTTGGACAGGCCGCGGGCGACGGCCGTGAGCACCTCGCTCTCCCGTTCGGTCAGCGATGACAGCTGCGGGTACCGGTCCGTCCGCTGTCCGGCGGACAGCGCGGGCGCCTGCGCGTATTCCTCGAGCAGGCGGCGGGTGACCCGGGGCGAGACGACCGCGTTCCCTGACGCGACCGTGCGGATGGCCGCGACGAGCTCGGCCGGGTGCACGTCCTTCAGCAGGAAGCCGCTTGCCCCCGCGCGCAGCGCGCCGAAGGCGTAGTCGTCAAGATCGAAGGTGGTCAGGACGAGCACCCGGACATCCTCATTGGCGGCGACAATGCGGCGGGTGGCCTCGATGCCGTCGCATCCCGGCATCCGGATGTCCATCAGCACGACGTCCGGCGGGCTGCTGCGGGCGAGGCCGACGGCCTCGTCGCCGTTGCCCGCCTCCGCAGTCACCGTCAGGTCCTCCTCGGCCTCGATGATCATGCGGAAGCCGCGGCGGAGCAGGGGCTGGTCGTCGGCCAGCAGCACGGAGATGCTCATGTGGCCACCGCCTGGGCCTGGCTGTCCAGCCGCAGGACGGCCGAGACCAGCCAGCCTCCCCCGGGGGCGGGGCCTGCGCTGAGGGTGCCGTGGTGCAGGGCGGCCCGCTCGCGCATCCCGTCGATGCCGTGCCCGCGGTGCCCGTCCGGCGCGGCGGGCGTGCCGTCGTCGGCCACCCGCACCTCCATCAGGGGGGCGTCGTAGCGGATAGTGACCCGCGCGTGCCCGGCTCCGGCATGACGGATCGTGTTCGTCAGCGCTTCCTGCACGATGCGGTACACGGTCAGCCCGGCGGCGGCGCTGATCGGGAAAGGGGCGCCCTCGGCGTCGAAGTCCACCGCCAGCCCGGTCGCCCGGACCCGCTCAAGAAGCACGCTGAGCTCGGGGACACCGGGCTGCGGCGCCAGGTCTGCGGGCCGGTCGTCGGTGCGGAGCACGCCCAGCATTGCCCGCATGTCCAACAGGGCCTGCCGTCCGGCCTGCGAGACCTCGGCCATGACCTCGCGGTCCGGGTCTGAACGGCTGACCACCGCGGCGGCGTCGGCCAGCGTGATCACGACGGACAGGCTGTGGGAGACGATGTCGTGAAGTTCGCGCGCGATCCTGGTCCGCTCGGCGGCCGTCGCTATCGTGGCCTGCTGGTCCCGTTCGATCGCCAGCCGCCGGGCCCGCTCGTCCATCCAGGCCAGGTACCTGCTGCCCGACGCGACGGTCAGCCCGGCGAAAAGCGCCGCTATCACCGTCGCGGTCAGGAACAGCAGCGAGTGCGTCACGTTGCCGGCCGGCTTCCATTTCCAGGCTGCCATGAAGACCCCGGCCTCCAGCAGCCCCGCGGCAGCCAGAGCGCGGATCCGCGGCTCGTGCGCCGCCACCGTGTACAAGCCGATGAGCAAGCTGGCGTCACCCAGGAGGGGGAAGCCCATGAGCCACTGGCAGAAGGCGATGGCGCAGGCGATGAGGAACACGATTGAGGGGCGCGACCGGCGGGCGGCGACGGTGGCGATCAGCGCCGTCTGCACCACCGCGGCGCGCACGTCGGCGAACGGCGACCCGGCCAGCCAGACGGTCGACAGGGCGAGCAGCGCGGCCGCCAGCAGCGCATCGGTCGTCAGCGGGTAGCTGCGCACAATGTTGCGGCCCCACCCGAACAAGCCGCCGGTAATGTCGTCCGGCGGCTGAAGAGAGGTCGGCCCCCGGCTGGTGTACTCCGTCATCGCGGGCATAGACGCATCCTTCGCGGTCACTTACCGGCAGCGTACCGCGCTTGCGCGTCCGCCTTGAGGATGAGACGGGACGCCGGGATCTCGTCCTTTCGGCCGTCGCGCGGCGGACCGGCCGAACCCTACGGTGGCCGGAGGGTCCCGATGCCCAGACTCAGCCGACACATCAGCCACCGGGGGTAGCAGACACAATGGCAAGTCACGGCCGTCGCTTTTTCCCGGAACCGGTCGCGGCGAAGGTGCCGGAGATCGCCCTGGCGTTCTGGGTGATCAAGCTGCTCACCACCGCAGGCGGCGAGGCCACGTCCGACTACCTGGCGCTGGGCAGCCATGTGACCGGCGCCGCGGTGGAAACCGGCCTGCTGGCCGTCGGCCTGGTCTGGCAGTTCCGGGTCCGCCGCTACACCGCGGCCGCTTACTGGTTCCTGGCGTACGCCATCGCGATCTTCGGCACCGGAGTGTCGGACACCCTGCACCTGGCGGTCGGCATCCCGTACGCGGGCACCACGCTGCTGTGGGCCATCGTGCTGGCCGGGATATTCATCGTCTGGTACCGCAGCGAACGCACGCTGTCCATTCACAGCATCCGCACGCGCCGCCGTGAGATGTTCTACTGGGCGACTGTGTTCGCCACCTTCGCGCTAGGCACCGCCCTCGGCGACTTCACCGCCACCACCCTGCACCTGGGGTACTTCGGCTCAGTGGTGCTGTTCTTCGTGGTCATCCTGATCCCCGCCGTCGCCTGGCGCGGCTTCGGCCTCAACGCCGTGATCGCGTTCTGGTCGGCCTACGTGGTGACGCGGCCGCTGGGCGCGTCGGTCGCCGACTACGTCAGCAAGTCCAAGTCACTCAGCGGCCTGGGCTTCGGTGATGGCCGCACGGCGCTGATCGCCACCGTTGCCGTCGCGATCGGCGTCGCCTATCTCGCCATCACCCGCACCGACATTCAGCATCCGGCCGGTGCGGTCAATGCCGGGCAGGGAACGCGCGCGGACGGCACCGGTCGGCAACAGGGGCAGGTCATGCACCCCCGTTGAGCTGTCCGTCGCGTTACCTGGCCTGGAGGACGCAGACAGAATGGCAGATGCACGAGCCATGGGCTGCCGATGTGCAGTTACGGTACTGGCGTAATGCCGGCTCTGGCGTCTGCTGCCGGACTGCCGGCCGTGCTGGACGCGATGCCGACCGCCGTGGCGGTCAGCGTGCTGTGCGCCGCCGTGATTATCGAGATCGTCGCGGTGCCGGGCGTGCTGCTGCCGGGCGGGACCTTCACGCTGCTGGCCGGCGCGCTGATCGGCGCGGGCCGCCCGGCGCTCGCGGTTGCCCTCCCGGTCGTCGTCGCGGTCATCGCGGGTGACCAGCTGGCGTACTTCAGCGGCTCCGCGATGGCCGGGTGGTGGCGCCGGCGTCGTCCCGGGCGGGCCGGCGGGGAGCCCGCGGCGCGGCGCGGGCCGGCGGCGGCGTGGCTCACGGCCGCGATGCCGTCGCTCGCGGGGGGCGCCGGGATCGCCTACCGATCGTTCGCGGTCCGGGTGGTCGTCATGCGCGTGCCGTGGCTGGCGGCGGCGCTGAGCGCGGGCGCGCTGGCCGCCCGCTCACTGGCCGGCATCGGGCATGTCGCCGGGATCGTCGGCATCGTCGCCAGCGCCGTCGTCGTGGCGGGCCTGCTGGCCGCCCGGCACTGGCCCGGCATGATGCGCGCGCTGGCCCGCCGGAAGCGCCCGTGAGCGCTATCCACGCGGCAGCTGCGGGCGGGCCTCGGCAAGCAGCGCGGCCCGGAGGACGACCGGACGGCGGCGCAGCGGTTCCACGACGCGCTCCAGGAGGGCTGGGTAACAAATTGGGTCTCTTGATGGGTCACGGCTGGTGGGAGGTGTCGCAGCGCGGCCGAGAGCGGTGCGGCCGGTCGGTGGAGGTTCGCACGGCCCTCCACCGAGACTGCGTGCACCAACACAGCGTCGAAGAGATGGTCACGCCGTTTGAAGTGGGCTCCGGCTTAAACTTGCTTCATGACCGTGACCGTACGCGAGGAAGCACACAGGCTGATCGACGCGGTACCGGAGGAACAGCTCCCGGACGCCGTCGAGATGCTGCGCCAGTGGGCGAGCCCAGAGCCCGGCGATGTTCCACATCGCCGGTTCCGGACGACCGCAATCTTCGACGGTGAGCCTGACCTGGGCGCCCGTGCCAAGACAATCGTCCGCGATGCTTGGACGGGCAGGGAAGCCAGTAGCACGTGATCGTCATTGATACCGGCCCGGTGGTCGCGGCTGCCAACCGCAAGGACGACCACCATGGGCAATGCGTGGAGCTGCTGCAGGGCTTCCCTGGCCCGCTCCTGCTGCCTGTATTCACAGGTGGAGATGGGAAATCGAACTCCTGCCGGACGGATCAGCCCGCGTCACCGGACCCCAGGGCCAGGTCCTCCAAAGCCACCCGCCACCCACCATCTCAAACGGGTAAACCGCCTCAACTACGTCCCCACTAGGCGGTCTCGCCTGCGGATAGCCCAGGACGGTGCAATTCCGTCAAATAGGGCAGGGTTTAAGGCGACTTGTCCAGGTGATGATCTTTGAACGTCCGGGATAGAGAGCGAGTTTTCCGTGAAAAGCTCCGTTAAGCGCCGTCATCATCTGTCTGGCCGCAGGCTGTTTCCGATCAGCCTGGCTCTGGGCGCGGTCGCCACCGCCGCGGCGTGCTCGTCGGCTTCTTCCTCAGGGTCGGCGGCCGCCACGCCGAGCAGCAGCGCCCCGGCAAGCGCGTCGGCGGCCGCCGTGACGATCAGCGTTAAAAGCGTCCCGGGGGTCGGTAACGTCCTGGTCAACGGTCAGGGGCAGACCCTGTACATGCTTACGTCGGAAAAGGGCGGAAAGATCACCTGCACCGCGGCCAATGGCTGCACCCAGGTGTGGCCGGAAACCGTACTCGGCAGCGGTACAAAGGCCAAGGCCGGCGGCGGCGTCCAGCCCTCACTTCTGGGGACGGTCACGGGTGCCAGCGGCAGCCCCGAGGTCACCTACAACCACTGGCCGCTCTACACCTTCTCGGGTGACTCCGGGCCGGGAGTGGCGCACGGCGAGGGCCTCACCAGCTTCGGCGGCACCTGGTACGTGCTGAACGCGGCGGGCAACCCGGTGACGAGCAGCCAGGGCGCCAGTTCCTCGCCGTCCAGCGGCGGCAATGGCTACTGAGCGGTTTGCGCGGCAGGGCCCGATACGCCTGGCCCTGCGGCTGGTCGGCGGCGGCCTGCTGATCGCCACCGCCGCGATTCACCTCGACCTGTACCTGACCGGCTACCGGTCGATCCCGACGATCGGCTGGCTGTTCCTGCTCCAGGTCATCGCGGCCTTCGGCCTCGGCGCGGCCGTGCTGGTATCCGCCAGCTGGCTCACCGCGGCCGCAGGCGCCGTATTTGCCCTGGCCACCCTCGGCGGCTACCTCTTGTCCTTGTGGATCGGCCTGTTCGGGTTCACCGAGGTCCGCACCACGGCGGGGATCGCGGCCGGGGTGATCGAGGTGGCGGCCTTCGCCGCACTGGCCGGCCTCGCTGCCTTGTCCGTCGGGCGCACCGGACCTGTCGGCGGCCTGGGAGCCCGGCTTCCGGCAGGTCTGCCGGGCAACGGACGGGTTGCCGCCGCCTCCGTCGGGGCCGTGTCGGTGGTGGCGCTGGCGGTCCTCGCCGGATCCGTTGCGTCGGCGGGCCCCGCGGCCCCGGCCGCCGCAGGGACCCTCAAGACCGTCAGCATCGGCGGTGTGACGGTGCTGACCGACGCGAAAGGTCTCACGCTGTACTGGTTCGCTCCGGACACCGCCACCAGGTCGGCCTGCTACGGGACGTGCGCCGCGTACTGGCCGCCGGTAACTGGGCCGGCCAGCGCCGGGCCGGGTGTTACCGGCACGCTTTACACGATCTCCCGCTCGGACGGATCACTGCAGGCCGCCTACGACGGGCACCCGCTGTACACCTACATCGGCGACACTGCTCCGGGGCAGGCCAACGGCAACGGGATCAACCTGAACGGCGGCCTGTGGCACGAGGTAACGGCGTCGGGTTAAAGGCCAGAAGACGGGAGCAGACGCAATGGCCGATGAGCATTACGACGCGATCGTGATAGGGACCAGCCAGGGTGGCCGGTTCCTGCCGCTCGAGCTGGCGAAGGCGGGCCAGAAGGTGGCGCTCGTCGAGCGTGACCAGCTCGGCGGCGTCTGCGTCAACAGGGGATGCACCCCGACCAAGACGATGGTCGCCAGCGCGCGCCTCGCCTACCTGGCGCGCCGCGGCGCGGAGTACGGCGTGCGCACTGGCCCGGTATCGGTGGACCTGGCCGCGGTGCGCGAGCGCAAACGGGCCATGGTCGCCGGCGCGCGGCAGAGCTACGCCAGCCGCCTGCCGCAAGACGGGCTTGACCTGATCCAGGGCGAGGCCCATTTCACGGGGCCTAAGACGGTCGAGATCGCCTTGACTGACGGCGGGACTCGGCAGATCAGCGCGCCGGTGGTCGTCATCGACACCGGCACCCGGCCTAGGCCGCTGGCGATCACCGGCGCGGGGCACGTCCCCGTGCTCGACTCAACGTCGATCATGGAGCTGGACGAACTCCCGGAGCACCTGATCATCCTCGGCGGCAGCTACATCGGGCTGGAATTCGGGCAGATGTTCCGCCGGTTCGGCAGCGAGGTCAGCATCATCGAACCCTCCGCGCGCTTGATGATGATCGAGGACGAGGACGTCTCGGACGAGGTCGCCGCCATCTTGCGCGATGACGGGATCACGATCTGGACCTCATCGACGCCGGTCCGGGTCGAGCCGGCGATCGGCGACCGCCTGCGGCTGACCGTTCGCACGGAGGACGGCGAGCGGCAGCTCGAAGGAACGCACCTGCTGTCGGCCATCGGCCGACTCCCGAATACGGAGGCGCTCACGCCCGAGGCGGCCGGCATCCGTCTCAGCGACCGCGGCTTCATCGAGGTCGACGAGTACCTGGAAACCAGTGCCCCCGGCGTCTACGCGATGGGGGACGTCAAGGGCGGCCCGGCCTTCACCCACCTTTCCTACGACGATTACCGCATCCTGCGCGCCAACCTCATCAGGCACGAGAAGGCGAGCACACGGGACCGGATCGTCCCGTACACGATGTTCATCGACCCCCAGCTCGGCCGCGTCGGCCTGACCGAGCGGCAAGCGAGGGAGCAAAACCGCGCGGTCCGGGTGGCGAAGCTCCCGATGAGCGCCGTCGTCCGGGCCCTCGAGACCGGGGAGACGCGCGGCTTCATGAAGGCCGTCGTCGACGCGGATACCCACCAGATCCTCGGCGCCGCCGTGCTCGGCACGGAAGGCGGCGAGATCATGACGATCATCCAGGTCGCCATGCTGGGCAAGCTCACTTACACCGCCATGGCGGACGCCATCTTCACGCACCCGCTCCTGGCGGAAGGCCTCAACACCCTCTTCGCGATGTTCGACGCCTAACGAGAGCAGGTGTTCTCACCCCGGCGGGGCGATGCCGACGGCCGCGTGGCGTGCTTGTCTGGGAACTATTCAGCGGACAGTACCCGTCCGTGGAAGGGGATGCCCATGACCGACGCACAGGCGGGCCCCGGCCCGCTGGCCGCTAGGAGCGCCCTGAGGACGCCCCGGGCGGCCGCGGTCGCAGGCATCGTGTTTTCCGCGCTCCTTATCTCAGCGCTCGCCCTTCTCAGGGTTTCTGTCCCGGCTAATCCTGCCGTCGCCGGCGGGTGGCTGACCGATTCGGGGAAAAGAGCCGCCGTGGCGATCGGGCTGAACCTCATCCCGTTCGCCGGGATCGCCTTCCTGTGGTTCATCGGGGTGATCCGCGACCGGATCGGAGCGCACGAGGATCGTTTCTTCGCGACCGTGTTCCTGGGCAGCGGCCTGTTGTTCGTCGGCATGATGTTCGTGGCCGCTGCGGTCGCCGGCGGCCTCATCGCAGGCATATCCTCATCCGGCCCGCCGGGGGCGGACACCCTGGCGCTGGGCCGCAACGTCACCTCGCTCTTGCTGAACGTCTATTCGATGCGGATGGCGGCGGTGTTCACGCTGACCACGGTGACCATTGCGCGCCGCACCGCGATCGTGTCCCGATGGCTCACCGTTGCCGGGCTTGCGACCGCGCTGGTGCTGCTGGTCGGCGTCGGCATCTCACCCTGGGTTGAACTGCTGTTTCCGGCCTGGATCCTGGCAGTGAGCATCGACATCCTCGCATCCGGCCCGAGGGCACTCTCCGGCGCCGCCGAAGCGCCGCCGCAGAGCTGATCACCATCTAGAGGACGTTAATGGCGCGGGCGATGACGAGGGCGGCCAGGACGATCGAGCAGCCCGCCTCGACCATCATGAGCAGCTTGGCCCATGGTTTGATCGCTGATATGTCGGTGGGGCTGATCGCGGTGGCGGTCCAGAAGGCCAGCGAGAGGTAGTCGACGAACCGGGGCACCCAGTGGGCGGGCACGTACGCCGAGTGCTGCATCTCCGGGAAGACGAACGCCGGGTTCCGGTCCGGATGGTGTGCCCGGGACGCGGCACCACCCCGATCGAGGTCCCAGTACCAGAGCCCGAAGGCGATCACGTTCGTCGCCCAGACCACGCCGCCGGCGGCGAGCAGACCGCCCGGCTGAGCGGTGAAGAGCTTGTTGTTGGTCAGGATCGCCACCACGAGCCGAGCGGCGGCGAGCAGGTTCGCCAGGGTTATGAGCGCGATGACGACGCCGGTGATGATCCGCAGCCAGGGTTTCCGCTTGTCGATGCGGCCCGGGTCCCCGACGATCAGCACGGCCAGCAGCCCGACCAGAACGGCCGGGACCACCCAGGACGGCTGGACCCGGTAGCGAGCTGGCAGAGCCACATGCAGGCCGGCGGCGACGATGATCGCCAGGGCCACCGGCCACCAGGGCTCGCCGTGCTCGGCAGGTGGAGCGAGCTCAATCACGGGGTCGTCCGCCGACCCCTGTTCCATGGCCATATTTGATGATGAACCAGCGACCTTACCGTGAACTCACACTTACGGGGTGAAGTCTCCATGCCCACAGACAAGCAGCGCCATCACGAAAACGGACTCAGGAACACGTACGGAACGCAAAAGGAGATACGCCACCAAAAATACGCGATGACCAAGCTGGTGTTGTTCGATATGACCGCCGATATCCTTGTGTCAGCGCCTGTCGCCGTAGCGACTGGGGGCGGGGCACGATCAGGACGACGCTGCTGGCCGGACCTGGTCGGCTCCAGGCCAGGATCGGGCAGGACCTGGCCGTCCTGCTCGCCGCCGCGGTCAGCGTCGCGGCGACGTTCGGCCTGGCCGCCACCGCCAGCGCGGTCGTCGCCGCAACCCAGGGATAGCAGCTTGCTCCGGGCGCGGCCAGCTATCCCTGCGCGTCCCATTTCGTCGGCGCTCTCGCCGAGCGCCTTGCTGGTGACCCTGGCTTTCACCGCCATCGGCCTGGCGCTGGGCACGCTGCTGCGCAGCGACACGGCCGCCATTGGCCTGGCGGTGCTGTGGGCCGTCGTCGTCGTGGCCAACCTGCTGGATGAGGTCCCCACCTGGCGCGGTACCTCGCTGGCGCTGTACAAGTTCCTGCCAGATGCCAGCGTCAACACGATCAGCAACCTGTACAACATGGTCATCGCGCCTAGCGTCGGTTCACCGATCCCGGCGCCCTACGGCGTGCAGGTCATGCCCGCCACGGCCATCTGTCCCTCGGTCTTACCTGAGCGCGGACCTGGCCATCCTGCCGCGGATTTCCGGCGCCGTGACATCACCTGACCCGGCACGCAATGCGCTCTCGCGCGCAGCTCCCGTGCGGCCGATCACGGGCCGATAGTCTCGGCGGCCATGTCGAGCATCAGCCTGGTGAGTTCCATCCGTCCCGCGAACATCGCTACCGTCTGCTCGCTGTGCACGGCATTCTCGAGCGCCTCGAACGGGATCGCGCACAGCGCCGAACGCGCCGTCAGCGAGCCCAGGTAGCCGGCCCGGACCTGCGCCGGGTCGACCTTGTAGTCCTCGGCCGCCAGTCCGGCCAGGTAGGCCGGGAAGATCTCCGCGTCGATGGCGGGGATTGCGGCCGGGTCGGTCTGGCCGGCGTGCACGAGGCCGACCAGCAGCTGGCCAAGGTCGAATCCGACGGGGAGCAGCGTGCCGAAGCCCCAGTCGATGACGACGATAGTTCCCGGCTCGTCGGCCGGGAGCAACAGGTTCTGCGGGCTCGCGTCGCCGTGCGCGTAGGTCTGCGGCAGATCATCGAGCCTGTCGAGGATCTGTGGCAGGCGGGCTCCGACCGCGGCCATATCGGCGGGCAGATGCTGGTCGTCGGCGAGCAGGAGCGCTTCCTGCAGGACCGGATGCTGCCAGACCTGCCCGGCTTGCAGGACTGGCAGCATGCTCCCGAACACGCGTCGGCTGGCATAGAACCTCAGCGCGGATCCACCGTCGTGCGCATTGCGTGCGACCGCGGGCAGGGCCTCGTTGACCTGCGCGCCTGCCCGCCGCCTGGCGGCGAGCTGCCCGAGCAGCCGTGCGGCTAGGCGGTAGTCGGCCAGCGTCCAGGTGTCAGCCCGCTCGTGGACGAACTCCCACCACAGGCTCATGTGATCCGCGTCGGGCCGACTGACATGGTGCAGCTGCGGAGTTCGCATGCCGTCAGGCAGGACTGAGCCGATCCCGGACTGGTGGATATCCAGCTCGTACTGCCACGGATAGAAGTCGATAAATTCCGCCCGCGCCGCGTCGTCGCGCAGCCAGCGCAGCCCCGGCCAGAGCCTGGTGTGACGCACCAGCTTGACGAAGAACGTGCAGCCGGGCGCGCTACCGCGATCCGGGCTGGCGACCTCGGCTCGCCACAAGCCAGCCGGACCGGCGAGCCCCAGTCGTAGCCGAGCGGCGTGGCGCTCGGTGTGCGTCAAAAATGTAGGGCCGATACGTCTCCGCTGGGTAGCGGCACTGTTCTGGTTGTACGCGTTGCAACCAGACAGAAGATGCTGGTCGCCGGGCTACGCGCCTTGCCGTCGCCCCGAGCGCGCGTCTGAAGTGCATCGTCACAACCAGACAAGTGCCGCCTGACCAGCCCGTCAGCAACCTACTTCACCAGTCACCTACAAATCTGTCGCGCACCCCGTGGCGCTCACCTGCGGGTCGGGCATCAACGTCCCGGACACGGTCTCGGCCAGAGCGCGGAGCTCCGCAGGCGGGAGCGCGGCGAGCCAGAAGAGGTCCTCAGCCTGCATGTTCACGGTCATACCCCCTGAGTCAGGCAAGGCAATCGGTAAGGTTTCCTGTCTATCTACAAGGATAGTAAGGTAGCCTTATGACAGTGCGCAAGGAGCCCGCCCAAGATTGGGTGCCCGATCACATGGCTCGCTGGCTGGAGGCCGTGACCAAGCGACTGCGTGCCGACCTGGGCGCGCAGGGCGGCTTTGCCTTCCCCGAACTGCGCGGCAGTCACCGGCGCCTCCTCCAGATGATCCCGCCTGAGGGAATCCGGATCACCGATCTCGCGCGCCGGGCGGACATGACAAAGCAGTCGCTGGGGGAGTTCATGGACTGGCTCGAGCAGGCCGGCTTCGTCGCCAGCGGGCGGGCTCCCGCCGACGGCCGGGTCAGGCTGATCACCAGGACCGAGCAGGGCGACGCCGCCGCGATCGGGGCCCAGCGTGCCATCGATGCCGTGGAGCGTGGCTGGCGCAGGGAGATAGGCGCGGCCCGCTACGACGCCATGAAGCAGGTGCTGCGGCAACTCGGCCGGGATCAGATCGGCTAGGCCTCAAACAGTGCCGTTCATGACAAGCGAGCCACCCGCAGACCCCACCGGACGACGCACGAATCCGCGTATCGCCTGCGCAGAAGTTCCCCGTGAAATACACTCCGGCCTACAAAACATCCATTTGAGCCGATCAGGGGGTCTGATGAGACGGCGTCTGGGTGCTGCCGGGACAGCGGCCGCTGCTTCCGCCGCCATCTTGCTGGCGGCTTGCGGCTCGTCCTCCGCCACGTCCACCACTGCGGCACCGGCCATCAGCACGCCGGCGCTGAACCCGGCGACAGCGAGGCGACGGCGACGGCGACGGCCGCCACTACCACCGGCAACTTCAACTCCTGCTCTGTGGTCACCCAGGCCGAGGCGGCCAGCGCCATCGGGCAGGCCGTGACCCCGGGGGTCCTCGGGCACGCCACCGTCGAAGGAGGCCTCGCGTGCGTCTTCTACGGGCCTTCGGCGCCCACTCCCGCCGACCCGGACGTGGCCCAGCCCGACTCCGTCCGGGTGGTGGTGGTCAACGGCCCCGACGCCTTGACCTGGTACAACGACTACAAGTCCAAGGTCAGTGCCCACCCGGTCACCGGCTACGGCGAGAAGGCCTACTACGACGGCTACGCCTCGCTTAGCGTCCTTGAAGGCGACTACTACCTCCGGATCGCCGTCAGCCCCGCCGGCGCTCCGCCTTCCTTGCCGGACGAGGAGCAGCTCGCAACGGCCATCCTGCCGAAGTTGTAGCCGCAGACGGCACCGACCGGGATCGGCCGTTCCCGGGGTCAAGCCGCGCCGCACCGCCCAAGATCGACCGCCCCGATATAGCGGTTCCGCGATGCGACCCAGTAGATCGAGTCCTCGCCGTGCCCGGCTGCCATGCGGGGAAACCGGGCAAGGACGTGAGAAGAACGGTGCGGCTAGTTCGCTCCCTTCGGGAGCACCTCGTCCGGTCGTCCCTGCAGGAGCCGAGGGAGCGTAGTCGGCGCGAGCGGTGTCCCGGCCGCGGGCAGCCCGGCGTTCAGGTCATGGTTCGCGGCCTCGGCGATCGCCTGGACCGTGTTAATTCCGTACTGCTCGCTCGGGTTGTTGTAGGTGAGGATCGCCATCTTGTAGTCGCGCCCGCGGCCCTCGATCGCACCGATGCTGTTGATGACCCATAGCACCGGGTCGTTGAGCCAGCCGTTCTTCACGTAGACGGTCAGTCCGCTTGGCGCACCCGCCGGGACACCCCACCGCTCATACGACACCACATGGTTCATCAGGTTCAGCTCATAGGCGCGCGATGAGTCGGTAAGCACCGAGTTGTGCTCCGTGAGCAGCCGCGTTAGTTGCAGCTCATCGCGTGCGGTGATCTCGCTGAGCCCCCAGTAGCCACCCGAGTTGAGTTCGGTCTCGGTCATGGTGGCCGCCTTGATGAACTGGTTCAGCCTGGTATGGCCGACATCATTCCACAGGTAAGTGGCCGCGTTGTTGTCTGAGTACTCGATCATCAGCGTCGCCTCGTGCTTCTCCGTGCTCGTTAGCGACGTGTGGGTATGCTGCCGCCAATACAGCAGCGCGGCCAGGATCGTCGCCTTGACCACGCTTGCGGAGTGGCTGCGGTGCCCCTCGTTATACCGGCACTCCACGCCGGTCCGCACGTCCTCAACCCGAATGGCGATGTACCCGGAGCGTCCCCGGATGGCGGTCGCGATGTCCTTGGAGAGCCTCGCGGCGAGGGACGCGTACTTCGTCGGCGCGGTGCAGATGGCGCTGGACGGGGTGGCGGTGGCCGTCTGAGTGGCGCTGGCGTGGGCGGGTCCGCTAGCCGTGAGTGCCGCCGTGGTGGCGAGCGATGCGGCGGCGAGCGCCAGGGCCGCCGGCTTTCTCGCGAGTACCCTGCGCATGCCTGTCTTCACGACGGACATATATACCGGTAGCGTATGATTCTGCTCAAGCTCTCAACGCTAAGTATTTGGTAAATTCTTGTGGTCGCGCGGCAATAATTACTACCTGCGGCTCCAGATCTTTGGTATGCGGCCGACGTTGTGGCGGTGCTGAGCAGCGCCTTCGGTATCCCCCGGCCGCGCAACGAACCGAGCACGATTGGATGACACCGGACAGGACCGATGCGCACCTTGATGCGGGCCTTTGCCGGGGCCGCACGTGCGGGTGTCGCGTCCGATGCCCGGGATTTCAGCCGGTGGCTGCAGCTGTCCGGGCGGGGCGGGCGCGGCTATGCGCCCGCGGTGCGTGCCCACAGCGAGACGGTGCTGCGCGGTTTCTACGGCCACCACCAGGATGCTGGCACGGGGCCGATCGTCAACCCGTTCCCGCTGGACCGTTCCCGGCGGCTGGTGCATGCCGCGCGCATCGCAACCCGATGGAGCCGCACCGCAGCGCACCGGCCGGTACCGGCCAAGGTGCCCTCGCGGGTCCCGCGTGCGATCCCGGATGAGGAGTTCAACGAGATCTTCGCCCGGCTGCCGTCGCACCGCGACCGGGCGCTGGTCGTCGGACTGGATCTCCCGGCGTTTCCGGACCATGGCCGTCGAGGCGGCCTTCTCGTGCTCAAGTTCCACGGAGCGCGCCACACTGCCGCGCCGCTGGCGCTTCAGGCGCAGGTCGACGTGAAGATCGTTTCGGAGACGCTGGGGCACTCGAATGAGCGCATCACGCGGGACCTGTATCAGCATGTCTAGGTTCGGATGCAGATCGGCGTGGCCGAGACGGTGGTGGCACTACTGCCGCCCCGGAAAGGGCGGAGGGCCCCAGAATGATGGCTCTGTGCGTCCTTTTTGCGTCCGTTCCAGGCCGCCGAGTCCCCGGCCGCGCTAGCGGTCCGGGGAGAAACAGCAGGCCCCGGCGGCCCTGCCGCGCGAGTTCGGGACCGTCGGCAAGATCGCCTTCCCCGCCAGGCTCCGCGGCGGACCGCAGAGGGGCGCTATGCGAGGGTCCGCGGGCCGGTGGCGCGGGCGCGCAGCGCCTCCAGGGCGGTCGCGGTGCCGGCGGGGGTGAGTTCGTATCGGCGGTCCGGCCAGTCGCTGCCCGGCGCGAGCAGCCCGAGCGCCCGGCAGGGGGTGCCGGTGCGGGAGATGGCCCGGCCGACATCGTGCTCGCCCGGGGGCTCGCCGGTGCGGCTGTCCCGGAACCCTTCCTCGGCGGCGAGCAGCCACCGCCACCGGGCAGCGGGTCGGCTGCCGCCTCCGCCGGGAGCTGTGCCGGCTGCAGCAGCCGGTTGGCCACCGCGCCGATGATCTGCCGCCGGGTCGGGCTGCGCCACCAGTTGACCCAGGTTTCGGTGCGCTCGGACAGGATCATCGCCGCCATGGACTGGCCCAGCAGCTCCTCCCGGGGCTCGTCCAGGTGGGCGCGCACCAGTTCCTGCTGGCGGGCTTTCCAGCCCCGCGCCCCGGGTACCAGGTCGCCGCTGGCGACGGCCAGTTCCAGGATCTCGGCGGCCGAGGCCCATGCCAAGGCTTCCTGGGTGCCCATCATCGCGCCCCACGTGAACTCCGGCAGGCCCGGCGGGGTGATGCCGGACGCGGCGACCGCACGGCGGAAGGCGGCCTTCCCCTTCTCGGTGCCGGCCGGGTAGGCGGCCAGGATCTCGCGTGTCGCCGACGACCGGCAGATGGCGGCGTAGCGCGGCATCTGCAGCAGGTCGAACGCGCGGGCCAGCGCGGCGGTGACCCGCGCATGATCGTCCTCAGCACGGCAAGGACCGGCCCCGCTCTCCGCCGAAGACGCTCATGGCCGCCGGGGACCGGGGCGTTCCAGCTGAGCTGAGCGGCCGGGCGATCCTCCCGTACAGCCGGTGCCGCGCCGGCAAGGCTGCGGGAAGCGGCGCGAGCCCAGGAGGTGACCGGTGATGGCTGACGATGAGCACCCGGAGATCGATGCGGCGTTGGCGCTGCTGGCGGTGGGGGACCCCGCGGCGGCTGATGATGCGCAGGCGGCGCTGGAGTGGATCGCCGACCAGCTTCTCGAAGTGGGACCTGGACGCCTACCGTGCGCGCGTGGGCGAGGAGGGTCGGCCGCCGCCGCGGGGCGATCATGGCCGAGCAGTGGGGTCACCAGCTCGCCGAGCAGCGCAAGCGCCTGGGTTTCACCCAGGCGGGACTGGCGGACATCATGGGCGTGACCCCGGGCCGGGTCTCCCAGATCGAGCACGGCGAGGTCTCCACCGTTGGGGCTCTCGCCAGCTACATCGCCGCCCTGGGCGGCAAGCTGGAGCTTGTCGCGGACATCGGCGGGCACCTGCTCAAGATGCCGGACAACCCGGCCGCCTGACCCCTTCACGTGGCGGTCTGGGTCAGTTAGCTGTTCATAGCGAACGGAGCCACGAGGTCGCCACCTTGGCCGCTGGGCGGTAGCGCTCGTCCACGGAGGCGAGCCGGGAATGGATGGTGTCGCGGTCGACGAGCGAGGATCGTACGAGCGCCGCTACGAAATTTCGGTCTTTTTCCCGGAAGGCGCAGAGCTTGGCGACGCATAGGTCTTCCTTGTCGAGGCACCAGCCTGTGTATTGGGGCTCACCGTCTGGCGCCGCTGTATTTGCGTTCTGGACTTTGACGAGCCGGCCGCGCCAGCCCGTCGGCAGGGCGGACGTGGTGAGGTCGACGCCGTCGATGCTGAACCCGTGGAGCTCCTCAAACGGGGAGAATTCCCCGGCGACGCCCTCGATGAGGTCAGCGAGGCGCTCCGTCTCGGAGTTGTCGTCGGCGATGGGAAGGATGTCGATTTCGACGGACCTTGTCGCGTCGGCAGGTAGCTGGTCCTCGCGGAAAGTGCCCAGGATGGACTGGGAGCCGACGACGATCACCTCGTGCCTGCCGATGATCTGGCATGCGGTGCGGATCGCGTGCTCAAGCTGGTCCTGTCGCATCAGCCTGCCTCCTGGAGAGCGGCTTGCCGTTCATCTTGGGGGAGTAGGCCGCCCATTGGCGACACCTCGCGCATTTCGATGGAGTCGCGGTCGAGGCCGGTCAGGACCCGATGCAGGGCGAGCACGTCGCCGTGCCCGATGAGCAACTCCCACCGATCGAGGTTGCGACTGTGTGGCTGGCCGGTCACGCCGCTCCGGAGCCGTTTGAGGTTGCCCTCGATGACGGGACGCCACTCCTCCAAGCTAGCCGGGGTCAGGCGGATGGAGAGTCGGCAATGGAGCCGCCAGGACCGCCGCTCGGAGCGGGTGAGCTCAGGGACCACGGGTCTTCGGCTCACCTCGAGGCGATAGCCCATGCAGGACAGCAGTCGGTCTAGCTGATCATCGCTCAGGTCAACTGTGCCTGAAAGGAACTGGCTGATACTCGGCTGGCGAACGCCGCTAAGGCGAGACAGCGCTGACTGGGTGGTGCGCGTTTCGCGCATCACCTCGCGGAGCAGCTCGCCGCGTTCGGGCACGCGACAATTATAGCACCACATACTATAGATAGAGGTCGGCCCAGTTGAGCGCGGTCTGGCTGTCACAGTTGGCCTCGTTGCTCAGTCGACCGCTACCCCGCGCTTCAGACGGCTGTCCCTCGCCAGCGAAGTTGAGGTACTGCCATCGAAGCTGAGGTTCCCCGGACCTTTGTCAGCAAATATGAGGCAGTGATCGATCGAGGTCAGTTACGTCGGTGCCTGGTCGCTGAATCGGCGCGGAGGTACCGGTGGCGGGGTCGGTCCAGCGGAGCGGGACCTGGGCCGGATGGCGTCGAGGCGACGGTCCTTGACCAGGACGCTGCAGAGCAGCAGGGGCGTTGCCGTTGTGTGGGGATGTCCCGTTCGAGCACGGGCGGCCTGTCCGCCAGTCCGGGTCGTTTCGGGGGCAGTGCAGCTTTCTGCGGCCTGTGGTGGTTCGAGACCCATCTCCCGCTGGATCATCGGACCATGACAGGCTCTCCTGCTCCCAGATCAAGAGGAGGCGCCCGCCCTTGACATGCGTCCGCGGGCTTCCCTTGCCCGCCCTGCTCCTCGAGCTGCTCGCTGACCGACGTTGGCGGCATCCCGGCGACACCGCCCTGCACGCGCTCATGCCGTGGTTCGAAGACCCGGTGGACTTCCTGACGGACGTCGGCCAGATCCGCCGCGAATCGCGTCCCTCGATTCCCTGACAGCCGATGCCGCGACCGCGGAGCACTTCCGGCAAGCCAGCGGCCGTCGCTCCGCGGGTCCCGTTGAGCTCCCATGGCTGGACATCGACCTGGCCGTGCTCATCGCGGTCAACCGGATACCGGGTGACGACGTCGCATCCCACTGGACTACCGCAGCAGCCTCACCGACCCGCAGGTCGTGGCCAGCGACTTCTGGGCCGACCCGCACCGGTGTTCCTGCGCGTCATCGCCCCGGCCTTCTCCTCGTTCACCGCGGTCACTAGGGCACCATCCTTAGCAGGGGCACCGATACGGTGCCTGTTGTAGGGACTCGGCGGGAGCCGGGGTGACGGCCTGGTGCGGTCGCCCGTAAACGGCCAGCATGACACCACCGCCCCCGGCTTTCGCGGGGCTGCAGACCGGCAACAGAGAGACGCGCCGCAGAGCGCCAGTTAGTGACCGCCCGGTAGCTGCCCCCCTCGCCGGGTCGTCGCTGCCATCTTGAGGAGTCGACGTTGTCGCTTGCGCTGCCTGAAGCGCTGTTCTTCACCGGGATCGACTGGGCCGCCGAGACCCACGCCGTGTGCGTGATGGACGCGGCCGGGAAGATCACCGCCGAGTTCACCATCGAGCATTCCGCGGACGGGATCGCCACTGCTGATCCGCCGCCTGGCCCGCTACGGCGAGCCCGGCGGCTGCCGGTCGCCATCGAGCGCCCGAACGGCCGCCTGGTGGACCTGCTGCTGGAGGCCGGGCACCCGGTGGTGCCGGTCAGCCCGAACGCGATCAAGACCTGGCGCGAGGGCGAGGTGCTGTCCGGGCGCCAAGTCCGACGCCGGGGACGCCGCGGTGATCGCCGAGTACCTGCGGCTGCGCCAGCACAAGCTGCGGGTCGCCGCCCCCTACTCCGACCAGACCAGGGCGCTGCGCACCGTCGTGCGCACCCGCGGTGACCTGGTCGAGATGCGGGTCGCGGCCACCAACCAGCTGTCGGCGCTGCTGGACGCGCACTGGCCCGGCGCCAAGGCCATCTTCGCCGACGTCGAGTCCCCGATCAGCCTGGAGTTCCTGACCCGCTACCCGACCCCGGCCTCGGCCGCCACCTCGGCGAGAAGCGCATGGCCGCGTTCTGCAAGCACGGCTACTCCGGCCGGCGCCCCGCCGCCGAGCTGCTGGCCCGGCTGCGCGCCGCCCCGGCCGGCACCACCGGCGAGGCACTCACCGAGGCCCTGCGCGACGCCGTCCTCGCCCGGTCGGCCGTCCTCAGGCACTGAACGCCGCGGTCAAGAACCTCGACCGCTCCGTCGCCGCCCACCTCGGGGAGCACCCGGACGGCAAGATCTTCACGTCGCTGCCAAGGTCGGGTCAGATCAACGCCGCCCAGGTGCTCGCCGAGTGGGGCGACTGCCGCCAAGCCTACGACGGCCCCGACTCCGTCGCCGCCCTCGCCGGGTGCACCCCGGTCACCAAAGCAGTCCGGCAAGCACCGCGCCGTGCACTTCCGCTGGGCCTGCAACAAGCGGTTCCGCGCGCGCGATCACCACCTTCGCCGACAACAGCCGGCACGCCAGCCCCTGGGCCGCCAAGATCTACAACGACGCCCGCGCCAGCGGCAAGGACCACCCCCACGCCATCCGCATCCTCGCCCGCGCCTGGATCCGCGTCATCTAGCGCTGCTGGCTCGACGGCGTCCCCTACGACCCCGCCAGGCACGGCGCCGCCGCCGCACTCGCCAACAAACCTCCAGCCAAATGCCGCCTGAGGTTGACACAGGGGGTGTCATGAACCTCGCCAGCCAACGGCGCTACCGCTACGTGGGACCCGCCGGTAACTGCTGCTGGGTAGCGTCCGGCAGTCACGGCCGCCCGATCACCTCGCACGACGATCTCGCCGCCTGGCTGAACGAACAGCCCGGCAGCGAGCGGGAACGAACCGTTCACCTTCGTCATCGACATGACCGGCATACTCCGCCTCGCCCCGCAGCGAAGCGAGCACGCCGCCTGCGCCGGCGGTGACCCCGTCCTGAGCGTCGGCGAGGTCACCTTCGCCGAAGACCGCGGTCACTGGGCTGGCCGACGAGATCAGCAACCAATCCACCGGCGACCGCCCCGACCTCACCTCCTGGACCGCCGTCCAGGCCGCCCTCGACCGCGCCGGCCTCCGCGACCCCGGCGCCTTCACCCGCCCGATCGTCTTCCGCCCTGCTGCCCCCAATGCCGGTAACGCAACATCGTTAAAGACGACCACTTCGTCTGCGCCGTCTGCCAAGCACCCCTGCCCAGCGCCTGGAACGCGGACCAGCCCGGCTGAGACGGCAGCGCCGTCACCAAGATAGACGTTCGGTGCAGGATGCCCTGGCCGGATGATCAGCCCTCGGGTCTTCCGATCTTGAGCGCGCGAGCCCGTTCACCGGTGTTCCCGGGACGGATCCGTTCTGCGAGGCACACTCGATGGGAGATGACGGTATGGCTGCCCGGCCCGTCGTTGCTCCGCACATCCAGCACCAGGCCATCCCCGCCGAACTCAAGGAGTTGTTGAAAGCCCGCAGAAGTCACACGGCCATTCAAAGGACTCCAAATCTGCGGGGCGGAGACTGAGCCGAACCCAAGCTGGAGGGGCGCCAGCGGTGAACCTGCTCAACGACGCCTTCAATCATGGAGCCGACCGGCGGAAACATCGCCAGCAGCTCTCCATGGTCACATGCCGGCCTGCTGAATCTGCTGGATCATGTCCACCGAGGCACCTACCTGCTCATGGCCCACGATCTGGACGACCACTCCCCAGGGGTGATGGCTGAGCACCTTGGCCCTCACTCGCTGACCAGGAAGGAGCGCAAGGCTCTCTGTCTCGAAACGCTACACAAGCCCATCTTCCCAGGAAGCGGACCGGCGAAGGGAGACAGTGATCGAGCCGAAGCCGAAGGCCTCGATGCCGGCTCAAGATTCATGGCGAAGACCGACCCCAGCCTGACACTGAAGATGAGGCACGGCAGGTCAGCCGCACCCGGCAGGTGCACGCCACCGCATCCCGCCGCGAACCCCAGCGCACAGCATCCGGGAAAACGTCAGCCCATAGTTCCCGGGTCACGCTGGATAGCGGAGGCTGGTTGCATGGAGCGTTGCGCTTGTCATGCGGATGGCGGCGTTGATGGCCTCCCCGGCGGCGGCCGGGCCTGCCGCGGTGCCAGCTGAGATCGCCGGGGTGAGCCATGCGATGTCCTGGGCATGCCGCCATTGGCGGGTCGCCGCCGTTGATTCCCGACTGCCGGGAAGCTATCCCCACTGGCCCGGCTGGTAGCCGCCGGCGGGTGGCGGGTGATGAATGTTCAGCCGGTTCCAGGCGTTGATCTCGGCGATGAGCGACACCAGCGCGGCGAGCTGGTCATCGTCGTAATGCTCGGCCGCGTTCGCCCAGGCCTCATCGGTGACGCCAGTGGCGGCGTCGGCGATGCGGGTGCCCTGCTCGGTGAGTTCCAGGGCGGCCCGCTCGGCCTCGGTGAAGACCGTCGCCTCCCGCCACACCGCGACCAGGTTCAGCCGCAGCTGGGTTTCCCCGGCGTCCGCGGCGTCCTTGGCGTGCATGTCGGCGCAGACGCCGCAGCCGTTGACCTGGCTGGCCCGGAGCTTCACCAGCTCCTGCGTGGCGGACGGCAGCGCCGAATCGGCCACCGCCTTGCTCGCCGAGACGAGGTACTTGGCGAACTTGGCCGTGACGGTGCTGCCGCGCAGGTCGAGACGCGGTTCCATGGTGGTTCTTTCCTCCGGCTTGCTCGCTGGATGGTGTTCTTGTCAGCAGTTCGACGACATAGCCGCCCGGAATGCCAGGCGGCGTGCCTGCCTCACATTCCGGTGCGCTGTCTCGTCGAACTGGCGAGGGCAGATGCGAAGCAACGGAGGCCGACGCCATCATGAGCACCAAGTCCGAGCCAGGAGGCCGGCGGCCGGGCATGGACGCGGTCATGAGCGAGCGGCGCCAGCTGGTGAACCTCGCCTACCGGCTGCTGGGCTCCCTGGCCGATGCCGAGGATGCCGTCCAGGAGACCTACGCTCGCTGGTACGCCATGTCCCGGCCGGAGCAGGACGCCATCGCATCCCCCGGCGCCTGGCTGACCACGGTCGCCAGCCGCATCTGCCTGGACCTGCTCGGCTCGGCCCGGGCCCGGCGGGAGCGCTATGTAGGCGAATGGATTCCCGAGCCGCTGCCAGAACCTACCGAGTGGAGCAGCGGACGGCCCGGCGGCGCCGCGGCCGACCCCGCCGACCGCGTCACCCTGGATGAGTCGGTCAACATGGCCTTCCTCGTCGCGCTCGACTCGATGACCCCGGCGCAGCGCGTCGCGTTCATCCTGCACGATGTCTTCCGCTACTCCTTCGCCGAAGTCGCCGAGATCGTCGGCCGGACCCCGGTGGCCTGCCGCCAGCTCGCCTCCTCGGCCCGCCGCCGCGTCCGCGCCGCGCCGCCTCCCGCGACCCCGGCAGCCCGCCAGGCCTGCCTCGTCAGGGACTTCAAGCAGGCATGGGAAGCGGCGAGGGACATCGCCGCCCTCATCGGCCTGCTCGACCCCGGCGCCACGCTGACTGCCGACGGCGGCTGCGCCTCGCCAGCGCCGCGCTCCGCCCGATTGAAGGGGGCGAGCAGGCCGCGCGCTACCTGGTCGATCTGGCCGACCGGGCACCCGGCAACGCGGCGTTCCTGGAGCGCACGGTCAACGGCCAGCCTGGCCTGGTGGCCCAGCAGGACGGCGTCACCGTGACGGTGTTCGCGTTCGACATCGCAGGCGCGGTACCGGATCACCCGCATCTGGGCAGTGCGCAACCCCGGCAAGCGGGGCCCTGGACGACAGGCTGAGGCATCTCAATTCCCGCGGCTGGGAGCAAACCCGCCCCGCACCCCGACAAGGCGCATCAGACCCCCGGCCTGGCCAGCACGAAACCCCAGCTCAAAATGCCAGCAAAGCCGTCATCTCACTTACTCGGCCATCAGCGCTGAATAGCGGAGGCTAGGCTGATCAGCCCGTGGCGGAGCGGTTCGCGTTGTCCACCCGAAGACGTCCAGGCGGCCGGGTCGCTGTCTCGGAGTGCTTTCGCCTGCTCCTGAACCTCGTGCATCGCTTCCCAGGTCGCGGTCGCGGCTTGTAGGGACGGGTCTTCGTCGGTGGGACTCCTGGTCGGCCGTCAGCGAAGGGGAGCTAGAGCCAACAAGCTCGTTTCCAGGGAACAGGCTATCTCGACAGCTCGACGCGTCAGTTCAGAGCGGCGTTGTGGCGACAGCACATCATCGAGTCGCAACAGCACGAGGCGTAGGGACTTGGCCGCCTGGTCGATGTCCTCTGCCCGCGGTGGCGGGTCTCCTATAAGACCGAGCCGACAGCAGGCGAAGTGCACCATCGTCAGCGGAAACGTTATGTACGTCTCTCGTCTCTTGTCGCGGGCAGTCCAGGCGAACTCGCTGAGGGTCTTGCCCGCGATGACCAGCCAGGGGAACCCGGCCGTCGTGCCGGCGATCAGCGCCCAGGCATGCGCGGGCTTCGCGCGGGCGCGGGCGATCCTGTCCAGCGTGGCCGGTGCCCCTGGCCAGCTCGAGGGCGCGGCGGACCGTCGGGCCGCTGGGGGCGGCCCCGAGCACCGGGGCCAGGTGCGCGAGCAGCGCGATATCGCTCATGCTGGTGGCCCCCAGCGCGATCGAGACCGCCACCGAGACCAGCACGACGCCCCGGTCCAGCAGCGGCAAACCCTCCTCCCCCCGCAGCGCCGCGCTGAGCTGCCCC
>CAWJQG010000021.1:0-32165 GCA_963844925.1 uncultured Actinomycetota bacterium | reverse complement strand
GCGCCGGGCAGGATTCGAACCCGCGACCCGCTGCTTAGAAGGCAGCTGCTCTATCCGACTGAGCTACCGGCGCTCGAAGACCATTGTGCAGGGCGAAGATCACGCAACGGCTACACGTAGGTCGCAGTCCGCGAGAAGGAGGACCTGATCAATATACCGAACGTGTCCATACCCGGTGCATCCGTCACTCACCGCTGCCTTCGCGACTCCCTGCCCGAGCGGGCGGGTCGCGATAGGCTCGGCGGTATGCCCGAGATGGTTCTCTACACCGCCGAGGCGACCTCGACCGGTGATGGCCGTAATGGCCACGTCGCCTCCTCAGATCGGAAGATCGACCTTGACCTGGCGTTCCCCCCGGAGATGGGCGGCACCGGCGCCGGGTCGAACCCCGAGCAGCTGTTCGCGGCCGGCTACGCCGCCTGCTTCCATAGCGCCCTGCGCCTGGTCGCGAGCCGCGAGCACGTCTCGCTTGGCGACTCCACGGTGACCGCGCAGGTCGGCATCGGCCCCGACGGTGACGCGTCCGGCCTGATCGCGACGCTGGTCATCCACGTCCCCGGGATGGAGCGGGAGAAGGTCCGCGAGTTCGCCGAGGCCGCCCACCAGGTCTGCCCCTACTCCAGGGCGACCAGAGGCAACATCAGCGTAGAGCTCAGAGTTCTTTAAAATTCAAAATACCGGTCATGATTAACGTACCGTTGCTCCGCCTCATCCCTGCATTACTGCCATCCCCGGGGGAACAGCCCTCTGGCATGGGGGGCTCCCCGCCCCCCATCCCCCCTGGGACCCGCGACAGCCGTCGCACCGCGACCCGGAGGTACGCCGATGACCGAGATCGACCTGGATGCCATCACGGCCGAGCGCGCTCGGCTCGAGGCTGTGTACATCACGCCTGACCGGCCGGCGACTTCCGCCCGGGGCATCCACCACGCCGCGCTGATCTGCTCCGACGTCGAGCAGACGATCAAGTTCTACCAGGGCATCCTGGAATTTCCGCTCACCGAGCTCTTCGGCAATCGGGACTACCAGGGATCGACGCACTTCTTCTTCGACGTCGGCAACGGCAACCTGCTGGCGTTCTTCGATTTCCCCGGCCTCGACCTCGGCCCGTACCGGGAGACGCTCGGCAACATCAACCACATCGCCATCTCGGTGACGAAGGAGAAGTGGCTCCACCTCAAGTCCAAGCTGGACGCCGCCGGAGTCGAGTACACCGAGGCCAGCGGCACGTCCATCTACTTCAAGGACCCGGACGGCGTCCGCCTGGAGCTCCTGGCCGACCCGCTGGGCGAGATGTACGGCACCAAGGTTCTCTAACCCGCCCGGCCTGCTCGCCGTCCGGGCCTGGCCAGCGATTTCTGGTGCTCGACCTGCTGGTAGAGGCTGCGCGAGGCGGAGCCGAAGTAGGCGCTGTAGGAGGCCCACTCGTAGTCGCCGCCGCCCTCGTACCCGCCGATCACGCCGAACACGGTACCCGTACCGTTTTTAGCGTTGTAGCCGATGATCCACGGGCCGCCGCTCGTCCCGGTCCAGAACCCGTGGCAGTAGAACTCCATCTGCCCGGTGCGGAACCTGAAGCTCTTTGTCGCGCAGCGGATGGGTTCGGCGGCGGTGTCGTTGTGCCCGATGACCTCGATCTTCTCGCCGTACCAGCGGGTGAATGCGATGGTCAGGCCGCCGGTCCGCGCCTGGATCCGCTGCCCGCCCATCGAGGCGATCGTGAGGAACGAGAAGTCGAGGTCGGGGTTGTGCGATGACTCCCAGCCGCTGGCAACCGTGATTTTCGCGACCGGCCACGCCCCGTACGGCTGCTTCCCGTCGTAGTACCGAGGCACGTACTCGATGTTGGTCGCGAAACTCTTCGAGTACACGCAGTGCGCCGCGGTGAGCACCATGTCGCCTGCCGTCGAGTCCACCACGGACGCGGTGCAGAAGTGGTCCTTGCCGCCCGTCGTGTAGAACAGCGCCCCGGTAGTCCGCGATCCGGTGAAGGGGACCGCCCGGGGGATTCCCTTGGGCGCGGTGACCGCCGGAACGGCCTGGCTCTGCGTTGGCTGCGCCGGCATCCGGGTCGTCGCGGGCAGCCCGGAGCGCGCCAGCACCGGGGACTGCGCCGTCGCCGTCCGCATCCGCTGCGCCGTCCAGTAGCCCAGTGCACCGCGCTGCGCCGCCGCGCTCACCTGGTATGTAACCGCCGGCGTGGGATTGGTTACACTCGCATCTGCCACGCTGGCAACGGCGACTTGCGCGGTTCCGCCAGCCTCGGCGACGCCGATCAGCACGGCGGCCACGCCGACCATGCTAATTGCGACGAGCGCCCCTAGCACGGCCACGCCCGCCTGGTAGCTGCTCCGCCAGGACACTCGGACTCCCCAGTCTGTGTGAATTTCTGTGTGAATTCCACCCGCGGGCACTCAGGCTCCCTAGTCTGGGCGACCTCACGCGGGCAACGCGTGCATTCAATCACTCGCAAGCCGACCGCGAGGGATTGCGAGACAAAATGTCGCCAGTCGTCTGAGTCCAGCGCCCGCCACTTAAACCACATCCTCAACAAGGAGGGCCGTAACTACACCAAAAACAAATTCCACAACTGTCCCCTCAATCCGCCCCAGACCAGGTAACTAGGCTCGATACACCCAAAACCGCTTTCCGCAACTGTCCAACCACGTCCGCAACCACGTCTTCAACCACTTCCTCAAAAATGCTTTCAACGAAATCCTCGGCCGCGCCTTCAACCATGCCCTAATAACGCTCTCAAACCGCGCATATAGGTCTTCCGCTACGCCCGAAATTTCGGTAAATATGCACTAGGAAGTAAGTTATCCATGGCCAGTTCCGCAGTCGTAGTGGCTGAATCGTCGGCGTCGCTGGCGGCGAGCGCCATGGGTTCGGGGCGGTCGCTGCGATAGCCAGATTGCCGGGGCCGGGTGAAGGTAGGCTATGCGGGCGACGCGGCCGATCCAGGATCGCAGCCCCGTGGGTAAAGGTGCGCTAGGTAAATCAAAGAAGCGCTAGGTAATAGTGCTGATCTTCGCGCTGTTCTTCGCACCGACCCATTCCGGCCTGCAGATCTTCGTGTAAGACTGGCGGCGAGCCGGACCCTCAACCCCTCGAGCCGGACCCCTCACCCCTCGAGCGGGACCCCTCAACTTCTGGAGGCCCTTGATGACCAAGGCCCTGCGCCTTCCGGAGGGCCTTGACACGTCGAAGCCCTCCCCGGCGCGGATCTACGATTACATGCTGCGCGGGACCCATCATTTTGACGTTGACGAGGCAGCGGCGGAGCGCATCGTGACCGCGGTCCCGGAGATCAAGGACTGCGCCTGGTCGAACAGGGGGTTCCACCAGCGCGCGGTGGCCTGGATCGCCAGGCAGGGGGTTAAGCAGTTTCTCGACATCGGCTCCGGCCTGCCGACCATTGGGAACACGCACGACGTGGTCAAGAAGATCCACCCGGACGCCCGCGTGGTCTACGTGGACAATGACCCGATGGTCGAGCTCTACAGTCAGACGATCCTTGACCCCGGCGCGGCGGTCAGCGTGCTCTGCAGCGACCTGCGGGATCCGGACGCGATCCTCAGCCACCCGAGCGTGCGCGCGCTCCTCGACTCGGGGGAGCCGACCGGCCTGCTGATGACCGCCGTGCTGATGTTCGTTTCCGACTCCTCCGATCCGTGGAGCCTGGTCTCGCGCTACGTGCGCGCGGTCGGGCCTGGCAGCTTCTTGTCGCTTTCGCACCTCACCGACGACGCCAAGCCGCCGGTGGCCGTCGATGGGTTCCGTAGGGTGTTCGACGATGCGACGGAGCACATGTACTTCCGCTCGAAGGCGGCGATAGCGCGGTTCTTCGACGGGCTTGAGATAACCGAGCCGTACCCGGGCGGGGCGCGGGCGCTCACCTACAGCGGCCTGTGGGGCGCGGAGGACGTGCAACTCGCCGACAGCGACGGGTCTCGCTGGCTGTACTGCGCGGTGGCGAGGATCCCGTGAAGCGCCCGGTCGGCAAGCCAACCCCGGGTGACCTGGGCATTGACCTGGCCCGAACGGCCTGGGAGCGGTCAGGGGAGGGCGACGGATCGATCGAGATCGCCTTCCCGCTCAGCGAGCGCTGGGCGCGCGGTGACTGGGTGCTGATGCGGGTGGCCGGCGACCCGGCCGACCGGGTCCTGGTGTTCGACAGGAATGAGTGGGAGTGCTTTATCGACGGCGCGCGTAACGGTGAGTTCGACGACGCAACGGACCTTGGCCGGCCCGCTTCGTAGCGAAACTCACCGAATGGTCGGATCTGTCCGTCTCCGGCAGCGGGCAGGTCTTCTTGGCGTGCGCCTAAGTGCTTCCGACTGCCGTCTGACGTTCCAAAGCGTCGGAAAGACTTCCGACATCGTATGTGAAAAGCCTTGATTTGTGATTCGCAATTTGGGTATGCTCGTGACTGCATCCACAGGTTTGCTGTGCATGTGTTGGCGGTCCGCGCCTGCAAATGCCTACAAGCCGTGAAACTTCATGCATTCTGCGTGATCCGGGCGAGGACGGAGGGAGACGTCTATGAGCGATGATGCGTACGGCGCGACTGTCGCAAAGCGGTGTCTGTCCCGACGGCTGTGCGAGCTGCGGAACGCGTCCGGTTATACCGCGAACCACATCTGCGACATCCTGAATTGGGGCCGCGGCAAGGTCGGCCGGTTTGAGGCCAACCAGTGGAAGCGGCCCGAGATGAGCGATATCCGCGATCTCATCAGGATCTACGAGATCGAGGGCGCGGAGCGGGAGGAGATCGAGGAGCTCGCGGTCCGCTGCCGGGTCCGCCCGTGGTGGCGGGAGTACGGCGAGATCTTCGACAACGAGTTCCCCGGCTACGAGAACGACGCGACGGCCATCAAGGTCTTCATGCCGCTGTTGCTGCCGGGCCTGCTGCAGACACCTGCCTACATGGAGGCGCAGCTCAGGTCGGGTCCGCGGCCGCCGGTCTGGCGACGCAAGGCGGTCGCGACGCGGTTGCGCCGACAGGAGATCCTCGACCGCAGCGACGGCACCGCGCCGCACCTGTCGGTCGTGATCACCGAGGCATCGCTGCAGTACCGATGGGGCATGCACGGCGACCGCAGGGAGCAGGTTGAGCACCTGACGGAGCTGAGCAAGCGGCGCAACGTCGAGCTGCGGATCCAACGGTTCGACGACGGCCCGCCGACCGGCCTCTTCTCGATGGTCAACATCTTCGACTTCCCAGGCGGCGAGCCGTCGCTTGTGTTCGTGGAGACGGACTACTCCATCGAAGAGGTCAGCGCGACGGACGCCGTTAACGGTTACATCCAGTCGTTCGAGCGCGCGTGCGACGCGGCGCTCGAACCCGAGGACACCACTGTGTACCTCGAAAAACTCGCCAAGAGAATGGAGTAACTAAAAGTGATCGACCTGTCTCAGGCTATCTGGCGGAAAGCCGCACTCAGCGCGCACAACGGCGGCTGCGTTGAGGTTGCCGCCAACCTGCCCGGCGTCACCGCAGTCCGCGACAGCAAGCGCCCTGAGGGCGGCGCCCACGTCATCGACCGGTCCGCCTTCGCCGCTTTTCTGGTAGACGTGCAGGGGGGGCGTTACGACATCTAGCTAGCTTAGGTGTCGTGTCGCACGGCACGAGGGTCCCCTGGGATGCACCCCAGGGGACCCTCGTGTTTTCTGCGAGCCCTGTCTCAGTGAGCCCCGGCGACCCGACGTGTCACCCGTGGTCGCGCCGCCAGGAGCGAATCTACCCCGGCGGCGTCCGTGGTCGCCAGACCAAAGAGACAATCGGTTGCGTGCGGCGCAATTGCAAAGTCGTGTGATTGGTGAGAATCCCTCAACTGATGGAATATCATCGACTAAGCGGGACCGGCAATCCTCCCGTCAGTCACGTAGCTATGCCGCAGCGCCGCACTGGTTTATTTGATTGGTGCGGGACGCCTTACGGAGTAGCCGTCGGCGCGTTAGACGGGTATGGATTAGAGGCCCTAGGTATTTGTACCGATCTGCTTTTTAGGCGCAGTTATTTGCCGTGGTTTAAACCAATTTGGGGCCATTGACGCCCGTCTGATAACGGCGGTTCTGCTTCCTTGCAAGTGCCTCGCAGAGTACTGTGAAGTGACGTACATGACTCAGAACATGTGCTTCACAGATTCAATATCAGAACCGGAATGGGGACCCGGCAATCTGAACAGCGGGGGCTCTGACGGCACGATGGCGGCTTAGGCCGGAGGCACCGATATGGATGACGGGTTGCGGATGGTGCAGTCCCGCGCGTGCGGCGCGTGGACGCTCCCGGGGGACCCAACCTGCGCGGGCGTTGCGCGCCGCCTGTTCCGGATGGTGGCAAGCGGGCTCGCACTCGAACCTGAGGCAATCGACGACGGCGTGACGATGGTCAGCGAGCTCGCCGCTAACACGCTGCACGCGCAGCAGGGGCATCCCGCCCCCGCCAATCCCGAGCTCTGGCTGTACCTGCGGGGCGGCGGGTCGCGCGTGGAGCTCGTATGCAAGGTCTTCGACGCCATTCCCGGCTGGGTGCGCGGCCACGCGCCCGGCCGCACTATCGCCCGCGCGTCCGCTGACGCGATAAGTGGACGGGGCCTTGAGGTGGTACACGCGCTGTCATCAGGGCGCTGGGGCCATCACCTTTCCCGCGCCCGGCTCGTCGGCACCGGCCTGCGCGGCAAGGCGGTCTGGTTCGGGCTGCCCGCGCCGGAGGCCGGCCGCGACATGAAGAAGTGGAGCGCGGGCCGGGGAAGTCCCGCCAGCGCTGGCGAGGCAATGACCGAGTTGGAGAAGGACCTTGACACCCGGGGCTTCGCCGGCAAGCTGATGCGCGCCGACGATCCGGGCGCCGACATGGCCGCCTTCTCGATCGCCAGCGGTCTCACGGTCTGGTGCCGGTCCGGCGCGGCCTGGCTGCGGGCGCCCGGCACCTCCGTACAGCAGTGGGGCTACTACGACCTGGTCGAGGTCGCGGAGCAGACGGTCCAGGCGCACGAGGCGACCATCGCGATGGCCGAGCGGGGCACGCTGGCCGCCAGCAGAACCGGCGCGCGCGGCTTAGCCGATCTGGGCGGCGACCGACCGGTAGGCGTCGAGCACGATCTCCCAGAAGCGATCGGCGTGGACCGCGGTAGCCACGCGTGCGTTCGGGATTATCTCTGCCGAGAAATCCGTGACCGTCATGCCTGACGTGAGCTTGCCGGTAGTTTCCACCTGCACCAGCGCCGGCGTGTACTCGAAGACCGAGTCGGGGTCGGCGAGGGAGACCAGCGCGCACACGTCGTGCACCGACGGTTCGCCGGTGGTGTCGCCGGCGTCCTGGTACTGCGCGAGGGCCGGCAGCAGCAGCCGCGAGCCGAGCGCGCCGAGCGTCCGCATCTTCTCCTGGATGCCGTGCGTCGCCCGCGCGCGCAGCGTGACGTCGAGCCCGATCATCGCCACGCCCGACGGCCACCCCGCCTCGAACACGATCGCCGCCGCTTCGGGGTCCGCCCAGATGTTGAACTCGGCGGCGGGGGTCACGTTGCCGCGCGACGCCGAGCCGCCCATGATCACGAAGTCCTTCACCCACGAGGCCAGCCGGGGCTCGCGCCGCAGCGCGAGCCCGATGTTGGTCAGCGGGCCGGTGGCGACCAGCGTGATCTCACCGGGCGCGGCGGCCGCGGCTTCGATGATGTAGTCAATCGCGTGCCCTGCCTCCGGCTGCCGCGCGGGGGCGGGCAGCACCGCGCCGCCCAGGCCCGTCTCGCCGTGCACGTCCGAGGCGTGCAGCGCCGGGCGCAGCAGCGGAGCGGCGCACCCGACGGTGACCGGCACCGAGCCAAGGCCGACGAACGACGCCACAGCGAGGGCGTTCGCCGTGGTCTTCGCGACCGCCACGTTGCCGGCCACGGTGGTGATGCCGGCCAGCTCGATCGCTGGCGACCCGGCAGCGAAGGCGATCGCCAGCGCGTCGTCGACGCCGGGGTCGCAGTCGAGAATGATGGTGGTGCTCAAGGCGGGATCCTGTCCGTCTGCTTTAGGAGAACAGACCGAAGGTATCGAACGGTTCCGTATTTCACCATCGCTCGTTGATAGCCTTGGGCGGACGAGGAGGTCATCATCGGAATGCACCAGCCGCCCATCCCGCAGATCGACGCCGAAGACCCGGAGATCGCGGCGCTGATCCACCACGAGGCTCGCCGCCAGCATGACAAGTTCCGGCTGATCCCGTCGGAGAACTACGTATCGGAGGCCGTGCTCGAGGCCTCGGGCACCGTGCTGACCAACAAGTACTCCGAGGGTTACCCGGGCAAGCGGTACTACGAGGGCCAGCAGCTCATCGACCCGATCGAGTCGATCGCGGTGTCGCGAGCGCAGGCGCTGTTCGGCGTGCAGCACGCGAACGTGCAGCCGTACTCGGGGTCGCCGGCGAACCTGGCCGTCTACCTGGCGTTCGCCGCGCCCGGTGACACGGTCATGGGGCTCGCGCTGCCGATGGGCGGCCACCTGACGCACGGGGCGGGCGTGGCGGTCGGCGGCAAGTGGTTCAACTCGGTGCAGTACGGGGTGCGCCGCGACACCGGCCGGATCGACTTTGACGAGGTGCGCGACCTGGCGCTGCGCGAGCGGCCCAAGATCATCTTCTGCGGCGGCACGGCGCTGCCCCGGACAGTGGACTTCCCGGCCTTCGCGGAGATCGCCGCCGAGGCAGACGCGGTCCTGGTCGCCGACATCGCGCACATCGCCGGGCTGATCGCGGGCGGGGCGCACCCGTCGCCGGTCGGCTTCGCGCCGGTGATCACCACGACCACGCACAAGACGCTGCGCGGCCCGCGCGGCGCGATGATCATGACCGACGCCGCGCACGCGTCCGCCGTCGACAAGGCGGTCTTCCCCGGCCTGCAGGGCGGACCGCACAACCACACGACCGCCGCCATCGCGGTGGCGCTGCGCGAGGCGGCCCAGCCGTCATTCCGTGACTACGCGGCGCAGGTGGTGGCCAACGCCGCCGCGCTCGCGTCCGCTCTGCAGGCGCGCGGCTACGACCTGGTGTCGGGCGGGACCGACAACCACCTGCTGCTTGTGGACCTCACCTCGAAGGGGATCGGCGGCAAGCCGGCCGCGAAGGCCCTGGACAAGGCCGGCATCGAGCTGAACTTCAACGCGGTCCCGTACGACCCGCGCCGCCCGTTCGACCCGTCGGGCATCCGCCTCGGCACCCCGGCGATCACCACCCGGGGCCTGACCGAGGAGCACATGCCGCAGCTGGCGGCCTGGATGGACGAGGCCATCACCGCCGCCGCCAAGGAAGACGAGCCCCCCCTCGACCGCATCGCCGGCGAGATCCGCGACCTCCTGGCCGCGTACCCCATCCCCGGCTGGACGGACGAGTAGCGCCCGAGTCTTGGCGTCGGCCCTGACGGGGCGCCCGGGCAGGCGCGGCACCGCCAACCCCCTACGGCCCTGACGGGCCGCCCGGCGCCCGCATGCCCGTTGGGGCGGTCGTCCCGGATTAGCGCAGTGGGCCACAGCACCAAGCCTGACCTTCGATGTCATCTGCGCGTGAAGTTGCAGGCGTTGCCAGTGATTTGACTGCATATTCGAGTGAACCTATATTCGATTATGCAGTTGGGTTCGTCGGGGTCGGGCGAACATTGGTTTCGCCCGTCTTCCCCCCGGGCGGGCCGGCCCGTGCGAGCCACGCACGCACGGCGCTGGTGGCTTGGCGTGCGGGAAGTGCAGGGCAACACATGGCGCGGGTGTACGGAGAGCCGGTCGAGGTTCAGACGGGGGAGGACGGTCGGCCCGCCCAGTTCGGGTGGCGGGGGCGGCGCTACGCCGTACGCGCGGTTCAGGAGTACTGGCTGGTCAATCGCGACTGGTGGCGAGAGTCCAATCCGGTTCCGGCCCGGCCTGAGCTGGAGTTCTGGCGAGTTGAGGCAGCAACGGGCCAGGGCCGGCCGGTCGGCGCGTACGAGCTCCGCCGGGAGATCGCGGCCGGCACCTGGACGCTGCGCCGGATCGAGGACTGACGCCGATGACGCTCGGAACTCGCCCGGAATTCACCCACCTGCACGTCGCGTCCTCGTACTCGCTGCGCTACGGCACCGCGACCCCGCGAGCGCTGGCCGCCCGCGCGGCCGACCTGGGCATGCCCGCGCTCGCGCTGACTGACCGCGATGGCCTGTACGGCGCGTTCAAGCATGTCAGCGCCTGCGCCGACGCCGGGATCAAGCCCTTGCTCGGCGTCGATCTGGCGCTGTCGCCCGCCATCCCCCCCGGGCGGGTGACGCTGCTCGCCAGCGGCCGCCCGGGCTGGGCGTCGCTGTGCCGGCTGGTCTCCGCCGCCCACGCCGCGGCGGCGGCGTGGGCGGAAACGGGGGCGGGCCGCGCGGCCGACGACGACGTCCCGGCGGTCACCCACGAGCTGATAGCGGAGCACGCGGCCGGGCTTGTCCTGCTGCTTGGCCCGGCCAGTGACGTCGGCCAGGCGGTCGGCGCCCGCCGCCGCGACCTGGCGCGACGGCTGCTGGCTCGGTGGCGCTCCCTGGGCTGCGCGGTCGTCGTCGAGATCGTGGACCACCTGGAGTACAAGTCCACCGCCAACGCCGCGCGGCTGGCGGAGCTCGCCCGCGACACCGGGACCACGGCCGTCCTCGCCAACGCCGTCAGGTACCTGGATCCGGCGGACAGCCCGGCCGCCCAGGTGCTCGACGCCGCGCGGCACCTCGTCCCCCTCGGCTCGCCCAAGCTGGTCCCGCACAACGGTCGGGCCTATCTGGCCGGCCCGATGAGATGGCCGTGGTGGCTGAGCGCATCGCCGCGGCGATGACCGGGCCGGACGGCCGGTCGGGCACGACGGGCCTCGCGACCCGGCTGCTGGCCGCCACCGAGGAGCTGGCCGCGCGGTGCGCCCTCGATCCGGCTCGCGACCTGGGCGTCGGCGCCCACCATCTGCCGGCGATCGGCGGCGGCGCCAGCGAGCAGCAGCGGGCGCTCCGCGACCGCTGCGAGCACGCGATCCTGCACGGCGAGTACCGCACCGCCCGAGCCGACAGCCGCCCGCCGGGCGTCAGCAGGCAGCGCGCCGCCAGGGACGCCCGCGACCGCCTCGAGCGCGAGCTGGCGGTCATCACCGCGACCGGCATGGCCTCGTACTTCCTCACGGTGGCGGACGTAGCGGACCGCATCCGCGCGGCCGGCATCCGCTGCGCGATCCGCGGCTCGGGCGCGGGCTGCTTCGTCAACCACCTGCTCGGCATCAGCGCCATCGACCCGCTCGAGCACGATCTGCTGATGGAACGGTTCCTGACGCCGATCAGGGCAACGCTCCCGGACATCGACCTGGACGTCGAGTCGGCCCGCCGCCTGGAGGCGTACCGGATCATCTTCGACGCCTACGGGGCGGAGCGCACCGCCTGCGTCTGCATGATGGAGACCTACCGGGCGCGCAGCGCGATCAGGGACGTCGCCGCCGCGATGTCGTTTCCCCCGGACGAGATCGGCGCGATCGCCAAGGCATTCCCGCACATCCGCGCGAAGCACATCACGGCCGCGCTCACCGAGTTGCCGGAGCTCCGCCGATCCCGGGTCAATACATCACAGCTGGAAACGATATTCAACATAGCCGAACAGTTGGACGGGCTCCCGCGCCATGTCGCGATGCACCCATGCGGGGTTCTGCTCTCCGATCGGACCCTGCTCGACCGGACGGCGGTGCAGGCGAGCGCCGAGGGATTCCCGCTCAGTCACCTCGACAAGGACGACGCGGAGATCGCCGGCGTGATCAAGCTGGATGTGCTCGGCGTTCGCATGCAGTCGGCCATGGCGCACACGCTCACCGAGATCGAGCGGACCACAGGAGAGAAGATGAGCAGACCACGACCGAGAAGATCGACATCGACGCGATGCCCCGCGATGACGAGGCCACCTACGCGATGATCGGCCGGTCGGACACCCTCGGCTGCTTCCAGATCGAGTCGCCAGGCCAGCGGGAGCTGGTGAAGAAGATGGCGCCGCGCGACGTGGCCGACCTGATCGTGGACATCTCGCTGTTCCGGCCCGGCCCGGTCAACTCCGACATGATCTCCCCGTTCCTGCGCGCCAGGCACGGACTGGCCGAGCCGCGCTACCCGCACGAGAAGCTGCGCAAAGTGCTGCGGGAGACCGGGGGAGTGGTGGTCTTCCACGAGCAGGTGCTGCGGATCATCGACGCGCTGACCGATTGCGGCCTGGCCGAGGCCGACCTGGTCCGCCGCCACCTGTCCACCGAGAAGGGGCCGGAGCGGACCGCCCCGTGGTTCCGCGCCCAGGCCGCCGCCCTGGGCTTCGACCCGGCGACCGTCGAGCGGGTCTGGGAGGTGGTCGCCGCGTTCGGCGGGTTCGGCTTCTGCAAGGCGCACGCCGCCGCGTTCGCGATCCCCGTTTACCAGTCGGCGTGGCTCAAGCGCCACTATCCGGCCGCGTTCTACGCCGGCGTGCTCACCCACGACCCCGGCATGTACCCCAAGCGGGTGATCATCGCCGACGCCCGCCTGTCCGGTGTCCAGGTCCTCCCGGTCGACGTCAACGCCTCATCCGGCGACTGGAGAACAGAGAAGCCGTCAGCCCCGGACGGCGGCGCTTCTCCGGCCCTGGCCATCCGCTGCTCGCTGCGCGAGGTGAAGGGCATCAGCGACGCCGAGGTGGCCCGCATAACCTCCGGCCAGCCCTACACATCCCTGCGGGACTTCTGGGACCGCGCGCGGGTCTCCCGCCCGGTCGTCGAGCGCCTGACCCTCATCGGCGCCTTCGACTCCCTGCTACCCGCAGGCCGGCCCGCGGACGCGCCCGTGCCCGGTGGCGGTCCTATGGCCGGGAGCGCGCCGGTGCCGACGCGGCGGGACCTGCTCGCCCGGGTGGGCGTGCTGGTCAGGCAGTCCGCGTCAGCGCGACAGGGCACGTCCGCTGCCCCGGACCTGTTCGCCGCGACCGAGGTGATCGATGACATGGCGGAGCTCGTCCCGGCGGGCGAACTCCGCGACCTCGATCTGGCCGAGCGCGTGGCCGCCGAACTGGAGATCCTCGGCTTCGACGTCAGTCAGCACGTCCTTGAGTTCTACGCCGACCTGCTGACGGAGCTGAACGTGGTCCGCTCGGCGGACCTGGACGGCTGCGAAAACGGGGAGACGATTCTGGTGGCCGGGGCGAAGGTCGCGACGCAGACCCCGGCGGTCCGTTCCGGCCAGCGGATCATCTTCGCGTCCCTTGACGACGCGGTCGGCCTGGTGGACCTGGCGTTCTTCGAGTCGGTGCAGGATCGGTGCGCGTCCCGGCTGTTCGGCTCCTGGCTGCTGCTCGTCCGCGGCCGGGTCCGCCGGGCCGGCGCGGGCCCGATGGCGGTCACGGTGAACGCGACCGAGTGCTGGGACATCCCCGCCCTGGAAGAGATCCGCGTGACCGCCGGAACGGACGCCGTCCGCGCCGCGATGGCCGCCGGCGACGTAGGCCCAGGCGCTCCCTATCTCGCCGACCCCGAGAACCTCGCCGACCCCGAAAACCTCGCCGACCCCGAAAACCTCGCCGACCCCGAGAACCTCGCCGACCCCGAGAACCTCGCCGACCCCGAGAACCTCGCCGACCCCGAGAACCTCGCCGACCCCGAGAACTTCACTGGCCCCGAGAATCTTGCTGTTCCCAATGACACCAACGGTCGCAATGGACCCGCTGACCCCGCAGATGCCGACCCGTCTAAAGACGGCGCGTCCACTCGGCCGGTGGTCTTCGCCAACGGCTTCACGCTCTCTCCCTACGCCGAGACGGGCGCTCCCGGCGGCAACATCAAAAACCCGCCCAGAACCCTCTGGCACGCCAGCCCCGGCAGCCCCGGCGCCAGCACCTAACTGCCCTTCGATTAGCCTCAGCTTCATATCAGTTATGACCAGATTGGTCAGCTTCCTATCACTTTTGACCAGACAAATCGGCTCAAAGCGGACGCTGAAGTGGTCAGAACTGATAGGAAGGCGAAAAAATGGTCAAAAGTGATAGAAAGTTGAAGACCTTCGCTCGCAGTGGCGGCCTGCGTTTGCGAGTATTGAGTGATGACACGTGGTGATGCGCCGGATGTTGTTAATAAAAACACCGTCATGACGGCCAAGCGTTGGCGTACCAACGGGATCTCGCCCGCGCTGATGCGCTCGTTGACCCGTTCCGGCCAGTTGGTCCGGATGCGGCAAGGGGTGTACGCGACCAAGCGCGCGATGGACTGGTCTGGAGCTGACCCGGTGCGGGTCCATGTACTCGCCGTGCTGGCGGCAAAGGCCACCGTGGAGAGAAACGCGGTCGCAAGTTACCATTCGGCCGCCCTGCTGCACCGCCTCAGTCTGCTGAAGCCGCAGCCGGAGGGAGCCGTGGCTCTCACACTTCCGTTGGACAAGCCATGGAACAGGGCAAGGCCCGCAGACGTCGTCTTCCACGCTAGCGATCTTCCGCCCGAGCACGTGACCAGGCTCTACAACCTGTCGGTGACGACGGCCGCGCGGACGGTTGTGGATTTGGCGCGGACATTGCCGTTCATGGACGCGGTCGTGGTGGCGGACTCGGCCCTCAAGGAGGAGAAGGCGACGAAGCCGGAACTCCACCAGGTCCTCAAAGAATGCGCCGGATGGCCGGGCGTGAAGCAGGCTCGCCGCGTCATAGATTTCGCCGACGAGCGCGCCGAGTCGCCGCTGGAGTCGGCCGCGCGCGTCGTCTTCGAGCAGTACGGCTTGGTCCCGCCGGAGTTGCAGGCCACCATCCACGGGCCGACCTTCGCGTACCGGGTCGATTTTCTCTGGCGCGCCCAGCAGGTGATCGCCGAAGCCGACGGCCTCGTCAAGTACAACGACCGCAAGGACCTGCTCGCGGAGCGAGAGCGGGATCACCAGCTTCGTGAAGCCGGCTACACGGTCGTCCACTTCACCTGGCAAGAACTCTTCCAGACGCCGGAAGTCGTAATCACCCGGATCCGCCGGGCCCTCGCCGCCACCGAGAAACAGCCTGAAACGACAGCCTGAAACGACAGCCTGAAACGACAGCCTGAAACGGCGGCCCGGAAGGCCACGCCGGCCCCGCCGCCACTCAGGACTCGGGTACGGGCTTACGCCAGTCGATCGTCGGCCGGAGCGCCTCCGCCCGGACCCGGCTCGCGTACCGCTTGGTGATCGAGAACAGCGACTCGATCAGCGTCTCCGACAGCAGGTGCGGCTCGAGGCCGAGGTCGACGAGCGCCGTGTGCGTCACCCTGTAGTAGTGCTCGGGCGCCTCCACCCGGGGATTCGACAGGTTCTCGACGGAAACCGGGCCCGGATACGCCGCGGCCACGACGGAGGCGATCTCGCTGACGGACATCGACTCGGTCATCTGGTTGAACACCCGGTACTCGCCCGCGTGAGCCGGATTCTCGATGGCCAGCCGGACGCAAGAGACGGTGTCGCGGATGTCGATCAGCCCGCGCACCTGCCCGCCCGAGCCGTACACGGTCAGCGGGTGCCCGATCACGGCCTCGATCACGAACCGGTTCAGCACCGTGCCGAAGACGGAGTCATAGTCGAACCGCGTCGCCAGCCGGTCATCCAGCAACGTCTCGGGCGTGGACTGCCCGTACACGACCCCCTGGTTCAGGTCGGTGGCCCGCAGGTCCCAGATCCGGCAGGCGAACTCGATGTTGTGCGAGTCATGCACCTTCGACAGGTGGTAGAACGAGCCGGGCCGCTTCGGGAACAGCACGCGGTCCGTCCGCCCGTTGTGCTCGATGTCCAGCCAGCCCTCTTCGATGTCGATGTTCGGCGTGCCGTAGGCGCCCATCGTGCCCAGCTTGACTAGGTGGATCCGCGGGTCGATCTCCGCGATCGCGTACAGCAGCGTCAGGGTGCCAAGCACGTTGTTCGACTGTGTGTACAGGGCGTGCGACCGGTCGATCATCGAGTACGGCGCGGCCCGCTGCTCGGCGAAGTGCACGATAGCGTCGGGCCGGAACGAGCGGATCATGGCGTAGGTGAACACGGGGTCGCACAGGTCGCCCACGTAGCAGCCGATCGAGGACCCGGTCAGCTCCTGCCACGCCGCGATGCGCGCCCGCAGCGGCTCGATCGGGACCAGGGACTCGACGCCGAGCTCGTCGTCGTAGTGCCGGCGCGCGAAGTTGTCGGCGACCGCCACCTCATGGCCGTGGGCCGACAGGTGGAGCGCCGTAGGCCAGCCGAGATAGCCGTCACCGCCAAGCACCAGGATTCTCATGCCGCCTCCTCCTGCCGGGTCTGGCCCGGGTCTGGCCTGGCCTGGACGACAAGGTTACGCTCCGAAGCGATTGCCCACGAGTCGATGGGTCCGGGCAACGGCGAGCGGCTATACAAGGTAACTTCAAATAAGGTACGCGGTGACCGAAGCATCCTCGCAGACGCGCCAGGTAGGGCGCTTTCGGGGGTGGTGTCGAGGGCCTGCGGTTCTCGTGCTGTTTACTGGAGTAACACCGGTCCCGGCCCCAAGGAAGCATATGGCATTCGCTCAGAACCGCCTCGTGGCAGCCTCCTGGCAGCGGCTCCGCACCAAGGTGGGCATCCGTTTCACCCGCTTTGTCGGCGTCGCCGCCGCGGCGCTGGCGACCAGCGAGATCCTGCTCGCGGTCTGCGACAGCGCGCTCCGCATGACCGCCACGCCGGCGGCGCTGATAAGCACGTTCGGCGGCGCGGTCGTCAGCTACGTGCTCAGCCGCTGGGCGTGGGAGCGCAAGGGCAAGCCGGACGTGCTACGCGAGACGGTCCCGTTCTGGGTGATCTCGGCGATGGTCTGGGTGATCCTGACGCTGGCGACCAAGTTCGGCTACCACCTCGCGTCCTGGATGGGCTTCCAGCACGGGGCCGAGCGCGCGCTGGTCGTCGGCCTCGTGTACCTGGCGGCGAACGTCGTGACGTTCATCCTGCGGTTCGTGATCTTCCACTACGTGCTGTTCGCCGACCGCACCACCGCCGCCCGCGCCGCGGCCACCGGCCCGGACGCGGTCCCGCCGGGCACTCGCGTCGCCCCGGCCCCGGCCGACGTGGCGGCGTCCACCGCATCCGACGCCGCGCCCGCCGCCAGCATCGTCGCCGAGGCCGCCCCGGCGAAGTCCCCCGCCGCGACCGCGCCCGACGCGACCTCGAAGCCCTCCGGCCGTTTATCCCGAACGGTCCCGTGTTTCACCGCAACGCGAAGGGCTGGCACGATCTCCGTTCCAGGCCCTGGCAGTGCGGGTTGCGGTGTGCGGCTACTTGGCGCGGTTCCGGCGGTGGCTCTCGCGCCACCAGGTGCCGAGGACGACCCGCATGAACCGGCTGCCGTAGAAAACGTTGTTCAGGCCGGGGATATGGAGGTTGTAGAGCGGGTTCTGGCCCTTCTTGGACTCGCCGATCGCCCGCTTGTGGATGGTGCCGGGCACCTCGAGCAGCTTGTACCCGTGGGTGATGACCCCGATCAGCAGCTCGGACGCCTGGTACTGCGGCTGCTCGAGCTGGACGGCCCCGGTCACCTCGGCGCGCATGGCGCGCAGGCCGAAGGTCGTGTCGCCGATCTTCTGCCCGGTGAGCAGGGTCACCATGGCGGCGAAGAACCGCACGCCGGCCTTGCGGACCGGGTCCTTGGTCTCCTCGCTGCCCAGGCGGCGCGACCCGGTGACGAAGTCGGCCTTGCCATCGATGATCGGCTGCAGCAGCGCCGGGATCTCGGCCGGGTTGTACTGGCCGTCGGCGTCAGTCGTGACGATGTACTGAGCCCCGCCCTCGCGGGCGACCCGGTAGCCGAGGCGTAGCGCTGCGCCCTGCCCCCGGTTGACCGGGACGTCCGCGACGATTGCGCCCGCCGCGTCCGCCTCTTTGGCGGTGGCGTCGGCGCAGCCGTCGGCGACCACGATCACCTCGGCGGCGAGCCCGCACACGGTGCGCGGCAGCCCCTCAACCACGGGCCCGACGCTGCCCTCTTCGTTGTAGGCGGCGATCACCAGCGCGACCGGCGGGAGCTTGCTCGGCCGCTCCCCGTAGACGTCGGCGAGGGTCTGCAGCGCATCGGCATCGATCGCCGCGTCGGCCGGATTGGAATAGAACACGCTGGTTGCCTCCGGCGGGGATAGTCGCGCCGGCGGGGAGTCACCCGGCCCGGCTGATAGATCTCGCTGGTCGTCTGGTGCGGTCTTACGGCTGGTGCTGCGGCCTACGACTCAATATGGGACAAGATCAAGCGCCCGCCAAGTGTATCGGCCTCGCGTTACAGCATGATGTGACTTCCCCGGTGCCGCGCTCCGTACCGCCTGAAACGAGACAGCTTTAAGGTAATTCGCAGTTCAGCTTGAGAAGTTGTAAATATTTCCGTTACTTCAACGTAACATAAGCGCGCGAGGGGCCGGCCGAGGGACGAGCGGGTTCGTGACACAAGGTAGCCTGCCGGCGTGACAGGACGACAGCCGTGACTCCGGCAACGACCGTGACAGCGCAGGCAGGCGGCCAGGAGCAGGAGGACTCGTACCTGCTCGGCCTGCGGCTGCACGGGCGGCGGGTGGCGGTGGTCGGCGGCGGAGCGGTGGCGGCCCGCCGGGTGCCGAGGCTGCTCGCCGTGGGCGCTGACGTGCTGCTGATCTCGCCGACCGTCACCCCGGCGCTCGAGGAGCTCGCCGCCCAGCGGCGGATCGACTGGCGGCCCCGCGAGTACCAGCCCGGCGACTGCGCGGACGCCTGGCTGGTGGTCGCGTGCACGGACCGGGCGCAGGTGAACGCGGCGGTCGCGGACGAGGCGGAACAGGCCCGCATCTGGTGCGTGCGCGCCGATGACGCGGCCGCGTCCACCGCCTGGACGCCCGCGGGCGGCCGGGTCGGCGATACCAGCGTCGCGGTGCTGACGGGCGACCCCCGCCACAGTGCCGCGATCCGCGATGCGATCACGACCGGGCTGCAGGCCGGCACGATCTCGGCCCGTCACCACCGAAGGCGCGCCGCGGGCGTGGCGCTCGTCGGCGGCGGCCCCGGTGACCCGGGCCTGATCACCGTCCGGGGGCGGCGGCTGCTGGCCGAGGCGGACGTGGTGATAGCCGACCGGCTCGGGCCGCGGGAACTCCTCGCCGAGCTGCCGCCCGATGTGACGGTGATCGACGCGGGCAAGGTCCCCTACCGGCGGCAGATGTCCCAGGACGAGATTAACGAGGCGCTCATCCGGCACGCCCAGGACGGGAAGTTCGTGGTCCGGCTCAAGGGCGGCGACCCGTTCGTCTTCGGCCGGGGCGGTGAGGAGATGCTGGCCTGCCTGCGCGCCGGGGTGCCGGTCACGGTAGTGCCCGGCATCAGCAGCGCGACCGGGGTGCCGACGGCGGCCGGCCTGCCGGTGACGCACCGCGGCGTGGCGCAGGCCTTCCACGTGGTCTCCGTGCACGTGCCGCCGGGCGACGAGCGCTCTACAGTGGACTGGCCGGCGCTGGCGCGGGCCGACGAGACGCTCGTGCTGATGATGGCCCTCGAGCGGATCGGGCCGGTGACGAGGGCGCTGATGGCGCTTGGAAAGCGGGGGAACTGTCCGGTTTCGGTAATCTCGGACGGTACCATGCCCACGCAAAGCACAATCTACTCAACGCTAGAAGACATCGAGAGACGACTAGCGGAAGAAGGCGTCCGGCCACCGGCCGTGGTGGTTATCGGCGGGGTGGTAGCTGTCGCGGCGGAACTCGCCGGGCTCGGGCGGGCGCTTGGCGGCGGGGACCACGATGCCCCCGGTGCCGCCCCTTCGCCGGTACCCCCGCTGGCGAGGGACAATTAACGAGCATAAAACCAGGCGGGACCATGGAAGGTAAGGGCATGACGGCGGAAGAATCGCCGTCGCCCGGTGACGACGGCGAGCAGAACGAGAAGATCGGGACTAGAGCGCACGGCGGTGAAATGGTGTCCGCCCGGGGTGCTGTTTCGCCGGTGGACGGGAATGTACCGGTTATGTCCGGAAACTGGCAGCGGCCGCGGGTCCGGGTTGATGCCCGGCTGCTTGAGGCGACCCTGCTGAACCTAAGGAAGCGGATCGCCGCAGTCCCGCTGGTCTTCGACATCCCTGGCACCGATGAGATCACCGCCGAGCGGGCCAAGCTGCTCAGCCAGATCGGCGACTACCTGCTGCCCCGAGTCAGGGAGTCGGCCGCGCCGCTGCTCGTGGCGCTGGTCGGCTCCACCGGGGCCGGCAAGTCCACGCTGGTAAACAGCATCGTGGGCACCCAGGTAAGCCAGACGGGCGTGCGGCGGCCCACCACCAACTCGCCGGTCCTCGCCTGCCACCCCGACGACATGCACTGGTTCGCCGAGAACATGTTCCTGCCGACAGTGCCCCGGGTTCGCCAGCAGGGGCTGGCGAGGCCGGGCCGGGACGGGCTGCTCGTGCTCGCCGCCAGCGAGGGAATGACCAAGGGGATCGCGCTGCTCGACACCCCCGACATCGACTCGGTGGTGCGCGCGCATCACGACTTCGCCTACCAGTTCCTTGACGCCTCGGACCTATGGCTGTTCATGACGAGCGCGAGCCGGTACGCCGACGCGCCGGTCTGGGAACTGCTGCAGCACGCGAGGGAACGGGGCGCCGCGCTCGGCGTCGTCCTTTCCCGGGTGCCGCCGAGCCATCGCAACGAGCTCGTCGCCCATTTCAACGCGATGCTCGACGCCAACGGAATCCAGGCAGAGAACCGGTTCGTGATCCCGGAGACCGGCCTGGTGGACGGCTGCCTCCCCGACGACATCTTCCAGCCGGTCAGGGACTGGCTGGAAGATACCGCCAAGCGCACCGACCGGCGGGTCGCCGTGCTCAGCCAGACGATGGCCGGCATACTGGACACGTTCAAGACCCGGGTGCCGAGGCTCGCCGCGCACGTGGACGCCCAGGTCGTGCTGCGCACGCGGCTGCGCGGGGTGGCGGAGTCCGCCTACGCGACCGCGCTCGCGGAATTCGACGCGGGCACCCGCGACGGCCGCCTGCTGGCGGGCGAGGTGCTTGCGCGCTGGCAGGACTACGCGGCCAGCGGCGACCTCGACGCCGCGCTGCGCGGCAAGCGATCCATCTCCGCCGTCCGGCGCGCCAGGCGGGCCCGCACCGACGCGGGCACCGCGAGGCTCGCCGCGCTCGACGCCGCGCTCCGTACCGCGCTGCAGTCCCTGGTCGTCTCGGTCGCGGACCGCGCCGCGGAGCAGGTCGCGCGCGTCTGGCGGGAGAACCCCGGAGGCGCCGCCCTGATCACCGCCGCGGAGGCGAGCCGGGCCCGTGACGAACGCGCCAAGCGCGAGTTCGAGTCGGCGTTCGGCGCCGCCTTGGCGGGCCGTTCGCCGGCCAGCCAGGGTGCTTTTGACCGCGCATCGGCCGATCTTTCGCTGCGGGTCTCCCGCGCGGTCAGCGCGTGGCAGGATCAGCTGATGCGGCTTATGTCCTCCGGCGGGGCAGGCTTCTCGCACGGGGGGCCACCGGCTTCCCGGATGAGGGGCTCCGGGTTTCCGGAATGGGGGGCTCCAGACTTCCCGCATGGGAAAACGGGCATGCAGTCTTCCGGTGCGAGCAAGCAGGCCGGTCCGGTGAGCGTGATCACCCTGGTCGCGCTACTTGGGCAGGCCGGGCAGGCGGGCGGCTTCGCCCAGGCGGCGCAGGCGCCGGCGGGCGAGGCCGCGATCGAGATCGGCGCGCTCCCGCAGGAGACGCTTGCCGCGCTCATCGGATCGGCCGAGTCCGCCGCGCTGCTCGCCAGGGCCAGGCAGGATCTCAACCAGCGCGTCGGGCTGCTGCTCGATGAGGAGATGCTGCGGTTCAGCGAGGTCATCGATGACGTCGGCCCGATCGATTCGGTGGTCGCCGTCCGTCTTTACCAGGCCGAGTACTCGCTAGAGGCCGCGCGATGAACTCGTTCTCCTCGACGTTTCCGGTAGCCGGCCAGCGACTGGGCGAGCAGACCCTGTCCCGGCGCCTCGACGCGCTCGCCGAGATAGTCCGGATCGGCCGAGCCCGCCACGGGCAGGGCGAGAGCCCGCCGCACTCCCAGAGGCTGGCGGACGGCGCCGACGGCGGCTTCGGCGAGACGCTGCTCGATGACGCCGACGCGGTGCTCAAGCGGGCCGGCGAGCGGCTGCGCCTGTCCAGCAGCCACACGGTCGTCGCGCTGGGCGGCGGCACCGGGAGCGGCAAATCGACGCTGTTCAACGCCCTGTCCAGCGCCGCCTTCTCGCCGCCCGGGGTGACCAGGCCGACCACCAGGCACGTGCACGCGTGCGTATGGGGGATGCAGGGGGTCGCCCCGCTGCTTGACTGGCTGAACGTGCAGCGCCGCCATCGGTACGCCCGGGCCAGCGCGCTCGACTCGGGCGAGTCCGACCTCGACGGCCTGGTCCTGCTCGACCTGCCGGACCACGACTCGGTGGTCACCGCGTCGATGGCAGCGGTGGACCGGCTGTCCAAGCTGGCCGACATGGTGATCTGGGTTCTCGACCCGCAGAAGTACGCCGACGCAGCGGTGCACAACCGGTACCTGATCCCGCTGGCCGGCCACGCGTCCGTGTTCACCGTGGTGCTCAACCAGATCGATACTCTCCCCCCGGAGCAGATCAGGGACTGCGAGCAGGACCTGCGCCGCCTGCTCGACGCCGAGGGCTTGGCCGAGACGCCGGTGCTGCCGGTCTCGGCGCGCACCGGCGCCGGGCTCCCCGCGCTGCGCGCGCTGCTCATTGAGACGGTGCAGCGCAACCGCGCGGTCACCGACCGGATCGCCGCCGACATCGACACGGTGATCGGCGGCTTCGAAGCGTACGCCGGCCCGCAGATCGCGCCGGACGCGGCCCTCCCTGGCGCGGTCCCGGCCGGGGCCGGAGTTGTGGCGGGGGCGTCCGCGGCGCCGCTCGCGGCGCCGTTCGGCGGCGACGACGAATGGTGGAAGGCGGCGTCCCTCCCGCCCTGGCAACTCGACGACGAGCAGCCTGCGGCCGCGCCACCCGCTCCGAGCAGGCCGCCGTGGGAGGACGCCACCCCGGATGGGGTCGAGCGTGAAAGCGTTGACCTGAGCGCAAGCGTCCCGGAGGCGCCCGCCCGGCAGCTGACCGAGGCGCTCGCGCGCGCGGCCGGCGTGGGGGCGGTGGCGCAGGCCATAGCCAGCGCCCGCCGGGCGCAGGCAGCGCGGCTGACCGGCTGGCCGGTTCCGCGGCTGCTGCGCCTCCGCGGCGCGGTTCCCGCGCTGCGCGGCGGCCCCTCGGCGGGCCGCCACGCGGCCGAGGCGCCGGGCCAGGCGCAGCAGTCCGAGACGGACAACGCGATCACCGCGTTCGCCGACTCCGTGGGCGGCGCGCTGCCCGAGCCCTGGGCGGCCAGCCTGCGCGAGGCGGCCCGCCGCAACGCGGGCATGGTGCCGCAGGCGCTCGCCGACGCGGTGCGCACCGCGGCCGCCACGGGCCGGTCACGGCCGTCGGCCTGGTGGCGGCTTGTCACGCTCTGGCAGTGGCTGCTGACCGTCGGCGCGGTCGCCGGCGTGGCGCTGTCCGCCGTGATCGCGGTGGCGCGCCTGACCGGTCACCACAAGGGGCTGATCAGCGAGGCGTCGCTGATTCCATGGCTGCTCGCCCTGACGGCGGCGCTGCTGGTGCTCGGCTTCCTGACCGCCGTCGGCTGCAAGAACATGAGCGTCGCCGCGGCCGAACGGGAACGGGACGCCGCCGAGAAGGCCATCCGCGACCGGGTCGCCGTGGTCACCCGCGACCTGGTCCTGGTGGCCACCGGCCGGGAGATCGACCAGTACGAGCGCTTCCGGCGGGAACTGGCCGTCGCCTCGGCCAGGTAAAGGGTTGGCCCAGGGTGGTCGAAGCGGCACCGGACGGGCGGAGCCGCGGTCCGTTCCCCATCTCTTGGACTTTTTGCTCTGTAATGATGTAATCAGAGTATGGGAGTAAGTGAACCTTTGGACGCCTACTCGACCATCGTCGCCGGCGTGGCGGAGCGGCTCACCCCGAAGGTCGCGAGCGTGCGGGTGCCGAGGCGGGCAGGGGAGTCGCTGGGGTCGGCCGTGGTGTTCACCGCGGACGGGTTCCTGCTAACGAACGCGCATGTGGTCGGGCAGGCAGCGGGCGGGACCGCTGCGTTCTCTGACGGGACGACGGCGCCGTTTCAGGTCGTGGGGGCGGACCCGCTGTCGGATCTGGCGGTGCTGCGCGCGACCGGTGACGTCCCCGAGCCGGCTGAGCTCGGCGAGGCCGACGAGCTCGTGGTCGGGCAGCTTGTCGTCGCGGTGGGCAACCCGCTCGGACTGTCAGGGACGGTCACCGCGGGCGTGGTCAGCGCGCTCGGCCGGTCGCTGCCAACGGGAGAGCACGGGCTGATCGAGGACGTTATCCAGACCGACGCCGCGCTCAACCCCGGCAATTCGGGTGGCGCGCTCGCCGACTCGCGCGCCCAGGTGGTCGGGATCAACACCGCGGTGGCCGGGGTAGGGGTCGGGCTCGCCGTCCCGGTCAACTCGACGACCAGGCGTATCGTGTCCGCGCTGATGCGCGACGGGCGGGTCCGCCGCGCCTACCTGGGCGTCGTCGTGGCGCCCGCCCCGGTGGCGCCGGTCTGGCGACCGCGTCTCGGCGGTCGCTCTACCGGGCTTCGCGTCGCGTCGGTCGTGTCCCGAGGGCCGGCCGACCGGGCCGGGCTACGCCCCGGAGACCTGCTGCTCACCGCCGCGGGCGAGGAGGTCGCGAAGGCTCAGGACCTGCAGCGCCTTATGTTCGCCGAGGCGATCGGCCGCCCGCTTCCCATCACGGTGATGCGCAACGGCGCCCTGGTCGACGTCATCGCCGAGCCGTCCGAACTGGTATCCGCTTAACCACTTAAGCGGCTCAGGATTTGACGAGCAGGCGCCTAGCGAGGGTGTATGCCTCGTTGAACGCGGCGTCATCCACCCAGCCGAGCGAGCGCATGTGGCGTGGCCAGTCCACGTGTCCGCTCGTTATCCGGTATGTCGGAATGTGATAGTACTGCCGCAACGAGAAGAGCCCTCCGGCGCATATAGCCCAGTAATCGTTGGGCATCTCTATTAGGTGCTCAAGGTCACGCGAGGACTCGCCGACGCGAGCCTGCACTCCAAGCTGGAGTATTTCGATTAGCCGGTCGAAGATCATCGTCGGGTCATAACTGGCGTCTCCTGGGTACCTATCCAATTTCCGCAGGACTTCGGCGAGCTCCTGGGCGAAGCTCTCCGCGCTCTCGTCGGCATTCCAGTCAGCCTCCCCAAGCGCCGCGCCGTCGGCCTCCTCGACCACAACGAGGATGTCGGCCGCCGTCGGCCGGAAACGCAACCGCAAGGTGGTGGCGGGCACACGTACCCGAATGCCGGAGCTGTCGATGGCCCCGATACGCGTCGCCTCGGCGAGCAGCTCAAGGATCGCGCTCCGGTTTGGAGCGCGCCTTGCCTGATCGAACATCTGGTCTTGGTGGCGACGAGTCTCGGCCAGCCGTTGCCTGGTGACCGCCGTCAGTGTGTCCAGTCGCTCGGTGGTCGCGCGGAGCTGCTCCTCAGTGCGCCGCAGCCGCCCTTCAAGCATGAACCCGAGCAGAGCGAGCGGCACGAGCAGCATGAGCGAGGAGCCGAGCTGCTGGAGCAGGCCAGGCACGTAGGACTCGCCCTGCAATATCCAGCCGACGGCTACAAGCGCAACTCCCGAAAAGGTAACGAAACCGAGCACCAGAAGCGCGCGGTCTCTGAGGAGCGACCGTTCCTTCTCCTTATTGCTTTCTCGTAGGCTGGTCATACTCCCCCCTGACCCCTGCGACGGTCCTGCTAACTTGGCTGGACCCGGCGACAGCTAGTCAATACTCTAAAGATAGCGTGCGTTGACCGCTGGAAAGGATGGGTTTCTATGGTCGCAAGTTCACCGGATCGCTGTCGTGTTGTCGGGGCGCCGGTGAGTTACGGACTTGAAATATTCAAGAACCGCAGGCATCAGCGAGAGCAGATCATGTGCTGGCTCGCTGACCCCGCGACGCGCATGGTCACGGTGTTCGGCCGCCGCGGCATCGGCAAGTCCGCCCTAGCGGCGAAGGTCGTCGAAACGCTAGCAGCGAGCGCTAACGATTACCGCGGAATTTCGAATCTCTCTACGCGCAGTGAGGGTAACATCACCGTCGAGCGGATCTTCTTCACGTGCGCGGAGGTCGCTCGTCCCGCAGTGCGAAAAGAGCTGGCCGCGCTCTGGGCAAGCCAGCGCGAGCCCAAGGACAAGCTCGTGCAGCTCTTCGAATCGCTGGGCGAAAGCATGAACCTCATCGTCCTTGACAACATCGAAGACCAGCTCACGGACAGCGGTCGGCCGATCCGCCAAGACCTGGAAATCTTCCTTGACGTCATATTCCGGCTCTCACGCGGCCCTCAGGTGCTCGTTACCAGCCAAGTGCCCGTCTCGCTTGACCCTGCGATGCGCCGCATGGAGGCACGGCTCCACCTACGGGAAGGATTGCCTGTTTCCGACAGCGTGGCGCTGCTCCGGGAGCTCGACCGAGATGGCGAGGCGGGGCTGCTCGACGCGACCGAGGCGCAACTGGAGCAGGCGGCTCGGCGGCTGCACGGCGTCCCTCGCGCGCTCGAGCTGACGGTGGGGGCACTCGCAGACGACAGCCTTACCTTGCCCGGTCTCGACGACGTGTTGAACGAGTTCACCGCACGGGGGGACATCGTCGATCAACTGGCCCAGGACAGATACCAGCGGCTCGATGATGAGACCCGCCTGACGCTCGACGTGCTGGCGGTGTTCCGCAGCCCGGTGCGCCGGGAGATGGTCCAGTGGGTCATTGCGCCGCTCGCGCCTAACATCGATGCGCCCAGGGCGCTGAGCGAGCTCGTGCACGTGCACATGGTCTCTTTGGACCGCCCGACTAGGGAATTCGCGCTGCACCCGCTCGATGCCGATATCGCGTACTCGGCGCTGTCGACCACCGGCCCATTTAGCCGCCGGGTGCTCGAACGGCGAGTGGCTGCCTGGTACGAGCACGCGAGCCAGCTGCCACCGTGGCGTTCCCTGGCCGATGTCGCGGCGCAGCGGATGGTCTTCGAGCACCTGCTGCGCGCGGGAGATTATGACGCGTGCGCCTTCATCCTCGACGAAATCGCCGAATTTCTCGCCCTTGGCGGCTCGGCCCGCGAGGTAGGCAGCATGCACTTCGCGCTCGACGGGCATCTCACGGATGACGCGGCGATCCTGGCGGACATGGTGAGTTTCGGCATGGCCCGGCACATTGGCGGCCCTTACGCGGAGGCCATCGAGCCCTTGACGCAAGCCATCGCGCTAGCCGAGCAGCTCCACGACCTGCCGCACCTTGGACGCGCGCTGTTCTCGCTAGGCGATACCCTACGATTTTTGCGCCGGATGCCCGAGGCTGTCGGCGTGCTCCTCCGGGCAGCGGACGTCGCGAGTCAGCTTGGCGAAACGGACCATGAGGCGCACGCGCTGCTGTGCCTCAGCCTGACCTACACATACCTTGGGCGGGAGGTCGAGGCGATGGCCACCGCCGAGCGGATTGTCCGGCTCGCCGAGGAGACCAAAGAACCGACCGTACGTGGCCGGGCCGGCGATGCTCTCAGCCTGGCGCATGCGGTCGCCGGACGATGGGATCAGGCGTACCAGGCTGGCGGCGAAGCGATCAGCGCCTACAAGGAGGCTGGGAACGTCGAGGCGCTCGGCTACGCCCGCAACGTGAGGGGCATCTCGTTGATCGCCACCGGGAAGCTGACTGAGGCGATCGCCGAGTTCGAACAAGCCGGAGCTGACAGTGTCCGGGCGGAGACGCCGCGTGCCGAGGGACTGTGCATGTATAACCTCGCCTGGGCGCACTGGACGAGGGGCGACTACAGTGCCGCCGCAACCGCCGCGCGCGAAGCCATCGACGCGTTCCGCCGCGCCGGCGGTGCCGACATCGATGCCAGTGAGCAATTGGCCGGCGCGGCGAGCGCGATGGTGAACGACGAGCACATGGTCGCCAAGGCGGCACTGGTCGCCGCGGCGGCCAGTGCCCGCGGTAATTCCGATCTTGTGCCAAGCGATTGGCTGCTGTCTGCCGCCGCTGCCTTGAGAACCGGAGACGGAGACGGCCAATGAACACCGAACGACTGTTTCTCGCGGCCCTTTCCGCCTACCGACGCGGAGAGCGTGAAGCCCCAGCGCGGTACTGCGAGCGGGCCCTGCGCGACGGCACGCCAGAGGATGCCCTTACCGTCAGACTCAGCCACCTGTACCTGGTGACGACCGAGATGTGGTGGAACAATGGCGTGCCCCTGCGGCAGGTTCGCGCGTTCGTGGACATGGCGACCCAGGCCGCGGCGCGGTCCGCTGACCCAGCGCTGAGGGCACTTGCCGAGTGCTTGTACGGGCGATACCTGCTCGCAACCGACGGACTGCCGGACGCTGTCGCTGTCTTCGCCAAGGCCGCTAAACTCGCCGACGGGTCAGGCAGCGTTCTCGCGGAACTGGAGGCACTCGCCGACCTGGGGCACCATTCGGTCGGCCTGAACATGAACCGCGGCATCAGCGTGCTGCACGATGCGCTGGCCGTGGCAGGGCGCGCCGTTCAGGCGCCTGCCGCCGATCTTCCGCTCGTCCGCGTCCAACGGGCCCGGATACCCGGGCTAATCGGCGTGGCCGCGTACGACGCTGGCAGGTTCGGCGAGGCTGAGTCGTCGCTGCGGCAATCCGTCAGGGGACTTGCCGCGCTGCACGCCTGCGACCAGTACGCGATGATCTCTAACTACCTAGCGCAGCTTCTCTCCGAGACGGGCCGCTTCGCCGAGGCCGAGGACATCCTGCGTACAGCGCTCGCACCGCTGCAGGCGCATGCCGATCTGAGCACCCATCAGGGATACAACCTTGGCCTGCTTGGCAAGTGTTACCTGGACTGGGGCAAAATCGACGCCGCAGCTGCCGCCATCACCGCAGGCTGGGAGCGGGTCGCGACGACGGGGCACCACGCGGTCTTGCCGATCCTCCGCAACTACCTGGGCGAGCTCGCGATGCATCCGGACAACCCGCACCGCGACCTGAATCGAGCCCGTGAGCTCTTCAACGAGACCATCGCGGAGTGCCAGGAGACCGGCTTCCAGCGCAGCGAGGTCGGGGCCCTAGCGCTGCGCGCGCTCGCGGATCTCGCCGCCGGGCGGCTGGGCGATGCGCTGGACGCGAGCGAACGCGCGGTCAGCTGGCTGGAAGAAACTGGCGCACTCCCAGCCCTGCGCAGCGAGGAGGTCTACCTGACGCGGTACAAAGTGCTGCGCGCCACTGAGTCCCCAGCGGAGGCCGCCCGTTGGGCTGCCCGCGCCAGGCAAACCCTCATGGCAAAGGCCGCGACCCTCCTGTCCCCCCAGCTAAGAGATCAGTTTCTCTCTGGAACCCTCGTCAGCCGCGAAATCCTCGCCGTCACTCCCGATAATCGCTGTCACTCTGGGTAGCTGGCAGCCCGGCGCGGCAACCCCCAGACGCACAGGCACGCCGCGACGTCCGCACCGCGTTGCGGCCGTGCAGTATGCCGCGCCGCCGCCATGATCGCAAGCCGTCGTCCACAGGCGGTGGACAATTCGGGCGCGTTGTCCACAGGCGATGGATCGCCATCGCCGGGACGTCGTCGGTTCGGGCACGGTGGGAAGTGCGAACCGGGCGGCGGACGCCGCAGGACGCAGCAGAGCAGGAAACGCGAGCAAGGAGGATGGCATGAGCCAGGAGAACACGATCACCCTGCGCGGCTTCGTTACCGCCGAACCGAAGTTGTGGCAGCCTACGCCCACGCACACGCCCGTCACCGAGATCCGGGTGGGCTCCACGCCCCGCCGGCTGAACCGGGCCACCGGGGAGTGGGAGGACGGGGACACGTCGTACTACACCGTGAAGTGCTGGCGCAGGCTCGCCGTGAACGTCAAGAGTTCGCTGCGCAAGGGCGACATGGTCATCATCCGGGGCAAGTTCGTCACCCGGACCTGGGTGGACGATCAGCAGCGGACGCGGATGCAGATGCAGGTTGAGGCGGACTCGGTCGGACACGATCTGTCGTTCGGCTGGTCGCACTTCAACCGGGGCGCCAACACGTCGTGGGCCGCGGTGCGGGCGCAGGCGGACGGCGAGGTGGCCAGGCAGGACCTCGATGCGAGCGCGGACGACGCCGGGACGACGGCGACGAGCTGGATGAGGCGGGCGTTTCGCGCGACTACGAGATGGCCGACCCTGGGATCGCCGACCCTGGGATCGCCGACTCCGGGGCGCCCGACGGCGAGATATCCGACGCTGATTTCGAGAAGTTGGCCACGGGTCTCGGCGTTCAGGCGGAGATCGCGCCGACCTACTAAACAGCCGGTGGCCTGCCACGACGGGTGCCGCACGTTGTCATCTACTACGCATAGTGACGAATGCCAAGTCGTGCGGCACCCAACGAGTCGGTGACCGGGCAGCCTTCCTAATAGACGTTCCAGTTGCCCGAGCACAGCATGACCCGGTACACCCGCTGGGGCGCCAGCGTGAAGGACGACCCGCCGTTGATGAGCGATCCGGGCGGCGCCTGCAGGGTGACCGTGTCCGAGTTGTTGATCTGCGCGATCGAGAACTCCTCGCCGTCGGGCGGGAGCAGGTAAACGTTCCCCGTCGTCGTGGTGCCGGAGCCGCCTATGCAGCCGCTCATCACCGCCCCGTTGATCGAGCTGTAGGTCACGAACGACCACAGGCCTCCAGTCACCGGCACCATGACCTGCCCGGCGATCGGCACGTAGGCCGGCGCGCCTGCGAGGGTCAGCGTCCCCTGCGGGAGCGCGACGCCCTGCGACCCGGAGGCCAGGGCGACGTTCGTGCTCGCCCCGAAGTAGCCCGCGCCGGGCAGGGTGACGGTGGTGCCGCCGGACGGCGCCGAGACCAGGTGCGTCTTGCGGAGCACGGCGGTGAAAGTGCTCTCGGAGTTGTAGACCTTGTCGCCCTGCCCGAGGTTCTCGTGGGCGACGGTGTGCGGCCCATTCGTGTACACCCCGGCGAGCGTGGCGCCGGTTGCGTTGTTGGTGTTCAGGATGCGATTGCCCCAGATGCGGTTGAAGTCGCCGCCTGGCGTGGTGTCCTCGAGGATGGGCCTGTCCACGATGTTGTCGATGACGTCCACGTCGTAGCAGCCGGACAGGCGGATCGCGTTCGCGTACGGGGCGGACGGGTCGAGCCCGTAGACGGTGTTGTCATGCACGCTGGTCCCGGGCGAGTACCCGTTGATGATGATGGCGCTCGCCTCTCCGAGCTGGAACAGCCCCCCGCTGATCGTCGTACGCTGGCAGTTATTCGAAAAGATGTGCTGGAATTCGGGACTAGACTCGCCGGCGTTGTACAGCGAGTTCACGCCGTCGAGGATGGCGCGGTCGCATTCCTGGAGCAGGATGCTCGCGGTTACGTTGGCATAGTGCTTCGTGCCGGAGACCTGCATGTAGTAGGCGTTGATCATGCTGATGCCGGCCTGGCCGTTGGTCTCGTACTCGCCGCCGATTACCTGCATCGCCCCCATCCCGCCCACGCCCCGGCAGTCGACGTACAGCCCGTCCAGCGGGTTGAAGTAGGGGTGGCAGTAAAGGAGCTTGTTGATCCCGCCGAACGCCACGATGCCGTGCGCGCCGCGCGGGGGGTCGAGTTTCATGCCGCCGTTGACGACGCACCGGGTGAACTCGCTGTTCTGCACCGTGGCCTCGATCACCATCCCGTTGCCGCCGGGGAAGGCCGTGTTCAGCGTGGCGCCCGCGACCTCGTACACCAGGTCGAGCGGGATGAGAAGTGCATTCGAGGCGATGGCCTCGACGGGCGTGGAGTCCCAGCCGCGCACGACGGTGACCGTGTTGCTCCCCGTGGCCGTGATCGCGACGGTCTCGATGCTGTCGTCGTTGCCCGGGGTCCCGGAGTAGGAGGGGGGGACGACCTTCGCCCAGGCGGGCAGCGCGATCGCGGGGACGGCGGAGACGCTCCAGGTTTGCTCGGTCAGGCCGACCGCGGCGTCGATGGCCTGGGTAACGGTGACCTGGAGCGACGTGTTAGTGCAACCGCCGATCCTCCACCCGTCACCGGAGCAGGACTGGACGGTCACGTCCTCGAGGCGCCCGTCGTTGCACCGGAACGCGATCCCGTTCCCTGACCCGCTGACCAGGTCGGTGCCGGCCCCCTGGGGCTGGACGC
>CAWJQG010000020.1:0-13346 GCA_963844925.1 uncultured Actinomycetota bacterium | reverse complement strand
ACGGTGCCTCTCCCGGCGACATCGTCGGCGCGATCACCTACATCACCGGGAGCTTGCGCGGCGTCCTCTACACGCTCATCCAGGGCATGGGCGCCGGCCTGGTGCGGCTCAACGTGACGCTGGAGCGCATTCTCCAGACCAGCGCCCCGGCGGAAACCCTGGCAGAAACGCCGCCTGAAACCCCGGCCATAGCCCCGCTGCGCTCCGCCCCCGCCCCCGCCCGCCACCCCGCCCCCCACCAGGACCAGGACGGCACGCTGGAACTCAGCGACGTCAGCTTCGCCTACGGCCCGAAGGCCGAGCCGGTCATCTCCGGCCTTACCCTCACGGTCGCGCCCGGCGACCACCTCGCGGTCGTCGGCCCGAGCGGCATCGGCAAGTCCAGCCTCGCGGGCCTGCTCGCCGGGATGCTCAGCCCGGGCAAAGGCGAGGTTCTCCTCGATGGCCTGCCCGTGGCCGGGCTCGGGCGGAGCTGGCGGATCCTGATCCCCCAAGAGGCCTATGTCTTCGCTGGCACCCTGAAAGAAAACCTCGCGTACCTCCACCCCGCCACCAAAACGGAACTCGACGAGGCCGCGGAAGCCATCGGCCTCACTCCCTTCATCACCCGTCTCGGCGGCTACGGCGCGGATATCACCCCCGCCGCGCTGTCCGCAGGCGAGCGGCAGCTCATCGCGCTCACCCGCGCGTACCTGCCGCCCGCCCGGCTCGTCATACTCGACGAGGCCACCTGCCATCTCGACCCTGCCGCGGAGGAACGGGCGGAGGCGGCGTTCGCGCGCCGCGGCGGCACGCTCATCGTGATCGCGCACCGCATCTCCTCGGCGCGCCGCGCCCGGCGGATCCTGGTCCTCGACGGCGCCCGCCCCCAAGTCGGCGACCACTCGTCCCTGCTGGCCAGCTCCGCCATGTACGCCGACCTCGCCGGGCAGTGGGATACACCCCGTCACCCCGAACGGACCGCCGGCCGGGCAGTAACGATTTGCGGTGGTTAGTGGCCCGCGATCTGGCCGCCGTCGACGTGCACGATCTCGCCGGTTATGTAAGGCGCTGACTCAAGGAACATGATGGCGTCGACGACGTCGCTGATCTGGCCGACGCGGCCGATCGGGGGCATCCGGTCGCCGAGCGAGGCGTAGCTCTCGGAAGGGTGCATCGGCGTCTGGATGATGCCCGGGGCGACCGCGTTGACCCGGATGCCGCGCGACGCGTACTCGATCGCCAGCGACCTGGTGGCCGCGGCGAGCCCGCCCTTGGTAAGCGCCGTGAGGACCGAGGGGCTGCCTGAGTCCGCGCGCTGGGCGACGGTGGCGCTGATGTTGACCACGTGACCGCGGCCCTGCCGCAGCATCTCGGTGACGGCCAGCTGGGTCAGCCAGAAGAATCCGGCCAGGTTGACCCCGGTGATCAGGGCGTAGTCGGCCGCGGTGTAGTCGGTGAACGGCTTGGACATGAACACGCCGGCGTTGTTGACCAGGCTGTCAACGTGCCCGAAGCGGTCGAGCGCGGCATCCAAGATCCGCCGCGCGGTGGCAGGCTCGGAGACGTCTCCGGCCACCGTCTGCACGTCGGGATCCTCGGCCGGCTTGATCGTGAGCGAGTTCGCCACGACGGCCCAGCCGCGCTGGCGGTACCCGTCGACCAGGCCCGCGCCGATGCCCTGCGAGCCGCCGGTGATGACGGCGACCCGCTGCCCCTCGCCGCTCATCCGCCGCTCCCCACGAGCTGCTGTCCGCCGTCGATGTCGTAGGTCATGGCGCCGCTTGCTTCCGGCTGGCGGTTATCGTCTTGCGCAGCTGCTTCAGCGCCGCCACGTAGATCTCAGTGAAGGCGGGGAAGGGCTGGATGGTGTCGCGCAGCACGTCGAGCGGTACCTGGGCGCGGATGCCGAGCGTGGCCTGCTGCAGCCACTCCCCGGCCTCCGGGCCGAGCGCGTACGCCCCGGTCAGGCGCTCTCCGTCGCTGAGCAGGGTGAGAAACCCGTTGGAGTCGGCGTAGGCGTGGGTGTAGGTCTCCATCTTGGCCACGCTGGACAGCTGAGCGGTGCCGCTGAACGCCGCATCGCGCTCGCCGACGGACGCCGCCTGCGGGTCGGTGTAGATGACCCGGGGCACCGCCTCGTAATGCGCCTCCCGCGGCTCGCCGAGGATGTTGGCGGCCACCACCTCGCCCTGGTACTTGCCGACATGGGTCAGCATCCACAGGCCGGTGACGTCGCCGAGCGCCCACAGCCGCTCCCCGGCCCGCAGCCGTGCGTCGACCGGAATGGCCCCCCGCGGGCCAGCCGTGACGCCGACGGTGTCCAGGCCGTCCGGGACTCGCGGTCGGCGTCCGGTGGCCACTAGGAGCCGGTCACCGCGGAACTCACGGCCGTCGGCGATAGTGAGCACGTAGTCCGCGCCATCGCGCCGCGCGGCCGTCACCTTCGCGTCGAGCACGAGTTCGGCGCCGTCGCGGCGGAGCGTCTCGCCCAGCGCCTCGCCCAGCGGCGTCGGCTCGGACGACACCAGGTGGCCTGCGGCCTCGATGACCGTCACCCCGCCGCCGAGCCGCCGGACGATCTGCGCGAATTCCGCGCCGATGGCCCCGCCGCCGATTATCAGCAGGTGCGCCGGCACGGACTTCATGCCGGTCGCCTCCCGGTTGGTCCACACGCCGTCTAGGTCCCTGAGGCCGGGGATGGGCGGGATGACAGGATCCGCGCCGGTGGCCACCACCACGTGCTCGGCGGTGTGGGGCACGCCGTTGACCTCGACCACGCCCGGCCCGGCCAGTCGGCCGGTGCCGCGCAGCAGGTCGATCTGCCGGCTCGCGAGCCAGCGCTGCTGTCCGGCGTCGGAGTAGTTCGAGACCATGAAATCCCGGTAGGCCAGCGCCGCCTGGACGTCGACTTGCGCGGTGGCGGCGGCCTCGAGCGCGCCGTGCACTGCCTCGCCCGGGCGCAGCAGCGTCTTGGACGGGATGCAGGCCCAGTAGGAGCACTCACCGCCGACAAGCTCCCGTTCGACCAGGGCGACGCGGAGGCCGCCGTCGGCCAGCGCGCCGGCGCAGTGCTCGCCGGGCGAGCCGCCGCCGATGATGATGACGTCGTACTCAGCCACGATCAGCCTCGATTCGCTCTTGGACCATGTAAACGGCGGCGGCGAACAGCCCGAGCGTCCGCCACTCGCCGGGGGCGAGCGGCTGGCGCCGCAAACGGAGCACGTGGCCCTGGGCGGCGAGTTCACGGGTGTGCGCGGCCTCGCGGGCGCGGACGTCGTCCACCGCTTCTGACGGGGTCCCGTCGGGGACGTGGGTGGTCATCGTGACGAGGTATTCCACCACCGCAGCCTTACCCGGCTGAAGGCCAGGGAACCGCGGTCCGGCGCTGCGGCTCCGGGCGCAGGCTCCTGCCAGGCAGATGACATCTGTAGACGGCCCGTGCTGCCGGACCCTGACACGACACCACCTCTTCGGCGGAGCGGAGGAGAGGGGCGGTGCGAAGCGCGCCCACCCCAGGCGCCGCCAAGACTCGTCATCCGCGCAGTTCGACGACAACGTGAACTTGGGCGTTCTCCCCTCTCGATCCCCGCTCGCTCATTGCCGACATTGCATAGCTCCCGGACATTGCATAGCTCCCGGACAAATTTAACCGTTTCAGAGCCTCTAAAATGTCTGGCAGCTATGTAAAGTCGAAAAAACGTCCAAACGGCTATGCTAAGTGGCCGTCGAGTGGGAGGTTGACGGGACTTCCGGGGCACATGGTGAACCTGGGCCCCGGAGCGATATGACCTAGGCCGCGAACCTGTCAGCTACGCCACCGCCACGTACTCAACCGATTTGGGTCGATGGCGTCGGTGACAAGTCGCGGAACCGCCTTCGGACGGGCTGCGATCAGATAGCCGCTGGCTGGTTGACTTGTGGTCTACCACAGAAAATATCGCCGTTGATTGGTTGATCCCACAATCCATGGTCCCTATACTGCAGGTGCGGATGGTTCTCACTTCGGCCTGCGGCCGGGGCCAGTCGAAGAGGGAACCCGGGGGAGAGACAGTTCCATGGAGACAACCGTGCTCGGGTATCCGCGCATCGGCGCGCGACGCGAGCTGAAGAAGGCAACCGAGGCATTCTGGGCGGGCCGGGAGACGGCCGTCGGCCTGGCGGAGACCGCTGCGGCGCTGCGCCGCCAGACCTGGGAGACGCTGCGGGACGCCGGCCTTTCCGATATCCCGTCGAACACGTTCTCGCTGTACGACCACGTGCTCGACACTGCGGCCGCGTTCAATGCCATCCCGGAGCGGTTCGCGGGCCTTGACGGCCTGGACGCGTACTTCGCGATGGCGCGCGGCACCGAGGGGATCGTCCCGCTGGAGCTGACCAAGTGGTTCGACACGAACTACCACTACCTAGTGCCCGAGCTCGGGCCGGGAACGCAGCTGCGGCTGGCCGGGGACAAGCCGGTCCGGGAGTACCTGCAGGCGTTGTCGCACGGCATCCAGACGCGGCCGGTCCTGCTCGGGCCGCTGTCGTTCCTGCTGCTGTCCAAGCCCGCCGAGCAGGGCTTCCAGCCGCTGGGCCTGCTCGACCCGCTGCTTGACGCCTACGGGCAGCTGCTCGGCGAGCTGCACACGGCCGGCGCGCAGTGGGTCCAGCTCGATGAGCCGGTCCTCGCCGCGGACCGCACCGAGGAGGAGCTGGCCGCGCTGCGCCGCGCCTACGACCGGCTCGGCTCACTCCCGCAGCGGCCGTCGCTGCTGGTGAGCACCTACTTCGGCGAGATCGGCGACGCGCTGCCGGTGCTGGCGGCCAGCCCGGTCGAGGCGATCGGCCTGGACTTCGCGGCCGGGCCAGGAAACCTGGAAGCGCTCGCCGCGGTGGGCGGCCTCGGCGCCAAGACCCTGGTCGCCGGCGTGATCGACGGCCGGAACGTGTGGCGCGCGGACCTGCCCGCCGCCGTGTCGCTCTGCGTGTCGCTGCTCGGCCTGGCCGGCCAGGTGTGCGTCGCCACGTCCTGCTCGCTGCTGCACGTGCCGCTTGACCTGGCAGCGGAGACGTCGCTGACAAGGGAAGTCGCCGGGCGGCTCGCCTTCGCACGGCAGAAGGTCGACGAGGTCGTAACCCTAGGCCGCTGGCTGCACGGGGTCCGCCTTGTTCTGGGTCAGCCCGCCCCGGCTGCCCCGGCGGTGAACGCAGAGGTCCGGGCGCGGCTGGACGTGCTCGGCGACGGACCGCCCCGCAGCCCCTACGCGATCCGCCAGCCGACCCAGGCCCACGGCCTGCCGGTGCTGCCCACCACCACGATCGGGTCGTTCCCGCAGACTGCCGAGATCCGCGCGGCCCGCGCCGACTACCAGGCCGGGCGCATCACCTCCGGCGGGTACGAGGCGGCCATGCGCGCCGAGATCGACCGGGTTATCGCGCTTCAGGAGGACATCGGCCTGGACGTGCTGGTGCACGGGGAGCCCGAGCGCAACGACATGGTGCAGTACTTCGCGGAGCACCTGGACGGGTTCGCCGCCACGCGGAACGGGTGGGTCCAGTCCTACGGAACCCGTTACGTCCGTCCGCCCATCCTGCACGGCGACGTCAGCCGCCAGGCGCCCATCACCGTCGGCTGGGCCCGCTACGCGCAGTCCCGCACGAACAAGCCGGTTAAGGGCATGCTGACCGGGCCGGTCACCATGCTCGCGTGGTCGTTCGTCCGCGACGACCAGCCGCTGAGCGACACCGCCCGGCAGGTCGCGCTGGCGATCCGGGACGAGATCGCCGACCTCGAGGCGGCCGGGATCGGCATTATCCAGGTCGACGAGGCCCTGCGGGAGCTGCTGCCGCTGCGGCAGGCCGACCGCGAAGCCTACCTGGACTGGGCGGTACGGGCGTTCCGGCTGGCGACTTCGGGGGCGGCCGACGAGACCCAGATCCACACGCACATGTGCTACAGCGAGTTCGGCGAGATCCTCGACGCCATCGGGGCCCTCGACGCCGACGTGACCACCGTCGAGGCGGCCCGCTCCCGGATGGAGTTCATCGCAGACCTCACCGCGGCCGGCTTCGCGCACGGCATCGGACCGGGTGTCTGGGATATCCACTCTCCCCGCGTGCCGGACGTCGCCGAGATCACCGAGGCGCTGTCGGCGGCCATGAGCGTCGTCGGCCCGACCCGGCTGTGGGTCAATCCCGACTGCGGGCTCAAGACCCGCGGCTACGCCGAGACCGAGCACGCACTGCGCAACCTGGTCGAAGCCGCCCGCCAGGCGCGCGCCGGAGTCGCCTGACGAGATTTGCCGGGAATATGACACCAAAACTGATAGGCAGCTGAAATCAACGGGCGGGGGTCACCGGCGTCGGGAGGCGAGCCGCGCGGGGGCGGGCCAGTGCACGCTGGTGGCCCAGCCGAGGCGCTCGAACAGGCGGATCACGTCGGCGGAAATGTCGATCTGGCCGGGTTCGGCGCCGTGCCGCGCGCACGCGGGGTCGGAGTGATGCATGTTGTGCCAGCTCTCCCCGAACGATACGAGGGCGAGCGGCCACAGGTTCGTCGCGCGGTCGTAGCGCCGGGTGGCGAAGGGGCGACTGCCGAACACGTGGCACAGTGAGTTGACGCTCCAGGTGACGTGCTGCAGCACGGTGACGCGGACCAGCCCCGCCCACAGGAGCCCGAGCAGCGCGGTGCGCCAGTTGCCGCCGATCAGCCATCCGGCACCGAACGGCAGCGCGAGGGAGAGAACGCACAGGGCGGGGAACGCGGCCGAGATCACCCGCATTGACCGGTCGGCCGTCATGTCGGGGGCGTACCGTTCCGGCGGGGTGGGGTCGTCGCGGAGCAGCCAGCCCGCGTGGGCGTGGGCGAGGCCGCGGAGCTGCCCGACCAGGCTGGTGCCGTACCGGTAGGGGGAGTGCGGGTCGCCGGGCTGGTCGGTGAAGGCATGATGGCGGCGGTGGATCGCTACCCAGCCGATGACCGGGCCCTCGAAGCTCATCGACCCCGCGACCGCGAGCGCGACCCGCAGCGCCGGGGCCGCGGTGAAGCTGCGGTGGGTCAGCAGCCGATGGAAGCCCACGGTCACGCCGAGCCCCGTGATCACGTAAAAGACCACCGCCATGAGGACATCGGCCAGATCCAGGCCGCGGCCCCAGGCCAGCCACACCGCCACCCCCAGCCCGGTGAACGGAACGGCCACGATCGTGGCGGTCACGCCTGCCCGGACCCGCCCCCCGAAGGTGGCCGGCGGTCCGCCGTCGTCGGTGAACGGTGCCGTCCCGTCGTAACCAGCCGCCGTGACGGGGGAGGACGCCTCCGCCGCGGCGGGGAGGTTGCCCGCGTCGATGCTCATAACCGGGCTCCTCGCCGCGATACCTAGCCACCTTGCCTGTCACCGTTCAGCTAAGCCCGCCCGCTTCGCGGTGGAAACAACCGGAATCGGCAAACCTCATCACCAAGACCGATCGCCGCCAGCGGCTGGTGCTGGAGTGACGGCCGCGTTGGCGCCGCATCCAGTGCTGATCGGCCTTTGAGATGAGCCTTGCCCGGATTGCCGATTTCCGTCTGCCCGCTGATGGTCTTCACTGAGTACTGGCTACAGGTCAGCCCGGCTGAAAATGATCAGCCCGGCATCCGGACCGCTGCCGGCACGCGCATTGTGGTGTTCGTGCCGCCCGCAGGGACGTCCCCCCAAGTCAACATGCCCCTCGGAGGCAGTCATGCGCATCGGATCTCTCATACTCATCGTCTGGCTGATTATCGGCGCCATCGCCGCCGGGCAGCGCCACTACTACGGCAGTCCCGATCCGAGCTGCTCGCGCGTCGGGAACATCGCCGTGACGATTCTCGCGGGCCCGCTCAACTACGTGGGTGTGAACCCAAAGATCTCCTGCAAGGCGCCGCGGCCGTCCAGCTGACCTTGAGCCGTCAAACGCGGCTGTTCCCGCCATGGCTTTGGATCCACTCAAGGAGAGCAGATGGCTTATGGTGCCGTCTGGTCGGCGGTCGTCAGCCAGCCGAGCCGTTTGGACATCGCCTTGGCGCAGCTGACGACCGCTTGCACGTGGCCGGAGTCGTCCGCTGCGCGCCACAGGACCGACCACGGGTAGTCCGACGCCGGCTCGGTGAGCGGCCGCCAGATGGTTCCGGGAAGCGCGGCGATGCAGGAAGACGGCACGCAGTACAGGCAGCGTCCCTGGGCGACGAGATCGGCGGCGGCGCGGATGCTCTCGACGGTTCCGCGGTAGACGGTGGGGGTGAAGCCGGCCGCCCGGCACATCTCGACGGTGAACTGATTGAATTCCGGCGCCCGGGCTTCCTCGGCGAGCAGCAGGGGCTCTCGAGCGAGGTCGGCGACGCTGACCCCGTCGAGGTCGGCGAACGTGTGGCCGGTTGGCACCAGGACCCCGAGCGGGTCCCGGCGGAACAGCAGCGACGCGATCTGCGGCGGGGCGAGCGTGGCGCGTCCGACGCCGACGTCCAGGCGGCCGTCGAGGAGCTGCTGGTACTGCTGGGGGACGCTGGCCTCGACCTGGTTGATGACCAGGCCGGGGTAGCGGGCCTGAACCTCGTGCAGGATCTGCGGCATCGAGTCGTAGCTCGAGTCGATGATGCCGACGCGCAACGGGGCGGAGGTGCCCGCCGCCCTCCTGGCAACCTCCGCGGCTCGGTCGACGTGCGCCAGGATCTGCCGCGCCTCGACCAGGAAAACGACGCCGGAAGCGGTCAGCGCGACATGGTGCGTGCTGCGCTCGAGGAGGCGGACGCCCAGCTCACGTTCCAGCCGCTGCACCTGCTGGCTCAGCGCTGACTGGACGATGTGCTCCCGGTCGGCCGCCCGGCCGAAGTGCAGCTCCTCCGCCAGCGTCACGAAATAGCGAAGCTGCCGTAGCTCCATGTCCGCCGCCAAGTCCGCATACAGTCCATCCTTCGACTCCGCCCTCAGCGTACTTCGGTCGGCGGGTGATCGGTTCTGGTGATGGGCCGTGCTCACGTTGCCTGTTTCCGCGTCGGCGCCCGCCGGGATTGACTCAAGGATGATCGAGCGGACCGCGCCCGGCATTTCCGTCACGTAAAGGGAGGGTGCCATGATCTCCGGCCAGAGCTTGGCCATGGGAGCGGCGGCCGTAAGCTCGAACGGGACGGCCCCGCGATGTGAGCACCTCGTCGGCCTCGCGCAGCTCGGGCCGCAAGCAGACGACTGCCAGGACTGCCGTAGCCGCAAGGACCACGATGATCCCCGGGCAAGCCTGGTGGTCTGCCTGACCTGCGGCTGGGTGGCCTGTTCTGATGACTCGCCCAACCAGCACGCCCGGGCGCACTATGAGGAGACCGATCACCCGGTCGCCGCTGGGTTTGCGCCGGGATCGGGCTGGAAGTGGTGCTACGTCCACCAGCGTCTCGTCTGAGAACCTCGGCGTGGCCGGCCGCGACCGGCTCATCGGTAATGGCGATCGGCTGTGGTGATGGGCTCATGCGGGATTGCTCATTTCGCACGCGTCCGCAGCGCGGTTGACTTGCAGCATGACGAACCCATCGCAGCTGACGACACCATCGAACGGCGACCAGTCGCCGGACACGGTGTGCCTGTGCGGGCACGCGACCGACGAGCATGATCTCATTGCATCCCGTTACTGCAGGGCAACCGTCACGAGCGCGCTGACCCGGGCGTGCATGTGCGGGCCGGCGTCCGTGCCGCTCTCCCGATGACGGTAAGGCCCGGCCCGACTAGGAAGTCAGCTCCGCCGACGCCGACTTCGACCAAGAAGTCCGGTCCGCCGACGCCGACTCCGCCCTTGCCGCCGGCTCGGTGGCGGTGGCTGCTGCCGGCCGCGATCGCGATCGCGTTCATTGCGCTGCTGCTCTTCCGCGGCACTGGCGGGACGCAGGCTCAGGCGTTGAGCTACACCAGCTTCGTCAGCGACGTGACCGCGAACAAGGTCTCGACGGCGTCGATCACCTCCGCTGGGGCGGTGAGCGGGAAGCTCCTCGACGGCAAGACCTACACCTCCCAGATCCCGACCGCGCTGAACGACAGCTCTCTTCCCACCCTCCTGCTCGGGCACAAGGTTCAGGTGACGGGAACCACCCCGAGCACGGGCTCGGTGCTGGGCCTGATCATCGAGTGGGTCTTCCCGATTCTCATTATCGTCGTGCTGTTCACGTGGCTGGCCCGCCGTAACAGCAAACAACTCGGCGGACGGCTCGGCGGGATCATGAGCTTCGGCAAGTCGAAGGCCAAGGTCTATGACGAGGACAAGCCCACCACGCGGTTCGCGGACATCGCCGGCTACGAGGGTTCCAAGGCGGAGGTCATGGAAGTGGTGGACTTCCTCAAGCACCCGGCCAGGTACCAGCGCGCGGGCGCGGTCGGCCCTAAGGGCGTGCTGATGGTCGGGCCGCCGGGGACCGGCAAGACCCTGCTGGCCAGGGCGGTCGCCGGCGAGGCCGGAGTGCCGTTCTTCTCCCTGAGCGGCTCGAGTTTCGTCGAGATGTTCGTCGGCGTCGGCGCCTCGCGGGTCAGGGACCTGTTCGTTGACGCCAGGAAGCGCGCCCCGTCGATCATCTTCATCGACGAGATCGACGCCATCGGCGGCCGGCGGGGCCCCGGCGGGTTCGGCTCGAATGACGAGCGCGAGCAGACGCTCAACCAGCTGCTTTCGGAAATGGACGGCTTCGAGCCGGGCGCCAGCGTGGTCGTCATGGCCGCGACCAACCGGGCGGAGATCCTCGACGCGGCGCTGCTGCGGCCCGGGCGCTTCGATCGGACGGTGGAGATCCCGCTGCCCAACTGCTTGGAGCGGACCGCGATCCTGGCCATCCACGGGAAGGGCAAGACGCTGGGGCCTGACGTGGATCTCGACGTCGTGGCGCGGGGCACGCCCGGGTTCTCCGGCGCTGATCTCGCCAACCTGGTGAACGAGGCGGCGATCAACGCCGTGCGCGACGATCGCCGCGTTCTCAGCGCCGCCGACTTCGACGCCGCCAGGGACCGGCTCCTTATCGGCCGCCGTGATGCGTCGAGCGCGCTGATGCCCGAGGAGAAGCATGCGGTGGCCGTCCACGAGGCCGGGCACGCGCTCGTGGCCGCGCTCTCCGAGCACGCCGATCCCGTCGCGAAGGTCACGATCCTCTCGCGCGGCGCCGCGCTCGGCGTGACCGAGCAGCTGCCCGCGTTCGAGCGTCATCTGTACCCCGAGAGCCGCCTGACTGCCTCGCTCGCCGTGCGCCTCGGCGGTCGCTCCGCGGAAATCGTCGTCCTGAACGAACCATCGACCGGCGCGTCGAACGACCTCGCGAGCGCGACCGAGCTCGCGACGCACATGGTGCGCGAGTGGGGGTTCTCCGCGAAGGTCGGGCCCATCAGCTACGGCCCGGAGGGGCCGAGCCGGGACAATCCGTTCGCCGGGCGACCCTACGCCGAGGAGACGCAGCGTTCCATCGACCAGGAAGTGGCCAGGCTGCTCCGGGAGGCCGAGGACACGGCCACCAGGCTGCTCCGCGGGAATCGTGAGACGCTCGACCGGGTCATCAGCCTGCTGCTTGAGCGCGAGACGATCGACGGGTCAGACCTGGCGGCCATCGTCGGGGCGCCACTCGCCCTGGCTATGAACGAGAAACCACGGTCCGTTCAGTAGAAGAACTTAAAGATTTTTCCGGAACGGATCGTGGCGTCTCATTCAGCCGAGCGCTCCGGCTCAGCCGGGCGGCCCGCGACAGCCGGCGACAGCGTGGTGGCCAGCCCGGTCAGCAGCATGTCGAGGCCGCGTTCAAGTTCAGCGGCGCCATCGTAGCTGGCCAGGGCGTGGGCGAGGCTGCGCAGGAGCGGGAATTCGCCGATCGGCAGCCGGTACAGGCCCAGCCGCAGCAGGTCGTCGGTCTCGTCCGGGTTCTCCACGAGTTCTTGCAGCTCGTTGAGCACGTGGCCGTTGAGGAAGCCGAACAAGGCCCGGTAAATGTGGAGCGCGTCGGGACCGCTGAACCCGGCGCGGGTGAGCAGCTCGAGGACATCCTCGAGCGGGCGCAGGGTGCCGCGGGGGCGGAGCGCGAGCGGGGTGGCCAGCGGCCTGGTGACGAGCAGCGGGACCACATTCGGGTGAGCCAGGGCCAAGCCGCGGTAGTCGCGGGCGACGGCACGCAGCTGGGCGGTCCAGTCAGGGTCGGCCGCGTCGACCTTGAGCTGGGCGAGTACGGTCTCCACGACGCCGTCGAGTAGCGCCGCTTTGTCGGGCGCGTGCCGGTAGAGGATCATCGGGTCCCGGCCGAGGGCAGCCCCGAGGCGGCGCATGGACAGGGCGTCAGCCCCATCATGGTCGATGAGCCCAAGCGCGGTGGCCAGCACCAGCTCACGGGTGATCTTGCCGTCACCGCCGCGTGCGGCGTCCCGGGTGGCTGGCGGTGGGGTCATCGCGATGGCACCTGTCTCTCGGCTGTCCGCCTGATGCTATCCGGACACTTTAGCGTAGATCTACGGTGTTGACATTACATTCACCAGCACATTTACTGTAGCTCTACGCTGTAGACAGCCGTGTGACGGGCGGCAGGGTGCCGCCCGTGAGAGGACCACTTACATGATTGTTCAACCGAATATCGTCCTGGTACACGGCGCATGGGCCGACGGGTCGTGCTGGAGTGCCGTCATCGAGCACCTCCAGGCCGACGACTACAACGTCACCGCCCCGCAGTTCCCGGAGTCCTCGCTGGCGGCGGACGTCGCCCGGCTCCGGGAGGTGCTGCACCGCCAGGACGGTCCGACCATCGTCGTCGGCCACTGCTACGGCGGGCAGATCATCACCGCCCTCGGCACGGACGCGCCGAACGTCGCTGGCCTGGTCTACATCGCCGCCTTCGGGCTTGACCAGGGCGAATCGATCGGCGCGATGCTGGGACAGGGATCCCCGACCCCGGCGCTCGCGCACCTGGACCTCGATGCCCAAGGCTTCGCCTGGCTGCCGGAAGAGGACTTCGTCAAGCACTTCGCGGCCGATGTCGACCCGGTCAGGGCACGGGTCATGTGCGCCGTGCAGCAGCCGGTGGCCGCCGCTGCCTTCCATGACGTGATGGGCGTCCCGGCCTGGAAATCGCTGCCCACCTGGTACCTCGTGGCAACGGCCGACGAGGCGATCCCGCCGGACGCCGAGCGCCAGTTCGCCGCCCGCATGGGCGCGACCACGATCGAGGTTCCGTCGAGCCATGTGGCGATGGTCTCCCACCCGGACGAGGTGGCACGGCTGATCGAAACCGCTGCCAAGGCGTCCCGGCAAGAGATTTATTAACCGCGGTAGACAGACGCCACGGTCCGTTCATCAGAAGGATTTTGAATTCAAGATCTTTTCTGGTGAACGGGCCGTTGTTGTGACGGGGGCGGCTCGCTGCTCGTCCGGCG
>CAWJQG010000019.1:125000-332532 GCA_963844925.1 uncultured Actinomycetota bacterium | reverse complement strand
CGTGCTATCGGCGGTGGCGCGGGTCACCTGGGAGGTTCTGGTTCGCTGTGGACGGCCGGCCAGGGGTGGCGGTTAGTGGGCCCGAGGGGCAGAGCGCCGGACCGTTCGAGATCAAGATCTTGATTTTCCCGAACGGTCGCGTGGTTTCACTGGGCCGCGCATGGCTCCGTCTACCGGGGATCACGGTCCCGGCGACGGATCCAGTCCGTCTACGGCCTCGGTAATAGTCCACATGTAGCCGTTAGCCCCCTGTCGGCGGCGGACAAGCCCGCGTCTTTCCAACTCGATCAATTCCTCCAGCACTGTCACGTCCTCCCGCTGAGGGAGTAGCGTGCCTATGAGGTCCTTAATCTTCCAGGTGGCGTACTGGCCGTTACCGTCACGAACCAGGGAAAGCAAGGTAAGGAACCGGGCATCTAGCGAGCCGGGCCAGATCCCTTGGAGATGACGCTTTCTTTCGGCATACTGCGCGAGGTGGTCCACCCCGGGACGGCTGAGCCCGGTCGGACCAACCTGACCCGTATCCCGGTCTATGAGAATCGGCGTGGTACCGACTAGCCGGTCAGCACGCCGACCTGATTCCTGGTACTTCCTAGAATCCCAGTAGAAGAGCCAGGCGACAGGGCTTTCTCGGCTTCTGGTGATCCCATAAGGGCCACCGGGACGCGCATCTAGAATACGCTGCACGCTCTCCCTAGCTTGGTCATATGTTATCACCGAAACCCTCCCGTATCCACTACTCCCCTTCCGTTAGCATAAAGAAGAAATCTGAGTAGCCTTCCCATTCCGCTTCTCGCCCGCTCTGGCCGTCCGGGAAGCGGATATTTCCATTGTCATTGACGGCATTCCACACATGGCTGCCGGCATACTCCCCCTCGGAATCAAGATATTCGCCGTAGACTATACCGCGCGCCCCGCTTCCAAGGTCAGTCAGAATGTTGGAAATTTCCTCGGGTCCGGAAACTTCATGAAAATAGCTTTCAAAGTAGTCTTCCATTTCTTCGGTTGTCATTGCGAATTCAGTATCGAGCGCGGCAGCAGGGCTCCCTCCGAGCGTAGCGTCCTGAGCGACGACACATGCCACGCAGTTGTAGGTTCCCGCCAAGGGGTTTATAGCCGCAGTATCGATCGTTACACCATGAGACCCCGTGACGAATCGCGGTATCCGCTTCGGCTGCGCTTGCTCGTGGCCGTCCTCGCCTGAGTTGCCGTTCCCGCTGCTTCCGCTGTTGTCACCGGTCGACGTGGTGTCTGGCGTGGTCGGGGTTTCAGGGGTGGTGGCGGGCGTGTCGCTGGGACCGCCGGCGGTGTTGCCGGTCGCCGGGTCGGGTGGTTCGGGCGTGGGGGGTGTGTCGACCGGGGGGCCGCCGCCGGGTCCGCCCGAGCCAGCGGGCGGCTGGGTGTCATCGCTCGGCTCTAGACCCTTCGGTGTCTTCGGTGTCGTCGTCGGCGTCTTCTCGTCGATGGTTACGTGCGGATCCTTGGGGGCCGGGTTCGGGTCCGTTTCCAGTGGCTTCTTCGCCACGTTCGACGGCGCGTTCGGGATCTTGCACTCCCCGTCTGTGTAACAGTCCTGCGGCGGGGGCGGCGGGGGCGGAGGGCTCACCGGCACGCACAGCTCGGGCTGGTCTGCGCACACTCCGGCGATGGTCCCGATGCCGACGGCCACGCCCACGCCGATGACCGTACGGGCCATGCAGTTCCAGTCGCAGCCAGGCGGCTGCTGCTCGGACGGGGACGGCGACGGGTACGGTGGCGGCGCTGGCGACCACATCGGGGCGGGCGAGCCGCCCTCGTAGCCGCACCCGTACGAGGGGCAGTCGTCGTCGCCGAGCGATGTGGCGCACCCGAAGAGCAGGCAGGTGCCCACGTTGACGTATGCCGATTCCTCGAAATGAAAGACGGTCTGAGCGGCACTTACGTAGTCATGAACGGCGGTCTGAGCGGCGCTGCAGAGCCACCCGAGGCCGCCCAGGCACCCCTGCCCGGACAGGTCGGTGTTGGTGAGCGGGTTGCCGCCTGCGTAGGCGTACGGGTTTCCGTCGACCGTGGACGGGACGGGGGTGCCGCCGAGGGTGTCGCTGGAGGTGAACGTGCCGGTGGCCGGGTTGTACCAGCGGGCGTTCATGTAGACCAGGCCGGTGGTCGGGTCGGTGTAGTCGCCCTGGTAGCCGAGGTTCTCGGCGTCGTTGGCGTTGGTCTCGGTGCCGTACGGGCTGTACGAGGAGGACCCGGCCAGGCTGGTCGTGCTCGCGGTCGGGCTGAACGCGCCGATGACGTCGCCGTGCTGGTCGGTCATCGTGGTGTAGGCGGTGCCGCCGGACTGCTGGGCACCGGTGACGGCGCCGGACGGGGTGTAGCTGTAATCGCTCGTCCCGTCGGAGGCCAGGGTGTCGCTGGTACCGAGATAGGACAGCGAGGTGGCCGAACCCGAGCCAGCCGCGCGGGTGGTCAGGCGGCCCAGCGCGTCGTAGCCGTAACTCACCGTGCCCGCCGAGGCCACGTCGCCGTAGGCGTCCCACGTGTCATTCGCGGCCGGCCCGCCGGGCGGCGTCGCCGACGCCAGCTCGCCGTTCAGCGTGTACGAATAGTTGGTCGTGCCCGCGGATGTCGTGGCGGAGGTCAGCTGGTCCTGCGCGTTGTACGCGTTGGTCGCGGGGCCATCGGTGGTCAGGTTCCCGTCATTGTCGTACGCATAGCCCGTCGTCGTGCCGCCCGACACGGCCGAGGTCAGCCGGTCCGCCTGGTCGTAGTTGTAGGTGGTCGACGACGTCCCCAGCGACCCGCCCGTGGCCTGGGATGTGACGTTTCCGCCCGCGTCGTGCCCGTAGGTCTCCGAGGCGATCGTCGAGCCGGACGCGGCGGTGAGGGTGTCGGAGGTGACCTGCTGCAGCGCGTTGTACCCGAACGCCTGCACGGGCCCGGCGCTGCCGCCCGACGCGTAGGAGATCGACGTTGGGTTGCTGTCGATGTTGTACGCCCAGGTCAGCGTCGCGCCGGTCAGCGGCTCGGACTTCGGTCGAGAGCCGGTCGGCACCGTCGTAGGTGTAGCTCGCCTTCCCGGCCGCGCCGGTCTCCGACGCGACCAGCCCGTCGCCGTTGTAGGTGTACGACGACGTCCCCGACGGCCCGGACGCGGCGGTCAGGTCGCTGTCGCCGTTGTAGGTGAACGAGTCGGTCCCGGTGCCGACGGTCGCGGACGTCATCCGCTGGTCCATGTCGTAGCCGAACGACCGGGCCGGCGTCGTCGCCGTCGCCCCCGAGCCGGACTCGGAGGTGATGTCGCCGAGCGGGTCGTAACCGTAGGACAGGGAGACCCCGCCCGGCTCGGTCACCGCCGACGGCTCCCCGTCCGCGTTGTAGGCCGTCGTCCATGTTGTGTCCGACGCCGACGGCGCGGTCGGCGTGGTGGGCTCGATCACCGACTCGGGCAGGTTCCACGCGTTGTACGTCGTCCACGTGGTGTTCCCGTTGCCGGAGGTGGCCGACGTCCGGTTCCCGGCCGCGTCATACCCGTAGCTGGTCGAGATCGACGAGGAGGACGACACCGGCTTCACCTGGCCGGTCAGCTCGCCGGCCGCGTTATACGAGGAGGTGGTGGTGTTCCCGTCCCAGTCCGTGGCCGACGTCTGGTCCCCGTCCGGGTCGTAGCCGAACGACTCCGACCGCAGTTCCGGCGACGCCTGCCCGGCCGGCGCCGCGCCGTAGTCGGTGACCGCGGTCGGCCGCCCGGCCTGGTCGTACCCGTACTGCGCGAACGACCCGTCGGGGTTGTAGGCATCGGCCAGGTTCCCCTGGTCGTCGTACGCGTAGGTTGACTCGTCCCCGGCCCCGCCGGTCACCGACGCCAGCTCGCCCAGGTGGTCGTAGGTACTCGTGGTGACCGATCCGTCGGGCGTGTCCGCCATCGTCTGGTCGCCCAGATAGTCGTAGCCGTACTTGGTGGTGTTGCTCGTCGGGTCGGTGGACGTCGCGACGTTGCCGAAGTAGTCGTAGGTCTGCCTGGTTGTGTTACCGAGGGGATCGGTCGCCGACAGCCGCTCCCCGTCGGCGTCGTAGGAGTAGGTCCAGGTTCCCGGCCCGGACTGCCCTGGCAGTTGCGGGTTGGTGACCGACGTGACATCGCCGAGGGCGTCGTAGGTGGCGGAGGTGAGGTTGCCCTCGGGATCGGTCTCGGAGACCAGGTTCCCGTCCTCGTCGTAGGCGTACGCGGTGGTCGCGGTGAGCGCCGACGATGTGCCCGGCGGCGTATAGGCCGCCTGGGCCACCGACGTCTGGCGCCCGTCCCCGTCGTAGGCGGTCGTCGTGACGTTGCCGTCCGGGTCTACCGCCTGGGTCTGGTCCCCGAAGGTGTCGTAACCGTAGGCGGTCTGCGGCCGGGTGGACGTCGCGGTCGGAGACGTGTAGGAAGACACCGCCACCGGCGGGCCGGTTTCGGAGGTGAGCTGGCCGGCCGGGCTGTAGGCGTGGTTCGTGGTGTAGTTGGCCGCGTTCGCGCCGGAGGCGTTGCCCGCCGGCGTGGTCATCGACAGCGGCAGCCCGTTCTGGTCGTAGGTCCAGGTCGTCTCCAGCGTCGTCGATCCATCCTGGACGCTCTGGCTGGTCATGTTCGCGGCGGTGTTGTAGCCGTAGTCGGTGACATCGAGCGCGCTGCCGGTCCCCACCGTTTTCGACAGGACATCGTTGTCCGCGTCGTAGCTGTAGGCGGTCGTGCGGTTGAGGTACCCGCTCGACGACGAGCCGGTCGACGGGGTCGCGTCCTGGACCTCGCTGGTCACCTGGTCGGCGGCGTTGTCGGTGTAGTCGGTGGTGGTCGTCGTCCCGGCGGCGCCGCCCCGGGTAGCGCTGACCGCCTCGGAGACCAGGTTGCCGGCGCCGTCGTAGCTGTAGGTGGTTATCGCGCCGACCGTGCCCGACGTGCACTGCGCCGTCGGCGTGCACGGGCCCGACGACGTGCAGGGCGCGGACGCCGAGCATGGCTGCGTGGTCGACGACTCGTCTAGCTTCTGGTCGTTGTCGTAGGCGTAGGCGTAGTTGGTGATCCGGCCCATCGCGTCGGTGGTCGCCGCGAGCAGGCCCGCCGGGTCATAGGCGTCCGACTCCAGCACCAGATCGCAGCCGCCGTCGGGATCCTGGGTGGCCGGGGACGCGCAGTCCGCGACCGACGACGCCTCGTTGGTGGACGGGGTGTAGAGAGTCTCCTGGGTTGGCTCCTGGTACTCGTTGTAGGCGTACCGGAGATCGCCGACCGCCTCGGTGAACGGGTCGTGTTCGCGGGGCTTTAGCCATAGCCGGTCGTCGCGCCGGCGGCGTTCTCGCTGGCCGCCCCGCTGCTGCGCGGGCCGCCTGTCGTCGCCCCGGCGGGCTGGGTGACCGTGGCGACCTCGTCGTGGTCGTTGTAGGTGTACGTCGTCGTGCGCGACGGGTCGCCGCCGGCCAGGTCCGACTCGGCACCGATGTCAGCCTGTCGTTGTCGGCGTCGTAGCTGTAGGAATACTCCAGCTGCTGGGTCGCGCTGGTCACCGAGTTGGTGACCGCCGGGTAGGTGACGGTGGCCTGCTGCCCAGTCGGCGTGTAGGTGTACGCCGTCGTCTCACCCGACGGGTACGTCGAGGTGCGCACCACGGCGGTCAGCGGCCGGCCGAGCCCGTCGTAGGTGTAATCGGTGGACCGCCCCGACGGCTCGGCGGTCTGCGCGAGGTCACCGTTGCTGTCATAGGAGTAGCTGGTGACCGCGCCGCCCGGCGTGGTCACCGACCGAGCACCCGGCCGGGATCGTCCCCCCGTTGGCCGCGCTCTCGGTTCCGGTCGAGTACGCGTACCTGGTGGTGCGGCCGCCGGGGAAGCCGCTCGTGGCCGGCGTCGTCTCCAGCGTCAGCTGCCCGATCGTGTTATAGGAGTACGTCGTCTCGTACGTGTCGTCCGTGGCCGAGGCCGAGCGGCCGTCCCGCACCGACGTCAGCTCGTCGTTGGTCGGGTCGAGCGGATTAGCCGCGTTGTAGGAGGCGTAGCCGTAGAACGTGGTGCACCCCGCGCCGCGGCCGAGGCGTCCGCATGACCTCGAGTCGCCTGATCCGCGGGTTGACCCCGGCGCCGGCACCTTCGCTGGCTGCTCATGCTCGCGTGTACCAGGTCCGGGGCAGACGTTGCGCTGGCCGCGTTTCGGGAGGCCAGGTCGCCGTCCTGGTTGCGACCGGGAGGAAACTCGGCCTGCGTAACCTACCGGCGCGGGTCCACCCCGTTGTCAGAACCTCAACGACCGCCGTCGGTATGTCTAGCCTAGGTATGGTTCCCTGTGACACGAAAGGCATGATATGCGGCGATCGATTTACCGGCAACGGGGCCGGCTGCCGTCATATCGGTCGCGACGACCGCAGTTGGCGTTGTCGCCGCCGCCCAGGCGGCGCCGCATGGCCTGCCCGCTGTACCGCCAGCGCCGGCGCCGACCGCGGTCCCACGAGCCGCCGACCGGCGTCGTCGACCCCTGCCCGCCTGCCGCTGCGTGCAGGCGGTCTGCGCGGCCCCCACGTCACCCGGGGAGAGCGGCAGTGGTCTTCCCGAGGTCCGCGAGCAGATTCTTGTGCCACCGGAGGATCAGGTACGGGCCGATACGGTACTCGGCGGCCGGCTTGCCGAAGGTGGCGACGGTCTGATGCACCGACGAGAAGCCGGGGGCGAAGACGACGAAGTCGGCGCTGGCGAGGGCAGGGTTGAACCAGTTCACGTTCATGTTGTCCCCGTAGAAGACTGCGAGCTTCCCGTTCTCCACGGTGACACGGCGTATCGTCACTCGCCCGACGGTCGTCAGGGTGACCACGTTGGAGGACCAGTAGCCGGACAGCCCGTTGCCGATCGGGTGCCGTTCCAGCCAGGCCGACAAGGCGTACTGGGCCTGCGGGACCCGCGGCGCGGTGAGTTCCCAGGCCAGGCCGGCGGTGTAGCCCGCCAGCGCCAAGCCGAGCACCGACAGCGCCGCCCGCGCCAGGACGCGGCGTGAGGTCCCTCGCAGCTCCGAAGACCACCGGGCGAGGTACGGGGCGAGCTGCCGCCCGGCCAGGGCGGCGGCGAACGGCAGCGCCGGCGCGATCTCGCGCGACGCGGTTATCTCGCCTGAGAGCGTACTCACCGCGAACGCGGCGAACAGCACGACAATGCCGACGAGGAGCACCTGGGACAGCAGGTCGGCGCCGCGGAAGAACCGCCACGCGGTGAGCGCGATGGCGATCACCGCGAGCGTGATGCCGACGTAGTGCAGCGCAGCGATGGACTGCCCGATGCCGGTGTGGACCCCCCACGTGGAGGCGCCGCCCAAGGTGAGGGCCGACTGGCCCGTGTTGTACAGGTGCTTGCCGAGGATCGAGCCGGCCGGCGCCAGGGAGCTGTGGATCGGGCCCACGGTGTACCCGCCGAGGGCGCCGATGACCCGTGTGGCGGCCTCGCCCGCCGCGGCGGCGGCGACCGCCCCGCCGGCCAGGGCGGCCTCGTACCAGTGGGCGTGCCAGAACTCCCGTGACTGGACGGAGCCGCCGACCTCCCCGGCCCGCCGCCGCCGGACGAGGTCCGCGCAGACCCGCAGTGCGCACACCGCGAACAGCGGACCGATCGCGGCGGTCAGCGCCATCGAGTCGGCCACCAGCGTCCAGGCGAGGATCACGGCCACGGCCACCGGCACCTGCCAGCGGGGACGCGCCCGGTCCAGGATCAGCCAGGCGAGCATCAGCGGCGCCGCCGTACCGATGTGGTCCGGGCCCAGCAGCAAGTTGGTGGTGGCCGCGCCCAGCGACGGCGCGAACATGATCCCAGCGGCCAGCAGGATGCGCAAGACAGCCTCGCGGCCAGTCGCCTTCCCTTTGGCGAGGAACGCCGCGAGCAGGACGTCGAGGGTGTAGGTGAGCGCCGCCGAGATGTGCACCACGTTCGGGCCGAGACCGCGCACGATCTCGACCAGCATGTACTCGGGGATCTCGGTCGTGTAGAACGCGACGTCGGTCAGCATCCAGCCGCGCAGCAGCGGGTTCCCGTGCAGCATGTCCCACGCCTGCAGCGCCTGTGACGCGCCGTCGGAGTTCACCGCCTGCGTCTGGGACAGCCGCAGGTACACGAAGAACGCCGCCACCGCGGCCAGCAGCCACGCCGCCGCGGTCAGCAGGCGCCTACCCGCGCGCCGTCGCCGCCCGTGCTGCGACTGCCGGTCACCCGTTGCGCCGACGGGAGAGGAATACTTGTTCGGCGTGCTAAGCGGTTCGCCAACCCCGGCACTCACCGTTGATATCTATCATCCTGCCCGCTATCGCCGCAGGCGCTCGCCGGAACATCGGGCCTGTGCCTGACCGACCCGAATGACGCCACCGGGAGAGGGGCCAGTCTTCTTCAGCGACGATTCAGTGACGGCGGCGGCGCAGCAGTCGAAAGTACTCGTCGTGCCCGAGCGCATCCGGCGGTGTTCCGGGTCACCTAGGTGCCTCGGCTTGCCTGCGAAATGTCGGTGGGCTGCCCTACGGTTGCCCCTGTGGACCTGGAAAACGTAGTGGATGCCGCTATCGACCACGGCGACGGCGCCGGCTTCGGGGTCGCGGGCGACCCGCCGTCGGCGCTGTCGCCGTCGCGCGCCGCCGATTTCATGACTTGCCCGTTGCTGTACAGGTTCCGGGTGATCGACCGCATCCCCGAGCCGCCGACCACCGCGACGGCGCGCGGCACGCTGGTGCACGCCGTCCTTGAGCGGCTGTTCGACCTGCCCGCCGCGGCCCGGACGCCCGCGGCCGCCGCGGAAATGCTGGCGCCCGAGTGGTCGCGGTTGTGCGCCGGCGACGAGCTGCTCGCGGCCCTGATAACCGACGATGCGGAACGGTCCCGTTTCGTCGCGGATGCGGCCGCGGCCCTGACGGGCTACTTCAAGCTGGAGGACCCGCGGCGGCTTGAGCCCGCGGAGCGCGAGTGGTACGTGCAGGCGGAGCTGTCGTCCGGGCTGAGGCTGCGCGGGTACATCGACCGGGTCGACGCGACGCCGGCCGGGGACCTGCGGATCGTGGACTACAAGACCGGCCGGGTGCCGCTCGAGGCGTACGAGTCGAGCGCGCTGTTCCAGATGAAGTTCTACGCGCTGGTGATCTGGCGCCTGCGCGGGGTGATCCCGCGGCTGCTCCAGCTCATGTACCTGTCGGGCGACGGCGAGGTGCTCCGCTACTCACCCGACGAGGCGGACCTGCTCGCCACCGAGCGGAAGCTGAACGCGCTCTGGGCCGCGATCTCGCGGGCGCGCGAGACCGGCGACTTCCGGCCCCGGCCCGGCAAGCTGTGCGACTGGTGCAGGCACAAGGCGCTCTGCCCGGCGTTCGGCGGCACGCTGCCGCCGATGCCGACCCGGACGACGGTGTCGTCCGGCAAATAGGTCGCGATACAGCTTGATTTTAGTCGAGATATTACTCGATACTAGGGGCAGCATCAGAAGTCCACGAGGGGAAGCACAGATCATGCCGATCATCGAGGCCAGGGGCCTCGCTCGGACGTTCTCGAGCAGGAAGCGGACCGTGCACGCGGTACGCGGGGTCGATCTCACCGTCGAGGCCGGGGAGATCGTCGGCTTCCTCGGGCCGAACGGCGCGGGCAAGACCACCACGCTGCGGATGCTCACCACGCTGCTCGAGCCCACGGCCGGCAGCGCCACCGTGGCCGGCGCGGACCTGCGCCGTAACCCCCTGGAAGTGCGGCGGCGGATCGGGTACGTGCCGCAGGCCATCGGGCAGACCATGGGCGGCACCGACCCGGAGTGCCTGGTCGGCGAGGAGCTGCTCGACCAGGCGGCGCTGTACCGGATCGGCAAGGCGGAGGCGGTGCGCCGCGCGGAGGTGCTCGCCACCCAGCTCGATCTGGGCGGGCTGGGTAAGCGGCCGGTCAAGACCCTGTCGGGCGGGCAGCGGCGGCGGCTTGAGATCGCGCTCGGCCTGGTGCACGAGCCCCCGCTGGTCTTCCTCGACGAGCCCACCACCGGGCTGGACCCGCAGAGCCGGTCGAACCTCTGGGACCACATCAGGGGACTCCGCTCCGACCTGGGCACCACGGTCTTCCTCACCACGCACTACCTGGACGAGGCGGACGCGCTGTGCGACCGGGTGTTCATCATCGACAACGGCGTGACGGTGGCGTCGGGCACGCCCGACGAGCTCAAGCGCCAGGTGTCCGGCGACGTGGTGACGCTGGCGGTGAACGGCGCTCACGACAAGGCGCGGGAGCTGCTGGGCCGGCAGCCGATCGTCGGGGACATCACCGTCTCCGATGACGGGGGGCTGCGGCTGAGCGTGGTCAACGGCGCGGAGGCGCTGCCTTCGCTGCTACGCGTGCTTGACGACGCGGGCATCACGCTGGCCTCGATCAACCTGTCCCGGCCGACGCTCGACGATGTGTTCCTGACCATGACCGGTCGATCGCTGCGCGACGACTCGCCAAGCGCCGCCGCATCGAACCAGCCGGAACCGCAGCCGGCGAGCAAGGAGTAACCCCGATGTCGTTCATCCGTGACACGCTGGTCGTCTTCCGCCGGGAACTGCGGCTCAGCCTGCGCAACCCCGCGTGGGTGGTGATCGCGCTGGTGCAGCCGGTGCTGTACCTGGTGCTGTTCGGCCCGCTGCTGACCAGGCTGCCCGCGGGGACGCTGGGCGGGTCGGCCGGGTCGGGCGGCACCGGGGCCGCCGAGGCGTACCGGTTCTTCGTGCCGGGGCTGCTGATCCAGCTCGGCCTGTTCGGCTCCACGTTCGTCGGGTTCGCCATCATCTCTGACTGGCGCGGCGGGGTGATCGAGCGCTTCCGGGTCACCCCGGTCTCGCGGCTCGCCGTCATGTCAGGCCGGGTGCTGCGGGACACCATGGTGCTGGTCGTCCAGGCGGTGATCCTGGTGCTTGTCGGCGTGGCGTTCGGGCTGCGCGCGCCGGTCACCGCGGTGCTGATCAGCCTCGGCTTCATCGTCTTCGTCGCCGTCGGCCTCGCCTCGGTTTCGTACGCGACCGCCCTCACCGTCAAGAGCGAGGACGCGTTCGCACCGATGCTCAACTCGGTCATCGTCCCGCTGGTGCTGCTGTCGGGGATCATGCTGCCGCTAACGCTCGCACCGGGCTGGCTGCAGGGCGTCGCCCGGATCAGCCCGTTCCGGTACATCATCGACGCGATGCGCGAGGCCTTCGCCGGGCAGTACGCCAACACGATCATGCTGGAGGGCGTCCTGGTGGCCGCGGGCCTGGCGGTGGTGTGCCTCGTCCTCGGCTCGCGCGTCTTCGTCCGCGAGAACGCGTAGCTCCGCCGGCCTCAGCCGGGGATCTCCGTCGCGGGCTCCTCGCTGAGGTCCCGGTCGGGCTCGCGGAGCGGGAAGTGACACGCGGCGTACCCGCCGCTGGCGCTGAAGGGGCGCAGCGGCGGCTCTTCCAGGGCGCAGAGCTGCTGCGCGAACGGGCACCGGGTGCGGAACCTGCACCCCGACGGCGGGGCCACGGCGGACGGCAGCTCACCCTTGACGCCCTGGTGCTCCTTGGCTCGTTCCAGGGCTGGATCCGCCACCGGCACGGTGTCGATGAGCCCCTTGGTGTACGGGTGCACCGGACGGTAGTACACCTCGTCGGCCGGGCCGATCTCGACCAGCTTGCCGAGGTACATGACGCCGATTGTGTTTGCCATGTAGCGGATCACGGAAAGGTCGTGCGAGATGAACAGGTAGGTGAGCCCGCGGTCACGCTGCAGGTCCAGCATCAGGTTGAGGATCTGCGCCTGAATGGACACGTCGAGGGCGGAGACCGGCTCGTCCGCGACGACCATGTCGGGCGCGATGATTAGCGCCCGGGCCAGGCCGAGACGCTGCCGCTGCCCGCCGGAGAACTCGTGCGGGTAGCGGTCGACCGCCTTGGCCGACAGCCCGACCTCGTCCAGGATCTTAGCGACGCGCTTCCGCTGGCTGCGGCGGTCGCCGCGCCTCTGGATGACCAGCGGTTCCCGCAGGATGGTGCCCACCCGCATTCTCGGGTCCATCGAGGCGTAGGAATCCTGGAACATCAGCTGCACCTTGCTGCGCAGCCGCCGCTGCTCCCGCCGGCCGACCTGGGTCAGGTCGCGGTCGCCCAGGAAGATCGATCCGCTGGTGGCCTTCTCCAGCCCGACGATCAGGCGGCCGATCGTCGTCTTCCCGCAGCCAGACTCCCCCACCAGGCCGAACGTCTTCGCGGCGGGTACGGCGAAGCTGACGTCCGCGACCGCGGAGACAGAACCGACCCTGCGCTGCAGGACGAGCCCCGAGGTGACGGCGAAATTCTTCACCAGGTGGTCCAGCCTGATCAGCGCGTCCCCGTTCGCGGCAGCGAGCTCGCGGGGGGCTGCCCCCGCCCGATCTGTCGCTCGCGCCGTAGCCCGCGCCGTCGGCTCGCTGCTCGCGGTTTCTGCGGGCCGGTCCCCCGGGGGAGACACCTCCAGCGGGAAGTAGCAGCGGTAGAGATGCCGGCCACCGGTGGTGAGCGACGGCTCGGTTTGCCGGCAGATGTCCTGCGCGTACCGGCACCGTGCCGCGAACTTGCAGCCGCGGGGCGGCTGGGTGAGGTCAGGCGGCTGTCCTGGGATGTTGTAGAGCCGGTGCACGACGGGCCCGATCTCGGCGGCGGCACGCTCGGGCAGCGCCTCGAACAGCGCCTCGGTGTAGGGATGGCGCGGGCTGGCGAACAGCGCCGGAGTGTCGGCGGTCTCGACGACCCGGCCGGCGTACATGACCGCCACCCGGTCGGCGCGGCCGGCAATGACGCCCAAGTCGTGGGTGACCAGGATGACCGCCATGCCCAGCCGATGCCGCAGGTCGTCGATGAGCTCAAGGATCTGCTTCTGGATCGTCACGTCCAGGGCGGTGGTGGGTTCGTCGGCGATCAGCAGCTTCGGCTCGCAGGCCAGCGCTATCGCGATCATGACTCGCTGCCGCATCCCGCCGGACAGCTGGTGCGGGTAGTTGCCGACCCGCTCGGCCGGGCGCGGCATGCCGACCAGGCCGAGGACCTCGACCGCGCGCCGGTGCGCGGCCGTCCAGCTGACGCCGCGGTGCAGCCGCACCGATTCGGCGATCTGGTCGCCGATGGTCATCGTCGGGTTCAGCGACGCGAGCGGGTCCTGGAAGACCATGCCGACGAGGTTGCCGCGGATATGACGCATCGCGTGCTCGCTCAGCGCGGTGATCTCGCGGCCGTCCAGCGTGATCGTGCCGCCGGTGATGTAACCGCCGCCGGGCAGCAGCCGCATCACCGACAGCGCGGTCATGGTCTTTCCGCAGCCGGACTCGCCCACGATGCCCAGGCACTCCCCTGCCTCCACGGTGAGGGACACGCCGTCGATGGCATGCACCACCGCGTGTCGCAGCTGGATCTCCGTCTTCAGGCCTTCGATCGTCAGCAGTGCCGTCATCGCCGTTGCAGCCTTACCTCGAATGCGTCACGCAGCGCGTCGCCGATGAAGTTGACCGAGATGACGATGATCACGATCATCGCGCCGGCCGGATAGATCAGCCACCAGTAGCCGTCGTCGACGTAACTGACACCGTTGGACAGCATGCCGCCCAGGTCGGTGGTGGGCGGCGCGAGGCCGAGGCCCAGGTAGCTGATGTAAGCGATGAAGATGATGGCGTCCGCCACCTGGAAGGTGGCGTTGACGATGATGGTGCCCACCGCGTTCGGTGCGATGTGCCTGAGCACGATCCTGGCCGATCCGCCGCCCATGGCCTTGGCCGCCTGCACGTACTCGCGCACGCGCAGGGACAGCGCCTCGCCGCGCACCAGCCTTGAGATCGCCAGCCAGGACGCCATCGAAATGATCAGGATCAGCGAGAGCTTGGTCGGAGTGATGATGGTGGCCAGCACGATCAGCAGGAACAGGATCGGTATGGACAGCGCGGCGTCTACGACGCGCATCATGACCGCGTCAAGAAAGCCGCCGAAGTAGCCTGCCACCGCTCCCCAGAGCGTGCCGATCACCGTCGCCACGACCGCGGATGCCAGGCCGAGCTCAAGCGAGACCTGTCCCCCGGCCATCAGGCGGCCGAGCTCGTCGTACCCGTCGGGGTCGGTGCCCAGGGGATGGCCGGCGCCCGGCGGGAGGTTGGCGTTGGCCAGGTTGGTCTGAATCTGGTCGGTGTGGTACACGACCGGCCCGAGGAAGCTGAAGATGACCACGGCCAGGAGGATCGCCGTGCCGACCACGGCGAGCCGGTTCTCGGTGAAGACCTCCATGCCACGCCGCCACATGGGGCGGGTGGCCGCGGCGATATCCGATTCGGGAAGCGCCCCGGCCGCGGCGGAGATGGTGTCGATCGCGGTAGATCCGCCGGGATCCTGCGGCAACGGCGGCGGGACATTGATGCTCACGCGCTCACATACCTCACTCTCGGGTCGAGGACCGCGTAGAGGATGTCCGCGACCAGCGAGCCAAGAACGGTGGCGAACGCGACCAGCACGGTGATCCCGAGCAACGTCGGGTAATCCTGCACGGTCGCGGCCGTGTAGAACAACAGCCCCATCCCCGGGTAGTTGAACAGCTGCTCGGTGATCAGCGCCCCGCTGAAGACAGCGGGCAGCGATAGCCCGACGAGCGTCGCGATCGGGATCAGCGCGTTGCGCAGGATGTGCCGGTACAGGATGCGGGCCTCCCCGACGCCCTTGGCCCGCGCCGTCCGCACGTAGTCCTGGGTCAACTGGTCTAGCGCGGAGGACCGCATGTAGCGGCTGAACGAGGCGACGGTCAGCAGCGTCAGCGTGATGACCGGCAGCACCATCGCGTTGAAGTCGGTGAAGAACGACGACACCCCGGGCCCTTGCGCGCCTTCGCTGGGGAACGTGTGCGTGCCCAGGGCGAGCGCGTTGATCAGGATGATGCCGGTCAGGTACACCGGCATCGCGTAGAACAGGAACGAGAACGCGGTGCCCACGTAGTCGGCCAGTTTGTTACGCCGCACTGCCTGGATGATCCCGAACGGCACCGCGATGACCAGCGCGAGCACCGTCCCCACGCCCACCAGGAGAAGCGTCTTGGGCAGCCGCTGCGCCAGCAGCGAGGCGACCGACTGGTTGTAGTAATACGAGAAGCCCAGGTTCCCGTGCAGCAGCTGATCCAGCCAGTGCCAGTACTGGTACCAGATGGGCTTGTTGAAGCCGAGCTGGACGGTGAGCGCCTGCACCAGGGCGGGATCGTTGGCGCGGGTGCCCAGGATGGCGCGCACCGGGCCGCCTGGGAGTGCCTTAAGCAGCAGGAAGGTGATCACCGTCACCAGCCACACTACGACGACCGCCTGGAGAAAGCGCCTGATCAGATATCCAGTCACCGCCGGGCCCCCCAAGCGGGGGGCACGGCGGCCTGGCTAATCGGTCCGGTCAATTGGAGTAGTACCAGTCTTCCGGGTTGATGTAAGAGAAGGTGTTGAGCGGGGTGACGCCCGCCAGGTTGGCCGCGACCTCGAGGATCGGGTCCGCGTAGTCGGGCATCCAGATGACCGGCACCTGCTTGGCGATGTACTCCTCCCAGGTGTACATCGTCTGCGTGGTGGCGTTCGGGGCCAGCGTCGCCTGGATCATGGCGTCGTTGGTGGGGTTGCTGTAGCTGCCGTAGTTGGCGAAAGATCCGGACAGGAACAGGTCCTCACCCGACGGGTAGTAGTCGGGGGAGAACACCCAGCCGGAGCCCCAGTCGCCCATCTGCCAGGTGCACGGCGTCGACTTGCTCGGCGTGCACGCGACGTCAGCGGCGGTGATCGCCTGACCGGCCTGCTCGGACAGGTTCAGCTGGATGCCGGCCTGGCCGGCCTCGGACTGGACCGCGTCGAACTCGGTGGTCAGGAAGGCGGTGCCGCTCGCGTACTTCAGGTTGAAGGACAGCTTCTCGCCCTGGGTGATCCCGGCCCCGCATTCCCCCGCCCCGGTGCCCGGCTTGACGCAGGTGCCCGGGTCCGTGTTCACGTCCCAGCCGTTCGCGGTCAGCAGCGACTTCGCCTTGCTGATGCTGAACGGGAACTGGTCGTTGGCCAGGCCCGGCGCAAGCAGGCTGCTGGCCGGCTGGGTGGGCACGCCGTTGGTGGTCTGGTAGGCGTACCCGTGGAACACGTTCTTGATGATCGACTGGGTGTCGATCGTGGACTGCAGCGCCTGCCTGAAGTAGAGCTGCTTGAAGATCGGCCCGACGGTCGGGTTATTGAAGTTGATCGGGAAGTAGAACACCGAGTAGATGACCCACGGGACAAGGTCGAAGTTCGGCGACAGCGGGTTCGGGCCGACGGTGTTGACGTTGGTCGTGCTCGCGGTGACGTCCTCGGGCGGGATAAAGCCCACCTGCACGGTGCTGGTGCCCGCCTTGAGCGTGTTGTACTCGGCGGCGTTGGAGGTGAACGGCACCTCCTTGAACTCCTTGATCTCCTTGGCCTTGCCCTCGGGGATGGACCCTGAGTAGTCCGGGTTCTGCACCATGGTGAGGGCGCCGTCGGAGTTGAAGGAACTCAGCTTCCACGGCCCGTCAACGACGGACCAGATCGGGGACGTCGCGTAGCTGGACAGGTCCCTGTTCTGCGCTATCAGGTAGTTATAGACGGCCGCGCAGTCGCTCACGTCGGTGGCGCAGTTGCTCGGCCCGCTGGCGGTGCGGTCCCACGCGTCCGGCATTGGCGTGATCGTCGGCAGCTCGTTATACAGGAACCAGTTGTGGTTGTACGCCTTGGTCAGGTTGAACTGGACCGAAGTGGCCGACAGCGCCTTCACCGAGGCGATGTTGTCCGGGATATCGCCCGGCACGTAGCCGCCGAAGTTGTCCTTCTCCACCTTGAACATGTTCATCCAGAACAGGACGTCGGTCGCGTCGACCGTCTCCCCGTCGGACCACTTGTACGGCTTGAGGGTGATCGTCACGGACTTGCTGTTCGACGACCATACCGGCGCCCCCGCCAGGCTCAGCGGGTAGTTGATCGTGGGCGACTCGCCGTTCCCGAACCAGTACAGCGGCCGGTACATCAGGAACTGCATATCGTCGAGGTTCCAGATGCCGTAATCGGCCGGCGTGGTGAACGGGAAGATGAAGTTCGGCACGAACCCCGGGATCTCCGCCCACGTCGCGATGTCGCCGTTGGTGGTCAGGCTGCTCGCGGCGGGGTTGCTTGTACTGGTGCCGCCGCCGGTGCCGGATGAACCGGACGAACAGGCGGCGGCGACTACCGCGAGCACGACCGCTCCGCAGATCGCCGCTGCTTTACGGCTGATGGTGAGCCAACAGCGGGCGCATGGCTTTCCCCGCTGCACGTGGGCGGATCCCATGGTGGGCAGCTCCTTACGAGGTTAGTGGAACATTCGGGTCCTTACGGGGTTGGGGGGAACTCTCGGGCGCAAGGGCTTGGATGCTCGGAAGTGGATGTCTCTCTATGGCTAAATATGCGCGGTCCATCCGGCAGAAACCAGACTGGGGACACAATTGCAACCTTCCGCCGGAAAACCGTTATGTAACAGTTAACTTCCAGCAGCCAGAATTAAAGAAGATCAACGCTCTATCGCGTTATGTTGTGCTTTATCGAGTCGCAATCAAGCGACCAGCTTGTGCGCTCGAATGCCAAGCACGCGCAACACCGATACCATTCTTACTCACAAAACCCGAAGGCCACAGTGGCATCTTTTTTGTATTTAATCAAGGTGCGTAACAGTGGTTTCATTGGTATGCGAAAGCAGGGCCTATTGGTATGCGTGACAAAGCGAAGCAACCCCGTGAGCCGGAGGGCGCGCCCGGAAGCGAGCGGGGGGAACCGTCAGATCCCGCGCTTGCGAAGGATGTCCTCGATGTCCTTCAGGTCGTCGTCGTCGGACGGCGCGGCCTTGCGGGATGCGTTCGCGGGGGCTGACTCGGACTTGCGGGTAGCGGGGACCGGGGTCTGGGTCGTGGCCACGGCGCGCGTGGCGGGCGTCCTCGCCCCGGTGAGCGCGTCACGCCGACCGGCCCCGCTCTCGACGCCAGCGTCCTCCTGCTTGCCGCGGGCGGCCTTACGCGCCTCCCTGGATGCCTTGCGGCGCACCCGGCCGCCGGCCGCGAGGAAGAGCGCGATCGCGAGCCCGGTCACGCCGATGCCCGCCCACTTGGTGGTGGAGAACGCGAACCCGGTGCCGAACTGCCCGATCGCCACGCCGATCTTCCAGAACATCTCGATCGCGCCGGTCAGATAGGCCGCGATCGGCAGCAACGACACGGCCACGGCGCGCAGCGCCGGCCGGACCCCGGAGCGCCGGAAAACGGCATAGCTCAGCAATAGGCCGAGCACGGTGAGTCCCGCGGCGAGCGGGAGCCACTCGATGCTGCTATAGCTCATGACACGCCTCCCTTGCTCCCTCCATCGTGACATATCTCGACTAGTGCGCGGAACGCCGCCCCGCCAACCCGCGCTTCGCGCTTCTTGCTGTTATCCCGTCAGGGCGTGGAGGGTGGCGAGGGTGACGTCGCGCAGGGAGGCGACGACGAGACGGCCAGGGGCGGGCGGTATGGCCACGAACGACGGCACCGCGACCACCAGGCAGCCGGCTGCGGTCGCGGAGGCGATGCCATTCGGCGAGTCCTCCAGGGCCGCGCAGCGGCCGGGCTCGACGTCGAGCAGCTTGGCGGCGAGCAGGTAGGGGGCGGGGTCGGGCTTGGTGGCGGGCACGTCCTCGCCGCACACGGTCACCGGGAACCGAAACCCGGTGCCGGCCAGCACGGCCTCGGCGAACGCTCGCTGCGAGGAGGTGACGAGCGCGTACGGGAGCCCGGCGGCGGCCACCTCGGCGAGGAGCTCGCGGGCACCGGGCAGCACCGTCACCCGGCCGGCGTCGGCGCGCCTGAGCATCCCGTCGAGCATCCACCGCTCGACCTCGGCCGGCGACGCGGGCCTGGTCGCCTTGGCGAGCAGGTAGGCCACCGTCCGCTGCATGGACCCGCCGAGCAGCGCGGCCTGGTCCTGCTTGATCCATGGCGCGCCGAGCCGCGCCATGACCTCGATCTCCGTCTCGAACCAGAGCGGCTCGGTGTCGACGAGCAGCCCGTCCATGTCGAACAGCACCGCCGCGAGCCCAGCTGCCACTTTCACACGCTGAAGTATCTCGCAGCCGGGTGATGGACGACGATGGCGTCGGTGGACTGCTCGGGGTGGAGCTGCATCTCCTCGGAGAGTTCGACGCCGATCCGCTCGGGTTGCAGGAGCCGGGCGATCTTCGCGCGGTCGGCCAGGTCCGGGCAGGCCGGGTAGCCGATCGAGTACCGGGCGCCCTGGTACTTCACGCTGAAGAACCCGTCGAGTTCGGACGGGTCGGCGGCGGAGATGGCAAGCTCCTGCCGGACCCGGACATGCCAGTACTCGGCGAGGGCCTCGGTGAGCTGGACCGAGAGACCGTGCAGTTCCAGGTACTCGCGGTAGGCGTTCCTGCCGAACAGTTCGGCCGTCGCCTCGGACACCGCCGGGCCCATCGTGGCCAGCTGGAAGGCGACCACGTCGGTCTCACCCGACGCCGCGGGCCGGAAGTAGTCCGCCAGGCAGAGGCGGTCGTCGCGCTGCTGGCGCGGGAACGAGAACCGCTCCTGCTCCTGCCCCGATTCCGAGAGCACGATCAGGTCGTTGCCGTCGCTGACGCAGCGGAAGTAGCCGTAGACCACGGCGGCCTGCAGCAGCCCGTCCGTCTGGGCCCGCTCCAGCCACATCCGCAGCCTCGGCCGCCCCTCCGTCTCGACGAGCTCCTCGTAGGACGGGCCGCCCGCCTTCCTGGACGGCTTGAGGCCCCACTGGCCCATGAAGGTGGCCCGCTCGTCGAGGAACGCCCCGTACTCCGCGAGCGGCAGGCCCTTGATGATGCGCGTTCCCCAGAACGGCGGCTCGGGCACTCGGTTGTCGACCGCGACGGCCGCCGACCGGACCCGCGCCTGCGCCGAAACCCGCGCGGTGGATCTGTCACCGACGCCAACGGCATCGCCTATCGGGGTCGACGGCGCGGCTGACAGGGTCTGGGCGGCGGCGCGGGGATCGGGGCGGGGGTTGACGCGGCGCTGGCGGAGGGCGGGCAGGGCGGCCCCGGGGACGCCCCGCTTGACGCCCATGGCGGCCTCCATGAGGCGCAGCCCCTCGAAGGCGTCGCGGGCGTAGCGGACCTCGCCCTCGAAGAGCGCGGCGAGGTCCTGCTCGACGTAGGAGCGGGTCAGGGCCGCGCCGCCGAGGAGGACCGGCCAGCGGCGAGCCAGGCCCCTGGCGTTCAGCTCGGCGAGGTTGTCGCGCATCACCACGGTGGACTTGACCAGCAGGCCGGACATGCCAATGACGTCGGCGCCGTGCTCCTCGGCGGCGGCGATAATCGAGGAGACCGGCTGCTTGATGCCGATGTTCACCACGTCGTAGCCGTTGTTGGACAAGATGATGTCCACCAGGTTCTTGCCGATATCGTGCACGTCGCCCCGGACGGTGGCGAGCACGATCCGGCCCCGGCCGCCGTCGGCGGTCTTCTCCATGTGCGGTTCCAGGTAGCCGACCGCCGCCTTCATCACCTCAGCGGACTGCAGGACGAACGGGAGCTGCATCTGGCCGGAGCCGAACAGCTCGCCGACCGTCTTCATGCCGTCGAGCAGGATGTCGTTGACGATCGCCAGCGCGGGCTGCTCCGTCAGCGCCAGGTCCAGATCCTGCTCGAGGCCGTTCCGCTCGCCGTCGATGATCCGCCGCTTGAGCCGCTCGACCAGCGGCAGCGAGGCGAACTCGGCCGCCCGCTCGGCCTTGGCCGAGGTCGCGTCCACGCCCTCGAACAGCTCCAGCATCGTCGACAGCGGGTCATAGCCGGGCCGCCGCCGGTCGTAGACCAAGTCGAGCGCGACCTCGCGCTGCTCATCGGGGATGCGAGCGAGCGGCATGATCTTCGAGGGGTGGACGATCGCGGAGTCGAGCCCGGCCTGCACGCACTCGTGCAGGAAGACCGAGTTGAGCACCGCGCGGGCGGCGGGCTTGAGGCCGAACGAGATGTTGGAGACGCCGAGGGTGGTCTGCACGTCGGGGTGTCGGCGCTTGAGGTCGCCGATGGCCTGGATCGTCTCGATGCCATCCCGCCTGGTCTCCTCCTGGCCGGTGGCGATCGGGAAGGTCAGGCAGTCGACGATGATGTCCTGCTCGCGCATCCCCCAGTTCAGGGTCAGGTCGCCGATCAGCCGCTCGGCGACCGCGAGCTTCCACTCGGCGGTGCGGGCCTGGCCCTGCTCGTCGATGGTCAGCGCGACCACGGCCGCGCCGTGCTCGCGGATGACCGGCATGATCCGCGCCATCCGGGAGTCCGGGCCGTCGCCGTCCTCGTAGTTGACCGAGTTGACGACCGAGCGGCCGCCGATCAGCTCAAGGCCCGCCTCGATCACGGCAGGCTCGGTCGAGTCGAGCACCAGCGGCAGCGTCGCGGCGGTGGTCAGCCGCCGGGCGATCTCGCGCATGTCGTTGACGCCGTCCCTGCCCACGTAGTCGACGCACACGTCAAGCAGGTGCGCGCCGTCGCGGGTCTGGTCCTTGGCGATCGACACGCAGTCCTCGTACCTGTCGGCGATCATCGCATCGCGGAACGCCTTGGAGCCGTTGGCGTTGGTCCGCTCGCCGATCGCGAGGAACGCGGTGTCCTGGCGGAACGGCACGTGACTGTAGAGGGAGGCGACGCCCGCCTCGGGCCTGGGGCTGCGCTGGGCGAGCGGCCGCCCGTCCGGCCGGTCCGCGGTGACCCCGAGCCGCTCGACCAGCGCGGCGATGTGCTCGGGGGTGGTGCCGCAGCAGCCGCCGACCAGGGCGAGGCCGAACTCGGTGACGAACCGCTCGTGCGCGTCGACCAGCTCGGCCGCCGTCAGCGGGTAGTAGGCGCCGTCGGCGGTCAGCTCGGGCAGCCCGGCGTTGGGCTCGCAGGAGATCGGGATCGGGGAGTTGGCGGCGAGGTAGCGCAGGTGCTCGCTCATCTCGCCGGGCCCGGTGGCGCAGTTGAGGCCGATCAGGTCGATGCCGAGCGGTTCGAGGGCGGTCAGCGCGGCGCCGATCTCGGTGCCGAGCAGCATGGTGCCCGTCGTCTCGATGGTCAGCGACGCGATCACGACCGCGTTCGGTGCCAGGGCCGCCACGGCTCGTTTAGCGCCGATGATCGCGGCTTTTGCCTGGAGGAGGTCCGGGCAGGTCTCGATGATCAGGGCGTCGGCGCCGCCGCGGAGCAGGCCGGCCGCGTTCTCGTAGTAGGAGTCGCGGAGCACGCGGAAGGTGACGTGGCCGAGGGTGGGAAGCTTGGTGCCCGGGCCGATCGAGCCGAGCGCCCAGCGCGGCCTGCCGTCGGCGGCGGTGAACTCGTCGGCCGCCTGCCGGGCCAGCCGCGCGCCGGCCTCCGCGAGCTCGGCGATCCGCTCGGAGATGCCGTACTCGCCGAGGTTGGCGAGGTTGGCACCGAAGGTGTTGGTGGTGACGCAGTCCGCGCCGGTCGCCAGGTAGGCGCGGTGGATGCCGACGATAATGTCCGGTCGGGTGACGTTCAGTACCTCGTTACAGCCCTCGTGACCCTCGAAATCGGCGAGCGTCGCGTCGCTCGCCTGCAGCATCGTGCCCATCGCGCCGTCCGCGATGACGACCCGGGCCGCGAGGGCGGACCGGAGCGCGGCGGATCGCTGCGCGGCCTCTTCAATCACAAGACTGCTCATAGAGTTCCAGAGTCTATGGTTTTTATGCTGTCATAACAAGAAGCGCCGCGGAAAACTGTGCCGCACACAGGTAGCACGGTGACAGTCTCTGGCGACGTAGGCTGTAGTCGCGGGCGTAGGCTCGCGGCACTTGCGGAGGTGAAGTCATCAAGTTCAGCGACGTCGAAGGACCGCTCGTCAACCCGGTGGCGATCGCCGCGTTCGAGGGATGGAACGACGCGGCCGAGGCAGCCAGCGGCGTAGTCAACCACCTCGGCATCGCGTGGCAGTCCACTCCCATTGCCGCGATCGACCCCGATGACTTCTACGACTTTCAGGTCAACCGGCCGGTGATCGACGTGGTGGCCGGGAAGACCGAGCGGCTGGTCTGGCCGACCACGCGGCTCTCCCTCGCCAGGGCGTCCGCCACCGGGCTCTCCCGCGACATCGTGCTCGTGCACGGCGTCGAGCCGAACATGCGCTGGCGCGGATTCACCGACGAGGTCATCAGCGGGCTGACCGAGCTCGGGGTCGAGCTCCTCATCCTCGTGGGGGCGCTGCTCGCCGACTCCCCGCACACCCGACCGGTGCCGGTCCAGGTCAGCACCTCGGATCCGCAGCTGCTGCGCGGGGTCGGCTCGGAGCCGAACGACTACAAGGGGTCCTCGGGGATCGTCGGGGTGCTCCAGTACACCTGCGCCGCCGCCGACATCCCCACCATCTCGCTCTGGGCGTCGGCGCCGCACTATGTCGCGCAGGCGCCGTCGCCGAAGGTGTCGCTCGCGCTGCTCCGCTCGGTCGAGGACGTGCTCGACCTGTCGCTGCCGCAGGGCGACCTGCCCGAGGAGGCCAGGGCATGGGAGCGCGGCGTCGATGAGCTCGCGCAGCAGGACTCCGACGTCGCGGAGTACGTCCGCACGCTCGAGGAGGCCAAGGACGCCACCGACCTGCCCGAGGCGTCGGGCGACGCGATCGCCCGCGAGTTCGAGCGGTACCTGCGCCGCCGCGGCGCCGCCGGGGACGGCGACGAGTTCTGACGAGTCTGGATTTAGACCGGGGGCCAGGGGATGGCGGGCCAGTCCTCCGGGGGGTAGGGGTGTACCCGGCTGGCCAGCAGCACCTCGACGCGCGACAGCGTGGCGGCGAGCTCGGTTCTGGTCAGGTGCCGGCTCAGCTCCTCGGCGAGCCAGCCGCTCGCCAGCTCGTCGGCGAGGCGGCGGAGGACCTCGACCGAGCGGCCGGGCAGCGCCCGGCCGCGCCACTGCCAGAGCACGGTGCGGAGCTTGTACTCCTCGGCGAAGCAGATCCCGTGATCGCAGCCGTACAGGTGGCCGTCGGGGACCGGGAGCAGGTGGCCGATCTTCCGGTCCGCGTTGTTGATCACCGCGTCGAAGACCGCCATCTCCCGCAGCCCGGCGTGATCGATACGGCGGGAGAGCGTGATCAGGTCGACGTTCGGGTCCAGGTCGATCCAGAGCTGGCACATGCCGGGGCCGAACGGGCCGTCGCGCAGCACCGTGGGCGGTACCAAGTTCCACCCGGCGGCCCGGGAGATCAGGTAGGCGGCGATCTCGCGGCCGGCCAGGGTGCCGGTCGGGAAGTCCCACAGCGGGCGCTCCCCCGCGACCGGCTTGTAGACGCAGGTGACCTCGGTGCCCGCCGCCCTGATCGTGCAGAGCAGAGTCGCGTTCGACGCCTCGACGATGCGGCCCTGCACGGTCAGCGTGCCGCGCTCGAGCAGCTCCAGCGCTTCTTGCTCTCCCTCCGGCAACTCCGTGTCGTCGTCGGCCGTTGCGTTATCAGGCACGGCTGGCCCGGTGACCGTTCTGCCGCGGGCAGACGTGCCCGGACGGGTCGAGCGGCAGCCCGCACAGCGGGCACGGCGGCCGGCCGGCCGCGACCAGGCTGAGCGCGCGGTGCGCGAACGCACGGGCCGCGCTCGGGGTGATCCGCACCCGGAGCACGCCGGGACCGTCGACGGGAATGTCCTCTGACAGCGGCTCGATCGGCGCGTCGCTGTCTTCCTGCGCCTCGATGACCACCCGGTCGCCGTCGCTGTCCCAGGCCAGGGCGATCGCGCCGACCCGGAAATCCTCGGTGAGCGGCAGGTCCAGCGGCCCGTCGTCGCGCAGCGACGGCGGGGCCGTCTCCGGGATCTCCTCCGCGGCCCCGGTGCGCCTGAGCACTTCGTCGAGAAGCTCGTCGAGACGTTCGGCCAGCAGGCTGACCTGGAATTTCTCCAGGGCGACGCTGGTCACTCGGCCAGCCGAGGTCGCCTGTAGGTAGAACGTCCGGTCACCCGGCTGCCCTACCGATCCGGCCACGAACCTGTCCGGCGGGTCATAGTAAAAGACCGGCATGAGTCCTATCCTTCCGCACCGTCGGCGTCGGTACGCGCGCCGAGCTCTGCGGCCTTGTTTTTCGAAGACCCAAACTTCGCGGCGGCAACCGCAGTAGTGATACCTGCGCCGCCGCCGATCACGGCATCGCTGTTGGCGCTCGGCTGCTTTGCTGCGGGCAGGAGATCAGCCACGCCGCCGCCGATGTCGTTCAGCCGGAGCAGGAACGGGCGCATCGGTGTGTAGTTGATCACGGTGAGCGAGCAGGGATCGGCAATGATGCGCTGGCAGTGGTCCAGGTGGAGCCCCAGGCTGTCGGCCACGATCGCCTTGATCACGTCGCCGTGCGAGCAGATCAGGTAAGTCGCGTCCTGGCCGAGCCGCTCGTTCCACTCCCTGATCGCGCTGACCGCCCGGTGCTGCATGTCGAGCATCGACTCCCCCTCGGCGCCGGGGAACCTGACCGCGCTCGGGTGCGCCTGCACGACCGGCCAGAGGGGGTCCTTGGCCAGCTCGGCGAGCGGCTTGCCGGTCCAGTCGCCGTACCGGCACTCCCCGACCCGGGCGTCGACGACCGGGTCAGCCGGGCCCGGGTGGCCGTTCCTTACCGCGATGAGCTCGGCTACCGTCTGCCGGCACCGGTCAAGCGGGCTCGTCACGACCGCGTCGAGCACCACCGGAGCGATCCGGGCGCCCAGCGCCCGCGCCTGCGCGCGCCCCCGGTCGTCGAGGCCGACGCCCGGCGTCCAGCCCGTCAGCACCTGTCCCGTCATAGCGGTCAGGCCATGTCGGACGAGCAGAACAGTGGTCACGTATCCAGACTTTAGAACATCTTCGGCATTAACCCGGAACCGCCAGGCTCCGACCCCAATCACGGGCCCGGGGTGCCGCGCCTTATGCGGCACTCCCCCAGGGGGGTTTGGGGGGACGGGCGGTCCCCCCAAGCGCGGGGGGGTCTTGGGGGGTCGTCCCCCCGGCTAGCACGCCACGGGGGTGCCGCGCCTTGTGCGGCACCCCCCCAGGGGGGTTTGGGGGGACGGGCAGTCCCCCCAAGCGCGGGGGGGTCTTGGGGGGTCGTCCCCCCGGCTAGCACAGCGCGGGGGGGTCTTGGGGGGTCGTCCCCCCTAGATAACAGAGCTAACAGAGCTAACACGGTACTCGGCGTTGCCGAAGCTGACCAGGTCGCCGGGGGTCACCGCGACCTTGCCGCGGACGCGCCAGCCGTTGACGCGGGTGCCGTTGGTCGACTCCAGGTCGGCGAGCAGCCAGCCGTCCTGCGTCCGCTCCAGCGTGGCGTGCCGCCGGGAGACCGTCATGTCGGCGATCGCCAGGTCGCAGCTGGCGTCTCGGCCGATGCTGAACTGGTCGCCGGTGCCGCGCGGGAACTCCAGCGGCCGAGGCCTGGTGACATCGGCCGACGCGCGCAAGCCCATGGTCAGCACGTGGCTTGCCCTGACAGCAGGCGGGACCGGCGACCGCGGCCCGGTCTCGCGGTCACGACGGCCGGCGCCGACCGATCCGGAGAGCCGCGACCACGTGCCTCGGAACCAGCCGGTAACGGAGCGACCGGCGGCGGCCGCGGCGGAGCTCGATTGGTGCGCGGGCTGGCTGGGCAGGTCCGCTAGCAGGGGCGGCAGCTCGGCGCGCTGCCTGGCCTCAAGCACCGCGTTCATCCGGTACAGGAACGTCTCATGCGACAGGCGCCCCGCGGCGAACTCATCCTTGAGCCTGGTCGCCACTTCGTCCCGTTCGGCGTCGGAGGCGCGCAAACCGCCGGGGGCCCGCTGAACCTCCGGCGGCGTCGGGCTTTCGGCCGTAGAACCTCCCATGAATAGCGAGTATCCGGACCAACCGCCCGCCGCGCAAGGCGAACGGCGGGAACCGTGCCCGTCCCGTTGGCCGCGGCCCTTAGGCGGGTGGCGGCGGCTCAGACGCCGACCGCGTGCACACCCCCGTCGACGTGCACAATCTCGCCTGTAGTGGCGGGGAACCAGTCGGAAAGCAGCGCGACGCAGGCCCGCGCCGCCGCCTCCGGGTTGGCGATGTCCCAGCCCAGCGGCGCCCGCTCCGACCAGACGTCCTCGAACTTGTCGAAGCCGGGGATGGACTTCGCCGCCATCGTCTTCAGCGGCCCGGCCGCCACCAGGTTGACCCTGACGCGCTGCGGCCCGAGGTCGCGGGCCAGGTAACGGGCGCAGGACTCAAGGCCCGCCTTGGCCACGCCCATCCAGTCATAGCCCGGCCAGGCCACGGACGCGTCGAAGTCCAGGCCGACCACCGAGCCGCCGTCCGGCATGAGCGGCAGCGCCGCCATCGCCAGGGACTTCAGCGAGAAGGTGGAGACCTGCACCGCCTTGGCGACGTCCTCCCACGGGGTGGCGAGGAAGTTGCCGCCGAGCGCCGACTGCGGCGCGTTCCCGATCGAGTGCACCACGCCGTCCAGCCCGTCGACGTGCTCGCGGACCCGGTCCGCGAGCGAGTCGAGCTGGGCCACGTCGGTGACGTCGAGCTCGATCACCGGCGCCGGCCTGGGCAGCCGCTTGGCGATCCGCTGCACGAGCGTCGGCCGGGGGAACGCGGTGAGCACAACGGTCGCGCCCTGCTCCTGCGCTACCCGCGCCACGTGGAAGGCGATCGAGGCGTCGGTGAGCACGCCGGTCACCAGGATCCGCTTGCCGTCGAGGATGCCCATCAGGAACCAGCTTTCATGGTCTTGGTGCGGGAAACGTCGCTGCCTACATTGCCGTGTAGAGGTTCGACACATCGATGCCGCGCGTCACGAACTTCGGCGCGCGAAAGTTGTAGCTTCTCTCCAATCTTCCGCGGCCGGCCGTAGGCCGCATCGGGAGGTACGGGGAGGGGGGTGATCGGGGGCGGGAGCCCCCGATGCCGGAAGGCTGTCCCCCGGGAGACATCACTGAGTTGGGCGGCCGATAACATGGCGATTTTTGCCATCGGCCGCCCAACTCAGTGGCCCATGCCGAGGCCGCCGTCGACCGGGATGACGGCGCCGGTGACGTAGCCGGCGTCCGGGCCCGCCAGGAACGCGACCGTGCCCGCCACCTCGTCGGCCGAGGCGTAGCGCCCGAGCGGGACGGCGCCCAGGATGGCGGTCTTCCGGTCGTCGGACAGGACCGCCGTCATGTCGCTGTCCACGAACCCCGGTGCGATCACGTTCGCAGTGATGCCGCGGGAGCCGAGCTCGCGCGCAAGCGAGCGGGCCAGGCCGACCAGCCCGGCCTTGGACGCCGCGTAGTTGGCCTGCCCGCCGGAGCCGTAGAGCCCGACCACGGAGGAGATGAAGATCATCCGGCCGCGCCGCATCTTCATCATCGGCCGCACGGCGCGCTTGGCGACCCGGTAGGCGCCGGTCAGGTTGGTGTCGAGCACGTCGGTGAACGTGTCCTCGCTCATCAGCGCGAGCAGCTGGTCCTTGGTGATGCCCGCGTTGGCCACCACCACCTCGACCGGCCCCTGCTCCTGCTCGACGGCCGTGAACGCCGCGTCCACCGACGCCGCGTCGCGCACGTCGCACTGGACCACGGCCAGCCCCTCGACCGGGTCGCCCGACCGGGACGTTACGGTCACGCTGTCCCCGTCGGCCGCCAGCCGCCGCGCAATCGCCAGCCCGATCCCCCGGTTCCCGCCGGTCACCAGCACCGAACGTCCCACGTCCATCCTCCTCGCAGTCGAACCAGAGCGTACCGCTCCCGGCCGCTCCCCACCGCTCCGTACCAGTCAGGGGCGCGGGGCGCATGAGGCGCCAGGCGCTTCTTGCTGTTATCTCGTGCGTTAGATTTGGGGCGACCGTCCGGCCATTCCCGTGGCAACGTCGGGCCGCCCCTGGACCGATGCCGCGCCAGTGACATGGGTATGGGGATCGCGACATTTCGGATTTAAGGTCATATTCAGGACACTTAGAGTGGCCATGATCACGAAGGATTTAATCCTGGTGAAGGATCCGAATCGTATAGCTACACCAATCCTTCGTGATCATGGGAAAACACGATCAACGCGACCCCGTAATACCCTCCTAGGGTATCGGACGACTCGAACACGGTGAATATACGGTGGTTGGCGCGGGGCGGGGGTGAGTGGGCGTGAGGCAGGCGTGCCAGGCGACATGTCCTTGGGGCAGCGGCGCGAGGGCCCGGGACGAATGGGGGCCCGGGGCGAACGGGGGGCGCAGGGCGAACGGGGGGCGCAGGGCGAACGGGGGGCCCGGGGGATGGGCGGGGTGGAGACGACAGGGGGCGCGGGGCGCATGAGGCGCCAGGCGCTTCTTGCTGTTATCTCGTGCGTTAGACTTGGGACGACCGCCCGGCCATTCCCGTGGCAACGTCGGGCCGCCCCTGGACCGATGCCGCGCCAGCGACATGGGTATGAGTTCAGGTTTCGGGGGTGGGGGCAATACGGACATTGAGGGCGGAACGGCGCGGCGGGGCTTATCTGTTAGGGATCGCAGCTGTTCGTGGGATAGGTTCTTGTGGCGTGGATGATCACAACGGACGGATCGACGCTGAGTTCGCGGCCCTGCCGCTGAAAAATCTCGCCGATGCCGCGCTCGAGACGGCAAGAACGCTTGGCGCCGACCACGCCGACTTCCGGGTCGAGCGGGTGCGGGGGCAGCGGATCGCGCTGTCGGACTCCCGGCTGCAGGCCCTCTCCGACGGCGACGACAGCGGCCTCGCGGTGCGCGTCATCGTGGACGGCACCTGGGGGTTCGCGTCGGCGGTCGACCTGACGCCGGAGGCGGCGCGGGACGCGGCCCGGCACGCGGTCGAGGTCGCCAGCGTCGCCGCCGCGATGAACACCGAGCGGATCGAGCTCGCGGCCGAGCCCGGCTACGGCGACGTCACCTGGGTCTCCGCCTACGACATCGACCCGTTCGACGTCTCGCCGAAGGAGAAGGCGGACCTGCTCGCCGCCTGGTCCACCCGGCTCACCGCGCACCCCGCCGTCACGCACGCCGACGCGAGCCTGTACCAGGTCAAGGAGTGCAAGTTCTACACCGACGGCGCGACCACGGCCACCCAGCAGCGGGTCAGGCTGCACCCGGTGGTCACCGCGACCGCGGTCACCGACTCCGGGTTCGACGACATGCGCACGCTGGCGCCGCCGGCCGGCCGGGGCTGGGAGTACCTGACCGGGACCGGCTGGAACTTCCCGGCCGAGCTCGCCGAGCTGCCGGAGCTGCTGGCCGAGAAGCTCACGGCCCCTTCCGTCGCGGCCGACCGGTACGACCTGGTGATCGACCCGTCCAACCTTTGGCTCACCATCCACGAGTCGATCGGCCACGCCACCGAGCTTGACCGGGCGCTCGGCTACGAGGCCGCCTACGCGGGCACCTCCTTCGCCACCCTCGACAAGCTCAACAAGCTCCAGTACGGCTCGCCCGTCATGCACGTCACCGGCGACCGCGCCCAGGAACACGGCTTGGCCACGGTCGGCTACGACGACGAGGGCGTGGCCGGCCAGTCCTGGGACCTCATCTCCGGCGGCGTCCTCGTCGGCTACCAGCTCGACCGGCGGATGGCGCAGCTCAAGGGGTTCGGCCGGTCCAACGGCTGCGCCTTCGCCGACTCCCCCGGCCACATGCCATTGCAGCGGATGGCCAACGTCTCACTGCAGCCCGCCGCGGGCGGCCCGTCCGCCGACGACCTGATCGCCGGCGTCGAGGACGGCGTCTACATCCTCGGCGACAAGTCCTGGTCGATCGACATGCAGCGCTACAACTTCCAGTTCACCGGGCAGCGGTTCTACCGGATCAGGAACGGCCGGCTCGACGGCCAGCTCAAGGACGTGGCCTACCAGGCGACGACGACCGACTTCTGGAACTCGATGGAGGCGGTCGGCGGCCCCCAGACGTACGTGCTCGGCGGGGCGTTCAACTGCGGCAAGGGCCAGCCGGGCCAGGTCGCGCCGGTGAGCCACGGCGCGCCCGCCGCGCTCTTCCGCTCGGTGCGGGTGCTCAACACGGCCGAGGAAGGAAATTAACAATGCTTAACGAGGCCGGAACGTCGCCTCAGACGCTTGTCGAGCAGGCGCTCGCGGCGGCCAAGGCCGGCGGCGAGTGCGTGGTCATCGCCGATGAGTCCTCCACCGCGAACCTGCGCTGGGCCGGGAACACGCTCACCACCAACGGCGTCGCGGCGACCCGCTCGCTCACCGTGATCGCGATCGACCGGCGGCGCGACGGTACCGCGGGCGTCGGCATCGTCGCCCGGTCCGGCATCTCCACCGACCAGGTGGAAGAGCTCGTGCGGGAGGCGGAGAAGACCGCCGAGCAGGCCTCGCCCGCAGAGGACGCAGCGGATCTCATCTCCGGTGAAACACCGGTGCGTTCCAACTCTTCTGATCTTTGGTCTTCGCCTTCGGCCGCCACCGACTTCGGAGTGTTCCGTGGCTTCGCCGCTCAGCTCGGGGAGACCCTGCGCGAGGCCGAGGGGGCCGGACGGAAGCTGTACGGGTTCGCCGAGCATGGGGTGACCTCGACGTTCGTCGGCACCTCGGCCGGGATGCGACTGCGCCACGACCAGCCGTCCGGGCGGCTCGAGCTGAACGCCAAGTCGGCCGATCTGGCGCGGTCCGCGTGGGCCGGCGCGGCGACGCGGGACTTCACCGACGTGGACGTGGTCGCGCTTGATCTTGATCTGGCGGAGCGGCTGTCCTGGCAGGAGCGGCGGGCGGAGCTGCCGGCCGGCCGGTATGAGACGCTGCTGCCGCCGACTGCCGTGTCCGACATGCTGATCTACATGTACTGGTCGGCGGGGGCGCGGGAGGCCGGCGAGGGACGGACCGTGTTCTCGCAGCCCGGCGGCGGCACGCGGATCGGCGAGCGGCTGGCTTCTGTGCCGGTTGACCTGTTCAGCGATCCCGGCTACCGGGGGCTCGGGTGCGCGCCGTTCGTGGTGGCGCACTCGTCCGGCCGGGATTCGTCGGTGTTCGACAACGGGCTGCCGGCTGGGCGGTCCTCGTGGATCTCGGCCGGAGTGCTGTCCGCGCTGCACTCGAGCCGGTTCTCCGCCCAGGCGGCCGGGGTTCCGGTGACGCCCGCGGTGGACAACCTAATCATGACGGCGCCCGGCGCGTCGGCATCGCTCTCGTCGATGATCTCCTCGACCGAGCGCGGGCTGCTGCTGACCTGTCTGTGGTACATCCGGCAGGTTGACCCGCAGACGCTGCTGCTGACCGGGCTGACCCGCGATGGGGTGTACCTGGTGGAATCCGGCGAAGTGGTCGGGGCGGTGAACAACTTCCGGTTCAACGAATCACCCGTGGGGATGCTGGGGCGGGTGGTCGAGGTGGGCGCGACCGAGCGGACGCTGCCGCGCGAGTGGGGCGACTACTTCAACCGGGCCGCGATGCCTGCGCTGCGGGTGGAGGGCTTCAACATGTCGTCGGTGAGCCAGGCGAGCTGAGGCGAGCTCCCGCTCGGCCTGTTGCGCAGCGGGCGCTTCGCGTTTCTTGCTGTTATCTCCGGCTGTCCTGGGTGGGGGGCCCGGGAGGCTTACTACTACGCCTTGTAGGTTGGTAGGCGAGCCGCTTAATGCGGAGTAGCTTGGAGGGATGAGGATGGGTCACGGAGCGCGCGCGCAGCCGGTTCACCTGGTAACCCAGGCGCGGCGGCCGATGTCCGAGGACATCAGGTACCGGCAGCACCGGTACCTGATCATGATGGGCATCAGGACCCTCTGCTTCGCCATCGCGATCGTGCTGTTCGTCGCCCACCTGCGATGGCTGATCCTGATCCCGGCGATCGGCGCGATCATCATCCCGTACATCGCGGTGATCTTCGCCAACGGCGGGCGCGAGCCCGACAACACCCGCGGGTTCCTTGAGCACCGGTCGCGCCTGTCGAGCCGGTCGACCTCGGCCCTGGCCCGTCGTGGCCCCGCCCGCCCAGGCGGCGCCGCTGGCGACTTCGGCGGCTCGGTCTCCTCCGGTTCCGATTCCGGCCCCGGCTCCGATTCCGGCTCCGTCTCGGAAGAGAGCTAGCTCGGCCGCTCCGCCATATTCACTACTTTGAGTTTCTGTATGCTTACTTTGCGTACGCAGATGAGGATGTTGGACTGGTGCGCACATAGGTAGCAGAGAGACAAGATTAGCTTCAGAGAGTTCGCTGAAATTAGGTCTTGACACATAGGGGGGGCTCTCCGTGTACCATTCATATCGGTGCCCTGGTCCCCCGCCGGGGTGCCGCTGCCGGCGTTCCGGGCCCCCGTCGGAACGCCGATGAATGCGACGCCGGGTGGTTTGCCCCCGTAGCCACCCGGCGTCGCCCTTTTTGCCCTCCGGGCCTAGCGCGACGCGTCTATTATGTCGATTCGCGTAAATCCTAACGCTATCCTAACGCGTCTTAACTTTTTCTTAAGATTCTTGATATCACAGCTCGCCGATTACTGTGAGAAACAGAATGGGATCGTAGGGTACATGTTGCCGCTCCGGCCGGGGCCAGCATAATGATTCCCTAGGTCGAACCGGTCAGGGTGGTGTCCTGGAAGACCGGGCCGATGTTCCTTCGAAGTTGACGCCGCGGGCCGCCCCAATCTCCCCGTACCGTTTAACGAGGTCGTTGACCTCGGACGACAGCGCCGCTCAGTCGCCGCCGTCCGGGGTGTCAGCCGACTCGCCGCTCTCCCCGGTGGGTTCGGTGGGCTGCGTCGACTCGCTTGACTCGCTTGACTCGCTCGTCGCGGCGGACCCCGCGGCGGCCTCCGCGGGCTCGTCTTCGGCCAGAATCCGGTACATCGAGCGGCGGGTCTGCGCGAGCACCGCGCGGGCCTGGGCGAGCTGCTCGGGCGACCCGGCGCGCCGGACCTCCATCACGGCCACCATGACCTGGCGGATGAGGTCGCCAAGCTCCACCGCCTCGTCGTCGGTCATCCCCGCGGCGGCGTCCCACGCGCTGTTCAGCTCGTCGGCGTGCTCCTCGGCGTAGGTCCGTCCCTCGTCGGTCAGGGCGTACATCCGGCGGCGGCCCTCACCCTCGGGGGCGATCAGGCCCTCGTCCTCAAGCTGCTGCAGGGCCGGGTAAACCGAACCGGCGCTCGGCCGCCACACGCCGCTGGTACGCCCGGCGATCTCCTGGATGAGCTGGTAGCCGTTCCACTGCCCGCCCTCGGCCAGCAGGTCGAGGATGGCCGCGCGGACATCGCCCTTGCGCGCCCTCGGGCCCCGGCCGAACGACCGGTCGAACATCGCGCTCAGCGCGCCGCCTGGTCCTCCCATCGGGCCCATCGGGCCCATCGGGCCGAAGGGCGGGAACGGCCCATCGTGCCGCGCCCAGTGGCGGCCTCCGTGGCCACGCTCCCCATGGTCGCCGCGTTCCCCGCGGTCTCCACCGCGCTCGCCGCTTCGGCGGCCCGGACCGCGGCCTGGGCCCGGTCCCCAGTCTCCGTCTCGCATTCCGCGCCGGTATTCCTCACGCATGGCGCGTCACCTTCTTTCCGTCATCTTTCTACCTTCGTTGGTATCTCAACGATATATCGTTGTAGTTCTTGATGCAAGTCGGGTTTGCCGCGGTGCTGGCCGGGACCGGACAACGCCTCGCCGACCGGTCCGGACCGACAAAAGGCCCGGAACTAGCCCGCTGCGTCCCGCCAGGACCCTCGGCACTCCGTGCTTCTTGCTGTTATCTCGCTTGAGGTGCGCTCGGCGAAGATAGTGGACCGTTGTCTACATTGGGGTGTGCACAACGGTCCACGATCGTGCCGGGCGCGCGGCGGGACGGGCGCGCGGCGGGACGGGGCGGGGCGGGCTAGCGGCGGGGCGGGGCGGGCTAGCGGCGGGGCGGGGCGGGCGAGATGTGGGGCGGGCTAGCGGACCGGGAGGTCGTAAACGCGCCGGACGCTTGAGGCCACGCGGCTGATGTCGGTGCCGTAGACGTGCATCGAGACGGCCACGGCGTCGCCGATGTTGGTGACCTGGTGGATGTCGCCGGGCGGGGCGAACCCGCTGACCGTGCCGACCGGGTTGGCGTTCCGCCGGACTACCTCAAGGTGGTCGCCTCGGAAGGCGTAGAGCTCTTCGTACTCGGTGCCCTGCAGGACCGCGGTGCAGCACCAGCTCAGGTGATCGTGGATGGCCGTCCGCTGGCCGGGCAGCCAGACCATCGCAACGATGGAGAACGAGCCGTCCGGCTCCGCGTGCACCAGGTACGTCTGGTAGCCGGTCGGGTCGCCGCCCAGTTGCTTGGCGGAGAGCAGGCCCGTACCCGGCAGGCGGTTACGGAGCGCTTCGACCACGCGATCGGAGGTCTCCTGCCATGACCCGCCACCTCGCACGGCACGGCGGATGTCGGCGGCCAGGAGCTCCGGGCACGCAGCGCTGACCTTGATCAATTCGCCTACTGAGCTTGACATGACACCTCCTGGGTAACTCCTCTTCCACGGTAACAACCGGTCATGCATAAGGACAAATGCCACTCCACCGCTGAACCGATAGATCCCGTCTATAGATGAAGCCATACGAGCCCCACTGCTACCACTGCCCGCAACGGCCACGCGACTACCACGAACACACTCCAAACCTCCTGCACCAACCTCATCACGTCAATAATTACGACCTTTTTACTTGGAAATAGCGTGGCCGATGGGCCTGGGCGCCGCGGACCGGGCGTGGTCAGCCGCGGACCGGGCGTGGTCAGCCGCGGACCGGGCGTGGTCAGCCGCGGACCGCGGCGACGATGCTGATCACGGCGAGCACCGCCATGATGGCCGCCGCGACACGGGTGATCACGGTGATCGGCACGACCTTGAGCAGACTCCTACCGCCGGCGATCGCCAGCGCCGCCACCGCCCACAGTCCCAGGACCGCGCCGAGCCCGACGCTGAGCGGATCGTGATACTTCGCCGCCAGGTTGGCGGTCACGATCTGGGTCAGGTCGCCGAACTCGGCGACCAGGATCACCAGGAAGCTGGTACCCGCCACCCGCGGGAAGGTGGGAGCCGTTCCCTCGGCAATCGCGAGGTTCTCGTCATCTTCCGCACTGCGGCGTCCGCGCAGCAGCAGCACCGCGCCGACCAGGAACAACGCGCCCACGATCGCCTGCAGGATGCGGTGGGGCAGCAGGGTGAGCAGGCTGCCGGCCGCGACGGCGAGCGCCACGTGGACCGTGAACGCGACCGCGGTCCCGGCGAACGCGTACAGCGGCCGGTAGCGGGTGCCGAGCACCAGGCTGGCCAGGGCGGTCTTGTCAGGCAGTTCGGCGAGGAAGATCAAGCCGAAGACGGTGGCGATGACGGCGAGGTCCACGAGGTATTGGTGTCCAGAGCTGCGCCAGTATGTCGACATCCCAGCTGCGGGGCTACCCCCCTTCGCTGCCGTCATGGTATCAAACCCAGATGCGCCGCAACCAGTAGCAAGATCGCGCTGTGGCGGCTCAGACCGCCACGTTGGTGTAGGCGATGACGCCGCGCCGCATCGCGTCGATCGCGGCGCGCGCGGTCGCGGCGACGTCGCGCTGGCGCGGGGCGGGCTCGCGGCTGGGCACCTGGCCGGCCCCGGCCAGGTCAGAGGTCATCGGGGGCGCCGTCTCTTCGGCGCCCCCCGCCGCGTCTTCGGCCCCCGGCGGCAGGGAAAGGGCAAGATCCTCGGGAGTAACGGACCGTGTCTTCGCCCGGGCTGCGGCGTTGCCCTTGGCACCGTAGCCGGCCGCCGCCGCGATCTGATCGAGCAGGTCGATGAGCTGCTTGACCGAGCGGACGAAGTCGCCGGGGGTCAGGCCGGGCACCGAGTCGAGCACGTCCTCCAGCTTGACGCCGCGCGCCCAGCGGTAGGCCGCCCAGACGAAGCCGGAGTCGGGCTCGCGCAGGAACGAGACGCCGTTGCGCCGCTCCAGCTGGTCGAGCTCGGCCCAGGTTCGCCCCATCGCGGTGAGCACGTCGCGGACCGGGCCCTTGGGGAGCCGGGCGGGATCGGCGTCGTCCGGCTGCTTACGCGACTCGAACGACAGGACCGAGACGCAGGCCGCGAGCTCGGCCGGGTTGAGACCGTCCCAGAGCCCCCGGCGGATGCACTCGGCCGCCACCAGGTCGAGCTCGGAGTACAGCCGCGACAGCCGCTGGCCGTCAGCCGTGACCGTGTCGCCGTCCAGGTAGCCGAGCTCGTCGAGGACCGCGCAGACCCGGTCGAAGGTGCGGGCGATCACGTGCGAGCGGCTGTTGATCTGCCGCTCCAGGTCCTCGACCTCCTTCTGCTGCCGGAAGTAGCGCTCGGCGACCCGCGCGTGCTGCTCACGGTCCGGGCAGGAGTGGCAGGGGTGCCGGCGGAGCAGGCGGCGCAGCTCGTCAATGTCGTTGACCGGCTCGTCCCAATCGTCGGCGCCGGCCGCGGTGACGCGGGCCCGCGAAACATCGCCATCGCCGGTGGACTCGTGGCCGTTCGAGGCGGCGCCGCGCCGCGATCCGTCGCCGTCGCCGTCGTGCCCGGAATCGCGGTCGGCCGATGCGAAGTCACGCGTGCGTTCATCCTCATCGTCTTTGAAGCCGGCCGAGGACCGGCGCCGGCGCGGCGAGTAGCCGAGATCGCGACCCGCGATCTTGGACCGCATCGAGGAGACGAGATCGCGGCGGTGCTTGGGCGAGCGGTCGCTGAAGCTGCCTGGGATGCGCAGGTGCTCGACGGGCTCGGCAGGGATCGGGAAGTCGACCGCGGAGAGCTGCTTGAGCTGGCCGTGCTCGGTGAGCACGAGCGGGCCGTCGGCGCGGTTGCGCGAGAAGCCGCCCTCGGCGGGCGGCGGGTTGAGCACCACCGCGAAGCCGGCCCGGCGGCCGGACGGGACGCGGATGATGTCACCGCGGCGGAGGGTGGCGAGGACGCGGCGGGCCTGCGCGCGCTGGGCCGAGGCACGGCCCTTGGACGCGCCGCGCTCGGCGTCGGTGAGCCTGCGGCGGAGCGCCGCGTATTCGAGAAAGTCGCCTCGGTCGCAGCTGATCTGCCGGGCGAGGTCGTCGCCGGCCTCCTTGACCCGGCGGAGCCTGCGGGCCAGGCCGACGACCCCGCGGTCGGCCTGGAACTGGGCGAAGCTCGACTCGAGAAGGGCGCTGGCGCGCTTGCGGCCGGCCCGGCCGGTCAGGTTGACCGCCATGTTGTAGGAGGGGCGGAAGCTTGAGTTGAGCGGGTAGGTGCGGGTGCTCGCGAGCCCGGCGACCGAGCCGGGGTCCAGGCCGGGCTGCCAGAGCACCACGGCGTGCCCCTCGACGTCGATGCCCCTGCGTCCCGCGCGCCCGGTGAGCTGGGTGTATTCCCCCGGGGTGAGCGCGACGTGCGCCTCGCCGTTCCACTTGTCGAGCTTCTCAAGCACCACCGTGCGGGCCGGCATGTTGATGCCGAGCGCCAGGGTCTCGGTGGCGAAGACCGCGCGGACCAGGCCCTCGGTGAAGAGCTCCTCCACGACCTCCTTGAAGACCGGGAGCATGCCCGCGTGGTGGGCGGCGATGCCCCGCCGCAGGGCCAGCACCCAGTCGTGGTAGCCGAGGACGGTGAGGTCCTCGTCGGGGATGTCGCTGGTGCGCCGGGACGCGACCGTCTCGATGTACTCGGCCTCGCTGGGCGTGGTCAGCCGGAGGCCGGCCCGCAGGCACTGCTGGACGGCGGCGTCGCAGCCGGCCCGGCTGAAGATGAACGTGATGGCGGGGAGCAGGCCGGCCGCGTCGAGCCGGTCGATGATCTCCGGGCGGTACGGCGGCGCGTCCCGTCTGGACCGGTGGCCGCCCGTGCCCCCGGCGCCCCGCCCATGACGGCTGCGCGGCTGGCGGATCTCCTCGCGTCGCGCCAGCCGCACCAGGTCGGGGTTGACCTGGCGGTGGTTGCCGTCGGTGAACAGGTCGTAGAGGCGGCGGCCGGCCATCATGTGCTGCCAGAGCGGCACCGGCCGGTGCTCGTCCACGATGACCTCGGTGCCGCCGCGGACCTGGGCGAGCCAGTCGCCGAACTCCTCGGCGTTGGAGACCGTGGCGGACAGCGCCACCACCCGGACCGACTCGGGCAGGTGGATGATCACCTCTTCCCAGACCGCGCCGCGGGATCGGTCGGCCAGGTAGTGCACCTCGTCGAGGACGACGTAACCGAGGTCCTTGAGCGTGGCGGAGCCCGCGTAGAGCATGTTCCGCAGCACCTCGGTGGTCATCACCACGATGGGCGCGTTGCCGTTGACGGCGTTATCGCCGGTGAGCAGGCCGACGGTGTCGCTGTCGTAGCGCTTGAGCAGGTCGTTGTACTTCTGGTTGGAGAGCGCCTTGATCGGCGTGGTGTAGAAGCACTTGCGGTCGTTCTGCAGGGCCAGGTGCACGGCGAACTCGCCGACGACGGTCTTGCCGCTGCCGGTCGGGGCCGCCACCAGCACGCCGTCGCCGTCGGCCAGCGCGGCGCAGGCGGCGACCTGGAACGGGTCGAACTCGAAGTCGTAAAGATCGCGGAACGAGGCGAGCTCAGGGTTGGCCTGCCGGTCGCGGAACTGCGCGTATCTTTCGGCCGGGCCCACCGCGGGGGTGCTCATGGCTCCAGGGTATGAGACTTCGGTCCCGCCTGATACGGGTGAGACGTGCCGCTACTCGCTGCGGCTAGTTCAGCGAACTGTCAACGTCGACCGGCTCGGGCGTCTCGATCGGCGAGAGCTCGTCATCGGCGAGGTTCGCGTTCAGGTCAGGGTGCAGCCGCGTGTAGCGCCTGTCGTTGAGGAAGATGACGACCTCGGCCACCTCGACCAGCAGCACCACGACCCCGCCGAGCAGGAGCATCGTCAGCGGGTCGGGGCTCGGCGACGCGATGCCGGCGAACACGAAGACCAGGAAGATGATGACCTTGCGCCACTTCTTGAACCGCTCATGGGTGACGACCCGGACCAGGTTCAGCATGACCAGGAACAGCGGCACCTCGAAGCAGAGCCCGAACCCGATGATCATCGCGATCCAGTAGCCGATGTAGGTGTCGGCGGTGAACAGGTTGGTCAGCTGACCGCCCGCCATCGAGATGAAGAACTTCAGACCGCGGCTCATCGCCAGGAAAGCGAAGCAGCAGCCCAGGGCGAACAGCGGCACCGAGGTACCCATGAACAGGTACGTCCAGCGCTTCTCGCGCGAATACAGCCCGGGAGCGACGAAGGCCCACAGCTGGTAGAGCCAGAACGGGCTGGTGACGACGATCGAGGCGATGATGGAGATCTTGATGTGCAGATAGAAGCCGTCCATCACGCCGTTGAGTACCAGCGAATGCCCGAAAATGCGCGTGTTGCAGCCGTTGACGGCCTGACAGTAGGGCCGCTGGACGAAGCTAAAGATCCGGGGGTAGAAACCCCACGCCACGCACGCGCCCACGAGGATGACCACGGCGATCTTGACCACCCGGTTGCGCAGCTCGCGCAGGTGGTCCATCAGGGGCATCCGGCCGTCCGGGTTGGCCTGCCGCTTGGCGCGCGCGTAACGCTCGCCTACGATGCGGGCACCCCGGATGGCGGTGGGCTTCGATGCCATGATCGTTGAGACCGTCTTCCCGAAGCGGTTCTGCTGGGGTGACGCGTGCTACTGGGCCTGCGCGCTGTCGGTCGCCTTGTTGGCGGCCACCGACTGCTGCAGGTTCTCCAGCTGCGCGCTCAGCGCGTCGATCTGCGCCTGGTGCGCGTCAACCGGCGTCGTGGCCACCGGCTGGATCTGCGCCGGGGCGACGGTCGGGGTGACGGCCGGAGCAGCCGCGCTCAAGGTGGTCTCGGTGTTGTCGTCCTCGTGCATACCCTGAACCTCGGTCTTCAGGATGCGCATCGACTTCCCGAGCGAGCGGGCAGCTTCGGGCAGCTTGCGGTACCCGAACAGCACGATGATCAACACCGCGATGATCGCAATCTTCCATGGGCTGTCGAACAGGTCCATATGCGTTCCTTAAGTCACAGGGGTTGAGTCCCGTGCTCAGGGACTCGCCTTGATCCGAGTCTACACTTCGCCTTCGTTGCGGCCAGGCTGGCGGATTGGCCTAGCCGGGCGGTTAACGGAAACTTGCCACCGAGTTCTCGCCTCGCGGCCACATTAGGATGGTGTATGCGGCCTAAAGTGCTACAAAGCGTTAATTCGGCTTTTCGCCTGGTTAGCCATGTTACTTGGTGTGACGCAGTCCGCGGGCCGGGGCGCTACCTGCCAGGGCTCCCCGGTTATCACGACGGCCCCGGGAATGCGCCGCCGCGCAGGCGGGTGAGGAGGTTGTAGCGGTAGGTCACGATGATGACGTCGCCCACGTGGTACTCGGCGGCGGGCGGCCCGAAGCGGGCGCGCACTGCCGCGATCGGCAGCGGGTCCCCCGGTTGCAGGTGGCGGACCTCGGCGATGACAAACGTCACGCGGGCCGCACCCCGCCAGTACCAGCGGGATGAAGCATTCCACCGGACCGGGGCGGCGGCCGAATCCGTGACCGGCGCGACCAGGATCCGGCCGCCGGTGGTCACCGTGGTCTCGGCTGCCTGCCAGTAGCCGGCCAGGCCGTAGCGCTCGTGGTGGGCGACGAGCCAGTCGGCGACGGTCTGCACGGGTATCGGCGCCGCCGGCCACGTCGCAGCGTAGCCCATCTCGGCCACGCCGACGGCCAGCCACGCCGCGAGCGCCGCGGTTGCCAGCCCGGCGCCTGGCGCCAGCCGCGCGGCCAGCGGCGGCAGCGTGCGGCCGGCCAGCACCGCGCCGAGCGGCATCAGGATCGCGACCTCGTGCGCGCTGGCGAGCGTTTGCAGCACCGAGCCGAATACAGCGGCCGCCATCGTGGCGCTAATGGCCACGACGAGGATCTGGCTAACGCGCCGCCCGCCCTCGCAGCCCCCCGATTTATCCGGTTCATCGGATATATCCCACTGGCCTGACCGGGCCGCTCGCCCCGTCCGGCCAACCCGGCCGAGGAAGCCGACCGCGATGCCGGCGACCAGTCCGGCGCCGGCCAGCACGAGGCCGACGACGTGCAGGTCGGCGATCAGAACGAGCGGGGCGTGCCGGGAGATCGCGATTGGCCCGCGCGGCACGCCCGGCTTGTTAGCGCCGAAGAGCACCACGATCGACTGCCAGAGCAGGCGGGCATTGCCGCCGATCCGCCCGATCGGGGCGAGCCGACCGCCCGCAATCGGCCGCAAATCGAAGCCGCCGAGCGCCGTGATGGCGCGCTGCGCGAGCTTGGCGATCACGACACTCGCGATGGCGGCGGCGAGCAGCGGCCCGTCTTCGCCCAGTCCGGCGCCCAGTGCTGCGCGCGGCCGACGGCGGACGGCGACCGCGACGAGACGGCAGGCGCAGACCGCCGCGACCGGAACCGTGGCCGCTACCACGGACAGTTCATCGCCGACCTGAGTCCAGGCGAGCAGCACGCAGGCCGCGGCGGGCACGTACCGGCGGCCGACGGGCCGGTCACGTCGGCCCGGCTGGTATCCCCAGTCCAAGAGCAGGAACAGGAGCAGCACGGGTACCGAGGTGCCGAAGTGGTCGGGGTTCTCGAGGAACACCGCCGTGCCGTCGGCGATGGACGGCGCGAGCATGATGCCGACCGCGAGCCCGGCCCGGCGCCAGCCGGCCATGCCGGTCGCGCTCCCCCGGGCGAGCAGCGCCGCGAACGCGACCGTGACCGTGTAGGTGAGCGCGCCGCAGAGGTGCACGACGTCGGGGGACACCCCGCGGGCCGCCACCACGAGCGCGTACTCGGGCAGCTCGGTGGTGTAGAAGGAGACGTCCGAAGTCCACCAGCCGCGCAGCAGCGGGTTCCCGTGCAGCATCGCCTGCGCCTGGAGGATGTCCGCCGCGCCGTCGGAGTTGGCCGCCGAGATCAGCGACTGGCTCAGCGCCAGCGCGAACAGCGCCGCGAGGGCAACCGCGAGCGCGAGCGCCAGCACCAGCCTGCGCTGGAGCGGCGATCCCGGCGCGGCACGGCTGCCCTGATCGCCGAGACGCCCCGCCCCACCCGCCCTGGCCGCCGCACGAACCCGCATGCGACCGCCCGCCCCCGTCAGCATGACCCGAAAGCCTAGCGTAGCTAACTGCTCACACAGAGGATAAAGAAGTGATCAACCGAGACGTGGCGACCTGGCCGTAATGCCCTGCCCGGCGGCGGAGGACCGTAATGCCCTGCCGGCGGCGGAGGACCGGCCCGGCCCGCTCCGGGCCGCCCTGGCCTTACTCGCCCGGGGGCGCGTTGAGGTAGCCGAGGACCGGGTTGATGGTGCTCTGCAGCAGGTTGCGGTGGTAGACCAAGACCACGGTCCTCCCGAGGTGGTAGATCTTCGCGGGCTTGCCGTACCAGTGGATGGCCGTGCCTATGTACAGGTAGCCGACGCCCAGCCGCTGCTCGTGCGCGATGATGAAGTTCGCCGCGGAGACCGTCGGGTCGAACCAGGCCCGCTTGGCCTCCCAGAGATAGCCGTACGAGGCGTCGGTGGTCACCGGCGCGACGCGAACCACGCCGCCGCTGGCAAGCGACGTGATGTTCGCGTCCCAGTAGCCGCCGAGGCCGCTGGTTAGCTTGCGCGCCACCAGCCAGTCGGCGAGAGCCTGGTTGACCGCGGGCCTCGACCGCTGGCTGGCGTTATAACCGAGGTTGGCCAGGTAGCCGATCCCGACGGCGACGAGCACGCACGCCAGCGCCACCCGCGCCGCCGACACCATCCGCGCGAACCGACTCGGACCGGACGCGGCTGGCTCTTGCGCACTGGCCTGCCGACGGCCGGCTAGCCGGGGTCCCAGGCAGCGGCCCGCCAGCGCCGCGCTCAGCGGCAGGGCAACGGCGATCTCGTGCGTGCCCGAGATCGGCGTCATGAGCGTGCTGACCGCGCCCGCCGCCAGCACGATGAGGATGCCGAGGACGAGCGTCCGCGTCACCCGGTCCGCCCGCGGCCAGTTCCAGATGGCGACGATCAGCCCGAGCAGCGCGATGGCGATGCCGGCCAGGTGCAGGTACGCGTAGGCGGTCAGCGGCTGCGGCTGCCCCCACAAGTTCGCGCCGAACAGGTACATCAGGTTCTGCCCCAGTGCCTGCATTTGCGTGCCGCGCAAATGCAGGCCGTTCGGGACCGAGTGCAGGTAGAAGCCGCCCGCGTTGCCGATCACCTTGACCAGCGTCTCGGTCAGGACGTACGAGACGACGGCCCCCACGACCAGCGCCAGGTCGTAGGAGTTCAGCGCCAACTCGCGGCGCAACGGAAGAGACGGTGTCCCGGGCCCGCCGTTCCGCCCGCGGATCCGGCCGGCCAGCCGCCGGATCGCGGCCGCGGCCAGCGGCGTCGCGCAGGCCAGGGCGAGCGGGAGCGCGCCGCCGAACTCGGCGACGGGGTCGTCGAGCTGCGCCCAGGTCAGCATCAGGCAGACCAGCAGCACCGCGGCGGTCGCGGACCGCCGGCGGCTGGGCCGCACCAGGTCCACGACGAGCAACGCGGCCAGCACCGGAACCCCGATCCCGGTGTGGTCGGGTGCCAGCAGCAGCACATGCGCGCCCGGGTTGGCACCCGGCGCGACTATGATCCCGGCGGCGAGCAGCGCGCGGACCCACGCCTCGCGCACACCGCGCCGCCGGTCGCGGGCCGCGCCCGCCGCCAGCAGCGCGGCGAACAGCACAAGCAGCGCGTACTCGATGGCCGCGGCCACGTGGGCCACGTCGACCCGCAGCCCGTACACCAGGCTGATCAGGCCGTCCAGTGGCACCTCGAAGGTGTAGAACGACACGTCGGACAGCGCCCAGCCCCGCAGCAGCAGGTTGCCGTGCACCAGTTCCCAGCCCTGCAGCACCTGGCCGACCGCGTCGGAGTTGGCCCCCTGCGTCCTGGACTGCAGCAGATAGCACCAGAAGAGCCCGACGGTCAGCGTCGCGGCAGCGGTAACCGTGAGCAGCCGCCGCACGGCCGCCCGCCCACGGGTCGGCCGCGCCGTTTCTTCCCCCGTGGGGGTGGCTACCGTCAGTTGTCCGTGCCCGCTCTCATGCACCCTCAAAAAATAGCGGGCGCCCCGTGACGAATTGCCGAGTCAGCGACATAAAGTTGCTCCGGCTTCTTGGCCGCCGGGGATATGGCGTGTCCATTCCACCTCCGGACCCGGATCTAACCTGTCACCGAGGAGCTTCCCAGCTCGCTGAGCAGGTTTTTCCGCCACACCATGATCACGTAGCCCTGATAGTCGTACTGCCGGTAGGGCCTGCCGAACTGGGCGACCGCCTCGGCCGAGGTCACCGCGCGCGGACCAGGCGCGGTGGCGACGAGGAAGTTCACGTCGTTGGCCCGGCTGTCAAGCAGCCGGCCGTCAAGTTCCCACCGGTACACCGACAGGCCGTGCCCCCGGCTGAACTGGACCGACCGCATGACGACCCGATCCCCGCTGACCAGGGTCGTGCTGTCGGCGCTCCAGTAGCCGGCCACCCCGTTCCGCAGGTGGTGCGCGAACAGGAACCGCGCCAGGCCGGCCGAGGCCGGCTGTCCAGGGATGACGGTGACCAACGCCGTCACCAGCGTGGCGATCGCGGCGACCGCCCCAATGGCGAGCAGCGGCTCAAGGCGGCGGCGGAGCAGCGGCTCGGCCAGCATCCGGCCGGCCAGGGCGCCGCCGAGCCCGAAGACCGCGGCGATCTCCCGTACCGTCGCGCCGGACCCGGTGTAGAGCAGCCCGTAGGCGATCAGGTTGATCACGATCGCCACCGCGAGCAGCTGGGCGACCAGGTCGCCGCCGCCGGGATCGGGGCGGGAACCGACGGAGTCTGGGTAGGGGGCGCGAAGGAAGTCGCGGCGGAGTCCGCGCAGTGCGAGCACCAGCGCGCCCGCCACCATCCCCGCGAAGACCAGGTGGACCGCGGTCACCAGCAGCCAGTCGTCCAGCCGGGCGCCGAAGATGTCGGCGCTGAACAGCCCGAGGAAGTCCTGCGAGGTCACCGAGGCATTCCCTGGGATCGCGGCGGACCTCACTACGAACTGCGTCTGGTCCGGGCTGACCACGAAGCCGCCGCTCGCGCGGATCAGCCGGCTCAGCACAGAACCGCCGACCGCCGCTGCCGCCCCGGCGCCGGCCAGCGACAGCTCATACCGGGCGGCCGAGGGCAGCGCCCGCCGGACCGCGAGCAGGCCGAATGACCGCGCGCCGCAGACGACCACCAGCGGTGCCACCCCGATGAGCAGCACCAGCGGGTCGCCCACCAGCGCCCAGCCGAGCACCCCCGCCAGCACCGCCGGCACCCACCAGCGCCGCGGCGCGCGGTCGAGGATCAGCAGGGCGAGCAGGATCGGCACGGCAGTGCCGGTGTGGTCCGGGTCGTTGAGCAGTGTCGCGGTCGCGGCCGCGGTGGGGCCGAGCATCACCGCGGCGGTGATCCCGGCCCGGACGGCGGCGGTCCGCTTATCGGCCGGCCTCGCCCCGTAAGCCACGGCCGCGGCCAGCACCACGAGCAAGGTGTAGGTGAGCGCGGCGGACAGCCGGGCCACGTCCGGGTTGAGCCCGCGGACCATCTCGACCAGCACGTACTCCGGCAGCTCGGTCGTGTAGAAGGAAACGTCGGACAGGTACCAGCCGTGCAGCAGCAGGTTGCCGTGGAGGATCGCCCAGGCCTGGAGCTCGATCGCCGCGCCGTCGGACTGCACGCCCATCTGCCGGGCCTGGCGCTGCGCGCAGTAGAACAGCACCGCGATGCCCGCCATGACGGCCACCGCAGGCCAGCGCCGCCGCGCGAGCCCCGTCCGGCACGCCTGATCGTCGCCGCTCCGGCCCGCGCGCGCCGCCCCCGTCCGGCCGCTCACCTCCGTGAGGACGAAGCCAATCATAGCGTAATCGTTTGATTACATAGAGTGAACACACCGCCCATGAGCTGGGTTTACCCGGACGAGCCTTAGAGAATCCTCAGTCGTAGAGGGCCAAGGCCGCGGCGGCGGCGGAGCGGACCTCGTCGGCCAGCTCGGCCGGGGCCGTCACCCGCGCCTCCTCGCCGAGCCGGAGCGCCAGCCGCCGGACCCAGCTGGTGTCCGGAGTGCGAACCACGATGCGCAGCCGCCCCTCCCCCAGCTCCGTCACCGACTCGCACGGGTAGTACTCGGCCACCCAGCGCGCACCGGGGGCAAGCTCGAGCTCGACCCGGACATCGGACTCCGACGGCTGGAACAGCCCGGCGCCGACGTCGACCGACTCCGCCTCCTCGGGCACCTCGGCGGGCACGTCGAGGACGGTGACGTCGAGCACCCGGTCGAGCCGGAACTTGCGCACCCCCTCGGCCCGACGGCACCAGCCCTCCAGGTAGGTGCGCCCGTCGACGACCAGCAGCTTCATCGGGTCGACGTCCCGCTCGGTCGCTTCATCGCGGCCATGAACGTAGTAACGCAGGTGGACCCGCCTGCCCGCGGTCAGGGCAGCGGTGATGGCGGCGGGAACCCCGCTCTCGTTCGAACCTTCGATTTCGATTGACACCTGGGAGCTGGCCGCCGCCGACGCGCCCGCCGCATCCTCGATCTTGGCGATGAGGCGGGTGACGGCGTCGCCGTCGCCGCCCGCCTCGGCCAGCATCCGCAGCGCGACCAGGAGCGCGCTCGCCTCGTCGGCGGCCAGCCGGAGCGGGCGGGCGATCGACTCGGCCTGGCTGATCGTGACCAGGCCGTCCTCGTAGGAGAGGTCGATCGGGCAGTACGGCTCGGGGGACTTGAGCTCCACGCACCAGGCGAGGTTGAGGTCGTCGATCAGCTCCCGCTCGGTCATGCCGAACGTCGCCGCGGTCTCGGCCAGCCCGACCGCGCGCCGCGCGACCACGTAGGGGACGAGCGCGAGAAGGCGTCGGAGCCGCTCGGCCGAGGTCACCATCCGCGGTCCGCTTGCGGGACTCGGCACGCTCACGCGAGCACTCCCTTCAGCTGCGTGATGACGCCCTCGCGCAGGTCGGGCGGGTCGAGCACCATGATGTCCGGGCCGAACGAGGCGAGGTACTCCGCGTACCAGCCCGCGTCCGCGAAGCTGAGGGTCACCCGGTCCCAGCCGGCTGCCGCGCCGGTCTCGGGCGTGACCTCGCGCGCCCAGCGGCGCAGCACGACCCCGGCGCCCTCGCGGATGCGCAGCACCGCGGTGCGGTCGCGGGGCGGGGTGCGGTCCCAGTCCTTGACCAGCTCGCGGACGTCCGCGCCGTCGGGGACCCTGACGCTGCCCGGCGGGCCGGCCAGCTTGACCGGCCCGGTGATGCGGCTCATCCGGAAGACCCGCGGCGCGCCCCTCCCCCGGTCGTGGCCGGCGACGTACCAGCGGCCCCGCCGGTTGACCACGCCCCACGGCTCGAGCTCGCGCTCGCTCGCATCGGACCGGCCGCTGGCCAGGTAGCTGAACGTGACCGGGCGCCGGTCGCGGACCGCCTCCCAGAGCAGGCCGAAGGACGGCTCCTGCGTGGTCAGCCGCGGCTCGATGGACCGGTTCAGCCGGGCGCCGTCGTCCTCGTTGTCGATGTCGCCGCTGGCCGCCTTGAGCTTGAGCAGCGCGCCCGCGGCGGCGCCGGCCAGCTCGGCCGACTGCCAGACCCGGGAGGCGATGCCGAGGACGGCCGCCTCGTCGGCGGCCAGCTGGATCTCGGGGAGCTCATAGTCCTGGCGCCGGATCCGGTAGCCGATCTCGTCGTCGAACACGCTGCTCTTGCCGGTCTCCAGCGGGATGCCGAGCTCGCGCAGCTCCTCCTTGTCCCGCTCGAACATCCGCTTGAACGACTCGTCCTGCCCCGGGTAGCCGCTGACCGAGGCGCGGATCTGCTCGGCGGACAGGTACCGGCGCGACGACAGCAGGAGCACCACGATGGACAGGAGGCGTTCTGTCCTGCGCTTCGACATCTGGTGTCTCCTTATCTCCCCCGGGGGGGACCTGATTTCCCTGCATGGGGGGCTCCCGTCCCCCCATTCCCCCCGGCCCCCCGCCGTGACCCCCCCGCGCTTTGGGGGGACTACCCGTCCCCCCAGACCCCCCTGGGGACCCCTCCGCACAAACCGCGGCGAGATCCCGCTCAGTGGTCCGCGACCGCTAGTCTGCCGTCGTGATCCGATGGCGGAACGGAACTGTCACGGCGGCGGGTCGAGAGTGGGCCGGAGCTGCCGAATTCATGGTAACCGTGGACGGGGTTTCGATTCGCGCGCTTGCCTACCCGGCGCTGGTCGGGTTGCCTCGGGTCGGCGACCGGGTGCTGCTGAACGTGGGCGCGCTCGAGGCCGGGCTCGGCACCGGCGGCTACGCGCTGGTGGTGGCGATCCCGGACCGGCTGCCGACCGATGATCCCGATATGGGAGGACATATCGTGAAATCTCGGTATACGCCACTGCAGGTGATGGTGGCCAGCGCCGACGAGCAGGGCACCGCCCACCACGAGACGCTCCGGTCAGCGGATTCGCTGACGAGAATGCCTGTGGTGGTGGCCGATCTCCACTCGGCCCTGCCCGCGGTCCTCGCGGGAATCCAAAGCTCCTATGGAACGGACCGTGGCTTCGCGTTGCGGGTCGCCTATGTCATGACCGACGGCGGAGCGCTCCCGGCGTGGTTCTCCCGCACGGTCGCGGGGCTGCGCGAGGCGGGCTGGCTGGCCGCGACGATCACCACCGGCCAGTCCTTCGGCGGCGACCTTGAGGCGGTGACCGTCCACTCCGGCCTGCTTACCGCCCGCCACGTGGTCGACGCCGACATCGCGATCGTCGCGCAGGGCCCCGGCAACCTGGGCACCGGAACCAAGTGGGGCTTCTCCGGCGTGGCGGCCGGCGAGGCGGTCAACGCGGCGGCGACCCTGGGCGGCCGTCCCGTGGGCTCGCTGCGCGTCTCCTTCGCCGACCCCAGAGAGCGCCACCAGGGCGTCTCGCACCACAGCCTGACCGCCTACGGCCGGGTGGCGCTCGCTCCGGCCGACGTTGTGCTGCCCGACCTGCCCGAGCCGCAGTCGTCCCGGCTGGCCGCCGACACGGCCTCCCTGGCCGACCGCCACCGCCTGATCACGGTCGCGCTCGACGGCCTGCAGGAAGCCCTCCGCGGCTGCCCGGTCCCGCTGTCCACCATGGGCCGGTCGCTTGACCAGGACCTCGAGTACTTCCTGGCCGCGGCCGCGGCCGGCAAATACGCGGCATCCCTAGTGAACGTCTAAGCGACCCGTCCACGTCGCCCCATGCGCACCATGCGCCCACGCCAAGCCCCGCCGGGGCGCTCGCGTCCGCACCCGCGTACCAAGATCGAAAAGATGTTTCCAGCGGCGGAGACGGGACGATCGAGATGCGGCTCGTGCCCGCCAACAACAACCAGATGATGGTACGCCTGGATGGCGCCCGCGAGGTAGCCGGCATCGATTCTGCGACGCCTGCTCGACCGGCAGCCGACGTCACACTGCCAGCAGGCACCGGGCAATAGAACCTAAGCGCAGGGCTCGGCCCGGCGGACTGATGCCGGCGACGCTGACAGCAACGGCCGATACGCATCACGCCGGGCCTGTCAGTGGCGGCGGGCAGACGCAGCTCTGAGGTTATATCTGGACCACTGTCGGAACAACCTCTGGTCCTGATCGGGAGATACGACAGGCAGAGCCTGACTGCAGGCGGCTCGCGTTACCCGTTCCGCTGTTCGGCGGGAGCGTCCGTGGGTTTGCGGTTAGTGTTTCGGGTGTGACTGGACGCTCTGTGCTTCCGCCGGATCAGTACGTGGCGTCGCTGGCGCGCAAGCGGACGGCGGCGACCGCGTTCTTCCGCGACGAGCAGGGCCGGGTGCTGCTGGTGAACCCGGTTTACAAGGAGATGTGGGATCTTCCGGGCGGCGCGGTGGAGGCGGAGGAGTCGCCGCATGCCGCATGTCGCCGGGAGGTCGCCGAGGAGCTCGGGCTGGACCGGCCGCCGGGCCGGGTGCTGGCGGTGGACTGGGTCCCTTCGCGGCCGGAGCGTCCGGAGGGGCTGATCGTCGTGTACGACGGCGGGGTCCTTTCGGACGCGGACGTCAAGGAGATGGTGCTGGCGGACGGCGAGCTTGCCGGGTTCGTGTTCGTCGCCCGGGATGAGGTCGCGGGGTTGGTGACGCCGCTGTTGGCGCGGCGGGTGGCGTCGTGCCTGGACGCGGTGGCGGCGGGCACGGTGGCGGCGCTGGAGAACGGGAGTCCGGCCGGCTGACGGCCGTCCAATGCGCTAGCCGGCCCCGGAGCCGCTCGCCGTCCACTCGAGCCATGCGCCGTGGGGCTGGAAGCGTGCCAGTGACCAGCGGCCCGTGACTGTGCCGTTCTCGCATGTCGTCAGCTGCAGGCGCCGTTCGGCCGGGTCGCCGCAGGATTCCGCGCTTACCCGGTAGACGGGGCGCTCGACGGAGATTGCCACGACCTGGTGCTCGAAGCGGTCGCGGTCTGGCGGGGTGAGGTGGGCCAGGAACGCGGTGTGCATGACGCACACCGCCGCGTCGTCCGGTGCGGATGCGACGAGGGCGGGAAGGATCCGGGCCGCGTCCCCGGTGTGCACCGGAGCGGGCGGATGTTCGGCGGCTGCGCGGAGGGCATGGTCGAGGAGTTGAGCGCGGGCGGGGTGGTCGGCCCATACCAGGGCGCGGAGCCAGGCCGCGTCGCCGGGATCGAGCGGGTCGAGCGGATTGAGGTCGATGCCGGCCCGCCAGGTGACGTCCGGCGGCGGAAGCGTGAGGGGTGGCGGGGTTCCGCCCCGTAGCTCGCAGCTGAGCGCGAGCGGCGACCGGACGTTGCCCGTGATGGTGACGGTGCCGTAGTCGTAGGAGTAGCCGTCGAGTCCGAGGTTGAGTCCCGCGCTCGCGCCGGCCTCGATAAGGGCGAGGGGGGCGGGTGCTGCGAGGTGCGCGGCTAGCATGACGGCGGGAAGCAGGTAGCAGCAGCGGCGGACCTCGTTGGTCTGCACCAGCCTGGTGCCCACGAAGTCGGCAAGCTCATCCCGGCGCGCGAGGCAGAAGTCGCGGAAGGCCGGGAATGCGCGGTCGGCCGGAGCAGGATCGCCCTCCAGTGTCGGGTAGAAGCGGGCCAGGGGAGAGCTGGGCTGGCGGGCGAGCAAGTAGTGGACGGCGGCGAGCATCAGGTCTGGCTGGCTCTGGCCCGGTCGGGCGTGCGCGGCGATGGCGAGCAGCTCCGGGTCATGGGCGACCTGGCTGCCGAGATGCGCGTAGAGGGGTGCGTAGCTCCCGCAGCGGTCCTCCGCGAACCGGGTGAACACCGCGGCTAGCTCCCCGGTTCCGGCGGAGGCCCGCCCCCCGTTGTCAGGCGCTGACACGTTCTTCGCCCCGTCCTTCTCGCATCGCTGGGACTGGCGGCACGGCTGCCTCCGGCGCGGTTGCCCGGCTGGGGCCGGTGATGTCGCGGCCGGCCGCTCGGTAGAGGCTGTCGTGGATGCCGTCTGCGTACAGCAGGGCGTTGAGGTCGCCGCGGGCCTTCGCGGTACGGGAGTCAGCGGTGAACCCGGCGGCTCCGGCCAGCAGAGCCAGCTCCGATGCCGCCTGGTAGGCGGCATCGGCTCCGTGAGCCTTGACGGCGCAGCCCCAAGCCTGGGCGGCCGGGTGCCCGGCCTCGGCGAGCCGGTGCGCGGTGACCGCGGCGAGCAGCGCGGCGTTCAGTTGCGCCCAGGTCCGGCCCAGGGTAATCAGCGCGTTGTCGCGAACCCTCGCGATGACGCCGGCCTGGCAGCGGTCGGCGAGCAGGGCCGCTGTCTGGTCGTGGACGGCGGCCGCCGCGCCGAGCGCCGTCGCCGCGACCAGGGGCCGGTAGCGTGCGAAGTGGTCGCGCAGCAGCCTCATCCCGTCGCCGGGCTGGCCGAGGATGTCGCACGGCCGGACCGTTACGCCGTCCAATCGGAGTTCTCCCCAGGCCCATCCGGACAGGCCCGACGGGGTGATTAGCCGGCGCGACAGGCCGGGGGCGCCCGCATCGATGGCGGCGGCGGTCAGCCGCCCGTCCGGTGCGGTGAAGAAGACGCAGAATACGGCGGCCTCCGTCAGGCGGCTGATCCAGGTCTTGGTTCCGGTTACTCGCCAGGTCCCGCTGTCCGCTGGGACGGCGCGGGTCGCGGTCGCGTGGACCTGGCTGCCGCCGTGGGGCTCGGTGATCGCGATCCCCGGCACGGACCCGGCCAGCAGCCGGGGCAGCCAGCGGTCCCGGGTCTGCGGTGCTGCGTGCATGGCGATCAGCCGGCCGTGGCCGAGGCCCGTGGAGTCGCGCAAGTCCACGTCGTGGTAGCCGCAGGTGAACTGGAGCAGCACCTGCACCGTCGGCGGCCTGCCGTGCCCGCCGTCGCGGGCGGGCACGGCCAGGGCCAGGTACCCGGACTCCGCCAGGCCGCGCCGGACCGCGCGCAGGTTCCGGCTCCGCTCGCCCGTATCCGCGGGCCGGGAGACCGGGTACGTGACCAGCAGGCCGCGCAACGCGCCCTCGAACTGCCCCAGCGCCGCCGCGTCCCGCGTGGTCAGCCCGGGGAGGTCCGGCAGCAGCGGATCCAGCCAGCGGGCGGCGGCGCACCCGGTAATCATGAGGGCGTTGCCCTTCCGGCCGTGCCTCGCACGCGGGCGGGGGCGCCGAAGGCGACCGCGCCGGCCGGGATGTCCCTGGTGACGACCGAGCCCGCGCCGATCAGCGCGCGCTCGCCGATGGTGACCCCGGCCAGGACAACCGAGCCGGACCCGACCCGCGCGCCCATCCCGAACACGGGCGGGACAAGTTCGGGCTCGCGGCCGTCGGCGTCGCGCCAGGTCATCTCCTTGTCGTTGACGGTGCGGACGCCCGCGCCGAGGAACACCCGGTCGGCCAGCACGCAGGAGCTCGTGATGTGGCTGCCGGGCGAGCAGCGCACAAACTTCCCGATGGCGGCGGCGCGCTCGATCGTGAGATTGTGCCCGAGCTGCGTCTCGCTGCCGACGGTCACGAAGGAGCGCAGCAGCGTGTGGTGGCCGACCACGGCCTCCTCCCCGATCTCGGTCCCCGCGTAGACGATCGCGCCGGCGCGGATGACCGCGCCTGCCCCGATCACCGTGTCCGCTCCCGCTCCGGGGTAGACATGGCCGACCGCGTACCCCTGTTCCGGGCGGCCGGCGATGACGTGCTCCTCCAGCCGCGCGCCGTCCCCGATCCGGGTGCCGCCGCAGATCACCACGAACGGCCCGACACGGCAGCCGTCCCGCAACTCCACGGGCCGGGCCGTGCCCTCGGCGTCGGCCGGGATGAAGACGGCCAGCGGGCTGATCACGCAGCCCTCTCCGGCGCGCAGCAGCCCGAGCCGCGCCAGTCGCGCCGCGTCCACCGCCTCTCCTGGAGAGAGCTCCGTCGCCGGCACAGCATGCTGCATGACGATCTCCTATTCCTGAACCCGCAACTGCGGCGGTTCTCCCGGACGGCATGTGAGCCGTGTTCTTTTAGCCCCTAGACCGGAGACCTCTCTTCTTGCCCAATCTCAATGTTTAGGGGGATAAACAAAAAGCTAAGCCTGTTTCCCGGCTTCGTCAAGGGGTCTAAACTCTGGGTGATGAGCGGCGAGAGTGACCCGTTTGACGAGGTGAGGCACGAGCCCGATCCGCTGGCCCGCGGACGGCGCGCGACGGACCTGCTGACCGTCTACCAGCAGCGGTCGGCGGAGCTGGCGCGGCTGCGCCGGGAGGCGATCGACGCCGCCCACCGTGACCTGGGAATGAGCTTCACGCAGATCGCCGAGGCGATGGGCGTGACCAAGGGCCGCATCACCCAGATCCGCGGCAGCGCCCCCGCGCGGGAACGGGCATTCTTCGGCGTCGGCCCGGTCAGCGTCGGCATCCCGCTCCGCTACGGGGTCACCGACCGGCAGCGCCCGCTCATCGCGGCAGAGGACGCCAAGACCGCGGATGAGACGGCCCGCCTGCTGAGCGGCTACGGGCTGGCGGCATCCCGCTTCGAGATCCCACCCGGCAGCGAGGAATTGCCAGGAGGCGACCTAGTGGTGATCTGCGGCCCGAAGTCCGCGCCCGCCGCGGCGCGCCTGCTCGCGGCCGACCCGGTGCTGGACGTCCGCGACGACGGAGGCAGATGGCGCATCGCCAGCCGCGTGACCGGCGAGCAATGGGAGTCCCCCTCGGACGGCGACCCGCCCGTGACCGCCGACATCGCCTACGTCGGACGGCACTCCGTGGGTGAGCGGGTCGTGGTCCACATTGCGGGCATCCACGCAATCGGCTCCCTCGGAGCGGTCTCGCACCTCGCCACGCACCTACCGGAACTCTACGCGGCCATCGGGGACGCGCCGATGTCCATGGCAGTCCGCGCCTCCTATGACGGCCTGGAAATCACCGGCACGGGCACGCTCGCCGGGCCGTTCAGGTGGAAGGCATGATGCACGTCCGGACCGCCCAGATCCCTCGTCCCCCGGCGGCGGCCGACCGGGTGGTCGTCACGTCCAGCGCGGTGATCGTCCTGGACGGGGCAAGCGCCTTCGGCCCCGCTGCTGTCAGCCCGGCCGCCTACGCTGACCAACTCGGCGTCGAGCTCGCCGAGGCTATAACCGCCAGCCCGGGCAGGCCGCTGCCGCAGATCCTGGCCACAGCGGTCAGCGCCACCGCGAGCGCGCTGGACCTGCACGACGACGACGGCCCGTCGAGCACCGTGGCGATCGCCCGGGTCAACGGCGGCGGGGCCGACCTGCTTCTCCTCGGCGACAGCTACATCGCCTACAGCTCGGCCGACACCACGGCCGTCCTCACAGACAACCGGCTCGACCACCTCGAACTGCCACAGGCTCACCGCTACCGTGACCGGCTGACCGCCGGGTCAGGCTTTGACGCCGCCCACGCGGCGACGCTCCGGGAACTCCAGGCCGGCCAGCGAGCACGCCGCAATACCTCCGGCGGCTACTGGATCGCCGCTGCAAACCCGGAAGCGGCCGCTCACGCCATCACCCTCACCCTCCCTGCGGCGTCGCTCGAGTGGATCGTCCTGGCCACGGACGGCGCAATCGAAACAGCCACGCACCTCCGTCTCGACGACTGGGAAGGCATCGCCCGTTCCGACCAGGCCGGACTCTCCACACTCCTGCAGCGCTGCCACGAATGGGAAGAGAACGCAGACCCCGACGGCCGCCAGCTCCCGCGCGCCAAACGCCACGACGATAAGGCAATCGCCACCATCCGCCTGGCGTAACCGCTCGCCGGTGGCAAAAGGTCTCTTCAACGTGCGAGCTGCATAGCCGCCGACCTACGCTGCATACCAATTGTGGATGCCCTGGCGGCAGCAGGGCACCCTCAAACCGGCGCTGCCACCACTGGCTTCATCGGAAATCCCGGAACTAGATTGGTCACACCGTAATCGAACGCTTCTGGGGTAGGCGGGTGAACCGTTGGTAGCGCCGGAACGGCCCTGGGATCGACACCTCAACCCACGAGGAGCGACCATAACCCCCATCATTCCTGACCCCTGCCTGCGCCCCGCCCGCGCGAGCTCCCCCGGACGGGCGGGGCGCCTTCGCGGTCGGCCCGAGTCCGGCATCGGCCGTCAGAGAGGCGCGCGCCGGGCAGGCTGCACGTATGTCCGCTATACGCCTTTGTGGAATGCGCGACGCTCCGTTCGCCTTTGGGCCGCAGCCGACAAATGGGCCGCACGGTAATCGAAGGAAATCGTGCCGGGCTTGAGGCCGCTGTGATCCCTGCGCTTTCCCCCTGTGCTTGCGGAGACATCAGCCGCCGGAGATTGACGCCAAGCGGCGCCAGCGAGCCTAGGCACCTCCACCGAGGTCCAGCGGGGTAACCCACCTTCCTGAACCGCAACTGGCTACAGCAACGACGGTTGCTTTTGCTTTTGCTTTTGCTCTTGCTCTTGATCACGATCATCATCCATGCTGAGGACCAGGGGCCTGATCGCACCCAGACATCGACTCACCGGTTGCGAGTGGCTTCTTCAGAGGCGGCCGACGGCCGCCTCTGAAGAAGCCCTGGTCAGAGACTTATAGTTTCCTCGATCGTCAATCGGCGAACCGAACGAGTGTTTGTAGATCCGACGTACGCTGCTATAACGACTTAAACGACAAACATTTCAAATAGAGGCGTGTCAGGTTAGGGAGTCGAGGATGTGCTCGGCCTGGCGGATCAGGGGGCCGTCGATCATCTGGCCGTCGACGCTGGCCACGCCGCCCTCGCTGACCGCGGCAAGAACGCGCCGCGCCCAGGCCACCTGGACCTCGTCCGCGCGGAAGGCGGCGCGGACCACCGGCACCTGGGTGGGGTGGATGCACGCTTTGAGCGCGAAACCCGAGGCGGCGGCGTCCGCCGCCTCCGCCGCGAGACCCGGCAGGTCGCCGATGTCGATGTAGACGGCGTCGATGGCGTCCTTGCCGTAGGCGGCTGCGGCGAGCAGCACGGCGGACCTGGCGTGCAGGGCGACCTGCCGGTAGCGGCCGTCGGCGTGCCGGCTCGTGCGGCCGTTCATCGCGGCGATCAAGTCCTCCGCGCCCCACATCAGCGCCGCCACGCCGGGCGCGGCGGCGAGGGCCGCGGCGTTCAGCACGCCAAGCGGCGTCTCGCACAGGGCGACGACCTGCCAGCGGGCGAGCGGGCCGAACTGGCTGGCGTCCTCCGCCTTCGGCAGCATGACCATCCGGTAGGCGGTACCGCGCAGCGCCCCCAGGTCCGCCTCGAACTCTTGTGTGCCGACGGCGTTGACGCGGACCATCACTCGCTCGGGGTCGACCGGGTTCGCCTGCAGCGCCTCCCGCGCCGCCTGCTTGGCGGCCGGCCGGACGGCGTCCTCCAGGTCGATCACCACCAGGTCGGCCGCCGCCAGCGCCTTGGCGTAGCGGTCGGGCCGGTCGGCCGGGCAGAACAGCAGCGCGGGGCGGGGCAGCGGCGGTCCGTCGTGGCCCCGGTCCCGCGGGCTCATCCCGAGCGCGCTCATGCGTGGCTCATTCCGGTGCTCATGCGGACGCTCCTTCCAGGACCTATGTCTGCGCTCATCGCGGGCGCGCTCAGGCCGGCGTTCATTCCGCCTCCGGCCGGCAGCGGATCAGCGTGCTGCGCTCCGTCGTGGCGACCACTTCGCCGCGCTGGTTGGTGGCGACATGCCGGAAGGTGACGATCCCCGCGCCCGGCCTGCTGGCCGACAGCCGCTTGCTGAGCACCGTCGTCTCGCCGTAGAGGGTGTCGCCGTGCCGCACCGGGGCCGGGAACCTGGTCTCGCCGAACCCCAGGTTGGCGACGATCGTGCCCTGGGTGAGGTGCGTGACCGACTGGCCCACCAGCACCGACATGGTGAGCAGGCTGTTGACGAGCCGCTCGCCGAACTCCGTCTCCGCGCTGAAGGCGGCATCGACGTGCAGCGCCTGCTGGTTCATGGTCAGCAGGCTGAACATCGTGTTGTCCGCCTCGCTGATCGTCCGGCCGGGGGCGTGCCGGTAGGTGACGCCGGTGTCGAACTCCTCGAACCAGAGCCCGCGCTGCTGCACGACCGTTGGCGGCTGCCCGTCGCTCACCGGCGCTCCCCGATGACCGCGAGCGCCTCGTCCAGGCGAACCTGCTGGCCGACTCTGGCCGTCAGCTCCGTGACCACGCCGTCGGCCGGCGCGGTGACCACATGTTCCATCTTCATTGCCTCCACGATGAGCAGCGGCTGGCCGACCGTGACCTGGCCGCCCTCGGTAACGTGCACGGCCAGGACGGTTCCGGGCATCGGGGAGCGGACCGTGGCGTCGGCCGCCCCGGCGCCTCCCGAGCGGAGCGGAGCGAGACGTTCGGCGGTCAGCGCCCAGGCCTGGCCGCCCCGGCCCAGCCAGGTGCTCTCGCCGTCCGCCGCGTAGACGTACCTGACGGTGCGACCGCCGTAGCGCAGGAGCAGGTCGGCGCCGCCGGCCGCGCCGCTTCCGCCGGCGGCCCCGGCCGTCCCGGCGGCACCGCTCGGACGGAGTTCGGCGCTGGCGGCCACCGGGTCGCCGCCGCCGACCGCGACCTCGGCGCCGGCCGACGCTAGCCCGCGGACGCGCACTTCGGCGACGGAGCCGACCGCGCCGAAGCGGAACTTCGTCCAGGCCGGGCCGCCGATCCGCCAGCCGTCCGGGATCTCCCACGGGTCGACGGCTACGGCGGCTTCGGCCGGCCTGTCGGCCCGGCCGGGGTCTCGTAGGCCGGGGTCTCGTAGGCCGGGGTCTCGTAGGCCGGGATCGCGTGTGAGCAGGCGCGCGAGGGCCGCCGCGGCTAGCACCTCATCGGGCGCGGGCACCGCATCGGGCGTGCGTGAAATGTTGAAATTTCGGGAAATGTCGGGCGCGCCAGCGCCCGGCATTTCAGATTCGCTGCGCGCCGTATCGTTGCTTGCCGCCGAACCGTCGCTTGCCGCCGAACCGTCGCTCGCCACCACATCGTCGGTCGCCGCCGAACCGTCGCTGGCCGGCGTATCGTCGGTCGCCGCCGAACCGTCGCTGGCCGGCGTATCGTCGGTCGCCGCCGAACCGTCGCTGGCCGGCGTATCGTCGGTCGCCGCTGAACCGTCGCTGGCCGGCGTATCGTCGGTCGCCGCTGAACCGTCGCTCGCCGGCGTATCGTCGGTCGCCGGCATATCGTCGCTCGCCGGGAGACCGGCCGGCCGCGCGGCGATGCGCTCGGCCAGGCCGGTGTCGAGGCGGCCGGCCTGGACGTCGGGGTCGGCGAGCAGGGTCCGGAGGTAGGCGACGTTGGTGGGGACGCCGAGAATGACCGTGTCCGCAAGGGCGGTGTCCAGGCGGCGCAGCGCGCTGGCCCGGTCCGCGCCCCAGGCGATGACCTTGGCCAGCATGGGGTCGTAGGCGCTGGTGACGGCCGCGCCCTGCGCCAGGCCGGAGTCCACCCGGATGTGCTGGCCGGCCGGCTCGCGCAGCGCCAGCACGGTGCCGCCGGTCGGCAGGAAGCCGCGCGCCGGGTCCTCGGCGTAGACGCGGGCCTCGACCGCATGGCCGCCGACCTCGGGCACCGCCCAGGCGGCGAACGGGAGCCGCTCGCCGGCCGCGACCCGGAGCTGCCACTCGACCAGGTCCAGCCCGTAGACGAGCTCGGTGACGGGGTGCTCGACCTGGAGCCGGGTGTTCATCTCCATGAAGAAGAACTCGAACTCCGCGTCCCCGGGGTCCTCCCCGCCCCCGGTGTCGCCAGCGTCTCCGTTGCCACGGGTGGTGTCAGGGCCTTCCGGGTCCGCGGCGTGTCCGTAGGCGAGGGCGGTTCCCGGGACGATGAACTCGACCGTGCCCGCGCCCACGTAGCCGACGCTGCGGGCGGCCTCGATCGCGGCCCGTCCCATCGACTCCCGGCGGGCCGGGTTAAGCAGCGGGGACGGGGACTCCTCGATGATCTTCTGGTGCCGCCGCTGCAGGCTGCACTCGCGCTCGCCGAGGTGCACGACGGTCCCGTGGGCGTCGGCGAGCACCTGGATCTCGATGTGCCGGGGGCGTTCCAGGTACCGCTCGACGAGCAGCGTGCCGTCGCCGAAGGCGGCGCTGGCCTCCCGCCGGGCGACCGCCAGCGCCTCGGGGAGTTCGGCCGCGGAGCGGACCACGCGCATGCCCTTGCCGCCACCTCCGGCGGAAGGCTTGACGAGGACGGGGAGCCACGGCTCGTTCCACATGAGAACTTTTTCCCTTAGCTCTTCGTCGGTCAGGCCGGCGCCGCCCGCGCCCGGCACCACCGGTACTCCGGCCGCGGCCACCCTGGCCTTGGCGGCGATCTTGTCGCCCATCGCCTCGATGGCCGCAGGCGACGGCCCTACGAACACCAGGCCCGCCGCGGCGCAGGCGCTGGCGAAGGCGGCGTTCTCGGCGAGGAAGCCGTAGCCGGGGTGGACCGCCTGCGCGCCGACAGCGCGCGCCGCGGCGATGATCGCGTCGATGTTCAGGTAGCTCTCCGCGGCGGGCGGCGGGCCGATGCGGACCGCCTCGTCGGCCTCGCGGACGTGCCTCGCGCCGGCGTCGGCGTCGCTGTAGACGGCGACGCTGTCGATGCCCATCGCGCACAGCGTGCGGATGACGCGGACCGCGATCTCGCCGCGGTTGGCTATCAGGACCTTGCTGAACACGGGACTCCTCATGCCCGGTTACATCCGGAAGACGCCGTAGCCGGGGGCGTCGAGCGGGGCGTTGGCCGCCGCGGACAGGGCGAGCCCGAGGACGCGCCTGGTGTCGAGCGGGTCGATCACCCCGTCGTCCCACAACCGGGCCGTCGAGTAGTACGGGTTGCCCTGGTGCTCGTACTGGTCTCGCACCGGCTGCTTGAACTCCTCTTCGGCCTCGGCCGGCCAGCTCTCGCCGCGCGCCTCGAGCTGGTCCCTGCGGACCGTCGCCAGCACGCTTGCGGCCTGCTCGCCGCCCATCACGGAGATCCGGGCGTTCGGCCACATCCACAGGAAGCGGGGCGAGTACGCCCGGCCGCACATCGCGTAGTTGCCCGCGCCGAACGAGCCGCCGATGACCACGGTGAACTTCGGCACCCGGGCGCACGAGACCGCGGTGACCATCTTCGCGCCGTGCTTGGCGATGCCGCCCGCCTCGTACTGGCGGCCGACCATGAAGCCGGTGATGTTCTGCAGGAAGACCAGCGGGATCTGGCGCTGGTCGCAGACCTCGATGAAGTGCGCCCCCTTCTGCGCGGACTCGCTGAACAGGATGCCGTTGCTGGCGACGATGCCCACTGGGTGGCCATGGACGCGGGCGAACCCGGTGACCAGTGTCGGGCCGTACTCGGCCTTGAACTCGGCGAACCGGCTGCCGTCGACGATCCGCGCGATGACCTCGCGGACGTCGTAGGAGGCGCGCGGGTCGGCCGGGATGACGCCGTACAGCTCGCCCGGGTCTGCCTGGGGTTCGGCCGCCGGGCCCACGTCCCAGGGGCGGGGCGAGCGCGGCCCGAGGGTTGCGATGATGTCGGCGACCATGCGGAGCGCGTCGGCGTCGTCGGCGGCAAGGTGGTCGGTGACGCCGGAGATCCGCGAGTGCAGATCACCGCCGCCGAGTTCCTCGGCGGTCACCACCTCGCCGGTCGCGGCCTTCACCAGCGGCGGGCCGCCGAGGAAGATCGTGCCCTGGTTCTTGACGATCACCGCCTCGTCGCTCATCGCGGGCACGTAGGCGCCGCCGGCGGTGCAGGAGCCGAGCACGGCCGCGATCTGCGCAATGCCGCGCTTGGACATGGTGGCCTGGTTGTAGAAGATCCGGCCGAAGTGCTCCCGGTCGGGGAACACCTCGTCCTGGCGGGGCAGGAACGCACCGCCGGAATCGACCAGGTACACGCAGGGCAGGTGGTTGCAGAGCGCGACTTCCTGGGCGCGCAGGTGCTTCTTGACCGTCATCGGGTAGTAGGTGCCGCCCTTGACGGTGGCGTCGTTGGCGACGATCACGCACTCGCGGCCGGAGATCCGGCCGACCCCGGTGATGAGGCCGGCGGCCGGCGCCTCGTCGTCGTACATCCCCGTCGCCGCCAGCGGCGAGAGCTCGAGAAACGGGGACGCGGGATCGATGAGGGTGTCGACCCGGTCCCTGGGCAGCAGCTTGCCGCGCGCCACATGCCGCTGCCTGGCCGGCTCTGGGCCGCCGCGCCCGACGACGGCCAGCCGCTCGCGCAACTCGGTCGCCAGCGTGGCGTGGACCTGCGCGTTGCGCTTGAACGCCGCGCTGGCGGGGTCGGCCTTGCTGCGAATCGCCGGTGACTGCGAGGCCATGTCCGCTGAACGCTCCCTTACTTGACTACCGGGTAGCGTATGCCGCGCCGCGGGGCGGGGCGGAGCCGGGTAGCGGGAGCGAGGGCGTGATTCCCCCGCTCCCGCGTTGGCCGCAGACTGCGGAACCGGAGTTAGGCGGCGGCGATGATGTCGACCACGAAGACGAGCGTGTCGGTGGCCTTGGTGCCGGGCGGAGGGGTGGAGCCTTTCGCTCCGTAGGCGTCGGCCGACGGGATGACGAGCAGGACGCGGCTGCCGACGGTCTGGCCGACCAGTCCGTCGTCCCAGCCCGTGATGACCTGGCCCTCGCCGATCACAGTGGCGAAGGGCGCGGCGCGCGTCCAGGAGGAGTCGAAGACCTTCTTGGTCTGATAGTCCACGCCGGTGTACTGGACCACGAGGTACTGGCCCTTCTTGATGACCGCCCCGGTGCCCTTGATCAGCGCCTTGACCTGGAGGGTCTTCGGCGCGGCGGTGCTCGGGATGGTGATCGTGGGGCCCTTGCCCGCGGCGCCGGCCTTAACCGTCGGGAGCGTGCCGCCGCCGTCGGAGGTCTGGGTGCCGCTCACGCCCGCGGCGTTGTCGAACGACCGGAGCATGTCGACCACGAAGACCACGGTGTCGTTGGCCCCGACGCCGATCTGCGAGTTGCCCGTTGCGCCGAACGCGTCCTTGGGCGGAATCACCGCGATCACCCGGCTGCCGACCTTCTGGCCGATAAGCGCGGTCTGCAGGCCCGGCAGTAGCGTGCCGGTGAACAGGGTCGGCACGCCCTCGGAGTAGGTGGAGCCGAGCAGCTTGTGGGTCTTGCCCGACCAGTCGTACAGCACGAAGTCGCCGAGCAGGGACTGCGAGGTGGTCAGCTTCGCGCCCGTGCCCTGGATGAGCGTCTTGGTGTAGAGGGCGCCGGTCCCCTGCACGTCCGGGATCGTCACCGTCGGTGCCTTGCCGAATGTCCCAGTCGCGGTGACCGACGCATAGGTGTCCGCCGACCGGCTCGCGGCGGACGAGGACGACGCCCCGGAGGACGAGGAGGATGCGCAGCCGGCCATAACAGCGACGGCTAGCAGGGAGGTGGTGGCAAGCGCAGCTACGCGTCGGCGTCGCATGAAAACCTCTCGGGTATGGCGGGTATGTCGGTGTGCCCAGGCCCGGCACCCAAATTTCTACGATCAGGTACAGCCCCATCAGGCTACCCCGGACAGGACGGGCGGCTGACGGGCCTAGGCTACTGCCGGCAACCGACCGGGCGGGCGCCGGTCAGCAAACCACGATGGGGTTATCCGGGCTGGCGGGCTTCTTCTGGTTGTCGGGCAGGCCGTTCAGCGCCGCCTTGATCGCCGGCAACTGGGTGAGAATGTTGCCCTGGTAGGTCCGGACGTCGTAGTCGTAGGTCGGGGTCACGGCTCCCGGCAAGAAGAAGTAGTTGCCATAGTCCAGGGTGTCGCGCCTGTCGCTCGGGTACTTGTTGGCGTTGAGCCAGTGCAGCGCGGCGCCGCGCGCCTCGAAGCTGCTGAAGTAGCCGGGCTGGTTGGACAGCAGCACGAAGTTGGCCACGTTCATGGTCGGGTCGTACCACTCGAGCTTGTTCTCCCACTCATAGGGCTGTATGCAGGACGGGCTGACCGCCCGGATGGTGACCGCTCCCCCGGTGTCGACGGTGATGACGGAGGCCTCCCAGTACCCGCCGAGGCCGTAGCTCAGCCCGTTGGCCTCGAGGAACTGCTCAAGCCCGCTGAACGGGTCGGCCGCCGCGGGGGTGTCCGCTTGCTGGAACAGACCGAAGCTGTACCAGCCGAAGAGCGCGACCAGGGGGATCACGATCAGCCGGAGCTTGAGCGGGCGGCGCAGGCGTGGCAGCCGGACGCGGATCGCCGGACCGAGGGCGAGCAGCCGGTCGCCGAGCATCCGGGCCGCGAGGACCGCGGCGAACGGCAGCACCGGCGCGATCTCCCGCACGTTGAGCGCGGAGTGGTCGGCCAGCACCGACGGGATGTAGGCCACGAGGTTGAGCACGACCGCGATGAGCAGCAACTGGCTGATGAAGTCGGCGTCGCGGCGAAAGAACCGGCGGGCGATCGCGCAGCAGCCCCAGACGGCGACGATCACGCAGGCCAGCCGGGTGATGGCGATCGCCTGGTCGAGCCCGGACAGGGGCGGGGCCCCGGCGATGACGTACTGGCCCGGCGACTTGTAGTTGATCGCCTGCCCGGGCACGAAGTACGCGCCGAACATCTCAAGCAGTCCGTGCGCCACGACCCGGGCCTGCATGAACCACCGGCCGCCGTCGAGCTGGAAGGGGACGGGCTGCTGGTTGTAGCCGTGCGCGTTGCCGAGCAGTGCGCGGCCCCACCAGACGAGCAGATAGCCGATCCCCGCGGCGGCAGCCAGTGATAGCTCAAGCCACCGGGCGGCGAGACCGTGGCCGAGACCGCGAAGCCCGCCTCCGTTCCGCGCCTGGGTCACGGAACCCGTGATCAGCCGCGCGAGGCAGACCGCCAGCATCGGGTAGATCGCGATGATCAGCACCAGCGGGTCGGCCATCAGCGCCCAGCCGATCAGGACGGCGATGATCAAGGGGATGTACCAGCGTTGCCTGAGGGTCGGGGTCGTCCCGTCGCGCTTTGACAGCCCGAACCGGTCCAGGACCAGCCAGGTGAGCATCACCGGGGCCGAAGTGCCGATGTGGCCGACGGAGAAGACGAGGACGAAAACGCCGACGCCCGGCTGGGGAGCGAGCATGATGGCCAGCACCAGGGCCATCCGCATGATCGCCTGCGGACCCCGGGTCCTGCCCTTGGCGAGCAGCATCGCGATCGCGATCACCGCTGTATAGGTGACCGCCGCCGCGATGTGCGCCGTGTTCAGGTGCAGCCCGAACATCCAGACGAGCAGCGTGATCTCCGGCAGCTCGGTGGTGATGAACGGCACGTCGGAGACGTTCCAACCGGACAGGTACACGTTGCCGTGCAGCATGTCGTTGGCCATCAGCAGGATGTTGGCCTCGTCGGAGTTCTCCGCGTAGGTCTTGGACAGGTGCAGGTAAGCGTCGAAGAGCACGACGATGACCAGCAGGAAAACGGATGCGCCAGCCCACCACCAGGCCCGGCTTGAGGCCGGGCGCGCAGCAGCCGCGGGCGCCGTGTCATCCTCGACACCGCCCGCCAGCTGGTCCGCTCCCGGCGCGGGGCTCGACATTACCGCGAGCCGCCGTTCCGGAGCGTCAGCGTAATCACCTTCGCCATATAGCTTTTACACTCTTACTCGATCAGTCCCGCACGGGACGGAACCCGGCCTAACGTGTCACAGAGTAGCCTGAACTGGTGCTCTGGTAGGCTGCGGCGCAGTTTTGGTGTCCGTCCTGCTACCTCGGGGCGGTCGTTTTACCGCACAGGACGGACGAACACGAGTGCAGGTCACTTCAACAACGGATCCCGCCGCGTCAGAGCGTTCCGCTGGCGGCGGCCCGCTGTTGGCGCGATTGAATAACCCGGTACCGGTTGGTTTGATCGGTTTTATCGGTTGGCTGATTTTTGTCGTTCTCCGATGGCAGGTGTGGGCCAAGGGGCACATCTCGCTCTTCATCATGTCGGGGTCGAACAACAAGTACAGCCACCCGGCGGAGATGCTCCCGCGCATCAGCCACGTGCCGAGCACGGGGTACGACGGCCAGTTCTACTACCGGTTCGCGTTCAACCCGTTCAACTGGAACCCCACCGCGTACGGCATCACCATCGACCACAACTACCGGTACACCCGGATCGGGTACTCGCTGGTCGCGTACGTCATCTCGCTCGGCGGCCACGGCCGGCTGCTGCCCACCGTCCTCGTCGTCGTCAACCTGATCTGCGTCGGCGTCATGGGCTACCTCGGCGCGCGGTTCGCCCGCGAGTCCGGGCGGCACGCGCTGTGGGGGCTGCTGTTCGTCGCCTACTTCGGCCTGGTGATCAGCGTCGGCCGGGACACCTCGGAGCCGCTCGCCGACGCCTGCATGCTCGGCGGGCTGCTCGCCTACCGGCACTCCCGCTACATACTCGCGGCCCTGCTGGTGGCCTACGGCGTCTTCACCAACGAGCCGATCCTGGTGCTCTCGGTCGCGATCGCGATCGTGCGGCTCTGCCAGTTCCGGCTGAAGCGGGCCAAGCCCGGCAAGCCCGACCTGATCTGGGTGCTGCCCGGCGCGGTGTACGTGCTGCTCGAGCTGGCCGAGAAGGTAGTGGTGCAGGGCAAGTCCGGCGGCGTGGCCGACGCTACGTCCAACCTCACGCTGCCGTTCAAGGCCATGATCCCGGCCTTGTACCGGGACGTGAAGGACATGAGCTGGACGCACCTGGGGCTGTACGACTACAACGTGATCGAGTTCATCGCCCTGGCGGTGGTCATCGTGGCCGCCTTCGCCGTGATCAGGTCGTCCACCGCGCCGCTGCACGAGAAGGCCGGCTTCGTCGGCTTCGTGGGAGTCGAGCTGGTGATCGCGTCCGGGCAGTTCTGGGACAGCACGTTCGGCGACGGCCGGACCTACATCGACGCGTTCCTGATGGCCGTCATCCTGCTGCTCGCCACCCCGGCCGGCACCATCACCGGCGCCGCCCGTTCCGCGCACGCGTCCGTGCTGGGCCGCATCTTCGCCGAGGACCGCGTCATCACGAACAAGCGCCTGGCCTGGATAGCCGCGCCGGCGGTCGTGGTGCTGATCCTGGTGGCCCGGCGGCACATCCTCCACCAGTAGGCCGGGTCGTTCAGGGGATATTCCCTGGCAGGACGGATGGCGGTGACCCCAGGTCGGCCAGCAGGTTCTTGTTCCAGACCATGATGGTGAAGGTCTTGTAGTGGTAGATATGGGCGGGTGGGCCCGCGAACGGCAGGACGTCACGCATGGGGACGACGGAGACACCGTTCCCGGGGGTCGGCCCGGAGTTGCCGTCGGCGGTGTTCGAGATGATGAAGTTGGCGTAGCTGGCCCGCGGGTCATACCAGGAGGCCTTCGATTCGAAGGCACGCGGGACGGCACCGGTGGTCCGCCACGACGCCGTCCTGATCGCGACGCGGCCGCCGCTGTCGAGCGTGATGATGTTCGCCTCGGTGTAGGTCCCGAGCCCGGTGGTCAGGTGGTGCGCCTCAAGCCAGCCGATGACCGGCTGCTCGTTGTCTGAGACCGCGTGCTGCGCGGCCCCGTACCCGAGGGCGGCCACATAGCACACGAGCACGGCGGCCAGCGCTGGTTCCAGCCGCGCCCGGGACAGCGACCCGGAGAGCAGGCGGCCCGCGAGGACGGCGCCGAAGGGCAGCAGCGCGAGAATTTCCCTCGTGTCGAACAGCGTGACGGGATCGATGCTGAAGACGTAAGCGGCCAGGTTGATCACGATCCCGGCGGCGAGCAGCGACGCGATCAGGTCGCTTGAGAAGAAGCGCCGGAAGGCGCGGCCCACGCCCCAGATCGCCAGCCCGACTCCGACCAGGTGCACCAGGGCGATGATCACCGCCACCGTTATCCCGAGGTTCCCTGAGGCCGGTCCCCACAGGTTCCCCCGCGACACGCCGAAGAAGTCGGCGCCGTAGATGTTGAGTATGCCCTCCATGGTCAACACGCTGTGGGCCGGCAGGAGATGCAGCGGGACAGGGACCGACTTGAGCGGGAGGCCTGAGTACCCGCCAGCGTGGGTGATCGCGGCCGTGATGAGCGTGGCGGCTCCGAACGACACCACGCCCGCCGCCGCGAGGGACAGCTCAAACCACTGGGAAGCCAGTGGCCTGCGGTCACGGGCGACGGTATAGAGCGGGCGGAGCACGCACACGACGGCTAGCGGTGCGGCCGCGTCGAATACGGCGACCCGATCGCTGACGATCACCCAGGTGAGCAGCACCGCGACCGCGACCGGAACGTACCAGCGCCGCGGGGCGCGCTCGAGAAAGAGGAAGATGAGCAGCAGCGGAACCTGGGTGCCGAGGTGGTCGGGCTGCTGGATCAGCAGGTGGATGCCGTTGCCGAGCTGCGGCGCCAGCATGATTCCGATCGCCACCAGCGCGCGGACTATGCCGTCCCTGCCCGACACCTGTCCCCTGGCGAGCAGGCCGACGGCAATCAAGAGCAGCGTATAGGTCATGGCACCGGCTACGTGCACCACGCCAGGGCCGAGACCGTGGAATAGCTCAATGACTGCGTACTGCGGAATCTCGGTGGTGTAGTACGAAACGTCCCCGACAGTCCAGCCCGTCAGCAGCCAGTTGCCGTGCAGCATGTCCCACGCTTGCAGCGCCTGGTCCGCGCCGTCAGAACCGTCGGCATAGGTGCGCGACAGCCGCAGGTAGCACAGGAAGAGGGAAGCGACCGCCACCGCCGCCGCGCAGACCCACACCCACCGCGGGAAGCGGCCCTGCTCGGCTTGCCCTACGCTCGCGTCGCTCTTCGTCTGCTGTCCGACCACGCGGCAACAATATCCGGCGGTACAGGCGACGAACCCTTTTTCGGTGAGTCAGCCGGTTGAGCCGGGCAAGCGGCCCACCCCGCCGCCGCTACATGCCGGCGATCAACTTCTCTACGCGCTCGTCGACGGAGCGGAAGGGGTCCTTGCAGAGGACCGTCCGCTGGGCCTGGTCGTTGAGTTTCAGGTGGACCCAGTCGACGGTGAAGTCGCGGCGCTTCTCCTGGGCGCGCCGGATGAACTCGCCGCGGAGCTTGGCGCGGGTTGTCTGCGGCGGGATCGACTTGGCCTCGAAGATCTTCAGGTCGCTGGTCACCCGGTCGACCGCGCCATTCCGCTGGAGCAGGTAGTACAGGCCACGGCCGCGGTGCACGTCGTGGTAGGCGAGGTCGAGCTGCGCGATGCGCGGCGCGGAGAGCGGCAGGTCGTGCTTGGCCCGGTACCGCTCGATGAGCTGGTACTTGGTCACCCAGTCGATCTCGCGGGCGATCTTGTCCAGGTTGCCGTCCCCGATCGCGGTGAGCGCCCGCTCCCACATCTCGATGACGCGAAGGGTGATCGGGTCGATCCCGTTCTTCTCGGTGAAATCCTTGGCGCGGGAGAGGTACTCCCACTGGATCTCCAGGGCGGACATCTCGCGGCCGTTGGCGAGCCGGACCTTGCTACGGCCGGTCATGTCGTGGCTGACCTCGCGGATTGCCCTGATCGGGTTGTCCAGGGTCATGTCGCGGAGCACTACCGCGGCTTCGACCATGCGCAGCACCAGGTCGGTCGAGCCGACCTTGAGCAGCATCGTGGTCTCGGACATGTTGGAGTCGCCGACGATGACGTGCAGGCGGCGGAACCGCTCGGCGTCCGCGTGCGGCTCGTCGCGGGTGTTGATGATCGGCCGCGACCTGGTGGTGGCGCTGGAGACGCCCTCCCAGATGTGCTCGGCCCGCTGGCTGACGCAGTAGACCGCGCCGCGCGGGGTTTGCAGCACCTTGCCCGCGCCGCAGATGATCTGCCTGGTGACCAGGAACGGGATCAGGATGTCGGCCAGCCGGCCGAACTCCCCGTGCCTGCCGACCAGGTAGTTCTCATGGCAGCCATAGGAGTTGCCCGCTGAGTCGGTGTTGTTCTTGAATAGGTAGATGTCGCCCGCGATGCCCTCTTCGCGCAGGCGGCGGTCGGCATCGACGAGGAGGCCCTCGAGGATCCGCTCCCCTGCCTTATCGTGCGCGACCAGGTCTACGACGTTGTCGCACTCGGGGGTCGCGTACTCGGGGTGGCTGCCCACGTCCAGATACAGGCGCGCTCCGTTGCGCAGGAAAACATTGCTGCTGCGGCCCCAGGAGACCACGCGGCGGAAGAGGTAACGGGCCACCTCGTCCGGTGACAGCCTCCGCTGCCCCCGGAAGGTGCACGTTACGCCGTACTCGTTCTCGAGCCCGAATATTCGCCTGTCCACGCCCCTAGGCTACGTTCACTTACCCCCTGCGGTCACTATCCCGCGCCGATCGCTTACCCGCGCAGGTCATTGCCCGTGGTCACGGTGCCATGGGCGAGCGTGGCCAGCAGGTGCGCGTTCTTCGGGACACGGCCAGGGGCGTAGACGTAGAAACGGGCACCAGACCGCAGTTGGGCCGGAGTGCAGATGAACTGGCTCGTCATCATGAACTCCCAGCCAGGGTCGGCCACGCACGCCGTGACGCCGGTTCGCTCTGCCTGGACGAGCATGCCGGTGATCGCGGGCCAGGCGCCGTGGTCAAAGGCGAACACGACGGGCCGGCCTGCTGCCGCTCGCTCGACGGCGGCGACGCTTGACGGGATCGCCGGATCGACCATCGGGCTGCTCGCCGGGCTGGCCGGGTCGACGTGGGGGAGGTCGATCCGGGTCTGGGCCGCGACGGCGAACGCGGCGCACGCCGCGACGGCCGCGACGGCCGCGAGGGCGACAGTCACTGCCGGGTGTTCTCCGCCGGCAGTGACAGCCAGAGCTATGACCATGAGCGCGATCACCGGCGCCGACCAGTAGAAGTAGCCGATGTAGTAATCGCCAAGCGCGTCGATCCCGACGGCTGCGTACAGGATGAACCCCGCGGTGGACAGCGCGTCGAAGACCAGCAGCGCGCGGCACAGCGTCCTGACGGGTCCCGCGGGCATCCGCCAGACGCCGATAAGCGCGACGACAGCAAGCACCGCGGCGACCACCGTGCCCCGGTGCGGCCACCAGAACCACGCCGCGTAGCCGGTCAGCTGCGCCAGGGCGTGCCCGCCTGACTTGCCGGAACTGGAGTAGGAGAAGTACTTCGCGAAGTTCCCTGGCCAGTGCAGGGCGAGTTCAAGCAGGATCGGCAGCGCGAACAGGGCACTGATAATGGCGATGGCCAGCCACGTGCGCCGCTGCGAGCGCAGGCCGGCCCAGCCCGCCGCCCATCCTGCCCGCCGCCACCGCCAGACGACCGCCATGATGGCTGCGCCGCACAGCAACGGCACGAAGAGCAGAAAGCAGGCGTGCCCGTGGATGAGGAACCAGCCGGACAGCGCCGCTATCCAGGCGTCCCGCCGAGCCCCGGCCGCCACGGAGGCGACCGAGACGAGAAACGCGAGGTAGGCCGGCAGGTACACGTACGGCATCCAGTCCGAGCTGAACATCGACGGATGCAGCGCCCCGAGCAGCGCGACCCCGGCGCCCGCCAGCAGGGCGACGCGCACCCCGGCTCGTGTCCCGCCGGCCAGCCGCCCCCAGCCGTACCCCACCGCGACCACGCACGAGGCGAAGAAGGCGTTGAGCAGGTAGACCGCGATCAGCTGCCCGTTCCATGCCGTGGGCACAAGATGCAGGGCGTCGTAGAAGACCGACTCCCCCCAGGACTGCACGTACAGGAACGCGGGCCCGGGGTGGTTGAACTTCTCCCTCGAGTAGTTCCCGACAAGCAGCGACCACCGCCGCGCCTGCTCGATCAGGATCGAATTTGCGGCCATGTCGGCGTTCTCGAACTCGGCCGTGTCGAACAGAAACGCGTTCCGGACGAGGAGGATGCCGAAAACGAGCGCGAACGGAAGCCCCCAGGCCAAGGCCGGCCGCCGCTCCCCAGGCGCGCCCCGCGATCGCAGACTCGGCCGCCGCGACGCGTTGCCCTGAGTGCGATCACGTTGGCGAACAAACACCGCCACAGCTTAGCGGCCCAGCCCCTCCCGCTACAGGGACAGGCACAACAGCGACCACAGAGCTCCCGCTACCCAGAAACAGCCGAACGGTCCCGCGTATCACACGGGACCGTTCGGGATAAAACTTCGGGCGTTAGAGCGTCCCGTTTTCGACCGCCTGGGCGATCCACGGGATCACCTCGTCGAGCATCGTCTCAAGCGACGTGGTCGCCTCGAAGCCGAGCATGCGCTTGGCCTTGTCCGTCGACGGGACGCGGCGCTGCACGTCGTACTCGAACGGGTCGTCGCTGACGACCCGCAGCGGCACGTCGGCGCCCTTGATCTTCCGCCAGATCACCTCGGCGAGCCGGAGCACCGTGGTCGACTCGGCGGTGGAGAGGTTGAAGTCCTCGTTCGTGGCGTCCGGGTGGTCCATCGCCGTGATGATGCCGCGCGCGAGGTCGCCGCCGTAGGTGTAGTGCCGGATCTGCTCGCCGGTGCCGAGGATGTGCAGCGGGTCCTGGCCCTTGAGCACCTTCTGCACCAGGTCGGGCACGACGTGGCTCATCGCGAGCTTGACGTTGCCGGAGAGGATCTCCTCGTCGCCGAGCGCCCGGCTCTCCCCGATGCCCACGCAGTTGAACGGCCGCGCGATCGTGTAGGGCAGGCGGTGCTGGTCCCAGGCCGCCTTCGCGAAATACTCGACCGCGAGCTTCTGGAACCCGTACGAGGACAGCGGCGGCGGGATCTCGCGCTCCGAGCCCTCGGCCGACGGCCACTCGGTCGCGCTTTCGTAGACCATCGAAGACGACATATAGGTCATCTTCTGCAGCCGGCCGTTCTTGTGCGCGTCAATCGCGGCGTCGCAGGACGCGGCCATGATCCGCTCGTTGGCCGCGAGCAGGTCGTACGCGTAGGTGTGGAAGTACGAGATGCCGCCGATCAACGCCGCGCCGGCGATGAAGTGGTCACAGTCGGACAGCAGTCGCGTCATCAGCTCGACGTCGCGGGCGTCGCCCTCGACGAAATGGTAGTTCGGGTGGCTGTCGTAGGACTTGACCACCTTCCCGTACTTGGAGTAGTTGTCAATGCCTACTACAACATCACCACGCCCCAGCAGCTCCTCGACGATGTAGCCACCGATGAAGCCCGCGGAACCGCTGACCAGAACCTTCTGCATCTTTACTGACCTATTTCCTTCCGTCTCTGCTGCCCGTAGGCCCTGACCTGCTCTGCGGTCAGCCGCGGCCCGAAAGCGAACCAATACCACCGCAGGTAACCGGGTATCCACTTGGCGACCCGGAAGTTCGACACGCCCGCCTGGCGGTCGAGCCAGATCGTGGGGATCTCCGCCACCGGCATCCGCATCCGGCGCGCCTTGGCGGTGAGCTCGATGCCGATCTCGAACCCGTCGCGCGAGTCGATGCCGACCGAGCGGACGAACTCCGTCGAGTATGCCTTGAACGAGTTGGTGGCGTCCCGGGTTCCGATGTGCGCGAGCAGCCGGAGCGATCGGCCCGCGGCCCTCGACAGCAGCCCTTTCAGCACCGGGCCGCCGACCTGCTGGCCGCCGGGCATGTACCGGGAGGCCACGGCCACCGTGACGCCACGGTCCACCAGCCGGGCCAGGTCGTCGATCTGCCTTGGGTCGTCGCACCCGTCGGCCATCGTCACGACGGCCACCGGCGCGGCGGCGGCGGCGATACCGAACCTGATCGCGTTGGCCGGCCCTCGCCCGTAGGTGTTGACGAGGCACCGCAGCCTCGGCTCCTTCAGCGAGTACTCATCGACGACGGGAACCGTCGCGTCGTCGGCGCTGTCGACCACCACGAGAACCTCGCACGGCAGGTGGACCGCCTCAAAGACCCGGTCGAGCACCGGGAGGATGTGCTCCCCCTCGCTGTACGCCGGGACCACCACGGAGACCCGCGGCGTCTCACTCGTCATACGCGTACACCGGACCCGAGCACGTTCCAGATGTCCGCGACCGGCTTGTCCGTCACCAGGTTCCGGTACTCCGGGTGGGGCGTGGCGATGATCAGCAGGTCGGAGCGGGCGATGACCTCTTCCTGCGGGAGCAGCCGCGGGTCGACCGTGACGTAGGGGTCGGCGGTGAGCACGTTGTCCGCCTTGAACTCCAGGATCCGCTTGAGCTTGTAGGACAGGCTCGACCTGATGTCGTCCGACTCGCCCTTGAACGCCATGCCGAGGATGCCCACGGTCATCGAGGACAGGTCGAGCTTCTGCTCAAGCCGGTGCACGAGGTAGAGCGGCAGCCCCTCGTTGATCGTCATCGCCGTGTGGCCGAGCGCGAAGTTGTTGTGGTTGAACGCGGCGAGCTGCATCGTGTCCTTGAACAGGCACGGCCCCGCTGCGAACCCGGCGCCGGGCATGTCCGCGGCCCTGGGGTAGTCGTGGGAGAGGCCCTTGCGGATCCGCTCGAAGTCCAGCCCCCGGTCGTTGGCCATCATGTAGAACTGGTTGGCCGCGGCGAACTTGATGTAGCGCCAGACGTTGGTGAACAGCTTCGCGAGCTCGGCCTCTTCCGGCGTCAGCTCCACGATGGACTCGGTCAGCAGGGAGAACAGCTTGACCGCGCGGTCCATCCCCTGCGACGTGCGCGCGGAGACGATCTGCGGCAGCTCGAACAGCTCGGTCATCGCCTTGCCCTCGGCGATCCGCTCCGGGCAGAACGCGACCTCGATCGACGCCCCGAGGCCCGCGATCATCTTCTCGACCAGCGCGGTGACGCCGGGGAAGACGGTGGAGCGGAGCACGAGCAGCTGGCCGTCCCGCAGGTAGGGCGAGCAGCCGGCGAGGGCCTTCGGTATCGCCGTCTGGTCCGGGTTCAGGTGCTCATCGACGGGCGTGCCGATGACCACGACCACGTGCTCGGCGGAGCCGACCACGGCCGGGTCGGTCGAGGCAAGCAGCCGTCCGGAGGCGACGGCGCGCTCGAGCAGCGGCGCGGCGCCGGGCTCGTCGAACGGCAGCTTGCCCGCGTTCACGCACTCGACGGCCGACTCGCTCACGTCATAGACGGCCACCCGGGCGCCTCGGTCCGCGAATGCGACCGCAAGCGGTAGGCCGACATGACCGCCGCCGCCGATGACCACCACGTCCCGCTCGAACTCGCCCTTGGCAGGGGGTGTCGCCATGCTTGTCCTCCGGTTGCCTGGTAAGCACGTCACGGTTACCGAAGCACTTACACTAGCGGCATTCTAGGGCAGATTCTTCCGCTTGATCATTTGACTGCAAGTCGCAGATAATTACTAATTTCTTCTTAAGATTGCGGTAGTACTCCCGCTGCGTCGGCGTTGCGCCAGCTAGCCGCTTTGCCGTGCAATGTCACCATGGGTAGCAGCTGCGACTCGCGGACCAGAAAGCAGTCGGTCCGCCGCACGGATCAACGCCCGTACAGCGGACCAGTATATTTGCGTAGCATCGCCAGTCGGACGCCGATCCGGGCACCCCGTGATTAGTGTCACGTTACCAGTCGGTCGCGATGTACTTGGTCTCTGTGTACTCTAGGAGCCCCTCGTGGGCGCCCTCGCGGCCGAGGCCGGACTGCTTGACCCCGCCGAACGGTGCGGCCGGATCCGATACGAGACCCCGGTTGAGGCCGACCATGCCCGCTTCCAGGGCCTCCGACACCCGGAGCCCGCGCCGCAGGTCCTGGGTGTAGACGTAGGAGACCAGCCCGAACTCGGTCGCGTTGGCCCAGCGGATCGCGTCCGCCTCGTCGGTGAACCGCACCACCGGCGCGACCGGGCCGAAGATCTCGGAGTTCAGGATCGCGGCCTGCGCCGGCACGTCATCGAGCAGCGTCGGGGTGTAGAAGTAGCCCCGCCGGTCCGGCGCACCGCCGCCGGTGACCACGGTCGCGCCGCCGCTCGCCGCCCCGTCCACCAGGCCTGCCACCTTGGACCTGGTCGCCTCGTTGACGAGCGGACCGATCTCCGTGGCCTCCTCGAGACCGGGCCCGACCACCATGGCCTTCATGCGCGCGGCGAACGTCGCGTTGAACTGCTCGGCCACCGCCTCGTGCACGTAGAACCGGTTGGCCGCCGTGCAGGCCTCGCCGCCGTTGCGCAGCTTCGCGAGCAGCGCGCCCTCGACGGCGGCGTCGACGTCGGCGTCCTCGAAGACGATGAACGGCGCGTTGCCGCCGAGCTCCATCGAGCAGGACACCACGGACTTCGCCGCCTGGGCCAGGAGCAGGCGGCCGACCTCGGTGGACCCGGTGAACGAGAGCTTGCGCACCCGGGAGTCATTCAGCATCGCCTCCACCGCCGGCCCCGGGTGGGACGTGGTGACGACGTTGACCACCCCGTCGGGGACGCCCGCCTCGCTGAGCAGCTCGGCGAGCGCGAGAGCGGTCAGCGGGGTGTCCTCGGCCGGCTTCAGCACCACCGGGCAGCCGGCCGCGAGCGCGGGGCCGATCTTTCTGGTGGCCATCGCGGCCGGGAAGTTCCACGGGGTGATCAGCAGGCTCACCCCGATCGGCTGGTGCATCGTGATGATCCTGTTCGCGCCGGACGGCGCGCGCGTGAGGGTGCCGTCGATGCGCACCGCCTCCTCGGCGTACCAGCGGAAGAACTCGGCGGCGTAGGCCGCCTCGCCCCGGGCGTCGCGCAGCGACTTCCCGTTCTCCGCCGACATCAGCCGGGCGAACTGCTCGGCGCGCGCGGTCATCAACTCGAACGCGCGGCGCAGGATCTCCGCCCGCTGCCGCGGCGGCGTCGCCGCCCAGCCGGGAAGCGCCGCCTGCGCTGCCCCGACCGCGTCAAGCGCGTCCGCCGCGACGCCGTCGGCGACCTCCGCCAGCGGCTCCTCGGTGGCCGGGTCGAGCACCGGGAACGTCGCGCTCCCCTTGACCCACTCACCCCCGATGAGCAGGCCGGTCGGAACGTCGATGCCGGTGAGTTCGGCGATGCTCATGTGCCACCCCCTGCCTTCAACGTCTCGATGATCCGCTCAACCGAGCCTACGCCGCGACCGCGCCCCCGTGCGATCAGCCGACGCCATGCGCGGGGCCCCACGGAGCAGTGCTGCTGCTCAGGTCGGGGGGCTCGCGGTGCATTAGCGCGCTTGCGTGACGTCGGATCACAGGTAGGCGGCCGGCCAGGCGCGATGATCGCGAAGACATTAGTCAAGGGGTTTGGGGATGTCCGCACAGTGCCCGGACAGTTCCATTACAAGCACGTCACGGTTATTATTCGAATACGGACGGGGCGATCCACGGGCGTGCGCTAGCGGGCTTCTGGCTGGCGTGCTTCGGTGCGGGCTGGCTCGGCCTGGTGGGCGTGCCGGTCGTGGTGCCAGGCGTGGAGGCAGCGGGCCAGGCCGATGGGCCACAGGAGGAGGTCGCCCACGGCGGGTCCTGGCCGGTCATTGCGGGTCCTTCCTGTTGCTGGTCCTGGCGGGGCTCGCGCGCCTTCGGGCGGGCGCTGCCCCGGATTTCGGTTTGGGTTCTTTGGGTGGCCCCCGGCCGCGGTCGCGCTGCCGGGGGCCACCCGGCCCTTTCGGGCCGTCCCGCGTGGCCTGGTTTCGCCTGGCGTGCTGTTGAGACAGGGCTCTGGCTGGCTGGGCCGTGCGGGGGCTGGCTGGCCGCTGTTATGGCGGGGCGTCGCGTGCGGTGGCGGCGTGGCTGCGGTTGCGGAGGCGGGTCATGCCGGCGAGCTGGCGTTCGAGGACCCTGCGGCGGTCGTCGTGCAGTCGGGGGGCCTGTAGTTCGGTGCGGGCGGTTTCGATGTGCTCGGGTAGGCGGGCCTCGAACTCGGTGATCGACCGGGCGATCTCGTCGGGGGTGTAGCCGTGGCAGGTGGCGATCATGGCTGCGGCGGGCCTGGCGCACCAGGTGCCGGCTGCTGGCCCGCAGTGGGTGGGGACGTGCCAGAAATCCCAGTCGGGGAACCGTGCGCGCAGGGCGGCTAGCTGCTGGTCGGCCCATGTGGGCGGGCGGGTGGCGGGTTGGGTGTTGGCGGGCTGCATGGCTGGTCCCTGGTGGTTGCGGTTTGCTGGGCGTCCCGTCGTTGCCGCGCGGGGTTCGTGCGGGTGGTTAAGGCGGCGGGGTTCGGTGCTTGGGGTTGCGCCGCGCGCGGCGGCCGGGGGGCGGCGGTGTGCTTCCAGACGCTGCCGGGGGCGGCTGCGATCCTGATTTCGCGGCGGCACGACTGGCAGCGGGCGAGCAGCGGGCGGTCGTCGGGGGTGCTGCCGTCGACGGGCGCGTGGTCGCGCTCGCGGGTCATGGTGTCCGGGGTCGGCTGCGCGTCGTGCTTCCTCATGCCCATGCTGGGCTGTCCGGGTTCATGCGGGGGCGTTCCTGCGCGTCGGCAGTGAGGGTGGCGTAGACGACTTTCCCGCCGCTTTCGGGGGTGGGCCACCATCCCCAGTCGCCTGCGGTGAGCGCGTCGATGATGGTGAGCCCGCGCCCGGTCTCGGCGTTGGGGTCTGCGTGTGTGCGGGCGGGGTGGCCGGGGCCGATGTCCCAGGTGTAGATGAGCAGTCCGGGAGGGGCGGCGTGGATGGCGTAGACGATGGTCAGGCCGGCGCTGGCGGGCGGGACGGCGGCTAGCGCGTTGCTGACGATCTCTGAGGCGATGACCTGGGCGTCGTTGGTGAGGGCGTGCATGTCCCAGCGGTTGAGGCAGTCGCGGGTGATGCGGCGGGCGCGGGCTGGGGCGGCGGGCTGGGGGTCGAGTTGGGCGCTGGCGTAGCGGCTGGGTGCGGCGCTGGTGTGGCGACTGCCGGACGGGCGCGGGCCGGGTGCGGGCGGCGTGAAGGGTGCGCGGCTGGCGGTGCGTGGGCGGACGGGCAGAGGCGCGCGGGCGGCGGCCGGCTGCACGGCGGCGTGTCCGGTGGCGGGGGTCATGCGGCGGGCTCGGTGCTGGCTCGTGTGTCCACGGTCATTCGGGATGACGACGTAGGCGCAGGTTGGCGTCACTGAGGTTGCGGATGTGGTGAGGGCAGCTCTTTGGGTTGTCCTTTTTGGTGTGCGGCGGCACGGTGATCACGTCGGGAATGGGTGCGGCCCTCCCCGTGTGATGACTTTTGGCGAAGTTACCGGGGAAGGCCGCGGGCTGGCGCTTGGAGGCGTCGTGCTCACGGTAAACGGTGACAGTGGTGTAGTCGAGCGGCAGCTGGGGGACGGGGAGCTGGCGTGCCCGTCGTGCGGGGGGGTGCTGGGGGGCTGGGGGAACGGGGTCACGCGCCGGGTCCGGCAGCTGGACGGTCCGGACGAGATGGTCACGCCGCGGCGGTCGCGGTGCCGGGGATGCCGGGCGACGCATGTTCTCCTGCCTGCGCGGCTTTTGTCGAGGAGGGCGGATGCGGGGGCGGTGATCGGGCGGGCGCTGGAGGCCAAGGCCGCGGGGTCCGGTCACCGGGCGGTCGCGGGGCTGCTCGGGCGGCCGGAATCGACGGTGCGGGGGTGGCTGCGGGCGCTGGCCCGGAACGCTGTCCGGGTCCGGGAGCGGTTCACGTCGCTGGCTGCGTCGCTGGTGACCGATCCGCCTCTTCCGGCCCCGGCCGGCTGCTGGCGGCGGACGCGGTCGCGGCGGTCGCGGCGGCGGCCGCCGCCGCGGTGCTGCTGCCCGGGGTGGGCGCCGTGGCGCGGTGGGAGCTGGCGGCGGCGGTGACGTGCGGGCTGCTGCTGGCCCCGTCGTGGCCGGCGGCGGCGGGCAACGCGAGCTGGCTCTGGGCGGCGGCCCGCTGAGCCGGGATCCTCGGTGACGCCTGATTACTGGCGTTAACAACCGAGGAGGGAGCCCATGTCAGGGGCTGAAGAGGAACGGAAGCGGGCGGCGCGGGCCGAGCAGGTGGCGCTGTTCCGTTACCGGCTGATCCGGGAGGCGGCCGATCCTGCGCTGAGCACGCGGCAGCGCGGCCGGATGGTCCGCGAGATCGCGTCGAGGGCGCACGAGGGGCCGTTCGGCGATCCGGTGGCCGTGTCGCGCGGCACGGCCGACCGGTGGATCCGGGCCTGGCGCGAGGGCGGGTTCGCGGCGCTGGCCCCGCCGGCCCGGCAGGTCACGCCGCGCACCGACGCGGCCGTGCTGGACATGGCGGCCGGGCTGAAGCGGGAGAACCCGGCGCGGACCGCGGCCCAGGTGCGGCGGATCCTGGAGAAGTCGTGCGGCTGGTCGCCGTCGGTGCGGACGCTGCAGCGGCACTTCGAGCGGCTGGAGCTCATCACCCGGCCGGACGGGTCGCCGCCGCAGGTGTTCGGGCGTTTCGAGTGCGCGGCGCCGAACGAGATGTGGACCGGCGACGCCCTGCACGGGCCGCGGATCGCGGGCCGGAAGGCGTACCTGTTCTGCTTCATCGACGACCACTCAAGAGCGGTGATGGCCGCCCGCTGGGGCTATTTCGAGGACACCGTCCGGCTGGCCGCCGCGCTGCGCCCGGCGCTGGCCGCCCGCGGCGTCCCTGCCCGCATATACACGGATAACGGCTCTGCCTTTGTCGACGCGGCGGTGAACCGGGCCGCGGCAAGGCTGGGGATCAAGATCACCCACAGCGCGCCCGGCCGGCCGGAAGGCAGGGGCAAGATAGAGCGATTTTTCCGGACTGTGCGGGAAGAGTTCCTGGTCGAGATCGGCGACGGCTCCGGCGTCGCGGACCTGGCGGGGCTGAACCGGCTGTTCACCGCCTGGTGCGAGCGGGTCTACCACGCCCGGCCGCACTCGGAGACCGGGCAGCCGCCGATCCAGCGCTGGCTGGCCGGGGCGCCGTTCCCGGTCCCGGATCCCGCGCAGCTGCGGGAGGCGTTCCTGTGGTCCGAGCACCGGGTCGTCCGCAAGGACGCCACGCTCAGCCTGTTCGGTGTCCTTTACCAGGTCGGCGACCTGTCCCTGGCCGGCCGGAAGATCGAGTGCGTGTTCGACCCGTTCGACATGTCGGTGCTGGAGGTCCGCTGGAACGGGCGGCCGCACGGCACCGCGGTGCCGCAGCAGGCCGGGCGGCATTCCCACCCGAAGGCGAAGCCCGAGCAGCCAGACGTTCCCCCGGCGCCGACCGGGATCGACTACCTCGGCCTCATCCGGGCCGAGCACGAGGAAGCCGCCCGCCGGGACCGGATCCGCTATGACGCCCTCGCCGCCGGCGAGGAAGACCAGGACGAGGACACGGCGGAGGGCGGCCGGTGACCGCCGTCCCGGCCGCGCAGGTCAGCGCCGTGCTCGCCTGGGCCGCCCGGCTCACCGCCGCCGGCCCGCAGGCCGGCGCCGCCGAGACCGCCGCCTACCTCACCGCCAAGGCCGCCGTCCTGGAGGCCATCGCGGCCGAGCGCGCCGCAGGCGGCTGGAGCCCCGAGCACACCGAAGCCGCCCGCGACGCCGCCGCCCGCGCCCGCCAGGCGGCCGACACCGCCGCGCTGGCCGCCGCGGCCGGCATCACCACCCTGGAGGACTCATGATCGACCTGAAGAACCACTACGGGTTCACCCGGACCCCCTTCGGCAAGGACCTCGCCCCGTCCATGCTGCACCGCTACCCCGCCCACTCCGAGGCCGTCGCCCGGATCACCTGGTGCGCCCGCGAGCGGGCGCTGGGCGTCATCACGGGCGAAGTCGGCTCCGGGAAGACAGCCGCCGCCCGCGCCGCCGTCACCGCCCTGGACCAGACCCGCCACACCCTGATCTACCTCCCGGACCCGACGACGGGCACCAGGGGGATCCACCACCACGTCGTGACGGCGCTCGGCGGAAGGCCCGCCCACGGATTCCGCCGAGCTCGCCGCCCAGGCCGCCTCCCTCATCGCCGCCGAGCACGGCGAACGTGGAAGGCTCCCGCTGCTGGTCATCGACGAGGCGCACCTGCTGGGCCACGCCCAGCTGGAGGCGATCAGGCTCCTGACCAATTCTGAAATGGATGCCGCCAGCCCGCTCGCCTGCCTGCTCATCGGCCAGCCCACCCTGCGGCGGATGCTGCGGCTGGGCGTGCTAGCCGCCCTCGACCAGCGGATCGGATTGAGGTACGCGATGCCCGCCATGACGCCCCCGCAGACATCGGACTACATCACCCACCACCTGAAACTCGCCGGGCGGTCCGACACCCTGTTCAGCGACGATGCCATGTCCCTCGTCCATGACGCCGCCCGGGGACTGCCGCGGGCCGTGAACAACATCGCCACCCAGGCGCTCGTCGCCGCCATGGCCGAACGCAAGAACATCATCGACGAGCAGTCCGCCCGCACCGCGGTCAGCGAGACCACGTCAGACTGACCACCACCACGCCACCCCGCACACCAAGGCCCCGCCGGCTGAACGCCGGCGGGGCCTTACTCACACCCGCACATGCTCACCGCGGATGACGCCGTCATCCTCATCTTCAATGACCGTGCACACTCGTGTTCCCATGTCTGCCCCCGGGGGTCGTGGGGTGGCTGCTGTGGGCATCCCGCCGCGCCCGCGTCTTGAGCACAGGCCACAGGCGCAGCGGGATGCGATGCTCACGATGACACGCGGGTTCTCGGCATTGCTATCTTGCGCGCGGTATCGTCATTCTGACCTTGAATAACACCGGGCGTTATTCAAGGTCAGGCTTAAATGTTCAGGGTCGTTCAAGGTCACCCGGATATCGTTCACGGTCATTCAAGGTGGGTGTGTTATGCGGGAACGGGAGCTGGACCCCAGTGCTTCACCTGCGGCGTTCTTTGGCAACGAGGTACGCGAGGCGCGCACTAGGGCGAAGATGTCTCAGGCTGCGCTCGGGTCGGCCTCGGGGTATGACGCCACCTATGTGTCAAAGGTCGAAAACGATCACATCGTTCCTGATGACAAGTTTCTGAAGGCCCTTGATGTGGTCTTTCCCCACATGAATGGCTGGTTTAGCCGGTTCTGGCGTCATTCGCGTAAGTGGAACGGCCACTACCGGGAGTGGTTCAAGTTCTGGGTGGCGACCGAGGGGCGGGCGTCGGTGATCCGGTGGTATGAGCCGCTGCTGATGCCCGGACTTGTCCAGACGGAGGACTACGCGCGTGCGGTGCTGTCGTGGGGGCCGCTGAGCGGCAGCGTAGACGATGACGTTCAGGCCAGGATGGACCGTCAGGAGATCCTGAACCGCGATGACCCGCCCGAGTTGTGGGTGCTGCTCGGCGAGTCGGCCGTGCGCCGTCGCGTCGGGAGCGCTGAGGTCATGCGCGGCCAGCTCAAGCACCTGTCCGAGCTGGCCAGGCGTCCTAACGTCACCGTACAGGTTGTGCCTGATGATGCGGATGCGTACGGGGGTCTGTCAGGGGCGTTCGCGATTGCCACGGTGGAGCCATCCGGTAGCCTCGTGTACCTCGAAACGGGGCTACGCGGGATGACCAGCGAAGACCCTACAATGATCAGGAGCGCAGGCCAGATGTTCGAGCACCTTCGAGCCGAGGCACTTGCAAAGAGACCAACGAATGACCTTCTAACCGAAGCTGGTGAGAGATGGAAGGCATGAACGATGCGCGTTGGCGCAAGTCCAGTTACAGCGGATCAAACGGCGGCGGTTGCGTCGAAGCAGGCACCCACCCCGACGGCGTCATGATCAGGGACACCCAAGACCCCTGGTGGCCTGCCGGTGCCCCGGTGATCGAGTTCAGTACCGGTGCATGGGCGAGCTTCACGGCGTCGCTTAAGTAGCACCGCATGAGAGAGGCCCCCGCCGTACGGCCAGCGCGGGGCCTCTTGTCTCACATCCTGGCCCCTCGGGCTGCCCGTTGCTTTGCCCGCGCTGGTTTAACTAGTTCCGTTTTACTATCGTCCTCACACTGGCTGGTTTAACCTGCGCCCTTTGCTGCTTCTGCACCGCAACCCTGTACTAGCGAATTCTGACTGTTGACCGACTTTCGCGTCACTTCATGGCTCCTGACTATTGCCTGATTCCAGACTACCCTGCGGCGCGCTGACCTGCGCTAATAGCCATTATCCAAGGAATGAAGACTTTTGTCCTGACGTAAGAAATTCGCGCTCCGCGAGCGAAAAGTCTTCGCGCTAGTAAAAGTCTTCGCGATCATGGGCGACGGCGCGCGGCCCACGGTGCACCTGGTGCGCCTGCGCGCGCCGGGGCCGGGGTTGCGGCGACCCGCCGCCGGCGGGAGGCGCGCTCATACCCGGCAGTGCGCGGGGGCCGGGCATGAGCGCGCAATCGAATTCCCAGTTATCCCAGTAGGCACGCCGCCCCGGCCGCGACGGCTACGGCGGCCAGGGCGAGCGCGCCCGGCTGGAGGCCGGCGACGGCCACGAGCGCGCCCGCTACAGGCATGCTGCCGCTCTCCGCCGCGGATTCGGCCGAGGAGATCACGCCCGCGGCTCGCCCCAGCGTCCCCGCCGGGGCGAGCCGCTGCAGGGTCGTGGCGGCGACCGCGTAGAACACCGTGCCGCCGGCGCCCCACGCGAACGCGCCGAGGTAAGCGATGGGAACCCACGGCGTGCCCGTGAACAAGGCCGCCGCCAGCCCGTAGCTGATCGCGCCCGCCGCCAGGAGCCGCACCGCCGACCGCGTCGCCGGCAGGCGGCGGCGGATGACCGGGAGTGCCAGACCGCTTCGCGCGGTTGGGTTTGGGGGTCATATGACCCAGTAGGTGCCGGCTTCCTTGCGGAGTGCCCCGTGTTCGGCTAGCAGCGCTTTGGCCCTGATGACGGTGCGTTTTGATGTGTCCCATTCGTGGGCGAGGGATTCGTTGGACGGCAGTTCGTCGTAGGGGAGGATTGTGCCTGTCAGGATTGTCCGGGCGAGTGCGGCGGCTGCCTGGTTCGCGGTTGCGGGGCCGTTCGCCCAGTCGGCTATCAGCTGATCGGTGAGCCGGTCCTGGCCGGTCATTGCGGGTCCTTCCTGTTGCTGGTCCTGGCGGGGCTCGCGCGCCTTCGGGCGGGCGCTGCCCCGGATTTCGGTTTGGGTTCTTTCGGTGGCCCCCGGCCGCGGTCGCGCTGCCGGGGGCCACCCGGCCCTTTCGGGCCGTCCCGCGTGGCCTGGTTTCGCCTGGCGTGCTGTTGAGACAGGGCTCTGGCTGGCTGGGCCGTGTGGGGGCTGGCTGGCCGCTGTTATGGCGGGGCGTCGCGTTCGGTGGCGGCGTGGCTGCGGTTGCGGAGGCGGGTCATGCCGGCGAGCTGGCGTTCGAGGACCCTGCGGCGGTCGTCGTGCAGTCGGGGGGCCTGTAGTTCGGTGCGGGCGGTTTCGATGTGCTCGGGTAGGCGGGCCTCGAACTCGGTGATCGACCGGGCGATCTCGTCGGGGGTGTAGCCGTGGCAGGTGGCGATCATCGCTCCGTTGGGCCTGGCGCACCAGGTGCCGGCTGCTGGCCCGCAGTGGGTGGGGACGTACCAGAAATCCCAGTCGGGGAACCGTGCGCGCAGGGCGGCTAGCTGCTGGTCGGCCCATGTGGGCGGGCGGGTGGCGGGTTGGGTGTTGGCGGGCTGCATGGCTGGTCCCTGGTGGTTGCGGTTTGCTGGGCGTCCCGTCGTGCCGCGCGGGGGGGCGGTGTGCTTCCAGACGCTGCCGGGGGCGGCTGCGATCCTGATCTGGCGGCGGCACGACTGGCAGCGGGCGAGCAGCGGGCGGTCGTCGGGGGTGCTGCCGTCGACGGGCGCGTGGTCGCGCTCGCGGGTCATGGTGTCCGGGGTCGGCTGCGCGTCGTGCTTCCTCATGCCCATGCTGGGCTGTCCGGGTTCGTGCGGGGGCGTTCCTGCGCGTCGGCAGTGAGGGTGGCGTAGACGACTTTCCCGCCGCTTTCGGGGGTGGGCCACCATCCCCAGTTGTTGTTGGTGAGTGCGTCGATGATGGTGAGTCCGCGCCCGTGCTCGGCGTTGGCGTCTGGGTGTGCGGGGCGGGGGTGGCCGGGGCCGATGTCCCACGTGTAGATGTTCAGTCCGGTGGGGGTGGCGTGGATGGCGTAGATGATGGTGAGGCCGTCGCTGCCTGGGGGGACGGCGGCTAGCGCGTTGGTGACGGTTTCTGAGGCGATGGTCTCGGCGTCGTTTGTGAGGGCGCGCAGGTTCCAGCGGGTGAGGTGGCGGCGGGTGAGTTGGCGTGCCTGGGCGGGGGCGGCGGGGTGGGGCCGGAGTTGGGCGCTGGCGTAGCGGCTGAGTTCGGCGCTGGCGGGCATGCGCGGGGCGGGCTCGGGCGGCGTGAAGGGTGCGCGGGCCGGTGCCGGGGCGGGGGCGCGGCTGGCTGTGCGGGTCCGGGCGGGCATGGCTGACGCGCTCGCAGGATCGGGCGGTTCCCGTGGGTCGCTGTGGTGTCCGGTCTGCGTGGCTTCGGCGCTGGCGTGTCTTCCCATGTCTGGCCCTCGGTCGTGCGTGTTTGCGGCTGTTGGGGCATCCCGCCGTTACCTCGGTGTAGCGGTTGGGCCGCTGGCAACGGCGGGATGTAGGGCTAGCCTGACACTCCATCCCACTGTATGTTTTGTGAGGTAGTGATTCCCCACTGAAATGCCACAGTCCCCACTGATGGGAGTTGATTTCCACGTGCCGCCACGAACGCAATCCCGCGATCCCGGTACCGACTTGGGAGCATTCCTAGGCCGGCAGCTTCGTGAGATCCGCATGGAAGCCGGGTACAGGACCCAGGACGCGCTTGCCCCGGTCCTGGCCAGGGATAGGTCAGTGCTCGGTAAGGCGGAGACAGGCGATGCTCCGCCCGCTGAGGATGTGATGGCCGACTGGATGGAGCGGTGCGGGGTCACGGGTCGGCTCCGCGTCGTGCTCGAAGGGATCAACCGGATTGCCAGGGCGGGGCACGGCCCGGTCAAGGCTTGGGTCGCGCCCTGGTTCGAGACAGAGGCCAGGGCGCACACGCTCCGCTACTGGGCACCTGTCATCGTGCCCGGACTGGTCCAGACATCGGCGTACGCCCGAGAGCTGTTCGCCGCGATGAGCCTCGATGAGGCCAAGGTCATGGAGTACGTCGAGGTCCGCCTAGGCCGACAGGCGATCATCGACCGGCCCGACCCGCCAGACATAACGATCGTGCTGTGGGAGCCAGTGCTGCACCATCAGATCGGCTCGCGCGAGGTCATGATGGAGCAGCTAGCCCGACTGGTGGACCTTTCCCACCGGCCCACGGTCACGATCCACGTGCTGCCGTCCAGCACCGGGGCGAACCCCGGGCTCGGCGGGGCGATCAACCTCGCGGCCACAGACGACGCCCCTGAACTGCTTCTCAGCGACGGGCTGGTTGAAGACCAGCTCAGCCAGGAACCGGCTGTGGTACGCAAGGCACGCGCTACCTTTAATAATGTCCGTGCTGATGCGCTGAACCGCGTGGACAGCCGGAACATGATCCTGGAGGCGATGGAGAGATGGAGCGATTGAACCCAGCCTGGCGGAAGTCCAGTTACAGCGGAAACGGCGGTGCGAACTGCGTTGAGACCGGGAGCGTTCCCGGCGCGGTCATCGTGCGCGACACGACGAACCGCGACGGCGGAACGCTCGCGTTCACTGCTGATGCGTGGCGCGCGTTCGCGCAGGGGCTGAAGCGCGACTAGGCCACCCAAACAACCGGCGGGGGCGGTCTCGGCAACGAGGCTGCCCTTTCGCCGCTACGCACGGGGGACGGCCACCCGGAAGATGCTGTTTTAGCCCAAGCCTTTTGCTGCCTCTGTACCACTCCCTGGTTTAACCAGTGCTCTTTGCTGCCTCTGTGCCATTGATGGCTTTGACTTTGACTTTGACTTTTGGTTTTGACTTTGATCTTGACTTTGAATTTTGGTTTTTGGTTTTGGGGTGGCTGGTGGTTTGTAGAGTAGTGTTTGCTGACCTCGCTCCCTTTGCTCTTTGAGGGGGTGAGGTCAGCGGACATGGAACGGAGAGCCACCAGCCACCCCGTCCCTGCAAGGGACGTGTTTTTCGAACTAGGTAATGCCCACGGCGGGGTTCCGGATCGCGTTCGTCGCCTACGGACGCCAGGCATTCGGCGCAACCGAATTACGCGTCCGTAGAACCGCTGCCTGGCAGGTGACCGGGGTCGCTACGCCGCGGACCGAGCGGTCGCCCGGAAGGTGATGGCCGCTATTCCGCAAGCGCGGAAGCTGGCCCATGTTATCTTTAGCTTTCGCGTCAGCCGCGGTTGTGACCTGCGCCGTTGTGTCGCGGACACTGTCGTCGGGCTTGAGATCGGCGGTGCGGATGCGGGCGCTTCGGGGGCCGGATCGTTACCTGATCGGGTTCAGGCTGTGTGCTTGCTGTCCGGGTGCTGGCGCATCCGCCTGCCGACGGCGGGGGGCGCGGTGAGACTGTAGGCGGGTGAGTGAATGGGGTGCGATGGTGCCCGCGCCGGTCGCCGCTGCGGCGGGCGGCCGGGAGGTGTCGCTGGTGTGGGCGAACGAGGCGGGAGGCCTTACCTTCGCCGTCGGCGAGGGAGCCAGGCGCTGCTTCATCAAGTGGGCGCCGGCCGGCAGCGGCCTTGACCTGTCCGCCGAGGCGGGCCGCCTGGCCTGGGCCGGGCAGTACCATCCCGTGCCGCAGCCGCTGGATCTCGGTCATGACGGCACGGGGTCGTGGCTCGTGACCGCTGCGCTCCCGGGTGAGAACGCGGTCAGCGCACGGTGGAAGTCCGAGCCGGCCATCGCGGTGGCCGCGATCGGGGAGGGACTGCGGGCGCTGCACGAGGCCCTGCCGACAGCGAGCTGCCCGTTCTCCTGGAGTGCCGGGCAGCGCCTGGACGACGCTCGCCGGCAGGCGGCTGCCGGCCGGCTGGATCCGGCTGCCTGGCACCCGTGCCATCAAGCGCTCGCAGTCGCAACGGCGCTGCAGCACGCCGCCGCGATCCCGCCCCCGGACAAGCTTGTGGTTTGCCACGGCGACGCCTGCGCGCCGAACACGCTGCTGGACCAGGATGGCCGCTGGGCCGGCCACGTGGACTTCGGCCTGCTCGGCGTCGCCGATCGGTGGGCCGACCTGGCCGTCGCGACGTGGAGCGCCGGATGGAACTACGGCCCTGGCTGGGACAGGCTCCTGCTCGACGCTTACGGGGTCCGTCCCGATGCCGACCGGACCCGCTACTACCGGCTGCTTTGGGATCTCAGTTCGTGATCGCGCGGGGGCGGGCGTCTGGTGTTCACGGCGAGCGGCGGGCAGCGCCGAGGGCGTGGGCCAGCTGTCGGCGGAGCCGGGCGTTCTCGTCGGCGACCTGCCTGTTCATCTTGGCGACGCGGGCGTGGCCGACGGCTTCGGGTTAGTGGGACGAGTGGAGTACAACCGCGTGTGCGTTCGGGCGCGTCAGCCGGTGGCGTTGAGCCAGCGGACCGGGGCGCCGTCGCTGGCGCGGCGGAACGGCTCGAGCTCGTTGTCCCAGGCGGTTCCGAGCAGGCGCTCCAGTTCCTTCTCCAGCACCGAGGCGCCGTTGGCGCCGAGCGCGAGGACGGCGCGGAGCTTGTTCTCCGGAACCAGGATGTCGCCGTTGGCGCTGGTGGTGGCCGAAAAGATACCGAGGCTCGGCGTGTAGCTGTGGCGGAGGGCGTCGCAGCCGGGCGACGGCTCCTCGGTGACCTCGAAGCGGAGCCGGTTCCAGCCTGCAAGCGCGGATGTGATCGCGCCGGCCATGCCGGGCCGACCCTTCCAAGTGAGTTCAGCACGAACAGACCCTGGGGCAGCGGGCTGGCTGACCCAGGGCATGCTGACGGTCACACCGACGATCCCCGCCACAGCCCACTCAATGTGCGGGCAGAGCGCGGCGGGCGCCGAATGGACCTGCAGAACGCCGTATACCGACACCGGTGCCTCCCTAAGGACGAGGTTCGCCTTCCCCAGCGGCCTCGGCTTAGCTTTTGCGAACCCGTATTCACTACGTGCGCACGGGTTGTCCGGTGTCTGCGTCACATTCTGCCGTAGAGTCATCATCGATACCAGTGTTATTTCCAAGAAAGCCGCGCCAGCCGGCGAGCATGACCAGCGCAGCCAGTCCGGTGATGGCCACGCCGGTCCACATGACGTAATCGCCGGCCTGGTCATAGAACGTCTGGTCTGCCGCGGCCGGGAGGTCCAGGTGGACCGTGACCACGCCGTGCTGCTGCTGGCCCAGCCAGGCCAGCTCCCTGCCCCGGGCGTCGAAGGCCACCGTGTCCCCGGTCAGCGCGGCCTGGACGACCGGGCGGCCGGTCTCCGCGGCGCGCAGCGCGGCGTAGGAGGCGTGCTGGTCGGGGCCCCAGGTGCCCTGGAACGTCGAGGTAGCCGACTGGTAGACGATGAGCTGCGCGCCCTGGCCGGTCTCGACCCGGGACATGTCAGGGAACGCCGACTCGAAGCAGATCAGCACGCCGATGGTGAGCGGCTTGCCGTCCGGCGTGGTCGTCACGGTGAGCGTGCGCGCCCCGGTGCCGGGGATCATGTTGCTTGACGCGGCCTTGCTGACCCTGGTGAGCCAGCCGAGCTGCTGGCGGAACGGGATGTACTCGCCGAACGGAACCAGGCGCGTCTTCACGTACTCGCCCTGAATGCCGGCCGGGCTGACTAGGACGGCGACCTTCTCCTGGCCCCCGCCGCTGCCCGGGCCGGAGCTTGGGCCCGGGATCGTCGAGTCCTGGCTGGCCAGGATCTCGGCGTGGTCCTCGGCGGAGAGCTTCTCGATCCGCTGCAGCAGCGAGCGGTCGAGCGTCAGATCGTAGGCGACGCTCGACTCGCCCCAGACGATCAGGCTGGGGTGGTCCCTGGCGAGCACCCCGGTGGCGCTGAACTCGGCTGTCAGCGCCAGCGACGCGTCGACCCGCTGCTGCGGATTACTCACCACGCCGGGCTGGACCAGCGCGACCGAGACCTGGCGGACGGCGGCGGACGACGGGGTGAGCGCGAACGCGAGCGGGCCCGATCCGGCGGCGGCCACGAGCGCGACGGCGCCCAGCGCCGTGAGCCCGACCCGGCGGCCGACGGCGCCGGCTGCGGCCGGTGTGATCGGTGCGGTCGGTGCGGTCGGTGCGACGACTGTGGTCGGTGCGGCGACTGTGGTCGGTGCGGCGGCTGTGCCTGTCGCGCCGGCGACGGTCGGCCGGGGCGCGCCGGTGAGGAGGTCGGGGCGGAGCGCGCCGAGGATGAGCAGCAGCCCCGCGTTGGCGAGCAGCAGCGCGACGCTCACCAGCCACGCGCCCCCGATGGCGGCGAGCGCGAGCACGGCCGGGTGCTGCCACTGGGAGGCGCCGTAGAGCCCCCACGGGCCGCCAAGCCCCTGGTACGACCTGATCCACTCGGGGATCAGCCACGCGCTCGGCACCACCAGCAGCGCGGCGAGCGCGCGGGGGGTCGACACCGGCGGCCTCATCAGGCGTCGCACCGCGACGGAGAACGGCGTCCACATGCAGCCGAAGACGGCTCCGATCAGCACCACGGCCGGCCCGATCTCCGGCGCCATCCACTGCAGGATCGCGATCAGGTACCCGGCGCCGAACCACCAGCCGCGGGCGAACGCCTCTTTAGTGGTGCGGGCGCGGGTGAAAAGCACCATGCCAGGCACCAGTGCGAACCAGGCGAGATAGGACAGACTGGGACCCGGGAACACCAGGACAGCGGGCACTGCGCCGGCCAAGAACGCCAGCCACCGGACCGGGTACCGGAAAGGCCGGGCGAGCACGCTGCGCAACCTCACGCTTCTATTGTCGCCGGAAGCTCCGCGTCCCGCCAGTGCGGGCGTGATCGCAGCGCCAGGCGTGAAGTTAGGGCAGCTGACCGATTTCTCGCCCGGCTGCCTGGCTAGCCTGGTGTCCTCGGATTCCCTGGACGCGGGGAGAGAATGCGCCGACAACCTTCGGCTCGGGCATGAGGCGATGACACCTAGCAGCGGGGATCGACGTTCTCTGGGTGACGGCGGGACGCGCGGGCTCGCGGTGCGGGATGCGGGCGCGCTGGTGTTCACCGCCGACATGTACGGCATCCAGCTCGATCAGCTGGCCAGGCTGACCGGCGGTGAGCGGTCCGCGCGGGCGGCGGCGGCCCGGTGGCGCGACCTCGGGTACGCGGAGACCGCCCGGCTGAGCCGCGGCGCGGCCTGGCTCTGGGTGACCCGGGCGGGGCTCGCAGCCTGCGGGCTCAGCTACCCGCCGACCCAGCCCGCGCTCTCCCGGCTCGCGCACATCAGGGCGGTTGCCGCCGCTCGCATCGCACTCGAGGCAACCGGCGGCTACCGCGCAGCCAACGCGTTCTGGCGGTGCGAGCGGCGGATCAGGTCCAGGCACGGGGTCGGCGTGCGCCAGCACCTGCCGGACGCGGAGGTGCACTGGCCGGACGGGGCGCGCGGCCCGGACGGGGCGACGATTGGCTGGGCCGGCGAGTGCTGGGCGGTCGAGGCCGAACTCACGCCGAAAACGGTCGCCCGCACCACCGCGATCATGCGGGAGATCCTGCTCCGCACCGGCGACTACGGCTGCCCGGCGGCCGAGGTCGCGGTGCCGGGCCGTCCGCCCCGGCACGCGCGGGCGCTCTACGTCTGCTCCCCCGCCGCGCTGCCCACCGTGCTGCGCGCGCGAGCGGAACTCGGCCCGTTGTCGGCCCGGATCGAGGTCCGCGACCTCCCGCCGGACGCGCCGCTGTAGGGCCTGCGCTTCATGTCGGCCCGCGCGTAATGGGACCGTAAGGGGCGATTTCGCCGCTGCTGCGGTTCTCGGTGATGTAGTTAGCGCGTGAGCAGGCATCACCTGCCGGAAATGGCGCGGCACCCGGTGCGGCGAGCCGCAGGGCGCGGGGCCCTGTGGGTGCTGCGGATCGTGGTAATTGCCGCAGCCGCGGCCGCGGTCGCGCCCATGACGCTCGTTGCGCTCGGGGCCGCCGGCTTGGCCTGGTGGCGGGGGTGGACGCCGCGACGACTCTACGAGACGGCGGCGTGGTGCGTGCCGATGGCCGTCGCCTGGCTGACCGCGGTCGTCGTCTGGCCGGTGCACGCGCCGCCACCGGGGGTTGGGCCCGGGGCGGTGTGGTTCCGGATCATCGCCGCTCCGTACCGGGCGTGGGCGGGAATGTGGCAGCTCTTCTCGCACGGGCAGGTGGCCGCCGCGATAGTCGCCGTCGCGCCGGTCGCGGTCCCGGCCGGGATCGCCGTCGGCGGCCTTGGCTGGGCCTACCGCCGCTTCCGGATGCGGACCGGGGCAGCCGGGCTCACCCCGGCCGGGCCCGCGGCGTTCGACGAACGCCAGTGGCGGCACCAGGTCAGGTCCGCGCGGGCGGCGATCGCGGCCCGGGGCGCGCTGCCCCTGCTGTCGGCAAGCGGGCAGGTCGCGGTGGGCGCGACCATTCGCTCGGTCCGGCACCGGACCGGGCGGACGGCGGCGATCCCGTACCCGCGGCTCCGTTCCCATCAGGTCGTCATCGGGTCGACCGGGACCGGGAAAACCACCCTGCTGCTCCGGCTCTGGGCCGGCTTCATGGCCGCCGGGCTGCGCGGCCACACCGCCGGAACCGGACGGCGGCCGCTCCTCGTCGTGCTCGACTGCAAGGGGGGCGCGTCCTCGCGCAAGGTCGCCGACCGGACCCGCCGGGTGCTCCGCGATGTCGGCGCGCGCTCGACCGCGATCTGGCCGGACGAGACGCCGCTCTCGCTCTGGACGCTGCCGCCCGACCGTTTGGTGACCACGCTGCTCGACCTGATCGAGCACGGCGCCGGCGGGGCCGCGTACTACACGGACGTGATGGAGGCCCTCGTCTCGCTCGCGGTCTGCGCGCCGTGCGGGCCGCCGGCGAACTCGGCCGATTTCCTCGCCAGGCTCGACCCGGACTGGCTGGCCACGGTGTACGGGGCGAGCGGGGACGGAGCAGGCGTAGCGACGGTACGTTCCTCCGCAAGGGCTTTTAACGACGTGAAACTACGGTTCGCGGCACTCTGGCGGCGGCTCGGCGGCGGACTCGACGGCTGCGCCTGCTACGACGACGCGGACGCGTGGTACTGCGTGCTCGAGGGCACGGCGGAGGTCGCGGTGGCCGAGGCGCAGGCGCGGGCGCTGACCGACCTGCTCGCGTACCACGCCCTGTCCGGAGAGCGGGAAATCCTGCTCTGCGTCGACGAGTTCTCCGCCGTGAGCCGGCGGCTGCCGATCTGGCAGCTCTACGAGCGGGCCCGGTCGCTCGGGCTGGCGGTCCAGGTGTCAGCGCAGTCGTGGGAGGGGCTCGCGGGCACCGAGGATGAACGTCACCGGGTCGCGGCCACCGCCGAGGGCGGGATCTGGGTGCTGCGCACGCCCCGGCCGGACGCGCTCGTGGCCCTGGCGGGAACCCAGCCTTGCGTAGACACCACGCGCCGGTTCGACGGGGCGGGCGCCTGGTCGGATGACGGGCTGTCGCGGACCCGACTCGCGCCGATCCTCGACGGAGACCTGGTCCGGCGGCTCGACGTTGGCCAGGTCGCCTACATCTACCGCGGCGGGGTGACGTTCCTGCAGATCAAGCGGCTGACCGGGAGGCAGGCGGCGGCCGGGCACGGTCCGGGAGCGGCGACGGTGCCGCTGCCGGTGGTCGCGTCGGCGCCTGGCTGGCGGACGATGCCCGGCATGGGGGCGGCGTCCGCCGCGGCGGGGGCTGTGACGGGGGCTGTGGCTGCGAACGGTCCCGTCTCCGGCCCGGCGGCGGGCGGGCTGGCGCTGCCGGACGTCAGTCAGGTGCTCGACGAGGCGTTCGGGGCCCGGCGTGACTGAGGGCTCTTCCGGCCGGGCACGGCATGGCCGACCGACCCGGTGGCAGACGCGGCGCTGGTCAACGCGGCAGGCCTATGGCGCGGCATTGCGGGTGTCCGGCGCCATTGCGGTCGGCGTGGTCGCCGTCGTGATCTCGGGATGGTCGCCCGGCGCGCTAGGCGTACTGGCCGGGGTGCTCACCTGGCTGCTGCTCGACGCCTGGCACGCCCTCTCGCGGCGTCGATCGCACTGACGGCGGAAAGCCCCGTTGGTCTTCCCGGCCGCCCGGCTACGCTCCGCCTGGCGCCAGGGTCCCCGACGGCATGTCAAGCGCGCGGATGCCCATCAAGTCGATGCAGTGCATGCCCCGTACCTGGGTGATGACCACGAGCACGCCATCGCAGCTGCGGCAGCGGATGACCGTCCCCGGGCCGCCCGCATAGAGGCCGGCCGCACCGATCGGCGCGACGGACCCGCACGACGCGCACGTCGCGACGGCGACCGTCAGTTCCATCCCGAAGATCTCTTGCAGCAGGCCCGCTGCGCCGTTCCCGTCCAGTTCGTCCATCATGGTCCTCCAGTACCGCCGAACCGCTCGGTCTTGACCCGGCCGGGGTCGTATCCCAGCCCGACTAGCCCTCCGGCCACGGTCTCCACGAAGCTTGTCGGCCCGCATACAAACGCGAGCGGGTCCTTTCCGGCCGGCCACGCCGTCTCGGCCAGCAGCTCGCGGTCGACCCGTCGCGTGTAGCCTGTCCATCCGGCGGGCTGCTCTCGGGTGAGGGTGTAGATGATCTCTACCCCGTCGTGGTAGCCGTCGAGCTCATCGCGGTAGATGAGCTCCGACAGCGTGCGGGCCGAATAGAGCAACCTGACCGGGACGTCGCTTCCGCTGTGCTGGCGCTGGCGCAGGATAGCCCGCAGCGGGACGATTCCCGAGCCGCCACCGACGAGGAGCAGCGGGCCGCCGTCGGCCGTTTCCCATACGAAGTAGCCGCCGACCGGGCCGCGTATTTCCAGCTGGTCGCCGACCCGCAAGTCCTCGGTGAGGTACGGCGAGACCTCGCCGTCGTCGAGCAGCTCCACCGTGATGGCCACGGGGTCGTCGGCGGCCGCCGCGATCGAGTAAGACCGCTCCGCGCTGTAGCCGTCCTCGGCGGTCAGCCTGACATCGAGATGCTGCCCGGCCCGGTGGCCGGGCCAGGACGGGACGCCCAGTCCGATGGTGCGAACGGTCGGCGTCTCCATCGTCACGGCGGTCACCGTCGCGACTTCCCAGCTCAGTCGCCTTGGTACCGCTGTTCCTTCCATGGGTCTCCGTACATGTTGTAGCCGTAGGTCTCCCAGAATCCGGGTCGGTCCTCGTCCATGAGCTCGAGGCCGCGGACCCACTTGGCGCTCTTCCAGAAGTACAGGTGGGGTACCAGCAGCCGGGCCGGGCCGCCGTGCTCGGGCGCAAGCGGTGCGCCTCCGAAGCTGACGGCCACCCATGCCTTTCCGCCCGTGACATCCGCTAGCGGCAGGTTGGTCGTATAGCCGCCATCGGAGAACGCCATGACGTACCCGGCATCGTGCTCGACCTGGTCCAGCAGGGTGTCGACGGAAACGCCGCGCCATTCGGTGTCCAGCTTCGACCACCGGGTGACGCAGTGGATGTCGACGGTCGCCGCCTCCGCAGGCTGCTGCTGGAGCTCCGACCAGGTCCACGACTTGAGGGTGCGAGATCCTTGGCGAATCGAGAAAGTCCACTCCGTCAGCGGAGTATGCGGAGTCGGCCCGGCAGACAGCACGGGAAATCCGTCGGTCACGTACTGCCCCGGCGGCACCCGGTCCGCGGCACCCTCCGGCACGGTATGACGTCGTCTGAATCCGCGTGATATCGGGCTCATTTCCAGCCATTCCTCTCGTGTGGCAGTTGCCGGGCGAGGAACTCGCCGACCTCGGCCGCCGCGACGTGCGCCGGATCTCTTCTCGGTTGAATTCCGATGGCTCATTCCAGTATGCGCCGACAGAGTTCCAGCCACCGCTCAGCCCCCTCCGTGCAGCCCATCCGGTGATGGTCAGCTTTATCCGCCCGCCATGGCGCCGACGATGAGGTAGGGCTCGGTTCCGGCGGCGACAGCTTCGGGCAGCGGTTCGTCGGGCGGGTCGTGGGACAGGTCCTCCTCGCAGGCGAAGAACCGCATGAAGGCGCGCCGGGGGCCGCCATCGTGACCGCGGATCGTCCCGCGCAGCATCGGGTAGCGGGCCTCCAGGGCGTCCAGCACTGACCGCTGGGTCACCGGGCCGGTGATGTCGAGGCGGACCTCGCCGTTGATATGGGCGAGGGCCCGCAGGTGGGCGGGGAGCACGACCCGGATCATGGCAGCGTCTGGACCTCGACCGACAGCACGGCGGGGAGGTCGCGGACGATCGGCGCCCAGCTGTCCCCGGAGTCCGCCGAGGCGTAGACCTGGCCGCCGGTGGTGCCGAAGTAGACGCCGCAGGAGTCCAGCGTGTCCACGGCCATCGCGTCGCGCAGCACGTTGACGTAGCAGTTCTCCTGTGGCAGGCCGCTGGTCAGCGGCTCCCAGTCGTCGCCGCCGGCGCGGCTGCGGTAGACCCGTAGTTTCCCCTCGGGCGGGAAGTGCTGGGCGTCGCTGGTGATCGGGACCACGTAGATCGTGTCCGGCTCGTGGGCGTGCACGCCAATGGGGAAGCCGAAGTCGGACGGCAGGTTCCCGGAGATCTCCCGCCAGGACTCGCCGCCGTTGTCGCTGCGCATCACGTCCCAGTGCTTCTGCATGAACAGCACGTCCGGCCGTGACGGGTGCATCGCCAGGCGGTGCACGCAGTGCCCGACCTCGGCGTCCGGGTCGGGGATGCCCTCGGACCGCAGCCCCTGGTTGATCGGGCGCCAGGTCTGGCCCGCGTCATCGGAGCGGAACGCTCCCGCCGCTGAGATCGCGGCGAACATCCGGCCCTGCTGCAGCGGGTCAAGCAGGATCGTGTGCAGGCACATCCCGCCCGCGCCGGGCTGCCAGGACGGGCTGGACTCATGGCCGCGCAGTCTGGGCAGCTCCTGCCAGCTCTGCCCGCCGTCATCAGACCGGAACAGCCCGGCGTCCTCGACCCCGGCGTAGACCACGTCCGGATCGTCAAGCGACGGCTCCAGGTGCCAGACCCGCGCGAACTCCCACGGGTGCGGTGTCCCGTCGTACCACTGGTGGGTTCCCGGCGTGCCCTCGTAGTCGAACTGATTGCCCACCGGCGCCCAGGTCGCGCCGCCATCGTCGGATCGCTGCATTACCTGCCCTGACCAGCCACTGGACTGGGACGCGTACAGCCGGTCGGGGTCGGCCGGCGAGCCTTTCACGTGGTAGATCTCCCAGCCCGCGAAGTACGGACCGCTGACCTGCCACTCTTTCCGCGCGCCGTCCGAAGTCAAGACGAACGCGCCCTTGCGCGTGCCCGCAAGCACCCGTACTCCGCTCACGCCCTGCTCCCCTCAGTTCCCCCGCCGTCGCGAGGACGCGCCCGGCCTTGGCGGATCGCCGTCGGGCCGCAGACATCACGGCCCGCTGACATTCTGACGGGAGGCAGCCGCCGAACTCATCGCGACGGCTGAAGTCGCTTAAATAGCCCGCGACCAGGGGTTGCGCGCCGCAATTAGCCCGGTCACTAGCCGGGCGGGCCTAGTTCCGGGCCGGTCGCGACCGGACGGGCCGGGTCGGTGATCCAGTCGGACCAGGAGCCGACGTAGAGGGCGGCGGGGACGCCGGCCAGCGTGAGGGCGAGGGTCTCGTGGGCGGCGGTGATGCCCGAGCCGCAGTAGACGCCGACCCCGACGTTGCCGGCCGTGGCGCCGAGTCCGGTGAACCGGGCGGCCAGGTCGGCGGCCGAGCGGAAGGTGCCGTCGGCGTTGACGTTATCTGCGGTGGGCGCGCTGACCGCGCCGGGAATGTGGCCGGCCACCGGGTCGACCTGCTCGGTCTCGCCCCGGTAGCGCTCCCCAGCGCGCGCGTCGAGTAGCAGGCCGGCGCTGGACAGCGCGGCCGCGCCGTCGGCGTCGAGCAGCGGCAGGTGGCCGGGGGACGCGCTGAAGTCCCCCAGCGGCGTGCCGGGGGCGGGGGCGATGCTCGGCGTTCCCGGCAGTTCGATCGTCCCGGGCGAACCCGGCGCGCCGGACGGGCCCGACTCGGCCGCGTGGCCCGCCGCCGTCCAGGCGCGGAAGCCGCCGTCGAGGACGCGTACCGACGGATGGCCGAAGTAGCGGAGCAGCCACCAGGCGCGGGCGGCCGCGGTGGAGTCGGCCTCGTCGTAGACGACCACCAGACGGTCGGCGTACACCCCCGCGTGGCGCATGGCCGTCTCGAAGTCGCCCGCGGCCGGCAGCGGATGCCGTCCGCCCGCGCCAGGCGGTCCGGACAGATCGCGGTCGAGGTCCACGAAGACCGCGCCGGGGACGTGGCCCGCGTGGTACAGCTCACGGCCGGGCGGGCCGCCGAGTCGCCAGCGCACGTCGAGCAGCGTCGGCGGGCGGCCGTCGGCGAGCAGTGCGGCCAGTTCGCCAGCGGTTATCAAGCTTGCGCTGTCATCGGTCACATAGCCAGTATGCCCAGCAGAACAGACGAATTCCTGGGGGTGGCGTGACTAACGTCCGACTCGCCGGATTCCGCGCCGCCTAAGGCAACCGGACGAGATCGCGGCAAAACGGAAAAATTCCGAAATCGTGGCAACCAAAAGGCACCGGCCGGAGTGTCAATAGATGGTCGCCGAAACAGGGGCCGGAATAAGGTAAAGGAGCACTGATGATCGTCAATACAGGAGGACGTCCGCGGTTGGGCCGGCTCGCGGGCGCGCTTGCCGCAGGGGTGCTGGCAGTCGGGGCCGTCACCCTCAGCACGACGGCCGGATCGGCCGCCGCCAAGGCCGCGAGCACGGCCGAAGCGACTGCCCAGGCAAGCGCTCAGGTGCCGTGGTCGAAGGTCGGCCCCGGCTGGGAGCTCGCCGAATACACGGCCGCCCGGGCAGGAAAGGCCGCGCCGGTCACGCTGTACCTGATCAGCCCGGCCGGAGTCCGCTATTCGATGTACACCTGGAATGGCCGAGGCACCATTCCCTACCTGATCGCCTGGTCCGGCGACAAGACCAGGGCGCTGCTCGGATTGACCGGGAGCCAGTATGAGCAGCTCACCTTGTCGACCGGCAAGCTGACCGCCGACCGTCTCGCCGGGCAGGCCCAGCCTATGGGCTACACGCTGCCCGAGGGGCAGGACATCCTCGGCGTCACCGCACGCGTCAGCTCCGGCCAGGCTGACCGGGACGGTCGCCCGCTACAGCCTGGCCGGCAAGCTGCTCAAGGTGCTGACCAGCGGCGAGGATGAGGCCGACGCCGTTTACGCGGCGAACGGCGCCACGCTGGCGGTCTCCGGCCCGAAGGGCCTGGAATTGGTCAGCAACGTCGGCGGCGTGATCCGGTCGCTGCCGGTGCCCGGCACCAGCCCCAACCCCGGGTGCGAGCCGTTGCGGTGGTGGAACGCGACCACCGTCCTGGCGGACTGCGCTGCCACCGGCGCCCCTCGGCTCTGGCTGGTGCCGACGACCGGCAAGAAGGCCGCCGCGTTGACCCCGCGGCGCAGCTCGGCAGGCCCGGACCTCGGCGACATCGGCGCCTGGCAGCTCTCCTCGGGGCTGTACGTGCAAGGGCTCACCGCCTGCGGGACCATGCAGATCTTCCGGCAGGCCGCCAACGGGTCGGTCAAGGCGGTCAACGTACCGGGGGCGACGGGTAACAACAACGAGATCGTGACCGCGCTCGGCGCCCGGCTGCTGGTGCGCGCGCAGACCGGCTGCCCCGGCAGCTCGTCGCTGCTGTGGTTCAACCCGTCGACCCACGCCGAGCAGTGGCTGCTGCGCGCGCCGGCCGACGACGCGGGCGTGATCGGCGTGCTGGCCTACAACAGCACGGAGAACGCGCAGCCCTTCTAGAAAGGCCGGGGGCGGTCGTGCGGACGCCAACCCGCACGACCGCCCCCGCCCCGGCCCCGCCCCGCTAGCGCCGCGAGATAACCGGGCGATGACCGAGAGCAGCGGGATCAGCTGCTCGGCCGGGGTCAGCGAGCCGTGCATGCCGGCCATGGCGGACTCACGCGGCTCGGCCCTGGACGCGGTGACGGCCGTGTTGCCGGCGCAGGCGGCCACCACATCGCCGATCCGCCCCGTCATCGCCTCATCCACCACACCGGGCGGGCCGAACCAGCCGTCCTTGATGGCCTCATCGCGCGACGCGACCCACGCGTGCTCGCCGAGCACCTCCTGCCAGGTGGCGACCACGTCGGCGGTTGCGCCGGGGCGGGCGTACACGTGCCGGGCGCGCGCCTCGCCGCCGAGCAGCGCCACGCCGTCGCGCAAGATCGCGAAGGGCCCCTCGACATCGACGTCGAGCTTGTCGTCGGCCCCCACATCCACCATGCCGTGGTCGGCCGTGACGTACATGACGGTCCCGGACGGCAGCGCGGAGGCGAGATGCTCCGCCAGCCGGTCCACGTGCGAGAGCTGGAACTCCCACGCCTGCGAGGACACCCCGTATTTGTGTCCAGCGGCGTCAAGGTCACCGTGATAGGCGGTCACCAGCACGCGGTTGGACGCGGCGAGCGCGTCGGCCGTCAGCGCGGCGAGCGTGCCGAGCGAGTCCGCGCCCCGGTACTGCGGGCCGCGCATCGCGGCGATGCTCAGCCCGGTCTCCCTGAAGGCAGTCGGGCCGACGTAAACGGCGTCAAGACCGGCGGCGGACGCCCGCTCGAAGAGCGTCGGCTGGGGCTGCCAGGCCACCGGGTCGATGTCGTCCGGCCATTTCAGGCCGTTGAGCAGCCGGTCCTCGCCTGGCACCGCCACCTGGTAGCCGAGCATCCCGTGCACCGCCGGGGCCAGGCCGGTGCTGAGGGAGGCCAGGCTGGTCACCGTCGTGGAGGGGAACCCGGCGGTCAGCGGCCGGGAGTTGAACGCCAGCTCGGCCAGGAAGGGCGCGGCGGCCTGGTGGGAGCGGAGCAGCTCAAGGCCGAGCCCGTCGATGACGAGCAGGCAGACCCTTCCGGCCTCCGGTAGGCCGAGCACGTTTCTCGCGGGGTCGTAGGTCAGCGAGGCGAGGATGGAGTTGGAGAGGTCGGCGAGGCTGGACTCGCCGTAGGAGGGCACGATCGGGCTAGTCCGGGGCTCTCGCGTCATCCGTCAGCTCCCGCGTACGAGACGGCGTCGTTGAGCGCGCTGGCGAACTTCAGCACGGCGGCCACGGCGTCCCCGCCGTCGGCGCCCTCGCTGATCCGCAGCGTCAGGTCGTCAGCGGTGATCGTGCCGAGGTACCCGTGGTCGGCCTCGCAGGTCTCGTCCCCGCAGTGCGCCGGCTCCAGTTCCACGTGCGCCAGCACGTTCCAGCCGATCGTCAAGATCACCTCGGACGGCATCGTCACGCCAGGCTTGTACGCGGCCGGGTCGGGCACCACGCGGGTCACCGACACCGACGTCACCCGCGCGACCTTGATGGCCTCGGTCGAGGTCTCGGCGCGCGGCCGGTCCTGTGGTTCCTCGGCCGGGTGCTCGTCGGTATGCGAGTAGACCAGCCGGGTCGGGGTCAGCGCGAGCACGGTCATGTGCCTGCGGATCTCCATGCCTGGGTCGAATAGCGCATCGTGCTGGACGAAGAAGGCGGTGACCGGCTCCGGTCCGAGCGCGAAGGCGACGGCGTCCGTCACCAGACCCGGGTAGTAGCCGCTGCGCTCGATCGCGACCCGCAGGTCTTCGGTCATGACTCGGGTTTCCGTCATTCCTCCATCCTGCACCGTCCGGCGGCGTGCTTTACCCTCGGGGCGAGCTAAACCCGCCGATTCCCGGGCCTCGCTAGTCATCGGAACGCTCAACAGCGGCGATATCCCGCCATACCGGCTCAGCCGGGTTCGACTCGCCTCGATCTGGCTCGCCTCGGTCCGGCTCGGACGGGCCGCCGGTCTCCGGGTCGGTGCCAAGCTCGCGGAGCAGGCGATCGATGTCGGAGCCGGCGCTGTTGTGACATCAGCCGCTTGGCCACCTTCCGCATCCGCCGCTCTTCCCGGGGCTCCTCGAGCTCGAGCGCCGCGGCGCCGGGCGCGGGCTTGGGCTTGTTCGGCTTGCGCTCGCCGGCGGCGCCGCCGCGACCGCGGTAGATGAGCAGCCCGTTCACCGGGTCGGGCACCCCGTCGAGCGCGGCGCGCACCGCGGGCAGCGCGCGGAACGCCTCCCACTCGTCGTCGCGGAAGAGCACTTCGAAGATCACGCCGTACTCGGTGTCGTGCCACTCGTAGTACATCGCGCCGTGGGTGATCGCAGCCTCGGTGAGCTCGTCCTCGTAGGCGTACCGCCACCCGCTCGCCGGCAGCTTGTCGCCGGAGAAGACCTCGATCGACCACCATTCAGCCATAGCTGCTACCTCCCCAGGGGGGATGGGGGCCAGGCGGGATAGGGGGCGGGAGCCCCCCATGCGGAAGACTGCAGCCCCCCATGTCTGGCAGACCGGCGCGCCTGATGGCAGCGAATCACCGTTGTCCCGGGTGCAGCGGATGCCAGGTTCACGATAAATATACTCACGATAGTACGCCTTTGCCACTACGCGAAAGGTATATTTCACCCACGGTGGAAGCTCTGAGTTCAGCCAGAAACCGTTGAATATATTGAACGGAAGGTTGCGTCTGCGGCACGCCGATGGGGCCGTTTGCAGTGCTTCGCGATCATCGATACGTTCTCGGCATGGCGGCAGACGGACGGCGACACGTGCTCGCGATTGGCGGTGGCATGCTGATGCCTCCCAACGCGATCCCTCTTCATGTGCAGTACGCGATCGAGTTGAGTGGCAGGGGCAGGCCGCGGATGTGCGTCCTCAACCAGGCGGTCGGCGACGATCCCAACACCTATCTTCGGTTCTACGACCGGCTCGCGGGCGGCCCCGTCGAACTCCGCCACCTGGCGCTCTTCCCGATGCCGAACGTCTCCGACCCCGAGGACCTGATGTTGTCGCAGGACATCATTTTCGTCGGCGGCGGCAGCGTCGCCAACATGCTCGCCGTCTGGCGCGTGCACGGGATCGACGAGATCATGCGCAAGGCCTGGCACGCGGGGATCGTGCTGGCCGGAACCTCGGCCGGCGGGATCTGCTGGTTCGCCGGGGGGACCACGGACTCGTTCGGCCGCAAGCTGCGCCCGTTCACCGACGGGCTCGGGATGCTGGCCGGGAGCTTCTGCCCGCACTACCAGTCGGAGGCGGAGCGGCGGCCGCTGTACCAGCGGCTGGTCGCCGAGGGCGCGCTGCCGGGCGGACTGGCCTGCGACGACGGCGTCGCCGCGCACTTCATCGACGACAATCTGGCCGAGCTGGTCTCCGACCACCCCGACGGCACCGCCTACCGGGTCGAGCCGGACGGCGTCGGCGGCGCCATGGAGACCCAGCTCCCGGTCCGATTCCTGGGCGGGTAACCGCGACCCCGCCGACCGCGAACGGCCGGCCGGGGACTCGAAGCCACGGTCCGTTCCAAATCCTGGTTTTACTTTTTCGCCGTGACCCGGTGGAGGGACCAGGCGAGGGCGGCGAAGACGAAGATCGGCAGCAGCCACCAGGCATTCACCTTGGCGGCGTGGGCCAGGATCGCGGTGAGCGCCAGCCCCGCCACGACGAGGGCGGCGACGTGCCAGTCGTCGCCGACGATGAAGTCGTACCAGAACGCGCAGAACGCCTTGAGCTGCTTCATGAGCCGACAACCTCCGATGCGGGAACGGACACGGCAACGGTCGCCTTGCGCGAGCGCAGCCACGCGATGCTGGCCGCGGCGACGGCCGCGACCACCGGGATGACCACGAGCAGCGCCGCATCGCCGCCCGGCCAGCGCACGCCCGCCCCCTCGGCGCCCCAGAAGGTACCGAACGAGGTGAGCATGACGCCCACCGCGAGCTTCATCCAGTTCTCCGGGACCTTGGTGAGCGGGGTCCTGACCGCGATGCCGACGACGGTGACGACAGCGATCGCGGCGGCCGCGCCGAACGCCGCGGCGCCGATGTTCTTCTGGTTATCGCCGAAGGTGATCACGATGAAGACGACCTCAAGACCCTCGAGCAGCACGCCCTTGAACGCGAGGGTGAAGGCATACCAGTCGTTGACGCCGCGCTTGGCCTGTTTGGTGGCGGCCTCGGCGGCGGCGACCTCCCGCAGGTAGGCGCTGGCCTCGTCGTGCAGCGCCTTGTAGCCGGTGGCGCGCAGCACCGCCTTGCGCAGCCACTGCAGGCCGAAGATCGCGAGCAGCGCGCCGACGACCACCCGGAGCGCGGTCAGCGGCAGGTAGCTGACCGCCGGGCCGACCGCGGCGGTGATCACCGCCAGCGTGACCAGCGCGGCCGCCATGCCCTGGAAGGTGGACCGCCACTCCCGGGTTAGGCCGGACGCCAGGACGATCGTGAGCGCCTCGACCGCTTCGACCACGCAGGCGATGAAGACGGTGAGGAGCAGCGGGAGGGCATTCAATGAATCTCCTCAGCTTGGTCAGAGAGAATGTGCGGGTGACGAACGATCAGGTCTCGACAGACACCCCGGCCGGCGATGGCACCGGGTCCGGCTGGCTGCTGCTTATCTACCGGGTGCCGCCGGAGCCGACCCGGCTGCGCTCGACTGTGTGGCGGCGGATCAAGTCGCTTGGCGCGATCTACCTGCAGAACTCGGTAGCCGCACTGCCGGCCAGCCCGACCAGCGAACGATCGCTGCGCAAGCTCCGCCGGGAGATCCTGGACATGTCCGGAACCGCCATCCTGCTGTCCGCGACCGCGCTGGCCGGGGACGCGGAGGTGCGCGCCGCGTTCCTGGCGGCACGGAACGACGAGTACGAGGAGATCGTCGACAAGTGCGAGGACTTCCTCCGGCAGGTCCAGAAAGAGTACGACGAGAACCACTTCACCTACGCCGAGCTCGAGGAGAACGAGGAAGACCTGGTGAAGCTGAAGAACTGGTTCGCCAAGATCGTCGAACGGGACGCCTTCGGCGCCAACGGACAGGCCGGCGACCGAGCGGGCGCTCGAATCGTGCGAGCAGTCGCTCGAGGCGTACGCCGCGCGGGTCTACGCCGAGGAGGCGGAAGGCCAATGACACTCCTCTACTGTAACAGTCGTTAGATTCGACTCGTAACCGACGTTATTCCCAGGTTGTGATAATCGGTTCACCGCACGGCTAACTAGCGGACACTTCCGGGACGCCTGCGCTGCGCAGACTCGGAACCATGAACCGTAAGCACCCTCGCACTCGGTTGCGCCTGCTCGCCGGCGTGTCCGGCGCTGTCGCACTGTCAGTCCTTGCCGTGGCCGGCTGCTCGTCGAGCTCATCGACGTCGGCCGCGTCGTCCTCTTCCCCCGCTGCATCCGCGTCGTCATCGGCCACGGGCTCGGCCGCGACGGTCCCGCTTGTCCTCTACTCCGCCCAGGGCTACGACTCGGCCATGAGCAAGGCCTTCACCAAGGCCACCGGCATCCCGGTCTCGCTGGACGACAACTCGACCGGCCCGCTGCTGACCCAGATCGAGGCGTCCAAGAACAACCCGAAGTGGGGGCTGCTCTGGGTCGACGGCGCGACCGCGTTCGCCGGCCTTGACACCCAGGGCCTGCTGGTGAAGGGGTTCGAGCCGAGCGTGTCGTGGAACGCCCTCGGTAGCGAGTCCGTGCCTAGCGACAAGTCGTACGTGCCCACCGGGGTGACGCTGATGGGCATCGTCGCCTACAACAAGGCCAAGGTGACCAACCCGCCGTCGACCTGGGCGGCGCTTGAGTCGTCCTCCTGGAAGGGCCAGGTCGGCATGAACGACCCGTCCCAGTCCGGCCCGACCTTCCCGCTGATCGCCGGCGTCATGAACTACCTCGGCGGCGTCTCGGCCGGCGAGAAGTACTTCACCGCGCTCAAGGCCAACGGCCTGATCATCCACCCGACCAACGGCCCGACGCTGCAGGCGCTGACCTCCGGGCAGATCAACCTGGCGCTGGTGCAGAGCTCGGCGGCGATCGGCGCCACGTTCACCGACAAGAACATCGGCATTAAGTACCTAGACCCGGCCACCCTGCTGCCGTCCGCGCTCGGCATCGACGCCAAGGCGCCGGCCGCCGAGCAGGCCGAGGCCGAGAAGTTCATCGAGTACGTGCTTTCTCCCGCCGGGCAGCAGGTCATGCAGTCCGGTGACCCGACCGGCGACTCCCTGTACTACCCGGTGATCAACGGCGTCAGCCCGCTGCCCTCGCTGCCCTCGCTGGCGTCCGTCAAGACGCAGTCGATCAACCCGTACACGTGGGGGCCGCAGGAGGCGACCGTCAACACCTGGTTCGACTCCAACATCGTCCGTTGACTGTTGAATCTGTAACTCCCGGCCGGCGCGGGCGCGTCGCGCTTCCCGCCGGCCGGCGGCCTTGCCTGGCTCCGCCAGGCGCGGCCGGGCAGGCTCGGCATGCCGGTCTTCTGGCTGATCCTGCTCGCGTTCATCGTGGCGCCGTGCGCCTGCTTCCTGTTGCTCTGCATCTCTCCCCGGCTGTTCGACCAGGGGTCACAGTGGTTCACGCTCACCTATCTGCGGCAGTCGATGACCGGCTCGACCGCCGTCGCGATCGTCAACTCGCTGTGGGTGTCGAGCGCGGCCGCCGTGATCGGCCTCGCCGTCGGGTTCCCGGTCGCGTGGCTGGCGGCGCGCACCACCCTGCCGGGCCGCCGCTGGGTCAGCGGCGGCATGTGGCTGGCGCTGCTGCTGCCGTCCTGGCTGCCCGCGCTCGGCTGGGAGCGCCTGGTGCAGCAGGACGGCGTGATGTACCGGCTTGGGCTGGACTGGCCCTGGGTCACCCACCTGATCATGGGGCCGTTCGGCGTCGTGCTGCTGCTCGGGCTGCGCTGCGTGCCGTTCTCCTACCTGGCGATCTCGGCCGCGCTCAACGGCCTGGGACAGGAGTTCGAGGACGCCGCCCGGGTGCACGGGGCGTCCCGGTGGCAGGCGCTGCGGCTGATCGTGCCGATCCTCGCCCCCGCCATCATGTCGGCCCTGGCGATCGGCTTCGCCGAGTCGATCAGCGACTTCGGCGTCGCCGCCACGCTGGCCTACAGCTCGAACTTCGCGCTCGCCACCTACGCCCTGTACGCGGCGATCGGCAACTTCCCGCCGTCCTTCCCGCTCGCCGCCGGGATGTCCTGGCTGCTGGTCGCGGCGGTCGCGATCCCGCTGGCGCTGCAGGCCCGGGCCCTGCGGGGCCGGTCGTACGCGATCTTGTCGGGGCGGACCCGGCAGGCGGTGCGGCGCCAGCTGACCCGGCGTGAGGCGGTGGCGGCCGGGTCCGGCCTCGCCCTGTTCTTCCTCGTCATGCTGGGCATCCCCGCGTTCGGCGCGGTGTCCGGGTCGCTGCTCGGCGACTACGGCGGCTCGTTCGCGCTGACGCTGGTCAACTACCAGGCCCTGTTCCAGCAGTCCGGCCTGATCGGGCCGTTGGAACGGTCCCTGTGCTACGGCCTGATCGCCGCCAGCGTCACCGTCTTCCTCGGCTTCATCGCCGCCCGGCTGCTGTCGGCGGCGCGGCGCACCAAGGCCACCGGGGCGATGGACTACGTGCTGCTCGCCTCGGTCGCGCTGCCGGGGGTGGTGTTCGGCGCGGGCTACATCTTCGCCTACAACCTGCCCATCATGTCCACCCTGCACATCGACCTCTACCAGACCGTGCAGCTGCTGATCATCGCCTACGTTGCATCCTCGCTGCCGACCAACGCCCGGGTGCTGGTCGGCTCGGTCTCGCAGATCCAGGGATCGCTGCGCGATGCCGCGCGGGCGCACGGCGCGGGCGCGTTCGCGGCGTGGGCGCGCGGCGTGCTGCCCGTCGTCTCGCGGCCGATCATGATGGCGTGGCTGTACACGTTCTGCGGCGTCTTCCTCGAACTGCCGCTCTCCCAGCTGCTCTACGCGCCGGGCTCGCCGCCGGCCTCGATCGCGATCGAGGACAACCTGTCCAACTACCACTTCGGCGTCGGCATGGCCCAGGCAGTGCTCGCGGTGGCCATCGCGTTCACCGTCGTGGGCCTCGTACTCGGCGGCTACCGGCTGCTCGCCCCGGCCGGCTGGCGCCGGATTGGCGGGACGGTCCGTGGCTGAGGTCGCCGCCCGCTGCGGCTCGCCGCTCGATTGTCGTCTCTTGAGTATTGGGGGAACGGGCCGTGGCTTCGCCCATCTCGATCGCTTCGCTCAGTAAGACCTACCCCGGGGCGGCCGTGCCCGCGTTGAAGGCGGTCTCGCTTGACGTCGCCCCCGGCACCTTCCTCGTCCTGCTGGGGCCGTCCGGGTCCGGCAAGACGACGCTGCTGCGCTGCCTGGCCGGCATCGAGCGGATCGACGGCGGGTCGATCTCGCTCAACTCGCGGACGGTGGCCGACGGGCGGTCGCACGTGCCGCCCGAGCAGCGCGACCTGTCGATGGTGTTCCAGGACTACGCGCTCTGGCCGCACCTGACGGCGCTGGACAACGTCGCCTTCGCACTGCGGCGGCGGAGGCTCGGGCGGGCCGAGTGCCGTGCGCGGGCGGCGCTGATGCTCGACCGGGTGGGCCTGGCCGACTTCGCGCGCCGCTATCCGAACGAGCTGTCCGGCGGGCAGCAGCAGCGGGTCGCGCTGGCCCGGGCGCTGATCGCGGACACTGGGCTGATCCTTTGCGACGAGCCGCTCTCCAACCTGGACGCCGACCTGCGCGAGCGGATGCGGGTGGAGATCTCCTCGCTGGTCCGCGAGGCCGGAGCGACCACCGTCTACATCACCCACGACCAGGCCGAGGCGTTCGCGCTGGCTGATCGCATCGGTGTGCTTGAAGAGGGCGTGCTCGTCCAGTCGGGCACGCCCGAGGAGGTCTACAACCACCCCGCCACCCCGTTCGTGGCGCGGTTCACCGGGCTGGCCGGGGAACTGCGCGTCCGCGTGACGGCGCCCGGCGTCGATGGCACCGTGGAGATCGCCGCGGCCAACGGCGCCGCCGGACGGCTGCCGGTAATGCGGCCGGCCGACGTCGGCGCTCGCGCAGCCGGGGCCGCCGCCGGGCTCGGGCTCGGGCTCGGGTCCTCGGGGCTGGCCGAGGGCGGCCGGCCGACGCTGCGCCCCGGCGACGAAGCGCTGCTGGCGATCCGGCCGACCGGCGTCTTCCTGGCCAGGTCGGAGGCGGACGAGCGGCACCTCACCGGGCGGGTCGCCGACGTGGCGTTCCGGGGCCGGGGCTACGAGTACGCCATCGACCTGCCGGGCCTCGGCCGGCTGACCGGCGTCTTCGCCCGGCACCGCGCCAACCGGGGCGACGAGGTGGGCCTGCGTCTCGACCCCGAGGGCTGCCATCTCTTCGCCGGCGACGGCGCGCCCGCCGGGAACGCGGCGACGGACCCGGTACTCACCGCTTAGCGCGACAGATGGCGCCTAACGCTTCTTGCTGTTATCTCGGTTGATCGATGATCGTGGACCGTTGTGTACACGGGGATGTACAAAACGGTCCATGATCTTTGCCGCGACCATCGGCGCGCGGCGCTTCTTGCTGTTATCCCAGCGAGAGGGGATCTTCAGCCTCGCAGCGGTAAACCCGCGCCTCGCGAGCCGCTCAGCGCGCGCGTCTTGACGGTTAAGTGCTTCGTCGGTACATTACTCAAGTAATGAACCGATGTGGCTAGGAGGTGATGGTCCGTTGCGGGAGATGGCAGGTCTCGACGAGGGAACCCCGTTGTTCGCGCAGATCGCGGAGCGGCTGGCCGAGGAGATTGCCGACGGCGGGCTGGCCGAGGGCGAGCGGGTGCCGTCGATGAACGAGCTGGCCGCCTTCTACCGGATCAACCCCGCCACCGCCGCCAAGGGCCTCAACCTCCTGGCGGACGACGGCCTGCTCGAAAAGCGCCGCGGCATCGGGATGTTCGTGGCGTTGGGCGCGCGCAAGCGGCTGCTTGCGCAGCGCCGTGATCACTTCGCCGGCCGGTACGTCGAGCCGCTACTGACCGAGGCCGCGCGGCTCGGCATCGGCATCGACGAGCTCGTCGCGCTGGTCAGGGAATCCGCGCACGCTCTCCCCCTCAACACGCAAGGAGGTGTCACGGTATGACGCCCGCCATCTCCGTGACCGGCCTGACCCGCCGTTACGGCAGCCATCTCGCTCTCGATCAGGTCAGCCTCGAGGTCGAGGCGGGGTCGATCAGCGGACTGCTCGGCCGCAACGGCGCCGGCAAGACCACGCTGCTGCGCATTCTCGCGGGCCAGGAGTTCCCCTCGGCCGGCCGCGTGCTCATCCACGGCGCCCCGCCGGCCGAGAACGAAGCGGTGCTGCGCCGCCTTGTCTTCGTCCGCGAGGACCAGGTCTACCCCGACTTCAAGGTCCGCCATGCGCTGCGGGTCGCGTCGTGGTTCTACCCGCACTGGAGCCCCGAGCTGGCGGACGTCCTGCTGGCGGACTTCGAGCTCCCCCCGGGCCGGGCGATCAAGAAGCTGTCCCGAGGGATGCGCTCGGCCCTCGGGATCGTGATCGGGCTGGCCGCCCGGGCGGACGTGACCCTATTCGACGAGCCCTACGCGGGCCTGGACGCGGTGGCGCGGCAGATCTTCTACGACCGGCTGCTCGCCGAGTACGCCGAGCGTCCGCGCACGATCCTGCTCTCCACCCACCTGATCGACGAGGCGGCCGGGCTGCTCGAGCGGGTGATCGTGGTCAACCGGGGCCGGGTCGTGCTCAAGGCGAGCGCCGACGACCTGCGGGGCGTCGCCACCGCCGTGAGCGGCCCCGTCCTCGCGGTGGACGAGTTCACCGCCGGGCGGGTGCTCTGGGACCGGCGGCGGGTCTCCTCGCAGGCCTCGGTCGTCGTAGTCGGCGCGCTTGACGAAGCCGACCGCGAGCGGGCCAGGTCGCTGCACCTGGACCTGTCCCCGCTGACGTTGCAACAGCTCGTCGTGCATGCGGCCAAACCGCCAGCCGACACTCTGGAAAGGACGAGCGCATGAGAACGTGGCGCGACGTCGCCCGCTACCAACTGGTCGTGCCGTGGCTGGCCCTGGGGCTGCCATGGGCGGTCCTGGCGCTCAGCTTCGTCGTGAACCTGGTGATCTTCTCCTCCGTTCCGCAAGGTCACCACCGGCCCCTAACGGGCCAGGGCCTGGTCCAGGTGGCCAACGCCTCGCATAACTACACCGGCGGGGTGGCCAGCATCTACGTCCTCGTCCTGGTGATCGGGATCAACAGCATCGGCCGGTTGCTGCCGTTCGGGCTGGCCCTCGGCGTGAGCCGACGCTCCTTCTACGCCGGGACCGCGCTGTTCGGCGTGGCGCTGGCCTTCGTCGACGCGCTCGCGCTGACCGCGCTGCAGGCGATCGAGCGGGCCACCGGCGGCTGGGGCGCGAGCATGCATTTCTTCCGGGTCCCCTACATCCTGGACGGCCCCTGGTACCTCACCTGGCTGACATCATTCGTCGCGCTGGCCCTGATGTTCATCTGGGGCATGTGGTTCGGGATCGTCTACCGGCGCTGGAACCTGTTCGGCTCGGTGACCTTCATCGGCGCCCAGGTCACCGTGCTGGTCGCCGTGGTGCTGATCGCCGTCTGGACGGATGCGTGGTCGGGCATCGGCCACTTCTTCACCGGCCTGACCGCGGCCGGGCTCACCGGGGTTCTCGCGGCGCTGGCGGTGCTGCTGCTGGCGGGCGGGCAGGCCACCATCCGCCGGGCCGCCGTCTGACGGGACGGGCCGTTGATCCCCATCCTGAACGCTCCGGACCGCCCGCGTCGATCCTCAGGCTGGCCCTCTCGGGCGCGCCGAAAGTCCCTAGGCCTTCTGATCCGACATCCATGGTGGTGACCTGGTCAATAATCGGGACTTCAGGCTATTGATGATAGCGGAGATAATGCTGGGTCTCCTGCGAATTGCGGCGTAATTCGTGTGGCAAGCCTCATGATGCTCGCGTCTTGACAGCCGGCGTTCCCACAGGCAGGGCGCTTGACGGCCGTTCGCGAGTCAGCGCGGCAGAATGTGCGGTTCCCCTGCCGAGACGATGCGGACAGCTACATTTAACAATGATGATCTTGAATTTTCCGGCGAAGCAAACAACTATGTTCTCGTAGTCCGCTGTTCGGCAGCCGTGCCGCGCGCACCGCGTTGCACGGCGCTGTTGGCATGCCGGGAGGGCACCTTGACCAGCTACTTCACTACACACCGTCACGACAGGCTGAGGGAGCAGGTCCGCGAATTCGCCGAATCGAAAGTCCGCCCGCTGGTCTCCGAAATGGAGGCCGCCAAGTCAGTTCAGTATATGCTATCGCGGCTAATCGCACGGCAGGGCTGGATCGGTGTCACCATCAGCCGGGAATACGGCGGGATGGGTCTTGGCCATCTCGCGAAGACCATCATTATTGAAGAACTTTCGCGGGTCAGCGGGGCCATGGGCGCCATGGTGCAGGCGTCGCAGCTCGGTGTGGCCAAAATCCTGCACTTCGGCAGCGAAGAGCAGAAGAATAACTGGCTACCCGCCATCGCAAGCGGCGACTGCCTGCCGACAATCGCGGTCACCGAGCCAGACTCGGGCGGCTTTGTTCTCGGCATGGAAGCCACCGCGGAACGTGACGGCGACAATTACCTGCTCAACGGCCGCAAAGTGTACATCGGCAACAGCCACGTCGGCGACGTGCACGGCGTGGTGGTACGCACCGGCAGCGGCTCGGCGGGGCTGTCGGCGTTCCTCGTGGAGTCCGGCAGCCCCGGGCTGTCGCTGGCCCCGCACCGTGCGGCTATGGGACTGCACGGGTTCAGCTTCGGTGAGCTCATCTTCTCCGACTGCCGGGTACCTGCTGCCAACCGGCTCGGCAGCGAGGGCGACGGACTGGCCGTCGCCTACAGCTCAAGCATCCTGTACGGGCGGGCGAACCTGACCGCAGTGTCGCTCGGCATCCACCAGGCAATCGTCGATGAGACCGTCGCGTTCGCCCTCAAACGGCCCCGCTACGGCAAGTCGATCGCCGAGATTCCATCGATCAAACTGAAGCTTGGCCAGATGCAGTCCAGGCTGATGACGGCGCGACTCGCCGCGTATCATGCCGCGCACCTGCTCGACACCGGGCAGTCCTGCGACCCGGAGCTCATCAACGCCAAACTGATCAACGTCGAGTACGCGATCGACTCGGCGCGCAGCGCGATGGAGATTCACAGCGCGGCCGGCCTGTTCACCGATCGGCCGATCGAGCGGTACCTTCGGGACGTCTTCCACATCTTCGCGCCCGCCGGCACCTCCGACATTCAGCTGCTGCGGCTCGGCGAGACCGCGCTCGGCACCGCGAAGGGGTCGTGGTCGGAACGGTTCGCCCGGGTGTCGGCCGCCTCGGCCGCTGAGCTAAGGGCCGACGCGGACAGCGATGGCCCGCTTAGCGCCAACGCGCTCAGGGCGGCGATGCGAGTACACGCCAGCTCGGGCCTCAGCCCATCTGCCGCTCGCGCCGGTGGATTATCTCCACCACCTCGGCCGCCTTGCCCTTGATGAAGTCCAGCCCCGGGCGGCCCCACGGCCGGGGCTCAAGGTCCACGACGCAGATCGTGCCAAGCGTCGTGCCTGTCCGGTCGATCAGCGGCGCACCGATATAGGAGCGGATGCCGATCTCGTCGACGACCGGGTTGCCCGCGAACCTCGGATACGCGCACACGTCGTCAAGCACAAGCGGCAGCCTGCGCACGACCACGTGCGGGCACCACCCCTGCTCCTTGGTCATTACCCGCGCCGGGTCGTCGGCGGCCGCCACGGCGCCGGCGCCGCCCGCGACGAAGGCGGGCGCGTACAGCCCGGCGAAATACTGCCGGTCCTCGCTGACGAAGTTCACCATGGCCAGCGGCGCGCCGGTCGAAGTCGCCAGCATCAGGGCGAAGTCGTCGAACTCAGGCTCAGGCCGCTCGCCGAGCCCCAGCTCCCTCAGGCGCACCACCCGCCGCGGCGCTTCCTCGTCTACCGGGGTGAACAACCGCTCGTTGGTCTCAAACATCTGGCCGGGCTCCCTCTCTGCGGGTCTGTGGGTGAATTGGCACGGTGCCCGGGCAGCTAGCCCGGGCTCAGGGTCATGGTGTCCTCGAGGAGGTGCTGGATCAGGCTGACGAGCACCGTCGTGGCCGACCTCGGATCCCTGGCGTCGCACTGGGTGACCGGCACGTGCGGCTTGAGGTCGAGCGCGGTCCTGATCTCGGCCGGCTCGTAGCGGAACGCGCCGTCGAACTCATTGACCGCGACCACGAACCTGATCCCCCGGGTCTCGAAGAAGTCCACCGCGCCGAAGCAGGCCTCAAGCCTGCGGGTGTCCGCGAGCACGACGGCTCCGAGCGCGCCCGTCGACAGCTCGTCCCACATGAACAAGAAGCGATCCTGCCCCGGCGTGCCGAACAGGTAGAGGACCAGCTCGGCACTGAGGGTAATCCGGCCAAAGTCGAAGGCCACCGTGGTCGTGCTCTTGGCGGCCACGCCCTCCAGGCTGTCGATGCCGACGCTCGCCTCGGTGATGATCTCTTCCGTGGTCAGCGGCTCGATCTCGCTCACCGCGCCGATGAAGGTTGTCTTGCCCACCCCGAAGCCCCCTGCCACCAGGAGCTTGACCGACGTAGGCAGCGGCTGGTCAGAGACGTCGCTGTAGGCCATGGAGCAGTCTCTCTAGGAGGATTCGGTCGGAAGCAACGGACCATGACTGCGGCGGCGCCGTCCGTACCGCGCCGCACTCGACCAAGTCGGCCAACAGGACCTTGGCGACCGCCGCGGGCAGCCGCAGCCTGGCGGCGATCTCGGCGACGGAGGCGGGCCGCAGGCACAGCCCGAGGGCCTCCAGGTGGTCGGGTTCCAAGGTGCTGTGGGCGCGGCCGGTGGCCACCACCATGGACAGCAGGTCAAGCTGCATGCTGGCGGAGGTCCGGCCGTTGGTCACCGCGTACGGGCGTACCAGCCTGCCGGAATCGCCGTCCAGCCAGAGGTCCTCGCCCGGTGTGGTCATCCGATCGCCCCGTCGGTCGCTTTCCGCCTCAGTCGCCCGGCGCGATGGCCGCACCCGGCCGCCTGGCCGGCGTGGCCAGGAACGGCCGGACACTCTTGACCAGCTGTGCCATCTCGTAACCGAGCACCCCGGCGTCAGCCTCGCGGTCGGCGAGCACCGTGAGGACGGACCCGAACCCGGCCGAGGAGACGAACATCAGAGCGTCATCGAGCTCGGCGACCACCTGCCGCACCCCGTCACTGCCGCCGAAGCGGGTGGAGGCGGTCCTTGCGAGCGAGAACAGGCCGGACGCAATGGCGGACAGGTGGTCCGCGGCATCAGCTCCGAGGCCATAAGCGGCGGTAGCGAGCCCGTCCGCGGAAAGCAGCACCGCGCTGCGGGTGTGCGGGACATGATCGACAAGGCTGCGCAGCAGCCAGCCGAGATCGGCTTCGCGGTCGTGAGTGCCATCGCTCGCCATGGTCGGTGAATTCTCCTTAGGGAAAGATGTGCCGGTCGTGCGCGATGTCGTCAGTCCCACGCGGCGGAATCTCCTTCCTCCGCGCGGCTCACGCCCCCGAGGAAGTCCGCCATGAGGCCGGTCATCTGGTCAGCGGGGCGCTCGGTTCCGCCAGGCTCGACGGCCAGCTGGTCCGGTGGCAGCACGGTCGACCCGGTATGCCGCAGCCGTCGAGGCAGCGGCGGCCGCGTCCCGGCGCCGGGACCTGCGTCGGCATCCCAGGAGGAATCCACCGCCTGCCAGGAAACCTCCGAGCCAGACGCGCCGGAGGCCAAGCGCCCGGCCGACGGCGCCGGCTGGACGTGCTCGCCCGCCGGGCGCCCTACCGATCTCCCGCCGATGCCGCTGCCGTTGCCGCTGTTCCCGGGCCCGTCGGCGGCCGGCGCAAGAGCGAACGGCAGGCTGGAATCGCGATCCCCGTCGGCAAGCGCCGTGCCGGGCATGGCACGATCCGCCCCGTCGAGCAGGGATTTCGGCAGGACCACGACGGCCTGCGTGCCGCCGTAGATGTTGTTCTGCAGCTGGACCCTGATGCCGTGGCGGCGGGCCAGCGCGGCGACCACGTACAACCCGATGCGGCCGTCGCGGAGCAGCTCGCTCACGTCCGTCCGGCCCGGGTCGGCCAGCAGCACGTTCATCCGCTGCTGGTCGGCGGGTAGCATGCCGAGGCCGCGGTCTTCGACCTCGATCGCGACGCCCGCCGACACATGCTGCGCCCGGAGCAGTGCGGTGGTGTGCGGCGCGGAAAACTTCGTGGCGTTCTCGACCAGCTCTGCGATGAGGTGGATAACGTCGGTAACGGCGGCGCCGCGGAGCACGCCTTCCACTGGGGGCACCACCTTGACCCGGGAGTACTGCTCGACTTCGGCGACGGCCGCCCGCAGCACCTCATGCATGGTGACCTGCCTGGTCCACTGCCTTCTGGAGGTCGAGCCGCCGAGCACGGCCAGGGACTCGGACTGGCGACGCAGCCGGGTGGCGAGGTGGTCCACCGTGAACAGCCCCTTGAGCAGGTCGGGATCCTCGACCTGCGCCTCTAGATCGTCGAGCATCTCGATCTCGCGATGGACCAGCGACTGCATGCGCCTCGCCAGGTTGACGAAGATCTCGACCCGCTGGTCGGAACGCCCGCTGAGTGCTTTGTCAGCGACCAGGAGCACCGCCTGGACAGCATAGTACTGCGACTGCTCAAGCTCGCCTGTGAGCAGCCGGAAAGGATCGTCGCCGGTGACGCGATCCGGCGCCAGGGCGAGCGGCTCCAGCCTCTCGCCCTGCATGACCCGCTCGGTCAGCCACCGCAGCTCGGCCTGGCCGCGCTGCGCTATCAGCCGACTGGCCTGCAGCTGGGCGTGCACCCGGCGGCTCACCGCGCGGGCGGTGACGAACGCCACCACCAGCATCGCCGCCACGCCGCAGGTGACCCCGGCGAGCACTTCCCTGAGGGTATCCGCCTGGGCCCGGCCGAGCAGCGCAGCCGCGGTCGCCGCAGCGCAGGCCACCGCGATCACCGCCGCGGGAAGGACGGCGGACCGCAGGTAAGCGGGCTGCGCGCTTGGCACTGGGTAAGCCGACCGTCCCCGTTCTGTCCGGTCGCCGGGGAATGGGCTCGCTGCTGTCATGGGCGTCCTCACGTCGCGGAAGCGGTAGACGACGTTGAATACCCTAGTAATCGAAGTTATTTCTCTGCATGAGAATCGCCAGAAAGCAGGTTGCCGGGTCGTTAAATATCCAAAACCCTCTCAATATACATATGATTAAATAATGGACAAAAAGGATATCGTGCACGAATAAGCGCTTGCGCGTATGGCAGGTGAGGTGGGTGGCGTCACGCGATGATCTCCCGGCGCCAGCCAGCCCCGTACTCTCAGTGAGGCATCGAACTCCGAGGGTACGGAATCGGGTCGGGGAGATCGTAGCGAAGGTGCGACGTGCGGGCGCGAACTTAGTGTGCGGTGGGTCACGGCAGGGCGCTGGGTAGCATCCGGGCGCGGCAGGGTGCAATAACATCAGCAGCGTGACAGTCTCCCTTTCTAACAGCGAGTCGGGGGCCGGAACGGCCGAGGCCGACGTCCTCGTCATCGGGGTGGCGCAGACCCCGGACGGCCCGAGCGTCGCACCCGGCGCGGACGGCGTTGACAAAGCGCTCGGCGGGAGCCTCGCCGACGCGCTGACCGCGCTTGGCGCTACCGGCGAACCCGATGAGCTCACCAAGATCCCCGGCGGCGGCAAGCTGCCCGCCACGCTGATCCTCGCGGTCGGGCTCGGCAGCGCGCCGGACGGCGACGCGCCCTATGACGCCGAGAGGCTCCGCCGCGCCGCCGGGACGGCGCTGCGGGCAGCCAGCGCGAAGACACCTTCCGTTCCTGATGACGGGGTTAGGTCTGTCGCCGTCGCGCTGCCCGCGCGGACCGCCGCCGAGGCGGAGGCCGTCACCACCGGAGCGCTCCTCGGCGCGTACACCTTCCGGAAGTACCGCGCCGCCCCGGCCCCCTCGCTTGCGGTGACCGTGCTCACCGACGAGGAGAACGGCGCGGCGGTCAGCCGCGGCGAGGTGATCGCCAACGCGGTCAACCTGGTCCGGGACCTGGTCAACACCTCCCCGCTCGACCTGTCGCCCGCCGCGCTCGCGGACGCGGCGGTGCAGGCGGCCGGCGCGGTCGGCATCACCTTCGAGGTGCTGGACGAGGCCGCGCTCGCGGCCGCCGGGTACGGCGGCCTGATCGGCGTCGGCATGGGCTCAACCCGGCCGCCGCGGCTGGTCCGGCTGTCGTACACGCACCCGGAGGCGACCAAGACCGTCGCGTTCGTGGGCAAGGGGATCACCTTCGACTCCGGCGGCCTCTCGCTCAAGCCGCCGAAGTCCATGGAGACGATGAAGTGCGACATGAGCGGCGCCGCCGCCGTGCTCGCCGCCACCGTGGCCGCGGCCGAGCTCTCGATTCCGGTCAACATCGTGACCTACCTGACCATCGCCGAGAACATGCCGGGCTCCGGCGCGCAGCGGCCGTCGGACGTCATCACCATCTACGGCGGCACGACCGTCGAGGTGCTCAACACCGACGCGGAAGGCCGGCTGGTGCTCGCCGACGGGCTGGCCCGCTCCGCCGAGGACAACCCCGACGTGGTCGTGGACGTCGCCACGCTGACCGGGGCGGCGACGGTGGCGCTCGGCCGCCGCACCGCCGGGGTCATGGGTTCCTCGGATGCGGTCGCGGCTTGGGTCGCCTCGGTCATGCGGGAGGCGGGCGAGCCCGCGTGGGCCATGCCGTTCCCCGAGGAACTGCGCAAGGGCCTCGACTCACAGGTCGCCGACCTGGCCAACGTCTCCCCCGACCGGGAGGGCGGCATGATGGTCGGCGGGCTGTTCCTGCGCGAGTTCGTGCCCGACGGCGCGGCCTGGGCACACCTGGACATCGCCGGGCCCGCCTTCAACGAGAAGGCGGCCTTCGGCTACACGCCCAAGGGCGGCACCGGCGCGGCAGTGCGGGCGCTGATAGCGATCGCGGCGGCCACCGCGGACGGACGACTTCCCGGCGCGTAAGCGGTGCGCGCTGACATGATGAGAAACTGAGCGTAAGCGGAAGAGGGGTAACAGTGGCAGAGGGCGGCCATTACGACATCGTCATCCTCGGCGGCGGCAGCGGCGGGTACGCCTGCGCGCTGCGCGCGGCCGAACTCGGCAAGCGCGTGGCCCTGATCGAAAAGGACAAGGTCGGGGGAACCTGCCTGCACCGAGGCTGCATCCCCACCAAGGCGCTGCTGCACGCGGCCGAGGTCGCCGACTCCACCCGGGAGTCGTCGAAGTTCGGGGTGCGCTCGACGTTCGAGGGCATCGACATGCCCGCGGTCCTCTCCTATCAGCAGGGCGTCGTAGAACGGCTCTGGAAGGGCTTGCAGTCCACCCTGGCGAGCCGGAAGATCGACACCATCCTCGGTGACGGTCGCCTTATCTCGCCGAACTCGGTCGCGGTGGGCGACGATACCTACACCGGCGACTACGTGGTGCTCGCCACCGGGTCCGTGCCGCGGTCGCTGCCCGGGCTCACGCTGGACGGGTCCCGGGTGATCTCGTCCGACGAGGGGCTCAGGCTGGACCGGGTGCCCGCCTCGGCGGTCATCCTCGGCGGCGGCGTGATCGGCGTGGAGTTCGCGTCGGTGTGGCGCTCCTTCGGCGCGGAGGTGACCATCGTCGAGATGGCGCCGCAGCTGCTGCCGCTGGAAGACGAGTCGTCGGCCAAGGTGCTGCAGCGGATGTTCCGTCGGCGCGGGATCGCGTTCGAGCTCGACACGCCGTTCCAGTCCGTCTCCTACACCGACGACGGCGTCCGCGTGACGCTGGGGAACGGGAAGACGCTCGCGGCCGAGGTGCTGCTGGTCGCGGTCGGCCGCGCGCCGGTCTCGGCGGACCTGGGCTACGAGGAAGCCGGGGTGGCGATCACCCGCGGCTACGTGGACGTCGACGCCTTCTGCCGCACCTGCGTGCCGAACGTCTTCGCGGTCGGCGACCTGATCGACACCCCGCAGCTCGCGCACGTCGGGTTCGCCGAGGGCATCGGTGTCGCGGAGCAGATCGGCGGGCTCGAGGTGCGGCCGATCGACTACGACGGGGTGCCGAGGATCACCTACTGCGATCCTGAGGTCGCGTCGGTGGGCATCACCTCGGCGCAGGCAGCCGAGCGCGGCATCAACCTGGTCGAGGTGATCTACCCGCTCGGCGGCAACGGCAGGTCGGTCATCCTGCAGACGCAGGGCCAGGCCAAGGTGATCGCCGAGGCGCCCGCCTCGCCCGGCGACAAGCCCGGCCGGGTGCTCGGCGTCCACCTCGTGGGCAGCCGGGTCGGCGAGCTGATCGCCGAGGCGCAGCTCATCGTCAACTGGGATGCGGAGCCGGACGACGTCGCCGCGCTGATCCACCCGCACCCGACCCAGTCCGAGATCATCGGTGAGGCGCACCTGGCGCTCGCCGGCAAGCCACTGCACTTCCACGCATAAGGAGCTAGTACCGACATGTCGGTCTCCGTAGTTATGCCCCAGCTCGGCGAGAGCGTTACCGAGGGCACCGTCACGCGCTGGCTGAAGAAGGAAGGCGAGCAGGTCACGGCGGACGAGCCGCTGCTCGAGGTGTCCACAGACAAGGTGGACACCGAGATCCCGGCCCCGGCCTCCGGCATCCTGCGCGGCATCGTGGTCGACGAGGACGAGACGGTCGCGGTCGGCGCCCAGCTCGCCGTGATCGAGGCCGCGGACGCCGCCGCCGCGCCCGCCCCGGCCGAGACGCCGGCCGCGCCCGCGGCCGAGGCGACACCCGCGCCCGCTGCCCCGCCCGCGCCTTCTTACCAGCCGCCCGCGCCGCCGCACGCGACGCCGACGCCGTCCTACGCGCCGCCGCCCACGCCAGCCCCGGCCAACGGCGGGCAGGCCGCGTCGTCCGCCAACTGGTCGTGGAGCGAGCCGCAGGCGCCGTCCGCGCCGTCGTACGCTCCCCCGGCGCCGGCCGCGCCGTCCGGCCAGCCCCCGGCCCCGCAGCCGCCAGCCCCGGCAACGGCTTACGCGCCGCCCGCGCCCGAGCCCGAGGCGGCCGAGGCGGACGCCTACCCCGAGCCCACCCCGCTGCCGTCCGGCGACTCGCCGTACGTCACGCCGCTGGTCCGCAAGCTCGCCGCCGAGCACTCCGTCTCGCTCGAGTCGATCGTCGGCACCGGTGTCGGCGGCCGGATCCGCAAGCAGGACGTCATCGACGCCGCCGCCAAGCGCCGCGCGGCGGCGGCCGCCGCGGCAGCCGCCGCCGCTGCTGCCCCTGCGCCTGGCCGAGTCCGCGCCGGGTTCCGCGCCCGCGCCTGCCCAGGCCCGTCCCGCGGTCGTGCCGTCTGCGCTGCGCGGCACCACCCAGCGGATGTCCCGGCCGCGTCAGGTCATCGCCAAGCGGATGGTCGAGTCGCTGCAGACCTCGGCGCAGCTCACTACCGTGGTCGAGGCCGACGTCACGAACATCGCTCGGCTCCGTGACCGGGCCAAGGCCGCGTTCGAGTCCCGCGAGGGCGTCAAGCTGACCTTCCTGCCGTTCTTCGCGCAGGCCACCGTCGAGGCGCTCAAGATCCACCCGAAGCTCAACGCGGTCATCAACGCCGAGACGCAGGAGGTCACCTATCACGCCGCCGAGCACCTCGGCATCGCAGTGGACACCGACCGCGGCCTGATGGTGCCGGTCATCCACGGCGCCGGCGACCTGAACACCGCCGGACTGTCCCGCAAGATCGCCGACCTCGCGTCCCGCACCAGGTCCGGTCACGTCGGGCCCGATGAGCTGGCCGGCGGCACGTTCACGCTGACCAACACGGGCAGCCGCGGCGCGCTGTTCGACACCCCGATCATCAACCTGCCGCAGGTCGCCATCCTCGGCGTCGGCAGCGTGGTCAAGCGCGCCGTGGTCGTCGAGGACCCGTCGCTGGGCGAGGTCATCGCGGTCCGCTCCATGGTCTACCTAGCGCTGACCTACGACCACCGGCTCGTCGACGGCGCGGACGCCGCCCGCTTCCTCGTCACGGTGAAGAGCCGTCTCGAGGAGGGCGCGTTCGAGGCCGACCTCGGCCTCTAGTCGCGGACCGGCTCGGAGTCCCGATTCCCATGAAGGTAGCGATCACCGGCTCGTCCGGGCTAATCGGTACCGCGCTGACGGCAAGCCTGCGGGCGGACGGCCACCAGGTCGTCTGCCTCGTCAGGCGGCCGCCGCGCGCGGCCGACGAGATCCGCTGGGACCCGCGCGCCGCCGACGCCGGCGACCCGCTCCTGGCCGGCGTCGACGCCTGCGTGCACCTGGCGGGCGCTGGGGTCGGCGACCACCGCTGGACGACTGCCTACAAGGCGGAGATCCGGTCCAGCCGGGTCCTGCCCACCAGGGCGCTCGCCGCGGCCCTGGCGGCGGCGGCGCCGCGTCCCGCGGCGTTCCTCGTCGCCTCCGCGATCGGCTGGTACGGGGACACCGGCGGATCCCCGGTCACCGAGGACGCGCCGGCCGGACAGGCGTTCCTCTCCCGGGTGGTGGCCGACTGGGAGGCCGCCGCCGCGCCCGCCCGCGAGGCCGGGATCCGCGTTGCCCACCTGCGCAGCGGCCTCGTCCTCGGTTCCGGCGGCGGCGTGCTCGGGCGGCTGGCGCTCCCGGCCCGCCTCGGCCTGCTCCCCCGCTTCGGCGACGGCCGCCAGGTGATGAGCTGGATCTCGCTCACCGACGAGGTCCGCGCGATCCGCTTCCTCCTCGATGCTGCCGGCGGGGCCGACGCTTCCGGCGGTGCGGGCGGTGCGGGCGGTCCCGGCGCGGAGGCCCGCAGCGGCCCCTACAACCTGACCGCGCCAAACCCGGTCACGGACTCCGAGTTGACGGCCGCGCTGCTTACCGCATTCCACCGGCCGAACTTCCCCTGGCTGCGCGTCCCGGCCCCGCTGCTGAAGCTAGGCCTGGGCGAGATGTCGGCCGAGTTGCTGAGCAGCGCCCGCGTCCTCCCCAAGCGGCTAGTCGACGCCGGCTTCACGTTCGAGCACCCCACCGTGAGCGCCGCCCTCGCGGCGGAGCTGCAATAGCGCCCCATACCAGTCCCCATCCGGCTACGACCGCGCTCAGGTGCGGGTCTACCACCGGTCGCTGCGAGACTCTCCGCTTGAACGGTCCGCGGTTTCACCCCGACGGCGCGCGTTTTGCTCACGGGCCGCAACCTCGACCCCGGCGAGCGGGATCTTCCAGATCGGCAGCTGCTGGCGGTCCTCGGCCGACCAGGCCGAAGGACCTGCCACGCTCACCGCGGCCAGGGCGGAGATCCTGATCAGGCGGCGGGCCGCGTTGAACATGAGGAACGCAAGCGGCAACTCGATGAACACGGCGGAGGCGACGCTCCCCCAGATGTCGCGGGTGCCGGAGTCGAGGATCACGTCGAACCAGGCGTCGCAGCAGAGCAGCGTCGCGGTGATCAGCAGGAAGGCGATCACGATCTGGCGGCCGCGCCAGAACGCCCAGCCGGTGGCGGCGAACGCGAGGAACTCGAGGATGTCGAACCCGACCCAGGCGCCTCGCCAGTAGTGGGTATGAAAGGAGCGGTGCAGGGTGAGCACGAGGACGATGATCCACGCGGCCAGGGCGACGCAGGCGACCGCCGAGAACAGGATGCCGACGCGGCGGCGGCGGCTGATGTACAGACCCAGCATGGGGTCCGGGCAATCGATGGTGGCGAGCCTGCGAGCCAGCTGACGCCGGTCGGCCGCGCTCATGTCGCGCAGGTCTGACTCATTGATCACATTTGGTTCCTTCCCAGCCGACGCGGGAGTCTCACCTGCGACGTAATCTCGATGATGTGGATGCTGAACTCGTGTACGCGCATGTCGGCTTCGGCGCGGAAGCCGTGGACTACCTCCATGCCTGGCAGATGCAGCGCGCGGTGCACGGGCGGCGGGCGCTCGGCGAGATCCCCGATTGCTGCCTGCTGCTTGAACACTCTCCCGTCTACACGGCCGGCAAGCGGACGGCGGTATCCGACCGGCCGTCCGGCGGCCCCGAGGCGCCGGTCATCGACGTCGACCGCGGCGGAAAGATCACCTGGCATGGCCCCGGGCAGCTCACCGCCTACCCGATCGTGAAACTGCGCGAGCCGATTGACGTGATGGCGTACGTGCGGGCGCTCGAGGAGGCGATGATCCGGGTCTGCGCGGAGTTCGGGCTCGACGCGATCCGGGTCGAGGGCCGCTCCGGCGCCTGGCTCCCGGCCTCCGGCGCGCTGCCGGAGCGGAAGGTCGGGGCGATCGGCGCGCGGGTGGCGCGCGGGGTGACCATGCACGGGCTGGCGCTGAACTGCGACTGCGACCTGTCGTGGTTCGACTGGATCGTGCCCTGCGGCATCAGGGACGCCGGCGTGACTTCGCTCACGGCCGAGACTGGCATCCCGGTCTCCGTCTCCGACGTAACGCCGCTGCTCGAGCGGCATCTGACGACGGCGCTCGGCTACCGAACCTGGTCGCGCATCCACACCGTGACGCCGCTCATCGCCTCGGCCGCATGAGGCGCTGCGCGGACTCGGCACATGAGCGCTCCGCGCTTCTTGCTGTTATCAAGACGGCTTGATGATCGTGGACAGTTGCGTACACGTGGATGTACACAACGGTCCACGATCCTGGCCACTGCGACCGCGCCTCCGGCGCTTCTTGCTGTTATCTCGCGGCAGGCGGGAGAGTGGGCTAGTGCTGAACGTTTGGCCGGTCAAAGGCGGTCAAACTTTCAGCGCCGAGGGCGGGGCGCGACAGGCGGCCGGCGAACGTAGGGTAGAGGTGTGGTGAGTACCCCTGAACTGGCCCCGGAGGGGCGGCGGATGCTGCGCCTCGAAGCGCGCAACGCGCAGACGCCGATCGAGAAGAAGCCCGCGTGGATCAAGACCCGGCTTCGCACCGGACCCGAGTACACCGCGCTGCGGGACCTCGTCCGGGCCGAGGGACTGCACACGGTCTGCCAGCAGGCGGGCTGCCCGAACATCTTCGAGTGCTGGGAAGACCGCGAGGCCACCTTCCTGATCGGCGGCGACCAGTGCACGCGGCGGTGCGACTTCTGCCAGATCGACACCGGCAAGCCGCTGGCCCTTGACGTCGACGAGCCGCGCCGGGTGGCCGAGTCGGTGGCGACGATGGGGCTGCGGTACGCCACGGTCACCGGGGTCGCCCGCGACGACCTTCCCGACGGCGGCGCCTGGCTGTACGCGCAGACCTGCATCGAGATCCATCAGACGGTGCCCGGGTGCGGGGTGGAGCTGCTGGTCCCCGACTTCAGCGGAAACCCGGATCAGCTTGGCCGCGTGTTCGGCGCGCAGCCCGAGGTGTTCGCGCACAACCTGGAGACGGTGCCGCGGATCTTCCGTCGAATCCGGCCCGGGTTCCGCTACGAGCGCTCGCTTGACGTGCTCCGACTGGCGCATCGGGCCGGGCTTGTCACGAAATCTAACCTTATTCTCGGCATGGGAGAGACCCGGGACGAGATCGCCCCGGCCATGTCCGACCTGCGCTCGGCGGGCTGCGACCTGCTGACGATCACGCAGTACCTGCGGCCGTCGGCGAAGCACCATCCGGTGGACCGCTGGGTGCGGCCGGAGGAGTTCGTCGAGCTTCGCGACGAGGCGCTGGCCATGGGATTCGTCGGCGTGATGGCCGGCCCTCTGGTCCGCTCCTCCTACCGCGCCGGCCGCCTCTACGGCCAGGCGATGGAGCAGCGCGCCGCGGCGACCGCACCCTAGCGGCGGCAGCGCCTTCCTTCGGTTACAGACCTGGGTCGGAAACCGTATGCTGCCTGATGTTGGCACACGATTTGAGGGAAGGCTGGACCGGTGGTTGACAATTACAGCTCCGAGGACCTCGCGAAGGCCGGGCGGCTCAAGCAGATCCGGATGGTCGCCAAGCTAGTCAACCAGCAGAACAAGAGGGCGCTGCCGATCACGATCGGCTCCGCCGTCGGCATCATCGTGGTGTTCGTGCTGGTCGGGATCCTTACCAACCTCGGGGCGTTCCTCATCCCGCTCGGCGTGCTGCTCGGCCTGGTCGCGGCCATGATCCTGTTCGGGCGGTTCTCGCAGCAGGCGCAGTACTCGGCGATCGACGGGCAGCTCGGCGCGGCCGCGGCCATCCTCCAGTCGATGCGCGGCGACTGGACGGTCACCCCGGCGGTCACCGCCAACCGGACCATGGACGTGGTGCACCGCGCCGTCGGCAAGAAGGGCGTCGTCCTGGTCGGCGAAGGCGCGCCGGCGCGCGTGAGCGGGCTGCTCGTCGCCGAGCGGAGGAAGACGGAGCGGGTCGCGCACGGGGTGCCGATCTTCGAGTTCCAGGTCGGCAGCGGCGAAGGTCAGATCCCGGTCAGCAAGCTCCAGCGCGAGATCATGAAGATCCCCGGCAGCCTCAAGCCGACCGCGGTCACCGACCTGAACTACCGCCTCAAGGCGCTGCAGCCCACCATGCAGGCGCCCAAGGGGCCGATGCCGAAGGGCGCGCGGCAGCCCAAGATGCCCCGTCCCCGCTAAGCCCGCTGGCTACGCGGGACGAGCCCGCACAGCGCCTCGCATCGCAGGCGTGCCGCTTCTTGCTGTTATCATGATTTGCCGCTTAATGCGCGAGAGGCCGGGTGCCCGCGCTAGCCCGTTAGAAGCGGACGACGATCGTGTCGGCGGCGCGGTCGTGCAGGCCGCGCAGGTCGCGGTCGGTCAGGCAGGCCGGGATGATGAACAGCAGCAGGAAGGTGCGCAGCGCCGCCCACTTGAAGCCGGGGTCACTGCCGTTGGTGCGGATCGCGCGGATGCCGAGCAGCCGCTTGCCGACGGTCAGCCCGCTGATCGCGGTGAGCAGGTAGACCTCGAGGACGTACAGGCCGAGGGTTCCGTACTGCGCGGCGAAGTAGTGCGGGTCTTGCGCGTTCCCGAAGAGGATGTGCCCGGTGATGCTGGACACGATCAGCGAGCAGAGCAGCCAGTCAACGATCAGCGCCATCAGCCGCCTGCCCATCGGCGCCACCGACATCGGGCCCGTCATCGGCAAGCCGAACCTCTTGCCGGGGTAATCGGGCGTATCATCAGCCACAGTGGCACCGGGCGATGTGGCTGCTGCCGTCGCGTTCCGGGTACGCGGGCGTCGGGGCTCTTGGGACATAGGACTACGGTATCCGCTAGCCCGTCTCGCCCGCGCAGGCGCTCCTCGGCCAGCATCGGCCTCCCAACGGCCGTCGCCGGGATCACGGCTGCTCGGACGGCGGGTCGACGGCGTGCCACTGCACATGCGTAACACTGGTGAAACGTCGCGGATACTGCGCCGAAATTGCGGAGAACTAGCGTCCGACAGTAGCGTCCATGACGAAAAAACGAGACAAACCTACCTATGCGCGCCCCTGTCCAGGGAGGGTTGATGTTTAGCACTGCCGAGGAAGTCCTCAGCTTCATCGCTGCGGAGAACGTGGAATTCATTGACGTCAGGTTCTGTGACCTGCCGGGTACTATCCAGCACTTCACCGTTCCGGTGTCGACGTTCGATGCAGATGTCTTCACCGAGGGGCGGATGTTCGACGGCTCGTCGATCCGCGGTTTCCAGGCGATCCACGAGTCGGACATGCTCCTGCTGCCGGACCCGTCGACCGCAGTGCTCGACCCGTTCCGCCAGCACAAGACGCTGAACCTCACGTTCTCCGTGTTCGACCCGCTGACCGGTGCTCCGTACACCCGCGACCCGCGTAACGTCGCCGCCAAGTCGGTGGAGTACCTCAAGGGCACCGGCATCGCCGACACGTCATACTTCGGCCCCGAGGCCGAGTTCTACATCTTCGACTCGGCTCGGTTCGCCACCGGCCCGAACGAGGGGTACTACCACCTCGACTCGATCGAGGGAGCGTGGAACACCGGCCGGGAGGAGAACGGGGCGAACCTGGCCTACAAGCCCGCCTACAAGGGCGGCTACTTCCCGGTGCCGCCGACCGACCACTACACCGACCTGCGGTCGGAGATGGTCAACAAGCTCATCGCGGTCGGCATCGAGACCGAGATGCAGCACCACGAGGTGGGCACCGCCGGCCAGGCCGAGATCGACGTCCGCTTCGACTCGCTGCTGCGGATGGCCGACAAGCTGATGCTGTTCAAGTACGTCATCAAGTCCACCGCCCGGGCGGCCGGCAAGACCGTGACGTTCATGCCGAAGCCGTTGTTCGGTGACAACGGCAACGGCATGCACTGCCACCAGTCGCTCTGGAAGGACGGCGAGCCGCTCTTCTACGACGAGACCGGCTATGGCGGCCTGTCGGACATCGGCCGCTGGTACGTCGGCGGCCTGCTCAAGCACGCGCCGTCGCTGCTGGCGTTCACCAACCCGACGGTGAACTCCTACCACCGCCTGGTGCCCGGCTTCGAGGCCCCGGTCAACCTGGTCTACTCCGCGCGTAACCGGTCGGCCTGCTGCCGCATCCCGCTCACCGGCTCGAACCCGAAGGCCAAGCGGATCGAGTTCCGCGTGCCCGACCCGTCCGCCAACCCGTACCTCGCCTTCGCGGCGATGCTGATGGCGGGCATCGACGGCATCAAGAACAAGATCGAGCCGCCGACGCCGGTCGACAAGGACCTGTACGAGCTGCCCCCGGACGAGGCCGCCGAGGTCCCGACCGTCCCCGGCTCGCTCGATGCCGTGCTCAACAACCTCGAGGCCGACCACGCCTTCCTCAGCGAGGGCGGCGTGTTCACCGAGGACCTCATCGAGACCTGGATCGACTACAAGCGGACGAAGGAGATCGACGAGGTGCGGCTGCGCCCGACCCCGCACGAGTTCGAGATGTACTTCGACTGCTAGCCAGTTTCAAGCGGTTCACCTGGGGGCGCGTAACGGCGCGCCCCCAGCAGGCCGCGAGGAGTCCGCAGGACCCTCGAAGCGCGCCTTGATGACCGAGTCCACGATCGCCTTCGTGGACTCGTCTTTGTCTGCTACGGGCGATGGGGATGCATGATGCCCTCGGACGGCAGGCGTGGGCGCCAGCCGCTCGCATCGTCGCCGCCGATCTCGTGCGCATCGCCCGGGAAGTGCGAGGATGGTGGCATGGACACGCATCTCCTGGCGCTGTACGTTGCCGCTGTCTTCCTGGCAATGATCGCGCCGGGGCCGGACATGATGTTCATCCTGGCCACTGGCATGCGCGGCGGAGCCCGCGCCGGGCTGCTGGCGACCCTTGGCGTGATGTCCAGCGAGATCGTGCAGATAACGGCGGTGGCGGCCGGCCTGTCCGCGCTGTTCGCGGAGGCGCCCGTAGCGTTCACGGTGCTGCGGCTGTGCGGCGCGGCTTACCTGCTGTACCTCGGCGTGCGGGCGCTGCGCGGCGCGCGGCGGGGCAGCCCGCTCGAGGGCCCGCAGCCGGGCACGGGGGTCAGCGGGCGCTACGCCTACCTGCGCGGCGCGGTCACGAACCTGGCGAACCCGAAGTCGGTCACGTTCGTGGTGGCGCTGCTGCCGCAGTTCGTTGACCGCGGTGTGGGAGACGTTCCGCTGCAGTTCGCGGTCCTGGGGGCGATCTTCGTGGCCTTCGAAGCACTGGTCGACGGCACGGTGGGGCTGGCCTCCGGCCGGATCGGCAGCTGGCTGTCCCGGCGACGGCGCGCCCGCCAGGCCCTGGACGCAGGATCGGGGACGATCATGGTCGCCCTGGCGGGGCGGCTGGCCCTTGAGCGGTGAGGCAGTGCCCGCCGAGGCGGATGCCAGGTCGCCCATCAGCTGTTCAGGGGAGGAGCGGCAGTGAGCGACGCAGCGGACGAGCGGTGGATGCGCCTTGCCATCGAGCTCGCCTGGCGGTGCCCGCCGTCGCAGACCGCCTACTCGGTCGGCGCGGTCATCGTGGACTCGGGCGGCAGCGAACTCTCCCGGGGGTTCTCGCGCGAGGACGACCCCGTGGTGCACGCGGAGGAGTCCGCGCTCGGCAAGCTCTCCGCCACCGACCCCCGGCTGGCCGGCGCGACCATTTACAGCACTCTCGAGCCCTGCTCCCAGCGCAAGTCCCGGCCGCGCACCTGCACCGAGCTCATCATCGCGGCCGGCCTGCGCCGGGTCGTCATCGCCTGGCGGGAGCCTGACCTGTTCGTCGTCAACTGCCAAGGGGAGGAACTGCTCGCCCAGGCCGGGCTTGAGGTCGCCGAGCTGCCGGACCTAGCCGAGCTCGCCGCCGCGCCCAACCGGCATCTGGCGCGTTAAGACCGGTGCGACTTTCGTCACGCCCGGTGGCCGACAACTACCGCGAGCCAACGGCTCAAGCGCCGGGGGCCGGGGGCCGGGTGGGGGGCGGGGGCGGGGGGCGGGAAAGCACTGTAAATCATGTTGGCGGCCCGGGCGCCCGCGCTTAGGCTGGGTAGTACCGTGAGCGATTCCGTGGTAATCGAGCGTATCGACGCCTTCTGCGACGTTGTGCCCAGAGAGCGCACCAGAGCCGAGACGATCGGCCCGCTGGTGCTGTTCGTCCCCGTCGGGCCGGGGTTTCCCTACTATGCCCGGCCGCGCCTCGGCGCCCGGCGCCCGGTGACCGCCGACGATGTGCGCGCGGTGCGCGCCAGGCAGCGCGAGCTGCTGATCCCCGAGTCCTTCGAGTGGATCGAGCGAACCGCGCCCGAGATGGAGTCCGCCGCGACCGACGTCGGCCTCGCCGTGCACGCGCACCCGCTGCTCGTGCTCGGCTCGCTCGCCCCGGCACCTCGGGTTCCGGAGCTGATCGACGTGCGGATCGTCTGCCCGGAGGACCCCGACCTCATCCTGGCGTGGGCCGTGCCCGGGGTCGCGTTCGGCCACCCGGGGACGGCCGTCGGCGAGGCCGGCGTCACCGAGCGGGACAAGATCGCCGCCAACCACGATGCGGCGACCATCGAGATGCTCCGCAGCCGACTCCGGTGGGGCCGGTCCGTGCTCGCCACCGCGTCCGGCCCCACCGGTCCCCTGGCGGCCGGGAGCTACCAGCTCGCCGGCGACACGGCGGAGATCACCGGGATCGGCGTGCTGCCGGCCAGCCGCCGCCGAGGCCTCGCCGCCGCCGTCACCCGCGCGCTTGCCGCCGACGCACTGGCCCATGGCGCGCGGACCGTGTTCCTGTCCGCGACCGACGCTGCGGTCGCCCGCGTCTACACCCGGCTTGGCTTCCGCGAGATCGGTACCAGCCTGATTGCCGAGCTGCCCGAAGACTGACCAGCTCGGCGGCGGTCCAGAAGGAGTGGCTGGCTGGGTCTGCGTCGGTCCGACATGGGTGACCGACTGAGCCGCGGCGGTCCTGAGGGAGGGGTTCGGCTGCGGATGAGAGTGTGTTTTGCGGAGGGGCGAAGAAACGGACCGTTCAATAGCCTGATGGATCTCTGCCGGAGCGGGACGGGCCGTTTTTCTGCGGCCTGCGCCACTGACGGCCCTAGTCGCCCTGCCAGGCGCGCCGGACGCGGGCGAGGTTGGCGGGGGTGAGGCCGGACAGGTCGGAGCATTCGCGGGTGAGGTGGGCCTGGTCGGCGTAGCCGGCCTGCGCCGCGACGGCGGCCAGGTCGGGCGGGGCGGGCGCGGCGTCGAGCAGGCGGACGAAGCGCTGGAAGCGGAGCACGCGCTGCAGCGTCTTGGGTCCGTAGCCGGCCGCTGCCTGGCAGCGACGGCGGAACTGGCGCTCGCTCAGGCCAACCTCCGCGGCGACGGCCTCGGTGCGCACGGCCGGGTCCCGCAGCAGGGCCGCGGCCCGGGTGATGGCGGGGTCCGGCGCGCCCTCGGCGACCAGCGCGCCGGTGATATCGAGCACCCGCTCGGCTGCCTCGGCGGGGTCCAGCGTCGCTGGCAGCCCCCTCGACGAGGGCGGCAGCAGATCGCCCAGCGGGATTCGCTGGTTCATGATCTCGCTCAGCGGCGTCTGGAGCACCCGGCCGCCGGCGGAGGGACGGAAGCGGATGCCGACGATGATCGTGCCCGCCTTGGTGATCGTGCGCGCGGGCCCGGTGTCCGGGCCGGCGATATAGGCGCCGACGCCCTGTTCCCAGATGAGGTCGCTGCACGCGTCGGGGAGCACCAGGCCGGCCTCGCCCGGTTGGACGGCTTGGTTTGCCTCGTTGGCGGCTTCGGGGATGAGTCTGGTCCACAGGCAGGCGACCGCGTCTCGCAGCGCGGGCGGCGGCGCCCACTCCGCGTAACCGGGAGCGAGCCACGCGCCTGGCGGCACCCAGTCCGCCGGCGAAGGCCTCATATCACCAGAATGCCATGTGGCCTGGATCTGGCGACGATGGCCGTTTCGTTCAATACGGATTCGCGGTCTGGTGGTGGGATGGGTGCCATGAACAAGACACCAGACTTTGACGGGGCCGCCGCGTTCATGGCCGCGCATGCGCGCGTGGTCGACCGGCGGCTGTTCCAGCGACTGTTCTCCGGCGGGGCGCCCGGGGCGGCCGACCCGGCCGGGGCGGTGCGGGACGCGGTGGCTGCCTACCGGAACTCCGACGGCGGCTTCGGGTTCGCGCTCGAGCCGGACTGCCGGGCGGCGGCGAGCCAGCCCGCCGCGGTCGAGATGGCGCTGCGGCTGATGGACCTCGCCGATGAGTGGGACCCGCGGCTGGTCACTGACGCGGTCGACTGGCTGACGACGGTCGCCCCGGCGGAGGGCGGCGCGGCGTTCGTCGAGCCCACCGTGGCCGAAGGACCGCGTGCGCCCTGGTGGGTGCCGGAAGAGGGGCATCCGGCGTCGCTCATCCAAACCGGCCAGATCGCGGGGGTACTGCACGCTCGCGGATTCGCGCACCCGTGGCTTGACCGCGCCACCGAGGTGATGTGGTCGCGCATCGACGCACTCACCTCGCCGAACGGGTACGAGATGTTCGGCGTTCTCGCGTTCCTCCAGCACGTGCCGGACCGGCCGCGCGCTGAGGCGGCGTTCGCACGGGTCGGGCCGCTGGTGCTCGCGTGCGGGCTCGTCGCCCTTGATCCGTCGGCTGAAGGGGAGGTGCACCTGCCGCTGGAATTCGCGCCGCTGCCTTCCTCGCTCGCCCGCGGGCTGTTCTCCGAGGCCACGATCGACGCGCACCTGGACCACCTGGCGGGCGCGCAGCGCGACGACGGCGGCTGGATGTTCAACTGGCCGTCCTGGTCGCCCGCGGCCGAGGCCGACTGGCGCGGCTTCCTCACCGTGGATGCCCTTCGCGTCCTTCGCGCCAACGGGCGCGCCTGGGCCCTGTCTGCCGTACTCACCCGACTCTGGCCCTGGCTGGGATGAAGTCAGCCGTAGAAGAGGCGGTCCATGACCTTTCGCGCCTGCCGGGCGGTACGGCGGTAGTCCTCTTCTAGGGCCTGCGCGGGTGTGTCGTTCCAGGCAGGAGGGGGATGGGCGGTGGCCGGTCCCGCCCTCGCAGATGGTCTGTAGCCGAGGAGGCGGGCCACTGCGGTCAGCTCGTCGTGCTTGACGGGGAGCGCGTCGCCGGGGCGGCCGCGGACCAGCATGATCGAGTTCCTGATCCGGGAGCCGAACCGCCAGGCGGCGGCCAGCGCGTCCGCGTCCGCCTGGGTGGCCAGGCCGGCCGCGACCGCCGCGTCGAGCGCGTCGATGGTGCGCGTCGTGCGCAGTCCCGCGATGGCGCGGCCGTGCCGGAGTTGCAGCAGCTGGGCCGTCCACTCCACGTCGGACAGGCCGCCGGGCCCGAGCTTGAGGTGGAGCGCCCGATCGGTGCCGCGCGGGATCCGCTCCGCCTCCATTCGCGCCTTGATCCGCCGGATCTCGCGGACCGTCGGCTCGTCCAGCCCGCCGACCGGGTATCTGAACTGGTCGGCGAGCGCGATGAACTCCGCTCCGAGCGCCGCGTTGCCGACCGCGAACTCGGCGCGCAGCAGCGCCTGGCGCTCCCACGGCGCGGCGCGGCGCTCGTAGTACGCACGGCACGCGGCGAGGCTGCGGACCAGCGGGCCCTGCTTGCCCTCCGGGCGCAGGTCCGCGTCCACCAGCAGGGGCGGGTCGGGGGCGGGCAGCGAGAGCAGGCGGCGCAACTCGGTGCCGACCGCCTGCGCCGCCTCCGACGCCCGGCGTTCGCCGGCCCCGTCGGGGACGGGCAGCGGGTCATGCACGAAGATCACGTCGGCGTCGCTGCCGAAGCCCGATTCATGGCCGCCGTACCGGCCCATCGCGATCACCGCGAATCGGCTGGGCAGCGGGGCGCCCAGCTCCATCTCGATCGTCGCGATCGCCACCACCAGGACGGCATCCAGGGTGGCCGTGGTGATCGCGGTCAGCGCCGCCGCCGTCTCCGCCAGCCCGATCAGGCCGAGCACGTTCGACGCCGCGACCCGGAACAGCTCGCGGCGGCGCAGCGAGCGGATGGTGACCGCCGCCTGCTCGGCCTCGGCCGCGCTCCTGGTGCGCTGACCGGCCCCGCCGGCCGCAGCGGTCGGCGCCGCGGGCGCGTCCGTGGCCGCCCCGGCCTTGGCGTCAAGGCTGGTTTCTGCGGCATCCAGGCCGGCGACGTGCCGTCTGGTTGCGGCCATCATCTCGGCGCGCAGGGCGTCCGCGGTCTTGGGGACAAGCTCGGCGTCGTCGGCGAAGATCTTGACGGCTTCCGGCGCGCGCAGCAGCAGGCCCGTCGCGTACCGGCTCGAGGCGAGCACGCAGGCCATCCGCTCGGCGGCCTTGGTCTCGTCCCGCAGCAGCCGCAGGAACCAGGGCGTCTCCCCCAGCGCCTCGCTCACCTGGCGGAACGCGAGCAGCCCGGCGTCCGGCTCGGCGGCGTCGGCGAACCAGCCGAGCAGCACGGGCAGCAGCGTCCGCTGGATGGCGGCGCGGCGGCGCAGCCCGGAGGTGAGCGCCTCGATGTGCCGAAGCGCGCCGGCCGGGTCACGGTAGCCGAGCGCCTCAAGTCGCGCCCGCGCCGCGTCCGGGGTAAGCCGGGCCGCGCCGGACGGAAGCTTCGCCACCGCGTCAAGCAGCGGCCGGTAGAACAGCTTCTCGTGCAGCCGGCGGACCTGCTGCGCATGCCTGGTCCAGGCCTGTGTGAAGGCCTCCTCCGGTGCGGGCGGGCGGCCCGCCGGGGCAATCCGGATGCCGTGCTGCGCCTGGGCGGAGGGCGGCTGCGGGCGGGCGGAGGGGGGCTGCGGGCGGGCTGGGGACGGTGGCTTGACCGGTGAAACCACCGGTCCGTTACCGATGCCTGGATTCAGCGAATTTGAATCTCTCAGCGCCCGGCCGAGACGGCGAAGGACGGCGGGGTCGGTCGGCAGTGTGTGCGTGCGGCGCAGCTGGTAAAGCTGGAGCAGGTGCTCTGTCTGGCGGAGGAACCGGTACGCCTGCGCGAGCTCCTCGGCGTCGGCGCGGCCGACGTAGCCGGCGTCGGCGAGCGCCCGCAGCGCTGGCAGCGTGCCGGGTACGCGGAGCCGGTCGTCGGTGCTGCCGTGCACGAGCTGGAGGAGCTGGACGGCGAACTCGATGTCGCGGAGCCCGCCGGGGCCGAGCTTCAGCTCACGGCCGGCCATGTTCCTCGGTAGCGTGGCGACGACGCGGCGGCGCATCGCCTGGACGTCCTCGACGAAGTTCTCGCGCCGCGCCGCCTGCCATACCAGTGGGGCGACGGCCTTGGAGTAGCTGTTCCCGAGCTCACGGTCGCCGGCCGCCGGGCGCGCCTTGAGCAGCGCCTGGAACTCCCAGGTCTTCGCCCACCGGTCGTAGTAGGCCAGGTGGCTGGCGAGGGTGCGGACCAGAGGACCCGGCCGGCCCTCCGGTCTCAGGTTCGGGTCGACGGGGAAGATGGCACCCTCGGGGGTGGAGCGCTCGCAGACGCGGATCAGGCCGGCCGCCAGCTTGGTGGCCACGTTGAGCGCCGCTTGCTCCGAGGTCTGCTCGTCGGCGGGCTCGGCAACGAAGATCACGTCTACGTCGCTTGCGTAGTTGAGCTCGCGGGCGCCGCACTTTCCCATCGCCACGACCGCGAGCCGGGCCGGGCCGGAGCCGGGGGCGGGTGCGGGGGCGGGGGCGGGTGCGGGGGCGGATACTGCCGGCGCCATGTCGGCGGGGATCTCGGCGCGGGCCACGGCGAGGGCCGCCTCGAGGACGGCGTCGGCGAGGTCCGCGAGCTCGGCCGCGACCTCGTCGAACGTGGCGACGCCGGTGAGGTCACGGGCGGCCAGGTGCAGGACGCGGCGGCGGTAGGCGGCGGCCAGCAGGGCGGCGGGGTCGGTCTTGGCAGCGAGGCCGGCCTTGGCGACCGGTTCCCAGTCGCGGGAGTCGGCGCCGACGGAGAGCAGGAGCTCGTCTCGGATCTTCACGGGCTCGGGACGGCGGTCGGCGTCGCGGCCCCGCAGGACGGCGCTGTCGGCGGGGTGACGGGCGAGATGGTCGGCGAGCGCCTTGCTGACGCCGAGGACGGCGATCAGCCGGGCGCGGAACGCGGCATCCCCCGTCAGCTCCTTGATCAGGGTCTTGTCCCGGTCGGCGACCTGGGCCAGGCCAATGAGGGCGAGGTCGGGATCGGCTGCCTGCGCGAGGGCGGCGAGCAGCGGGTGATCATCGGTGCCGATGCCGAGGGAGGCGAGCTCGCGTTCCGCCCTTGGCACATCGGCGAAACCCATCCTGGCCAGCCAGCCGGACAGGGAAGTACGCGTGCCGCTCACGAGTACGAGCGTATACCGCTCGGCTGAGCTGCCGAGAAATACGTCTGTAACGTGCTGATTCAGGTCGGTCGGACGGACCCTTTCCGCGCGGTGGAGAAGGCGGGCCGAGTGGTGTGATAGGCATGAGCCATGGTCGATCTCATCCCGCGCAGCGCGCTTTTCGGCAACCCAGAGCGGACCGCGCCGCGCATCTCCCCCGATGGCCGTCTCCTGGCCTGGATCGCGCCGCTGGGCGGCGTGCTCAACGTGTGGGTCGCGCCGATCGGCGACCCCGAAGCCGGCGTGGAGTGGGCGGCGGCGCGAGCGGTGACCGCGGACACCGATCGCGGAGTGCGCGTGTTCACCTGGGCCCACGACGGACGCCACCTGCTGTACCTGCAGGACGCGGGCGGGGATGAGAACTGGCGGCTGTACGACGTGGACCTGGAGTCGCTCGAACGGCGCGACCTGACGCCCTTCGACAAGATCCACGCGACGATCATCGGGGCATCGAAGCGGCGGCCGACCGAGGTGCTGGTCGGGATCAACGCCGATAATCCGCAACTGCACGATGTGTACCGGCTGGACCTGGCAACCGGGCACCTGGTCAAGGAGATCGAGAACCCTGGGTACGCCGGCTGGGCCGCGGACGAGGACCTCGTCGTCCGCTGCGCGATCGCGCCGCTGCCCGACGGGTCGGTCGACGTGCTCGTCCGGGACGCCGAGGCGGGCGCCTCCGCTGACGCGGACTGGCGGAAGCTGCTGACGATCCCGGCCGAGGACGTGACATCGTTCGACGTGGTCTCGTTCAGCGACGACGGGCGGTCGGTGCTGATGATCAGCGCGGCCGGATCGGACACCGCGCGGCTCACGCGGGTCGACCTGGCGACCGGCGACGAGACGTTGCTGGCGTCAGACCCCGAGGCGGACGTCGCCGGCGTCGTGCTGCACCCGGACACGCAGGAGCCGCAGATCGTGCTCGTGCTCAAGGACCGGATGGCGTACCTGGTCCTCGACCCGTCGGTCGCCGACGACCTGAAGGCCATCAGGGCACTGCACCCGGGTGACCCGAGCATCTCCGGACGGGACGACGCGGACGCCACCTGGATGATCGCGTTCAACGTCGACGCCGGTTCGGTCACGTACTTCAGGTACGACCGCGCCACCAGAACGGGCAGGCTGCTGTTCGAGGCCCGGCCGGAGCTGTCGGGGTACACGCTCGCCGCGATGGAGCCGTTCAGCTACGCCGCACGCGACGGGCTCACCATCCACGGGTACCTGACGTTCCCGCCGGGGGCGGACCGCTCGTCGCTGCCGACCGTGCTCAACGTGCACGGCGGGCCGCAGGTGCGCGACGCCTGGGGCTATGACCCGGAGGCGCAGTGGTTCGCCAACCGCGGCTACCTGTGCGTCCAGGTCAACTACCGGGGATCCACCGGGTACGGCAAGTCGTTCGTCGCCGCCGGCGACCGCGAGTGGGGCGGCAAGATGCACGACGACCTGATCGACGCGGTCGGCTACATCGTCGACCGGGGCTGGGCAGACCGCTCTCGGGTGGCCATCTACGGCGGCTCCTACGGCGGGTACGCAGCGCTGGTCGGGGCGGCGTTCACGCCCGACGTGTTCCGCTGCGCGGTGGACATCGTCGGGCCGTCCAACCTGAAGACGCTGCTGGAGACGATCCCGCCGTACTGGGCGCCGATGATCGCGCAGCTGTACCGCCGGGTCGGCAACCCGGAGACCGACGAGGAGTTCCTCTGGTCCCGGTCGCCGCTGTCGCGGGCGCACGACATCCGCATCCCGCTGCTGATCGCGCAGGGGGCCAACGACCCGAGGGTCAAGCAGGCCGAGTCCGAGCAGATCGTCGCCGCCTTGAAGGACGCCGGGATCGACTACGAGTACATGCTCTTCCCCGACGAGGGGCACGGCTTCGCCAAGCCGGAGAACCGGATCAAGTTCTACACGGCGGCCGAGCGATTCCTCGCCCGGTACCTGGGCGGCCGCTTCGAGGAGTAATCCCCGCGGCCCCGTGGGGTGGGACCACGCGTGCGTTCGGGGTGCCTGACGCTTCTTGCTGTTATTTGCGATAGCGGCTCCGGGCGCCGTCGTGGGCCACAAGGCAGGAATGGCGGCCCGGCATGCCGTCCCTGTGGCCCACAGGCTTCCATCTAATGTCCCGGCGCGCCGCAAGACCATGATGACTAGGCGGCAATCTTCGGCCTGTGGGGCGTAAGCTGCCCGCCAAGCTGACGTCGGCCCCGGGATGGCGCTTTCTCGCGGTGCTGGTGGAAGAATCCTGAAATATGACCCAGCACTCGCGGCTGACCGTCGGCACCGCCATCGTGTGCGCCGTCCTTCCCGTCGCGCTCGCGCTGGCCGGGTGCGGCGCGCTCGGCAGGCTCGGCACCGCCGCGCATTACCCGGCGGCGACGTCCTTCACGATCGACGGCCGGGTGACGACCCTGGTCATCGACGTCGGCAGCGGCTCGGTCGACGTCACAGGCACCGACCGGTCCAGCGTCGGCGTGTCACAGCAGGCGTCGTACTCGACGACGCCGCCGGCGGCCAGGCGCGTGCTGAGCGGGACCACGCTCACGCTCTCCTACGGTTGCCCGGTTGAGCTCTCCTGCAGCATTTCGTACACCGTCCAGGTGCCGCGGACCGTGGCGGTCCGGGTGTCGGCCGACGCGGGCGCGGTCACGCTGACCTCGCTGGCCGGCCCGGCGACCGCGCAGACCAGCGCCGGGCTGATCACGGCGGTGAACCTCAGCTCCGCCGAGGTGAGCCTCAAGTCGGACGCGGGCGGCATCATCGCGACGTCTTCCGCCCCGCCGCGCTCGCTGGACGCATCGACCAAGGTCGGCGCCATCACGCTGACCGTGCCCGGCTCGGTCGCGTACAAGATCAGCACGCACACGTTCGTCGGCACGTCGAACATCACCGTGCGCAAGTCCGCGCGCTCGCCGTACGCGATCAACGCAAGCTCAGACGTCGGCTCCATCTCGATCAGCCCGGCGTGAGCCTGCCGTCCCCGCAGCGACCAGGCGCGGGCATCCCGTGGCGGCAGATCACGAAGATATGGAACGGACCGTTTCTTTGCGGTCGCTAGGCTTCTTGCTGTTATCTCCTGGCTGGGCGCTCAGGCGCGTCCTTGTCATCGTCAGGCTTCTTGCTGTTATCTTCAGGTAAACGCTTGCCGCGCCTTTGCGTGGGTTCCGCATGGACAAAAGCCGCGATTTTCGACACCTACTCGTCAGTACTCCTACAAAGGGCTCCTATTCAGAGTGGGACTCCGCCTCAGGGGACGGGCACCGAGCTGTACCGTGCCGCTTAATACTCTCTGGGTATTTTTGGGCTGCGTTCCCATGATCACGAAGGATTGGTGCACCTATTCGATTCGGATCCTTCGTCAGGAACAAAGTCTTCGCGATCATGGCCGTCCGGACCTTCACGGGGTGCCCGGTGTGCCCGTCCCCTACGTACAGTTCCCCCTTGCGCCCCGCCGCGTTCGTGCCGCCGACGGCGACCTGGGAACCGTCGGGCGACCAGGCGGCGACAGAGAATGAGGCGGAGTTCACGGCCTACCGCGACGAGACGGCTCAACGGACGGGCGCCGACCTTGGCGGCCCTACCACTACCGCAGCCGATGAGTACCCGGGGTACAACTCATGACCAGCGGTGACGTTGAGCTAGAGCAACTCGGGCCTTTTGGTTTTCAGAGGATGGGGAGGTAGCGGTCTAGTTCGTAGCGGGTTACCTGGCGGCGGTAGTCGGACCATTCCTCTCGCTTGTTGCGGAGGAAGAAGTCGAAGACGTGCTCGCCTAGGGTCTCCGCTACCAGGTCGCTGGATTCCATGACTCGGATGGCCTCGTTGAGGTCCGAGGGGAGGGGCTTGATGCCCATGGCGCGGCGTTCGGCGCTGGTGAGGGCCCAGACGTCGTCTTCGGCGCCCGCGGGGAGCTCGTAGTCTTCCTCGACGCCCCTCAGGCCCGCGGCCAGGATGACCGAGAAGGCCAGGTAGGGGTTGCAGGCCGGGTCTACCGAGCGGAATTCAAGCCGGGTGGAGTTGCCCTTCTGCGGCTTGTACATCGGGACCCGGACCAGGGCGGAGCGGTTGTTGTGGCCCCAGCAGACGTAGGCGGGGGCCTCGCCGCCGGCGCTGGCGATGCGCTCGGCGCCGCCCCAGAGACGCTTGTACGAGTTCACCCACTGGTTGCAGACGGCGGTGATCTCCGGGGCGTGCCGCAGCAGTCCGGCGATGAACGCGCGGGCCGTCTTCGAGAGCTGGTATTCCGCGCCCGGCTCGTAGAAGGCGTTCTGGTCGCCCTCGAAAAGCGAGATGTGGGTGTGCATGCCTGAGCCCGGGTACTCGGTGAAGGGCTTGGGCATGAACGTGGCCCAGACGCCCTGCTCCATCGCGACTTCCTTCATGACCAGGCGGAAGGACATGATGTTGTCGGCGGTGGTCAGCGCGTCGGCGTAACGCAGGTCGATCTCCTGCTGGCCGGGGGCGCCCTCGTGATGGCTGTACTCCACGGAGATGCCCATCGCCTCGAGCATCGTGATGCTCGTGCGGCGGAAGTCGTGCGCGATGCTGTGCGGGATGTGGTCGTAGTAGCCGCCAGAATCGACGGGCACCGGGATGGAGCCGATCTCCGGGCGATCGCGGAGCAGGAAGAACTCGATCTCCGGGTGGGTGTAGAAGGTGAAGCCCATCTCGCTGGCCTTGGAGAGGTTGCGCTTGAGCACCCAGCGGGGGTCGGCGTAGCTCGGGGAGCCGTCGGGCAGCAGGATGTCGCAGAACATCCGGGCCACGCCCGGGTACTCGCCGCGCCACGGCAGCAGCTGGAAGGTCGCCGGGTCGGGACGGGCGATCATGTCCGATTCGTGGACTCTCGCAAAGCCCTCGATGGCGCTGCCGTCGAAGCCGATGCCGTCCGCGAACGCGCCCTCGAGCTCAGCCGGGGCGACCGCGACGGACTTGAGCGCACCGAGCACGTCGGTGAACCAGAGCCGGACAAAACGAATATCCCGCTCTTCTAGCGTGCGCAGCACGAATTCTTCCTGCCTGTCCACGGCTATCACCTTAAACGCTGCTCGCTGTTGGATCACTGGTCAGGGGCAACTGCTGGCACCCGGTTGCCGGTGGTTCGGCCACGTTACCAAGCGTTCGCCCGCGCTGAGTTTCCAGGCGGTTACGTTCGGGTGATAGTTTTCGTGGATAGCTCGCCCTAAGCTATGGTACGTGCGGTATGCCTGGTACGAGGAGCATCAGCGGCATCAGAGAGCTGGCCGCCACGCGGCGCTCGGCGTGCGGCGAGCACCCTCTTGACTCGCGTACCTTTTCTTAAGCTTTCTCATACCTTCGGTCCCTACCCTCGGGGCCCAGGACTGGCTATCTTCTAGACTTCGGTGACTGAGAACAGGTGAGGCATGTCAATCACACTGGCGAGCACAGCAAGCCCGGACCTGGCCGCGCAGCGGGCGGAGTTCGACAAAAACGGGTTCCTGATCATTCCCGGCGCCCTCACGCAGGACGAGGTCAGCCACTACCGGGACGCTCTTGACCGGGTCTACCAGGCAGCCGAGGCGGACGGCCGGATCCAGCGGGGCGGGTCGCTGCACCAGCTCGGCGCCGTCGCGAACTGCCCCGAGGCGATCGGCCTGGTCGACCACCCGGTGACGTTCCCCTACGTATGGTCGATTCTGGGGTGGAACGTCCACGCGTACCACTCCCACCTTGACGTGCACCCGCCGCTGCCGACGCGCCGCCCGTTCCGATTCGAGTGGCACCAGGACGGCGGCCGGCAGAACCGTGAGATCGAGACCAGCCCGCGGCCCCGGCTGTCGGTGAAGCTCGCGTACTGGCTCTCCGACGTGTCGCAAGCCGGCCGGGGTAACTTCAAGGTCGTGCCGGGCAGCCACCTGACCAACTGGATCTCCGGGCCGCCCCGGCGCGACGTCGAGTGGCCTGACCCGGACGGGGCGATCGAGGTGACCGCGTCCCCCGGCGACGTCGTCCTGTTCGACCGGCGGCTCTGGCATGCCCGCTCGGACAACTACTCGACGTACACGCGCAAGGCCATGTTCTTCGGCTACACGTACCGCTGGATTGCGATGCGGGACGAGAACGACGGCATCTGGTCGGCCGACTGGGCCGACCAGATCACCCCGGTCCAGCGGCAGCTGCTCGGCGGGATCCGTCCGGGCGATGGCGACCACCACTGGGGCCACTACCCGGAGGACACCCCGCTGTACGGCTGGCTGAAGGAGCGCGACCTGTTCGATCCTGCCAACCCGCCGCTCAAGCCGTAAGGCTCGCTCGGGGCCGTAAGGCTCGCTCGGGCGAGCCTTACGGCTCTCGCTCCGCCGCCAGCGCGAGTCACCTCGCCGTGGCCGACCCGCGGCGGGCGCCTGGCCAGGAGGCCGGAGCGCGGATGAGCAGCATGGCCGCGTCGTCGTGCGGCGGCGAGCCCACATACTTGATCAGGTCGTCGCGGACCAGGTCGAGCAGGCTCGGTGAAGAGTGGTTGGCGAGTTGCCTCGCCGCCGCTCGCGCGGATCTCGCCGGCTTCGGCTGCGCCCGCGGCGCCAGGATGGCGACCCGCTCGTCGAGCGGGTAGAACTCCCTGCTCGCGTCGCGCGCCTCGGTGACGCCGTCGGTGTAGAGAAGAAGCTGATCGTTGGGGTTGAAGGCGTACATCTCCTTCGCCCCGGAATCGTTGCCGAGCGTGATCAGACCGAGCGGTGGCGCGGGAGCGCGGACCTCAAGCACGGAGACGCCCGCATTCTGCGAAATCAGGATGGGCGGCGGATGACCGCAGTTGAAGATGGTCAGCCTGCCCTTCTCCGTGTCGATCTGCACCAGCAGCGCGGTGACGAACTCCTCGTGCTGGCCCCATCGCCTCGATAGGCCCGCGTCGAGGCGGTACGCAATCTCGTCGAGCGTGTGCACGCTGTGCGCGAGCTCGCGGAACCGGCCGATGATGTCCGCCGCGACCTCGACCGCTTCAAGCCCCTTGCCGCGCACGTCGCCGATGATCAGCCGGACGCCGTGGTCGCTGGTGGCGGTGACCTCGTACAGGTCGCCGCCCACCCTTGCCTCCGCCGCGGCGGCGAGGTAGACGACGCCGATGGCCAGCGGGCCGACCGTCTCGGGGAGCTGCCGGAGCACGGCGCGCTGGGCGGCCTCGGCTACCGAGGTGACATCGACGATCTGCTGGGCCTGCTGCTCCTGCTGGGTCGTTTTGCTATCGGTGCCGACCCTCGTCCCGATCATGCTGATCACGGTGACCACGACGACGCTGCCGATGGCCGCGAGCGGGAGTTCGTGCCCGCCGCTGGTGACGGTGATGCCGCCCTTGACCAGCGCATCGACGATTACGCCGACGATGACGGCGGCGATGCCGTAGGCCAGCGGCCGCTTGATGGTGGTGGCGCCGACGCCGGCCAGGGCGGGCGGCACGGCGAGCAAGGGGGCGAGTTCCAGTGGCGCGGTCCAGGCTTGTGCCAGGCAGACGGCCGCGACGGCGATGGCCGCCGTGACGACGGTCAGCTCGAGCCAGCGGACTTGCCATGTTCTCGGGCGCGCTGACGTCTCCGCCTTCGCCCGCTGCGCCCGCGCCCGAGTCCGCGGTGCGGGCAGGTGCATCCGCATAGTCCCCTCATATCTCATGATCGACCGGAATGACCATACGTCGGCTGGTCGTGTTCGCGTCACGGTTTAGGCCTGTTTCCCCGGTGACGCGTGGGACTCCGTCACCGCCGGTACCGCCTGGCGGGTGCCGGGCGGTTAGCGGCGTTATCACCTGCTGGGGGTGAAGCAGCGCCGCGACCCCGGAGCGATGATGGGGAGCAGCAAGGAGAACGGCGCTGAACTCTGCGGGCTACCTAGGCCAGCTGGCAACGGCGCGCCCGATGACGGCGCCGATCACCGAGCCGACGATCACGTCGCCGGGGAAATGAACGCCGGTGTAAATCCGGGAGTAGGCCACGGCGGCGGCGAGAGCCAGCAGGGGCGTGCCGGAACCTGGCAGGCTGGCGCCCACGCAGCAGGCGAAGGCGAACCCGGAGGCGGAATGCCCGGACGGAAACGAGCCCGAGGACGGCATCGCCACCAGCCGGGCGACCGGAACACGCGCCCCCGCGCGGTCCGGGCGCCGTCGCGGGCGGATGGCTTTCATCCCGATGTTGACGGTCGCCGAGGTGGCGCCCACGGCGATGACTCCCCGCAGGGCCGCCCGCCGGCCGTCCGGCCCGCCGAGAACGGCGATCCCGGCCGCGATCGCGAGCCAGATGCGGGAGAAGTTAGCGGCCAGGGAAAGCCGCCGCGCGGGCTCGTCGAGCCACGGGGTCGGGGACGCGGCCACCGCCGCGTAGAGCGCCTGATCGGCGGCGCCAAGCCGGCCGACGCCGGCCGCGAGCCGACGCCGCCAGCGCCCGGTGCTGGCCTGACCTGTGCTCATCACCGGATGCTATCAACCGACTGCACGGGTCCCTGGTGTCCGAGCGGGGCACGGGAAGGCGGGCCCTCAGGGCGCGGCGCAGCAGGCGGGCATGCGGCCGGGAGGCGGCAATGAGTGCGGAGCAGCCAGGCAGGCCGGGCGCCGGGCAACGGCTGGCGGCGCTGGCAGCGCTCTTGTGCATCGCCGCCGCCACGGTGCTCCTGCTGGTCGAGGTCGTGCGTAACTTCCTGCCCCTGCTGCTAGCGGCCCTCGGCCTGATCCTGTGCGTCTTCGCGGGCTGGTACGTGGTCTCGCGCCGGGGGCTTGCCCGGCTGGCCGCCGCGGTGATCATGGCAATCGCTCTGGCCCTCGTTATCAGCAGCCTGATATTCGCCGACATCCGCATCTGGCGGGTGGCGCTCGCCGCCGTCCTGGCCGCGGTGTCGGTGGTAGCGGCCAGGTACGCGCTCCGCTCCCGTGCCGCACTGGACTCCGCCGCCGGGCGGCGGCGGGCCGTCGCCGCGGCCCGCCATCCGGTCCTGATCATGAACCCGAAGTCGGGCGGCGGGAAGGCGGAGCGGTTCCGCCTGGCGCAGGAGTGCCGCAGCCGGGGCATCGAGACGGTAGTGCTAGGTCCCGGCGATGACCTGCTGCGGCTCGCCGAGGACGCCGTCGCCCGCGGGGCGGACGTCATCGGCATGGCCGGCGGCGACGGATCGCAGGCCCTGGTCGCGGCCGTCGCCGCGCGGTCCGGCGTCCCCTATGTCTGCGTGCCCGCCGGGACCCGCAATCACTTCGCGCTCGACCTCGGCCTGGACCGCGAGGACGTGGTCGGGGCGTTGGACGCGTTCACGGCCGGCCCGGAGCGCCGGATCGACCTGGCCAGCGTCAACGGCAGGACCTTCGTCAACAACGCGTCGCTCGGCCTGTACGCCAGCATCACCGAGTCATCCCAGTACCGGGACGCCAAGCTCAGGACCGCCGCCACGGTGCTGCCGGACATCCTCGGTCCCGACGCCGCCCCGCTCGACCTGTCCTTCACCGGGCCCGACGGGACCGCCTACCCGTCCGCGCAGATGATCCTGGTGTCGAACAACCCCTACCAGCTCGCGCACGCCGGCGGCCGGGGCACCCGCAAGCGCATCGACGGCGGCGTCCTCGGGATCGTCACCGCGCGGATCGCCAACGCCGCCGAGGCCGCCCAGTTCGCCGCCCTGCAGGCGGCCGGCCAGACGCGGCGGTTCCCTGGCTGGCTCGAATGGAGCGCGCGCACCTTCGAGATCCGCTCCACGGGCCCGGTGCAGCTCGGCGTGGACGGCGAGACCCTCGCGATGGACCAGCCGCTGCTGTTCCGGTCGGAGCCGGGCGCCCTGCGCGTCCGGTTGCCGCCGCACGCGATCGGCGTCTCCCCCGCGGCGAGGGCGGTGCGGATCCTGGCCCGCTCCACCGCCGTTGACCTCTCCCGCGTCTCGGCCGGCCGCTGGCCGGGATCGCTGTCTCCGCCGGCGTGCCGGCGGCGACCTCTCGGGCTATCGACTGATCGGTCCGCGGCCGAGTGTCCGCGAAGCCTCAGGACCGGCCGGACTCATAGACCTCGGTGAACAGGTCACCCTGGGCGGCCCCGGCGCCGGACTTGCCGCCACCTTGGCCGCGCAGGACGAAGGCGATGCCGACGGCGATCACGGCGCCGGCGATCGGGCCCGCGATGTAGACCCAGTAGCTGGTGAAGGTGGTGCTGACCAGGTCGGGCCCGAAGGTGCGGGCCGGGTTCATCGAGGCGCCCGAGATGGGGCTGCCCCACAGGCCGGCCAGGGCGATGTAGCCGCCGATCCCCAACGCGCCGATGACGCCGACGTTCTGGGCGCCTGAGGCGGTGCCCAGGATCACGCTGACCAGGCCCGCCGTCAAGATGAGCTCCATCCAGAACGCGGCCCCGGCGGAGTAGCCCTTGGCGGGGTAGTTGGACCCGTAGCTGGCCGAGACGTTGATGATGGCGTGCAGGATCAGGGCCGCGAGCGTGGCCCCGGCAAGCTGCGCCACGATGTAGGCCGGGACGCGTCGCCACGGGAAGTCGCGGCGCAGCGCGAAGGCGATGCTGACGGCCGGGTTCAGGTGCGCGCCGGAGACCTTGCCCATGTACAAGATGATCCCCAGGACCGTCAGCCCCGGGGCCGTGACGGCGGCGGTGTGGCTGATCACGCCGGGAAAGGCGTGGCTCATCATGCCCCCGCCGGCGGCCGCCAGCACCAGGAAGAAGGTGCCAAGCACCTCGGAGAATAGGCGCCGCCACTCCTGGTGCGGGTCGTTGAAGTCGGCGATCCGGTCGGTGAGGTTCTTCTCGTAACGGGCGAGCGGGCTTAGCGGGCTCGGCGATGGTACGTGCTGCTCCGCGGTCATGATCGCCTCACATCGGGGTCAGGCCGGAGAACGCGCGCGCAAGCCGGCCTCGTCACAGCCACCAGCCTGCCATGCTCTCGTAGTCATCGGACGGCGGGCGCACCCGAAGCCCGATCCGGGCGATCAACCCGAGCGGCCCGGCCCTGATCCGCTCTGTCCTTGGCATCTTAGCGCCGTACGCCCGCTCGTTGAAGGAGAGGAAAAGCTCGTCGAGGCAGGGATCGGTGTCAGCCAGGTCCCGGGCGATGTCGCCCAGGGCCCGCTGCCGGCCCAGGCGCCAGCTCATGGCGACGTCCGCGTCATCGTGACCCCCCCTGCCGTGACCGGCGGAACCTAGCTCCGGTCCGCTTAACTCGCCTGCACCATCGATCTCACCGCGCGCGGCCCGCGGCGGCATCCCCCAAACAGGGTGAAAGGTCTGGCCTGGGTGCTCTTGAGTGCGGTGTCGGATTTCCCAGGGCCAGCGGCTTCGGGTTCAGCGCCGCGAGGAACGCCAGCGCGAAGAACTCGGCGTTCATGGCCGGTCAGCTGGCATCCGCGCTCGTTCCATGGTGGCGGCCGGTGCCGGCGCCATGCTGACGGCAGGTGCCTGCTGGTGGTACAGCCCAACGTGCGCTAGATACGCGGCAATGCCGTCCGCGACCGAATACGGCCCGCGCACCTGCCGAAGCTCCAGCGGGACCTCGGAGTAGTCCAGGTCGGGATCGTCACCGCAGTCGCAGCAGACGATCTCAAACGCGTCGTTATAGCCACCTTCGGGGCGGCCGGCCACGATGCGAACCGGCTGGCGGCGGAGAACGACCGTCCAGCCGTGCCCAGGCTGATCACGGGTCATCATGCTCTGATCACCATGCCATCGATCCCACCGCGCCCGGACCGCCGAAGCATCATCCCAGCGGGGTGAAAGAAAACGCAGAGGCCGGCCCGGGCCAGGCTCTACGCGGGGCGGTGGGCGCGAAGCAAACGGCCCGTTCATGACGAAAGATCTTGAATTCTTCTGAACGGACCGTGGTTACTGCTCCAGGCGCGGGCTCGGACGCGGACTGCTGGTTGACGTTGGCGCGAGGACACCCAGCCGACCAGCCCAGTTAATGCCGTGTTCACCTTGCCAGGGTGATGCCAGCACGGCGGGTTGGTGCTTGCCTGGTAGCAGCACCAGGGAGGCGCCCGCGGTGCATGACCGGCTGGCAGGAGCACGCCGCTGCAGCCCGGGAGGAGAGTCCATGACGGCGACAACCGATCGCGGCCAGGCTGTGAAGTCCGGTTCGCACGCAATTCCCCAGCAGACGACGCGGGCCGGGTCGGTGGAGCAGCTCAGCCGAGCCGACCGGGCGGCGCGGGGAAAGGACGCCCGGGCAGCGGTCCCGCTGGAGTCGCAGGCCGAGTTCCGGCCGGGCCGGGGACGGGACCCGGTCGGGCTGCTGCTCGGCCAGGCGGCGTCGCGGGTGCCGGAACTGGTGCCGGTCCGGCACGGGCGGATGCTGGTCTCCCCGTTCACGTACTACCGGGGCGCGGCGCTGCCGATGGCCGCGGACCTGGCCGACACGCCCGCCGCGGGGCTGCGGGTGCAGGTGTGCGGGGACGCCCACCTGTCGAATTTCGGCGCGTTCGCCTCGCCCGAGCGGAACCTGGTGTTCGACGTCAACGACTTCGACGAGACCCTGCCCGGCCCGTTCGAGTGGGATGTCAAGCGGCTGGCCGCGAGCCTGATCGTGGCCGGGCGGGACAACGGGTTCACCGCCAAGGCCTGCCGGAAGATGGCCTTGGCGGCGGGCGAGGGCTACCGCACCGCGATGCGGGGGTTCGCGGAGCAGTCCTTCCTCGACGTGTGGTACGCGCACCTGGACGTCGAGCCGGCCATGGCCGAGGTGTCGTCCCAGATCAAGGCCAAGCGGATCAAGATGTTCGAGAAGCTGCTTGACAAGGCCCACACCAAGGACAGCACCTCGGCGCTGACCAAGCTCACGGCCGAGGTCGACGGGCGGCGGAAGATCATCAGCGACCCGCCGACGATCGTCCCGATCGAGGAGCTCTTCCCCGATTTGCAGGCCGCCGCGATCTACGAGCAGATCAGCGCCGTGGTGGGCAAGTACCGGCGCAGCCTGCAGTCCGACCGCCGGCACCTGCTCAACCAGTTCAGCCTGGTGCACGTGGCGCGCAAGGTCGTCGGGGTGGGCAGCGTCGGCACCCGCGCCTGGATCGTGCTGATGGACGCCGCCGACGGAGTCGAGCCGCTGGTCCTGCAGGCCAAGGAGGCCCAGCCGTCCGTCCTTGCGGAGTTCGCCGGGCGCAGCCGGTACAACAACGAGGGCGAGCGCGTGGTCGCCGGCCAGCATCTGATGCAGGCGCAGAGCGATATCTTCCTCGGCTGGACCCGCGTCAACGGCCCCGACGGCGTCGACCGCGATTTCTACGTCCGCCAGCTGCGGGACTGGAAATTCTCCGTCCCCATCGAGCTGATGCGCCCCGAGGGCCTGACGTTGTACGCCCGGCTGTGCGGGTGGACGCTGGCCCGGGGGCATGCCCGCTCCGGCGACCGCGTTTCGCTGGCCGCCTACCTCGGCGGATCGGCCAAGTTCGACCATGCCATCGCCGACTTCGCCGAGACCTACGCCGACCAGAACGAGGCTCGACTACGCCGCATTCCAGTCCGCCGTCAAGGACGGCCGAGCCGAGGCCGTCAGCGAAGTCTAAGACCGCACCTGCTGCGAGCCAACGGGTCCCGAACGCCCGGCGGCGAGCGGGAAAGCACGGCCCCCTTTAAGCTGGGAGGGTGCCCATGCTGCGGCTTGCCCTTGCGCAAGTGAACACTACGGTCGGGGATCTGGCGGGGAACGCCGAGATCATTGTGGAGTGGACGCGGCGCGCGGCGGGGCGGGGGGCGCGCGTCGTGGTGTTCCCGGAAATGGCGCTGACCGGGTACCCGGTGGAGGACCTGGCGCTGCGGACGTCGTTCGTGCAGGCGTCGATCGCCACGCTGCGGGACGTGGCCGAGCGGCTGAACGTCGAGGGACTCGGCGGGGTCGCCGTGGTCGCCGGCTACCTGGACCGGCGGGCCGGCCTTGCGCCTCGCACCGGGCTGCCGGCCGGGGCGCCGCTCGACGCGGCGGCGGTGCTGCACGGCGGGCGGGTCGTGATCACCAGCGCCAAGCATCACCTGCCGAATTACGGCGTCTTCGACGAGTACCGGTACTTCGTGCCCGGCGATACGCTGCCCGTCTTCCGGGTTCCTGTCGCCGACGGCGAGGCGGTTGACGTCGCCGTCGCGATCTGCGAGGACCTGTGGCAGGACGGCGGCCCGGTGGCGGTGACGCGGCAGGCCGGGGCGCCGCTGCTCGTGGTGCCGAACGCATCGCCGTACGAGCGGGGCAAGGACGACGTCCGGCTTGAGCTGTGCCAGCGGCGGGCCCGCGAGGCCGGCGCGGCGCTCGCCTACTGCAATCTGATCGGCGGGCAGGACGAGCTTGTCTTCGACGGGGACTCGATCCTGGTCTCGGCCACCGGCGAGCTGCTGGCGCGCGGGCCGCAGTTCGAGGAGGCGCTGATCGTGGCGGACCTGGACCTGCCCGCCGCGGAAGGAAGGGGGGGCTCCGGGGGGTCCTCCCCTCGGGAGGGAACAGCCGCGGAAACGTCGGGCGAGGCCGCGGACGCCGGGGACGGGACCGTGATCACGATCGAGCGGGTGTCGCTGCCGGATATCCCGGTAGTGCCGGGCGCGCGAGAGAGGACGGCGTCCGGGCCGGGGTTCTGGCCGAGGCTTGACGACCTGGCCGAGGTGTACGCGGCGCTGGTGCTCGGGACCGCCGACTACGTGCGCAAGAACGGGTTCCGCTCGGTCATCCTGGCGCTGTCCGGCGGTATCGACTCGGCCCTGACCGCGACGATCGCGGCCGACGCGATCGGCCCGGAGAACGTCCACGTGGTCCTCATGCCGAGCCGCTGGTCCTCCGACCACTCGGTGACCGACGCCGAGGACCTGGTCAAGCGGCAGGGCCTGAACGCGCGGACGATCGGCATCCAGGAGATCGTCGATGCCTTCAAGTCCGGGCTCGGCGAGGGCTTCCCCGCCGCCGGGCTGCCCGCGGAGAACCTCCAGTCCCGGGTGCGCGGCGTGATCAACATGGCGCTCTCCAACGCCGAGGGGCACCTCGTGCTCACGACCGGCAACAAGAGCGAGATCGCGTGCGGCTACTCCACGCTCTACGGCGACTCGGCGGGCGGGTTCGGCCCGCTCAAGGACGTGCTCAAGACCCTGGTCTGGGACCTGTCGAGGTGGCGCGATGAGCAGGCCGAACGGACCGGTGAGACGCCGCCGATCCCGGCCAGCTCGATCACCAAGCCGCCGTCCGCCGAGCTCGCGCCCGGACAGCTCGACACCGACTCGCTGCCGGAGTACGAGGTGCTCGACCCGCTGCTCGATGACTACATCGAGAAGGACATGGGGTCGGCCGCGCTGATCGCCGCCGGGCACGACCCGGCGCTCGTCGAGCGGGTGATCCGGCTAGTCGACCTGGCCGAGTACAAGCGCCGCCAGTACCCGCCGGGGCCCAAGATCACCGTCAAGAACTTCGGCCGCGACCGCCGGCTGCCGATCACCAGCCGCTGGCGGGAGGTGCTTCCCGGCTAGGCTGCCCGCCGATCTCACTCTCTGTGGGCGATGCCCGGGCGTTGGCGGCATGGCACGCTGCGGCCATGGCCACTATTTCAAGGACGGTCCAGATGAATTCAAGCGTCGCGCCGCAGTCAAAGATCCAGGTCAATATGGGGCAGATCCGCGCCGGAGGCATCCTGATGGGCGTCGGCGGCGCGCTCGTACTGGCGGGCGCCGCCGTGGCCGGGACGGCGCTGATGTCGGCCTTCCGGCAGCGAGTGCAGCAGATGGACGTGCCGCCCACCGAGCTCGCCCGGCAGCACTGGTCCGCGGTCAAGCACGGGACCACCGCCGGCGTGAACGTATGGCTCAAGGAGCAGCCGAACGGGCTACGCCAGCCGGCGGCCGGGCGCCGCTAGCAGGCTCACGCCACCAAGTCACCTGTAACGGGCGATGCGCTAGTAACCCTAGGAGACGGAAGCTAACTCTGATAGCACGCCAAAACACGGCGTGTGCGACCGTCAGAGGAGGAACCGTGGCGCGCTACCCAAACATCAGCGATCACGGACTGATCGGTGACCTGCAAACCGCCGCGCTCGTGACGACCGACGGCTCGGTGGACTGGTTCTGCTGTCCGCGCTTCGACTCGCCCAGCGTGTTCGGGTCGCTGCTCGACGCGGACCACGGCGGCTACTTCCGCATCGCCCCCGACCGCGACGATTACGTGAGCAAGCAGCTCTATTTCCCTGACACGGCGATCCTGATCACCAGGTTCATGACGCCGGACGGGGTGGGCGAGGTGCACGACTTCATGCCGGTCATCACCGGCGCCGCCACAGACCGGCACCGGCTGGTACGGCAGCTGCGGGTGGTCCGCGGCACGATGCGGTTCGTGATGGACATCCAGCCCGCGTTCGACTACGGGAGGAAGCCGCACAAGGTGGACCTGTCGGAGAACGGCGCGGTGTTCGAGGCGGACGGGATGGAGCTGACGTTGCACCGGGCCCGCCCGGCAGACATCGGGTCGCGGGACCCGGACAACACGATCGAGCGGCACGGTGAAGGGGTGCGCGCGACGGCCACGTTGCGGGCCGGCCAGGGCGCCGGGATGGTGCTCGAGTCGATGGGCGGCCAGCCGCGCCTGATGGGCCCGAGGAGATAGAGCGACTGGAGCACGAGACCGCGGACTTCTGGCGTGCCTGGCTGCTCCGGTCGAGCTACACCGGCCGCTGGCGCGAGATGGTGGCGCGGTCGGCGATCACGCTCAAGCTGATGATCTACGCGCCGACCGGCGCGCCCGTCGCCGCGCCGACCACCGGGCTACCGGAGCAGGTGGGCGGCGAGCGGAACTGGGACTACCGCTACACCTGGATTCGCGACGGCTCATTCTCGCTGTACGCGCTGCTCGGCCTTGGCTACGTCGAGGAGGCGAGGGCATTCGGGGCGTGGATGCGCGGCCGCGGCGACGAGATGAAGCCAGGAGAACTGCCGAAGATCATGTACCGGGTCGACGGAAGCTCCGACCTCACCGAGGAGACCCTCGACCACTGGGAAGGCTGGCGCGGATCGCGGCCGGTGCGGATCGGCAACGGCGCGGCCGATCAGCTGCAGCTCGACATCTACGGCGAGATGCTCGACGCCGCGTACCTGGGCGATGTCAATGGCCTTCAGGTGTACGCCGAGGGCTGGGAGCAGGTATCGCGGATGATCGACTGGCTCTGCGATCACTGGGACCAGCCCGATGAGGGCATCTGGGAAACCCGCGGCGGCCAGCGGGACTTCACCTACGGCCGGTTCCAGAGCTGGGTGGCGTTCGACCGGGCCATCCGGATGGCCATGCACCGGGGTCGCCCGGCGGACCTGCAGCGATGGATTCAAGCGCGGGACGCGGTCTACCACCAGATCATGACCAGGGGCTGGAACAGCAAGGTCGGCGCCTTCACCCAGCACTTCAGCACCGAGGTCCTCGACTCCTCGCTGCTGATGATGCCGCTGCAGGGGTTCATCGCACCCGACGACCCGAGGTGGCTGTCCACGCTCGACGCGATGGACCGTGAGCTGGTATCGGACAGCCTCGTCTACCGCTACAACCCGAGCGCGTCGCCGGACGGGCTGGCCGGCGACGAGGGCACCTTCTCGCTGTGCACGTTCTGGTACGTCGACGCCCTCGCGCGTGCCGGGCGGCTCGACGAGGCGCGGCTGACCTTCGAGAAGATGCACACCTACGCCAACCACCTCGGCCTGTACTCGGAGGAGATCAGCAGCACCGGCGAGCAGCTCGGCAACTTCCCGCAGGCGTTCAGCCACCTGTCCCTGATCAGCGCCGCCATCAACCTCGACTACCAGCTCGACCACGGCTCCAACGCGCTCAGCCCGGTGGTGGCGCGGGCGACGTGAGCCGCTGCCGATCCGCTAGGCACCCGGCGAGGGCCGGCCGCGCGCGCGGCGGCCCTCGCCGTCCTGTTCCGCCAGAATGACCTCTGCAGGCGCAGCCCGACGGCGCCGACCGCGATCAGCAGGACCACGTTGAGCAGCAGCTGGAAGGTGGAACCGCGCGCCTGGGACCAGCTGCCGTACGCGGCCGACAGGCCCATGTCGGAGGCGGCGGGAATCGTGGTAACCGAGATGAACACGCCGATCAGCGCGTTCGCCCGGGACTCGGTCAGCGAGACGACGCCGACAATGCCGGCCAGCACCGCCACGATGACCGAGAACACGTTAGGCGAGTTGATGAGGTCGGAGACGGGCCGCAGGCCGATCTCGTAGAGCCGCGGAGCAAGGCCGGACCACCGGATGAGCAGCCCGAAGACCAGCGTCGCGAGCACCGCGAGCGCGAACCCCGCCGTCAGGGCGGCCAGGCCGCGCCGGACCGCGCGGCCGTCCCTCTTGTCGATGCCGAGCGCGGTCGCCATGATCGCGCCGTACTCCGGGCCCACCACCATCGCCGCGACGATGAGGATCTGCGAGTTGGTGAGTATGCCGACCGCGCCGATCAGGCCGGCGATGATCAGCAGCGCGTAGAAGCTGGCCGGGTACTCGCCGCCCGCGCGGATCTTCGATTCGACCAGCTCCCACACCGGCGCGACCTCGCCGTGGCGCGATCTGCTGCCTGGCCGGCGGGCTCGCGGATCTGCTGCGCGCTCCCGGTCCCCCGCGCCTTCCTGGTCTTCCGGCCCGCTGGCGGCCGCGTCGACGTTCTCGATGACGACCGAGCCGCGGTCGCGCAGCTGGGCGCGCAACTCCTCGAGCACCGGGTTGGCGAACCGGGCGAGCAGGTCGAACTGCACCGCGTCGCCGTCCGGGCGCCGCGCGGCGCCGTGCACGACCACCAGGTTCCGTACGCCGGGATCGGCGGAGAGCCTGTCGACCAGGTGATCGGTCAAGTCGGCCGGGCTCACCACCCGGACGTGCAGCATCGGGAGGCTACCTTCGTGCGCTCCTGTTTAGCCGAGCCGCTCGAGGATGCGGTCGCCGACCCGGATGGCGTTGGCCATCGCGGTGAGGGCGGGGTTCACCGCGCTGATGCTCGGGAAGATGCTGGTGTCGGCCACGTAGAGGTTGTCCACCTCGTGCGCGCGGCAGTCGGCGTTGAGCGCCGACGTGGCCGGGTCGGCGCCGCACCGGACGGTTCCGGCCTGGTGCGCGCAGCCGGCGATCGGGATGTCCGTCTTCATGTACATGCACCGGTGGGTCAGGTGCCCCTCGTGCATGTCGAGCGAGCCGATCATCGACTTGAGCTGGCCGTAGAGCCGCTCGGCGGCGGTCGGGTTGCTGGGAGTGTAGGAGATGTGGACGCCGCCGTCCGGGCCGAGCGTCACCCGGTTGTCCGGCTGCGGCAGGTCCTCGGTGGACAGCCAGAAGTCGATGGCGTGCTCGGCGACGTCGCGCAGCGCCCAGCTCGGTGCGAACTTGGTCTCCAGGGGCTTCTCGCCGCGGAACATCTCCGCCTGCGACTTGCCGATCATCTGGATGTTGCCCATCGGGTAGTCGAAGTCGGGGCCGCTGAAGTAGAAGTCGTTGATCCCGAGGGTCTTCTGGAAGACGGTCGGGTTGGGTTCCTTCGACACCGCGAGCACGGCCTGGCAGTCGTGGTACATGAAGTTGCGGCCGACCTGGTCCGAGCCGTTGGCGAGCCCGTCCGGGTGCCGGTCGTTGGCGGAGGCGAGCAGCAGCTTGGCGGAGTTGGCCGCGCCGCACGCCACCACGACGATGTCGCCCCAGTAGCGCTCGGTTTCCCCGCCGTCGCCGCCGTGCTGGACGACCACGCTGGTGACGGCGGTGCCGGCCGGGTTGGTTTCCAGCTTGACCGCCTGCGCGTTCCTGATCAGCGTGACGTTGTCGTGCTCGATGGCGGGCCGGACGCCGATCACCTCGGCGTCGGACTTGGCGTGCAGCGGGCACGGGAAGCCGTCGCATTCCCCGCACTTCACGCAGGTGCTGTAGGCCATGTTGGCCTCGTCGACCAGGATCCCGCAGGGGGCGTGGAACGGGTGGTAGCCCTGCTTGTCCAGGTCGTCGGAGAGCTGCTGGATGCGCGGCTCGTGGGAGACGGCGGGGTAAGGGTAGGGCGCGCTTGACGGCGGCTCGGTGGGGTCCTCCCCCCGGGCCCCGTGCACCTGGTAGAGATCCTCGGCGGCCGTGTAGTACGGCTCCATGTCCTGATAGGAGATGGGCCAGGCGGGCGACACGCCGTCATGGTGGCGCAGCTCGCCGAAGTCCTTCTCCCGCATGCGGTACAGCGCGGCGCCGTACAGCTTGGTGGCGCCGCCGACGAAGTAGTGCACCTGCGGCTGGAAGAAGGACTTGTCCTGGACGCTGTACCAGCTGTCGGCCGAGACGTACTTGCCGTCCACGAACACGTCCAGGGTGGACCAGTTCTCCGGCTCACGGGGCAGCCAGTCGCCCCGTTCGAGCAGCAGGATCCGCTTGCCCGACGGGGCGAGGCGACGGGCAAGCGTGCCGCCGCCCGCCCCAGATCCGATCACGATGACGTCATAACTTTCGGCCATGTCTGGCTCCTCTGTGACGGAACAGCGCAGGCGGCCTGGTGCCCGGTGCCGCACCGGACGGCGCCTCCTGCGCAGGTATCGACTGGGTGGGCACGGCGGGCGGGGGGCTCGGGATGAACTGCTCCCGGCTCACCCGTCGGCGGAATACGTAGTACGACCAGGCCTGGTAGGCCAGCACCAGCGGCAGGAAGATGACGACGACGACGGTCATCGCCTTGAGCGAGTACGGCGCGGACGCCGTGTTGTGCACGGTGAGGCTGTACGCCGGGTTGGTGCTTGACACCATCACGTTGGGATACAGGGCGACGAAGATCGACGCGATGCAGGACGCGACCGTGACCGTGGTGGCGGCGAAGGCGAAGCCCTCGTGATGACCGTAGACGAGCATGACGGCGGCGAGGACCGCGAGTATCGCGAGCAGCTCGAGCGGCCGGAGAAAGAAGGTGCTGCCGGAGGAGACGTGCGTCCAGATGGCGAAGGCGATCACCGCCGCGGCGGTGAACGGCGCCACCCGGCGGGCCAGCAGCCCGGACCGGTCGCGCAAGCTGCCGGTGGTCTTGAGGGACAGGAACGTCGCGCCGTGCAGCAGGCAGAGCAGCACCAGGGTGACCCCGGTGAGCAGCGCGTAGGGCTGGAACAGGTCCCAGAATGACCCGGTGAAGTTCTGGCTGGAATTGATGGGCAGCCCGTGCAGCAGGTCGCCGAGGGCGATGCCGATCAGCAGCGGAGCGAGCAGGCTGCCCACGGTCAGCGATGCATCCCAGGTGCGGCGCCAGTGCGCGGCGTCGCGCTTGCCGCGGTACTCGAAGGCCACGCCGCGGATGATGAGCGACATCAGCAGCAGGACCACCGCGAGGTACAGGCCGGAGAACATGGTCGCGTACCAGCCGGGAAACGCGGCGAACATGCTGGCGCCGGCCACGATCAGCCACACCTCGTTGCCGTCCCACAGCGGCCCGATCGTGTTGATGGCCGCCCGGCGACCGGGATCGTCGCGTCCGACCACGCTGTGCAGCATGCCGACGCCGAAGTCGAATCCCTCGAGGATGAAAAAGCCGGTCCACAGAATCGCGATGACGACGAACCAGAACGGGATGAGTGCGCCCATCGCGGGACTCAATACTGGACGGCTGGCACTGGGGTCTCCAGGTCAGCCTCCGTTGGCGGCGGCGGGAGCTCCTTGCGCGAGTACTTCAGCATGAGCAGCAGGTCGACGGTGCCGAGCACGCCGTAGAGCGCGACGAAGGCCAGCACGCTGATCCACAGCCAGGTGGTGCTGACGGTCGGCGAGATGCCGTTCTTGGTCAGCATGATGCCCTGCACGATCCACGGCTGACGGCCGCTCTCGGTCAGCAGCCAGCCCGCGGTGTTCATCAGGAACGGCAGCACGACTCCCCAGATGGCTACCCACAGGAAGGCCCGGGACGTCGCTAGTTTGTCGCGCCGGATCAGCCACAGCCCCCACAGCGCTATCAGCAGGACCACGACGCCCAGGTAGGCCATCGTCCGCATGCCCCAGTACTGGATGAACACGTTCGGCACGTAGTAGCCGGGCCCGAACTGCTTGCTGTACTGCGCCTGCAGCGGGTTCATCCCGACCACCTTGCCGTTCCAGTGGTTGGTGGCCAGCAGGGACAGCAGGTGCGGGATCGAGAGGATCTGAGTCGGGGTCTGGTCGTTGTTGCCGCCGCCGATCTGGAACAGCGAGAACGAGCACGGCTGGCAGGTGGACCACTGCGCCTCCGCGGCCGCGATCTTCATCGGCTGGTACTGGCCCTCGATCACCCCGAGCTCGTCGCCGACCAGCATGGTGAACAGGATCGCCGGGACCAAGACGATGAGCCCGAGCCGCGCCGACCGGGTGAACACGGCGCGGTCCCCGCCGTGCCGCAGCTGCCACGCGGAGACCGCCAGCATGACCGAGGCGCCGGTGACCAGCGAGACCAGCAGGACCTTGGAGTATCCCCACACGAACACGGGGTTGGTGAAGACGGCCCAGATGTCGTTGAGCACGGGCTTGCCACCGACCATCACGTAGCCGACCGGGTGCTGCATCCAGGAGTTGGCCGCCATGATGAACGCCGCGGACAGCGCGCTGCCGAACGAGACCGCCCAGATCGTCAGCAGGTGCACTCGCGGCGACAGCTTGTCCCAGCCGAACAGCCACAACCCCAGGAACGTCGACTCAAGGAAGAACGCGGCGAGTCCCTCCATCGCCAGCGGGGCGCCGAAGATGTTGCCGACCAGCCGTGAGTACGCTCCCCAGTTCATCCCGAACTCGAACTCTTGCACGATTCCGGTGACCACGCCGATCGCGACGTTGATGACAAGAAGCGTCCCGAAGAACCTGGTCAGCCGCAGGTACTCGGCGCGGCCGCTGCGGTGCCAGGCTGTCTGCAGCAGCGCGGTCAGGAAGGCGAGCCCGATCGTGATCGGGATGAACAGGAAATGGTTGATGGACGTGAACGCGAACTGCCATCGTGCGAGATCGAGCGACATCCGGCTCCCTTCGGCCGCCGCGAAACCCCTGGCAACCTGCTCAGCCGTCATTGTCACTACAGCGGCGACGGGCTGCATCGCCCGTGCCGGGTGATTGGGCTCCCGGGTTCAAGCGGTGCGTTTTTCAGCTGCGTTCTCAGAAGATCGCGATCGGGTTGACCGGGGAGCCTGTCCCCGCGGTCAGCCGGAGCGGCGCCACGACGCACAGGAATGACCAGCGGCGCAGTTCCTCGCACAATCCCACCAGGGCGTCGAACTCCAGGTAGTCCAGCAGGTGCATGCCCATCGCGTTGATCGCGAGCACGTGCACGGGGAAGTCCACGCCCTCGGCGGCGCTTGGCGCCGTGTCGTTGTTCCCATCGCTGCCAAGGACCGCGATCCGCCGTTCCGCGAGCAGTTCAAGCGCCGCTGGATGCAGGCCGGCCCGGGCCTCGGCGGCGTCCCACGGGCCAAGCGACCGGCGGCGGGCGCGATGGCCGACCCGGACGAAGAGCAGGTCGCCTTGCTCAATGCGGTCACCCTGCGCCGACTCCGCCGCGAGCAGGTCATCGGCGGTCACGTGATCACCGGGCTCCAGCCACGGCACCCCTCGCACGCGCGGGATGTCGAGCAGCAGCCCGCGGCCGACGATCCCCTGGGCGGCGACGTCGATGGAGAGCTCGGTTGCCCCCTCCGCGGTAACGGTCTCCGCGTCGATGCCGTTGTAGAGCCTTCCGTCGAACATCACATGGCAGAGCGCGTCGATATGACTGTCGGCGTTGCCGTGGATGTTCATGGCCAGGCGGTCCGTGGCGAAAAACAGCCCGGAATCGCGGGCCGGGTCGTCCGCCGGGTTCGTCATCCGGTGCACGGCGGGATCGGGGTTGTCGAGTGCCGTCCGGCTCTCGATCGGCGCGGCCAGCGACACCGTGTGACCGCGCCAGACGTCGCTGGCGGCCGCCACCACCCCCGCGGCCGAGATGTTGCTCAGCGCCCCGCGGCGGTCGGCCGACCCCTGCGCGGACATGCGCTTCAACCGCTCGTAGAGCGCACGGAATTCGGCTTCGCTCAGCGCTATACCGCTCATTGCGTCAGGGTCGCAGGCCGAGGGCGGACGGTCATCATCTGAACCGGGTGACTCGCGGCCTTCACCCGCGAGGGGTGGCGCGCTCTAGTCCCGGCCGTGGTCCGATCGAGACTGACGGTCCCGGCCGTGGTCATCTCGGGGCTGACGGCGACCGTGAGGAGCGGACAGTGGCAACAGACCAAGTCGATGCGCTTGTCATCTTCGGCGCGACCGGCGACCTGGCCAAGCTGGAGACCTTCCCCGCGCTGGTGGGACTGGTCAAGCGCGGCGTCCTCGACGTCCCGGTGATCGGGGTGGCCAAGAGCGGGTGGGGGCTTGAGCAGTTCCGCGACTACGCGACCGCGTCGCTGAAGCTCAACGGGATGGACCCCGCTGATCCGGCCGCGGTCAGGATGCTCGGCCTGCTGCGCTATGTGGACGGGGACCTCGGCGACGACGCCACCTACAAGGCCATGTCCGATGAGATCGGCGCCGGCCAGCACGTCCTGTACTACCTGGAAGTGCCGCCGTTCCTGTTCGGGAGGATCGCCCAGGGGATCGCGTCCGCGGGCCGCGCACGCGGCGCCCGGGTCATGGTGGAGAAGCCCTTCGGCACCGATCTGGCCAGCTCACGACGGCTCAACGACACCATGCACGAGCACTTCCCTGAGGCGGCGATCTTCCGGGTTGACGACTGGCTGGCCTTCGACCCGGTGGAGAACGTGCTGTTCGTCCGGTTCGCCAACTCGGCGATCGAGCCGCTGCTCAACCGCACGTACGTGGACAACATCCAGATCACGATGGCGGAGCAGTTCGACGTGTCGGACCGCGGCCGGTTCTACGACAGGACCGGAGCGATCAGGGACGTGGTCCAGAACCACATGCTTCAGGTACTGGCGACCATCCTGGCCGAGCCGCCGAGCGGGTCCGGCCTGGCATCCTGGCGGGACGCCAAGCACCAGGTGGTGCAGGCGCTGAGCCCGCTGACCGCGCAGGACACGGTGCGCGGGCAGTACGACGGCTACCGCCAGGTCGACGGCGTCGACCCGAATTCGACGGTGGAGTCCTACGTCGCGGTCCGGCTCAGCGCCCACAGCTGGCGGTGGGCCGGGGTGCCGATCCTGATCCGGGCGGGCAAGTGCATGCCGGTCACCACCACCGAGATAACCGTGACCTTGAAGCAGCCCCCGCATGACGTGTTCGGGATCGAGCCCATCGCGCCAGGGAACAGGCTCAGCTTCCGGATCTGGCCCGAGACGGGGGTCAACTTCACCCTGCAGGGGAAGAAGCCGGGCGCCGGCTGGGAGCCGATGGCGGAGGACCTCGCGTTCGCGGAGCAACCGGGGTCGGACCTGCGGCCTTACGACCGGCTCATCGGCGCGGCCCTGGACGGGGACCGTTGGCTGTTCGCGCGCCAGGACACCGTGGAGGCCATGTGGGAGATCGTCGACCCCGTACTCGGCGACGTCACCCCCGTGCATCCTTACCCGCAGGGCAGCTGGGGCCCCAAGGAGGCGGACCGGCTCCTGACCGGGCACCTGACCTGGCACGACCCGGCCGTGCAGCCGGGCTGAGCTGCTGAGCTGCCGAGCTGCCGAGCTGCTGAGCTGCTGAGCTGCGACTGCTGAGCTGCTGAGCTGCTGAGCTGCTGAGCTGCTGAGCGGACGAGAGGATAGGTATGGCTGATAGTGGAGGCGAGCGCGGTCCGCGCCGCGTGGTGATCATCGGGGGCGGTTTCGGCGGGCTGTTCGCCGCCCGCGCTCTGCGGCGCGCCCCCGTGTCGGTGACCCTCATCGACCGGGCGCCCCACCACCTGTTCCAGCCACTGCTCTACCAGTGCGCGACCGGCATCCTGTCCGAGGGACAGATCGCCGCGCCCCTGCGCAGCGTGCTCAAAAAGCACAGGAACGTCGAGTGCGTCATGGCCGAGGTGACCGGCATCGACACCGACGGCCGCCGTTTGACCGCCACCAGGCCCGGGGGCAGCCGGATCGAACTCGGGTACGACGACCTCATCGTCGCCGCCGGGATGCGGCAGTCCTATTTCGGGCATGACGAGTTCGCCAAGTTCGCACCCGGCATGAAGACGATCGGCGACGCGTTGACCATCCGCCGCCGGGTGTACGGCGCGTTCGAGTTGGCCGAGACCTCCGACAATCCCGCCGAACGCCGCCACTGGCTGACGTTCGCCCTCGTCGGGGCGGGCCCGACCGGCGTTGAGCTGGCCGGCCAGATCCGGGAGCTCGCCACCAAGACGCTGCGCGCCGAGTACCGCAAGGCCAAGCCGGAGGAGGCGCGGGTGCTGCTGTTCGACGGCGGCAGCGCCCCGCTCGCGGCCTTCGGCCCCAAGCTGTCCGGCAAGGTCGAGAAGACCCTGCGCAAGCTGGGCGTCGAAATGCACATGGGCTCGATCGTCACCGACGTCGATTTGACCGGGCTCGTCGTCCGCGATCACGAAGGCGCCACCACTCACTATGAGGTCGGCGTGGTGCTGTGGACCGCCGGGGTCGAGGCGCCTCCCTTCGCAGCGGCGCTGGCGAAGGCGACCGGGGCCGAGCGCGACCGGGCGGGCCGGATCCTCGTGCAGCCAGACCTGACCATCCCCGGCCACCCCGAGATCTCCGTCATCGGCGACCTGATGAGCCTCGACAGACTCCCCGGCGTCGCGGAAGTAGCCATGCAGGGCGGCCTGTACGCCGGGCGACCGCATCCGGCACGCGGGCCGAGGGACGGGATTACGCCAAGCCGTTCCATTACCACGACCTGGGTGGGGCCGCCTACATCTCCCGCGGCAACGCCGTCATGTCGGCCGGGCCGCTGCAGATCAGCGGCTTCCCCGGCTGGGTCGGCTGGCTGTTCATCCACATCGCCTTCCTGACCGGATACCGCAACCGTCTCGGGGCCATCCTCACCTGGTGGTCGGCCTTCACGCGCGACCGTCGCCGCGAACGCGCCTTCACCACGCGCCAAGTGGGCGTGGTCGCCGATATCTACGCGACGGTCATTCCGGCCGCGAGGCCCGGCGAGCCCGTGACACCCGGTGAACCCGTGACGCCGGGCCAATCGAAAGCACCCGACGCACCGGTGACACCCGGCGAGCCCGACCAGGCGCCCCACCGCGCGGGGGCCTGAATCCGGGCCGGAGGTCTTTTTCGCTAGTATCGACAACATTAGTCAAGGTATTTTAATGTCCGCACAGCGCTCTGACATCGACAGAAAAAGCACGTTAAACTAATTATTCGAAAATAAAGTCTTTCGGTGTGCGGGGTTTGTACGGTTCCTATTTGGGTTTTATGTCCGAATTTTCGGACGGGAGTTCCTGACTCCGGCCTGACTCCGGCTGGGGGGTAAGGCGGGTCTTCGGGCTAGAAGCGGGTGCCGCTTTCGCGGTAGGCGGCCCATTCGCGCGCTACGGATGCCCTGAGCTGCCACATCTTGTGGAGGGGGCCTCGCTGCGTGATGCTCTCCCACTCCCTGACGGTGGCGGAGGCGTATTCGTCGACGGCGTGGCGGGGGGCGCTGGCCCAGGCGGGCACGGCCTTGAGCGCGTTGTCGGCGTCGGCTGCGCCCCACCCGGCCTCCATCAGGCAGATGATGAGGTTCGCCGCTGTCATCCAGGCCGGTCCCCGCATCGCCCACCCGAAGTCGACCATCCACGCCCGTTCGTCGTTGACGACGAAGTTGGTCGGGTTGGGGTCTTGGTGGACGATGGCGTCTCCGTCGAGCGCGGCGGGGTCGTCGGCGTACTGCTCCCACTGGTCGCGGGCGGTCCGGGCAAGGATGGGCGGCGCGGGTATGTGGGACAGTCTGGTCAGGACGCCGATCAGCTTGGGGATGTCGCCGGAGCCGGGTTTGTAGTCGGCCCAGGGGCGGCCGGGGAGAGCCGGCCAGCCGGTGACGTCCCAGCCTTCGGCGTTGCGCGCGCCACAGGAGCGGCGGCGAGACCGATACCAGGTAGGGGGCGAGGTTAGCGCCCAGATCGAGCCGGCCGTCGCTGGTAGTCCATCGAGTCGGGTCCGGTGCCCTTGATGAACACGTCCCCGGCGGGGGTGTGCGCGATGAGCCGGACGCTGGTGGACAGTCCCTCGCCGGCGGGCGAGGTTCCGGTCACGTGGCCGACTCGCGCCTGGATCGCGGCGCGGAGCGCTGCCGGTAGGGAGTCCCACTCCGCGCTGGCCTCGATCGGCCGCATCAGAAGTTCGGCTTGCACGCGCCGGGCACGCACGTCGGGTTGCAGTAGTGATCGGGCATGCAGTCCCGGTTCCCGGACCCTGCGACAATCCCGGCCGACAGGGTTGCCGGGGCTGCGCGGCCGGTCGGGTTGCACAGGTTGTCGGGCGGGCACTGCCGGTCGGGCTCGCAGAGTCCCCCGTCCGGTTGGCACATTGACGGCCGGGGGATGGCGGCGGCGAGCGCGGTCACGGTGGGGAGGATATCGGCCAGCGGCGTCCTGGTGATGTTGCCGGCCCGCATCCAGCGTGTCAGCGGGCAGGGGGTGACGGTGCCGTCGGGCAGGATCGCGGCGCGGCGGTGGCCGCAGTTGCCGCATGCCTGGGTGGGGTCGGGGTTGGTGCCGCGCCCGACTTCGCGCAGGTGGTCGGTGCCGGTGCTGGTGACGCCGCGCGCGGTAATTAGTTCGGCTCCTTGTGCGGTGTGCTGGCCGGGGAGGATGCCGTCGATGACGCCGGCGCGGAGCGGGATTCCCCGGCGTAGGGCTTCGGCGATGTTGGCGAGGGTCTGGCGGTGGGTGTCGCGGCCGGTGATCTGCTGGTGCTCTAGCCGGTCGCTGGTGTACCAGCTTGTGGCGAGGCGGACGCCGGGCGTGGCGAACAGCTCCCATAGCTCTGGGGTGACGCGCACGAGGTTGGTGAACACCTCGGCTTCCATGCCGAGGCTGAGCGTGTGGCGGACAAGCCGGGGGAGGTCAGGGTGGAGGGTGGGCTCGCCGCCGATGAAGCACACGGTGCGGGTGCCGAGTTCGGCTGCCTGGGTGAGCGCGTTCTCCCACTGGTCGGCGGTCATGGTGCCGTGGGTGCCGTCGGGCCCGGACCCGGCGTAACAGTGCAAACAGAACAATTGGCACTTTCCGGTCAATTCTAGCCAGAGGGAGCGGAGCGGGGTATCGGTGGCGGGGGCGGGGCTGGGGTGCAGGTGGGTGATGGTCATGGCGCGGGTCTCTTTCACTCGGGCTGACGGGCGTCGCGGGCGTCGCGGGCGTCGCGGGCGGCTTGGGGTTGGGGTTGGGGTTGGGGTTGGGGTTGGGGTTGGGGTTGGGGTTGGGGTTGGGGTTGGGGTTGGGGTTGGGGTTGGCGGTTGGGGCGAGGAGTTCGCTCACGTCGCTGGCGCGGAGGCTGCGGAACTTGCCGGTTCTGCTCCAGTGCTGGACGGTGCGGGGCGAGACGCGGAACATCTGCGCGACTCGCTCGCGGGTGGGTACCGGGTCGGCGGTGGTTTCCGCTGGCGCGGAGACGATGATCAGCGCGGGCTGCCCTGCGGGCGGTCGTCGGTGTCGTCGGGGGCGGTGAGCGCGGCCCAGACGACTTTGCCGCCGCTGATGGGGGTGGGCCACCATCCCCATTGCTGGCTCAGAGTGTCGATGATGCCTAGTCCCCGGCCGGTCTCGGCGTCGGGGGCGGGTGCGGCGGGGCGGGGCTGGCCGGGGCCGTTGTCCCAGACGATGATTCGGAGTTCTGGGGGCCGGTGGTGGATTGCGAAGATGATGGCGGGGAGGGTTCCGCGCGGCTCGGTCGCGGCGTCTAGGGCGTTGCTGGTGAGTTCCGAGGCGATGGTCTCGGCGTCTTCGGTCAGATGGCCTAGTTGCCAGCGGGTGAGGGTGTCGCGGGTGAGGCGGCGGGCGCGGCGGGCGGCGGCGGGTTCGGCTTTGAGGTCGGCGCTGGCGTGGCTGCCGGGGCTGTCGCGGTAGTCGAGAGGCGGTGAGGGGGATGGGGGCATAGCCACGCTCACGGGGCGGCCTGCCCTGGAGCGGGCCGGAACGCACCCAATAGCCGCACGATCACTCGGAATCACGATCCTTCGCTGGAGTCGGTTAGGTGTTCTTCGTCGCTGATTGCCTGCTTCAATTCGTCGGGGGTATGCGGCCCGGAGGAATGGCACGCCTCCGGCGGCGAGCTGATCGGCTGTCAGCGGCTGGGTGCGGGCGGCCCACCACTGGCCGGTGTCGCTTTGCCAGACTCCCCACCGTCCGCCGCAGGCGGCTTCGATGTCTGCTGCGGTTAGGCTGGAGTTCTCGCTCATTCGGACTTCCGGTTGCCTGCTGTGGTCGCTTGGGAGCAGCATGGATCTGAAAGGGGCCCGCGAAATTTTCAAACCGCTTGAAAGTCGCCGGGGGCTGGGGTTTTCTGATGCAAGATCAGGACAGGGCCGGGTCGCGGATCGCGGCGCTCCGCAAGACTCGGGGGCTGACTGCCCGTGAGCTGGCGGAGCGGGCGCACGTGTCGTACAGCCTGCTGACGAAGGTGGAGTCCGGAGCGGTCCCGGCGTCGCCTGCGCTGATCGGCGCGGCTGCGCGGGCGCTGCGGGTGGACGTGCCGCGCGTGACGGGGCAGCCATACGAGGAACCTCGCGGGAGGGCAGCGAGACTGCATGAGTCGGTGGTTCCGCTTCGCCGCAGCGTCGGTACCTATGACCTGCCCGATGAGGGCATAGACCCCCGGCCGTACACAGCCTTGGCCGCTGATGTCCAGCGCATTTCGGCTCTTGGCCAGTCCGCTAATTTCGTCCAGATCGGCGTAGAGCTTCCGGCCCTGCTCGATGAGCTGACGGCTGCCGTGCACGGCGCTGCCGGGGATGAGCGTCGTCGCACGTTCGCGCTGCTGGCCGAGGCGTACTCGGGTGCCTCGGTGATCGCGAACATCCTGGGCTATCTCGACTTGCGCGCGCAGGTGGTGGAGCGCATCAAATGGGCGTCGGAGCAGTCCGGCGATGCGCTGCGGCTGCACCGGGTCCAGTGGCAGCGGTCGGCGTCGCTCATGTCGGTGGGCGCGTACAGCCAGGCGCTCACGCTCATGGAGCAGGTCCGGGCCGACCTGGGGGACGACATACGCTCGATGGACGGGCCGACGCTGTCGGTCTACGGGTCCACGCACCTCCGGTCGGCGATCCTGGCGGCGCGGGCGGCGCGCACGGCCGCGCCGGGATACGCGCAGGATGCCTGGGCGCACATGGACGCTGCACGGGCGGTGGCGGCCCAGATGGGAGGCGACCGCAACGACTACGGGCTTGCGTTCGGGCCGTCGAACGTCGCGCAGCATGAGGTCGCGGTTGCGGTGGAACTGGAGGACGGGGCGGAGGCGGTGCGGCGCGGGCGCACGGTGCGCCTCGGGCCGCAGGTGCCGTCGGTGCGGCGCGGGCATCACTACATCGACCTTGCGCGCGGCTACGTGCTGGTGGGCGACAATGCGGGCGGCCTGCGCTCCTTGCAGCGGGCGCGGCAGATCGCCCCGCAGCAGACGCGGCATCATCCGATGGTTCGCGAGACGGTGCTCGCTATCGCGTCAGCGCGCAGGGGCCGGGATGAACTCAGCCAATTCGCGTCCTGGCTTGGCATAGCGTAGATGGCCGGCGATCACGGCACCGTGACGCTTTAACCCGCGCATCCTGCTGCTCCTGTGCCATTGAATGGTCTAACCGGCGCGTCCTGCTACTCCTGTGCCCATAAGCAGGCACCTGCGTGAAGGCGCATCCGGGTGGCGGCGGGCCGCTTATGCGGTCGTCTTGGCCTTCCATCGCGCGTTCATCATCGCGCCGATGCGCTCCTCGGCGTTGGCGCTGGGGTGATGTAGAACTTGAGCGTGGTCTGGATCGAGTCGTGGCCGAGTACCTGGCTGATGTTGGCCAGGATCCGCAATCCCATCGTGCGCTGGAGCCAGACGGCGATGCCCAGGCCGGGGACGTCCCAGGCGCGGCGGCGCTTGGTCCCGGTGGTGACGGTGATGCCGCCCTCCAGCATGCCGACCTGCCGGTCGGTCAGGGGAACGAGGTGCTTGTGCTGCTGCTCGGCCTCGTACTGCTCGGCGGTCACGATCCGGGGGGCCAGCTCGATCCCGGTCAGTGGCCTGCACCAGCGCATTCGGTGCAGAGGACGACTTTACTTTTGCCTGACTCCATCCTATCCTGCGGGCCTATGACCTGCATTAATAGCTATTATTCCAGTCATGAAGACTTGATCTTGGCGGTCTGATTTGTGATAAATCCAGGCGCGTCGTCGGGGCGCCGTCGCCATAGCCGGCGGGCGTAGCAGCCTCCGATCGGACGGTCTCATCACGGCGTCCGCTTCGGCTCGGTGCCCTTATCCGGTGCGCTGGCGAGAGGGACCGGCCGGCGTGGCCGGCTCGCCCGCTGGAACCTGCGGGGGCACCGTCGCTGCCGCGGCCGAAGCCGGGCCTGGGGCCGGGGCCGTGGTGGCCGGGATCAGCCTGGCCGACGCCACGTACGCCACGACAACCGCCACGATGACCAGCGGCATGACGGCGAGCCCGTCGGAGTACAGCAGCAGAGTCGCCAGCAGCACCGACGTCAGCGGAAGCCGGAGCATGACGGCGCACATCGCGCCGATCCCCATCGCCACCCCCGGCACCAGCGGCAGGCCGGGCAGGTGCGAGAGCGCGATGCCGCCCGCCGCGCCGAGATACAGCGCTGGGAAGGTCGGCCCGCCGCGGAAACTGCTCAGTGACGCGCCATAGGCAAGCCCCTTGCACGCCAACAGCAGCAGGAGCGCCGCGACCGAGTAACCGGCCGCGTGGGTGATCAGCGGTCCCAGCTGCGATTGCCCCGAGAACAGCACATCGGAGGAGCCCTTCCCTGTTCCCTCGGTGTAGGCGAGCGCCAGTCCTCCGATGATGATGCCCACGACCGGGGTCAGCAGGAGCATCCGCCGCTCGACATGGGGCCGGAGCAGGAGGCCGAGCCGGTGGATCGCCGTGCCCACGATGGCCGCCGCGATCCCGATGACCAGGGCCCAGCCGAATTCCGCGATGTCCGGCCGCGCGAAATGGGGCAGGCCCGGCACCGACAGGGAGAAGGTGCCGAGCCCGGTCAACGAGTCGAGGCCGACGAAAATGAGGGCGCCCACGCCGGAGGCGAGCAGGCCGGGCAGCAGCACGACCCCCAGCATCGGGCCGCCCAGTCCCGAGGCCTCCATCAGCAGGAACGCGCCCGCGATGGGCGAGCCGAGCAGGGTGCTGACGGCGGCGAAGCTCCCCGCCGCGGCGACCACGGCGGTGGCCTGGGCCGGCAGGTCGCGCTTGGCCAGCCGCACGGCGAGCACGGCGAGCCCGCCGCCGAGAGCGATCAGCGGCGCCTCCGGCCCCAGCACGACGCCGAGGCTCAGCGTGGCCAGGGCCGCGAGCAGCACGCCGGGAAGCTGAGCGGGCGTGGGCGCGCCGCCGCCCGCCTTGAACCCGTCGGCCGGCGAATGGCCGCCCTTCCCCGGCAGGAACCCGATGACCGGCGCGACCAGCAGGCCGGCCACCGTGAGAACGGGCACCGGCCACCACGGCGGCTCGCCGTGAAAGCCAAGCCCGTTGGGAAGATGGGTGAAGATCTCGCGCTGCAGGTAGCTGACAAGTGCGAGGAACCCGTAGGCCGCGGCAGAGACCGGCACGCCCAGCACCGCGGCGAGGATGAGCAATCCCAGATAGCTCTTGCTCCGCAGCAGCGCCTGCGGGTCTTGTGGCGTCGTCATCGTGTACATCGTGCGTGGTAGTCACGCGAAGCGCGTCACCTTGGGGGGGTGATGTCGAGGAGGGCGCCAGCACTAATTATCCCTACGGGGACACCGGGGCTGTCGCGGGCGAGGCCGGGTCTGGGGACGGGGCGGGAGCTGGGTGTGGGGACGGGGCGGGAGCTGGGGCTGGGGCAAACTTGGCCGACACCACATACGCCACGACCACCGCCACGATGACCAGCGGCATGACGGCGACCCCATCCGAGTACAGCAGCAGAGACGCCAGCAGGACCGACGTCAGCGGCAGCCGGACCACGACGGCGCACATCGCGCCGATCCCCATCGCCACCGCCGGCACCAGCGGCAGGCCGGGCAGGTGCGAGAGCGCGATGCCGCCCGCCGCGCCGATATACAGCGCAGGGAAGGTCGGCCCGCCGCGGAAACTGCTCAGTGACACGCCATAGGCAAGCCCCTTGCACGCCATCAGCAGCACCAGCGCGCCGACCGAGTAGCCGGCCGCGTGGGTGATCAACGGCCCCAGCTGCGTTTGCCCCGAGAACAGCACATCGGACGAGCTCTTTCCCGTTCCTTCCGTGTAGGCGAAGGCAAGTCCCCCGACGACCAGCCCCACGACCGGCGTCAGCACCAGGATCCGCCGCTCGACATGGGGCCGGAGCAGGAGGCCGAGCCGCTGGGTCGCCGTGCCCGCGATGACCGCCGCGACCCCGATGACCAGGGCCCAGCCGAATTCCGCGATGTCCGGCCGGGCGAAATGGGGCAGGCCGGCACCGACAGGGAGAAGGTGCCGAGCCCGGTCAACGAGTCGAGGCCGACGAAGATGAGGGCACCCACGCCCGAGGCGAGCAGGCCGGGCAGCAGCACGACCCCCAGCGTGGGCCCGCCCAGCCCGAGGCCTCCATCAGCAGGAACGCGCCCACGATGGGCGAGCCGGCCAGGGTGCTGACGGCGGCGAAGCTCCCCGCCGCGGTCGCCACGGCGGTGGCCTGGGCCGGCAGGTCGCGCTTGGCCAGCCGCACGGCGAGCACGGCGAGCCCGCCGCCGAGAGCGATCAGCGGCGCCTCCGGCCCCAGCACGACGCCGAGACTCAGGGTTGCCAGGGCCGCGAGCAGCACGCCGGGAAGCTGAGCGGGCGAGGGCGCGCCGCCGCCGACCTTGAACCCGTCGGCCGGCGAATGGCCGCCCTTCCCGGGCAGAAACTCGATGGCCGGGGCGACCGGCAGGCCGCCACCGTGAGAACGGGCAGCGGCCACCAGAGCGGCTCGCCGTGAAAGCCGAGCCCGTCGGGGAGATGCGTGAAGATCTCGCGCTGCAGGTAGGCGACAAGGGCAAGGAACCCGTACGCCGTGGCGGAGACCGGCACGCCCAGCACCGCGGCGAGGATGAGCAATCCCAGATAGTTCTTGCTCCGCAGCAGCGCCCGCGGGTCTGGTGGCGTCGTCATCGTGTACATCGTGCGTGGTAGTCACGGCAAGCGCGTCACCTAGGCGGGGTGATGTCGGGCAAGCAGTCGCCGGCGACACCAGCGGCTGGAGGGCCGGGGCCCAGCAGCTTGTCGGGACTGACATCGCTGGTCAGTGCGCCAACGGCGGAGCCGACAGGCAGCAACCGGGTCGCCTGCCCGTCGATGGCTGGTTCGCCGACCAGGTCCAGGGTACGTAGACCGCATCGCCGAAGTCGCCGGTGTGCCGCCCCCAGTGGAGGCGTCGGCGGCGGGCGCGGCCGCAACGGGGGTGTGGTGGCTCAAGATATCGGCATGGCCAATCTGGGGAAGATCGACCATATCGTCGTGCTGATGCTCGAGAACCGCTCGTTTGATCACATGCTCGGATACCTGTCGCTCGAGGGCGGGCGCGACGACATCGACGGCCTGCGGGAAGAGTTCGCCAACGACCACGACGGACGCCGCTACCCGGTCCGCCATCTGGAGACCACGGCGATCCCCGACGACCCCGATCACTCCGCCAGGTCGGTCGACCTGCAGGTCGGCGGCGGCGAGATGAGCGGTTTCGTCGCCAGCTTCGCCGAGACGCTGTCCCGCCACGGGGTTGCGGGCGGGGATCCGGGCCGCGTGATGGGGTACTACAACGCCGCCGACGTCCCGGTCTATGATCACCTCGCCCGGCAGTTCGCTGTCTGCGATCACTGGTTCAGCTCGGTACCCGGCGCGACCTGGCCCAACCGCCTCTACGCGATCTCCGGCCGCGCCGCGGGCAGCCGCGATGACCTGCCGCGCAACCTCCCGCCGCTGTACAACCAGCCGTCGTTCATCCGGCACCTCGATGCCCGCGGCGTGACGTGGCGCTGGTATTCCTTCGAGGTAGGCACCCTGCGTCTCGCCGACGCCCGCTACGCCCTCGGGCACCACGACAGGTTCGCGTTCTTCAGCACGGAAAACCTGAACTGGAAAGCCGCCCTCGAGGTCAGGATCGACGCCCAGGCGGCGAGCTTCCTCGAGGACGCGTCCCGGGGCGCGCTCCCGTCGGTCTCCTGGATCGACCCGAACTTCAGCAACTTCAACCCCATCGGCTTCCAGCCCAACGACGACCACGCGCCCGCGGACATCAAGGACGGCCAGGAACTCGTGCTCGCGGTCTACCACGCGCTGGCCACCGGCCCGCAGTGGGAGAAGATGATGCTGGTCATCTTCTACGACGAGCACGGCGGCTTTTACGATCACGTCCCGCCTACCGCCGCGGCTGATGACAACCGGCGGATGTTCGGGCGCTACGGCGTGCGGGTGCCGGCGCTGGTCGTCTCACCGTGGGCCGAGCCCGGCTCGGTATCAACGACCGTCTTCGACCACACCTCGATCATCAAGACGATCCTGCTGCGCTTCGCCCCCGACGCGCTCACCGAGCCCGAGCGCCGCCGCGGCCTGCTGGCCCGCGCCGGGTACCCGCGCTACCTGGGAACACGCGTGGCGCAGGCCCACGATCTCGGAGAACTGCTCGCACGCACCGCACCCCGGCCAGCTCCGGACCGGGTTACCCTGATCCAGGACTCCATCGCGCGCGCCGCAGCCAGGCCGCAGGGCGCGAAGATCCCCGGTGACGCGCACGGCCCGCAGACGACAACCGATCTCCAGATCAGGATCGCCGCAGCGGCCCGCGAGCTTAGAAGACGAGGACACCCCGAAAATCGGCCGTAGCCCTTCCCGTTGTCTCGGGCAGCGCTGAATACGGCATCATCCCAACCGTCAGCCCCAGGCCGATCAGGAGCTGACTCGTGGCCACAGGTAATTTGCACCGCAGACTAAGAAATGAATCACCCGGCTAGGATGATCCGCGCTCGGCCTGGCTCGCCCTAACGTCGGTCGCATGGATACGCGTCGTGGGTGGTCCGGCACCTCCCGCGAAGTAGTGTGCTGATGCTATGACAGCGGGCGAAGCGACCGTCCGGCCACGCCGGTATGGCCTGCTGCTCACTACCTTGATCGCGTTTTACCTGCTGTCGGCACTGGCCATCGGCCGGCGAGGCCAATCCGGGCAACTGGTTCTCGTTGTCGCCGTGACGCTTCTGGCGCTGCGGAACACCGACTTCCCCCACCGCAGGCTGGCGCGGTGGGCCGCGCTGGCCGGCTCGGTGCTCGCGATCGCGGGAGTGGAGTCGTTCGACAGCCCGGTCGCGCGCGGTACGGCCAGCCTCTGGACCGGCATCCTGCTGCTGGCGACGGTGGTGATCATCGTTGACAGCGTGCTCAAGCTGGATACCGTCACCCTGCAGAGCATCTACGGGGCGCTGAGCGCCTATCTTCTAGTCGGACTGATGTTCGCGGCCTTCTTCGGCGCGATAGACGGCCTGCGAGGCGCTGACTTTTTCGTCAACGGCGAAGCGGCCAACATCCGCACTTACCAGTACTTCAGCTTCACCACCCTGACCACCCTGGGCTACGGCGATTTCACCGCGGGAGGCAGCTTCGGCCGGGCGGTAGCGGTTCTCGAGGCGCTCACCGGCCAGATCTTCCTCGTCACGCTGGTCGCCCGGCTGGTCAGCGCCTACCGGGCGCCGGCCAGGCGAGACCCGCCCCCCGGCGACTCAGCCGACGGCAGCGCGAAGCCGCCGGAGTGAGGCGGGTCGCTTACGCTGCGGTGAGACCGGTGAGGAGCGGGAAGCCGACGCAAGATTCGGATATATCCACGTGGCATCTCGTGACGGTACCGGTGCGTGTTTTGGCTGGCGGGGGTTCCCCGTCGGCGGGCCGACCCCGGCTAACAGCACCTGCTCACCCCATGCGGCGCCACCGTCGCACTAACGACATGATGCCTCAGGCGTAACAGCTCGGCTTCCCAGAACTCGTCAGCCTCCTATCAGTTCTAACCACTTTTTTCGCCTTCCTATCGGTTCTGACCATTTCTATGTCCGCTTTTATATGATTTGTCTGGTCAGAAGTGATAGAAAGATGGATGGCGTGGTCAGAACTGATAGCGAGTGAGGGCCGGCCGACGCGGCGGAACCGGGTGCGGAGTGGGGCACGGGCGCAGCGGGGCAGCCGGGGCCCGGGGTGAGACGGAGACGTCTCGCGGTGGCGTGGGAGACGGCCGCGGGCGCGCCATCCTCGCCTTGCCAGCAAAAGCAATCGTAACGAGATGCGAGCCAGAGGCCGTCCTCCGGGCGGGGCCGACAGCGCGGGAAGCACCACCGCGCCCCAGCGACTGCGCTGCCAGCGACGTGGACGGCCAGATTACCCCGGTTAGCGCACCTCCAGCAGGTAGAGCAGTAGAACTGTCCCGGCTGCAGGTCGACGTACAGCCCGGGGTCGGCCAGCTGCCCACCGTCCCTGTCGAAGTCCTCCCCGCTGAGCAGATCTTGAAGACTCCAAGAACGGCCGGGCAGGTCCGGCCACGGCAGCGGGATCTGGGCCTGAGCCGGCGCCTCGGAGAGGTTGACCACGACCACGTGCCCGCGCACACCGTCGGCGTCCTCGGGCTGGTGCGTCCACGCCCAGGCGATCAGGTTGCGGCAGGACTGGTTGTCCGGCCAGCCTTCGGCTTGGAGCAACTGCCAGGCCCCCGTTCGCACGGCGTGCTCGGCGACCTTGCGCAGCAGGTCGCGGTACCAGGCCGCCAGTTCTTCGTCCGGCGGCTCGTCGGGCCGGCGGGCGAGGAAGACGGGAACGCGAACGTGGCGCCCCTCGAACTGCCCCTCGTGCCACAGCGTCGCGCCGGGCAGCGTCGCGATGGTGACCGCGGCCGCCCGCGCGAGGACGGCGGGCAGCTTGTCGGCGATCCGCGGCTCGTCGTGGTTCTCCAGGAAGCGCAGCAGGCGCGACTGGTAGCTCAGGTCGGCCAGCAGGTGCCCGCGCACCGCGGGCGGATCGTCTTCGAGGATCCGGTCGTAGAGCCGCTTGTCATAGCAGAAGCCGAAGCCCTGCTGCTGCAACGTCCACTCCGTGTCCCAGTACGCCTCGGCGATCAGCACGGTCTCCGGGTGGCGGGCGCGCAGCCCGTCGATGACGGCGGGCCAGAATTCCTGGTCCGGCCGCTGGCCGGCCCGGCTGTCCCAGGTTTTCGCGAAGATGTCGTTGAACATCAGCATGGCCATGTCGCAGCGGATGCCGTCGCACTGGTCGGCGATGTCGGACAGCGTCTGCGCGGTCGCCGCGCGGGTCGCGGCGGCGAAGGCGTTGAGCTGCACGACGTCCGGCCACGGCGGGAAGTACGGATCCCGGCCGTGCGCGAGCACGTGCCCGCCGACCGACAGCCAGCCGCCCGGATCCGACTTGAGGTCGTCGTCGCCGCCCTGGATGAAGAACTCGGGGTGCTCGGTGACCCAGGGGTGGTCGGGCGCGACGTGGTTGGGCACGTAGTCCAGGATCAGCCGCACCCCGCGGGCCGCGAGCGCCGCGCGCGCCGCCGCCAGCCCCGACGGCCCGCCGAACCGCTCGTCGGCCGTGTAGCGGCGGACGCAGTACGGCGATCCGATGATGTCCTGCCGCTGCACGTCGGGCAGGGCCTCGCGGAACGACTGCAGCAGCCCCGCGTTCGCCAGCGCCAGCTGGAGGCCGGCCGGGCTGCGCTCCCAGACGCCCATCAGCCAGACGGCGTCGACGCCCGCGGGGGTGATCGCGTCCCAGCCGGAGTCGGGCACGCTGCCCAGGGTGACCGGTTCCCCCGCCGCCCGCGTCAGCTCGGCCAGCCAGACGGCGGTGTTCACCTCGTAGATGACCGGGATCTCGGGCCATCCGGTCATTGGGTCACCGTCGCCTGCGCCGATGTGCTCTCCCCGGCGCGCGGAGCGGGGATCCACCCGCTGTCGTCCAGCTTCCTGCCGCTGCGGAACAGCAGCGGCAGCACCCCGACGGTGCCCGACCACCCGGTCTGGTGGCTGGCGCCGATCCCGGCGCCGTTGTCGCCGTGGTAGTACTCGTAGAACAGCACCAGATCGCGCCAGTGCGGGTCGGTCTGCAGCAGCGACTCGCCGCCGTGGACCGGGCGGCGCCCATCGGAGTCCCGGCGGAAGGTGCCGATCAGCCGTTCGCTGATCTCATCGGCCACCTGGTACAGGTTCTTCTGCTGTCCCGAGCCGGTCGGGCACTCGACCGTGAACCCGTCGCCGTAGTACATGTGCAGCTGCAGCAGGCCGCGGATGAGCATGATGTTGATCGGCACCCACACCGGCCCCCGCCAGTTGGAGTTGCCGCCGAACATGCCGGTGTCGGACTCGGCCGGGAGATAGCTGACGCTGTACTCCTGGCCGTCCAGGTCCAGGACGTACGGATGCTCGGCGTGCCACCGGGAGATGGCGCGGATGCCGTGCGGACCGAGGAACTCGCCCTCGTCGAGCATCCGCGCCAGGATCCGGCGCAGCCGCTCCTCATTGAACATGGCGAGCAGCACGGGGCCGCCGGTCTGTCGGGCCTGCCGGCCCTGTTCCGGCAGCGCGGCGGTGAGCGCGGGGTGCTGGGCCACGAACTCGACGGCGCTCTCCGTCAGGTGCGGGAACTCCGCCCGCGAGGCGGCGGTGATGACGGTCGCGGCGACGAGGGGCATCAGCCCGACGATCGACCGCACCTTGAGCGGGACGGAACTGCCGTCGGGGCGCCGGAGCACGTCGTAGAAGAAACCGTCCTCCTCGTCCCACAGCCCCACCTCGTCCGGCCCGACGTGATTGGTCGCGGCGGCGATCCACGCCCAGTTCTCAAGCAGCGCCAGCGCCTGCTCTTGGTAGACCGGGTTCTCGCGGCCGAGCTCCACGGCCATCTGGAGCATGTTCTGGCTGTACAGGGACATCCACGCGGTCCCGTCGGCCTGGTCGATCCGCCCGCCGCCGGGCAGCGGCGCGCTGCGGTCGAAGACGCCGATGTTGTCCAGGCCGAGGAAACCGCCCTGGAAGATGTTGCGGTCGTCGGCGTCCTTGCGGTTGAGCCACCAGCCGAAGTTCCGCATCAGCTTCTGGAACGTGCTCTCGAGGAAGACGCGGTCGCCGCGCCCGGTCCTGGCCTTGTCCATCGAGTAGACGAACCACGACGCCCAGGCGTGCACCGGCGGGTTGACGTCGCTGAAGTTCCACTCGTAGGCGGGCAGCTGCCCGTTCGGGTGCAGGTAGCGGTGGTCAAGCAGCAGCTCGAGCTGCTGCTTGGCGAAGGGCATGTCGACGGCCGAGAGGGCTATCGCGTGGAAGGCGAGGTCCCACGCCGCGAACCAGGGGTACTCCCACTTGTCCGGCATCGAGATGATGTCTTCGGAGATCAGGTGCTGCCACTCGTGGTTGCGCAGCTCCGGCCCTGGCAGCACCGGGTCGGCGCCGTGCTCGGCCAGCCACTGCTCCATGTCGAGCCCGTAGTACTGCTTCGACCAGAGCATGCCGGCCAGCGCCTGACGGCTGATCATGCGCTCGTCGTCGGACAGATCCCCGGTCAGCACGCCTGCGTAGAACTCGTCCGCCTCGCCGCGCCGAGCGCTCATCAGCTCGTCGAAGTCGCCGAAGGGGTGCTCGGACTGCGTGTCGGTCAGCCGCATGCGGATCGTCGCGCTGCCTTCGGCCGGGACGACCAGGACGTGGTGGTGCGCCGCCTTGGTCCCGGTGCCGTCCGGGTTGACCTTCCCGTTTTCGCCGTGCACCACGGCCCGTTCGATGCCGTCCTTGACATAGGGCGAGTCGTTCGATGAGCCGAACACGCGCTCGTTGTCGGTCTCGTTCCCGGTCACGAGCACCGGCACCTGCTGGTCGGCGTAGAACCAGCGGGTGCCGAGCTGGCTGTGCTCGGCGACGACGGCGCTCGTCCCTGCGGCGTCGCTGTCGACACGCAACGTAGGCTCCTCGCCGCCGCCCGCCCAGGACCAGGTGTGCCGGAACCAGAGCGTGGGCAGCACGTGCAGCCGCGCCTCGTCGGGGCCCCGGTTGTGCACGGTGACCTGCATGAGCAGGTCTTCCGGTGCGGCCTTCGCGTATTCGACGAAGACGTCGAAGTACCGGTTGTCGTCGAAGACCCCGGTGTTGACCAGCTCATATTCGGGTTCGGTCTTCCCGCGCGCTCCGTTGGTCGCGACCAGGTCGTCGTAGGGGTACTCGCGCTGCGGGTACTTGTAGAGCATCTTGAGGTAGGACGAGGTCGGCGTCGCGTCGAGGTAGTAGTAGCACTCCTTGACGTCCTCGCCGTGGTTGCCCTGGGAGTTGGTGAGGCCGAAAAGCCGCTCCTTGAGGAGGGGGTCGCGCTCGTTCCACAGGGCCACTGACAGGCACAGCAGCTGCTTGTCATCGCTGATGCCCGCCAGCCCGTCCTCGCCCCAGCGGTAGGCCCGGTAGTGCGCCTGGTCGTGGGTGAACGCCCCCCAGGTGTTGTCGCCCTGGCCCGGGTCCTCCCGGACGGTCCCCCACTGACGCTCGCTGAGGTAGGGCCCCCATCGCCGCCACCGAACTCCGGTTTCCGCCTCTTGAAGGCGTCCCTGCTCCTCGTTGCTCATGCCGCCCGCCCGTCTCGCTCGGTATGCTCCGCCGACTCGCGCCGGCCCCAGCCGACGCGCCGGTCCAAGCATCGCCGGGGGCCGCGAGGGCGCGCATCACCCCGGCGGGGTGACTCGCGGTTAGCTCGTTTTCCGCGGTTAACACGTAGTTAACGCGCGGCGACACCGCGGAGAACCTCGTCGACCGCGGTTCGTCGGGGGCCCGTCTCGCGTCTATCTCTCGGGTTTTGGGCTTGGAATTGGCTACAGCGCGACGTCGGCCTGGCGGAGCTCGCCGGTCGCCGGGTTGAGCAGCAGGGAGAGCGTGACGGTGGCGTGCTCGCCGACGAGTTCGACCGTCGCCGCTGCGCTGCCGTTGCCGGCCTGGAAGGCGCCGGCCGCGCACTTGCCCGCCCAGGCGGCGGCCATCCGCAGGCGGCGGGCGATCAGGGGCGCATCGGCGGAGGCGGCGACGGGCAGGGTCGCGGGCCACGGCGCGTCGCCGTCGTTCAGCCACTCGATCACGGCGTCGATCGCGGCGGCGAGGACGGAGTCCTCGGCCGGCGGGATGGCGAGGGTGAGGGACTGGACGCGCGGCGGTCGCTCCGGGTTGAGCTGGATCTGCGCTTGGACGGTGCCGCCCGGGCCGGTGAGCCACCAGCGGCGGTGGGCCGGGGTGCCGGACTCGGCCGGGCGCGAGCCTGCCGCTCCTGGTGTCCCGGCCGGCCCGTCGGCGGTGAAGTCGCCGATGCGCTCGCGGATCCGGTCGATGTCGTGGCGGCGCTCGGCGTAGGGGCTGTCGAGCGCGACGTTCTCGGTGAACAGCGCGTCCGCGGTGCTGTCGTCCCAGGCCAGCAGGAGGCGGTTGACCGCTTCTGCGGCGGCCAGCGTTTCCGGCCACGGCGCTCCGGCGTCCGTTGCCGACGACGCCGCTGGCGCCGACGACGCCGACGACGCCGCTGGCGCGAGCGCGACGTGGCAGGCCGACGAGCGCGGCAGCAGCGCGTCCAGGACGAGGGCGGTCAGGGCGGTCATGGGGGCGTAGGTCCCGTTCGCGAGGGCGATCACGCCGACGCCGGTCGCCGGGTGCCACCGCATGTTGGTCCCGAACCCGGGGTAGCCGCCGCTGTGCGACACGATCCGTCCGCGCGCCGGGTCCTCGTCCGCGAACAGGCCGAACCCGTAGTACGCCGGGGGCGCGGGCGGGCCGCCGGGCAGCCGGTCGGCCGCGCGCCACGCGGTCACCGCCTGCGGGAGCTGCATCTCCCGCCGCGAGGCCGCGCGGAGCGGGTGCGGTGCGTCCCCGTCGACGGCCGGGTTGCCGTCTGCGCCGGCGCCGGGCGGGAAGGCGGCCGCGAACCCCGCCACCCAGCGCGCGAGGTCGGAAACGGACGAGAGCACGCCGCCCATCGGGGCGAACGCCCCGTAGGGGTCGAACGGGACTTCCTCCCAGCCGCGCAGGCCGCGCCGGTAGCCCAGGGCCAGGTTGTCCGGAGCGAACTCGGCGGGCTCGAATCCGGTCCGGTCCAGGCGCAGCGGCGCGAGCAGCCGGGTCCTGATGAACTCGTCGTACGGCACCCCGGACGCCTCGGTCACCACCCGGCCGAGGATCGCGTAGCCGAGGTTGGAGTACTCGAACCGGGTGCCCGGCGCCCAGTTGAACGAGACCCCGCGGGCCAGCAGGTCGTCGAAGGCCTGGATCGGCAGCCCCTGCTGGCGGTCCCCCCACGGGTCGTCCGTCGGGAAGCCGGCCGTCATCGTGAGCAGCTGCCTGATCGTCACCGGCGCGGCGTCGGCGGAGCCGTACGTCCAGCCGGCCAGCTCGGGAACGTAGGTCGCGGCCGGGTCGTCCAGCGCCACCGAGCCGGCGTCGCGCAGCAGCAGCACGGCCGAGGCGGTGAAGGACTTCGACATCGACGCGATGCGGAACACCGTGCCGGAGTCCGGCGGGTCGGCGCCGAGCGCCCGCGCGCCGAACCCCGCGCTGTGCACGAGCCTGCCGCCGGTGACGATGCCGTAGGCGATCGCGGGCTGCGCGCCCCGGCTGAAGTAGTCGCTGACGATCGCGTCGACCACTGAGAAATCAATGTCGGCGAAATCGCCGACCCCGGTCACCGCGTTAGCTAGGGAGTCACTGAGCACGCCACTATCCTCGCACGCCTCTGGCGTGCGAGGATTGATCCGTCCGGGTACGCCAGTGGGGCGCCTCGAGACTTGGAGGTGCTGACGATGTCGTCGCTAACAACGCAGGAATCCGAGCCGCTGTACGGCGGCCGCCGCCCTGGCCGGGTCACGATCCGGGACATCGCCGCCGCGAAGGCACGCGGCGAGCGGTGGCCGATGCTCACCGCCTACGACGCCCTTACCGCGGGGATCTTCGACGAGGCGGGGATTCCGGTCCTGCTGGTCGGGGACTCGGCAGGCAACGTGGTGTTCGGCTACGAGACCACGATCCCGGTCACCATCGATGACCTGATCCCGCTGACCGCAGCCGTCGTGCGCGGCACGCGGCGGGCGATGGTGGTCGCGGACCTCCCGTTCGGCTCCTACCAGGCCTCGCCGGCCGAGGCGCTGCACGCCGCCGCCCGGTTCATGAAGGAGGCGGGCGCGCACGCGGTCAAGCTCGAGGGCGGCCAGCGCGTCGCGCACCATGTCGAGGAGCTGGTCGCGGCGGGCGTGCCGGTGATGGGCCACGTGGGCCTCACCCCGCAGTCGGTGCACGCGCTCGGCGGCTTCCGGGTCCAGGGCCGCGGCTCCGAGGCGGGCGAACGGCTGGTGCACGACGCCAAGGCGCTTGCGGCGGCGGGCGCGTTCGCGGTCGTCCTCGAGGGCATCCCCGCCGAGCTCGGCGCCCGGATCACCCAGACACTGCAGGTCCCGACCATCGGCATCGGCGCCGGCCCGGAATGCGACGCGCAGGTCCTGGTCTGGCAGGACATGGCGGGCCTGTCGGCCCGCTCGCCGAAGTTCGCCAAGCGCTACGCCGAGATCGCCGCCACCCTGCGCGACGCCGCCACCGAGTTCGCGTCCGACGTCGCCTCCGGCGCGTTCCCCACCGAGCAGTACTCCTACCGCTAACCCGCGACGTGCCGACCCGGCTTCCCGGTAACTGCTAACAATGTCGTTGACAGTTACCGGGAAGCGGCGGCTTGACGTGCAAGCCAGCTCAAGTTCAAGAGCATCAGTCGCTCCCGCCCACGAGCACGCCACCCGCTGCCCCATGCTCCGCATCGACCCGGCCCAGCGGCACCTGTGGGTGCCGGAAACCTTTGCCACCAGGCGATATTCATGGATCATGCCTCCGGCGCGGTCGCGCCGCCGGAGGCGGAAGTGGTCCAGATCGGTGACACCTCCTGGCAGCGGGCGGAGCGGCGCGGCCTGGTTCAGAGTGCGATGCGGCCGATGGGAGTTGTAGAAGTCCTCGTACTTGCGCAGGACAGTCATCAGGTGACGCTGGTTCCAGATCAAGGTCCGGTCCAGCAGCTCACGCCGACAGCTGCCGTTCCAGCGTTCCGTGATGGAATTCATCCGAGGTGCCTGGACCGCGGAGCGGACGACCCTGACGCCAGCGGCCTCGAAGACGGCGTCGAACGCGGCGGTGAAGCTGGCGTCCCGGTCATGCAGGACGAACTTCACGCTCATCTTTGCATCGTCCAGGTCCATCAGGAGGTTCCTGGCCTGCTGCACCACCCACGACTGGCCCGGATGCTCGGTGGCTCCGAGGATCCGGACGCGGCGGGTGCCGTGCTCGATGACGGCCAGAACATAGACCTTCGTGCCGTTGAGCGGGTCAGCGGTGAAGAAGTCCAGCGCCAGCATCGCCTGGGCCCGGGACCGCAGGAACTCCGCCCAGCCCGGGCCGTCCCGGCGTCGAGCTGGGCTGATGCCAGCATCCTTGAGGATCTGCCAGACCGTGGACGGCGCCACGGCGATGCCGAGTCCGGCGAGCTCGCCATGGATCCGGCGGTATCCCCATGACTCGTTCTCCCGGGCCAGCCGCAGCACCACCGACCGGAGATCACGGCGAACCGCAGGCCGACCCGAACGGCCGCGCCGCGACCGGCGCGCCCAACGGGCCCTGCTGATCTTCTTCCAGGGCGGCCATTTTCAGGTTTTCTATTGAGACGCCTTCATTTTGCCGGGCCTATGCAGAGGCGTCCGGCTCTTCCACGACCGCCCCGCGTACCGGATCAGGCAGCAAGCAGCCGCCGTTCAAACGCCGTCGCCCGCTTACGGGCAGGCCGGCCGGGGCGGTTACGGCCAGCCGGGCAGACACCGCTAGCAGGCCGGTTACGGCCGTGGACGGCCGCTCTGCGGCCGTCCACTGTCATTCCCTGGGCAACGGGCAGCCGCTATTCGTGGTCGGCTAGCCGTAGTCGGCAGGCCGGCGGTGCCGATCTCGATCAGGGAGTCGGTTTCCTGGCCGCGGTTGCCCTGCCGCCATTGGTTCAGCCCGCCGAGCAGTTCCATCGCCGCCGCCGCGCGGCCGAAGGCGGGCAGGGCCGCCTCCTCCTCGGGCGTCAGCGGGGCCGGCCCGGCGGCCGAGTACAGGCGCGCGACGGCCTCCAGCCGCGCGGGCAGCGGACCCGGGGAGCCGTGCATGAGGCTGGCCGCGATGACCGCGAGTTCCTGCACCCTCGGCCAGCGGTTGGCGAGCGCGAAGTCCAGCACGGTCACCGCGCCGTCGGGACCGAGCAGGACGTTGCCCGCCGTCAGGTCGGCGTGGATCAGCGTCACCGGCAGGGACCAGAAGTCGACCCGCGCCAGCTCCGTGATCGCGCCGTCCACCAGGCGGCGCTGGCGGGCGTCGAGCAGGTCGCCGACCTGCCCGGCCAGCGGGACCAGGTTGGCGATGGCCCACGAGTCGAATAGCGGCTCCGGGTGCGCTGCGCAGGAGTGGATGCGCGCCGCCTGCTCGACGACGCGGGCCAGCTCGGCCTGGTCCGGCGAGCGGCCCAGGTCATAGCAGGTCCGGCCGGGGGCGAAGTCCATGACCAGCAGCTGGTGCCCGTCGTAGGAATGCACCTGGCTGCCCGCAGCGTCGGCGTGCAGCCGCGGGTGGCGCACGCCCGCCTCCCGGACAGCGGCGATGACCCCAGCGGTGCGCGCGGCGATCCCGGCCGGACGGGCGGCCGCGAAGACCTTGATCACCACCCGCGCCCGCTGCGCGCGCAGGTCGATGTTGCAGTCCTCGTACCCCGTGGCGAGCACCGACCAGTCGCCGACGTCGCCGAGCCCGTAATCGGCGGCGACGTGGGCGACCAGGTCTGGCAGGCTGGTGCTGACCCGGCTGGCCGACCCGGCGGAAGTGCCCCGCGTGGGGTCTGCGGTCATCGAGCCAGGTTACTCGAACGGCCACGGCGCGCAATGGGGCCGCTGGTCCGGGATGATCGGCGCGAACCCGCATGTTCTACCCCAACGGACGCGGACCGCGCCCGGTCCACTTGGAGGAAGCATGACCCACACATATGACTTCTCGGCAACGACACCGCGACATCAAGGCCGACCCGGAGAATTGACCTGTAATCCGATGCGCGTACCACTATCGATCCTGGACCTCGTGCCCATCGGGCGGGGTCAGACCGTCAGCGACAGCTTTGCCGCCAGCGTGGCGGTCGCACGGCGCGCGGAAGAGCTCGGCTACACCCGCGTCTGGTACGCCGAGCACCACAACATGCCGTCCATCGCCTCGGCCGCGACCAGCGTGGTGATCGCGCATATCGGCGCGCACACCTCGACGATCCGGCTGGGGGCGGGCGGGATCATGCTGCCCAACCACTCGCCGCTGACGATCGCGGAGCAGTTCGGGGCGCTTGACGCCATGTACCCGCACCGCATCGACCTGGGCCTGGGCCGGGCTCCCGGCTCCGACCAGCAACACATCCCGCGCGATGCGCCGCGACCCCCGGTCGTCCGATGCCTTCCCGCAGGACTTGCTGGAGCTGCAGGCGTACCTGGCGGGCAATTCCCGGGTGCCCGGCGTGGACGCCATCCCTGGCAAGGGCTCGCGGGTCCCGCTGTACATGCTGGGATCGTCGCTTTCGGCGCGCAGCTGGCGGCGCGCCTGGGGCTGCCCTACGCGTTCGCGTCGCACTTCGCGCCGGACGCGCTGTTCGCCGCCATCGCGGCCTACCGGAGCGAGTTCAAGCCGTCGGAGCAGTTGGACCGCCCCTACGTGATCGTCGGCGTCAACGTGACCGCCGCCGACACCAAGGCCGCGGCCAGCGAGCAGTTCCGCGCGATCCGGCGCGTCCGCGCGATCAGCCTGTTCTCCCGGCACGTCGGCATCCCGGCCGAGGACATGACGGACGAGCAGGCCGACGAGCTGCTCGGCAGCGCGGCCGGCCTGCACGTGGACCAGATGCTCCGCTACGCCGCCGTGGGCACGCCGGGCGAGGTGAGCGACTACCTCGACGGCTTCCGCAAGCAGACCGAGGCCGACGACGTCATCACCGTCCACCAGTCGCCAACTCTGGAGGGGCGTCTGCGCTCCATCACGCTGCTGGCCGAGGCCATGCGGACCGTCAACGCGTAACCGCCGGCTCGGCACCTTTGGGACCTGCCGGCTACGCCATCGACCACGATAGGGCCGCTGGGTTAGCCGGCCAGCGAACGAAGCTGGGGCAGGACTTCCTTGCCGATCAGCTCGATGGCGGCCATCGGGTCGGCGGACATGACCTGGATGGAGACCAGGTCCGCGCCGACGTCGGTGACCAGGGGCTGGTAGGCGGCGACCAGCGCGGCTGCGTCGGGGACGACCGGATAGGAGGTGAGGACCTCGGCGCGGTCCATCTGGTCGGCCTTGATCCGGAGCTCGGCCGGGTCGGTGGCCTCGAGGCGACCGGGAGCGCGCAGGCCGCGCATCGAGGACAGCGCCGCCCAGGCCTCGTCCGGGCCGTCTGCGAGGACGGTCCAGCGGGTGGCCAGCACCCGGTGCTTCTTGCCCGCCTCGGTGGCCGCGTTGCGGTAAGGCTCGACGACCTTGGCGACCGTGTCGGCGGGGTCCTTCACGCTGGCGATCAGGCCGTCGGCGTAGGTGCCTGCGAACGCGGCCGACTTCGGCCCGCCGGCCGCCATCAGGATGGGCACGGCGCCCTTCGGCGGGGAGTACAGCTTCGCGGTCTCGGTGGTGTAGTACTCGCCGTGGAAGGTCACCTTCTCGCCCGCCAGGAGGCGCTGCATGATCTCCAGTGCTTCCCGCATCCGGGCCTGGCGCTCGGCGTAGCCGGGGAACGGGAAGCCCAAGGGTCGCTCGTTCAGGGCCTCGCCGGTGCCCACGCCGAGCCACAGGCGGCCGTTGGAAAGCCGGTCGGTGGTGGCGGCCATCTGCGCGACCAGCGCCGGGTGGTAGTGGAACAGCGGGCTGGTGACCGCGGTGCCAAGCAGAACACGCTCAGTCTGGACCGCCACCGCGCCGAGCCAGGACCAGACGAACCCGGCCGCGGACGTGTCGTCCACCCACGGGTGGAAGTGGTCGCTGCCGAGAACCGCGTCGAACCCGGCCGCTTCGGCGGCGACCGCCTGCGCCACAAGGTCCTCGGGCTGGTAAGACTCGTGGCTGCACAGCCAAGCGAACTTCATCAACGCCTCCATCGATTATTGACTTCCAGTTTCGATCCTCTCACCGCGCCGCCGCGGGTGCGGCGATCGCACGGCGAGTCGTAACATACTTGTACGACGATTGTCGAATAAGAGGAGTGAGATGCCGAGATCGCAGCGCCGCCCGGCGCTCACCCATCCGGGGGCGGACGACCTCAACGTGCTGGACGTCCTGCACGCGCTCTCCGACCCCACCCGGATGACGGTGGTGCAGACCCTGCGCGCCTCGCCTGAGCGCGCCTGCGGCACCTTTCCGGTGGACGTCGCGCCCTCCACGCTCACCCATCACTTCCGGGTACTGCGCGAGGCCGGCATCATCCGCCAGCGCGAGGACGGAAACCGGCGGTGGACCACGCTGCGCGGCGACGACCTCGAGGCACGTTTCCCCGGCTTGCTCGACGCGATCTTGACCGCCTACGAGGAGGCCGACTTACGCGCGACCCCGACGGCATCACGAGCAGCGCCGAGCCAGGTTCGGCTCCTCGAGCGGGCGCGCCGTGCGCTAGGCGGTGGGGCCGCTCACCGTGTCGAGGAGGCGCGCCAGGCGGCCGCGAAGGGTCAGCTTGCGCGCCGGGCCCGCGTCTTGTTCTCCCGCCGCCGCGGACACCAGGTGCTGCCCCGCGTCGAAAGAGAGGGACTCCGGAACCGCCAGCGCCTCGTGGGCGAGGGCATCCAGCTCGGGGTCGCCCTCCCCGGTGTCCAGGGCCAGGATGGTGGCGCCGGTCTTGCGCGCGTCGTTGACCCGCTCGAGAAGCGGGACCGGGGCGGAGTCCTCGGTGACGACGAAGAGCGTCTCACCCCGGCGGGCGGCCTCCAGCCGGGCCAGGCCGACCGACAGGTGCGGGGGCGCGTCCGGCGGCGGCGACCAGCGGACTAGCGTCGGCGCCAGCGTTGAGATTCCGGTCAGGCGGCTCTCGTCGTCCAGGTGGGCGGTCAGGTGCCACGGTTCGTACTCGGGAGTGCCGACGACCAGGAGTCCGCCCGCCGACTTGGGCGTCGTCCGCAGCGCCCGGCCGAAGATCCGGGCGCGCTCCAGCCACCCCGAGCCAGCCAGCAGTGCACGCAACGTAGCGACCTGATCCGCGTCCACGTACCAAGCATGCACGCAACACCCGCGATCCGCACGCCTTGTCATCGGAATCGCAAGGTGCTGCCGGTAAGGCGGAGCGCTGGCCCGTCGCTGCCGTGGGCTGCACCGAGAACGACTGGGCAGGCCAGGTGCCGGAAGCGCGAGCGGTGCTAGGAGTCCAGCGACAAGACCATCGTCGGGCGCTCGATGACGTGGTCGGCGCGCAGCGGGCGGACCGCGGTCCCGATGGCGAAGAACTCGGTCGTGTGCGAGCCCCAGGTGTGACTGTGCTGGCGGAGCTGGACACCGACGATGCCCTCGGCGTGCAGCTCCTCGGCCTCGGCCTGCATGCGGGACATCGCCAGCTCGCGAGCGTCGTACAGGGCCTGGGTGAACTGCTCGATCTCGACGTTCCGGCCGATGTTGCCGATCACCGAGCCCATCCGCTGGTGGGCGATGTGGTACACGCACGTCCCCATGACCATGCCAAGCGGGGCGTAGCCGGCCCTGATCAGGGTCCAGAAGTCCTGCCCGGACAGGTCGGAGGTGAACGGCTGGCGCTTGTTGTTGCGCCAGTTGTCGACGCCGCCGCCGCCGGCGCCAGGCTCGGCCTTGACCGCGGTACCGATCGCGATGAACTCGGCGATGTCCGCGCCGAACTCCTTCAGCTCCACGTCAAGGCGGACGCCGACGATGCCGTCCGCGCCGAGCGCGTCCGCCTCCGCCTCCATCCGCGTCATCGCAAGCTCCCGCGCGTGGTACAGCGCCTGGGAGAGCACCTGGAGCTCCTGGTTCTTGCCCCAGCGGCCGACCTGCAGACCGACGTGGTAGATCGACGAGCCGAGCACCAGGCCGACCGGCCGGAAGCCGGCCTCCCGGACCAGCAGGAACTCGTTCACCGACAGGTCGGAGGTGAAGATCGACCCGGCCTTGCCCGGCTGCAGTTCGGCGAGCCGCTTGATCGCGTCCTGGGGGACGCCGGCCATGCTCAGGCCGGTCTGCTGGTCCGTCATAGCGTGGTCTACCTTCTGTTCTGGCCGATGTCGACCCGCGCCGCCTGGCGCCGCTTCGGGTCTAGGGACATGATGGCTAGGGGCGAAGCTGTCCGTGCCTTAGCAAAGTTTTTCAAGCGCACGATCGCGGTGCCGATGTTGACCATCTCGACAACATGGTCGTGGCCGCCCTCCTGGGCGGGGCACTCGCGCTCGCGGACCCGCATGTCCATTTCGGCGATGACCACGCCCTCGGCGCCGATCCGCTTGACGTCGGCCGAGAGCTGCTGCCTGGCGTCGTGGCGGGCGTCGTTGACCAGCTCGGTCCAGCCGCTGACCTCGGAGTTGCCCGAGCTCCAGCGGGTCTGGCCGACCGTCCGCCAGTCGTCGTGCCTGGCCGCGATCGAGATGCCGAGCGCCAGGCCGACCGGCATCCAGCCGCTGTGCACCAGCTTCGCGAAGTCCTGGCCGGACAGGTCTGAGGTAAACGGGCGCCGCAGCGGCGGCGCGCCGGGCGCGCGGATCGCGGTTCCGATCGCCTTGAACTCAAGTCCGCCGGCCGGGAACCCGCCGATGGTGAGCTCGACGCCGACGATGCCGTGCCCGCCGAGCTCGGTGCATTCCACCACCATCCGGCTGATCGCCGCCCGCCTGGCCTGGTACAGCGTCTGCACCATCGGCCCGAACGACCCGTAGCCGCCCCGGCTCGACACCTGGGTCCGGGCGGCGGGGCCGTAGCCGAGCGGCGAGTAGCTGCCCCACGCGCCCGGGCAGCCGTAGCCGCCTGCATAGCCGATGTTGTAGACCGCCGCGCCGAAGACCTGCCCGACGGGCTCGAAGCCGACCGAGCGGACGCTGGCGAATTCATCTGGGGAGAGCGAAGACCCCCAGGTGCCGCTGCGCCTGATCTCGGCCAGCCGGGCTTCCGCCACTGGTGGCAAGTCGTTGCTCACAGGGTTAGCCTACGCTCCCCTAGCCACCTCATTTCGCTGGGCGCACGCATGAATCGAGTTAGTCTTGCGCGTCCCAGGCCTCGTTCCGCTCCTTGACCTTGTCCAGCGCGTGGGCCGCCTCCTCCCTGGTCGGGTAGGGGCCGAGGAGATCCTTGCCCGGACACGGGGTGTCAGCCGGCTCGACGGTGTTGTGCCTGGTACAGAAGTACCACTGATCTTCGTTATCGTTCGCCATGCGCACTAGAATCGCAAAACATGGCCACTGCGCTCAACCCGGGTCGGCTCTCGCCCACCCGGCATGTCCCCGCTAGCATCACCCGTCCGGAGTATGTCGGCAAGAAGCGGCCGACCCTGGGCGAGGCAGACGTCAAGGATGCCGACACGATCGAGCGGATGCGGGTGGCGTGCCGCCTCGCGGCGCAGGCGCTTGAAGAGGTCGGACGGCACGTGCAGCCCGGTGTCACGACCGACTACCTGGACCAGGTCGGGCACGAGTTCCTGATTGAGCGCGGGGCCTACCCGTCGCCGCTCGGCTACCGCGGCTACCCTAAGTCGCTGTGCACCTCGTTGAACGAGGTCATCTGCCACGGCATCCCCGACGACACTCTGATCGGCGACGGCGACATCGTCAACGTGGACATAACGGCGTATATCGGGGGCGTGCACGGGGACACGAACGCCACCTTCCTGGCCGGGAACGTGGACGAGGAGTCCCGGCTGCTGGTCGAGCGGACCCACGAGGCGATGCTGCGCGGGATCCGCGCCGTGGCGCCGGGCCGCTCGCTGAACGTCATCGGGCGGGTGATCGAGTCCTACGCCAAGCGGTTCGGCTACGGCGTCGTCCGCGACTTCACCGGGCACGGCATCGGCAAGACGTTCCACTCCGGGCTGATCGTGCCGCACTACGACGACCCCGGCTCAACGCTGACGATCGAGACCGGCATGACGTTCACCATCGAGCCGATGCTGACCCTGGGCACGATCAACTACGACGTCTGGCCGGACGGCTGGACCGCGGTGACCAAGGACCGCAAGCGGACCGCCCAGTTCGAGCACACCATCCTGGTCACCGAGGACGGGCACGAGATCCTGACCCTGCCGTAACCGCGGTCACCGCGACGGCGGCCCGGACGGCGGCCGAGATCGGAACAGCAGCATCCGGAACGCACGCGTGCTTCGCCTCGATGGAGAGGGCGACCCGTCACCGCCGGGGCGGCGAACGGCCGGGTTAGGCTTCCTTCGGACCAGAGACCTAATCAGGGGGCTGCGTGATAGAGGCTGTCGTGTTCGACATGGACGGGGTGCTCATCGACTCCGAACCGGTTTGGGAACGGGTACGGCGGCGGTTCACCGCCGACCACGGCGGGCACTGGCCGGCCGCTGCCCAGGACCGGATGATGGGCATGTCCACGGCCGAATGGTCCGCCTACATCTCGGCCGACTTCGGGATCGGACTCACGCCCCGGCAGGTCGCCGAACGGGTCATCGCCGCCATGGCCGCCGAGTACGAGCAGCACCTGCCGCTGCTGCCCGGCGCGATCGACGCGGTCCTCATCCTGGCGGGCCAGTGGCCGCTCGCGGTGGCAAGCTCGTCTCCCCGATCGCTCATCGAGACGGTGCTCGACGCCGCCAACCTCGCGTCCGCGTTCGGCGCGGTCGTCTCAAGCGAAGAGGTTCCCCAGGGCAAGCCCGCCCCCGACGTCTACCTCGCGGCCGCGGAGCGGCTCTCCGTCTCCCCCAAGGCGTGCGCCGCCATCGAGGACTCCTCCAACGGACTGCGCTCCGCCGCGGCCGCCGGTTTCACGGTGATCGCCATTCCCCGCCCCGAGTACCCCCCGGCGCCAGACGCGCTAGCCCAAGCCCGCCTAGTGCTCTCCAGCCTCGCTGACCTCACCGCCGACACGATAGCGACCCTCTGAGCCGCTAGCCCCAGCCGCCGCAGCACCGCTACCGCGATGCTCCGCGTCGCCGTGTCACCCTCGCGGTGCGGAACGGCCGCCGCGACCCGGCGAAGACCGCCGTCTGGCCACCGCTGCCAGGCGGCGCAGGTCACGCGCATCATGTCATTTACATGCTGGGCGATTTCGTTTAGACTACAATTGTGTTGAATAATGTGGCTTTGCGGATGAAACTCGCCTTTCACTGTTTAGGCGGCGATGTCTTCGATATCTTCCCAGGCTAGGCTGATGGCATAGATTTCTGCGGGTTTCCGGCTGCTGCGGGCAGACTGGCTTAAAATTTGGCGGCGATGATGACACGGCGGAGCTTGGCGGTCATGTCAGTGGCGGACGGCTCGGCGGCCCGACGATGAGCGTCGACGAGCTGTCGAACCGCCCCGCTGAGCCCGCGAAGAATTCCCCGAACGGTCCGATCATCGTCATGGCCTACGCCGGCTCGGAAGCAGATCAGCTGCGATCGGCGCTGTCCGCGTTCCCTGAACTGGCATGCACCCAGCGGACAGGCATACTTCCGCTCTTCCACCACGCGCTCACCACCTGGCAGACGGTTGACGGCACTGCCGGCGGGGGCGTCTCGCCGCTCGCCTCCGCGTCCCTGCGGGCGCTCAGCGCCGGGCTGATGACGGCGATCCTCACCCGGCAGGGCGGCAGGCGCTGGTGCGAGTTCACCAGCGGCGCGACCGCGGCGGCGCAGTCGTTCGCGGGCCTTTACCCCCAGGCCCGGTTCCTGATCTCGTACTGCCGCGCGGACACCGCGGTGCGCGCCATTATCGGCTCGAGCCGCTGGGGCCTGGAGGGGCCGGAATTCGCGCCGTACGTGTCAGCCTTCCCGGCGAGCCCGGTGGCGGCGCTGGCCAGCTACTGGGCCGCGCACACCGCCCAGCAGCTGGAATTCGAACAGGCGCACCCCGATAAATGCCACCGGGTCCGCGTCGAGGACCTGACCGCGAACCCGGCGCAGGCCCTGCTGGACATCAGTGAATTCCTCGCCCTCGACGACGGGGGCATGGCACCGTCGTTCCTGCACGATGACGGCCCGAGCCAGCCAGCCGGGGAGGGCGCCCCCGCCACCGGGCTGCCGATCGACCGGATCCCGGCTTCATTGCTGGCACGGGTCAACGAACTGCACCGCAGCCTCGGCTACCCCCCCGTCACCGCCGCAGGAGCGTAATCAGGAGTACTAGTTCTGTGCGGAACCGGGACGCTTGTTGCTGGTATCCGAGGGCGAACGCGCAAGGGGGCCGCTGGGGAGATTCCCGTCCGGCCTTCCGAAGAAGTGTCGCGGGAATCTGCCCAGCGGCCCCACGTATGTGAGTCTTGACTTGAAGGCTTAACTACGCATCGCGCTTGCGGAAGAGGTAGGCGCCGATTCCCACCAGGACCGCCGCCCACAGCGCCGTCACGCCCAGCTGCGGCCAGGCCGACCACAGGTGCGGGTTGTTGTTGCCGCCGACGGTGACCGAGATCACCTGGTTCGCGGCGTCGGGCAGGAACCGCATGATGTCCGCGCGCCAGTCGTCCGGCAGCGTGTGCTCGAGGATCGGGACGATGAACAGCAGGGCGATCACGATCGCGATCGTGCCGGCGGCGTGCCGGACGATCGCGGCGACGCCGTACGCGATCAGCGCGACGATCGTGACGAACAGCGCGGTGCCGATGATCGCGGTCAGCACGGTGGACGGGCTGATCGCGTCGGTGCCGGAGAAGGTCGCCGTGCACCCGCTGTTCGGGTTGCAGGTCCCGGTCGCGGTGGCCGGGATGGTAACGGTGTGGAACACCGAGGCCGCCACGCCTTTGGACGAGTAGATCGACTGCCCGACGAAGAACGCGATAAACGCCGTGCAGATCGAGATGACGAGCGTTACCGCCGTGAACACGATCGCCTTGGCCGCGTAGAGCACGCCGCGCCGGGGCTGGGCGGTCAGCGAGGTGCGGATCATCCCGGTGGAGTACTCGGAGGTGATCACCATCGCGCCGAGCACCGCGATGATCAGCTGCCCGAGCTCGAAGAACGCGCCAAGCGAGGCCTGAGTGGCGTCGAACCCGGCCTTGTTGCCGGGGTTGTTGGCGAAGTTGGCCGCGGTGCCCGCGGTGATCGCGACACCGAGGCCAACGGAGACGATGAACAGCGCGCCCAGGGTCCAATAAGTGGAGCGGACCGAGCGGAGCTTGGTGAACTCGGACGCAAGCGCGCCCCGCAGTCCGGCCCGCCCGACGGCGGGCGGGAGCGCGGACAGGCGCACGTTCGGTGTTGTCGTGGTGGCCATCGCTCAGACTCCGCTTCCGATAGTCGTCGGCGTGCTCGTGGAACCACTGCCGGGAACCTCGGCCCGGTACTCCACGCTGCTCGCGGTCAGTTCCATGAACGCCTCCTCGAGCGAGGCGCGGACCGTGGCCAGCTCGTGCAGCCTGATGGCCTGCTCGAAGGCGATGTCTCCGACCTCGGCGGTGGTCATCCCGCGCACCTCGATCGCGTCTTCATCACCAACGGCGGCCGTCGCGCCCCTGGCGGTGACGGCCTTGATCAGCTCGTCCGCCATCGGCGTGCGCACCCGCACCGACGCGCCGGAGGAGCGGGAGATGAACTCCGACATCGAGCAGTCGGCGATCAGCTTGCCGCGGCCGATCACGATCAGGTGGTCGGCGGTGTACTCCATCTCCGACATCAGGTGACTGGAGACGAAGACCGTGCGGCCCTCGCCCGCCAGGGCCTTCATCAGGTTCCTGATCCAGAGGATGCCCTCGGGGTCCAGGCCGTTGACCGGCTCGTCGAACATCAGCACCTTCGGGTCGCCGAGCATCGTCGCGGCGATGCCGAGGCGCTGGCTCATGCCGAGCGAGAACCCCTTGGACCGCTTGCGCGCCACCTCGGTCAGGCCGACCAGCTCAAGCACCTCGTTGACGCGGCGGCGCGGCAGGTTGTTGGTCTGCGCCAGGCAGAGCAGGTGGTTGTAGGCGGACCGGCCGCCGTGCACCGCCTTCGCGTCGAGCAGCGCGCCGACCTCCCGCATGGGGAACGCCAGGTCGGGGTACTTCTTGCCGTCAACCGTGATCGTGCCCTCGTCGGCATAGTCAAGGCCGAGAATGCACCGCATCGTGGTGGTCTTGCCGGCACCGTTCGGGCCCAGGAAGCCGGTGACCTTGCCCGGCTCAATGCCGAACGTCAGGCCGTCTACGGCGGTTTTAGCGCCGTACCGCTTCGTGAGGCCCCGCACCTCGATCATGGCGAAATGGTCCTCTCTAGTGTGCGAGTTTTCTCAAATTCTGGCCGGCAACCAAGGTGCCCCGCGTCAGCCGGGGTGATGATCATGCGTACTCCCTTGGGCTGAGATCGCAGCGCTGATGATGCCGGGCCGGGGCTGAGAATTCCCTGAGAAGCGGCGCGAAGCAACCGACCGTTCACTATGAGGATTTTGAATTCACTCCGAAGGGACCGGGGTGGCTGCCGCATGCAGTGTAACCGAGTACCCGTGGCCGACGGTGCGCAGGTGGTGCGGGGCCCGGGTGCCGTGCACCCGGACGCGGCCGGGGCGGAGCGGGCGGGTGGAGTCGGCGCTCGTCTCGACGGCCTCGCCGGCCAGTGCGGTGGCCTGCCGGCAGTCGCAGTCGGCGGCCGAACCGGGGGGCACGATCAGCAGCCAGGTGCCGGGCGCGCCGGGCACCGGGATGCGCAGCGGGCCTTCGGGATCGAAGCGGACCAGGTCCCACCAGCGCTGCGGCGCGGCGGCGAGATCGGCCAGGTTGGCCGCAACCCGGCCGTCGGTGCGCGGGGTCGGCGTCTCCGGCTGCGCGCGGACTGATGGCGCGGCGAGCCGGGCGATCTCAGGAGCAACCGAAAAATCGGTGTTCAACGACGGTTCCTTCGTGCGTGGCTGTGGCTGTAAGTTCAGCCCTGACTCCGGAGAGATCGGGTCAGCGACAACACGAGGAAAGGCAGCAGCACGGCACGGTCCGACGGCGCGGCATGGCGGCTCGCGTGGTCGTCTGGTGTGCTGGCATGCACGATATCAGAGCGCAATCACGGAGCGTTGTCAAATCCGCAGCCGTCTCACCGGGCGCGGGGGTGTGGCCGCGCTGACGCGCTTCTTGCTGTTATCTCTCAAGTAGCCGGCGGACGACACCAGCGCTGAAAGTTTGGCCGGTGAACAGCGGTCAAACTTTCAGCGCTAACGGTTGGGACTAGCGGATGTTGAGGCCCTTGGCGGCCAGCTGGTCGAGGGCTTCGGCCACCTGGCCGGGGGCGAGGCTGCCCCGCCGGTCGTGGGCTGCCCAAGCGGCGGCCGCGAGGGCGCGGAGGCCGTCGATCGCGGCGCCGTCGCCGGTGAGGGTGACGGGTCCGGATTCCCTCTCGGGCGCGGTCGCGGTCCAGCCGGCGCAGGTCGCGCCGTCGTCGGTGCGGGCTACCTCCGGGTAGGGCTGGAGCAGTGCGTCGAGGGTCTCGGCGATGCAGGTGGGCCGGCGGTGCGCCGGGGCCAGCACGGCGTCGCGAGGGCCGTCAACGCCGGTGAGCACCAGGAAGCCGTCAGTGCCGGTGTTGTAGGCGGCCTCGATGTCGGTGTCAAGACGGTCGCCGATGACGAGCGGGCGCCTGGCCCCGGTGCGGATGACGGACTCGTGGTGCAGTGGAGGCTCCGGCTTGCCCGCTATCTGCGGTTTGACGCCGGTGGCGTGCTCGATGACCTGGAGCAGCGAGCCGTTGCCCGGCTGGGTGCCGCGGGCACCGGGGATCGTCGAGTCCGCGTTCGTGCCGACGAAGAGCGCGCCCGCCCTGACCGCCAGGCCGCCCTCGGCGAAGCTGCCGTAGCTGATGCCCGGGCTGTAGCCCTGGACGACCGCTTGCGGGTTCTCCGCGGCGCTCGAGACGGGTGTGAGGCCGCGCTCCCTGACCGCGAGCCGCAACGCCAGCGCGCCGATGACGAGGACCTTCGACTTCGGGGGGAGCTTGTCGGCGAGCAGGCGGGCCGCGGCCTGGGCGGACGTGACCACGTCGGCGGCCGAGGCGGGGACGTTCATGCTGTCCAGCAGGGCGGCGACCGCGGCCGGGGTGCGCGAGGCGTTGTTGGTGACGTAGGCGAGGCGCGCGCCCTTGCTCTTAACTTTGCGTAGCGCCTCGGGGGCGCCGGGGATCGCCGCGCCGCCGATGTACACGACGCCGTCAAGGTCGAGGAGGAGGACATCGTAGGCGGCGGCGAGCGCGTCGGGCATGCCCCCAACCCTAACGGAGCCCGGCCGCCACTCATGATCACGGCCCAGACCGGCGGGATTTCAGGGTGGCTCGGACCTGATGGAGGGCGTCGGTGTAGGGCTTGCGGTCGGGGCGCATGGCGGCGGCCAGGGCTAGGTACTCGGCGGCTGCCGCGTGCTCGCCGCTGCGGGCGAGGGCGAGGCCGAGGCCGAAGTGGGCGTAGTCGTCGGTCGGGGAGGCCTCGACGATCGCGGCGAAGTTGGCCGCCGCGGCCTCGTACTGGCCGGTGTCGAACTGGGCGCGGGCGAGAGCCTCGCGGACACTGAGCGATCCCGGCTCGGCCTTCGCCGCGCGCTGCAGCACCTGGGCTGCGGCCGCCGGGCTGCCCTTGCTGAGCAGGTCCATGCCGGTGGTGTACCAGGAGTACACGTCGGCGGGGTCCGCCTCGTCGCCGTCACCGCCGGCACTGCCGGTGCCGAGCGGTTCGACCGATGTGTGCCGCTCGCGGCCCCCCTGGCGCGCGAAGTTTTCCACCTGCGGGGAATCCCAGCCGCCGCTTGGCGCTTCTGACATGGTGTGAAGACCCGCTTTCCGTCTGGCGATGGCCCTGGTCTCGTCCTGATGCCCTTCCGTGGTGTCCGTTATGCCCCGGCCCGAGTCGGCGAACTCGCAAACGTCACATCACCACCGTACGACGTGATCGGACCTGGCGCGCTGGAGCACTTGCGAGCGGCCTCGCCGTACAACATCGTCCGGCTGATCCTGCCTGAGCCCGAGCGCAGCCCTGCTAGCGAACTGGCCGCGGAGCGGCTGCGCGACTGGCTGGATGACGGGGTGCTGGCGGTGGACCCTTCGCCTGCCCTGTACGTTTACGAGCAGCGCGGACCTGGGTACGTGCAGCGCGGACTCATCGGGCTTGTCGAGGTGGGCACGATCGCGATCCACCCGCATGAGGACGTGCTGCCCGGCCCGGTGGCCGGCCGCCGAGAGCTAATGGCCGCGGTACGCGGCAACCTTGAGCCGATCTTGCTCGTCTATAACGGCGGAGCCGGTGCCGGCGGGCACGGGGGCACCGCCGGCACCGGCTCCGCGGCGGGCAGCAAGACTTCGCGGCTGGTGGACTTTACGGCGGAGCAGCGGACGCCGCTTGCGTGCACGGTCACCGACGACGGCGTAACGCATCGCCTCTGGGCGCTCACCGACCCGGCCGAGCACGCGGCCATCGCGGCCGACCTTGCCGCGCGGACCGCCCTGATCGCCGACGGCCACCACCGGTACGCCGCCTACGGGGAGCTCCGCGCGTCAATGGGCGGCGGCGGTGACAGCGATGGCCCCGGGGATTACGGGCTCGCGTTCCTTGTCAACTCCGACGAGTACCCGCTCCGCCTCGGCCCGATTCACCGGGTGATCCCGCACCTGAACCCGGCAGAGGCGGCCCGCCTGGCGGCGCAGGGGTTCACCGTGACCGAGTTGCCGGCACCCGGGCAGCCGTTGGCGGACGCCTTGGGCCGGCTGGCGGACGCGGGGCGGGAGGGAACGGCGTTCCTGCTGGCGGGGCGGGACGGGTTCCGGTTGCTCAGCCGGCCCCACACGGACGAGCTAGCGGAAGCGATGCCGTCCGGCGCCTCATCCCGCTGGCGGGCGCTCGATGCCTCGGTCCTGCAGGAGCTGCTGCTGGCCCGGCTCTGGTCGATCAAGGACAACGATCGCGACGTGCTGATTTCGCACGAGGCGGAGGAGGCAGTGCAACTGGCGGTCGAGACCGGCGGCACCGCCGTGCTGTCCAACCCAATGGGACTTGCGGCGGTGACGGACCTGGCCGCCCACGGGGAGCGCGTCCCTCGCAAGTCCACGTCCTTCGGCCCGAAGCCGCGCACCGGCCTGGTCCTGCGCATCTTCGACGCCTGAAGGTGCGCCGTCGGGCGGTTCTACTCGGCGGCGTCGGCGGCAGGGGGCGGATCGGCGTGCGCGGCGACGGCCTCTGCTACGGACTCGTAGATGCTGAAAACCCGGCTGAGGCCGGTAATGCGGAAGATCCGCAGGATGCGGCCCTGGGTGCAGACCAAGTCAATCCAGCCGTCGTGCGCGCGGACCCGCTTCAGGCCGCCTACCAGCACGCCGAGCCCGGTCGAGTCGAGGAACTCGACCGCTTCCATGTCGATGATCAGGTGGTAGCTACCGGACTCGACGAGGTTGATCAGCTTCTCCCGCAGCTTCGGCGCGGAATACACGTCGATCTCCCCGCCGACTGCGACCACGGTGTAGTCCGGCGTGTCGGAATACACGTTGAGCGTGAGATCCATACCTTCTTCCTCTCCTGTTGTCTGGGACAATAGTCTGATGCGTGACGACATTGCTACGACGACAGGCAACTCGCAGGAATCTGGCGGCCCGGACATTACCGATCTTGGCAACGATGTCTACCAGATCGACACCAGAATGGCCGGGTACCAGGGGATTACAGCAGGTTACCTGATTCGGTCAAGTCGGCCGTGCCTAGTGGAGACGGGGACATCCACCTCCGCGCCGGTGGTGCAGGCGGCGCTCGCCGCGCTCGGGATCGGAGCGGACGACCTGGCCACGGTCGTGGTCACGCACATCCACCTCGACCACGCCGGCGGCGTCGGCGACATCGCCTCGATGTTCGGCGGCGCGCAGGTCGTGGTGCATGAGAAGGGCGCGCGGCACCTGGCCGACCCGAGTCGGCTGATGGCGAGCGCGCGGATGGTGTACGGGGACGCGCTCGACGTGCTCTTCGGCTCCATGATCGCGGTGGACTCCGACCGGTTGCGCACGCTGGACGACGTGGGCGTGATCGACCTCGGGGACGGGCGGCGGCTGGAGAGCTGGTACTCCCCCGGGCACGCGCGGCACCACGTCGGGCTGGTCGACTCTTTGAGCGGTGACCTCTACGTGGGGGACGCGGCCGGGGTCTACGTCCCGGAGACGGGGGACCTGCGTCCGGCGACGCCGGCACCGGACTTCGACCTCGAGGTAGCGCTCGCTTCGATCGCGAAGTTCGCCTCGCTTCAGCCGTCCCGGCTGCTGTTCAGCCACTACGGACCGGTCTCGGATGTGGCCGCGACGCTCGAGCGGTCGGCGGAGGAGATCTCCGTGTGGGTGGATTCGACCCGGGCGGCACGGAACGCGGGGATGGATCTCGACCACGCGGTCGAGGCGGTCCGGCAGCGGACGATGTCGCGCTACCGGTTGCTCGAGGCGGATGCCGACCCGCGTCGTGACGGAGAAGTTCGAGCAGATCTCGGGGGCGGCGGCGAACGTGGGCGGGATCTGGCACTGGCTGGACAAGCTGGAGCGGGCAGGGCGGTAGGGCGGGTCGGTGCTAGACCCTTGGGTCAAAGTTCAAAGTCAAAGTCGTAAAGTCAAGATCAGATAGCGGGGAGCTTGGCCGGAGCCAGATTTCTCGCGACGCTCCTTCGTAAGGTCGCGAGGAATTCTGGCCGCCGGCCCGCTTACCTATTGCCGAGGCACGACCAGTGAGGGTGGTCTGGCCGAGTTCGGCTTAGCTGTCTTCGTCCTCGGTGCCTGCGGGGCCGGCTTCTTCGTCGACTTGCTCGTCCAGGTCGGCTTCGAAGGGGTCTTCCTCGTCGTCGGCGGCTTCGTCGTCGAGGTCGTCATCGCCCTCGTCGTCTTCCTCGTCTTCGTCCGCTTCTTCGTCCGCTTCTTCGTCGTCGTCTTCGTCTTCGTCTTCGAGGTCGTCGTCGGACTCGTCGGCGGGGTCGAGCTCCTCGTCTCCGCTGTTCTCGTCCTCGTCGTCCTCGTCGTCTTCTAGGTCGGCGACCGAGATGCCGTCCAGCTCGTCGAGGCGGGCGAGGGCGTCGGTCTGCTCGTCCTCGTCGGCGACGACGGCGCGGGAGAAGGCCTCCCTGGCCGCATCCCTACGGCCAGCGGCGAGCAGAGCGTCGCCGTAGGCATAGAACAGCCGGGCCGACCAAGGACGGAGCTTGCCGTCGGTGAGCTCGGGCACCTGGAGCGCGAGGACCGCCGCGTCGGCCAGACCCTGATCGCGGCGGATGCCGGACTCGACGATGCGGAGCTCGATCTGGGCCGCCCGCGGCAGCCGCTTGGCCTCCGGGCTGTGCACGACCTCAAGGGCGCGGTCGAGCCGACCGAGGCCGCGCTCGGCGTCCGCCATGAGCGCGAGGTAATCGTTGCGCCCGGTCAGCCTGCGGGCCGCCCGCAGTTCCGCGAGCGCCTCGGTCCAGCGGCCGGTCTTGTAGGCCGCGATGCCGGAGACCTCGCGAACGACGCCGATCCGCGCGGCGTAGTGCCGGGCTGCCTGAGCGTACCGGTACGCCTGCTCGGGGTCGCTCGCCAGCTCGGCGGCGACCAGGTACCGGCCGACGATGACGGCCAGGTCCGTGGGGAGGCCGCCGAGCTCGCTCTTCACCTCGCGGGAGAGCTGGTCCTCGGTAATGCTGTCAGGAATCCTCGGCAGCTCGGAGGCGCTGCCCCGCCGGTCTTCGCGGCGCTGGTCCGGGCGCTCCCGATCGCGATCGAAGTCACCGCCAGGCCTCGGCCGCGAACCGAAGCTCGACGGACCGCCGGGCCGGGCCGGACGGTCCGTCCGGTTGCCTGCGCCGAAGGACGTCCGGCGATCGCCTGGCCGACCGGTACTGCGCGGCCGGTCCGACCGCTCCGGGCGACCCGTCCTTTCCTCAGGGAACGAGCCGCCGATGCGGCTCGACATGGTCCTGCTGAAGCCCTGGCCGGCTGCCGGACGGTCCCGGTCCTGGCCGCCGGGGCGGCCGTACGCGGGACGGCTGGGACGGGACTCCCCGTCCTGGTTTCCCCGGTATCCAGTGGAGCCGCGCTCGCCGCCTTCGCGGCCCTGCCCGCCGTCGCGGCCTCTGAATCCGCCGTCACGGCGGTCCGAGTCGTAGCGGGGGCGGTCGCGGCCGAAGGAGGCACGACTGTCTCGGTCGCCGCCCCGGTCGCCGCCGGGCCTGCGGTCGTAACCACGATCAGAGCTTGGCCCACGGTCATAACCGCGATCGCCGCCGCCGAACTCACGGCGAGGAGCGCCAGACCCGGTCGGGCGATCCCCGCCGCGGAAACCGCCATCCGAGCGGGATGACCCGCCGAATGAACGCCCAGTCGGACGGTCCCCGCCTCTAACGCCGCTATCGGAGCGGGTGCCGCCGTAGGACGGACGACCCGTCGGCCGGTCACCGCCGCGGAAGCCGCCATCCGAACGGCCAGTGCCGCCGCTGTAGGGCCGGCTGGCCGGCCGGTCCCCGCCACGGAAGCCGCCTTCGGAACGGCTACCGCCAGGGCCGGAGGGACGACGATCCGAGCGGTCGCCGTCGCCGCCGCGGTCCCGATCCCGGTACCCGGTACCGCCGTCACGCTGGCCGCCGTCACGGGGGCCGCCGGCGTTGCCGCGGTAGCCGCCATCGCGCTGGCCGCCGCCATAGGAGGGACGGGAGGGGCGGTCGCCACCGGAGTTCCAGTCTCGACGGGGAGCGCCGTAGCCAGACGAGCGCTCGCCAGCCGGCCGGGAGCCAGGTCCAGAGGAGCGATAGCCGCCGGAGGCGGGGCCGCGGTCGTTGCCGTAGCGCCGCTCGCCATCCCGGCCGCCATCGCCGGTGTCATCACGCCGGTACGATCCCGACGGCCGGTCGGACGGTCCCCGGCTGTAGCCGCCGCGGCTGCCCGCTCCGCGGTTGTCATCGCCGCGGGAGTAGCCGCCGCCGGCGTTTCCACGATCCCGATCCGATGAGCCGCCGGAGTCGCGGTTCCAGCTAGAACGCCTGTCGTCGCCGACACCGTCCCGGCCGCGCGACGGCCCGCCGCCATAGCCACCGCCGGAGTTGCCCCGGTTACCGGAGTAGCCGCCACGGGAGTCACTCCGGCCCGCGCCGTATCCGCCACGGCCACCGTCTGACCCGCGAGATCCGCTGAAGCCCCGGCTGCCACCGCTGGAACCGGCGCGACTCGAGTAGCCGCCGCTCGATCCCCCGGATCGGCCGTAGCCGCTCGATCCCCCTGGGCGTCCCGAACCGCCCGAACCACGGCCCGCGCCACCGCTCGGGCGTCCGCCGCCGCTCGGGCGTCCACGCCCGTCACCAGCGCCGTCGCGCTCCGGCGCGTTGCCGTCCTCAGCCACTAAAACCGCCTCCTGAACACATATCCCTTCACCCTACCCGTAGCAAAGACCCCCACCGACCTGCCTCCAGCACCCAACGCTTCTTGCTGTTATCTCAGTAATCACGTAGCCGAGAAATGATAGTGGAAGAAAAGCACGTTATACGCGAGCAATTCTTCGGCAGGGAAACCGATCGATAGATTCCAGAGCTTTTCCCGATGCAGGCCGCCGACGACGGAGAATGTCCCGCTACCGCGACCGCCCCGAAGGCGAGAAGGCTTCCTATCAGATATGACCATTGCTGCAGCTTCCTATCGGTTCCGACCACTTTTACGTCCGTTTTGCCCTGGTTTGCACGACCAAAACTGATATGAAGGCGGATCAAAGTGGTCAAAACTGATAGCAAGACGGCCGACCGCGCGGTCGCCTACCCAAGCGGAGGAGGGTTGAGATGAGAGTGTTACTGCCGGGTCGGCGGGGGTTGCCGTGGCTGGTCACGTGCGGCGAGCAGGCGGGCCGAAACAGAGAAAGCCGACCCTGATCAGGGTCGGCTTTCTCCGATGATATGTGCGGCGGTGTCCTACTCTCCCGCGAGGCCTCCCTCGCAGTACCATCGGCGCTGAGGGGCTTAACTTCCGGGTTCGGGATGGGACCGGGTGTTTCCCCCTCGCTATGGCCGCCGCAACTCTATGGAATTATCAGCCTGGCTCCCGGCCGTATTCCGGGAACCGCATAGTGGACGCGAACCCCCGATTTCTCGGGGTACATGCAGAACTTTAAGTGTGTGTCAAGCCCTCGGCCTGTTAGTACCGGTCAGCTGAGCGCCTCGCGGCGCTTGCACTTCCGGCCTATCAACCCAGTCGTCTGGCTGGGGGCCTTACCCACTCGTGGTGGTGGGAGGCCTCATCTTGAGGCGGGCTTCCCGCTTAGATGCTTTCAGCGGTTATCCCTTCCGGACGTAGCCAACCAGCCGTGCCCCTGGCGGGACAACTGGCACACCAGAGGTCCGTCCGTCCCGGTCCTCTCGTACTAGGGACAGCCCCTCTCAAGCCTCCTGCGCGCGCAGCGGATAGGGACCGAACTGTCTCACGACGTTCTAAACCCAGCTCGCGTACCGCTTTAATAGGCGAACAGCCTAACCCTTGGGACCTGCTCCAGCCCCAGGATGCGACGAGCCGACATCGAGGTGCCAAACCATGCCGTCGATATGGACTCTTGGGCAAGATCAGCCTGTTATCCCCGGGGTACCTTTTAGCCGTTGAGCGACGCCGCTTCCACAAGCCGACGCCGGATCACTAGTCCCAGCTTTCGCTCCTGCTCGACATGTCTGTCTCACAGTCAAGCACCCTTGTGCACTTGCACTCGGCACCCGGTTGCCGACCGGGCTGAGGGTACCTTTGGGCGCCTCCGTTACCTTTTAGGAGGCAACCGCCCCAGTTAAACTACCCGCCATGCACTGTCCCTGACCCGGATCACGGGCCCAGGTTAGACACCCAGAATGACCAGAGCGGTATTTCACCAGCGACTCCGCGAGGACTAGCGTCCCCGCTTCCCAGTCTCCCGCCTATCCTACACAAGCCATCCCGAGCATCAATGCAAAGCTGCAGTAAAGGTCCCGGGGTCTTTCCGTCCTGCTGCGCGTAACGAGCATCTTTACTCGTAGTGCAATTTCGCCGGGCCCGCGGTTGAGACAGCGGGGAAGTCGTTACGCCATTCGTGCAGGTCGGAACTTACCCGACAAGGAATTTCGCTACCTTAGGATGGTTATAGTTACCACCGCCGTTTACCGGCGCTTAAGTTCTGAGCTTCGCCATCGCTGGCTGACCCGTCCCCTTAACGTTCCGGCACCGGGCAGGCGTCAGTCCGTATACATCGCCTTGCGGCTTCGCACGGACCTGTGTTTTTAGTAAACAGTCGCTTCCCCCTGGCCTCTGCGCCTCCCCCCGGCCCGGGCAGCAAGTGCCGTCACCGGAGAGAGGCCCCCTTATCCCGAAGTTACGGGGGCAATTTGCCTAGTTCCTTAACCGCGGTTCACCCGATCGCCTCGGCATTCTCTGCCTGACCACCTGCGTCGGTTTAGGGTACGGGCCGCGCACGTCCTCGCCGCGAAGATTTTCTCGGCAGCATGGGATCACTGACTTCCCCTTGCGGGTCGGCATCAGATCTCAGGCACATGACCCGCGGATTTGCCTGCGGATCGCCCTACGTCCTTACCCCGGGACTACCACCGCCCGGTACAGCTGCCCTCCTGCGTCCCTCCTACGGCTCGCCTACTACCCGCTAGGACCGCCACCCGGATCAGCCCGAAGGCGCCACCAGGAGACTTAGCATCACGGGGTTCGGCCGGGACGGCCGTGCACGGGTACGGGAATATCAACCCGTTGTCCATCGGCTACGCCTGTCGGCCTCGTCTTAGGCCCCGACTTACCCTGGGCGGATTAGCCTGCCCCAGGAACCCTTGGTCAATCGGCGGACGAGCTTCTCACTCGTCTTTCGCTACTCATGCCTGCATTCTCACTCACGCAGCCTCCACAGCTGGATCACTCCGCTGCTTCACACGCTGCATGACGCTCTCCTACCCATCCACGCTCACGCGCGAATGCCGCGGCTTCGGCGGCGTGCTTGAGCCCCGTTACATTGTCGGCGCGGAATCACTTGACCAGTGAGCTATTACGCACTCTTTCAAGGGTGGCTGCTTCTAAGCCAACCTCCTGGTTGTCATCGCAACTCCACATCCTTTCCCACTTAGCACGCGCTTAGGGGCCTTAGCCGGCGATCTGGGTTGTTTCCCTCTCGACCACGAACCTTATCGCCCGCAGTCTCACTGCCGCGCTCTGGCTTCACCGGCATTCGGAGTTCGGCTGAATTCAGTAAGCTTGTGGGCCCCCTAGTCCAACCGGTAGCTCTACCTCCGGGAAGGAACACGCGACGCTGCACCTAAATGCATTTCGGAGAGAACCAGCTATCACGGAGTTTGATTGGCCTTTCACCCCTACGCACAGGTCATCCCCCAGGTTTTCAACCCTGGTGGGTTCGGGCCTCCACGCGGTCTTACCCGCGCTTCACCCTGCCCATGCGTAGATCACCCCGCTTCGGGTCTACAGCACGCGACTCAGACGCCCTATTCAGACTCGCTTTCGCTACGGCTACCCCACACGGGTTAACCTCGCCACGCACCGTAACTCGCAGGCTCATTCTTCAAAAGGCACGCGGTCACCCCCGAAGAGGCTCCCACGGCTTGTAGGCACACGGTTTCAGGCACTATTTCACGACCCCTCACCGGGGTGCTTTTCATCTTTCCCTCACGGTACTAGTCCACTATCGGTCACCAGGGAGTATTTAGGCTTGCCAAGTGGTCTTGGCGGATTCACACGGGATTTCACGGGCCCCGTGCTACTCGGGAACACACCAAAGAGGCGGCGAAGTTTCGCGTACGGGACTGTCACCCGCTACGGCGCCACTTTCCAGAGGCTTCCGCTACCACGCCACTTTGTAACTCCCCGCCAGCCCGGCAGAACTGACAAGATGGTCCCACAACCCCTCACGCGCAACGCCCGCCGGCTATCACACGCGCAAGGTTTAGCCTGATCCCCGTTCGCTCACCACTACTAAGGGAATCGCTATTGCTTTCTCTTCCTGCGGGTACTGAGATGTTTCACTTCCCCGCGTTACCACCAACCGCCCTATGCATTCAGGCGGAGGCGACACCCCATGACGGGTGCCGGGTTCCCCCATTCGGAAATCCTCGAATCACAGCCCGGTTGCCGGCTCCTCGAGGCTTATCGCAG
>CAWJQG010000019.1:0-122500 GCA_963844925.1 uncultured Actinomycetota bacterium | reverse complement strand
GCACTCGTGGCGCGATCGGGGCTTGCGACGTTTTGCGGCTCGAGGAGCGCGAAGCCCGCAGCACGCTGGGGCGGTAAACGCTCACGGTGGGGTCTTGGGCGAGCCAGAAGCGCCACGGGAGGTCGGCCGCCTTGCTAACTCCCACCCGGGGGCCCACGTCGATCTGCGGCCGATGCTGCGCGCGAGCCCGGGCATCGCCGACAGCGGCGCGCATCCGGAGTCCGCCGGAGGGATCGCAGAGGTCGGCGCCGTCCTGCGTGCGGTCGATTGCCAGCGCCTGGCAGAGCCGGGCCGGGCCACGGGCCAGATCGCGGGGCGCGCGGGCCGGGTCGAAGCCTCGGCGGCGGCGGGCCAGCTCCTCGGCTCCGATGACCCGGCCGGCCCGCAGCAGCACCGCCTCGGGGACGCCGGGCGGCCCGCAGACGACGTTGACGCAGAAGTGCATGCCGTAGGTGTAGTAGACGTAGGCGTGTCCCGGCGGGCCGAACATCACCGCGTTCCGCGCGGTCATCCCGCGGTACGCATGCGAGGCTGGGTCATCCGCGCCCAGGTACGCCTCCACCTCGCTCAGGGACACTGCGACGAGGCCGTCAGCGGTGGAGTGCTCAAGCACGCAGCCGAGCAAGGCCGGCGCCACCTCCAGCGCCGACCGGTCGAAGAACTCCCTGGGGAGCGTGTTACGCGCCGCCCGCCGCCGCCCAGGCCGCGCCGACATCGACGACGCCGCGGAGCGCCGCGAGCTGTTCCGCCACCCGGTCGGGGGCGGTACCGCCGAACCCCTTGCGGGCGGCAAGCGCGCCGTCCACGGTCAGCACCGCGCGAACATCCGGGGTCAGGTAGGGCGAGACGTTCGCCAGGTCCTCGTCGCTCACCTCGTCCATTGCCAGGTCGTGCACCTGGCACCACACGACCAGGTGACCGACGATCTCGTGTGCGTCGCGGAACGCCACGCCCCGCTTGACCAGGTACTCGGCCAGGTCGGTGGCGAGCGTGAACCCGGCAGGTGCGAGCTCGCGAAGCCGGAGCGTATTGATCCGCAGGGTCGCGATGAGGCCGGCCATCGCGGGCAGCACCAGCAGCAGCGTGTCCACGGCGTCGAAGACCGGCTCCTTGTCCTCTTGCAGGTCCCTGTTGTAGGTAAGCGGAAGCCCCTTGAGCGTGGTGAGCAGGCCGGTGAGGTCGCCGATGAGCCGACCCGCCTTGCCCCGGGCGAGCTCGGCGACGTCCGGGTTCTTCTTCTGGGGCATGATCGAAGACCCGGTGGCGTACGCGTCATCGATCTCGATCCAGCCGAATTCCTGCGAGGACCAGAGCACGATCTCCTCGCCCAACCTGGACAGGTGGACGCCCGCCAGCGCCGCGACGAAGCAGAATTCGGCGGCGAAGTCCCGGTCCGCGACCGCATCCATGGAGTTCGGCGCGGCTTCGCTGAAGCCGAGTTCCTTGGCGAGGACCTGCGGGTCCACCGCCAGCGACGACCCGGCCAGCGCGCCCGACCCGAGCGGGCTGAACGAGGCTCGCTTGTCCCAGTCGCGCAGCCGGTCGACGTCCCGCGCGAATGCCTGGACGTGCGCGAGGAGCTGGTGGGCGAAGAGCACAGGCTGCGCGTGCTGCAGGTGCGTCATGCCGGGCGCCGGCGTGTCGCCGCACAGCTCGGCCTGGTTGATCAGCGCGGTCTCCAGCTCCGACAGCCTGCTGACGATCAGCCGCGCGTGGTCGCGCAGGTAGAGGCGCAGGTCGGTGGCGACCTGGTCGTTGCGGCTGCGGCCGGCCCGCAGCTTGCCACCGAGCGAGCCGAGCCGCTCGAGCAGCCCCCGCTCAAGCGCGGTGTGCACGTCCTCGTCGGCCAGCGTCGGCCGGAAAGAGCCGTCCTCGACCGCCCGGTCAAGATCGTTCAGCGCGGCGAGCATCGAGGCGGCCTCGGCGTCGGAGAGCAGCCCGGCCCGGTGCAGCATCCGCGCGTGCGCTCGGGACGCCAGCAGGTCGTAGCGGGCCAGCCGCCAGTCGAACTGAACGCTCAGCGACAGTCGTGCCAGCGCGTCCGCGGGTCCGCCCTCGAACCGTCCGCCCCACAACCGGGTTGGCGTGCCGCCCGATCCCTGCTCGCCGGATCCCATTTGTCCCACCAATCTCGTTTCCAACATTTATCGGCCCCGTGCCACCCACCCTATTCGAGCCGCAGGTCGCAGGTGGTCCCCTCTTTCGGGGTCGCGCGCCGCTGCGGCTGCCGCTCGTGAGAGGTATGGAACGCACGCGTGGCTCCGCCCAGCCAGCCCCGCTTGAACGCCCCTCGGCTCAGCGCGAGCGCTTCTTGCTGTTATCCGGGATATCGGCGCCCCCTCAGGGCGGCGAGGTGGACGCTCGCGCAGCGATGGGCGCGCCCATGCAAGCGGCGCGGAGCACTTCTTGCTGTTATCTGGATCGGGCAGGTCTTCGCTGAGGGCGCTCGAAGAGCGTGGACCGCTGTGTACACGGGGATGCACACAACGGTCCACGATCATGTCGTCCGCCCGGGCAGCGCATCGCTTCTTGCTGTTATCTCGCGTAAGCGCGGTTTCGGGGGGAGCGCTCGAAGAGCGTGGACCGCTGTGTACACGGGGATGCACACAACGGTCCACGTTGTTATGGTCAGCACCGTCCACGTTGTTGTGGTCGGCCGCGAAGTCTGAGTCATAGGCATGATTAGCGGCGGCCTTCGGCTTGGCGGCGGAACTCGGCCGCCAGGTCGTCGCCGCCGGTGGGGTCGCGGGAGATCACCAGGACGGTGTCGTCGCCGGCGACCGTGCCGAGGATGGCGGGCCAGGCGGCGTGGTCGATGGCGGAGGCGAGGAACTGGGCCGCGCCGGCCGGGGTGCGCAGGACGACCAGGTTGGCGCTGGCCTCGGCCGACGTCAGCAGCTCCTTGAGGTAGCGCGTGAGCCGCGCCGAGGCGCTACCGACCGGGCCGGTGGGACCAGTAGGGCTGCTTGGACTGGTGGGACTGGTGTGGACAGGGGGTCCGGAGGGGCTGGAGGAGCTGGGGGGTCCGGAGGGTCCGGGGGGGCTAGAGGAGCTGGGGGGTCCGGGCGGGCTGGGGGGGCTGGGGGGGCCGGAGGGACCGCCGTCGGCGACGTCGGCGACGTCTTTGCTGGCGGCGGGGACGGGGGGGCTTGGAGCAAGCCGGGACCGTTCGGGAAAATTCTGCGGGTCTAGACCGGTACCGGGGCGCGAGCCGGGGCCGCCGGGATCGTCGGGGAGCGCGTAGACCAGGGTGCCGTCGGCGGCGCGGAGCCGCACCACGCCGAGCTCGTCCAGGTCGCGCGAGAGCGTCGCCTGGGCCACGTGCATGCCCGCGTACTGGGTGAGCAGCCCGGCCAACTGCTCCTGTGAGTGCACCTGCTCGCGGGAGAGGATCGCGACGATCCGCGACTGCCTGGCCGCCTTGGTCGCCGGGGCGGTCGAGCGCGACGGGTTCGCGGGCGTCGCACGGCCGGCCATCAGCGCCGCCCCGGCGCGGCGACGGTCAATACCCGGGTCCGCCCGCTCGCCGCGTCCGATGCGGCTCGCCCGGTGGTCCTCAGCGCCGCCGCGCGGGGGCCGGCGGTTTCCGGCTCAGCGCGCTCGGCCGTACTCGAGGAGGCTCGCACCGTGATCATCGGGCCCGCCTTCGCGCGCGGGCGGGCGGTTTCCGGCTCAGCGGGCTCATCGCTGCTCCAGGAGCCAGGCGAGGAGGGCTTTCTGGGCGTGCAGGCGGTTCTCGGCCTGGTCCCAGACCACGCTGGCGGGGCCGTCGATCACCTCGGCGGTGATCTCCTCTCCCCGGTGCGCGGGCAGGCAGTGCAGCACGATGGCGTCCGGCCCGGCCGCGGCGAGCAGGACGGCGTTGAGCTGAAACGGGGTGAGCGCCGACGTGCGCTCGGGAGCGTCGGCCTGGCCCATGGAGAGCCAGACGTCGGTCGCCAGGACATCGGCGCCCTTGCTGGCGGTGACGGGGTCGTCGAAGACGGTCGCGGAGCCGCCGGTGCCGACCGCGATCTGCTGTGCCTTCGCGACGATCTCCGGGTCCGGCTGATAGCCGGCCGGGCCGGCAACGCGGACGTGCAGGCCAGCGGTGGCGCCGGCCAGCAAATAGGAGTGGGCCATGTTGTTCGCGCCGTCGCCCAGGTAGGTGAAGGTGCCGGCCGGCCAGCGCGCCGAGACGCTCGCTGAGCGTCTGCAGGTCGGCGAGGACCTGGCACGGGTGGAACTCGTCGGTCAGCGCGTTGATCACCGGGACGGTGGACGCCGCCGCGAGTTCGGTGATCCGCTCCTGGCCGGAGGTGCGCCAGACGATCGCCGCCGTCTGCCGGGCGAGCACCCGGGCGATGTCGGCGATCGTCTCGCCGCGACCGATGTGCGTGGTCTGGGTGTCGATGACCAGCGGCATGCCGCCGAGCTCCGCGATGCCGACGGTGAAGGAGACGCGGGTGCGCAGCGACGGCTTGTCGAAGAGGACGGCGACGGCCCGCGGCCCCGCAAGGGGGCGGCGGCCGAACCGATCCTGCTTCATCGCCGCGGCGAGGGCGAGGACCTCGGCCTGCTCGGCCGGGGTCAGGTCGTCGTCGCGGAGGAAGTGCCTGATGGCCATGGTGCTTACCTCTCCCCCTGGGCCCGGGTCAGGATGGCGGGCAGGGCGGCGGTGAACTCTTCCGCCTCGGTCTGGGTGAGGACGAGCGGCGGGGCGAGCCGCACCGCGTCCGGCTGGACGGCGTTGACGAGAAACCCCGCCTGCCGGGCGGCGGTGGTGACGTCGGCCGACCTGGCCTCGGTGAGGACGGCGGCCAGCCAGAGGCCGCTGCCCCGGACGCCCGCCAGCAGCGGGTGGTCGACCGCCTCGATGCCGTCGGCCAGCGTCTGGCCGACCAGCTTGACGTTCTTGAGCAGGTCGGCGGTCTCGATCGTCTCCAGCACCGCCAGGGCGGCGGCGCAGGCGATCGGGTTGCCGCCGAAGGTCGAGCCGTGATCGCCGGCCCGCAGCGCGGTGGCGCTCTCGCCGAAGCCGATGCACGCGCCGATCGGCAGGCCGCCGCCGAGGCCCTTGGCCAGCGAGAGCACGTCCGGGGTGACCCCCTCGGCCTGGTGCGCGAACCACGCGCCGGTCCGGCCGATGCCCGACTGGATCTCGTCGAGCACCAGCAGCGCGCCGGCCCGGTCGCAGGCCGCGCGGGCGGCGGCGAGGTACCCGGCCGGGGCGGGGATGACGCCGCCCTCGCCCTGGGTCGGCTCGAGGATGACGGCCGCGGTCCGCTCGTCGACGGCCTGGGCGAGGGCGCCGGCGTCGCCGTACTCCACCCAGCGGACGTCAAACCCGAACGGGGCGAACGGCGCGCGGATCGACTCCTTGCCGGTGATCGCGAGCGCGCCCATGGTGCGGCCGTGGAAGCTGTGGTCGGCGGCGACGATCACCGGGCGGTCCTTGCCCTGCCGGCGGCGGACCAGCTTGAGCGCCGCCTCGTTGGCCTCGGTACCGGAGTTGCAGAAGAAGATCCGCGCTCCGCCGTGGGCGTCGGCGTGCAGCAGGGCCAGCAGCTTCTCCGCCAGCTGGACGCCGGGCTCGTGCACGAACAGGTTGCTGGTGTGCGCGATCAGGCCGGCCTGGGTCGTGACCGCGCTGACGATGGCCGGGTGGGCGTGGCCGAGCGCGGAGACGGCGACGCCGGCGATCAGGTCCAGGTAGCGGTTGCCGTCGGCGTCCCAGACGCGGCTACCCTCGCCGCGGGTCAGAGCGAGCGGCGGCGTGCCGTAGTTCATCATCATGGCGGCCTCGAACCGCTTCCTCAGTGCTTCGCTCTCGCTCATCGGGCATCTCCAGCTGGGGCGGGGAGGACCATCGTGCCGATGCCGGAGTCGGTGAAGATCTCCAGCAGGATGGCGTGGCTGAGGCGGCCGTCGAGGACGTGAGCCTGGGCGACGCCGCCGTTGACCGCGGTGCGGCAGGCCTCCATCTTCGGGATCATCCCGGCCGACAGGGACGGGAGTAGCTTTTCCAGGTCGTCGGCGTCGAGTGAGCTGATCACCTCGTCGGAGGAGGGCCAGTCCCGGTACAGGCCCTCGACGTCGGTCAGCACGACCAGCTTGGCCGCGCCGAGCGCGACCGCCAGGGCGGCGGCGGCGGTGTCGGCGTTGACGTTGTAGACCGCGCCGTCGCCGTCGCCGCGGGCGATGCTGGAGACGACGGGGATCCGGCCGTCGTCCAGCAGCGCCTCGACCATCGACGGGTCGGTGTCGATGATCTCGCCGACCAGGCCGATGTCCACCGGCTCGCCGTCCACTAGCGCGTGCTTGCGCGCAGCGGTGAACAGGTTGGCGTCCTCGCCCGACAGGCCGACCGCGTACGGGCCGTGCCGGTTGATGAGGCCGACGATGTCCTTGTTGACCTTGCCGTTGAGCACCATCCGGACGACGTCGATGGTCTCGGAGGTGGTCACCCGGAGCCCGGCGGTGAACTCCGACCCGATGCCGAGCCGCTCCAGGTGCCCGGTGACCTGCGGGCCGCCGCCGTGCACGACGACCGGGCGGAGCCCGGCGCGCCGGAGGAAGACCAGGTCCTGGGCGAACCCGGCGCGCAGCTCGTCGGCGGTCATCGCGTGCCCGCCGTACTTGATCACCACGGTCTCGCCGTGGAACTGGTCGAGCCAGGGCAGCGCCTCGATCAGCGTCGTCGCCTTCGCGGTGGCGGACGCCCGGCGCGCCTCGTCCTTGCCGCCCGAGGTGATGATCGTCATGTCGAATAGGCCGAGTTCTCGTGCACGTAGGCCTCGGTCAGGTCGGTGGTGAGGAGCACCGCGCTGTGCGGCCCGGCGGACAGGTCGACGGTGATCGTGACGTCCTTGCCGCTGAGGTCGACCTTCGAGCGGTCGTCGCCGGGCGCGCCGCCCCGGCAGACCCAGATGCCGTTCATCGCCACGTTGAGCCGGTCCGGGTCGAAGACCGCGTCGGTGGTGCCGACCGCGGTCAGCACCCGGCCCCAGTTGGGGTCGGCCCCGGCCAGCGCGCACTTGAGCAGGTTGTTGCGCGCGACGCTGCGGCCGACCGTGACCGCGTCGTTCTCGCTGGCCCCGCCGACCACCTCGATGGTGACGTACTTAGAGGCACCCTCGGCGTTGCGCTGCAGCTGGCGGGCCAGGTCGGCGCAGACCTCGGTCAGCGTCCTGGTGAAGTCCCGCTTGTCCGGCTTGACCCCGGACGCGCCGCTGGCCATCAGCAGCACGGTGTCGTTGGTGGACATGCACCCGTCGGAGTCGAGCCGGTCGAAGGTGACGGCGGTCGCGCTGCGCAGCGCCGAGTCGAGCTCGGCGGCGGTGAGTTCCGCGTCGGTGGTGAGCACCACCAGCAGGGTGGCCAGCGACGGGGCGAGCATGCCTGCGCCCTTGGCCATGCCGCCGACGCTAAAGCCGTCCTGGCGACGGAAGGCGATCTTGATGATCGTGTCGGTGGTGCGGATCGCGTCGGCCGCGTGCACTCCCCCGGACCTGTCCGCCTCGGCGACGGCCGCGTCCACGGCGGGCAGCAGCTTGTCCATCGGCAGCCGATCGCCGATCAGGCCGGTCGAGCAGACCGCGATCTCGCCCGGCGAGTCGTCAAGCGTGGCGGCCAGCCGCTCGGCGGTGGCGTGCGTGTCCTGGAAGCCGAGCGGCCCGGTGCAGGCGTTGGCGCCGCCGGAGTTGAGCACCACGGCGCGGACCCGGCCGCCGCTGACCACCTGGCGGGTCCACTTCACCGGGGCGGCCTGCACCCGGTTGGTGGTGAAAACGGCGGCGGCGGCGCGGGAGGGACCGTCGTTGATGACGACGGCGACGTCCCGCTCGCCGGAGCTCTTGAGACCGGCCGCCACGCCGGCGGCGCGGAAGCCCAGGGGTGCGGTCACGCTCATACGGATTCCTCGCTGGCGCTCGTCGTCCGCATTCGCGGACGCACAGTGCCTACTGATTCGCTCGCAAGCTCGCTCACGGCGCTACTCCATGGGTGGTCAGGCCGGCCCCTCGGGGAGGCCGAGCATCAGGTTGGCGATCTGCACGGCCTGGCCGGCCGCGCCCTTGCCGAGGTTGTCGGTGGTGGCGACCACGATCGCGCGGCCCGCGTGCAGGTCGGCCGCGACCTGGAGGTGCGCGCCGTTGGAGCCGGCCACCGCGCCGGTCGCCGGCCACTGGCCGTCGGGGAGCAGGTGGACGAACGGGCCGCCCGCGTAGGCGTCGGCGAACGCGTCGCGCAGCAGCGCAGTCACGTCCGCGCTGTCCGCCACGCCCGGCGCCAGCCGGGCGGTGGCGGTGGCGAGGATGCCGCGCGGCATCGGGGCCAGCGTGGGGGTGAAGGAGAGGGTGACCGGGCCAGGCGAAGCACCGGTACGTTCAGACGAAAGCCTTTGAACTTCGCTGAGCGCCTGCTCGATCTCCGGCGTGTGCCGGTGGGTGCCGCCGACCTGGTAGGCGGACATGGACCCCATGACCTCGCTGGCGAGCAGGTCGGCGCGAGGCGAGCGGCCGGCGCCGGTGGTGCCCGAGGCGGCGACGATCACGATGTCGGCCGGCTCGACCAGGCCCGCGGCCAGCAGCGGGGCGAGCGCGAGGATGGACGTGGTCGCGTAGCAGCCGGGGGCGGCGACGGTGCGGGCCGCCTTGATCTTCTCCCTGGCGCCGGGCAGCTCGGGCAGGCCGTAGGCCCAGCGGCCGGCGTGCCGGACGTCCTGGCCGTAGAACTGGCGCCAGGCTTCCTCGTCGCCGAGGCGGAAGTCGGCCGACAGGTCGATGATCTTCGCGTTGGGCAGCTGGTCCGCGAGGATGGCCGACTCGCCGTGCGGGAGGGCCATGAAGATGAGCTCGGCGTCCCGCAGCGCGTCGGCGTCGGTCGCGTCGAAGTTCTTGCCGTCGAAACGGGGGTGACCGGTGAGGTTGGGGTGAATCGACGTGATTGGCTTTCCCGTGCTGCTGCCCGCGGCGACCGCCGCGATCTCCAGGTCCGGGTGGCCGGCGAGCAGGCGGAGCAGTTCGCCGCCCGCGTAGCCGCTGGCCCCTGCGACAGCGACCCGTGTGCCCATGTTGCCTCCTAGCTTCACGAAGAAGTATGCATTCCATTGCATGAATATGCAAGATGCTTATTCGTGGAGCAGGAGTACGCCGCACCGGTGGTGCGTCAGACCGCGACGGCGGAGGTTGTCGAGGTGCTCGAGCTGCCGTCTTCTGTGAGCTGAAGCGCGTTGTCGAACTCGTCGGCGGCTAGCTCCGCGTCCTGCGGGGCCGCGGCCGGGCGGCACGTCGCCGCCGCGGTCGCGGACATGGCCGCGTCGTCATCGGCCGGCGAGCGCACCGCGCTCAGGCCTCGGCTGGTGCTGATCATCTGCACCTGGTCGCGGCCGGAGGCCTTGGCCCGGTACAGAGCGGCGTCGGCGGCGGCGAGCAGGTCGGTCAGCTCCCGGCTCGATCCGGCGTCAAGCGCCGCCACCCCGATGGAGACCGTTACCGCCACCCGCTCGCCCGAGCTGGTGACGATCGGCAGCCGCGCGATGCGCGCGCGCACCCGGTCGGCGATCTTGAACGCGTCCGGCGCGCGAGTCTGCGGGAGCAGCATGACGAACTCCTCGCCGCCGAACCGGCCCGCCACGTCGTATTCGCGCAGCACCCCGGTCATCGTGTCGGCGATCTGGCGCAGCACCTCGTCGCCGATCAGGTGGCCGTAGGTGTCGTTGACCTGCTTGAACCGGTCTAGGTCTAGCAGGGCCACCGCCAGCGGCGAGGAGGTGCGGACGGCGCGGGCCACCTCGACGACCGCCTCGCGTTCCCAGGTCGCGGAGTTGAGCAGCCCGGTCTTGGAGTCCGCCCGCGCCTCGTTGAGCAGGTGCGTGTGCCGGACCGACCGTTGCAGCAGCGTGGCGAGCGGCAGCGCGATGATCAGCGTCAGGAAGCTGATCGTCATGCCAACGGCGACCAGCAGCGCCGCGCACAGCTCGGTCGCGTCGTTGTGCAGCCCCTCGCGGCCGAACAGCTCATCACGGACGCGCGCGGTCGGGTCGTTCAGCTTGAGGGCTGCGCCGATAAGCACCTGGTTGATTACCCACTGCGCGATGACGCCGGCCCCTGCCGCCACCAGCCACATCGGCGTGTCGCTCCACAGGTACGCGCGCGCCGGCAGGCCCTTGGGCATCATCGACTCGTAGACCAGGCGCGCGCAGCCGTAGCCGATGCCGATCGTCGCCGCCGTGTAGACCCGGCGGTACGCCGGCACCCGCCCGACCCGCCACTGGGTCAGCGTCAGCCGGATGGCCGGGACGATCAGCGCGTAGAGCCCTGGCAGCAGGAACACCATGGGGAGTTCCCAGACGGCGTAGACGTCCTTCACCACGCCGGCCGGCTGGCTGGCGCGGCGCGACATCTCAACCGAGAAGGCGCCGCAGGCGAGCAGCGCGGCGAACAGCCCGATGTTGGCCAGGCGGAGGTGGAAATCGCCCGCGTACACGACGATCCAGGCCAGATACCCGCAGGTAACGACCGACAGCAGTGCGATCAGGCGCTTCGGCAGGGACCAGACCGGCCAATCCCGCGCACGGGGCCTTCCGTGGCGGAACACGACGCTGCGCGCGTGACCCATCTGACCTCCTTCCTTGCTCGATGATTCCCGTCGCTGTCCTCGCTGAGCACGATCGATAGCGCAACGTACGGTGCTAAACCCACATTGTCACAGTTTTCACGTGCGCACTGTCAAAACACGGCTACTGACCGACAGGAGACCCATGGACGGCGTTGTGCACAGGAGCGCAAGAAACCGACGCTGCAAGCGTTTGCAGTGAGCCTTGACGGTACTCGCGCGTTCCACGACGTTACTGAAATGTTACCATATCACAGGCGTCTCGCACGCATCAGAAGTGTGATAAAGCGGACGGGTGGCGCGAAGCCACGCGTCCGTTCGATACGACGTTTTTGATCCTCGGGGTGATCTTTGTCTCAGGCGCGCAGGATCGCGCCGGTGCGGCGGGCGGCCTCGGCGACGGCGGCGTCGCGGGCCGCCGTCGCCTCGGCGGCGGTCAGCGTGCGGTCCGGTGCGCGCAGGCGCAGCGTGTAGGCCAGCGACTTGCGGCCCTCGCCCAGCTGGTCGCCGGTGTAGACGTCGAAGAGCCGGACGTCCTCGAGGAGCTCGCCCGCGCCTGCCCTGAGCGCGGCCACCACTTCGGCGGCGGGCACGTCGTCGGCGACGACGAGCGCGACATCCTGGGTGGCCAGCGGGTAGGCGGACAGCGCGGGCCCGCGGACCGGGCCCTGGGCCTCGGCGGCGGCGGCGAGCACCCCGAAGTCGAGCTCGAACGCGCTGCTGCGCGGGGGCAGGCCGTAGGCCGCGAGGACGCGCGGGTGCAGCTCACCGGCGAAGCCGGCCAGCCACTCACCCGCCGTGCCGCCGTCGGTGCCGGCCGCCTGGCCGACGGTGCCCGCGGCACGGACGTACAGCGCGGCGCAGCGACCGGGGTGCCAGGGCGCCGCCGCGGCGGACCGCACGTCCAGCACCAGATGGCTCGCCGCGCCCACCAAGCGGGCCGCCTCGATGGCGTCCGCCCAGGTCCCGGCGCGGCCAGGCCCCCACCAGCCGGGTAGCTCCCGGTTGCCCGCGAGGACGCCCGCGACCAGCAGCGGCTGGTCGGGCAGCGCCGCCGCGAGCGTCGCGAGCTCGGCCTCGGTGGGGCCCCGGTCGGTGCCCAGGATCGGCGCGGTCACCGACGCGCCGGGCCTGGGCCGGAAGACCAGACCGGTCTCGAAGAGCTCGATGTCGCCGAAGCCCTTCCCGACGTTCCGCGCCAGGGTGCGGAACAGGCCGGGCAGCAGCGTGGTGCGCAGGCTCGGCTGGTCCTCGCTGAGCGGGTTCGCGACCTTGACCGTCGGACGGCGCGGGTCCTCGGGCGGCAGCATGAGGCTGTCGGCCTCCTTCTCCGGCCCGAACGGGTCGGAGTGAACCTCGACGAACCCGGCTTCGCTCAGGGTGCGAGCGATGGAGCGGAGCGTCTTCTGCCGCGCGGTGAGACCCCGGCCGGCGGTGGCGCGGGGCCGGCTGACCGGGACGTTGCTGTAGCCCTCGAGGCGGATGACCTCTTCGGCCAGGTCGGCCGGGTCGGTGAGGTCGGGGCGCCAGGACGGCGGGGTCACGATCAGGACCGTGTGCTGACGGTCGTGCTCGGCCGGGTGACCGGCGCCATCCGGCGGTGGTTGCGCGCGCCAGGGGGCGACCGTCGGCTGCTGCGACGCCGGGGTGGAGCGGACGTCGCAGCCGACCTCGGCCAGCCGCGCGACCACGATGTCCACACCGTAGGCCATCCCGGCCACCCGGTCCGGGTAGTCGGCCGCCATCGTGATGGTGACCGGCGTCACCGGCTCCTGCGCGTGCGTGGCCCCGGGCACGACGGCCGCGCCGCCGAGGGAGGCGAGCAGCGCGGCGGCGCGCTGGGTCGCGCGCAGCGGCAGCTCGCGGTCGACGCCGCGCTCGAACCGGTAGGACGCCTCGGAGTGCAGGCGGTGGCGGCGGGCCATCTTCGCGGTGCCGGTGTCGGAGAAGTGCGCGCCCTCGATGACGATGTTCGCCGAATTGTCGTCGATCTCGGTCGCCAGGCCGCCCATCGTGCCCGCCAGCGAGATCGGCCCGCTGTCGTCGGTGATCAGGATGTCGTCGGCGTACAGCTTCCTGGTCACGTGGTCGAGCGTGGTCAGGGTCTCGCCGGGCTGGGCCCGTCGCACGACGATCGGCCCGCTGAGCTTGCCGGAGTCGAAGGCGTGCAGCGGCTGGCCGAGCTCGATCATCAGGTAGTTGGTGACGTCGACGGCCAGGGAGACCGAGCGCATGCCGCAGCGGGCGAGGCGGACTAGCATCCACAGCGGGGTCGGGGCCGCGGGGTCGAAGCCCCGGACCTCGCGCAGCACGAAGCGGTCGCAGGCGGTGGGGTCGGCGATGGCGGCCGGCCAGGGCCGCTCGCCGGCATCGGCGCTGTCGTCCTCGGACTCGCCGGGGGCAGGCTGCCGGGAGGCGTCCTCGCCGGGGACGAAGGTCTCGGCCGGGTCCGTGTACGGGACCCGGTAGGCGCTGGCGAGCTCGCGGGCGACGCCCCGGATGGAGACGGCGTAGCCTCGGTCGGGGGTCACGCTGATGTCGAGCACCTCATCGCGCAGCCGCGCGTACTCCGTGAAATCGACGCCGAGCGGGGCGTCCGGCGGCAGGATCAGGACGCCGCTGTGGTCCTCGCCAATGCCGAGCTCGTCGACCGCGCAGATCATGCCGCGGGAGACGCGGCCGTACTTCTTCGCCGCGGTTACCTCGAAGCCGCCGGGCAGGGTCGCCCCGGGCACGGCGAAGGCGACCCGGTCGCCCTCCTTGAAATTGCTGGCGGCGCAGATCACGCCGTTGACCGTCTCCGGGTCGACGGTCAGCTCGGCGTCGCTGGCGGCGACCCGGCAGTACCGGATCGGCCTCTTGAACCCGGTCAGCTCCTCGATCGTGAGCACCTGGGCGACGATGACGCCGTGGATGTCGTGGCCGACCTGCTCGACCGCCTCGACCTCGAGGCCGGCCGCGGTCAGCCGCCGCCCGACCTCTTGCGCGTCGACCTGCGCGGCGATCGGCGCGTACTCGCGCAGCCAGGAAATTGGTACCCGCATCGCTGTTAGATCTCCGTCCCGAATGCCCGGCTGAACCGCACGTCGCCGTCGTAGGTGTCCCTGATCTCGTTGATCCCGTGGGCCAGCATCAGCGCCCGCTCGATGCCGAGGCCGAACGCGAACCCGCTGTACCGGTCGGGGTCGATGCCGCAGGCGACGAGCACCCTGGGGTTGACCATGCCGCAGCCGGCGATCTCGATCCAGCCGCTTGACCGGCAGACCCGGCAGGAGTCGGCGCCCGGCTTGGTTGACTCGCCCCGGCAGACGTGGCACTCCATCGACACGTCGGCCGACGGCTCGGTGAAGGGGAAGTAGTCCGGCCGCAGCCGCGTCCTAAGACCGGCGCCGAAGAGCGCGTCGACGAACGCCTGGATCGCCCCGCGCATGTCCGCCATCGTCAGGCCCTCATCGACGGCGAGCCCCTCGATCTGGTAGAAGACCGGCAGGTGGGTGGCGTCCAGGGCCTCGTTCCTGTACGCCTTCCCCGGGCTGACCACGTAAAGCGGCAGCGGCCTCGTCAGCAGGGAGCGGATCTGCACCGGCGAGGTGTGCGTGCGCAACACCAGGCCGCTGTTACTCCCGGGGGGGCGTACCCCGCCGGGATCCCCCCGCTCATGGGGGGGCTGCTCGCCCCCCCATGCCCCCCTCGGGGGGGCTGCTCGCCCCCCCATCGCCTCAGGCCCCGAGGGCGCGATGAAGAGCGTGTCCTGCATCTCCCGGGCGGGGTGGTCGGGCGGGATGTTGAGCGCGTCAAAGTTGTACCACTCGGCCTCGACCTCGGGCCCTTCGGCGACCTCGTAGCCCATCGCCACGAACACGTCGGCGAGCCGGTCGGCCATCATGGAGACCGGGTCGCGGGCGCCCTGCGGCGTCCGATCGTAGGGCAGCGTGACATCGACCCTCTCCGTGACCAGGACCTGCTCGTCACGGATCTGCTCGAGCTTCTCCTGGCGCGCGGCCAGGGCGTCCCTGACTTGCGCGATCGCGGCGCCGACGCGGCGCCCGGCGTCGGCCTTGGCCTCCGGCGGGAGCGCGCCGATCTCGGCGCGGGCCGCCGACAGCGGCGACCGGTCGCCGGCGTGCGCGAGGCGGGCCGCCTTGAGCTCGTCAAGGGTGGACGCTGCGGCGATCGCGTCGAGCGCGGCCGCAGTCGCGGCTTCGACCGCCTCGGCCGACAGCGCGGTCACCGCGACCGGGTCATAGTTCTTATTTGGTGCGGACATGTTGTCGCTTCCTTGAGGTCATCGAGCCGCTGGAAGGCCCGCCGGGGCACCGGTCGCGGGTCATGATGAACGCACGCGGCCTACTCCCTCCAGCACACCGAACTGTACTGGGTGGGGGGCCAGGGCCGTGGTAGCACCATGATCCCGCACAGATCCGCGCGCTGCTTGCGGCGGGTTGACCGGGTGCCTGCGCGGACAGCGGAAAGCCCGCGGTTGAGCGCTTGCCTGCCTGGCGGCGTCAGGCCGCCTAGGCGATGGGCGTGCCCGCGGGCACGGTAAATCGGAACTCGGCGCCGCCGCCGGGAGCGCGGCACACGATGATGTCGCCGTCGAGCGCTTCGACCAGGCCCTTGACGATGTAGAGGCCGAGGCCGGTGCCGCCGCGGCGCTTGCCCCGCCAGAACTGGCGGAACACCCGGGGCGCCATCTCCGGGGAGATGCCCTCCCCCTGGTCGCGCACGGACACGGCGACGGCCGCTGGCCGATCGCCAGTGCTCATGCGCGCACTGTTCACCACAACCGTTATGGTACCAGCCCCGTGCCTGACGGCGTTCTCGACGAGATTGCCGAGGATCTGGTCGATCTTGTCAGCGTCCAGCCAGGTCTCCGGCAGGTCGGGAACGGCCTCGAGGCGGAACCTGTCCTCGGGCTCGCCCGCCGCCACCCGGCCGGCGATGATCTTCCTGGCCCGGTCCGGCAAGTCGACGAGCTGCCGGTGGACCTCCATCCGGCCGGACTCGATCCGCGAGACGTCCAGCAGCTCGGTGATCAGCCTGGTCACCCGGTCCGCGTCGGCGTTGACCGTTTCCAGCATGACCCGCTTCTGGTCGTCGGTGAACCGGCCCCATTTGGCGAGCAGCGTGGCGGTGAACCCCTTGACCGAGGTCAGCGGGGAACGGAGCTCGTGCGCCACGGTGGAGACGAGCTCGGCGCGGCTGCGCTCCAGCCGGGCCCGCTGCTGCGCGCCCCGCAGCGTGATGACCAGGCGGCGGACCGGGCCGGAGCGGCCGTCGCGCACGTAGCCGACCGAGACCAGCAGTTCGGTGCCGTCTGCGAGGTAGAGCGACCGCTCCGGGTGTCGGGTGCGGGTGGCCAGGCCGTTGTACGGATCGGAGCACACCCACCAGTCGCGGCCGTCCTCGTCGCGGAACTGCAGCGCGTCGAAGACGTACTTGCCGATGGCCTCCTCGGCGGCGAGCCCGGTGAGGCGGGCGGCGGCCCGGTTGAAGACGACCACGCGGCCGGTGCCGTCGGCGACCACGAGGCCGTCCGGCAGCTCGTCCGCGATCAGCGCCTGGGCTTCGAGGGCAGCGGGCGTGAGCGGTGTGGGCATGCGGTCGGCACGCGCGGAGCCGGCGGGTGGGACCCGACCCGGGCTGTTGTCCTCCACGACTGCAACGCCTCCGTCCAGCAGGGGGGCCGCATCGGGCGGCCGTTGCCGGCTTGGTCCGCGATGCGGGTGACGGAATGTGATCAGACTCTAGCGTGTAAATGTACCTCGCCGACAGTACCCCGCTTCGGGATTTCGCTACGTTATAGCGTAAATACCCAATGCCACGGGGATTCATAGATCGCCTTAGGGCGCGCCACGCGATGTAATCATAATGGCTCGCGACGTGACGATTTGACCCACCGAACGACGCCGGCTGCCTGCCTGGCCGGCAACGCCATGTCCGCCGGTGGCCACGGGGGCAATCTAGCCGCGCACCGGGGCCTGGCGGCTGATCGGCCGCTTAGCTGGGGCCAGCGGGGCGGGCGTGAGCGGGGCGGGCGGCGGCGCGCTGGGCGGAGGCGGAGGCGTACAGGCACACCGCCGCGGCGGAGGCGAGGTTAAGCGACTCGGCGCGGCCGTAGATCGGCACGGCCACGGACTGGTCGGCGAGCGCCAGCAGGTCGTCGGGGAGCCCCCAGGCCTCGTTGCCGAACAGCCACGCGGTCGGCGCCGACAGGGCCTCAGCGGTTGCCGGATCGTCCAGGGTGCTGCCCGCGCGGCCGTCCGCCGCGAAGATCCGCAGTCCGGCCTGCCGCAGCGTGGCGATCGTCTCGGGGAGGCGGCCGCCGGCCACGACCGGAAGGTGAAAAAGGCTGCCCGCTGACGCCCGCACGCATTTGCCGTTGTAGAGGTCAACCGACGCGTCGGCGAAGATGACCGCGTCCGCGCCCGCCGCGTCGCCGGCGCGCAGCACGGTGCCCGCGTTGCCCGGGTCCCTGACGTTGGCAAGGACGGCGACAAGTCGCATCTTGCTGTTCGCCAGGCGGTCGAGCGGTACGTCAACGAAGTCGCAGACGGCAAGCAGCCCCTGCGGGGTGACGGTCTGCGCGAGCTCGCCCATCACCTCGCCGCTGACCAGGTACACCTCGACGCCAGCGGCCTCGACCGCTTCGACCAGATCGGCGTGCCTGGCCTGAGCTGGCGCGGTGACGAACAGGCCGCTGACCCGGGCGCCGGTCGCCAGGGCCTCGGCAACCGCCTGCGGCCCCTCGGCGAGGAAGGACCGCTCACGCTCGCGGAGCGCCCGCTTGGTCAGCCGCCGTGCGGCCTTGATCCGCGTGGCGCTAGCGGTCGCGTACATGTCCAATGGCCTCGTTAGCTGGTTAGCTGAATGTTAGCTGGCGGCGAATGCGTCGATTTGCGCGTTTTACGCACCCCGGCCCAGCTGCAACGGCGACCGGCTTCCGCGGCCGCGGACCATGATCGCGGACACTTTTCCATGATGGAAGAAAAGCACACGTATAGCGTGCTTTTCTTCCATCAGTGGCCGTGACAGCGCGTGGCAGCGGGTTTTAGGCCGCCGCGCTGACGGTCTTGGGGAGCGCATGGCGCGCCACCTCGACCAGTGCGGCGAAGGCCGCAGCGTCGGTCACGGCAAGGTCGGCGAGCACCTTGCGGTCCACCTCGACGCCGGCCGCCTTGAGGCCCTGCACGAAGCGGTTGTAGGTCAGCCCGTTCGCGCGCGACGCCGCGTTGATGCGCTGAATCCACAGGCGGCGGAAGTTGCCCTTGCGGTCCTTGCGGTCGCGGTAGGCGTAGGTCATCGAGTGGAGCAGCTGCTCCTTGGCCTTGCGGTAGAGCCGGGACCGCTGGCCCCGATAGCCCTTCGCCCGCTCGAGGACAACCCTGCGCTTCTTCTTGGCGTTAAGCGAGCGCTTGACGCGTGCCATCGTTCAATCTCCCTCTGGGCTGCGGTAACTAGGGGTCGGCTACTTGCCGAGCAGTCGCTTGATCTGGCGCGTGTTGGACGGAGCGAGCTCAACCTCGCCGTAGAGCCGCCGCGTGACGCGAGAGGACTTGTGCTCGAACAGGTGCTGCCGGTTGGCACGCAACCGCATCACCTTGCCAGTGCCGGTGAGCTTGAACCGCTTGGCGGCGCCGCTGTGCGTCTTCATCTTCGGCATGGTCGCCGTCTCCTATCAAACTCTTCGCCGCTCGCAGGCAGCTTTAACTAAGCCGGTCGCGGTCCGGCCATGGCACCTGCCTGACCGGACCGCCTTCTCCCCGTAGCCGGGGTAAACCTCTACGCGTCCGTCGCCGCCGGGGCCTCGACTGCGGCCCCCGCGGCGGTCTGCGCCGCGCTCTCCGCCGGCGCCTCGCCCCGTGGGCTCGGCACCGGGCGCGACTGCGTCTCCGCGTCCCCGTGCGGCGCGCCACCCGCAGCCCTGCGCTCCGGCGCACGGCGGTGCGGGCCGATCACCATGATCATGTTCCGGCCGTCCTGCTTGGCCTGCGACTCGACGAAGCCGAGCTCCTGCACGTCGTCGGCCAGCTTCTGCAGCAGCCGGAAGCCGAGCTCCGGCCGGGACTGCTCACGGCCGCGGAACATGATCGTCACCTTGACCTTGTCGCCCGCCTTGAGGAACCGCTCGACGTGGCCCTTCTTGGTGCCGTAGTCGTGCGGGTCGATCTTCGGGCGGAGCTTGATCTCCTTGACGATCGTCTGCGTCTGGTTCTTGCGCGACTCCCGCGCCTTCAGCGCGGCCTCGTACTTGAACTTGCCGTAGTCCATGAGCTTGCAGACCGGGGGACGCGCGGTCGGGGCGACCTCGACTAGGTCAAGGTCGGCCTCCTGAGCAAGCCGGAGCGCCTCGGTGATCGAGACGATCCCGATCTGCTCGCCCTTGGCGCCGACGAGTCGGACCTCAGGGGTGCGGATGCGGTCGTTGATGCGCGTTTCGACGCTGATGTGACCTCCAGAGCCTCATCTGTTGCCGGCTTCCCCGGCGACGCTATTGTTGTGCTGCCGTCGGCCGTCCGACAACAGTTTTCCTGCCCACTGACCTGGCCAAACGGAAAAAGCCCCGCAAGGCGCTGTGCGCCGCGAGGCAACCACATCTCCGGTACCGTCAGCCAGCCACGCTGGCGACCGCGCCGTGCCGCTCGCCGTGCTAACCAGGAACCCTGGCTAACCCGGAAGCGGCCGAACCCGCCGGCCCGAAGGCTGGCCAGGTGGGAGGTGGTCCTCCGCTTGCACGCCCGGCACGTCTGCGTACCGGACTGGTCAATGACCATACAGTAGCAGCACTTGCGCCGCGCGCGGTATTCCCGAGGGCCACCGATGCCTTACCGTTGCGGCCACCCTCCACTCTACGAGCTCCGCATTCCCGGCGAGGGCTCGTTCTAAGGACTGCGCGCGGCGCTTCTTGCTGTTATCCTCCGGCCAGGTGGATGGCGAGTGATCGCGCACGCCCGATCCCGGGTTGACACCATTATCGTGTGACCTTTGGGGAGTTATGCGACCCGAAGGGCACACGATCATAGCTACAGGTCGATCGCACCAGCGCCGCGATGGCCGGCAGCTAGCCGACCAGCTTCCTGACCCGGTGCGGGTCGGTGATGCCGTCTACCGCTGCGATGCGGCCGTTGATGATCGTGAAGGCCATCAGGGCGGCCGGGCGGCCCTTCAGGGTGACGAGTATGCCAACGGCGCCGTTGACCAGAACGGGGTGGAACTCCGCGACCGGGCTGGCGCTGCGGGTCACGGCATTCGCCACGGTGGTGCCGCCGCGCAAGACCGCTGGCCCGCCGGCGAAGCCGTCGGTGCGCAGACGCGATGGTGCGGGCGGTGCGGAAGCGGCAGTTCCCGCTCGTCGGCGACGGCGGCGGCATCATGCCGTTCATCCACCTCTATGACGCGGCGACCGCGACCGTGCTCGCCCTCGACGCGGTCGGGCCCGCGCTCTACAACATCACCGACGACGAGCCCGCCCCGATGCGCGACTGGCTCCCCGGCCTCGCCACGGCCGTCGGCGCGAAGCCGCCCTACCATGTCCCGGCCTGGCTGGCCGGACTGCTCATGGGCGGGATGCTGCCGATCATGACCCAGGCGCGCGGCGCGTCCAACGCCAAGGCCCGCAAGGAACTCGACTGGACGCCCCGTTATCCCAGCTGGCGCGAGGGCTTCCCCGCCTCCTTCGCCCGATAGCTATAGCTAGTCGGACAAGAAACTGTCAATTTCCAAGATTCGGCTTGCCGGCGCCGTAGGCATTCTGACGGCAGGCCGGTTGGGAATCAGGCAGGTAGCGTGCTATTCCGGGCGGGAGCTGTCGGTGCGGGTGGCAGGGATGGTGAAGCTCACTGTTACAGTGAGCCCTCCGCCGGGTTCGGGGCGGGCGGTGAGAACCGCGTCGTGGGCCTTGGCGATGGCTGCGACGATTGACAGGCCGAGGCCGGTTCCTTCCGGTTCGCTGACCCGGTCCTGGGCACGCTGGAATGGCTGGAACAGCCGGTCGAGCTGGCTGGCGGGTATCACCGGCCCGGTGTTGGTGACCGACAGGATGGCACGCCCGGCGGTGGTGCCCGTCGCGATCTCGGCCCGCCCCTCAGCCACGTTGTGGGATAGGGCGTTGTCGATCAGGTTGGCCGTGAGCCGTTCGATGAGCTGCGGGTCGCCCGAGGTGGGGGCGGGGCTGAGCCTGCCGCTGAGGTGCAGCCCTCGGTTCTGCGCGGCGGGGCGCCGGCTTCGCAGTACGCTCCGGGCGACATCGGCGAGGTCGACTGGCGCGCGGTGGTCAAGTCCTTGCTGGCTGCGCGCCAGGGTGAGCAGTGCCTCGATGAGCTTTTCCTGGTGCTGGCCCGCTGCCAGCACCTCTTCGCAGGCTGACCGCAGTGATTCGGCGGTCGCGGCCGGGTCGGCAAGGGCCAGCTCGATCGTGGTGCGTTCGAGAGCGAGCGGCGTGCGCAGTTCGTGCGAGGCGTTGGCGGCAAACCGCCGTTGGGCGTCGAAGGCGGTGTCCAGCCGGGTGAGCAGGCCGTCGATGGTGTCGGCGAGGTCCTTGATCTCATCGTCCGGGCCTTGCGCGGCGAGTCGCTGATGCAGGCTGCTTTCTGAGATCTGCCGGGTAGCGGTCGTGATCGCGCGCAGCGGCCGCAGGATGCGGCCTGCCACCAGCCACCCGAGCCCGATGGCGACGGCCGCCGTGATGGCCAGGGCGAAGACGGACTGGATGAGGAGCTGGTGCAGGTCGGCCGCGTGCTGCTGGGCTTGCTGCGTCCCGCTGGCTGGCTGCGTCCCGGCCGATGGCGGGAGGAACCGGGTGCTGGCTGTGTCCGGGTGGGACGGGTGCGCGCCCACGCCGGTGCTGTAACTGCCGGGGAACTGGGCTGCCGCGAGCAGGTAGGTCACGGCGAGCAGCCCGCAGCCTGACAAGAGGAAAAGACCGCCGTACAGGAGGGTGAGGCGCAGCCGGACGGTCGGCTTGGGCAGGCGCGGCCGGAAGGACATCGCCGTCATCGAATCCGGTAGCCGGCCTGGGCCACGGTTTGGATGACCGGAGGATCACCAAGCTTTGCCCGCAGGCGGCTGATGGTCATCTTGACGGCGCTGGAGAACGGGTCGGCCATCTCATCCCAGGCTCGCTCCAGAAGTTCCTCGGCCGACACCACCGCGCCTCGGGCCTCAAGCAGCAGCTCAAGGACGGCGAGCTCCTTCGGGCTGAGCGCAAGGCGCAGCCCGCCGCGGGTAGCGACCCGCCGCGCCGGGTCGAGTCGCAGGTCGCCGCGGACCAGCACCGGGGGCGCTGGCGGGCGGGAGCGGCGGGCCAGCGCCCTGATCCTGGCGACCAGTTCAGCGAATGCGAACGGCTTGGGCAGGTAGTCGTCGGCGCCGAGGCCCAGACCGTCCACCCTGTCCTCGATCGCGCCGGCCGCCGTCAGCATCAGGATCCTGCTTTCGCAGCCCCTTGCCAGCAGGGACCGGCACACCTCGTCTCCGTGCACCCTGGGGAGATCGCGGTCCAGCACGATGACGTCGTAGCGGTTCACGCTGGCATGGTCGAGTGCGTCCTGGCCGTCCAGGGCAACGTCTGCCGCCATGCCGTCACGCCGCAGCCCGCCTGCTATCTTCTCGGCAAGCTTCCTGTGATCCTCGACGATCAGCACCCTCATCCGCCACGCCCTCCGGGAGGTTCCAGGCCCGGCCCAAGGTGAGCCGTCCGCCCATACCCAAGATCCCATGGTGCCGGATCGCCGGTAACAGCGCCGTAACGGCTTCCGTTCCGTTGCTGAGACCGCCGGTTTCGTAGCGTCGCCTCCGACGGATATCTCACCGGTCCTAGGAGGACGGCGTAATGCATGTGGTATCGGCTGCCGGGCCGTCTGCTGCCCCGGCCGCCTCAGGGTCCGCGACCGCGGTACCGCGGCGCCGGCACCGGCGGCCAGGGGCAGTAGTCCTGGCCGGTCTTGCCTTGTGCGCAGCGGCTTGTTCCGCGAGCTCGGCTGGCTCTCAGGCGGGCACGAGGACCGCTTCTTCGGCTTCTTCGGCGAGCAGCGGGACCTCATCAGGCGGCGGGACCTCGTCGGGAGCCGGCGGTCAGGGCGGGTCCGCGGGCAGTTTCACCGTTGCCTTCGCCGGGTGCATGCGGGCGCATGGCTTTCCGGGTTTTCCTGATCCGGATGGCAGGGGTGGCCAGCTCGGGCCCGGGAGCGGAATCAATCCGGCCTCGCCCCAGTTCCAGGCGGCCATCAACGGCCCCTGCAGGCCGCTGGCGCCCGCGGCCTGGCTGTCTTCCGTGGGACCGGGCAGCGTCAAGGGCGGTGGCTTGTGATCGCCAGGAGGATCCAGGATCCGGTAACCGCGGCCCGCCGGCTGGCGGGCGCGCTGACTGTCCTGCAGGAGCACGCATGTTCTTCGTGACGTATCTGCGGCGTGAGCTGCAGCACCGGCTGCGCCAGGCGATCGTGACCGCCCTGGGGCTCGCGGTGGGGATCGGGCTGGTCGTCACCGTGACCGCCGCCTCCGCCGGGGTCCGGCAGGCGCAGGCCGGCGTGCTGAAGGCCCTGTACGGTATCGGCACCGACATCGTGGTCACCACCGCGCCGCCCGCCCCGCCCAAGCCCGGCTCGCCCGGGGCCGCCAAGTACGAGCAGGCTTTCACCCCCGGGCGCGAACCCCAGAACGTGAATGCGCTCGGGCTTCCGCCCGGGCTCGGCCTGCTGACCTCCTCCGCGGTGCCGCAGGTGGCGCGGCTGCGCGGCGTGCTAGCCGCGGCGGGCAGCCTGACCCTCGGCGACACCACCCTGACCATCCCTTCTATCGCGCAGGAACAAAGCGGGCACCTGCCCGCGAACGCCGCCGGGACCACCTTCACCGTCGACGGGGTGGATCTGGCCCAGTCCGGCCTCGGCCCGTTCGGCTCGGCCACGATCAAATCGGGCCACTCGTTCGAAGCCTCCGACACCGGCCGGAACGTCGCCGTGGCGGACTCCGGGTACGCGACGGCCAACAGGCTGACCACCGGGTCCGCCATCGACATCGGCGGCCGCGCCTTCACCATCATCGGGATCGCCCTCCAGCCGCAAGGCGGCGGCGCGGCCGACGTGTACATCCCGCTGGCCCGCGCCCAGGCCCTGGCCCGGTTCCAGGGATCGGCCACCCTGGACGGCAAGGTGGACGCGATCTACGTGACGGCCGTCAGCGCGGCAGCCATCCCCGCGGTGCAAAACGAGATCGCCGCGCTGCTGCCGGGCGCCACCGTGACCTCGTCGGCCAGCCTGGCCAATGCGGTCAGCGGGTCGCTGGCCAGCGCCGCCAGCCTGGCCGAAGACCTGGGCCGGTGGCTGGCCGTCGCGGCCCTGGCCGCCGCGTTCGCGTTGACCAGCCTGCTGACGATGGCGGCGGTGGCCCGCCGGGTCCGCGAGTTCGGCACCTTGAAGGCGCTGGGCTGGCGCAACCCGCGGATCGTCGCCCAGTTGCTGGGCGAGTGCGCCGTCACCGGCCTCGTCGGCGCCGCCGCGGGCATCGCCCTCGGGTTCGGCGGCGCCGCGCTGGTGCGAACGCTGGCGCCGGACCTGTCGGCCACCGTCGCGCAAAACCCCGGCTCCGCCCCGCCGCAGGACGTCCGCCTCAACGGCGGCGGCATACAACGGCAGATCGCCCCGGGCGCCCTGCACACCGTCCCCGTTCACCTGACCACGCCGATCACTGTAACCGCGATCGCGGTGGCCGTGGCGCTGGCCATCGCCGGCGGGCTGATCGCCGGCTCGCTCGGCGGCTGGCGAGCCGCCCGGCTCAGGCCGGCCGAGGCGCTCGCCCGGATCGGATGACCAGCAGGCAGCTCGCGAACCCAGGAGAGGAACCATGTACGCACTGACCGGCGTTACCAGGAACTTCCGGAAGGGCGGCAGCACCATCGCCGCCGTGCAGGGCATCGACCTGGTCATCGGCGACGGCGAGTGGCTGGCCATCCAAGGCCGCACCGGCCACGGCAAGACCACCCTGCTGCACCTGCTCGGCGGCCTGGACCGCCCCACCTCGGGCACCGTCAAGCTCGACGGCGACGACCTCACCACCATGCACGAAAGCGAGGTCACCAGCATCCGCGCGACCTCGATCGGGTTCATCTTCCAGACCTTCAACCTGATCCCCACCCTGACGGCGGCAGAAAACGTCGAGGCCGCCCTGATCCCGCTGGGCACCAGCGCCGCCGAGCGGCGGACCCGGGCGGCGGCGGCACTGGCCAGCGTCGGCCTCGGCAACCGGGCGCGGCACCTGCCGTCAGAGCTCTCCGGCGGCCAGCAGCAGCGGCTCGGCATCGCGCGGGCGCTGGTCAAACGACCCAGGGTCCTGCTCGCCGACGAGCCGACCGGCAACCTTGACGAGGACACCCGCGACGAGATCATCTCGCTGCTGGAGAACCTGTGGCACCAGAACAAGCTGACCCTCGTGCTCGTCACGCACGACACGGCCCTCGCCTACCGCGCCCCGAGAGTAGGGGTCATGAGAAACGGCAGCCTGTCCATCCGCCGGGACCTCAACCGCGCCACGACATGACAGCCGCCTGGCCGGCAGCGGGCGTTGGCGCCGAGCAGAGACACGCAGCCACGCGTGCGTTCGGGCCTCCGGGTTTGATCTTCAGGCGGTTACCTCGACGGCGCCGCCAAGCGGATCACCTTGCCGGTCGGCGTGGTCTCCAGGGTCTCAATGCTATGGAACCGGGTCGGCAGCTTCGACCCGGACAGCCGCTGTCGGCAGAAGGCCTGCAGCGCGGACAGGTCGACGTCGGCCGGCGTCACCGTGGCCCGGATCCGCTGGCCGAGCCGTTCGTCGGGCACGGCGTCGACCAGGCACGAGCGCACCGTCGGGAACTCCAGCAATACGGCCTCGACCTCCTCGGGACTCACCTTCGCGCCGCCGACGTTGACGCAGTTGGCTAGTCGGCCAACGATCACGAGGCCGTCCGGCGTTCGGCGGCCAATATCGCCGACGACGAACCCGTTCGCGACCGGAGCGGCATCGACCCCGTCCTTGGACAGGTACCCGGCCATCGCGGTCGGCGAGTGGACGACGACAAGACCTGGCGACACGTCAGCCGCGCCTGCCGCCGGCGGCTGCGGCTCCGAGCCGTCGGCGAGGGGGCGGAGGTCGACCCGAACCCCCGGGAGCGGCCGGCCGAGCGAGCGCGCGTCCTGCCAGGGGACCGGCGGCCGCACGCAGATCGGGCCGGTCTCGGTCGTGCCGTACACCTCGCCGAGCCAGCCGCCGAGCACCGTCCCGACCAGTTCGGCCGTCCGCGGGTCCAGCAGCATGCCCGCCGTCAAGAAGCCGATCCGCCGCTTCGGCCGGCTGGTGGCCGCCTCGGCCAGCAGCCGCAGCATCGGCGGCACGCTGGCGACGAGGGTGACGTCATGCTGGTCCAGTGCGCGCAGCAGCATCCGCGGCCGGTCCGCGCCGGTGACGAGCGTGGTGGCGCCGGCCAGGGGAGCGGCCAGGGCCGCCAATCCAAAGCCGTAGGCGTGATGCAGCGGCACCGGGCAGGCCAGCACGGTGCCCGGTCCCAGGTCAAGCGCGGCGCGGTAGTTCTCCGCCTCGGTCATCAGGGCGCTGGCCAGACGCAGCGCCACCTTGGTGCGTCCGCTCGTGCCGGAGGTCAGCTGAGCGCTGGCGGCGCCGCCGGGCGGAGCCTCGCCGGGCGGCTTGCGGACGATCAGCCGTCGGCCCGCGACTACGTCGCCGGTTCCGGGCAGCAGCGGCCAGTCGAGCGGCGCGGCCAGGTGCGTCGGCGCGGCCAGCGCCTCGGTCCGCTCGCGCTCCCATTCGCTCAGCTGCCGCGGCAGCGGAACAATCACCGCGTCCAGAGCGAGCACAGCGAGCACGTCCGCCGTGAACGAGGCGGCCGGCCAGGCCACTGCTCCGACCCGAGAGCCCGGCCCGATCCCGGCCCGGCGGTAGGCGTCGCGGCGGGCTTCGACGAGCTCGACAAGGGCCTGCGCCGTGGTGTTCCCCGCGTCCTCGGCGAAGAGCACGGCCCGCGGGGACCGCGCGGCCGTCTCCCGCAGCAGTTGGAGCGGCGCGAGGCCGCGGCCGCCGCTCACCGTGACTCCGGCACCTCGGCCAGCGCGTCGCGCACGATGGCGACCACCTGATCGAGGTCTTCCGGGCTGTGCGCGGCGCTGAGAAACCAGGGTTCGATCGGGCTGGGATGAAAGTACAAGCCCCTTGCCTGGGCCCTGATCTGCAGCGCGCGATGGGCGGCGAAGTCCATCGCCCGGGCGGCCGCCCGCGGGCCGCGCGACAGGTCAGCGGGCCGTCGGAGCAACGACACGGACAGCAGCGAGCCGACCCGGCTGACCAGCGCCGGGCGCTTCATCTCGGCGAACATGGCGAGCAACTCGTTCTCGAGGTAGCCGCCGTGCTTCTCGAGCTGATCGTAGATCTGGGGGGAGCGCTCGATCTTCTCGAGCATGGTGACGACCGCCCGCACCGACATATGGTTGCCGGCGTACACCCCCATGTGCATCGCGCGCTGGTCCGCGAGCATGGCCATCGCGACGCGGGATCCGCCGAACGCCGCGACGGGGACGCCGCCGCCCATCACCTTCGAGAGCACGGTCAGATCGGGCGTGACCCCGTAGCGCTCCTGCGCCCCGCCGCGCCCGACCCGGAACCCGGTGATCACCTCGTCGAAGATCAGCCAGGCGCCCCAGCGGTCGCACAGCGCGCGGAGTTCCTCGAGCTGGCCGGGAGCAGGCGGCACGACGCAGGCGTTGGCCATCACCGGTTCGCAGATCACCGCCGCGAGCCGTTCGCCGTGGGCCTTGAACACGGCGTGCAGGGCGGACAGGTCGTTCCAGGGCACCTCCAGGGTGTGGGCGAGCGCCTCCGGGATCATGCCGGGCGCGCCCGGCCGCGGCGCGCTGGAGTCCGGCGCCGGCTCGTGGAAGGTCGACTTCCCGGCCCGCAGCACGGTCTCGCTCCAGCCGTGGTAGTGCCCGTCGAAGGTGAGCACCTGCGTCCGGCCGGTGGCGACGCGCGCCAGGCGCAGCGCGGAGGCGACCGCCTCGGTGCCCGAGTTGGCGAACCTGACCTGCTCGACCGACGGCACCAGCCGCGCGATCAGCTCCCCGGCCTGCCGGTCGAGACGGTGCGGCAGCCCGGTCATCGCCCCCACCGCCAGCTGCCGGGCGAGCGCGGCGGCCAGTTCGGGGTCCGCGTAGCCGAACAGGTGGGGGCCGTACCCCATGTTGAGGTCGATCAGCTCCCTGCCTTCGACGTCCCAGATACGATCCCCCTCGGCCCGCTGAACGACGAGCGGCTCGGGGATCGCCTGAGCGCGCATGCTGCTGCTCACCCCGCCGGCGATGACCTCCTGGATGGAGGCGAACTGCTCGGCGTTCGTCGTCTTCTGTACGTGTGCTGACATCTGTTGCATGGGTGACTCCGTATTGAGAGTGATACGGGCTGGCGGGGCGCCGCGAGCCCTACGGGGACCGGCTGAGGCCGGCCGGAACCACGGCGGTCTCCGGTGATGGCGCTCGCCGGAAGCCCCCGCTGGTGCGCACTGAATTTCCCCACTTGGTCGATCGTGGGGTTACCCCGATGGTTACCGGCTGTAACCATCAATTACATTCCGTCGCGGCGGCGAGGTGGCGGGGTTCGTTCGCGGCTGCGGGCGGGACGAGCGGCGACGCTGGCGGCTGGCTTGGCGCAATGCGTACAGGCCGGGCAGTCCGGGCAGGCCGGGGAGCGGCGGAGGTCCAGGTGCAGGCGCCGCCGCGGTTGTGGCCGCCGGTTGCTTGCTGCGGAGATCGCGCTGTGAGAGGTTACGTCTCGCGATCGGATTCATGTTCTGGCGTGGCGGCGCGAATGCGCCCGCAGGGGACCGGGCTCCCATGGGGGACCGGGCGCGACACTCTGCCGCGGCTGAGAGCGCACCGCGCAAAGACGACTTAGTGAGCTCAGCGAGGGGGACTTCAGCGTGGACTACGAGCAGATCCTGGACATCGTGCATCAGACGGCGGCCGAGATGATGGCCGCGAAGAACGGCGAGGTGGTCGAACACGGCTCCGCGGTGAGCACCGAGGGCGCGGACAGCCTCATCGATCGGTACGGCTTCTCTTCGATCGACGCGCTCGAGTGCCTGCTCATCCTCGAGCAGAAAATCGGGATCACCCTCGCGGACGAGGACCTCAACGACGAGGTGCTCTCCTCGGCGAGCGCACTGGCCAAGCACATCGCCGCGCTCCGGCAGACGCAGGCCTCCGATTCGCGCCAGTGATCGGGGCTGGCACCGGTCCAACGACGTAAAGACGATGGGCCTGGCGCTGCAGGTCGGCGACTGGCATGTCGCCGACCTGCGGCGATAATTCAACACCCTGCCCGGACCCCCACTTCGACCTGCGCCGCATGTCAACTGATTCGACAGCTGGCTTGCGGGCGAAGTGCGCGCAACTGCCCCTTCCGGGCTAAATACATTTATCACCCCTATGCGCCACGCTGATGCGGCGATATCGGTCATGTAGCTTATTCCATCCAGCCGTCGAATGAGATATTCGCGGACCCTGGTTTACTCGCCCCCTGTCTGGGGATGGTGCGACCAGGTGCTATCAAGCGATTAATTTCTGGCCTGGAAGGAGTTCATATTCATGCGGCGGCCATTCTGCCGGGCGGCGAGTTGCGGTGCTGCCCCCTGCCATTCTCTAAAGGACCCGGCGCTGCTGCCGCCGTCAAATGAGGCGTCGCTCCTGGAAGTCGGAATCCTCAATTCGCAGGAGGCCGCACATGGCTGAGAGCCGCGCGGGCAGGCTGCTGCGCAACGCGGAAGCCGTGGCCTACTGGGCCGCGGTGGCGCCAGCGGCGGCCTGCCTTCCCGCCGCCCTTGGCTATCGCATCGCATGCTCGCGCGGCGACTGGGAATACCGGGGCAGGCATGGGAAACGCGCCGAGCTGGTAAGCAACCTGAGCCGGCTGCCCGGGGGCGAATCCGGCCCGGACGCTGCCCAGCGGCTGACCCGGCAGTGGTTCCGATTCGCCTCTTGCGAGGCGATCGACGTGATGCGGCTGCGGTACCGGGCGCGGCCCCTGCGGCGGCTGGTCGAGATCCGCGGGCGTGAGCACCTGGAAGCCGCCCTGGCAGGCGGCAAGGGAGCCATCCTCTGCTCCGCCCACTTCGGCTCCTACGACTGCGCCTTCTCGTTGCTGGGCGCCAGCGGCTTCCCGGTCACGTCCATCGGACGCTGGCAGCATAACTACACCGCGAGCCTCTCATCCGCCGAGCGGCGGTTCTGGGACCTGGTCTACGCCAGGCGATTGCGGCGGCACCGGCACCGGCCGAACATCGAGCCGTGGGCCGGCCGGGTCGCGGTCGCGGCGCAGGCGGCGGCCGTCCTGCGCGCCAACGAGGTGCTGACGATCGCGATCGACGCGCCGCCGCTGGAAAAGGACCTGGCCCGCACCGTGCAGGTGCCGTTCCTCGGCGGCCGGGCCAGGCTCCTGCCCGGGGCCGTGACACTCGCCCGCCTGACGGGCGCACCGCTGCTCATGGGCTTCATGTACCGCACGGCCGACTACCGCCACCAGGTGCTGGAGATCTCCGCGCCGGTCCAGTGCCCGGCGGGAGAAGACGCGGCGACGGCATTCGCGCGCTGCGCCGCCGAGGTGAGCGCCGCTATCCGGCGCAGCCCCGCCCACTGGGTGTACTGGGCGAGCAATGGCGACCTTGCCAACCTCGGGCTGATCTCGCCGGACGGCGGACGGGGCGCCAGCCGTGGCGCCGACCCCGCTAACAGCCGAAGGATTCTCCGACGAAGGGTCAGCAGATGGCGTCGCAGCTCGGGGCCGACCTGTTCCTGCTACACGCTCCCGGCGTTTATGACTTCCGCAAGCGCGACGACATGCTATTCGCCTATCTGAGCGACAGCGTCAATGTCACGTCGGTCTAGGCTCGGGTAAATAGAAAGGCTCTCCTGCTCGACCTGCAACCGCAATATCAGTGCCTACTCAAGCGACCAGATCATTCCCGTGAAGCGTCCTTTCGGCGGGCGGTTCGACGATGCCACCGTGCCGCGGGTCTCTCCGTTATCAATGAAGGGATTCTGAGTATGACGATATCGCTACCATCGCGCCGGCCTGCGGGCTACAGCGACGTAACGTCGCCGTTCGCGCTGGACGACCAGGCCTTCCGCGCGCTGGGCCATCGGCTCGTGGACACCCTGGGGGGCTACCTTGAGGCACTGCCCGAGAACCCGGTGTACCAGCCGCTCCCCGATGAGGTGCGTCGGCAGATTGAGGAGATGGGGCTTCCGGCCGAACCAATCGCGCCCGAGGCGATCCTGGAATTCTTCACCCAGCGCGTGCTGCCGTACGGGCGCGGCCAGAATCACCCTTGCTTCGCCGCCTTCGTGGACCCGGCCGCATCAAAGCTGAGCATGCTGGCGGCCTTCGCCTCGGCGGTGACGAACACCAGCGGCGCCGGCGGCGAGTACGCGGCCATATACCTGGAACAACTGGCTGTCCGCTGGCTCATGGAGCTCATCGGCTTCCCCCGCGACGGCAGCGACGGCGTCCTCCTCGGCGGCGGGTCCGACGCGAACCGGCACTGCATGGAGGTCGCACGTCACTGGGGCGCCAGGGTCAACGGCTGGGACATCAGGGACGAGGGCCTTCAGGGGCATCCCAGGCTCACCATGTACATGTCGGCGGAGGGGCATTCCTGCCTGGAGAAGTCCGCCTTCACACTCGGGCTCGGCAGCCCCCGCAAGGTGGCCGTCGACCACGAATTCCGGATCGACCTGAATGAGCTGCGCGCGGCGGTCGCGGCTGACCGCCGCGCGGGTCACCGTCCCTTCCTCGTCGTGGCGAACGCCGGGACCGTGAAGACGGGAGCCATAGACCCGCTCGACGACCTCGCCGAGTTCTGCCGCCAGGAGCGCCTCTGGCTGCACGTGGACGGCGCCTACGGAGGGTTCGGAGCGCTCGACCCCCGCCTCGCGCCGCGGTTCGCGGGCCTGGAGCGCGCCGACTCCGTCGCCATCGACCCGCATAAGTGGATGGCGGTGGCCATCGGCTGCAGCTGTGCCATGGTGCGGCAGGGCGAACTCCTGCAAGACACCTACAAGCTCGTCCCTTCCTACCTCAGCCTGCCGCAGGGGAAGGGATTCGCCGGCCACATCTGGTACTCGCACCGCAGCGCGGAGCAGACAAGGGATTCCGGGCGGGCGCTCAAGACCTTCTGGAACATCCAGCAGGCGGGCAGGTCCGGCCTGGTCAGCCATGTCAGGCGGCATGTCGACCTGGCACGGCATATGGAACGGATGATCGAGGCCAGCCCGGATCTGGAGCTGCTTGCGATAGGGCCGCTGACCGCCGTGTGCTTCCGGTACGTGCCGGTCGACTGGCGGGGGAACGACCGGGGCCTGGACCTGCTGAACCAGGCGATCATGGGGGATGTCCAGACCGGCGGCCGGGCATTCCTGGCGGGCACCGACATCCGCGGGCGCTTCGCGCTGCGCTCCTGCGCCCTGCACTACGCCCTGGACGAGGATCATGTGGCATCCATCCTGGCCGCCGTGCGTGACGCTGGAGCCCTTCGCGTCTCCGCCGGCCTGGCCGCCTCGGAGCTGACCCCGCCGGCGGACGCCGGACGGCCACCCGCGCGGCCGGCGGACGCAGCGACCCGGAACGCGCAATCCGGCCGGTCCCGCTAGCAGCCCGGAGGCATCCGGAGCGGCCGGGGCCAAGAGCGGCCGCGCCCCGGCGCCGCTCGCCGAACAGGTGCGTTTCGCGCTCGCGCTCGCGGCCGGCAAGGGATCGGGGGCTGCGGGCAGGCTCCTGAACCTAGGCGGCGGTACGAGCTTTCCTGGCGCCATCGCCCGGCGCATCGACCCTCTCGTGCTGCAGAAGGTCGCGACGGCGAGCAAGGCCAAGAAGGCCGTGATCACGGGGAGCAACGGCAAGACGACGAGCTGCCGGATGCTCGCCGCCCTCGCGCAGGCCGCCGGCACCAGCGTCGCCCAGAACCGGTCCGGGTCGAACCTGCTCCAGGGGGTGACCTCGGTTGCCGTGCGGGAAGCCGACTTGCGGGGCAAGATGGACGCCCGGCTGCTGCTGCTGGAAGTCGACGAGGCGACGATGCGGCGGGTGGCGCCGGAGGTGGCGCCGGACATGATCCTCATCACCAACGTCTTCCGCGACCAGCTGGACCGGTTCGGCGAGCTGTACTCGATGGCGCAAATGCTGGAAGCCGCCATCGAGGCGCTGCCTGCCCACGCCAGCGTGGTGCTCAACGGCGACGACCCGCTGGTGGCGAGCCTCGCACCGCACGCGCAGGCCCGCCGCCTGTACTTCGGCGTTCGCGCGGAAGACGTCGGCGCGGAGACTCCCGAGCACGCGGCGGACTCGATCCGCTGCGCGGCCTGCCAGCACGCCCTTACCTACCGCCGGGCCAACCTGTCGCACCTCGGGGACTACGAGTGCCGCGGATGCGGAAGCAGGCGGCCGGACCTGGACATCGCGGTCACCCATGTGCAGGCGACGCCGGACGGCGGCGCCGACATAACCGCGGAGACGCCGGCCGGAACCGTCCAGCTGCACGTGCCGCTGCCGGGACTGCACAACGTGTACAACGCCGCCGCCGCGCTCGCCGGGGCTTTCGCGCTGGGGGCGCTGGAGCCGCAGAGCGCGCGGTCCGCTCTGGCCGACTTGCGCCCGGCGTTCGGACGCCTTGAGGAGATCACGGCCGGCGGCCGCCGGGCGGTGCTCTCCTTCGTCAAGAACCCCGCGTCGTACAACGCCAACCTGCGGCTGATCATGCGGCGCCCGGGCCGCAAGCACGTGCTGGCCGCGCACAGCAACACGGTGGTCGACGGGGAGGATTTCGCCTGGCTCTGGGATGTGGACCTCGAGCAGCTCGTGCCGCACCTGGCGAGCCTGGTCGTCAGCGGGACGAGAGCCGAGGAAGTCGCCCTGCGCATGAAGTACGCCGGGGCCAACCTCTCGGACATCCAGGTCATACCCGGGCGCCAGGATGCTCTGGACACCGCCCTGGCCCGCATACCGCCGGACGAGCCGCTGTACATCCTGGCCGGCTACACCCCGATGCGCGAATTCCGACAGATCATGCAGCGACGCGGCTGGGTGCAGCCGTTCTGGGAGGAATGACATGGAGCTCGCAGAGCCGATCTCGATCCGCATCTGCCACCTGTACCCGAGGCTGCTCAGCGTGGCCGGGGACCGGGGGAACCTGCTTGCGATCACCAGGCGGTGCGCATGGCGCGGGATCCGGAGCACCGTCACCGAGGCCGACGTCGGCGAGGTCCCCGACTTCACCGGGTTTGACCTGATCCTGCTGCACGGCGGCCAGGACCGCGAGATGAGGGCGGCGGCAAGCGATCTCGGGGTGAAGGCCGGATCTCTGCGCGAGGCGATCGAGGGTGGCGCCGTCGTCCTGGCGGTGTGCGCCGGGTACCAGCTTCTCGGCAAGTACTACGCACCGGCCGACGCGGCGCCGCTGACCGGAATAGGGGTGCTTGACGCGGTCACCGAAGGCGGCGGCAACCGCTTCATGGGTCACATCGCCGTGGCCTGCGACCTGGGCGAGGGCGGGCAGCGTCGGCTCGTCGGCTTCGAGAACCACAGCGGCCGCACTTATCTCGGCCCCGGCACCGACCCACTCGGGCGGGTAATCGCCGGATCAGGCAACAACGGCGAGGACGGCACCGAAGGGGCCCGCTACCGTGAGGTCTACGCCACGTACCTGCACGGGCCGGTGCTGCCGAAAAACCCGTGGCTGACCGATCACCTGATCTCCTCGGCGCTGCTGCACCGGTACCAGGACGCGGGAACGCTGGATTCCCTCGCGCCGCTCGAGGACCAGACGGAGGCCGAGGCGCACGCCGCCGCGTTCAGGCTGGCCTGCCCGCCGACCGGAAGGTGGCGGGCGGCCATGGCGGCCCGTCCCCGGCTGCGGCGGCCGCAATTGCAGCACACGGGGGCAAGCTGATCTTCAGGCGAGGCGGGTTACCTCGACGGTGACCTGCAGGTCGCTGTCGGGCGGTCCGTGGTAGATGCCCTTGAGCGGCGGGACGTCGCCGTAGTCGCGGCCGCGGGCGACGGCGACGTGCCGCTCGCCGACGGGGGCGCCGCTGGTGGGGTCGAGGGCGATCCACGAGCCGGCCCAGTACTCGACCCAGGCGTGCGACTGGCCGACCGACGTGCTGCCCGGCTCGGCCTTCGGGTCAGGGTGCAGATAGCCGGACACGTACCTGGCCGGCAGGCCGACCGCGCGCATCAGGGAGACGGCGATCTGGGCCATGTCCTGGCAGACGCCCTGGCCCTTGTCCCACGCCTCCTGGGCATTGGTGCGCACGCCGGTCGCGCCCGGCAGGTAGGTGACGTGGTCGTGGACGAGGGCGGAGATGGCGGCGGCGGTCTCGTCGGGCGACAGCGACGGGCCGGAAATTTCTCCGATCGCGGCCTCGGAGATGTCGTCGTCCACCGTGGTCAGCGCGGTCGGCAGCAGGTACTCAAGGAGCCTCCCGGCCCGGCCGTGCTGGCGCAGCTCCGGCCAGTCCGGTCGGGTGCCGGGTAGCGGGACCCCGCCGAACGGCTCGGTCTCCACCGTCGAGATCGCGCGGATCAGCAGGTCGTCGTGGGCCTCGGGCAGGTCGAAGACCGAGACGAAGGTGCCCCAGTAGTCGACGTACGTCCAGACCGGCACGCCGGCGCCTGCCGTCACCCGTGACTCCAGGGTGGTCTGCGTCGGCAGGGTCAGCGGGGTCATCCGCGCCTCGTTGAATGAGGTCAGCACCGGGCCGGTGTACACGACCTTGGTGGTGTGCTCGATCCTCAGCCGCCAGCTCATGACTCAGCCGCCCCGTTCCCAGGCGACCGGGGCCTGATACTGGAAGTACTGCTTGGCGATCGCCTCGCTCGCCTGCACGCAGGTCTCCTGCAAGGCGGAGATCAGCTCGGGCAGCTGGGCCGTGAGCTGCTTCGGGTCAGCGTATTCCAGCCGATTCCGCAGCCGCCCGACCCGCCGTCGGGCGGGGTCGTCGACGCCGGCCCGGACCGCGCCCGGGTTCAGCGCCGTCAGGCACTCCTCCGCGCTGGCAAGCGCGTGCACCACGCTGCGCGGGAAGAGCCGGTCGAGCAGCAGGAACTCGGCCACCCGGTCCGGCTCCGCCGCCCAGCCGTGGGTGCGGATGAACGACTCGTGCGCGCCGCACGCTCGCAGCAGCACCGGCCAGCCGAGGTCGTCGGGCGCGGCCATCCGCGCGAGCAGCAGCCGGGCGGTCATGTCCGCGCGCTCGAGTGAGCGGCCGAGGACAAGGAAGCGCCACGCGTCGTCGTGGCTCATCGTGGAGTCGGCCAGGCCGAAGAACAGCGCCGCGCGCTCCCTGATGTAGCGCAGGTACACGTGCGGGCCGATCCGCTCCGCGGCGCGCTTCTGGCCGGACAGGCCGTGCGCGGTTACGTTCAGGCACTCCCACATCTCACTGGAGATGACCTCGCGGATGCCGCGCGCCCCGGCCCGCGCGCCGAGCATCGAGCCGGCGATCGCGCTCGGGCTCTGCGCCTCGAAGACCAGCCGGAACAGCACCATGTCGACGTCCAGCTGGTCGGCGTCCTGCTCGACGGGCACGCCGAGGATGGCGAACAGCGCGCGGCAGGCCGCGTCGGAGTCGGCCCCGGTCTCGCCGAGCATCCGGTGCACGTACACATCGACAAGCCGCGCGGTGTCGTCCGCGCGCTCCACGTACCGCCCGGTCCAGTAGAGCGTCTCCGCGATGCGGCTGAGCAGCTCGCTGTTCACTGCTCGGGGCCGCTCTGCCTGCTGACCGCGGCCATCTCGGGCGCGGTGGCGGGGGCCGCGGGCGGCGGTGCCGCCTCGCGTTGGGCGTTGGAGCCTTCGTCTGAACGGACCGTGGCATCCAGCACCCAGGTGTCCTTGGAGCCTCCACCCTGGCTGGAGTTCACCTTGAGCTCACCCTCCGGCAGCGCGACGCGAGTCAGGCCCCCGGGCAGGACCCAGACGTCGGTTCCATCGTTGACAGCGAACGGCCGCAGGTCAATATGGCGGGGCGCGAGCTTCTCGCCGATCAGCACCGGGGAGGTGGACAGGGCTACCGGGCGCTGCGCCATCCAGCCTCGGGGGTTGGCCGCCAGCTTCGCCTTGACGGCGGAGATCTCCTCGCCGGTGGCGGCCGGGCCGATGACGATGCCGGCGCCGCCGGCCCCGTCCACCGGCTTCAGCACCAGAGCCTCCGCGTTGGACAGGACCCAGTCGAGGATGTCCGGGTCGTCGAGGCGGTACGACTCCACGTTGTCGAGGACCGGTTCCTCGGCGAGGTAGTAGCGGATCAGGTCCGGCATATAGGTATAAATCAGCTTATCGTCGGCTACGCCGTTGCCGACGCCGTTGGCAATCGTCACGGTGCCGTGCCGGGCCGCGTTGAGCAGGCCGGGGCAGCCGAGCGCCGACTCGGGGCGGAAGTGCAGCGGGTCAAGCCAGTCGTCGTCGACCCGCCGGTAGATGACGTCGACAGGCCGCCTGCCGTGGGTGGTGTGCACGTAGATGCGGTTGCGCCAGCAGAACAGATCGCGGCCCTCGACCAGTTCGACGCCCATCAGCCGCGCGAGCAGGGTGTGCTCGAAGTACGCGGCGTTGTGCACGCCAGGGGTGAGCACCACGACGAACGGGTCGACGACTCCGGGCGGGGCCGCCGCCCGGAGGGCGTTCAGCAACTTGGACGGGTAGTCGTCGACGTGGTGGATCCGCTGGTCGGCGAAGAGGGCGGGGAACGTCCGCGTCATCGCCAGGCGGTTCTCGATGACGTAGCTGACGCCGCTCGGGACCCGCACGTTGTCCTCGAGGACCCGGAACTTGCCCTGCTCATCGCGGATAAGGTCAATCCCGGCCACATGCACGCGGACGCCGTTGGGCGGCGTGATGCCCGCTACCTCACGGCGGTACTTCTCGCTGGTGAAGATCAGGCTCCACGGGACCACGCCGTCGTCGAACGCCCGGCCCGCGCCGTAGACGTCCTCGAGGAACGCCTCCAGCGCCTTGACCCGCTGGCGGACGCCCCGGCTGACCAGATCCCACTCCAGCGCGTCGATGACCCGCGGGATCAGGTCGAGCGGGAAGGGCCGTTCCTCGCCCGCGTAGTCATAGGTGACTCCGCGGTCGGTGAACACCCGGGCCAGTTGATCGGCGCGGTACCTCAGCTCGCCCGGGTCCATGGGCTGGAGCACCGAGACCAGCGCGTCGTAGGACGCGCGGGGCCTGCCGGGGGCCGCGAACATCTCATCCCACGCCTGCGCGAGCTGGTATCCATCGAAAATGTCCGCCACGACCTCCAGCGTAGGCACTGCCTGTTCCACGTCTATTTCAGCAGGTGACGGCTAGGTTTCCGACTGTTTCTGCAGATGAACGATTCCGGCGACCAGTTGCCTACGGGATGTCGCCGTCCCTCCCCCGCCCGCCCGGTCCCCATCCCCGCCCGCCCGATCCCCGGCCCATGCCGGTGGCTGCCGCCCGGCGTTCCTCCGACCGGCGGCTAAGCTTGTCTGGATTGGAGGGCCTACATGTATGTACCTGCCCATTTCTCGCCGGATGAGGCCCTGGTTGAGGAACTGCTGACGCGTCACGGGGCAGCGGACTTGGTGACGGTAACGACCGACGGGCTGGTGGCGACGCGGCTGCCGTTCGTGTGGGTGCCGACGGCGGGTGAGCACGGGTCGCTGCACGGGCACCTGGCGCGGGACAACGACCAGTGGAAGCTGCCCGCTGCCGGCGAGTCGCTCGCGATCGTGCGCGGGCCAGGCGACGCGTACATCACCCCGGGCTGGTACGCGTCCAAGGTTGAGCACGGCCGGGTGGTGCCGACCTGGAACTACGTGACCGCGCACGTCTACGGGCGATTCATTGTGCACGACGACCCGGTGTGGACCGAGGACCTGGTCCGCCGGCTGACGGCCAAGCACGAGGCCTACCAGAACCATCCGTGGTCGGTTGACGACGCGCCCCGCGCCTTCATCGAGGGGCAGCTGCGCGCGATCGTGGGCGTGGAGCTGGTGGTCAGCCGGATCGAGGCGAAGGCCAAGCTCAGCCAGAACCGGCCCGCCGCCGATGTGGAGGGCGTGATCGCCGGGCTGCGCGAGCGGGGCGACTTCGAGAGCGCGGACGCGGTGGAGCGGGCACGCGGCTAGGCCCAGCGCGACCAGGTCCGGCACGGCCCCAGGAGGCCCTACGGCCGGGCCGGGATACCGAACTCTCGCTCGCCGGCCCGGCGCATCGCCTCCAGCGGGGCGGGCTTGCCGGTCATCAGCTCCACCTGGGCGGCGGCCTGGTGCAGCAGCATGGCGAAGCCGCTGGCCACGATCGCGCCGGCCTGGGCCGCGGCCCTGGCCAGCGGAGTCGGCCACGGCTTGTACACCACGTCCATCACGGCAATGGGCGGAGTGCGTGAAAACACGGACCGCTGCGCATAAGAATCGGCGGCTCCGGCGGGGACGGTGGAGATCAGCAGGCCGGGTGCCACCGCCTCGCCTTGCTTGAGATCTTCAAGCGGGCGGAGCCGGACCTTGAGCGTCAACGCGCTCGGCGGTCGCCAGCACGGCGGCGGCGCGGGCCGGGTCGCGGAGGAAGACCTCCGCGCCGGGCGCGCCCAGCTCGCCGACCGCGGCCAGGGCCGAGCAGGCGGTCGCGCCCGCGCCGATGATCGCGACGGGGCCCGTCACGGTCACGCCGGCCTCGGTCAGCGCATCGACGATGCCCTGCACGTCGGTGTTGTAGCCGTAGCGGCCCTCGGGGCGGAACACGACCGTGTTCGCGCCGCCGGTGGCCGCGGCCATGTGATCGACATGGTCGAGAAGCGGCAGCACGGCGGTCTTGAGCGGCATGGTCAGGCTGAGGCCCGCCCACTCCTGGCCGCGGCTCTCGACGTACCCTGGCAGGCCGGCCTCGTCGCATTCGACCAGGTCGTAGGTCCAGTCGTGCAGGCCGAGCTCGTCGTAGGCCGCGCGGTGCAGCGCAGGCGAGAGCGAGTGGGCGACGGGCTTGCCTAGTACCGCTGCCTTCATGGAGTCTGAGGCTACCTTGACCCGGAGTTAGCTGGTTTGCGCGGGGTTACGAGCGGTGCCCGGGCTCACCGTGAGTCGCTGCGTTACTGGCCCGCCAGCGGGGTGCGGGAGAACTCGGACTTGCCGCCGGTGACGGTGAGGAAGTAGAGCCAGTTGCCCGGCGCCGGGTTCAGGATGCCCTCGATCGCCGCGTTGCCCGGGTTGGCGATGGGGCCGGGCGGGAGGCCAGCGTGCTCGAAGTCGTTGTACGGGCCGGGCGTGGCGATCTGCGCGTCGCTGACGTTGATCGCGTACTTGTTGAGCCCGTACAGCAGCACGCTGTCGAACTGCAGCGGCATGTTGATGTTGAGCCGGTTGATGATCACGCGGGCGATCTTCGGGTAGTCGGAGACGGAGCCGCCCTCGGCCTGGGCCATGGACGCCTCGATGATCACCGCGCGTTCCGAGAGGCCGGCCTTGTGCGCCGCGGCCGTCAGGCCGATCTGGTTTGCCTCGACGTTGTAGCGGGCCACCATCGCCTGCAGGATCTGCAGCGCGGTCTCGTGCGGCTGGATCGCGTAGGTGGCGGGGAACAGGAAGCCCTCCACCTTGCCGTCCGCGTACGACGGCAGGCCGAGCTGCGCCGGGTGGTCGATGACCTGCTGGAAGTCCTTGAGCGGGATCTTGGTTACCTGGGACAGGGTGGCGATGACCTGGGAGGCCCGCTTGCCCTCGGGGATCGTCACCACGGCCTGATCCCGGTTCTTCGGGTTCAGCAGCGCGGCATAGGCGAGGGTGGCCTGCATGTGGTGGTTGAGTATGAAGTACCCGGGCTCGAGGCCGGTCGGGTCGCTGCTGTTCTCGGCGGCGATCACGAACGCGCGGCTGCTGGCGACCACGCCGTCGGCGTACAGGGTCGGGGCTAGCTGCTCTGCGGTCTCGTCGGACAGCACCTGAACGGTCACCGTCGGGCTGGTCCCGCCGCCGACGTAGTCGGCCGGGTGGGTCTTGGCCCGCCAGATGCCGTAGATGTGCCAGCCGACGAGGGCGAGCGGGACGACGATCACCAGCAGCGCGATCCACGGCGCGAGTCGGCGGATCGGGCTGCGGCGCCGGCGGCGGGGCTGCAGGTCGTCCGGGCCGCCGGGGACGCCGTTACCTCGGCCGCTGCCGTTGGCCCGGGCGTCGCGGCGGGGGTCGCGGGTGCGCGGGTCGGGGCCTCGGCCGTCAGGACCGCGGCCTGCCTTGGCGGCGGGCGGGGTAGCCGGGTCCGTCGGGGAAGCCGGCCGGCTCGCGAGGGTCACGGCGCCTTGGGTCGGCGGCGGTGCCGCGCTGGGCGCGCGGGTTGTCGTAGCCGTTGTACGCGTCGCCGTAGCCGCCGGGGTTGGCAGCCTGGCCACGGTCGGCGGCGCGGCCTCGGCGCCCGTCGCGAGTGCGACCGCCATTACCGGGGCGGTCCTGGCCTCGGCCGTCCTCGAAGTCGTCCCTGGGGCCGAAGCCGGGGAGGAAGGAGTCGTCGCCCTGCCGCTCCCACCGGGGATCTTCGTACCCACCTGCGCCGGGGCCGGCCATCCGGTGCTCTCCGGTACCGCGCTGGTCGTAGCCGGGCGGCACCTGGGGCATGCCGCCGCTGCCACGCTGGACCGGGCGCGACCCGGTTGCCGGGCCGCGCTGCCCGGGCTGCGCCGGGTACGGACCCGAGCCCGGGTAGACCGGCTGCGCACCGGTGGACCGCTGGATCGGCTGCGCGCCGGAGCCGGGGTAGGCAGGCTGCGGGCCGGTGCGCGGGTACCGCTGCGGGCCGGACGGCGGCCCCTGCGGCTGGAACGTCGGGCCTGAACCCGGCACGCCCCGGTCCGCATAACCCTGGCCTTCATAAGGCTGGCCCGCGTGCCGCTGGCCGGCGTAGCCCGGTGCGTCGTAGTCCTGGCCGCCGTATCCCTGGCCGTTGTATTCCTGGCCGTTGTATTCCTGGCCGTTGTAGCCCTGCCGTTGTAGCCCTGGCCGTTGTAGCCCTGGGGGGCATAGGCCTGCGGATCGTAGCCCTGCGGGTCATAGCCCTGGGGCACGCCGCGCGACTGGTCGGCGTCCGGGGTGGCCCAGGCGTCGGGCTGGTCGCGCTGCCATACCGAGTCGTCCCACTGCGACTCGCTGTCGGCCGCCGGCGAGTCGCCCTGGCTGTAGCCGTCGTCGTCGTACTCGGCGCCGCCGTAGCCGGGGCCCGGATAGCCGCCGGATCCGCCGCCCGTGCCGCGGCCGCCGCTCATCGGGCAGTTCCCGGCCGACGCGAGGTCACCAGGTCACCGGGGGCGTCGCCGGTGCGACGCTCGGACTCCAGCGCCGCATCGAGCAGCACGGCTGCGGCGGCCGCGTCGACCGTTTGCCGACGGGCGCGTGCGTCGTGCCCCGCGGCGGCGAGCGCGCCGTGCGCGGTTGACGTGGTGAAGCGCTCATCGACCAGTCGCACCGGGAGCGGTGCCACCCGGTCAGCGAGATCCGCCGCGAACTGCCTGGCGGTGACGGCAGCCTGGCCTTCACGGCCAGACAGCGAGCGGGGCAGACCCACCAAGATCTCCATTGCTTCTTCGGCCGCGGCCAGCGAGGCAAGAGCGTCTAGGTCGCCCTTGCCTCGCCGCACGACGGTCAGCGGTGTGGCGAGGACACCGCCCGGATCGCTGCGTGCCACGCCTATGCGGACACTACCCGGATCGACGGCCAGACGCACGCCTGACCTCATCGGTTTACCGATCCAGATGAACATTGCATCACGCTACCCGGCAGTTCCGCCGCTGTCTCGCAATGCGCTGCGAATACCCTCAAAAGCGGCATTTACCGCAGCTGGGCTCGCGCCGGGAGCGCCGCCGCCCTGGGCGATGTCCGGCTTGCCGCCACCGCCGCCGCCGAGGGCCTTCGCCGCGGCACCGACCAGCGCGCCGGCAGCGAGGCCGAAGCCCCGGCCAGCCTCGTTCACCACGATGACCACCGCCGGCCGGTCCGTGGGAGTGCCGATGAGCGCGACCACGGCCGGCCGCAGCACCGGGATCTTGGACCGCACGTCGAGGGCGAGCTTGCGCATCGCGTCCGCGTCGGTGCCGTCGGGTACCCGGTGCGCGACCAACGCGATGCCGCCGATGTTCTCCGCGGCGTCGGCGATCTGCTCGGACGCACCGAGGAGCTGGGCGGACTTGACCCGGGCGAGCTCGCGCTCGGCGTCGCGGAGCCGGTTCACCACGGTGGAGATCCGCTCGGGGAGCTCCTCCGGACGGGCCTTGAGCTGCTCGCTGAGCTGGTTGACGAGCACGGACTCCCGCGCGAGGAACCGGAACGCGTCGATGCCGACGAGCGCCTCGACGCGGCGCACGCCGGAGCCGATGGACGCCTCGCCGAGCAGCTTCACCAGGCCGAGCTGGCCGGACCTGGCCACGTGGGTGCCACCGCACAGCTCGCGGGAGTACTCGCCGACCTCCACGATCCGGACTTCGGTGCCGTACTTCTCGCCGAACAGCGCGAGCGCGCCCATCGAGCGAGCCTCGTCAATGGAGGTGTGGTACGCGCGCACCGTCAGGTCGTCGATGAGCACCCGGTTGACCTCGTCCTCGACCTCGCGCAGCACCGCCGGCGGCACCGCGCCGGACGCGGTGAAGTCGAAGCGGAGCCGTCCGGGCGCATTCTCCGAGCCCGCCTGCGCCGCCGACTCGCCGAGGGCGCCGCGCAGCGCGCGGTGCACCAGGTGGGTCGCGGTGTGGCTGCGCGAGGTCGCGCGCCGTCGCTCGACGTCGATCTCCGCGTACGCGGGCGACCCGGTGGTGATCTCGCCGTAGCGGACCGTGCCGCGGTGCACGACCAGGCCGGGCAGCGGCGTCTGGACGTCGGTGACCAGGACCTCGGCCGCGCCGCCCGCCCCGTTGGTCTTGATCACGCCGTGGTCGGAGAGCTGGCCGCCGCCCTCGGCGTAGAACGGGGTCCGGTCGAGGACAACCGCGACCTCCATGCCGGGCGTCGCCGCGCTGACCGGCACGCCGCCCGCGAGCAGGCCTACCACGGTCACCTCGCCCTCGGCCATGTCGTAGCCGGTGAAGGTGACCTTGCCTGCCCGCTCGAGGAGCGACGCGTAGACCGAGATGTCCGCGTTGCCGGTCTTCTTCTCCCGCGCGTCCTTCTTGGCCCGGTCCCGCTGCTCGCCCATCAGCCGGCGGAAGCCCTCCTCGTCCACGGAAAGCCCCTGCTCGGCCGCCATCTCCAGGGTCAGGTCGATCGGGAAGCCGTAAGTGTCGTGGAGCTGGAACGCCTGCGCGCCGGAGAGCACGCTGGCGTGCTTGCGCTTGCTCTCCTCGACCGCCACGTCGAAGATCGCGGTGCCGGTGCGGAGCGTGCCCGCGAATGCCGCGTCCTCCGCGTCGATGACCATGTGGATGTTGGCCGCGTCGCGGCGCAGCTCGGGGAACTGCTCGCCCATCGCGTCGATCGTGGTCGAGGTCAGCTCGTGCATGAACCCGGTGGCCGACGACGCCCCGCCACCGCGCTGCGCTCCGGACAGCAGGCGCAGGTTGCGGATGCTGCGGCGCAGCAGCCGGCGGAGCACGTAGCTGCCGCCCTCGTTGCCGGGCAGCACCCCGTCCTCGATCAGCATCACCGCGCTGCGCACGTGGTCAGCGACGACCCGCAGCGCCACGTCACTGCGGTGGTCGGTGCCGTATTCCTGCTCGGTTAGCTCGGCCGCCTTGTCGAGGATCTTGTAGGTGGTGTCGATCTCGTAGATATTGTCGACGCCCTGCAGCAGCGCGGCCATCCGCTCCAGGCCCATGCCGGTGTCGACGTTCTTCATCGGCAGCGGGCCGTCGACGTCGAAGTCGTCCTTCTTCCTGACCTCGCTCAGCTGGTCCTGCATGAAGACCAGGTTCCAGAACTCCAGGTACCGGTCCTCGTCTACCTCGGGGCCGCCCTCGCGGCCGTAGTCGGGACCCCGGTCGTAGTAGATCTCCGAGCAGGGGCCGCCCGGCCCGGCGACGCCCATGTGCCAGTAGTTGTCGGCCAGGCCGCGGCGCTGTATCCGGTTCTCCGGCACGCCGATCTCGTCCCGCCAGATTGCGTACGTCTCGTCGTCGCCATGCAGCACGGTCGGCCAGAGCCGGTCCTCGGGGAAGCCGAAGCCGCCGTCGGCCTGGGACCTGGTGATCAGCTCCCAGGCGAACCGGATCGCGCCTTCCTTGAAGTAATCGCCGAACGACCAGTTGCCGAGCATCTGGAAGAACGTGCCGTGCCGTGTCGTCTTGCCGACCTCTTCGATGTCCAGGGTCCGCACGCACTTCTGCACGTCCGCCACCCGCTTGAACGGCGGGGTCTGCTGGCCGAGCAGGTAGGGCTTGAACGGCTGCATTCCGGCGACCACGAACAGCAGCGTGGGATCGTCGGCGACGAGGGGGGCCGAGGGAACGATGGCATGCCCCTGCGCCTCGAAGTACGCCAGGAAACGGCGGGCGATCTCAGCCGACTGCATCAGCGGTCATCCTTTACACGTTCATCGTTGTCGGTGTCTGCGCCAGGGGCCGGAGCGATGGGCCGCGCTGGCGAACGGCGCGACTCGGCGCCTGCGTCAAGCGTAGGGCTTCCCTGGGCCGTACGCCGAACCATATAAAGGTCCATGCCTTCCCTGACGTCCCTGCCGAACCTCCGAGCGTCGCGAGTAAACCGAATTGTCCCGCGTACCAGGCCGCGTCGGGCCTTGCGGCTCAGCGCCTTACGGCTGCGCGCATTGCCGCTGAGCACGGTGCCGTTGCCGCCCGTGCTGCCAATCGGCGTCCTGACACCATCCGGTCGAGCTGTTCCGCCACCCTGTGGACCGCTTGCGGCCGGCGATAGCGTCCCCGACAGCTGGCGGCCGAGGGAGGCGACCCGCCGGTAGCCCATGATGCCCCCGATCGCCCCGACCAGCAGCCAGAACCCGCGGCGGATCATCGCGCGGCCCCGGCCCGGCTGCGCGGCTCCGGCCCCGCAGGCGGTTTCGGCGCCCCCGCGGGCGGGAGTTCCGCGCCGGTGACCACCTGCCCGGCCAGCGCCCGCCGCCGCCGAGTCCCGGCGCGCACCCCCACCGCGTGGCGGACGCCGTAGGCGACGGCGGCGGCCCTGCCGAGAGGCCCGCCGACGACCGCGCCGGCGACCGTCCGGCCCACGCCGGCCAGCGCGGACGCCTGCCCGGCGAGCTCGGTCATGGCCGTGCCAAGCTCGCCCACGCTCGCGGTGGCGGCCTCGGTCAGGTCCAGCTGGGCGTTGGCCCGGTCGACGGCGGTGTTCGCGCGGGCGAAGAGCGCCTTCTGGTCAGACCTGGCGTCGCGGACCAGCGTGGCGGCGTCGTCGAGCACCCTGGTGAACCGCACCGCCAGGTACACGCCGGCGCTGGCGAGTACCGCAAAGCTCAACGCCGCGATCAGCGCGGCGATCCCGGTGAGGCTCATCCGATGTCCTCCCGCTCATCCCAAGACCTGGGATTGCTCACTTCGTTCCCCACTGTCAGGCTGGCCCGCCTGGGATTGCTCTGCTGACTTCGCGCGGCAAGGCTGTCCGGCCGGTCTTACTGACGGGTCTGCGTGGCCGTGGTCTCCCCGCCGTCGCCCCCGTGCTGCCCGTCTTTCCCAGGATGCAGGATCTCGCGGATGAGCCGTGACCGTTCGGAGAAACGAGCCTCCATGCCGTGGCTCGAGGGTTCATAGTACGCCCGGCCGTTCACCTCGTCCGGCGCGTACTGCTGGCCGATGATCCCCTCGGGCACGTCATGCGGGTACACGTAGCCATCTCCATGGCCAAGCCGCTTGGCCCCCGGGTAGTGAGCGTCGCGCAGGTGGTTGGGGACCGCCCCGATCAGCCCGGCCTGCACATCGGCCTGGGCCGCGCCGATCGCCTTGACCACGGCGTTGGACTTCGGGGCCAGCGCGATGTGAATCACCGCCTGGGCCAGGTTGATCCGCGCCTCGGGCAGGCCGACGAACTCCACCGCCTGCGCCGCCGCGACGGCGGTCTGCAGCGCGGTCGGGTCGGCCATCCCGACGTCCTCGCTGGCGTGCACGATCAGCCGCCGCGCGATGAACCGCGGGTCCTCGCCCGCCTCGATCATCCGGGCCAGGTAGTGCAGCGCCGCGTCGGCGTCGCTGCCGCGCATCGACTTGATGAACGCGCTGATCACGTCGTAGTGCTGGTCCCCGTCCCGGTCGTAGCGGACGGCCGCCTTGTCGACCGCGCGCTCCAGCGTCTCGGCGTCGATGGTGTCCGTGCCCAGCGCGGCGGCCTCCAGGTACGTGAGGGCGCGCCGCCCGTCCCCGCCGGCCAGCCGGACCAGGTGGCCGAGGGCCTCGTCGTCCATCGCGACCTTGCCGCCGAGACCGCGCTCCTCGTTGTCCAGCGCGCGGGTGATCAGCTCCTTGATGTCCTCGTCGTCCAGCGGCTGGAGCGTCAGCAGCAGCGACCGCGACAGCAGCGGGGAGACCACGGAGAAGCTCGGGTTCTCCGTGGTCGCGCCGATGAACGAGACCCAGCGGTTCTCCACCGCTGGCAGCAGCGCGTCCTGCTGGGTCTTGGAGAAGCGGTGGACCTCGTCCACGAAGAGCAAGGTCTGCCGCCCGTTGAACGCGAGCGCCTGCTTCGCGGCGTCGATCGCGGCGCGGACGTCCTTGACGCCAGCCGTCACCGCCGAGAGCTCGGTGAAGCGCCGCTTCGTCACCTGGCTGACCACGTAGGCGAGCGTCGTCTTGCCCGTCCCCGGCGGCCCCCACAGGACCAGGGACATCGGCGCGTCGTTCTCGATCAGCTTGCGGAACGGCGTCCCGGCCGCGGTCAGGTGCTTCTGCCCGATCACCTCATCAAGCGTCCTCGGCCGCATCCGCACGGCAAGCGGCGCCGCGCTGGCGGCGGCCCGCTCCCCCGCCTCATCGAACAAACTGTCCACGCCTTGAGCCTACTGTGGACCGCAAGCGCACGCTCGTGCAGCGCGCGCCTCCGGCGGCCCCGCGACCCATGCGACAACAGATTGCGGAACGAGAGGCGTTCCCCGCGCCTTATGACTGCTGCGAAGCGGGCTTCGCGGGGACCGCGTCTACGCCGGCTTCCTTGCGCTGCGCAGCCGTGATGGGCGTCGGCGCCCCCGTCAGCGGGTCGGCGCCGCTCGCCGCCTTCGGGAACGCGATGACGTCGCGGATCGACGCGGCGCCGGCCAGCAGCATGATCACGCGGTCCCAGCCGAAGGCCATGCCGCCGTGCGGCGGGGGGCCGTACTTGAACGCGTCGAGCAGGAAGCCGAACTGCGACCTGGCCTCCTCCTGGGTCAGCCCGATCACGTCGAAGACGGCCTGCTGCATCGCCCGGGAGTGGATACGGATCGACCCGCCGCCAATCTCGTACCCGTTGCAGACCAGGTCGTAGGCGTCGGCGATCGCGCCCGCTGGCTCGGCGGCGAACTTGTCGGCCCACTCGGGGAGCGGGGCGGTGAACGGGTGGTGCACCGCGGTCCAGCCGCCGTCGTCGGCCTCCTCGAACATCGGCGCGTCCACCACCCAGAGGAAGGACCACGCCGAGGAGTCGATCAGCCCGCCCCGGTTGCCGATCTCCAGCCGGGCAGCTCCGAGGAGCTCCTGGGAGGCATGGGCGGCGCCCGCCGCGAAGAACACGCAGTCGCCGGGCTCAGCCCCAACCGCTGCGGCCAGCCCGGCCCGCTCGCTGTCGGAAATGTTCTTCCCGACCGGGCCCGAGATGTCACCGTCGGCGCCGATCAGGGCGTAGGCGAGCCCGCGGGCGCCCCGGGACTTGGCCCAGTCCTGCCAGCCGTCCAGCTCGCGGCGGGTCTGGGACGCGCCGCCTGGCATCACCACCGCCCCCACGTACGGCGCCTGGAACACCCGGAAGGCGGTGCCCGCGAAGTAGCCGGACAGGTCGGTCAGCTCGAGCCCGAAGCGCAGGTCCGGCTTGTCCGACCCGAACCGCGCCATCGCGTCGGAGTAGGTCATCCTTGGCAGCGGCAGCGGGATCTCGTAGCCGACGATCTCCCGCCAGAGCGTCCTGACGATCGCCTCGCCCACCGCGATCACGTCGTCGCGGGTCACGAACGACATCTCGAGGTCGATCTGGGTGAACTCGGGCTGCCGGTCCTTGCGCGCGTCCTCGTCGCGGAAGCAGCGGGCGAGCTGGTAGTACCGCTCGAGCCCGCCAACCATGAGCAGCTGCTTGAACAGTTGCGGCGACTGCGGCAGGGCGTACCAGTTGCCCGGGCGGAGCCGGACCGGCACCACGAAGTCGCGCGCGCCCTCCGGGGTTGACCGGGTCAGGTAGGGCGTCTCCACGTTCACGAAGCCGTGGCCGCGCATCACGTCAGACAGCAAATAGGCCGCCGCTGACCGGGCGCGCAGCGCCCGGGACATCTCGTCGCGGCGGATATCCAGGTACCGGTACTTGATCCGGACGTCCTCGCTGATCTCGGCGTCCCCTTCGACCGGGAACGGCAGCGGGTCAGCCTCGCTGAGCACGTCGAGCTGCTCGACCGCGACCTCGATCGCGCCGGTCGGCAGCTCGGGGTTCTCGTTCCCGGCCGGGCGCAGCCGGACCTCGCCGGTCACCTTCACGCAGAACTCGGCGCGCAGATCGTGCGCCGCTGCCTCCTCGCTGCGCCACACCACCTGCACGATGCCGCTGGCGTCGCGCAGGTCGATGAAGACCACGCCGCCGTGGTCGCGCCGCCGCGCCACCCAGCCGGCCAGTACCACCCGCTCCCCCGCGTGCTCCGCCCGCAGCGTCCCGGCCTGGTGGGTCCGGATCATCGCTCGTCCCTCTGTCCTTCTGGTGCCAGTGTCTTGAGCAGCCATTCGGTAGCTGCGTCCTTGTCGCCGTTGAACCGGTCCTCTAGGCCGGCAGTTACCAATTTTCCGATGAGGAAGGCCGCAGCTGAACTCGCCGGTTCGTCCTGCTGGTCACCGCTCTGCAGATCTTTGATCCGAACGGTCCCGTTGCTTCGCTCCTCAGCTCCGATGAGCGCCGCGAAGGCCGCACCCGACCGGTCCGCCGCCTTCATCGCGCCCTTGAGCCCGCGCGCGCCGAAAGCCATGTCCGCGCGGACCCCGGCCCGGCGCAGGCTCGTGATCAGCCGCAGGACATCGGCGTGGGCCTCCTCGCCCAGCGGCACGCCGAAAACCTGGCACGCGGCGGCTTGCTCGGCCGCCCCGTCCCGCTCCGCCTCGATCGCCAGAACTATTCGGTCAAGGCCGGCCGCGAAGCCGATCCCGGGCAGCGGCGGGCCGCCGATGTCCTCCGACAGGCCATCGTAGCGGCCGCCGCCGCCGATGCCGGACTGGGCGCCGAGCAGCGCGTGGTCGAACTCGTAGGTCGTGCGCATGTAGTAGTCGAGGCCGCGGACCAGGCGGGGGGCGTCGGTGAAGGGGATGCCCAGCCTGTGCAGCAGCGAGCGCACGGCGTCGTGGTGGGCTTTGCACTCGGCGCAGAGGTAATCGGCCAGCACCGGGGCGTCGGCCGTCTGCGCGCGGACCTCCGGGCGCTTGTCGTCGAGGACCCGCAGCGGGTTGATCTCGATCCGCGCCAGGGTCTCGTCGTCCAGGTCCAGGCCGCGCAGGAACTTCTGCAGCGCCGCACGGTAGACCGGGCGGCAGTTCTGGTCGCCCAGGCTGTTCAGCAGCAGCGTGTACTGGCGGAGCCCGAGGGCCTGGTACGCGTCCCAGGCGACCGCGATCGTCTCGGCGTCAACGGCCGGGTCCTCGGTGCCGATCGCCTCCAGGTCGAACTGGTAGAACTGCCGGTACCGGCCGGACTGCGGGCGCTCGTAGCGGAACGCGGGGCCGCTGGTGAAGACCTTGACCGGCAGCGAGCCCTTGTGCAGGCTGTGCTCGAGGACCGCGCGGAGCACGCCCGCGGTGAACTCCGGCCGGAGCGTGATCTCCCGGCCGCCGCGGTCGGTGAAGGAGTACATCTCCTTGCTCACCACGTCGGACGACTCGCCCACGCCGCGGACGAACAGGGAGGTGTCCTCGAATACCGCCGTCTCCACCGGGCCGTAGCAGGCGCGCCGGGCGGATTCGGTGAACGCCGCCCGCGCTTGTTCGAAGAGCGCGCCGCGCGGCGGAACGTACTCGGAGACGCCCTTGGGCGCCTGGAATGTCATGGTGGTTACAGCCCCTTCTGGGCCGGCCGGGACCCTGGCGCCGACGGCAGTTGAGTCAGGAACGGATTGGACGCGCGCTCGGTGCCGATCGTGGTCTGCGGGCCGTGGCCGGGCAGCACGATCGTGGCGTCGGGCAGCGTGAGGGTCCTGGCCAGGCTGCGCAGCATCTGCGCGTCGTCGCCGCCGGCCAGGTCGGTCCGGCCGATCGACCCGGCGAACAGCAGGTCACCGCTGAACAGGGCGGCGGCATCGTCGGCGCTCTGCGCGGGCGTGCCGTAGGTGACCGAGCCGGGCGTGTGGCCGGGCGTATGGCCGACCGTGAACTCAAGGCCCGCCATCGCGATGACCTCGCCGTCGGCCAGCTCCCGCACGTCGTCCGGCTCGCTGAACGTCATGCCCCCGAGGAACTGCTGGTTGGCCAGCAGCGACAGCCCCTTGGCGGGGTCGGTGAGCAGGTCGCGGTCATCGGGGTGGATATAGGCGGGGATGCCCTTCGCCCCGCAGACCGGTGCGACCGACCACATGTGGTCGATGTGACCGTGCGTGAGCAGCACCGCGATAGGCTTCAGCCGGTAGCGGCCGAGGATCTCCTCGATCCCGGGCTCGGCGTCCTGCCCGGGGTCGATGATGACGCACTCCTCGCCGGGGGCCGGTGCCGCCAGATAGCAGTTGGCGGCGAAGGAACCTGCGGGAAAGCCAGCGACTAGCACGTAGACAGGCTACCGACTCAGCACACGGCGCAGCGAACCGGTTTCTAACTCAAGACAGTGCAGCGAACCGATAACGACTGTACCGCTGCGGTACGACGGCCGGATACGATGCGCGAACGATCGTGCGCTAACGCCACTAACGCTGGCGTGACGGATTTATCGGGATAAGGTCAGGATAAGGGAGGTCGAAACCCTTGGCGGGGAACCCAGAGCGCGAGCGCAGGCGTGCCCTCGAACGCTACGAGCAGGCCTCGGAAAAGCTGTCCTGTTCATCGTCAATGCTTGGCACCGGCGGCCTCGGGTACGAATACCCTAGCGAGAACCTGCCGACGGCGACGTCCTCCGCTGCCTCCGTAACCTGCAAGGCCGCAGCCCTGGCGACGGCCAACAGCGGCGGCGCCACCAGCGGGAGCCGGTTTTTCCTCGTGTTCAAGGACACTACCCTGGGGTCGGACCACTCCCCGTTCGGGACTATTACCTCGGGGCCGAATATCCTCCAGAACGCAGCCAAAGCTGGTACTTCGCGCACCTACCCGGAATCCGGCGGTGCCGTCCGAAGGAGAAGGTCATCGACGGCGTGAGCATCAAGAAGACTTGACCATCAAGAAGAAGAGCTGAGCAACGCTAGGCCCCGGCACACGCCGGGCCGGATGGAGAACCAGGAGGTTCGCCGTGACCACCGCCAACGATCCCTGGGGTCGGGTAGACGCCGACGGGACGGTCTACGTGCGTACCGCCGATGGCGAGCGAGTGATCGGCTCGTGGGCGGCGGGGAGCCCGGAGGAGGCGCTCGCGTTCTTCCGGCGCAAGTTCGAGTCCCTCCAGACCGAGGTCGCGCTGATCGAGCAGCGCATGAAGACGACCGAGGTCGCTCCCGCCCAGGCCCAGGCCACCGTGGAGCGGCTGCTCGCCGCCGTCGCCGATGCGAACGCGATCGGCGACCTCGACAGCCTCAAGACCCGGCTCGAGTCGCTGACCGGCGTGGTCGGCCAACGCCGGGAAGAGGCCAAGGCCGCCCGCGAGCGCGCCCGCGGCGAGGCCCGTGAGGTCAAGGAGCGGATCGTCACCGAGGCCGAGCGGATCGCGGTCGAGGCCACGCACTGGAAGGCCAGCGGCGAGCGGATGGCGGAGCTCCTCGAGGAGTGGAAGGTCGCTCCGCACGCCGACCGCGCCATCGAGGCGGTCCTCTGGAAGCGGCTCTCCGCCGCGCGCAACTCCTTTACCAAGCGGCGCAAGGCCTACTTCGCCTCCCTTGAGTCCGAGCGGGACGCCGTCCGGAGCCAGAAGGAGAAGCTGGTCGAGCAGGCCGAGGCGCTGGCGGACTCCACTGACTGGCCGGGCACGTCCAGCGCCTACCGGGAGCTGATGCGCCAGTGGAAGGAAGCCGGCCGGGCCGGCCGCGACGACGAGGCCGAGCTGTGGAAGCGATTCCGCGGTGCCCAGGACAAGTTCTTCAATGCCCGCTCCGAGGTCCTCGCCGCGAAGGAGACCGAGCTCCGCGAGCACGCCGGAGTCAAGGACCAGCTCGTGGTCGAGGCCCAGGCGCTGCTGCCGGTAAGCGACTGGCGCTCCGCGAAGTCCCAGCTCCGTTCCATTCAGGAGCGATGGGAGCAGGTCGGGCCGGTCCCCCGCGAGTCCAGGGACCAGCTGGAGCAGAGCCTCCGCCGCGTCGAGGACGCCGTCAAGCGCGCCGAGGACGCTCAGTGGAAGCGCTCCAACCCAGAGGCCCTGGCTCGCGCCGAGGCCACGGTCAATCAGCTCCGCACCACGATCGAGTCCCTGGAAAACCAGCTGGCCAAGGCCCAGACCCGCAACGACGCCAAAGCCATCCGCAACGCCGAAGAAGCCATAGCCGCCCGCCGCTCCTGGCTGGTAGAAGCCGAGCACACCCTAGCCGAGTTCTCCGGGTAGGCCTCCCTGTCGGCTGCTGCCTCGCAGGACCGATATCTTCCTGGTGGCCGTCATCTTCCTATCACTTCTGACTACTTCATCCATCTTCCTATCGGTTCTGACCACTTTTGTGTCCGATTTATCCTGATATGGGCAACAAAAACTGATAGGAAGGCGAAAATGACTGGTCAAAACTGATAGAAAGATGCAGGATACGAGACGCTGGTGGAATAAATTCTTGCTGTTATCCAAGCGAGAGCGCTTAATCTGCACCCACGTGAGCGAGAGCGCTGGATCCGCGCGCGAACGTCGGCGGCAGCCGATGCCAGAGTCCCGCACCAAGCGCTGCTGAAGAGACGCTCACGGTGGGTTTTGACTTTCACCTGATGAGGAGCGGGGGCGGCTAGTGGTGCGCCACCGCGCGTTCCGTCCCGGATCGGGGGCTCTGGCGCGGACAGCGCGGGAAGCACCGCCGCCGCCCTCGCGCCCCGCAGACTGGAAAACGCGAAACCTGAAAGGCGAAGCCACGCGTGCGTTCGGGATGACGGTTTTGATCTGCGCGAGCTTGAAGGGGTTTAGTTGGTGACCCGGTAGACGTCGTAGACGCCGTCGATGTTGCGGACGGCGCGCAGGACGTCGCCGAGGTGCTTGGGGTCGCCCATCTCGAAGCTGAAGCGGCTGAGGGCTACCCGGTCGCTGGTCGTCTGGACGCTGGCCGACAGGATGTTGACGTGCTGGTCGGACAGGACGCGGGTGACGTCGGAGAGCAGCCGGGTGCGGTCGAGGGCCTCGACCTGGATGGCGACGAGGAAGACCGAGGCGTCCGACGGGGCCCAGTGGACGCTCACCATGCGCTCGCGCTGGGTGTCGGTCAGGTGCGCGAGGTTCACGCAGTTGGCGCGGTGCACGGAGACGCCGTGACCGTGGGTGACGAAGCCCTGGATGTCGTCGCCCGGTACCGGGGTGCAGCACTTGGACAGGCGGACCCAGACGTCGGCCGCGCCCTCCACCTCGATGCCGGAGTCGGTGGCGGAGCTCGGCCGGGGCGGGCGGGCGACCTTCGGCGGGATGGGGGTGAGCTCGGCCAAATCCTCTTGCGCGCCGACCGTGCCGCTGACCGCGCGGACCACCTTGGCGACCACCGACTGGGCGCTGACCCTGCCCTCGCCGACCGCCGCGTAGAGGCCGGATAGGTCCGGGTAGCGGAGGTCGCCGGCAACCGTGCGGAGCGTCTCGGCGGACATCAGCCGCTGCAGCGGCAGGCCCTGCTTCCGCATTACCTTGGCGATCTGGTCCTTGCCCGCCTCGACCGCGGCCTCGCGGCGCTCCTTGGAGAACCACTGGCGGATCTTGTTCCTCGCCCGGGCGCTCTTGACGAAGTTCAGCCAGTCGCGGTTCGGGCCGGCCTCCTGCGCCTTGGAGGTAAAGATCTCCACCGTGTCGCCGTTGTCCAGGGTGGACTCCAGGGCGACGAGGCGGCCGTTGACGCGGGCGCCGATCGTGCGGTGGCCGATGTCGGTGTGGATCGCGTAGGCGAAGTCGACCGGGGTCGCGCCCTGCGGGAGGGCGATGACCTCGCCCCGGGGCGTGAACACGTAGACCTCGGCGCCCGCCAGGTCGAATCGCAGCGAGTCGAGGAACTCGGCCGGGTCCTCGGTCTCACGCTGCCAGTCGACCAGCTGGCGCAGCCAGGCCATCTCGGCCGCCTCGTCGCCCTTCTTGGCCTTGTCCTTCTCCGTGGTCACGCCGCCGGGCAGCACAGGGCCGTGCGCGACCATGTCTTCCTTGTACTTCCAGTGCGCGGCGACGCCGTACTCGGCCCGCTTGTGCATGCCCCAGGTGCGGATCTGCAGCTCAACGGGCTTGCCGCCGGGGCCGATGACCGTGGTGTGCAGGCTCTGGTACATGTTGAACTTGGGCATCGCGATGTAGTCCTTGAACCGGCCGGGGACCGGGTTCCACCGCGCGTGGATGGTGCCGAGGGCGGCGTAGCAGTCGCGCACGGTGTCGACCAGGACCCGGATGCCCACCAGGTCGTAGATGTCGTCGAACTCCACGTTCCGCGCGATCATCTTCTGGTAGATCGAGTAATAGTGCTTCGGGCGGCCGGTGACGGTGCCCTTGATCCGCGCCTCGTGCATGTCGGCTGACAGGTCGGTGATGACCTCCTGCAGCAGCTGGTCCCGGCGCGGGGAGCGCTGGGAGACAAGTCGGGCGATCTCGTCGTACCGCTTGGGGTAGAGGGTGGCGAAGGCGAGGTCCTCGAGCTCCCATTTGACCGTGTTCATACCCAGGCGGTGCGCGAGCGGGGCGTAGATCTCAAGGGTCTCCCGCGACTTGCGCTCCTGGCTGTCCCGCGGCATGTAACGCAGGGTGCGCATGTTGTGCAGGCGGTCGGCCAGCTTGATAACGAGGACCCTGATGTCGCGGGACATGGCCACGACCATCTTGCGGACCGTCTCGGCCTCGGCGGAGGCCCCGTACTTGACCTTGTCCAGCTTGGTGACGCCGTCCACCAGCGCCGTGACATCCTCGCCGAAATCGCTCCTGAGCTCGGTGAGGGTGTAGGCGGTGTCCTCGACGGTGTCGTGCAGCAGGGCGGCGCAGATCGTCTCGGTGTTCATGCCGAGCTCGGCCAGGATCGTGGCGACGGCCAGCGGGTGCGTGATGAACGGGTCGCCCGACTTGCGCTTCTGGTCCTTATGCCAGTGGGCCGCGACATCGTAGGCCCGCTCCACTTGGTGGACGTTGGCCTTCGGGTGGTGCGCGCGGATGGTCTTGATCAGCGGTTCGAGCACAGGATTCATACCGGACCCCCGCTGGGCTCCGAGCCTGGCCAGGCGGCGGCGGACGCTGATGCCTGGCGAGGCGGCGGGCTGCGCCGGCGACGCATTCTGCTGGCCGACTTGATTGCGCGCCTCCTGGCGACTCTGGCGCGCGGGCGTGCGACGCTGCGGCCGGGACGCCGGCGTCTGCTCCGATTCGGTTGATGCCTGCGGTGCCTGCTCGGCTGGTGCCGTGCTTTCCGCGCTCTCCGCAGTCTCCTCGATCCGGGCAGCCCCCTCGGCGTCGGCCGTGGCGGTCGTCAGTACATCACCGGCCACTAGCGCTCCTCGCATCTGCCAGATACACAGTCTACTTGGGGTTGTTAACCCGCGGGCAGGCACCGCGCATTCCTGTGCACGCACAGACGCGTGGACCGTTCGCTGCCTGTTTGGCCAACTCGGAGTGTGTTTTGCCTGTTCAGATGGGCTTTGACGGCCTTGGGGGGCCCGCCTTTAGACCGTCAGCAGCGCGCGGACCTCCAGGTCGCCGACGTTGGCGCGGCCGTTAAGGAAGGACAGCTCCATCAGGACGGCGACGCCGACGACCTCGGCGCCGGCCTGACGGACCAGGGCGGCGGCGGCGAGGGCGGTGCCGCCGGTGGCGAGCACGTCATCGACGATCAGCACCCGCTCCCCCGGCCGGAAGGCGTCGGTGTGGACCTCGAGGACGGCGCTGCCGTACTCCAGGTCGTACTCCTGCGCGAAGGTCGCGGACGGCAGCTTGCCGTGCTTGCGGACCGGCACAAACCCGGCCCTGATCTCGAAGGCGACGGGGGCGGCGAAGATGAACCCGCGCGCCTCGATCCCGACCACCTTGTCGACCGGGCCGAAGGTGGCCGCGATGGCCTCGACCACGTCCCCGAACGCGTCCGCGTCACCGAGCAGCGGCGTGATGTCCTTGAACAGCACGCCGGGCCGCGGGTAGTCGGGTATGTCGCGGAGGTGGGCCGTGATGAGTTCGGCGATGTCCGACACCGTCGCTACCGCCTCTTCTTCCTGGCACCTGGGCGGCGCTGGGCGCTGCCGCCGGTCCGCGGTTGCGGCCTGCTGCCGGGGCTTGGCCGGGTGGCGTTAGGGGAGTTCGCGGCGCGGGCCGCGGCGGCGGAGACCGCCACGCCGTCGTTGTTGTTGTCGCCGTCGTTGTCCGTTTCCGCCGGCTGGTCGAGCTGCGGTTCCCGGTCCGCCACCGGCGTTTCGGCCGGGGTGACCGCGGACGGGGCCGAGGTGCTGGCCGTATCGGCGGCGCGGCGGCCGCCTGCCAGGCGGCGCTTGACCTTGACCGCCAGGTCCTTGTACTCGGGCTGGCGCTCCTTCAAGTCCGCCAGCACCGGGGTGGCGATGAAGATCGAGGAGTAGGTGCCGGACAGCATGCCGACGAACAGCACCAGCGACAGGTCCTTCAGCGTGCCCGCGCCGAGCAGGCCGGCCCCGACGAACAGGATGGAAGCCACCGGGATCAACGCGGTCAGCGAGGTGTTGATCGATCTGACCAGGGTCTGGTTGAGCGCCAGGTTGGCCGCGTCGCTGTAGGTGGAGCGCTGGCTGATGAGCAGGCCGGCGGTATTCTCCCGGACCTTGTCGAAGACCACCACCGTGTCGTAGAGCGAGTAGCCGAGGATGGTCAGCAGGCCGATCACGGTGGTCGGGGAGACCTCGAACCCGGTCAGTGCGTACACGCCGATGGTGATCACGATGTCGTGAATCAGCGCGACGAACGCCGCGGCCGCCATCCGCCACTCGAACGCGATCGACAGGTAGATGACGATCACGATGAGGAAGATGACCAGCGCCTCGACGGCCTTGGTCGTGATCTGGCTGCCCCAGCTCGCGCCGACGAAGTTGATCGCCATCTGGTTCGCGTTGGTGAGGTGGAAGGCGTGCTCGAGCGCGACTGCGATGTTCTGCTGCACGTTCTGCGGCAGCACCTTCGTCGTCACCGTCCATTGCGGCTGCAGCTTGACGAGGTGGGAGACGACCAGCTGCACGGTCGAGTCACCGCCGCCCCCGGCGGTCACGATGCGGGAGATCTCGCCCTGTACCTGGGAGGTGCTGCCCTGGCTCGCGGTGGAGGGGAACTGGAAGATCGTGCCGCCCTTGAAGTCCACAGAGAAGTTCAGCCTCCGCACGATCAGGGCGATCGCGCTCACCAGCACGATGAACCCGGAGATCGTGTACCACGTCCGCTGGCGGCCGACGAAGTTGACCGAGACATCGCCCCGGTAAAGCCGACCGGCGATACCGCCGCCGCCTGCCATCATGCCTCCTTCGAGGTCGAGGAGCCGCCGTCGGCGGGCCGTCTGGTCGCGGGCCGCTGGGCACGGACATAGCGCCGGGCGCCGGATCCTCGCCACGGCGACTTGGCGCCGAGTCGCTCCGGGTCGAGCCCGGACCACTTGTTCCCGCTGCTGAAGAACTTCGTCCCCGCTAGCAGGGTCACCATCGGCTTGGTGAACAGGAAGACCACTATGACGTCGATGATCGTGGTCAGACCGAGGGTGTAGGCGAAGCCCTGCACGTCGCTGGTGGCGAAGTGGTACAGCAGCACCGCCGCGAGGAAGGACACCGTGTCGGAGACCAAGATCGTGCGCCGTGCCCGCTTCCATCCGGCCTCGACCGCCGGGCGGAGCGACTTGCCGTCCCGCACCTCGTCACGGAGCCGCTCGAAGTAGACGATGAACGAGTCCGCGGTGATGCCGATCGCCACCACGAGGCCGGCGATGGCCGACAGGGACATGGTGAAGTTCTGGTACTTGCTGAGGAGCACAACCGAGAAGTAGGCCAGCAGCGCCGCGATCAGCAAGCTGGAGACTGACACAATACCGAGCCCTCGGTAGTAATAGAACAGGTAGATCACGACAAGGAACAGGCCGAGAATGCCCGCGAGCAGCCCCGCGTCCAGTGAGGCGCGGCCGACCTGCGGTGAGACCGACGTCTCGTTCGTCAAGTTGAAGGTCACTGGCAGCGCGCCGTACTTGAGGACGTTCCCGAGCTGATTCGCCTCGGCCTCGGTGAAGCCGTTCGGCTGCGGACCGGTGATCTCGAACGAGCCGGAGGTGAGCGCACCGTTGGTCTCCGGCGCGGACTGCACGTCGCCGTCGAGCACGATGCCGATCTGGTCGAGCGCGGCGTCATCCTGGTTGGTGGCCGAGTCGGGAAAGTACTTCTGGTACTGGGTGGTGGTCAGTTTGCCGAACGCCGATCCGCCCGCGCCGTTCAGACCGATGCTGATGATCCACTGGCCGCTGCTGGGGTCCAGCTGGGGATTGACCGAGGTGACGTCGGTGCCCTTGACCACGGCCGGGCCGAGCACGTACTTGGTGCCGTCCGCGTCGCAGGAGACGGTCTGGATCGTCAGGTTGTCCCACGGCGAGCTATCTTCGCTGTACCCGGGGACGGTCTTCTTCCAGGCGTCGTTCACGATGTTCGGGTTCGTGCTTGGCGTGCAGACCAGCTTGTCGAACTGCTTCATGGTGGCCGCGTTCACCGCCGATGGGTCGCCGTAGGAGGTCGGCGTCGAAGCGGTGGACGACGGGCTGGCGGTGGCGCTTGCCTTCGGGGTGGCGCTGGCGGCGGCGGACGTGGTCGGCGACGCCGTGGACTTGGCGGTGCCCGTCCCGCTCGGCGTTGCAGACGGGGTGGCGGTGGCCTTCGCGGACGGGGTGGTGGTCGTGCCCGTGAACGGCGCGATGAGCAGCACCGGCCGGAAGGTGAGGTAGGCGGTCGTGCTGATCAACTGGACGACGTTCGTCGAGGCCTGGCCGGGCACCGTCACGGTGATCTGGTCGTTGCCCTGCGTCTGGACCTGTGCGCCGGAGTTGCCGGTGCCGTCGACCCGGTTGAGCAGCACCCCGATGGCCGCCTGCATCTCGTCGCTCGACGGCGCCGCGCCGTTCGGGGTCGCCGCCTTGAGCACCACCTGGGTGCCGCTTGACAGGTCAAGCCCGAGGCCGACCTTGAACTGGTTATGCCAGTTGCCGGGGCTGAATGTCTGGGCGCCGAGAATCGAGATCAGCATGATCAAGATCAGCGCGGCAAGTCCAGCCAGCGCTCGGCCCGGGCGCGAGCCGCTTCTGCTTGGGGGTGCCACTTATCGCCTGCCTGGTTGAGGTCGCCTGGGCTGGTGCTGCTAGTCCTTGGTGGTGCGGCCGGTCTCGGCGACGTCGTCGCTCTCGAAGGACTCCCACTCGGCGTCGGGATTGACGTCGGTGTCGGTGTCGGTGCCGGTGTCCGTGTCGTCGGCGTCGTCAGACTCGGTGTCGTTGAAGTCCGTCACCGTCTCCTCGGGCTCATCGCCGGGGCTGACCACGTCCATGATGGCGCGCTTCAGGTAGCGCACCTCGACGCCCGGCGCGACCTCGAGGACCACGTCGTCGCCGTCGATGGTGACCACGGTCGCGTACATTCCAGCGGTGGTCCGCACCCGGGCGCCGGGCTGAACCGCGCTCTGCTTCTGCGCGGCCTGCTGCTTGCGGCGCTGCTGCGGCCTGATCATCAGGAAGTAGAACGCGACGACGACGATCAGGATGAGGAAGATCGTGGACGAGGAAAAGCCGCCGCTCTTGGACGCGGTGGCTGCAAGATCGTTAGTCCCCTGCATCGGGGCATCCTTCCGGTTGACTTTCTGCCGGTTGGCGGGCCCCGGTCATAGCCATGACAGGCACGTGCCAACCTGCGCAGTGTAGCGGCGCTAGGAATAACGCATAACCACCCTACGGGGTTTCCGAACGTGGTCGTTACCGTCGAGATGAGATCAGCGGCTGATGGCGCTGCTCCGCCCAACGCTGCTCGGCCGAACTCCGCTCAATCAAAAAGCGTCGGAAGATCGGCGGACGGGGGCGGCGTCAGGCCGAGATGGGCCCAGCCTGCCGGGGTGGCCACCCGGCCGCGCGGGGTTCTGGCCAGCAGGCCGTGCCGCACCAGGAACGGCTCGGCGACCACCTCGACGGTCTCCGCCTCCTCGGCCACCGCGACGGCGAGCGTGGACAGGCCCACCGGGCCGCCGCCGAACCGGCGGATCAGCGCGTCAAGCACCGCCCGGTCAAGCCGGTCAAGGCCGAGCTCGTCCACCTCGTACAGCTCCAGCGCGGTCCGGGTGAGCTCCCTGGTGACCAGGCCGTCAGCGCGGACCTCGGCGTAGTCGCGGACCCGGCGGAGCAGCCGGTTGGCGATCCTGGGCGTGCCCCGTGACCGCAGGGAGAGCTCCTCGATGCCGCCGCCGGAGATCCGGACGCCGAGCAGGCCGGCCGATCTCCTGACGATGACCCCGAGCTCCTCGGGCTGGTAGAAGTCCAGGTGCCCGGTGAAGCCGAACCGGTCGCGGAGCGGCGCGGGCAGCAGGCCGGCCCGGGTGGTCGCCCCGACCAGGGTGAACGGGGCGATGTCGAGCGGGATCGCGGTCGCGCCTGGGCCCTTGCCGACAACGATGTCGACCCGGAAGTCCTCCATCGCGAGGTACAGCATCTCCTCGGCGGGACGAGCCAGGCGATGGATCTCGTCGATGAAGACGACCTCGCCCTCCTGAAGGGTGGAGAGCACGGCCGCCAGGTCGCCCGACCGCTCGATCGCCGGTCCGCTGGTGATCCGCAGCGGCGCGCCGAGCTCAGCCGCGATGATCATCGCGATGGTCGTCTTGCCGAGTCCGGGCGGCCCCGACAGCAGGACGTGGTCCGGCGGCCGACCGCGCCGCAGCGCGCTGTGGAGCAGCAGAGTGAGCTGCTCGCGAACCCGGTGCTGGCCGACGAAGTCGTCGAGGCGCTTGGGCCGCAGCGCGCTCTCGATCGCTCGCTCGTCGCTGTCGGCGAGCGGCGAGACAACGCTGTCCTCGCGGCCGTCCGCAGGCAGCTCGCGGCGGCGCCGCAGCTCGGCCTCCTCGGCCCCGGTCAGGGCGTCACCGATGTCTGTCACTGCCGCGACAGCTTCCGCAGCGCGGCGCGGAGCGCCGTTGGCACGTCCGGTTCCTGGTCGCCCGAGGCGGCCTCGACCGCGACGACGGCCGCCTCGGCGTCGCGGGCCGACCAGCCGAGGTTGACCAGACCCGACTGGACCTGGTCGCGCCAGGACGCCTCGGCCCGGCGCGCGGGCGCAGTCCCGTTGGCGACCAGGTCGCCGGGGGCGCCGAGGCGGTCCTTGAGCTCGAGGATGATCCGCTGCGCCCCCTTGTTACCGACGCCGGGGACCATGGTGAGCGCCTTGACGTCCTCGGCGGCGACGGCGCGACGGAGCGCGTCGGGCGAGTGCACCGCCAGCATCGCCAGCGCCAGCCGGGGGCCGATGCCGCTGGCCGTCTGGAGCAGCTCGAAGACGTTCCGCTCGTCGTCGGTGGCGAAGCCGAACAGGGTGAGCGAGTCCTCCCGCACGACCAGCGAGGTCGCGACCCGGCCCGGCGTGCCGGGCCGGAGGGACGCGAGGGTGTCGGGGGTGCATTGCACCCGCAGCCCGACCCCGCCGACATCGATGACGACGCCATCCGGGGAGACCGCGGCCACGGTGCCACTCAGATGCGCGATCACGCTGTGCCGCCAGCTACGGGTGCGGCGACGACGGGGCTTGCGCCCGCCGGGCCTCCGCCCACCGGGCCCGTGCTCATCGGTCCCGCGTTCGGGCTTGTCCGTCTCGCCTTGAGCGCCGGGGCGCGCCACAAGTGGCAGATCGCCAGCGCCAGGGCGTCCGCGGCGTCGGCGGGGCGCGGCCGGTCGGTCATCCGCAGCAGCCGCATCACCATCACGTTCACCTGCTCCTTGTCCGCGCGGCCGCTCCCGGTCACCGCGGCCTTGACCTCGCTCGGCGTGTGCAGCGCAACCGGCAGGCCACGCCGCGCGGCGCAGACGATCGCCACCGCCCCGGCCTGCGCGGTGCCCATCACCGTGCGCACGTTGTGCTGGCTGAACACCCGCTCCACCGCCACCGCGTCGGGCCGGTACTCGGTCAGCCAGCGCTCGATTTGCTCCTCGATCGCCAGCAGCCGGGCCGCGATGTGCTCGTCGGCATCGGTGCGCACCACGCCGACCGCGACCATGGCCGGCGGCCGCCCGGGAACCCCCTCCACGATGCCGAGCCCGCACCGGGTCAGGCCGGGGTCGATGCCGAATACCCTGGTCGTCGGCTGCGGCGCGTACCCCGTCACCGCGTCACCCGCATCAGCAGGGCCACACCGCTACCGCGCACCGCACCGCCCGATCATCCGCCCGCGAACACCTGTTCGCCACCCTACCGTTCCGACGCCGAACTGTCCCGCATCCGCCCGTTCGCGTGTCGGCCGGGCGGGGTCAGTCCTTCCGGGCGGCCCGCGCTGACCAGCAAAACCGCTAGCCGAGCTTCTCCATGATCTCGTCGGAGACGTTGTAGTTCGCGTACACGTCCTGCACGTCGTCGGAGTCCTCGAGCGCATCGATCAACTTGAAGAGCTTGCGCGCCTGATCCTCGTCCAAGTCGATCTCCACGCTGGGCAGGAAGGCCAGGTCGGCGGACTCGTAGTCGATGCCGGCCTGCTGCAGGGCGGTGCGGACCGCGACCATGTCGGTCGGGGCGGAGATCACCTCGAAGGTGTCGCCGAGGTCGTTGACCTCCTCGGCGCCGACGTCGAGGACCGCCATCAGCACGTCGTCCTCGGTCAGGTCCTTGGTCTTGTTGACGATGACCAGGCCCTTCCGGTTGAACAGGTACGACACCGAACCGGGGTCGGCCATCGAGCCGCCGTTGCGGGTGAAGGCGACCCGGACATCCGACGCCGCGCGGTTGCGGTTGTCGGTCAGGCACTCCACCAGAACCGCTACGCCGCCGGGGCCGTAGCCCTCGTAGGTGATGTTCTCGTACTGCGCGCCGCCGGCTTCCTTGCCGGATCCCCGGCGGACCGCCCGGTCGATGTTGTCGTTCGGGACCGAGGACTTCTTCGCCTTCTGGATCGCGTCGAACAGCGTCGGGTTGCCCGCCGGATCGCCGCCGCCGGTCCGCGCGGCCACCTCGACGTTCTTGATCAGCTTGGCGAAAAGCTTGCCGCGCCTGGCATCCACCACCGCCTTCTTGTGCTTGGTGGTGGCCCACTTGGAGTGGCCGCTCATGACGTCCCCTTCACCATTGAAACGAAAAACTCGTGAATGCGCCGGTCCGGGGTCAGTTCCGGGTGGAACGCGGTGGCGAGCAGCACACCCTGCCGGACGGCGATGATCCTACCGTTATCCGCGCCAAGCACACAGACGTCGGGAGCGGCCCGCGCCACCTCTGGGGCGCGGATGAACACCGCATGGAACGTTACCTCCCCTTCGCCCCCTTCGCCCCCTTCGCCGTCAAGGCGGAGCGTCACGTCGCGCTCGAAGGAGTCCACCTGGCGGCCGAATGCGTTGCGACGCGCCGTCATGTCGATGCCGCCGAACGTCTGCTGCCCCTCGACGCCGTCTTCAAGCAGGTCCGCGAGCATGATCAGCCCGGCGCAGGAGCCGAAGACGGGCAGCCCGCCCCTTATTAGCTTGCGCACCGGGTCGAGCAGGTCGAAGGCGGCGGCGAGGCGCCACAGCGTCGTCGACTCGCCACCCGGGATTACCAGGCCGTCGACCGCCTCGATCTCGGCGAGCCGCCGCACCGGGCGCGCGGTCGCGCCTGCCTCGCCGAGCGCGCGGACGTGCTCGCGGACGTCGCCCTGGAGGGCGAGCACTCCGATAACCGGCAAATCGGTTGCCTCCATGATCGTTTAGCGAAGATGTTTGCCTTTTCCGTCGCCCCGACGACCGAAAAGACAAACATCTCTATCCCCGGTCGGCCAACTGGGCGGGCACGAGGGCGCCGACTTGGGGTTCCGCGCCGGGGCGGGCTACCAGCCTCGGGAGGCGTAATGCTGGTCGGCGGGCAGGGTGTCGATGTTGATGCCGACCATCGGCTCGCCGAGGCCCCGCGAGACCTTCGCGATCACGTCGGGGTCGTCGTAGAACGTGGTCGCCTTGACGATCGCCGCCGCGCGCTTGGCCGGGTCGCCCGACTTGAAGATGCCGGAGCCGACGAACACGCCCTCCGCGCCGAGCTGCATCATCATCGCGGCGTCGGCCGGGGTCGCGATGCCGCCCGCGGTGAACAGCACGACCGGCAGCCTGCCCGCGCGCGCGACCTCGACCACCAGGTCGTACGGGGCCTGCAGCTCCTTGGCGGCGGTGAACAGCTCCTCGGCGGGCAGCCCGGCGAGCTTCCGGATGCCGGCCAGCAGCGACCGCATGTGCCGGGTGGCCTCGACCACGTTGCCGGTGCCCGCCTCGCCCTTGGAGCGGATCATCGCGGCGCCCTCGGCGAGCCGGCGCAGCGCCTCACCGAGATTGGTCGCGCCGCAGACGAACGGCACGGTGAACTTCCACTTGTCGATGTGGTGCGCTTCGTCGGCCGGGGTCAGCACCTCGGACTCGTCGATGTAGTCCACGCCGATCGCCTGCAGCACCTGGGCCTCGGCGAAGTGGCCGATCCTGGCCTTGGCCATCACCGGGATCGACACGGCGCTGATGATGCCGTCGATCATGTCCGGGTCGCTCATCCGGGCGATGCCGCCCTGCACGCGGATATCTGCGGGCACCCGCTCGAGCGCCATCACCGCGACCGCGCCGGCGTCCTCGGCGATCTTGGCCTGTTCGGGCGTCACCACGTCCATGATCACGCCGCCCTTGAGCATCTCCGCCATGCCCCGCTTGACTCGAGCCGTGCCCGTCTCAGCCGAAGTCAAATTCGCTGCTTCTGAACGGACCGTGGAGTCTGATTCGGCGCCAGGCGATGCATCGACGGTGGACACTAAAAACCTCCTCGTACAGACGTTCTTATTGACATCGTATGCCGTGCAACCCGGCGCAACGCCCACCGCCGAAGCCCTCCCGGCGCGGCAGGGTCAACAATGTGCGGCGGGAACGGCGGGAACGGCTGGGGCAGCCGGGGCCGGCCGCGGCAGCCGGAACAGCGGGCCGGGGAGTTGGCTAACGGGCAGTTGGCTAACCTCGGCCGTCGCCGTCTACCAGGGCGTCGTCCATGTCGAAGAACTCGGGCGGCGTCGCGGTGCCCGCCAGGTGCAGCACCCGTGACAGGGGACGACGGCGGTCGTCGATCGTGCGGCCCGCTAGGTCGTTGTAGAACTTGCGGGCGAGGTAGACCTGGTGCGCGGCGGCTTCCACCTCGTCGACGAGTTCGGTGGCGCCCTCGTTCTCGGCCAGTTCCTTGCGGAAGCCAGGCTCGCCCAGGGTGGCGCGGAGCGCCCGGGTCAGGTCGGACTCGGCCAGGTCGCGCTCGGCCGGGCGGGCCTGCCGGGCACGGCGCACCGCGTCGGCCAGCAGCAGGCTGGTGGCCGGGTCGATCATCCCGGACGAGGCGAGGTCGGAGGACGCCGAGGATCGCCGCACCAGGGCCAGGTCGAGCGCGGTGCGGGCGGCCTCAACCCGGTTGTGCAGCCGGTCGAGGCGGCTGGCCCGCCAGGAGACCCAGAACCCGAAGAGCACCAGGATCAGGACGGCCAGAACGACGATGGTCCAGATCATCGGACCGCTCCGCATCTTGCTGTTATCCGCTTAGGCGGGGATGGTTGCGGCCAGGGGAACGGAGGCCGGGCGGAGCAGGCGAACGGCCGGGCGCGCTTCGCGCTTCTTGCTGTTATCCAGCAGAAAGGCTGCGCGGCAAAAGATCTTGGAAGGTTTGCACTCGTATGGCGTGCTTTTCTTCCAAGATCTTTTTGCGCTCCGGCGCTTCTTGCTGTTATCTGCTTGGAGGGGGTGGGCGAGGAAGTCGGGGCGGGTTGCGGCGAGGCAGGTCGGGCGGCGCGGGGCGGGGAGGAGGTGCGCTTCGCGCTTCTTGCTGTTATCACAGCGCTAGGGAGACGGTGGAGCGGCCTAGGACGACGGTTTCGTAGACGCTGACGACGTTCTTGGCGACTGTGCCCCAGTCGTAGTCGGCTACGGCGTCGAGGGCGGCGACCGAGAGCTCGGCGCGGCGGCCCGGGTCGTCCAGCAGCCGTGCGGTGGCCCGGGCCAGGTCGTCGGGGTCGCCGACGGCGAACAGCTCGCCGGCCCGGCCGTCTCGCAGCACCTGGCGGAAGGCCGGGATGTCGCTGGCCACGATCGGCAGGCCGGCCGCCATCGCCTCGGCAGTGACGATGCCGAAGGACTCGCCGCCGGTGTTCGGCGAGCAGAAGACGTCCACCGAGTGCAGGACGCGGACCTTGTCCTCCTCCGATACCTCGCCCAGGAAGGCGGCGCGGTCGCGCAGGCTCGCAGGGAGCTTGTGCCGCTGCTCGTCGGCGTCGCCCGGGCCGGCGATGAGCAGCCGTAGTCCCGGCCGACCCTCGGCGAGCAGTTCGAACGCCTTGAGCAGGACCGACAGGCCCTTGCGGGGCTCGTCCATCCGGCCCAGGAAGCCGATCACGCCGCCGGTTCCCGGCCAGCCGTCGATCGGGCGCGCCTCCCGGTAGCGGTGCGTGGCGACCCCGTTCGGTATCAGCACGGCGTCGCCGCCGAGGTGCTCGACGAACGTTGTCCTGGCCGCCTCGGAGACCGCGATCCTCGCGTCGATCTTCTCCAGCGCGGTGCGGAGCACGGGCTGGGTGGCGAGCAGCACCCGGGACCTTGGCATCGCGGTGTGCACCGTCGCCACGATCGGCCCGGACGCCACCCAGCAGGCGAGCAGCGGCAGCGACGGCACGGTCGGCTCGTGCACGTGCAGCACGTCGAAGTCTCCGTCGCGAAGCCAGCGGCGCACCCGGTTGGCGGACAGCGGGCCGAACGAGAGCCGGGCCACCGACCCGTTGTACGGCACCGGCATCGCCTTCCCGGTGGGGACGACGTAGCGCGGCAGCGGCCGGTCCTCATCGGCGGGGGCAATTACCGAGACGTCGTGGCCCATGCCGATCAGCGCCTCGGCCAGGTCCCTGATGTGCTGCTGGACCCCGCCGGGGACGTCCCACGAGTAGGGGCAGGCGATGCCGATCCTCATGGCACGCCGCCTGCGGGAGGCGCGGGAGGCGCGGGAGGCGCGGGAGATGCGGTGCCGTTGCTATTGCCATTCCCGTTGCCGTTGCCGTTGCCGATTCCGTTGCCGACGGCTCGGTTGCGGCTGCGGGCCAGGCGCTCGGGGTCAAGGTCGTTGACGAAGACCTTCTGCAGCATGTGCCAGTCTTGCGGGCGCTCGCGGACCGCTTCCTCGAAGACGGCAGCCATCGCCTGGGTCATCGCGGCGGCCTTCTCCTTGCGGGTGCCGCCCGCGGGAACTCCGATCTCGTCGTAGATGTGCGCGCCCCATTCGTCCTCGCCTTCGAACCAGCAGGCCACGGGCATCAGCGCCGCGCCCGTCTGCACCGCCAGGGACGCCTGGCCCGGCCGGGAAAAACGCCTTCTCGCCGAAGAAATCCACCTCGATCCCGGTGTCCGACAGGTCCCGGTCCGCCACGATGCAGACCAGCTTCCCCGCCCGCAGCCGCTGCGCCATGACCCCGAACGGGTGCGGGCCGCCCGTGGTCGCCAGCACCTCCATGCCCAGCCCCTGCCGGAAGTCGAGGAACAGCTGGAAGACCGCATCGGGCTTCAGCCGCTCGGCCACGGTGGTGAACGAGCCGGCCCCGTAGCCGATGATCCACCGGCCCGCCTGCTCGAAGTCGCCCATGTGCGGGAGGGCGAAGATCACGCCCCGGCCGTTCTTCATGTACTCGAGGGCCAGGTCCGCCTGGTCGAAGTTCACGTGCATCCCGGACGCGATCCGCTCGTCAGGGATCACCTGCATGCGGAACGTCTCCAGGTAGTAGCGCGCGTAGGAACGCATCACCGCGCGAGACAGCGCCCGCAGCTCCGCGCCGTCCACCCCGGTGCCGGGGGAACCGGCGGTGGAGGAGGAGCCACCTTCCGTTCCGAGAACCCTGAGGAGGTTCCCCTCGAGGACCCGCACCCCGCCGCCCTGCCTGCGCCAGGCGACGTCGGCCCCGAAATTGAAAAGCCCGCGCGCCACTGACTCGGGGAGGCGGCAGACCAGGCCCCAGCCCGCGCCGAAGGCCGCGCTGCTCAACCGCTCTCGCAGGGTCGCCATCACTCTTCCTCGGTCGGTGGCGCGTTCGGCGCCGTAGCCGGGGCCGCCGTTGGCGCCGCTGGCTCCGGCGCTGCGACCTGCGCTGCCTGGGCCTGTGTTGCCTGGGCCTGCGCTGCCTCGGCCGGTTGGGTCGGTTGGGACTTGGCGTCCACGTAGACGGCGTGCATCCGCTGCCCGAGGGTGAGCGCCGACCCCGCGGCCAGCCCCCACATGCCGATCGGGAGCACGTACGGGATGCCAAGGCCGGACAGCCCGATCGAGGTCAGGCCGATGATCAGGCGTTCCGGTCGCTCGATCCAGCCTACGTTGGCGTTCAGGCCGAGGCCTTCGGCGCGGGCCTTGACGTAGGAGACGCAGAGCCCGGCGGCCAGGCAGAACAGGCTGACCACCGCGAGCAGGTGGTTGGTGCGCATGAACCAGATCGTGATGCCCCCGAAGACCGCCGCATCGCCGAACCGGTCCATGGTCGAGTCGAGGAACGCGCCGTACTTGCCCGAGTTGCCCTTGATCCTGGCCAGCTGGCCGTCGAGCATGTCGGTGAAGACGAAGACCGTCGCCGTGAAGGCGCCGGGGAAGAGCTCGCCGATCGGGAACATCGACAGCGCCGCCGCCGAGACGCCGACGGTGCCGGCGACGGTGATCATGTTGGGGGTCACCGGCGTTCGCGCGAGCCCCTGGACAATCGGGTTGAACAGGCGCGCGAAGGCGGGACGGAGGAAGTTCAGCATGGCCGGTCAAGATCTTACTTGGCTCTCGTTCCCGCTCGCGGCGCTTGCGTGTCCCGCTTTGGCCTCGTTACCTTCCGCGATCATCTCCTGCCGCCGCCTGTCACCCGCCCGCTACCTCATCGATTCCCGGCAGGGGTCTTGTGGTAACTCGCCCGACGGGTTCAGTCTGTGAGCACGGAAGCTCATCGAGCGCGAGGAGGCGACGGGAGTGACTGACACATCAGGCTCAGGAGGCGCGGGAGCGGCAGGCACGGGCAGGGATTCAGGGGCCGGCAACGCTGGCGGCGGGGCGGCCAACATCCGCAACGTCGTGCTTGTCGGCCATTCAGGGAGCGGGAAGACGACGCTGGCGGAGGCGCTGCTGTCCTACGCCGGCGCGATCCCGCGAATGGGACGGGTCGAAGACGGCACCACGGCAAGCGACTTCGACGAGGTAGAACTGCGGCAGAAGCGGTCGGTGAACCTGACCCTGCTGCCGTTTGCCGTTGACGGGGTCACCGTCAACCTGCTCGACACGCCGGGGTACGCGGATTTCACCGGGGACCTGCGGGCCGGGCTGCGGGCGGCTGACTGCGCGCTGTTCGTGGCGTCGGCGACCGACGGGATCGACGGCGTGACGCGGCTCCTGTGGGAGGAGTGCGCGCTGGTGGGGATGCCGCGGGCGGTCGTCATCACCAAGATCGACCACGGACGGGCGGACTTCGACACGGTCCTGGCGGAGTGCCAGGACGCCTTCGGCGAGGGCGTGGCGCCGCTGTACCTGCCGGTGGCGGGCGGATCGCCCGGCGTCAGCGGCCTGATCGGGCTGCTGTCCGAGACGTTGTACGAGTACTCCTCCGGCCACCGCAGCGCGAAACCGGTGACCCGCGGCAGCGACAAGGAGGCGCTGGCGACGGCCCGGGACGCGCTGATCGAGGGGATCATCACCGAGAGCGAAGACGAGACGCTCATGGATCGGTACCTGTCCGGGGAGACCGTGGACACCTCGGTGCTCATCGCGGACCTGGAGAAGGCCGTGGCCCGCGGCTCGTTCTACCCGGTGCTGGCCTGCGCCGCGCCGCAGGGGATCGGGCTCGCCGAGCTGCTCGAGGTGGTCACCCAGGGGTTCCCGTCGCCGCTCGAGCACCCGCTGCCGGCGGTGACGTCCGCGACCGACGCCTCGGGTGAGACCGTGGGGGGGCTTTCCTGCGACCCGGCGGGACCGCTGCTTGCCGAGGTCGTCAAGACCACCTCCGACCCCTACGTGGGGCGGATCTCGCTGGTGCGCGTCTTCTCCGGGACGCTGCGGCCGGACGCCGTGGTGCACGTGTCGGGGCACGGGCGCGTGTCGCGCGGGCACCCCGATCACGACGACGACGAGAAGATCGGCGCGCTGACGTCGCCGCTTGGCAAGGTCCAGCGGCCGCTGGCCTCGTCCGCGGCGGGCTCGATCTGCGCGGTGGCCAAGCTGGCCACGGCGGAGACCGGGGACACGCTGTCGTCGCGCGAGGCGCCGCTGCTGATGGAGCCCTGGTCAATACCGGAGCCGCTGCTCCCGGTCGCCATCGTGGCCCGATCCAAGGCAGACGAGGACAAGCTCGCGACCGCGCTCGCCCGGCTGGTCGCGGAGGACCCGACCATGCGGCTGGAGATGAACGCCGAGACCCACCAGCTGGTGCTGTGGTGCATGGGCGAGGCCCATGCCGACGTGCTGCTTGACCGGCTTTCTTCGCGCTACGGCGTCGCCGTGGACACGGCCTCGCTGCGGGTGCCGCTGCGCGAGACGGTCGGCTGCTCCGCGCGCGGGCTCGGGCGGAACGTCAAGCAGACCGGCGGGCACGGCGAGTTCGGGATCTGCCATATCGAGGTGGAACCGCTGCCCGCCGGCGCGGCCGGGTTCGAGTTCGTGGACAAGATCGTCGGCGGGGTGGTGCCGCGGCAGTTCATCCCCTCGGTCGAGAAGGGCGTGCGGGCGCAGCTGGAGGCGGGCGTGCTCGCCGGGTACCCGATGACCGGGATCCGGGTGACGCTGTTGGACGGGAAGGCGCACCCGGTCGACTCTTCCGACATGGCGTTCCAGAAGGCGGGGCGGGCCGCCCTGCGGGATGCCGCCGAGAAGGCGTCGCCGATGCTGCTCGAGCCGGTGGACGAGGTGTCGATCCTGGTGCCCGACGAGCTACGTCGGCTCGGTCATGTCGGATCTGTCGGGCAGGCGCGGCCGGGTGCTCGGAACCACGCCGGTGGGGATCGGCCGGACCCTGATCCACGCGGAGGTGCCCGAGCTGGAGATCACGCGGTACTCGATCGACCTGCGGTCCGTCTCGCACGGGACGGGGTCGTACACCCGCGGCTACCTGCGGCACGAGCCGCTGCCGACGCACCTGTCGGCCAAGGTGGCGGCCGACTCCCGGCCCGACTAGAGGCGGTTGCCCCTGATGGCCCCGCATCCCCGTAGTGCTGCAGCCGCGGGGGTGCGGGGTGCGGGGTGCGGTATCTGGGTGATTGACGGATGCCCGTAACCGAGGGCGCTCTTGTGACGTCTCCATGACCGTAGGACCGTACGGAACGGTCAACGGCGCTAGGGGATCTCATGAACACATCATCGCGGGCGTCACGCGCCGCATTCCTGTCCGGCGCGCTGCTGGGCGCCGTTGCGCTGTCCGCGTGCGGAGCTGCGAGCTCGGGCGCGGGCGGCGGCGGGGGCACGGCCAGCGCGTCGGCGACGTCGGGCGGCGCGCATTCCGCTTCGGCGTCCGCTGCCGGCAGTCCGGCCAGCACCGCGCCGAGTGCCACGTCGACCGTGACCACGCCGGCCGGCGGCCCGGTGCCGAGCGGGTTCGCGGCGACGTCGGTCACGTTTGTCTCGCCGGAGGAAGCGTTCGTCCTTGGCACGGCGCCGTGCGCGAAGGCGCCGTGCACCTCGATCGTGCGAACCCTGGACCGGGGCGCCAGCTGGCGCGGGCTGCCCGCGCCGGTGGTGCCGCTGGGGAATCGGCAGGCGGGCACGACCCAGACGGCCGGGTGGGGAATCCGGTTCGCCAATCCGGAGGTCGGGTTCGTGTACGGAAACGGGCTGTGGGAGACCTCCGACGGAGGCGGGCGGTGGACCCCGGCGGTCTCCCCCGGCGGCTCGATCGAGTCGCTCGAGGTGATCGACGGCCAGGTGCTGGCGCTCACCGCCGCCTGCACACCGGATAACGGGTGCGGGCAGACGGACACCCTGGTGCGCCGGCCGCTGGCCGGCGGCGCCTGGCAGACGGTCGCGCGGGTGACCGACCCGGGCGCGATCGCCACCCAGGCCAGGGTGGCGGCGGTGCTCGACGGCACCAGCGTGCTGATCACCACGAACGGGGGGCTCAGCACGGTCACGCACGGCGCACCCTGCGCCACGGTCGGGGTGTCGGCTCCCGCCGCGGTCGCGGTCACCGGCCCGGACGGGCTCGCGCTGGAGTGCGCCGGAGGCGCCGCCGCGGGGAGCGTGCAGAAGACGGTCTACGTCAGCGACGACCTCGGCGCGCACTGGACGCAGGCGGGGTCTCCCGGGCGCGGCGGCGACCCGGACGGGCTGTCCGCCGGGTCGGCTTCGCAGCTGGTCGCGGCCGCGGCCAGCGGGGCGAGCATCCTCTACTACTCCGTCGACGGCGGCGCGCAGTGGTCAACCGCGTTCTACGCGGGCGACGGCGGCCTGGGCTTCAACGACCTTGGGTTCACCACCGCCACCGACGGCGTGGTCGTCTACGGGCCGGTCCAGTCCGACAACAACGCCGAGGGCCGGCCGGGACGGCTGCTGCTCACCAGCAACGGCGGGGCCAGCTGGCAGAAAGTGTCGTACTAGCGCAGTGACTGTCCCGCTGCCTCGCCGGCTCGCGCCCGGCTAGCTCGGCCAGGCGTCGGCGATGAGCTTGCGGGCGTCGGCGACCAGCTGGGGGAGCACGCGAGTGCGGCCGATGACCGTCATGAAGTTGGTATCGCCGCCCCACCTGGGCACCACGTGCTGGTGCAGGTGGGCGGCGATCCCGGCGCCCGCCACCGTGCCGAGGTTCATCCCGAGGTTGAATCCGTGCGGGGCGGACACTGCGCGCAGGGCGGCGATCGTCCGCTTCGTGTAGTCGCTGAACTCGGCGGTCTCGGCGGCGGTCAGCTCGGTGTAGTCGGCCAGGTGCCGGTAGGGGCAGACGAGCACGTGGCCGCTGTTGTACGGGTAGAGGTTCATTACGGCGTACACGAGCTCGCCGCGCGCGACGATGAGGCCCTCCTCGTCCGTCAGCGTGGGCGCGATGCAGAACGGGCAGCCCTCGCGCGCGCCGGGGCCGGCCGTCCCCCCGCCCTGGATGTAGGCCAGCCGGTGCGGCGTCCAGAGCCGGCCGAACGCGTCGGGCACGCCTGCCCCGGGCAGAGCCGCATCCGGCGCCTGTATCTCGGCAGGCGTATCCGGAGTGGGCTCGGCTGGGGAGGCAGGCTCGGCCGATGTTGGCTCAGGTGACGGAACGGACGACACGATCCTGATGGTATCGGCACCCCTCGCAGCAGCGAGCGAGCGTCCCACCGGTCTACCATTGCTGCCGTCAAATCACTCTATGTGAGGACATGTCGATGGCCGAGCCGGACGCACGCGAACTCGACAGCTGCCCCGAGCCCGGGATAGCTGCGGCTCGCCGACGGAAACTGCGCCGACGGTCCTGACAGCCGGGCTCGGCGCAAGGCCGCATGAAACTACCGGTAACAGCCGCGGCGCGAGCCGACCTCTACGGGTTCAACCTTTGTAGTAGGTCGACTCGCAGACGGGGCCGAAAATTCCCTTGGCGGGGTTCCCAGACTTGACGGCAGCCTCGCATATTTGCTTGATTCCCGGAATATGCGGGTTGGAGGTCCACGATATCGAGGTAGGATCCATGATAGGCCCTTTGATGTGACCATTCTTGTTATAATAGCTTTTGGTCGGTTTGCCACCGGGAGTGGCGTAGGCGCGAACCCGCAGCCACCAGTGCGTGCTCGTAAGGCTCAGGGCGCCGTGTACTCTGCCGATGCAGCCATTGTCGATGCTGTAACTGATCGATCCAAGGAACGAGTCAAAATTGGTACCGCTGCTGACTTGGTGGGCGTCGCCGGGGCAGGTGTTGGCGGTGGCCAGCGGGGCCAGCGAGACAGACTTGCCCGTGCGGGCCGGCGCCTGGGTGGCGGCGGTGGCTGCGGCAGGGGTCACCAGGCCGAGAGCCGGCATCACCCCCAAAGCGCCGAGATCTCCAGCCGCGTACCGGACCTTCTTCTTCATGACCGACTTCCCTTCCGGCGGGCTGAGCAGCGGGACGGGACGGCCGCGGCGAATCGCCCGCCCGCGGCCCTGGTCATGGCCCGGGCGAGATAGCCCGGCCCGGCCCGTCCGCTCCTCAGTTACCAGGTAACGCTTCCGTTATCACCAATATCCCCCTTCATCAGCAGGCGCGCCATATGTCAAATGTCAGGTGCGCCATATGACAAATGTAATGAGCAGGTGCACGATTAGGCCTCAGGATGATTACGATGTAGCCGACCGGAGTTGACAGCCTGCTCTTGGTAGTGCGCGTGGGGCGACCGCGCGGGCCGGGCTGTCGGCTGATCGCCTCACTGACCAGCGTCTGCATCGCGGTGAGCGCCCCGCGGTCCGGCACCACTGGCCCCGTGGCGCGGCATCGGAGACGGCCGCAACTCCTGGAGGGCGAGCGTTTCGCGTGCCACCTCGTGAACGTTGTCCATGTTAGGCAAGCCCGAACCCAGATCAATGAATTGCCGGATTCCGCTTCCCGCACGGATATTGCACTGCCCGCCTGAGGAACGCCCGGTTCTGCCGGACAGCCGGGGCAATGTCCGGAATCATGTGCATCAGAAATTCCAAGCCACCGCACGCGTACGGACAGCGAGATCTAACTTAGCCACGGACCAGCACCTCGGAGAACACATCAGGAGCACCGGCCGCAGGCGGGGCCTGACCTATGGAGTATGCGACATGCTTGCGCTGTTACTACAACAGCGGCCTGACATCCGATTATCCGCAATGTCGCAATGTGGGCATTCGTCCGCCCAGCCCTCCTCGTCGGCTCTGCGCACCTCCGGGGGCGGTCTTCGTTCACCCGGGCGACTCTGCATAGCTCCCGGACAAAATAAGCGTCTTAAAAGACCTGAAAATGTCCGGCAGCTATGCAAAGTCGAAAAAGTGTCCGGCAGCTATGCAAAGTGGCCGCAAGGCGAGAGCGGGGAGAGTCTTCCGGGGCTAACGGTAAGCGAGGGGACGCGGTCAGCCCGGCGATAGCCGGGCGGCAACAAAACGCTGTCGCAGTACTGGGCATTGAATCAAGGACCCTCCCTGCGGTCGCGACGCCTGCGGCGATGGCGCTGCGCGCCAGCCCGGGTGCCTGGCGGCGGCCCGGCCGGAGCGGCGGCCGGCGTCCGCGGCAGCGCAGGCCTGTAGCTGCCAGGCACGTGCGTGACGCGCCTGGCAGCTCGCGGGTCTGCCTTGGCCCGTCAGCTATCCGGTGTATCCGGTGTTCTCGCAGATGGGGCCGTCCTTCACCGTGAACCCCGGGCCGGTAGTGGTGATAGCCTGGCAGACCTGGGTGACCCCGGTTTTAAGTGGGGATTTGGGGTATGCCGACCAAACCGTCAAACCGTGGGGAGGGGAATAGATTCCGTTTTGGTAGTAGGACGTGGGGTATATCTGCGTGCCCTTATGGTAATACCTCACCCGCATGTCGTAGGCGGTGTGGTTGCCGCTGACATAGGCTCCCACCTCCCCAACGCAGCCGTGGAGGTGGCTGACGTAAATATTCCCGGTCAGGTTGGGGCCGGAGCCAGGGACATAGTGGTCCAGGCAGGGGAGCACTGCCGGGGCGTTTGGCAGCTGAGCTGCCACGGTCTTGCCGGTCGCGGCGGGGGTATGCGTCGCGGCGGTCGCGGGGAGCGCTGCCAGGCCGACAGCAGGCATCATCCCCAGAGCGCCGAGAGCTCCAGCCGCGTACCGGACCTTCTTCTTCATGACCGACTTCCCTTCCGGCGGGCTGAGCAGCGGGACGGGACGGCCGCGGCGAATCGCCCGCCCGCGGCCCTGGTCATGGCCCGGGCGAGATAGCCCGGCCCGGCCCGTCCGCTCCTCAGTTACCAGGTAACGCTTCCGTTATCACCAATATCCCCCTTCATCAGCAGGCGCGCCATATGTCAAATGTCAGGTGCGCCATATGACAAATGTAATGAGCAGGTGCACGATTAGGCCTCAGGATGATTACGATGTAGCCGACCGGAGTTGACAGCCTGCTCTTGGTAGCATGCGGTGGGCGGCCTCAGCCCTCAGCGTGCCGGCCGGGCAGGCATTCAGGTCCGAACTCGAGTCCCACGTGTACATGACCCGCATCGGGGTCATGAAGCATCTGCGCCTGCTTGAAGAGGCGGGGCTTGTCGTCACTCGCCGGTTGGGCCGGGAGAAGCTGCATTTTCTCAATCCGGTCCCGATTCGGCTGATCCATGACCGGTGGATCGACAAGTACACCGAGCACCGCGCTTCGGCGCTCGTCAACTTGAAAGCAAACTTGGAGGCAGAGCAATGACCACCGCGCCCCAGACAGAGACGATCCAGATCTACCGGGTCTACATCAAGGCGACGCCCGAAGCCATCTGGGAGGCCGTCACCAAACCGGAGTGGACGGTGCGGTACGGCTATGCCCCTCTCGTGGAGTACGAGCTGCGTTCGGGCGGCGCCTTTCTGGCGCACGCGAACGAGGGCATGAAGGCGTTCGGCTGCCCGGACGTCATCAGCGATGGAGAGGTGATCGAGGCCGACGCGCCGCGCAAGCTGGTCCAGACGTGGCGGATGACGATGACGCCCGAGATGGCGGCCGAGGCGTTTACCCGGCTCACCTATGACATCGAGCCCGTACGAGGCGGTGTCACCAAGCTCACCGTTACGCACGACCTAACGGGAGCGCCCATGTGGGCCGCGGTGCTGAGGGGCGAAAGCGAGTCGAGCGGGGCTGGTGGCGGCTGGAGCGAGATCCTCAGCGGGCTGAAGACGCTGCTTGAGACGGGACACCAACTCCCCTTCCAAAGCGGGCCGGCATGACGCGCGTGGTAACTCCGACCAAGGCAACGTCTGTGGCTAGTGAGGCCAGCCAAATGGCCAAGATCAAATAAATCCATGGCGTTTCCGTCGTTCTGATAGCGAAAATGCCATGGATTTCGAATTGAGATGCGGGCGGGACTCCTGTTGCTGGGCGGGGATCCGTATCTGCCGGGGAGGCGACCCGTTTACTGGCCCGGGTTGGCGTAGACGCGGGCGGGGTGGACGAAGACGGCGGTGCGGCGCTCTTCCCGCATGACCTTGTCGTAGGTGGCGAAGTCCTCGTGGGTACCGCCGGCGGCGGTGAAGATCTCGCGCAGCACCAGGCGCAGGCGGTCGGAGTCGATGCTCGGCTCCGGGTCGTCGGGCCCGATCAGGTCGGCCGCGCCCTCCGCCGCCGCCCACTGCCAGCCGGACCGGACGACCACGTTGGCGTACGGCCGCTCGCGCAGGTAGGCCAGCTTGCGGGTGCCGCCCCTGATGACCATGCCGACAACGGTCGCGCCGGTCACCGGGTGCGGCAGCACCCCCGCGTTCACCACCGACGCCGAGATCGTCCCGTCGCCCCTGGTCACCGACACCACGACCAGCCCGCGGTCCGCTGCGATCAGCCGGTTGAAATCCTCGATGTTCGCCATGGAACCATTCAACCGCCGGCTCGATCGGGGGCATTCGGCGGGCGGGTCGGCGGGGTGCCGACGGCCAAGATGGACCGTTGTATACATCGGCGTGTACACAACGGTCCATCATCTCGCCGGGATCGGGAGGACAAGCCGGGCGGGGGCCGTTGGAGGGGCGGTCAGGGGCGGTCGGAGCGGCGGGCTTGGGGTGCGTCCTTGGACTGCGTGCCGGAGTCGTTGAGGAGGCCGGCGCGGCGGAGGGCCTCGGCCATGGCGCCGTTGGCCGGCGGCGGCGCGGCGCTGCGGCGGTCGCCGCCGCCCTGCGGGGCGCCGCCGCCGCGGCGGTCGTTGCCGTGACCGGGTGCGCCACCGCGCTGGCCGCCGGGCCTGCCACTGGGCTGTCCGCCTCGGCGGTCGCCGCCACCGCCCGTTCCCCCAGTCCGGTCGCCGCCGGGGCGACCGCCTGCTCCCCGCGCGGACGGGGAGGGAGAAGAGGAGGCTGAGCCAGCCGAGGCACCGTCCGGACGCGGGCCCGCTCCCGGCGCAGACGGAGAACGAGAAGCGGAGGCGGCGGAACCCCGGTCCGGACCGGGGCCTGCCCCGGGGGCAGCGGAGCCGGCGGATCCTCGGTCCGGGCGGGGACCCGCGCCGCGGCCATTGGAGCCGGCCGCACCACGGCCCGGACGGGGGCCCGAGGCGCGGGGAAACGACGAGGCGGGGACGCCGGACGCACGGCCCGGACGGGGGCCGCGGGGCGGCCGGGAGGATGTCTCGGCCGGGGCGTCGGCGGGGTCGTCGGTGCGCATGGTGAGGGAGATGCGGTGCCGGGGGATGTCCACCGAGAGGACCTTGACCCGCACCACCTCGCCGGACTTGACGACGTCGTGCGGGTCGGCGACGAAGTTCTTGGACAGGGCGGAGACGTGCACGAGGCCGTCCTGGTGGACGCCGATGTCGATGAACGCGCCGAAGGCGGCGACGTTGGTGACGACGCCCTCCAAGATCATGCCGGGCGCCAGGTCGCCCAGGGTGCGCACGCCCTCGGCGAAGGTCGCGGTCTGGAACTCGGGCCGCGGGTCACGGCCGGGCTTCTCCAGCTCCTTGAGGATGTCGTTGACCGTGGGGAGGCCGAAGGCGTCGTCGGTGAACTCGGTCGGGTTGAGGCCGCGGAGCGTCTTGGCGTCGCCGATCAGGACGCTGACGTCTTCCTGCGTCTTCTCCATGATGCGGCGGACGACCGGGTAGGCCTCGGGGTGCACGCCGGAGGCGTCGAGGGGGTTGTCGCCGCCGGAGATCCGGAGGAAGCCGGCGCACTGCTCGAACGCCTTCGGGCCGAGCCGCGGCACCTCGCGCAGGTGCTCGCGGGTGGCGAACGCGCCCTTGTCGTCGCGGTGCGCGACGATCGCGGCCGCCAGCGAGTCGGTGATGCCGGAGACCCGGGCGAGCAGCGGCTTGCTGGCGGTGTTGACGTCCACGCCGACGGCGTTGACCGCGTCCTCCACCACGGCGTCGAGCGAGCGCTCGAGCTTGCTGCCGGTGACATCGTGCTGGTACTGGCCGACGCCGATGGACTTCGGGTCGATCTTGACCAGCTCGGCCAGCGGGTCCTGCAGCCTGCGCGCGATGGAGACCGCGCCGCGCAGGGAGACGTCCAGCTCCGGCAGTTCGGCGCTGGCGTAGGCGCTGGCGGAGTAGACGGAGGCGCCCGCCTCGGAGACGACGATCTTGGTCAGGTTGAGGTCGGGGTTGGCCTTGATCAGGTCGACGGCCAGCTTGTCGGTCTCCCGGGAGGCGGTGCCGTTGCCGATGGAGATCAGCTCCACCTGATGCTGGGCCGCCAGGTTTTTCAGGATGAACAGCGACTCATCCCATTTGTTCTGCGGGACGTGCGGGTAGATCGTGTGGGTCGCGACGACCTTGCCGGTCTGGTCGACGACGGCGACCTTGACGCCGGTCCGGAAGCCGGGGTCGAGGCCCATGGTGGCGCGCTGGCCGGCCGGGGCGGCCAGCAGCAGGTCCTTGAGGTTGGCGGCGAACACGTCGACCGCCTCCGCCTCGGCGTTCTGCCACAGCCGCATCCGCAGGTCAATGCCGAGATGGACGAGCACCCGGGTGCGCCAGGCCCAGCGCACCGTGTCGACCAGCCATTTGTCGGCGGGCCAGCCGTGATCCAGAATGCCGAAGCGGTCGGCGATCGGCTGCTCGTACGACGCCGACACGCTCGCCCCGGCGGTGATGTCGAAACCCTCGTCGTTCGGGTCGAGGGTGAGGTCGAGGATCTCTTCCTTCTCGGCGCGGAACATCGCGAGCACGCGGTGCGCCTTCAGCCTGCCGAACGGCTCGGCGAAGTCGAAGTAGTCGCTGTACTTCTTGCCCTCCTCCGCTTTCCCCTCGCGGACCCTGGCGATGAGGCTGCCCTGGGCCCACATGCGCTCGCGGAGCTGGCCGATGAGGTCGGCGTCCTCGGCGAACCGCTCGACCAGGATCGCGCGGGCGCCGTCGAGGGCTGCGGTCACGTCGGCGATGTTCTCGCTCAGGTAGCCCTCGGCCGCCTCGCTCGGGTCGGTGGCCGGCGTGGACAGCAGCAGCTCGGCCAGCGGCTCGAGCCCGTTCTCGCGGGCGATCTGCGCCTTGGTGCGCCGCTTGGGCTTGTACGGGAGGTAGAGGTCCTCCAGCCTGGCCTTGGTCTCGGCCCCCTCGATCTGCGCCCGCAGCTCGCCGGTGAGCTTGCCCTGCTCGTCGGCCGAGGCCAGGATTGCGGCCCGCCGCTCCGCCAGCTCGCGCAGGTAGCGGAGGCGCTCGTCGAGCGTGCGCAGCTGCGCGTCGTCGAGCGTGCCGGTGGCCTCCTTGCGGTACCGGGCGATGAACGGGACGGTGGCCCCGCCGTCGAGCAGCTCGACGGCGGCGGCGACCTGGTTGCCGCGCACGCCGAGCTCGTCGGCGATCCGCTTGACGATCGACCCGGTCGGGTCGGCGGTGGTCTCGGTGATCTGGCTGGTCACGTTCGCGTACGGCCTTCCTGGCTGACGAGGTTCACCGGTGAGCCTAGTGGGCGGCGGCGGCCCATCAGGGCCGGTCCCCCGCGAGCGCCGCTAATTCTGTGGGTCAGGACCGCGGCGCTGAGTAGAGTTTCCGCATGACCGGTGCCTACCAGAACCCGCGCCCCGCCGTCGTGCCCGACAAGCCCGCTCTTGACGGTCTCGAGGCGGTATGGAGCGCACGCTGGGAGGCCGATCAGGTATACGCATTCGACCGGTCCCGGCCGCGCGCCGAGGTCTACTCGATCGACACCCCGCCGCCCACCGTCTCCGGATCGCTGCACGTCGGTCACGCCTTTTCTTTTACCCATACGGACATTATCGCCCGCTATCGCCGAATGACCGGAATGTCGGTCTTCTACCCGATTGGCTGGGACGACAACGGGCTGCCGACCGAGCGACGGGTGCAGAACGTCTACGGGGTGCGGTGCGATCCCTCGCTGCCCTATGATCCGGGCTTCACCCCGCCGGAGAAACCGGGGAAGGTCGAGCAGCTGGTCTCCCGGCGGAACTTCATCGAGCTGTGCGAGCGGCTGACCGTCCTCGACGAGCGCGCCTTCGAGGAGATGTGGCGGCGGGTCGGGCTCTCGGTGGACTGGTCGCTGCTGTACACGACGATCAGCGACTCGACCCGGCGGATCTCCCAGCGGGCGTTCCTGCGCAACCTGGCCCGGGGCGAGGCGTACCGCGCCGAGGCACCGACGCTGTGGGACGTCACCTTCCAGACGGCGGTCGCGCAGGCCGAACTCGAGGACCGCGAGCAAGCGGGCGCGTTCTACCGGATCTCCTTCCACTCCTGCGAAGGGCCGGTGTGGATCGAGACCACCCGCCCGGAGCTGCTGCCCGCCTGCGTGGCGCTGGTCGCGCACCCGGACGACGCGCGGTACCGCGAGCTATTCGGGTCGACGGTGACGACGCCGGTCTTCGGCGTGCGCGTGCCGGTGCTCGCGCACCCGCTGGCCGAGCCGGACAAGGGGTCCGGGATCGCCATGGTCTGCACCTTCGGCGACCTGACCGACGTGACCTGGTGGCGGGAGCTCGACCTGCCGCTGCGGGCGATCATCGGGCGCAGCGGGCGGCTGCTGCCCGAGCCGCCGGCCGACGTGCCCGCCGGGCCGTACCAGGAGCTGGCGGGCAAGACCGTGTTCTCGGCGCGCGCCCGGATGGTCGAGCTGCTGCGGGAGAGCGGCGACACCGGCGGCGAGCCGCGGCCGGTCACCCGGCCGGTGAAGTTCTACGAGCGGGGCGAAAGGCCGCTCGAGATCGTCACCTCGGGGCAGTGGTACATCAGGAACGGCGGACGCGAAGCAACCGTACGTTCCAAACTCCTGGCGGCCGGCCAGCTGCTGACCTGGCACCCGGCGCACATGCGGGTGCGCTACGAGAGCTGGGTTTCCGGGCTCGCGGGCGACTGGCTGATCTCGCGGCAGCGGTTCTTCGGGGTGCCGTTCCCGGTCTGGTACCCGGTGGACGAGGCCGGGTCGCCGGTGTACTCGTCGCCGATTGTGCCCGACGAGTCGCTGCTGCCGGTGGATCCCGCGTCGGAGCCGGCTCCGGGGTACGCGCAGGCGCAGCGGGGCGCGCCGGGCGGGTTCATCGGCGATCCGGACGTGCTGGACACCTGGGCGACCTCGTCGCTGACGCCGCTGATCGCCTCCCGCTGGGGGACCGACGACGACCTGTTCGCGCGGGTGTTCCCGATGGACCTGCGGCCGCAGTCGCACGAGATCATCAGGACCTGGCTGTTCGCCACGATGGTGCGGTCGCAGCTTGAGTTCGGGTCGCTGCCCTGGTCGAACGCGGCGATCTCGGGCTGGATCCTCGACCCCGACCGGAAGAAGATGTCCAAGTCGAAGGGGAACGTGGTCACGCCGACCGATCTGCTCGAGCAGTACGGCTCGGATGCCGTGCGGTACTGGTCGGCCAGCGGCCGGTACGGGGTGGACACCGTGTTCGACGCGGGGCAGCTGAAGATCGGGCGGCGGCTGGGGATCAAGATCCTCAACGCGTCGAAGTTCGTGCTGTCGCTTGACGGGCCGGTCGGCCCGATCACTGAGGCGGTCGACCTGTCGCTGCTCGCCGCGCTCGACGGCGTGGCGGGTTCCGCGACCGCGGCGCTGGCTGACTATGACCACACCGGGGCGCTCGAGGCGGTCGAGCGGTTCTTCTGGATGTTCTGCGACGACTACCTCGAGCTGGTCAAGGCCCGCGCGTACGGGACCGACGCGGAGGCCGCGTCGGCGCAGGGGGCCGCGTCGGCGCGCGGGGCGCTGCGGGTGGCGCTGTCGGTGCTGCTACGGCTGTTCGCGCCGTTCCTGCCGTTCGTGACCGAGGAGGTGTGGTCCTGGTGGCAGGACGGGTCAGTGCACCGCGCGGCGTGGCCGTCGGGCGACGCTGGGCTGGCAGGCCGCGCCCAGGCCGGCGCCGAGCGGGGCGACCCGGCGGTGCTTGAGACCGCCGCGACCATACTCGGCCAGATCCGCAAGGCCAAGAGCGAGGCGAGGGTCTCCATGCGGGCCGAGGCGACGCGGGTCATCGTCCGCGGACCGGACCTCGAGCTCATCCGCGCCTGCGCGGGGGACCTGCTGGCGGCCGGGAACATCGGCAAGCTCTCCATCGCCGCCACGCCCGGCGGGGAGCTGACGACCGAGGTCACCCTGGCCGCGCCGGCCGCGTGAGCGCCTGTTGTCGCGTCCTGTGGCGCGCTTAAACGCCGCAGGCGCGGCAGCGGCCCGGTCGGCAGCCGCGGCATCGGGCGGGTGTTGGCCGACAGCTTCGGCAGCGGGCCGGTCGACGGGCCGAGCCGGAGCACCGTCCGCTCGCCCACGAGCTGGTAGCCGAGCCGGGTGACCTGGCGGTCCGGCCGGTTGCCGTCGGCGATCAGCACGACCTCGGAGTTGGCCTCCGCTCCGGCACCGGACCCGTAGGCGGGCACCGAGCCCGCGAGGATGGCACGGCTGGTCATGAGCGTCACCGCGACCGCGTGGCCGTTCCTGCGACGCTCCGGCAGGGTGTAGACCATGTTGATCCGCACCGTTCCGGCGACCGGACGGCCGACGGCTGCCATCGCGACCGGCTGGTAGGCCGGCTCCGCCTGCTGCGGGGCGTCCCGGTGCTGGGGGCTCACCAGGTAATGCGCGGCCTCTCTGATGCGGAAGGTCCGCTGCGGGGCCTCCCACAGGACGGCGCCGCCATAGCTGATCAGCTCGTCCGCCACGTCCGGGGGCGAGCCGATCCGTTCCCCCGCCTCGATCCCGAACGCGGCCAGCCAGTCGATGAGCAGCCCCCGGTCGGCGGGCGTCATGACGCGCAGCCGGCCGGCCCCGGAGTCTGCGGTGGCGGCCAGGCGCCAGGACCGACGGGCGCGGCGGCCGCGGCGACCGCCGCCGCGGTGAGCCGGTACACGCGAAACTGCCGGTGCACCCGGATGGTCGAGCGCTCCCGCTGGCTCCACGCCGCCGCGAACGCGTCCGCCGCCTCGATCGGCGCGTCTACGCCGCTGACGTGCCGCCCAAGCTTCGACAGCGTCCCGGCGAGCACGGCGGCCATCTCCGGTGCCCGCCCGGCGATGAGCAGCGGCACGGCCGGATCATGGATGAAAGCACCCCGTGCTCCGCTCCCGTCCGGCGGCTCCCACCAGCCGTAGAGCATTCCGCTTTCGCTGCCTGCGCCGCCGACCGTCGCGCCTCGACCCGACGGCTGCCCGACGACCTGCGCGGGCCGACCGGACCTGACGGCGAGCGCCGTCGAGAGCAGCATCGTGTTCTCGGCCGTCCGCGACCTCAGGTAGCCCTCGGCCGCCGCCGCGAACTCGTCCAGGTCAGATGTCGTACACCAGCCCATGGGGTCATGCTTCCCGTCGTGCGCTCATGCCAGGACCGACCCGGTTCTCCGGCGCCTGGCAGTGTCTGGCAGTGGGGCGGAGGGTCGCGGACCGTAACGGAAAAGCCGCTCAGCAAGTAACATAATGCCTTCAAGTATGCAGCCCAGGCGGGGGAACGCAAGATTACTGGCCGGTTCGGCCGAGAACTCCGGCCGCCATGGACTTCGCGCCAGGCGTCGCATCCGGGCAGGGGCTACGCGTCGTCGGCGGGGGTGGAGATGAGGCTGAAGACGGCGCCCTCGGAGTCGGCGACGACGGCCATCCGGCCGTAGGGGCTGTCGGTGGCGGGGCGGATGACCCGGCCGCCGTTGCCGGTGGCGGTGTCGATGGACTCGTCGGTGTCCGAGGCGCCGAAGTACACCGACCAGTACGCGGGGTGGCTGGCGTCCTGGCCGGGCGGCAAGGCGCCGATGCCGCCGACGACCTGCTGGCCGTTGATGAGCAGCGTGGCGTAGCTGAACCCGTCACTGGACATGTCGCCGTACTCGTAGCCGAAGACCGCCGCGTAGAACGCCTTGGCCCCCTCGAAGTCGCGGCTCATGTGCTCGCTCCAGGTGAACGCGCCCGGCACGTTGGCGACCTGCGCGCCGGTGTGCTTACGGCCCTGCCAGACGCCGAAGACCGCGCCGGTGACGTCGGATGCGACCACCAGCCGCCCCTGGTCCATGACGTCCATCGGCCCCATCATGACCTGCCCGCCGGCGCTGACGATCCGGGTGCCGGTCGCGTCCGCATCGGCTGACGCGAAGTAGGTGGTCCAGGCGGACGGGGTGCCGGGCGGCCCCATGATCGGGCCGACGGCGGCGACCTGCCTGCCGTCGAGGCGGGCGATCGAGTAGCCGCCGACCTCCGGGCCGCCCGGCTCGATGTCCCAGCCGAACTGGCTGGAGTAGAACCTAATCGCCTTCGGGATGTCGCTGGCGCCAAGGTCCACCCAGCAGGGGGTTCCGTCAGGCCAGGGGGTGTCACGGACAACCACTCTTGTCACCTCCGTGTCGATCGAAGCACGCTCCGTTGCAGGCCACGCTATCGCAGACCGTAACACCTCTGCATCTAGACTCTCCAGAGGCCGGCAGCGCAATCGTCTGCTCTTACAATGAGGCGACCATGAACGATGCGGCCCCCTCCTACAGCAAGACCCGCCTCGGCGCCGACCAGGCGGCGGGCGTGATCGCGCTTACCCCGCGCCGTAAGCGCATCGTGTACCTGGTCGTCGCCCTGCTCGTTGCCGCAGGCGTCGCGATCGGGGTATGGAGCGGGGTCAGCCACGACAAGTACGGTCCCTCGGGGAACGGGTGCGTGACCCTGACCTTCGCCAGTTCGACCGGCGGCGCAACGGACCACTACTGCGGGCCGGCGGCGAAGTCGTTCTGCGCGTCGGCCTTCGCCCACTCCGACCGGATCTCGCTGCTCGCCCGGCCCCAATGCGATCTGGCCGGCTGGACCAAGTCGAAGGTCGCCGGCTGAGCGATGCGGGCGGTCGCGCAGCGTGTCAGCATCGCGGCAGACGGCGGGCGGACGGACGGGGCGAGACCGGGACGTGCGGGCACTATCGCACCAATATGGGCAGGACAGCGGCGGGGAGCGCAATAATGTCCAGGTGACACCCTTGGAGCAGTTGTCCGTGAGTGACGCCAACCCCGTCCTCGCCGAGGTCGTCCGGTCCGGGTTCGTGGAGTCCCGGCACCGCGGCACCATCGTCGCGCTGGCCGCCAACGGAACCTTCGCGTTGACGGCGGGCAGCGCGAACGCGCCCGTCTTCCCCCGCTCGTCCAACAAGCCGCTGCAGGCCGTGGCGATGATCCGGGCCGGGCTGCCGCTCGAGGGCGAGTTGCTCGCACTGGCCGCCGCCAGCCACTCCGGTGAGGACTTCCACGCCCGCGGCGTGCACGACATCCTCGACTTCGCCGGGCTCACCGACGACGACCTGCGCTGCCCTCCCGCGCTGCCGGCCGACGAGCCGACGGCGCGACGGCTGATCGTCGCCGCCGGCTCCGCCGAGGGCGGGCCGCGGCCGGAGTCGCGGGTGCGGAGCAACTGCTCGGGCAAGCACGCGGCGATGCTCGCGACGTGCATCGCCAACGATTGGCCGACGGAGACCTACCTTGACACCGGCCACCCGCTCCAGGTGCACATCCGGCGGACCATCGAGGAGCTGGCCAGGGAGCCCGTCTACGCGGTCGGCGTGGACGGCTGCGGCGCGCCGGTGTTCGCGCTGACCCTCGGCGGCGTCGCCCGCGCGTTCCGCGCCCTGGTGCTGGCCGAGCCGGGGACCCCGGAGCGGACCGTCGCCGACGCGATGCGCAAGTTCCCCTCCTGGACGTCCGGCACCACCAGGGACGAGAACCGTCTGATGACCGAGGTTCCCGGGCTGCTGCTCAAGGCCGGCGCGGAAGGCCTCGACGCGTTCGCGCTGCCGGACGGGTCCGCCGCCGCCGTGAAGATCGACGACGGAGGCGCCCGCGCCCGCACACCGATCACGGTCGCCATCCTGGCCCTGCTCGGCGCGCAGCCCCCGGCCGATCTTGCCACCAAGAAGATCGAGGGCGGCGGCAGGCCGGTCGGCGTCATCCGCGCGACCCGGCTCGCGTAGCGAACGGCGGCGGATCGGGTGGAACACGCGTGCGTTCCGCATCCTGATGGTTTTGGCTTTGGGCTTGGCTCGCGGCCCGGGGTCGGCTCTGCCCGGTAAGGGGAGCAAGATCATCATTCCGAACGGACGGTGGCTTGCTCTCTCTGGCCGTTGATTTCCAGCTGATCGGCAAGGCGTGAGAGGGTTGGCGATGGAGGTAACCGACGATGAAGATCGGCTTGCAGATTCCTGATTTCAGCACGCCACGCGGGCCGGAGCGGCTCGGGGCGGAGCTGGCGGCCGTGGCGCGGACCGCCGACGACGCCGGGTTCGAGTTCATTGCCGTCATGGACCACTTCTTCCAGATCCCCGCGGTCGGGCCGGCCGAGAAGGAGATGCTCGAGGGGTACACCACCCTCGGCTACCTGGCCGCCTGCACCTCGCGCGCCCAGCTGCTGACGGTGATCACCGGCGTGATCTACCGCGAGCCCGGCATCCTCGCCAAGATCGTCACCACCCTGGACGTGCTGTCGGACGGCCGCGCGTGGCTCGGCCTCGGCGCGGGGTGGAACGAGGAGGAGTCCCGCGGGCTCGGCATCCCGTTCCCGCCGGTGGCCGAACGGTTCGAGCGGCTTGAGGAGGCGCTGCAGATCTGCCTGCAGATGTGGCACGGCGACGAGAAGCCCTACCGGGGCAGGCACTACACGCTCGAGCGGCCGCTCAACTCGCCGCAGTCGCTGACCCGGCCGCACCCGCCGATCATGGTCGGGGGCGGCGGGGAGAAGAAGACGCTCCGCATGGTCGCCCAGTACGCTGACGCGTGCAACCTGTTCGCGGGCGCCGGCGAGGCGCGCAAGCTCGACGTTTTGCGGGCGCACTGCGCGGCGGTCGGGCGCGACTACGACACGATCTACAAGACGGCGTACTACTACTTCGACCCTGCCAAGGGCAGCCAGCGGATCATCGACGAGCTGGGCGCGCTGGCCGGGCTCGGCTTCGACGCCGCGATCGGCGCGGTGGCCGGGGTGTGGGACGTGGCGCCGCTCGAGGTGATCGGGGCCGACGTCATCCCGGTGGTGGCCGACTTCTAGGACCCGCCCGCGCTAGCCGCGGGCGAGGAATTCCTCAATGGAGGCGGCTAGGGCGACCGGGGTCTCGTACATCGGGTAGTGGCCGGTGCCGCGGAGAACCTCAAGCTCGGAGTTGGGGTAGACCTGCAGCCAGGCCTGCTCCATGAACTCGGCGGGCTGGGTGGGGTCGCACTCGCCGGTGATCACCTTGACCGGGACCTCGTTGCCCTTGACGCGGGCGAGGATGTCGGCGCGGGCCCACGACTCCAGGTAGCCGCCGAACGCGGTCTGGTCGGCGTTCTCCAGGGAGTGCAGGACCACTTGGTCGACGAACGCGGGCGTCAGGCGGCTGCCGGTCGTGTAGTTGACGATCATCGCGCGGCTCGCGGGGCTGGCGGCGGCGGAAGTGAACAGGGACCATTCCGACTCGCCGAGCGGGAGACCGCTGGCCGGGACCGGGGCCACCCCGACAAGGCGGCGCACCCGGTGCGGCGCCTGGAGCAGGACGTGCTGGATGGCGACGCCGCTCATCGAATGGCCGACCAGGCTGAACCGGTCCCAGCCGAGGGAGTCGGCCAGCGCGATGGCGTCGGCTGCGGCCTCGGCCATGGTGAACTCGCCGGCCTCGCCGCGGCGGGAGCCGTAGCCGCGCAGGTCAGGGAAGACGTAGGTGAACTGCTTGGCGTCCAGGTAGTCGGGCAGGCTCCCCCAGCCAAGGGCGGAGCCGAACCAGCCATGCAGCGCGAGAACGCGGTGGTCGCCGGATCCGACGTTGACGTATGAGCCAGCCATGGCTCGTAACTTAGCGGAAATCGCGCGACAATCCAGACCAGACCTCGTCGTAATCGCGTTGCCTGGTCGGGGCCTCCATCGCCTGCCTCGTCGGGAGGATCGTCCAGCGGGACTCGAACATGAACGCCAGCGTCCCGTCGAGCTTGCTGGGCGTCAGCTCGGCCGTGCTCGCCAGGGCGTAGGTCTCCGCGTCCGGGCCGTGGCTGGCGAACGTGTTGTGCAGTGAGCCGCCGCCGGGGGTGAACCCCGTCGCCTTCGCGTCGTAGGTGCCGGAGACCAGGCCCATGTACTCGGACATGACGTTGCGGTGGAACCACGGCGGGCGGAAGGTGTTCTCGCCGACCAGCCAGCGCGGCGCGAAGATCACGAAGTCGACGTTGGCCAGGCCCGCGGTGTCGGTCGGGCTGGTGAGCACCGTGAAAATCGACGGGTCCGGGTGGTCGTAGCTGATCGTTCCGATCACCATGTAGTTCGCCGTGTCGTACTTGTACGGGGCGTAGTTCCCGTGCCAGGCGACCACGTCAAGCGGTGAGTGATCGTACGTTGCCGCCCACAGGTTGCCGCCGAACTTGTTCACCACGGTGAGCGCGTGGTCGCGCTCCTCGAAGGCGGCGTGCGGGTAACGGAAGTCCCGCTCGTTGGCCAGGCCGTTGGCGCCGATCGGGCCGCGTTCCGGGAGGGTGAAGCTGGCGCCGAAGTTCTCGCAGAGGTAGCCGCGCGCGGTGCCGTCGGGCAGTTCGACCCGGAACCTGATGCCGCGCGGGACCACCGCGATCTCGCCGGGGCTGACCCGGAGCGGGCCGAGCTCGGTGTGCAGGACGATCGCGCCCCGCTCGGGGACGAAGAGCAGCTCGCCGTCGGAGTCCGCGAAGTAGCGGTCCCGCATGCTCGCGTTGGCGGCGTAGAGGTGGACCGCCATGCCGTTGCGGGTCTTGATGTCACCGTTGCCACCGACGGTGAAGAGCCCGTCGATGAAGTCTTGCCGCTCGACGCCTTGGTCGACCTCGGGCGAGAGCGGGAGCGGGAGCGGGTCCCAGCGGAGGCGGTTCGGGTTCGGTTCGACCTCGTCGAACGGAGTTGCCCTGAGGTTCTTGTTGTCGATCCGCTCGAACGCCGGGTGCTTGGCCGACGGCAGGATCCGGTACACCCAGGTCCGCTGGTTAACCGCGCGCGGCTGGGTGAACGCGGTGCCGCTGAGCTGCTCGGCGTACAGGCCGAGCGGTGCCTGCTGCGGCGAGTTGCGGCCGACGGGAAGTGCGCCTTTGACCGCCTCGGTAACGAACTGGTTCCCAAAACCGCTTTCGTACTGGAAGTCGTCATCGGCCATGGGGCCGCCTCCTAGCTCCTCGTGTCTAGTCACGATCATGCATCCAAGCCCGGATGGCTGTCAGGGCGGGGCGGGTCCGAAGCTCGAGGTCACGATCATGAGGGCGCACAGAGTGCCGGATTCACTGTGAATTCACCACTCAGACACAGTTAGCAACAGTTACTGTGGGGCAACTGCGCAGTCTCCGGGGGATTCTGGGCCTACAGGGAGGTTGGATGGCCGCCACTAAATGGCTGACCTTCGATTGCTATGGCACGATCGCGGACTGGAATGCCTGCATGCTGTCGGCGCTCGGACCGGTCGCCGGCGCCTCCGCGGGCGCATTGCTGGCCGCTTACCATCGCGCCGAGTCCATCTTGGAGGCCGGGCCGCAGTGGCGCCCCTACCGGGAGATCCTCACCGACGGGCTCACCCTCGCCTCGCGGCGGACCGGGATACCGGTCCCGCCTGCGGCTGCGGGCGCACTGGTCGAATCGTGGCCGCGGATGGCCGTCTTCCCCGACGTCGCCGAGGCGCTGACGACGCTCGTCGCGTCCGGGTGGCACCTGGCCATTCTCACCAACTGCGACAATGACCTGTTCGAGAGCACGGCCGTCAAGCTGCCGACGCCGGTCGAGATCGTGGTGACGGCGGAGCAGGTGCAGTCGTATAAGCCGGATCTCGGGCACTTCAGAAAGTTTGCGGAAATGACGGGCGCGACGCCCGCTACCTGGATTCACGTCGCCAACAGCTGGGTGCATGACATCCTGCCGGCCTCGCGGATGGGGCTGCGCTCGGTCTGGGTGGACCGCGACCGAACCGGGCACCCGGCCAAATTCGCCGAGCGGCGGGTCACCGCGATGCGCCGGCTCCCCGAGTCGGTGCTCGACGTGAGCGTGCTGCCGGCGTGGCCCGTTCGCTGACCGGCGGCCCGTTTCCTGACCGGCGCGGGCGATAATTTAAGCATGACCACTAGCGCTGACTTGCTCGTCGATGGCTTCGGACGGATCAGGGAGAACGTGGAGGACGTGCTCTCCGGGCTGACTCCTTCTCAGCTCGCCCATGAGGTCGCCCCTGGCGCCAACCCGATCAGCTGGCTCGTCTGGCACCTGACCCGGGTACAGGATGACCACGTGGCCAAGGCGTTCGGCGCCGAGCAGATCTGGTCCGCCGGCGGCTGGGCCGGACGGTTCGGGCTGCAGCCGGGAATGATGGACCACGGCTACGGGCACACGTCCTCCCAGGTCACCGAGGTTGGCACCGCCACCGCGTCGGCGGAGCTACTCGCGGAATACCACGAGGCGACGCACGCGCAGACGGTGAAGCTCGTCGCTGAGATAACCGACGCCGACCTGGACCGGATCGTGGATACCCGCTGGTCGCCGCCCGTCACGCTCGGCGTGCGGCTGGTGTCCGTGCTTGACGACGACATGCAGCATGTCGGGCAGGCCGCCTACGTCCGCGGCCTGCTGCGTTAGCGCCGGGGTCTGGCAGGTCCCGGACAGGGGACGCCCATCGGGTCGGTGCAGATGAGGCCCCAGGGCTTGTCGTTGACGCGAGTGATGACGATGGTGCCGCGGTTGGGGCCGGCCAGCTTGAGGCGGCGGTGGATCTGGTCGACGTCGCCGGCCAGGCCGCGGCGGCGGATGTCGGCGGCGCCGATGCCGAGCTCGCGCAGCCGCTTCGCGAAGCGCTTCTCGTTCCAGGGGGCGGAGTCCAGGACGCGGAGGGTGCGGGCAAACGGCGTCTGCACTGGCCAGTTCAGCGTGAGAAAGGCGATCCGCTGGTCGATCTTGGCTGCGGTGCTACCGTCGCCGACGCCGGCACCGCCGGCACCGCCGGCACCGCCGCCGAGCGAGCGGGCGAGGTCCTCGACCAGGCCGGCCCGGGTGACCGCCGGGCTCGGGTCGAGCAGGTACTCCCCCGGCTCGTTGACCGGGACCGGGTCACCCGGGCAGGCGACCAGGGTGTGCGCCCCGGACCCGGTCATCACTGTTGCTCGGCGCGGCCCGCCGGAGTCGGCCGGGGGTGCGGTCGCCAGGGCAGGGGACCAGAGGACGGCCTCCTTGAGACTACGGCCGTCGGCGATGAACTCGGCCTCCCAGCCTTCCGGGAGCAGGTCCAGGGGCAGGCCGGGAGCGGCCTTGACGCAGACGGCGGGCACCCGGCCGGTGAGCGCGAAGCACCAGGCAAGCGGCGGCTCTGACTCCCCGGCGCGGAATCGCTGCGCCGCGCCGGACGAGCCGCTCGCCCCCCTTGCGGAGGCAGTGCCCGCCCGGGCGGAGGCTGAGCCTGGTCCGGCGGAGGCTGAGTCTGGTCCGGAGCGGCGAGCCGGGTCGATGAACACCGTGTCCAGGCCGGACAGGCTGACGTCACGCACGTCCGCGACGAGCGCCCGCACGTTCTCCGCTTCCCCGTATGCCGCGGCGTTGTATAGGGCCAGCCTTGTGTGAACCTCGTCGCGGTCGACGGCGAGTGCCTCCCGCCCGGACGCGAGCGCGAGCAGGTCGCCGCCGATCCCGCAGCAGAGGTCGGCGACCCGGCGGGCGTCGCCGAACCTTCCCGCCTGGTAGCGCGCGATCGGCTCGGATGTGGACTGCTCGTAGCCGGACCGGGTGAAGAGCATGTCCGCTGCCCGGCTGAACTTCGCCCTGGCGACCAGTCGCAGCTCATGCTGCGCGGTGGCCGCGGCGACCAGGTCGGCCGGGTACTCCCGCCGCAGCCTGACCGCGAGCGCGAGACTGCCGCTGTCCGGCTCGGCGGCAAGCCGGGCCAGCAACTCCTGGCCCTGTGCAGTCAGCAGGACAGTCGGGTCGTCGTTCATCGTCTTGAGGCTAGTGCAGCCCAGCCCGGTCACGGTGCGAGTGGTGAGTAGCCTGGCACGCCAGTTCGCCTAAAAGCTGGCGCGATCACCGGGCGTATCGCGCGGGGTAGCTCTTGTTCCACGTCGTCGCACAGAGTAGAAAGAAGCAGTGGGAAGACAGGCAGCCGTTGTGCTCTACGTGCTCGCGATGGTGGCCGTCGTGGTCGGCGTGGATGTCCTCTTCCTTAAGCACCAGCTCTGGCTGCGGCTGACAGTAAACGTCGGGATCGTTGTGGTGTTCGCGGCGTTCTATTTGAGGTTCGTGAAGCGGCCATGAGCACACCCGCCGCAAGGAGATGGCGTCAGGCTTCGTGACCACGGCGGGGGGTCGGCGGTGTCTGCAGCCGCGGTGGTGGCGGTGGCGGTGACCACGAATCCCCTGACCTCGGGCAGCCGCTGGGGCGGAAGTTCTCGAGTCGGCCTGCATGTTCTTCATCCAGGCGTCCCTCGTCTCGCCGTCCCGGCCGAGGATGCCCCGCAGATACAGTTCCCCCGGCTTGATCACCGGGTGGCCGCCGAATGACGGCAGCACCAGCAGCACCAGCAGCACCAGCAGCACCAGCCCAACCATCGTCGCCGGTTCCGTCGCCTCGCCTTCTATCGGTTCTGACCACGAGATCCATCTTTCTATCAGTTTTTGCTGGATAAATCGGTCAAAACGGACACATAAGTGGTCAGAACCGATAGGAAGACGAAAAAAGTGGTCAGAACCGATAGGAAGCTGACGGCTTCTGAGGAGCCAGGCTGTTAGGTCTGGGGCAACATGCCGCTAGTGCGGCGGTTGCGGCGGATGGGGCGAGCAGGCCTGGTAGCCGGGTGTCTACGTAGCCGGTTGTCCGCGTAATTGGGTGTCGGGCGGTTGGGTGTCGGGTGGTTGGGTGTCGGGCGGTTGGGTGTCGGGCGGTTGGGTGTCGGGCGGTTGGGTGTCGGGCGGTTGGGTGTCGGGCGGTTGGGTGTCGGGCGGTTGGGTGTCGGGCGGTTGGGTGTCGGGCGGTTGGGTGTCGGGCGGTTGGGTGTCGGGCGGTTGGGTGTCGGGCGGTTAGGTGTTGTCCACGGTCATTCGGGATGACGACGTAGGCGCAGGTTGGCGTCACTGAGGTTGCGGATGTGGTGAGGGCAGCTCTTTGGGTTGTCCTTTTTGGTGTGCGGCGGCACGGTGATCACGTCGGGAATGGGTGCGGCCCTCCCCGTGTGATGACTTTTGGCGAAGTTACCGGGGAAGGCCGCGGGCTGGCGCTTGGAGGCGTCGTGCTCACGGTAAACGGTGACAGTGGTGTAGTCGAGCGGCAGCTGGGGGACGGGGAGCTGGCGTGCCCGTCGTGCGGGGGGGTGCTGGGGGGCTGGGGGAACGGGGTCACGCGCCGGGTCCGGCAGCTGGACGGTCCGGACGAGATGGTCACGCCGCGGCGGTCGCGGTGCCGGGGATGCCGGGCGACGCATGTTCTCCTGCCTGCGCGGCTTTTGTCGAGGAGGGCGGATGCGGGGGCGGTGATCGGGCGGGCGCTGGAGGCCAAGGCCGCGGGGTCCGGTCACCGGGCGGTCGCGGGGCTGCTCGGGCGGCCGGAATCGACGGTGCGGGGGTGGCTGCGGGCGCTGGCCCGGAACGCTGTCCGGGTCCGGGAGCGGTTCACGTCGCTGGCTGCGTCGCTGGTGACCGATCCGCCTCTTCCGGCCCCGGCCGGCTCGCCGGCGGCGGACGCGGTCGCGGCGGTCGCGGCGGCGGCCGCCGCCGCGGTGCTGCTGCCCGGGGTGGGCGCCGTGGCGCGGTGGGAGCTGGCGGCGGCGGTGACGTGCGGGCTGCTGCTGGCCCCGTCGTGGCCGGCGGCGGCGGGCAACGCGAGCTGGCTCTGGGCGGCGGCCCGCTGAGCCGGGATCCTCGGTGACGCCTGATTACTGGCGTTAACAACCGAGGAGGGAGCCCATGTCAGGGGCTGAAGAGGAACGGAAGCGGGCGGCGCGGGCCGAGCAGGTGGCGCTGTTCCGTTACCGGCTGATCCGGGAGGCGGCCGATCCTGCGCTGAGCACGCGGCAGCGCGGCCGGATGGTCCGCGAGATCGCGTCGAGGGCGCACGAGGGGCCGTTCGGCGATCCGGTGGCCGTGTCGCGCGGCACGGCCGACCGGTGGATCCGGGCCTGGCGCGAGGGCGGGTTCGCGGCGCTGGCCCCGCCGGCCCGGCAGGTCACGCCGCGCACCGACGCGGCCGTGCTGGACATGGCGGCCGGGCTGAAGCGGGAGAACCCGGCGCGGACCGCGGCCCAGGTGCGGCGGATCCTGGAGAAGTCGTGCGGCTGGTCGCCGTCGGTGCGGACGCTGCAGCGGCACTTCGAGCGGCTGGAGCTCATCACCCGGCCGGACGGGTCGCCGCCGCAGGTGTTCGGGCGTTTCGAGTGCGCGGCGCCGAACGAGATGTGGACCGGCGACGCCCTGCACGGGCCGCGGATCGCGGGCCGGAAGGCGTACCTGTTCTGCTTCATCGACGACCACTCAAGAGCGGTGATGGCCGCCCGCTGGGGCTATTTCGAGGACACCGTCCGGCTGGCCGCCGCGCTGCGCCCGGCGCTGGCCGCCCGCGGCGTCCCTGCCCGCATATACACGGATAACGGCTCTGCCTTTGTCGACGCGGCGGTGAACCGGGCCGCGGCAAGGCTGGGGATCAAGATCACCCACAGCGCGCCCGGCCGGCCGGAAGGCAGGGGCAAGATAGAGCGATTTTTCCGGACTGTGCGGGAAGAGTTCCTGGTCGAGATCGGCGACGGCTCCGGCGTCGCGGACCTGGCGGGGCTGAACCGGCTGTTCACCGCCTGGTGCGAGCGGGTCTACCACGCCCGGCCGCACTCGGAGACCGGGCAGCCGCCGATCCAGCGCTGGCTGGCCGGGGCGCCGTTCCCGGTCCCGGATCCCGCGCAGCTGCGGGAGGCGTTCCTGTGGTCCGAGCACCGGGTCGTCCGCAAGGACGCCACGCTCAGCCTGTTCGGTGTCCTTTACCAGGTCGGCGACCTGTCCCTGGCCGGCCGGAAGATCGAGTGCGTGTTCGACCCGTTCGACATGTCGGTGCTGGAGGTCCGCTGGAACGGGCGGCCGCACGGCACCGCGGTGCCGCAGCAGGCCGGGCGGCATTCCCACCCGAAGGCGAAGCCCGAGCAGCCAGACGTTCCCCCGGCGCCGACCGGGATCGACTACCTCGGCCTCATCCGGGCCGAGCACGAGGAAGCCGCCCGCCGGGACCGGATCCGCTATGACGCCCTCGCCGCCGGCGAGGAAGACCAGGACGAGGACACGGCGGAGGGCGGCCGGTGACCGCCGTCCCGGCCGCGCAGGTCAGCGCCGTGCTCGCCTGGGCCGCCCGGCTCACCGCCGCCGGCCGCAGGCCGGCGCCGCCGAGACCGCCGCCTACCTCACCGCCAAGGCCGCCGTCCTGGAGGCCATCGCGGCCGAGCGCGCCGCAGGCGGCTGGAGCCCCGAGCACACCGAAGCCGCCCGCGACGCCGCCGCCCGCGCCCGCCAGGCGGCCGACACCGCCGCGCTGGCCGCCGCGGCCGGCATCACCACCCTGGAGGACTCATGATCGACCTGAAGAACCACTACGGGTTCACCCGGACCCCCTTCGGCAAGGACCTCGCCCCGTCCATGCTGCACCGCTACCCCGCCCACTCCGAGGCCGTCGCCCGGATCACCTGGTGCGCCCGCGAGCGGGCGCTGGGCGTCATCACGGGCGAAGTCGGCTCCGGGAAGACAGCCGCCGCCCGCGCCGCCGTCACCGCCCTGGACCAGACCCGCCACACCCTGATCTACCTCCCGGACCCGACGACGGGCACCAGGGGGATCCACCACCACGTCGTGACGGCGCTCGGCGGAAGGCCCGCCCACGGATTCCGCCGAGCTCGCCGCCCAGGCCGCCTCCCTCATCGCCGCCGAGCACGGCGAACGTGGAAGGCTCCCGCTGCTGGTCATCGACGAGGCGCACCTGCTGGGCCACGCCCAGCTGGAGGCGATCAGGCTCCTGACCAATTCTGAAATGGATGCCGCCAGCCCGCTCGCCTGCCTGCTCATCGGCCAGCCCACCCTGCGGCGGATGCTGCGGCTGGGCGTGCTAGCCGCCCTCGACCAGCGGATCGGATTGAGGTACGCGATGCCCGCCATGACGCCCCCGCAGACATCGGACTACATCACCCACCACCTGAAACTCGCCGGGCGGTCCGACACCCTGTTCAGCGACGATGCCATGTCCCTCGTCCATGACGCCGCCCGGGGACTGCCGCGGGCCGTGAACAACATCGCCACCCAGGCGCTCGTCGCCGCCATGGCCGAACGCAAGAACATCATCGACGAGCAGTCCGCCCGCACCGCGGTCAGCGAGACCACGTCAGACTGACCACCACCACGCCACCCCGCACACCAAGGCCCCGCCGGCGAACGCCGGCGGGGCCTTACTCACACCCGCACATGCTCACCGCGGATGACGCCGTCATCCTCATCTTCAATGACCGTGCACAGGTGTCGGGCGGTTAGGTGTCGGGCGGTTAGGTGTCGGGCGGTTAGGTGTCGGGCGGTTAGGTGTCGGGCGGCAGAGTGGGCAGCCGGGTGAGCTCGGCCAGTACCTCGCGGGCGATCGCGTCCGGCCGACGGCCGTCGGTGTCGATGGTGAGCACCGACAGGTCCTCGTAGACGGGCAGCCGCCGCTTGTACACCTGGTCGAGATCGGGGCGGTGCAGCATCGGCCGGTTCTTGTCCCCCTGCACCCGGGACATGGCCTCGCGGTAGTCGACCCGGAGGTAGATGACGCGGGCGCGGCGCAGCAGGGCGCGGGTGCGGGGGTCCTCGACGGCGCCGCCGCCGAGCGCTATCACCGCCTCCTGGCCGCGGACGAGATCGGCGACGGTGGCGTGCTCGACCTCGCGGAAGTAACTCTCGCCCTCGGTGGCGAAGATCTCGCGGATTTTGCGGCCGAGGCGCTGCTCGATCAGCACGTCGCTGTCGACGAACGGCTGGCCGAGTCGTGCCGCGATGATGTGCCCAACCGTGGTCTTGCCGGCCCCCGTGAAGCCGACGAGCACCGCCACCATGAGTCCTCCCCGCTGCCGCCGCCTGTCCCGATGCTATCGGTCAGCCTGGGTTGGGCGGCGCGGGTGAGATAGCTGACGACCATGTCCCCGGCCGATCCTGCGGTAGGCGGACGGACGGCGCGGCGCGTACCTATCGGTCTGCGCTGAATGCGCGCCGAATGCGACCCCGCGCGCTACCCGTTTCCCTCGGCGAGATGATCGATGTCCACCGGCGGCAGGTCCCGCACCTGCTGCCTGGTGATGCTGAGCCTGATACCGCCGTCCAACCCGACCACCTTGTCGAATGGGATGGCAACAGCCCTGCGCCCCCACGCATGCCCCTCCCTGAGCAGCACGTGGGTCAGCTGTCCGCTGCCGGAGTCGATCTGGAAGCCGCGGACCTGCCCGGTGTCGCCGTCGGTGGCGTGGACGTGATCGCCACCGTGTTCCTCGACCTCGCCCGCGGGGATGACGTCGATGGTTTCCTTCTCGTCAATCCTGAGGATCGATCCGCCGTCCGTGCTGGGTTCGCCCGTTCCGCGCCAGCCGGGCGGAATCAGCTGAACCGGCACGGGCTGGCCGAGCGCGAATTCCGCGAGGGTCTCTTCCGCGGCGTCAAGGCTCATGAACTCCGTCTCGGTGCAGCGGAGCCGGATCTGGCCTGACTCCGCGTCGACCAGGTCGAGCGGAGCCAGCCGGGCGAGCCCTCGCCGGCCTTCCGGCTCTACCACGATGTGGGTCACGGTGCGGGCCGCGGGGTCGATGACCACGGCTCGCAACTCGCCTCGGTACCCGTCGCTGCACAAAGCGTCATTGCCGATCACGAGTGTTATCAACAGCCAGCCTCCTCTTACCGGGACCTAGCCCCTCGCCACCCATCATGCTCGCCCTCCACCGCCGCCAACATCCCGGTGCGTCTCAGGCGCGGCGCAGAGCGTCGTGACGGGGGAGCCCGAGCTAGACCGTGCCTGGTGGCACGGTCCAGCGTGCCGGCTGCTCGGTGTAGCGAGCAATGGTGTCGAAGTCGCGATCGTAGTGCACGGATCAGTATGGCTTTAGTGCTGGGTGTGAGCGTCCTGGCAGCGAGTCGGACTTATTCTGCTGGCATGATCGTCCCAGCGCCCGCGTGGGTGGTGGCGGGCCCGCCGGGCGCGGGGAAAAGCACGGTTGCCCGCATGCTGCTCGCGCAACTCGACCCAGTGCCGGCATTGCTGGACAAGGACACGATGTACGGATCGTTCGTCGCGGCGACCCTGGCCGCCGCCGGGCGGCCCCAGGGCGAGCGCGAGGGGCCGTGGTACGACGAGCACATCAAGGTGCACGAGTACGCGGGGATGACGGCGACCGCCCGCGAGATCCGCTCCCACGGCTGCCCGGTCCTGCTGTCGGGGCCGTTCACCCGGCAGATCCACGACGCCGGGCACTGGCGGACGTGGGCGGACGAACTAGGCGGTGACCCGGTGCGCCTCGTCTGGGTTCGCTCGGACGCGGCCACCTTGCGGCACCGGCTGATCGCCCGGGCATCGGAGCGGGACGCGGCCAAGCTCGCGGGCTTCGGTGCGTTCACCGCCCGCATGCGCCTCGATGACAGCCCGGCGCTCCCGCATACGGTCATCGACAACCGCGCGGCGGCCGAGGTATCTCTGCAGGATCAGGTCGCCGCCGTAGTCGCGGCCACGAAGCCCTGAAAGCCAGCTCCGGTCCCGTCGGCGGAACCGGATCTGAGCTAATCGAGCGCTTGTCCGGCAATGCGACCGGCGCTAAACGGCCCTGACCGAGTCGAAGACCGTCCGCGCGCTGACCCCCCCGGACCCGGAGAGCCCGAGCAGGAAGAACGTCGCCGGGTGCTTCGGCCGGGTGACAGAGAAGACCAACACGCCGCCGAGGAGGCCGCCCTGAGCACCGCTGCGCGGGGCCGGTGGCGGCGCGGTTCGAGGTGAGCACGTGGAACCAGCACGTCAGCGTACTGTCGGTGTCAGCGGAAGGCATCGACGTGGCTCTCCAGCCACTGCGCGAACGTGCGGGGTGGCCGGCCCAAGATGCGTTCGATGGCCGGATCGGGCGCCAGGGGCTGGGCGAGAAACTGGGCCTGCGCCCACAGCGTCACTTCGATGGTCTCCGCGGGCCAGCCCTGCCACCGCCACAGCTCACGAGCCTGATCCGGGGTCAGCTCCTCGAACCCGACGCGCTCTCCGATGGCCTGGCCGATGAGGGCGGCTCGCTCCCGAGCGGCGATCGGCGGCCCCAGGGCCTCGACGATCGACCCGGCACACGCCCGGTCGAACAGCGCGACGGCGGCGACGGCGGCAAGGTCGTCCTCGTCGACAAAGGGATAGCCGGCGTCACCGTTCGGCTCCCGGACGACCCGGTCACGGCGGACGGTCTCCGCCCAGGACGAGCCAGTCGGCGGATAGCCACCGGCCAGCATGCTCGCCATCACGGCCGAGGGGCGGATGTGCGTCCAGGAAGCAGGCGACGCCTCCACGGCCCGTTCCACGGCAAGCCAGAACCATTGCTCTGGAGGTTGCCTGGCCTCGAACACCGGGCCATGGGAGGACAGCACGACCATATGCTGCGCCCCTCCATCGACGGCCCGGCGCACAACCTCGTATACCGCCTCCGGCCTCTCGCTCCGGGTCTCGGGAGTCGCCCCCGCCAGGAACATCCGGTCGATGCCGTCGAAGGCACGCGGCGACTCCGCAGGCTGCAGGACACTGCCTTTGATCACTTCCGCGCCGGCGGGCCAGTCCGCCGCCTCCTGACCCGGGGCGAGCACCCGGACCGCCTCCCCTTCCGCCAGGAGCCGACGGGCCAGCCACCGCCCGACTGGACCGGTCGGGACAGCTCCGGGAAGCCGCCTCGGAGGGACGGCAGTGATCAGCGTCGCCATGGCACCCCTAGATGGTGACCATTCCTTCGAGGATGGTCTCGGTGGCCTGGGGGCGGTCGAAGAGGGCGAGGAGGTCTGTGACTACCGCGTCGGCGGCCGATTGGTCCTGGCCCCGGGTGTGGACGGCAGCGGCCAGCAGGGAGCGCGGGACCGCGCCGGCGGTGAGCAGGGACCGCCAGTCATCCGGGCCGAGCTCAAGGAACTCCAGGCCGGTGAGGGCGGCGATCTCCCGGGGGTCGGCCAGCGCGCCGGGGTCGGCGACGAGCGTGCGCAGCCGGGGAAGGCCCGCCAGCGGGACCAGGCTACGGGGGGCGTCGCCGCCCCCGCAGATGATGAGCACCTCAAGGGCCGGGTCGGCGGCGGCCTGGACGGTGGGGACGGCATATCCCCTGTGCCTGGGGTTCCCGTCCCTGACCTCGGTCACGGCCGGCGAGGCGGGCGCCGGGGGCTCGTCCTGGTGTTCTGGCTGCCGGTGCAGGATGAGGTCCGTCACCGAGTCGCAGACCAGCCTGGCCCCGAGATCCTGCTCGTGGGGGATTTCGATGACCTGCCCGACGTGCCCGCCCGGGCCCGGCGTCAGGTCGACGGCCGTCATCTCACCGCTGCCGTCATGGGCGAACACGATCCAGCCGGGTGACCCGACCAGGCCCTGCACCCGGGCACCGGGAGGGGTGATGACCGCCTCTTGCGCCTGGAGGTCCCAATTGCCGGAACCGCGTGTGGCCGGGTCGGCAACGTACAGGCTGTCCAGCGTGAACAGGAACTCGTTGGGGAGAGTCTCCCACAGCCGCACGCTGTCGTCGAAGGTGCCCCAGTCGTCGGGCCGGCCGCTGGCCACCCGGTACAGCGCCTTCAGCTCATCGGGCAGCGGGACGCCCAGGCGCCGCTCGCACGCGGCGATCTCCTCGTGGGTCGCCCCGGTGGCGGTGGGGAACCACTCGTGCATGGTTCGCTCCACCAGGCCGGGATCCGCCGTCGGGGCCGGGCGGGCGCCGGGCACCTGGTCCGGCTCGTGACGCCACGGCTCGGGGACCGCGCCGTCGACGAGGACGACCACCCGGGGGAAGTACTCGTAGTTGAAGCCCGAGTGGCGCCGCTCGGCCGGGCTGAAGGCGTGCAGGCGAAGGGTGACCCTGCCGCGGGTGACCCGGCGGCCGAAGGTTGGCGCGACCGGCGCGACCGGCACGATCTGCGTCGCGAACGACACGCAACTGCTGCCCGTCTCAGCCAGGGCGTCCGCCACCCGCCTGATGACGGCCCGTTGAACCTCCACGGCGGCCCGGCCCGGGTTCTGCCTGCGACGGAGTCTCGGCATGCTCCACCCATGCTGGCCGATCTCGCCCGCCAGCAACCCGCCGGGTCCAGAGTCCCAGCGGCCCTCCTTCTCCTCCTCGCGCAGGTACTCAAGCAGTGGCGCCCAGGTCTCGAAGTCATAAAGTCCGCCGGAATGGTCCATGCGGACAATCCAACCAGGACGGGACGCGATTCTCAGCTGGGCGTAGCGGGATTCGGGAGCCCGGTGTCCTCTGCCATGAAGGCCGTGATGGCGTTCATCAAGGGCTGGTGCGCAGGAAGTTGTCGAGCATGGTGAGAAGGCGGGCGCGCTCTGCAATGGTGTACGCAATTGCGCGGGACGCGGAAACGCCGGGCAGGTCTGCGTTGGTCCTAGCCGCGACAGCCGCGCGGCGAGGCCAGCCCCAACGTGAACATGGACCCGGCCCAAACGCGAAGACCTCTGGGTGGGCGATGCTGGGTTCGAACCAGCGACCCCTGCCGTGTGAAGGCAGTGCTCTACCGCTGAGCCAATCGCCCGGGTGCTCACCCAGATTAGCGCATCTTCCGGTGTGGCGCGCGCGACGTCGGAGCGCGGCTGGTGCGTTGCATGGAGGTGGCTCGCCGGTTGCAGGGCGGTTGCAGATGGCGCTGCCAGACCGGAAGTTGTCCGGTTCTACGGGCAAGCAGGACGGAGTTCGACTACTCTCAGCTATGCAATCGATAGCAACGAACCACTTCGAAATCGCACGTTGCTATCAAACGATCACCTTGCGTAAGGCATTGCGCATAAAGGGATGCGAGCTACCTCACAGCCCATGCAATCGATACGCAGGAAACATAGACTGTGGGCGTGCCGTTACTGACTAGCGGCTTCCGGACAAGACGGATGCCGTGACGACTCCTCCCGCGGTCGCGCAGCCGACAATAGCGCAAACGTAAGCAATCGGACATAGTCGTCTAACGCTCCGTATTCGCGTTAGTTGCCCGCAGGTCGTGTCAGCAAACAGAGCCCGGCCTCCCCTCCGGGACCCCAGTAGATTTGAGGTTGACCTGACGATGAACAGCAGCAGCACGGTCTCAGCAGAACTCGGACTTCGACTCGTCGTCCCCCAGCAGACGATCGTTCCTCTGGTCGCGAGCCTGTTCTACTCCAAGGAAGATCCGTACGCGATCCGCATCGCGTTCCACGTCGGGCTGGACGAGCCGGTCGAGTGGATCTTCGCGCGGGATCTGCTGTCCCTGGGCATCGAGGCCCGCGAGGGCCTCGGCGACGTCGTCGTCTGGCCATCGGCCGGTTCCGCGGACGGCGCGCCAGGCAGCGTGCTGAACATCGAGCTCTCCTCCCCCTTCGGCCAGGCGCACTTCGAGGCGCCGACCAAGGAGATCTCCAACTTCCTCGAGCGGACCCACGCCATCGTCCCAGAGGGCGGCGAGAGCGACTTCATCGACCTCGGCGCCGAGCTCACCGACCTGCTCCGCCAGGCGTAGCAGGCGCCCCAAGCTTCCCGGCCCGGGCCCCCGTAACGGGCCGGGAAAGCTTCCCCCGTCAATGCCCCCGGCACCGGCGCCGTAATCGGAGCATTTCGCCCGATATCCGTCCCGACGCCGGGGGCTTTCGGCGTCTGCCGCGCCGGGCGCGCCGTGGATTCGGGTGCCGCCAGAGAAGATTCGCCCGAACGCACGCGGGGTTACTCTCGGTAGTTCCGGTGATCGACGCGCGACGCGCGACGAGTCAGCTGACGCATCTCGCGGCTGCTGTTGCTGTGGTCGTCGGACGGCCAGGGTAATGGCGGGCGGGAGTAACCACGGACCGTTAGTGATGCAGATTTTTTCTCTAGCCTCCGGTTCCGAGTTGGTGGTTGCGCCGGGATCGGATACAGTTCTGACGCAGCGCCGGAGTGATCCGGCGGGCGTCCCGGGGGGTCCTCGGGGCCAGCATGCGGACGTGGCTCAGCTGGTAGAGCATCACCTTGCCAAGGTGAGGGTCGCGGGTTCGAATCCCGTCGTCCGCTCGGAGGCGCGGCTATGCGGCAGATTGGCCGCCGACCAGCCATACTCCTACGGCGGAGTGGCCGAGTGGCTTAGGCAAGGGCCTGCAAAGCCCTGTACACGGGTTCGATTCCCGTCTCCGCCTCCCCTATCGCCTCTGATCAGCGGAAACATCCCTTCAGGGCTCCTGCGGGCCGCTTGGCGGTCCTAGCATCCCGGTCTTGTGTACGTAGCCTCGGGGCTCAAGGCATTACACAAGGCTCCCCCAGAAGGGACCTGGCCATGTCTCGACCTGCCGCCTCGCCCGCCCCCGCCGGCAGGCCCCGCAAGTCCCCGCTCCGCCTCGCCGCTGGTGGCGAACCGTCCTTCCCTCCGCGCCAGAGCGGCCGCCTGTCGCCCGGGCAGCTGCGGACGATGATGATCAGCGAGTTCGAGCAGTGGCTGCGGTCGCGCACCAACCAGGAGAAGCGGCCGTTCCAGGAGGAGACGGTCGTCGCCTACGGGAAGGCCGCCCGCGCGCTCGACGCCTGGATGACCGGGAAGAAGATCGACGGGGACTTCACCGCCTGCGACACGGCGCTCCTGAACAGGTTCTTCCGCGACTACAACGCCGCCCATACCCGGGGCGGCACGAACACCAAGCAGCGCAACCTGCGGCACCTGTTCACCTGGCTGGAGGCCGAGTACGACCATCCCCACCCCTACACCGACGAGCTGAACCGCTACGCCCCGTCAGCCGGGCGGCCGTCCACCCTGTCGGCGGACTTCATCAAGGACCTGCTGGCCGTGACCGGCGGGGGCCATGGCAAGGCCTACGGGGACATCCGGGACCACGCCCTCATCCGGGTGCTGACCGAGGGGCTGCGGCGCACCGAGGTCACCCAGATGCGGATGACAGACCTCCCGCTCGACCTGATGAGGCAGCGGGTCATCCGGGTCACCCCGCTCAAGGGCGCACGGGCCGAAGAAGAGGGGCGCGTGGTCCTCATCGCGCCCGCGACGGCACGGGCCGTCGCCGCCTACCTGCGGGCGCGCCGCTACCACCGTCTGGCGGACTCGGCGTTCGTCTGGCTGGGGCTGCGGAACAGCGGGCCGCTTGACGGGATGGGCCTGTACCGGATGCTGCGGCGGCGGGCCGAGCAGGCAGGCTACGAGCCCGCGGTGCACCCGCACATGTTCCGGATTCGGCGACCTCCCGCCCGCATGCCGCCGAGTGACGAGCGAACCGGCATGTGGCGCGCGCGTAGCCGCCGCTATGCGCGGCACCCAGACACCGCACTGCCGGACGCCTCGGTCACAGATCCGGTTGATCTGCGTTGCCGATTGCGCCTCCTCAAGTAGCCCGGTGAGCGAATATTACGACACGGACAGCATGATCCATACGAAATCGTCATGAAAGCTACGGTTGAGCATGCGAACGGAACATCGCGTCCGCTCTTCACCCGCGTCGTCGGCAACAGCCTGTCCGGCGATCCCCTGCTTAACCTCGGAAACTGATCCGCACCACAAGGAGCCAGGATGACCCGCACCACCCCGCCGCGACCGGTCGACGTCGCCGAGGTCCTGCCTCAGCTGGCTCCGCTAGCACGCACGGCGACCCGGCTGCATCCGCGGCCCGGGTCGCCGACCGCGCGCGACAGTTCGGTCGGGGGGCCGCTGCTGTGGCCCGCCGACGAGCCATGGCCGCACTGCGACGGCCCGCACGTACGGGACTGGGCGAATCCAGCCATGTCGCCGGAGGACGTACGGCAGCTGCGGCGCATCATGGCGGCAGTGGCAAGCCGACCGCGCGGCAAGCCCCGGTTCACGCCCGAGGAGTCGGCAATCATGGACCAGGTCAACGCTGGTCACCCGTGGCCTGAAGGCCCGGTCCCCATGCTGCCCGTGGCCCAGCTCTACACTCGCGACATCCCCATGCTGCGTCCGCCCGGGCAGGCCAGCCTGCTCCAGGTCCTGTGGTGCCCCTTCGACCACAGTCCCCTCAAGCCCTACCCGAAACTCGCACTGTACTGGCGGACCGCCGAGACGATCACCGGCATCCTCACCGAGTCCCCGGAACCGCCCGCGGTCCAGGTCGACGGTTACCTGCTAGAGCCGTGCCTGTTGCACCCAGAACAAGTCACCGAGTACCCCAACTTCATGGATTTGAGCCAGGACCTGCAGGAACTGGTAGAACAAGGGTGCAGGCGTCAGGCGGAAGGCACCGGCCCGGGCAGCCGCTACACGATCGACCCGAAGATGTTCTACTGGGATGAGCTCTCCGTAGCCCCCGGCTGGAAGGTCGGTGGCTGGCCGAGCTGGGGCTTGACCGACCCCATTCCCCTGTCCTGCCCCGCCTGCGGCACCAGCATGGACCCGCTACTGACCATCGCATCGACCGAATGGCACAGGTACACCCGCGGCTGGATCCCGCACGAGGACCAGGCTCACGCCGACACCGTGCGATACCTCGGCGCCCCTCACCCGGCGCACCCGACCATGGTCCAGATCGCCGACGACAACCACCTCCAGCTCTACGCCTGCCCGGCGTCGCCGGACCATCCTCACACTGAACTGATCCAGTGAGTTTCTTCAGCGTGGCCACCGATTTGAGCGACGAGTGAAGGACGAGGCCCCCGGGCCAACGGCACCAAACCGGCCGAAGCGATCAGGGCCGACTCGGAGAACGACGTAGACAACCAGCCAGCGGCATCTCTTACTGGCAGCGCCCAGACACCGGCCGCTGTCCACGGCCATTCATCGATGGATCCAGGTTCAATGACAACGGACAGCCCTCATCACCTACGGCAAGCCCTGCACCGGAACCGGCACGCCGGCGACCGGCAAGTGGCTGTTCCCCGGACTGCATTCCGGGCAGCCGATCACGGCCGAACGGCTGTCCGCACGGCTCAACGCCATCGGCATCCCTGTCAGGGCCGCACGCCGGGCCGCCCTTACCGGACTCTCAGCCCAGGTCCCCGCCGCCGTGCTCGCCGACGCACTCGGCATCAACCCGACCACGGCAGCCAACTGGGCACACGACGCCGGATCGAACTGGAACAGGTACGCAGCCGAACTAGCCAGCACACGGGCAACAATGCTCTCTACCAGTTGTCCAATGGCGGGTCCGAGGGGGACCTGATGCGGCTGACCGGGTGGCAGAGCCGGGCAATGCTCGACCGGTACGGCGCGGACATGGCGCAGCAGCGGGCGATCGAGGCTAAGCGCCGGATGGGCGACATGAACTGACCTGATCCGCCGTCTTCCATCGCCTCACGGACGGGCCAAGCCGCCGGCTGTGGGCCATCCGGGCACTCCTCCGTGGATGATGCGATGATAGGTTTAACTAGTCATGGATCAGATACCATGATGAGATGAATGCAATATCGCATCATCCGGTCCTCTACACGGCACCGCCGCTTACCAGCGAGGACGATGCGGTGCTGGGCGAGATCCACCAGATGCGCAAGGACCTCCGGTACGTGCTCCGGATGCCGCGACGCTGGGAAGGCGGCCTGCGGCGGTCGGCCTTCGCCCGGAACATCCAGGGATCGAACAGCATCGAGGGCTACGTCGTCGCGGAAGACGACGCGGCGGCGGCCATCGACGACGAGGAACCGTTCAGCGCGGACGAGAAGACGTTTCTCGAGATCCAGGGCTACCGCCAGGCGCTCGGCTACGTCCTCGCCATGAGCGATGCCGACTACGCCACCTTCGACACCACCGAGCTGCGCGCCATGCACTACATGATGCTCAGCCACGACCTGACCAAGTCCCCCGGCCGCTACCGGAAGGGACCCATCTATGTCAATGACGAGCGGGCGAACGAAGTTGTCTACACGGCCCCGGAAGCGGCTGACGTGCCCGCGCTCATGGAAGCTCTCGCTGCCAGCCTGCACACGGGGCACGGCAGCGATCCCATCGTCCGCTCCGCGATGGCTCATCTGAACCTGGTGATGATCCATCCGTTCCGCGACGGCAACGGGCGGATGGCCCGCGCCCTGGCCACGCTCGTGCTCAGCCGGTCAGACATCGGCGAACCCGAGTTCTCCAGCATCGAGGAGTGGCTCGGCGCGAACACGGAGGATTACTACAGCGCGCTAGCGCACACCGGACACGGTTCCTGGAAGCCACGCGGCGACGCCCATTTGTGGCTGGCGTTCATCCTCCGGGCCCACCACATCCAGGCCCAGACACTGGCCCGCCGCGTTGCCGAAGCCGGCCAGACATGGACCGAGATGGAGGCACTCGCGGCCACCGGCGGCCTCCATGAGCGGACCCTGGACGCGATGTACGATGCGGTCCTCGGCTACCGGACACGGCGCAGCACCTACATGAAACGCGCCGAGGTCACCGAGCAGACCGCCACCAGAGACCTGGCCGCGCTCACCGCCGCCGGCATCCTCACCGCCCACGGCACGGGCCGCGGCCGACATTACGTCGCGGGTCCGGTTCTTCGCGAGATCGGTGAACGCCGTCGTTCTGCCCGCAACCCAATCCGCGACCCATACCCCTGGATGCGCCCAAGGCTCGCCGAACCAGCAGCCTTGGCGGAGTAAAGACCGGCAGGTCAAGTCTGCGATTAGGTCGTCGATGCCAGCGTGATTGATTCGCACCTGCGTCCGTTTCACCGCCCGCACGGCAACCTATCCAGTTACGATTTCACGAGGTCCGCGGTCAACCGATCGCGAGCATCTCGGACCGCGGCGCTCACGTCGCGGTAAGGGATTTCGGTTGTTAGCAACTCGGAGCTGGGCTTCCCGCTTACAAGGCGGACGGTCTCGCAAAGCGGATGCTCTACCAAATCAGCTACAGCGCTCCCGGCAACCGCCACGGCCCGTGCCGCAGCGTCGGCCGAACAGTCCTTTAGCGGCTTCCGACGAACGGCCAACGCGAATGTGAAGGGCCTCCTGGCCCTTGTGTAAGGGGCTCGGTAGCATCCAGGTCCTCACGCTCCCCGGCGCACACTGGGACAACTCGTGCTAGCATCTCGATTACGCTTAGTGGCCTGCAAAGCCCTGTACACGGGTTCGATTCCCGTCTCCGCCTCCCCTATGGCCTCTGATCAGAGGAAACATCTCTTCAGGGTCTGCGCGGGCCGCTTGGCGGTCCTAGCATCCCGGTCTTTTGCTCCAGAAGGGACCTGGCCATGTCTCGATCTGCCACCCCGCCCGCCCCCGCCGGAGGCCCGCAAGTCACTGTGGTGCGGGGTACCCGGTCAGGCCTCGCGTTCTTGGGCGCCGCGGACGACGGCCGGACCTTCTGCGCGTCGGAGAACGGCGGCAGTAACCGTGGTGGCGGGAAATATCCCGCTGGCGTCCGGTACCCGGCGTCAGCCCACGGGCTGAGGACGTACTTATAGGCCGCCTCGTCGACGGGGATGGCCCGGCCGGCCGCGATGGCCGCCAGCGTGGGTCCGCTAACCTCGTGCGCTAGGCACATCACGCGGTCGATGTCCTCGTCGGCGAGGAGTTGCTGGGCAGCTTCCGGTGGAAGCCCGTCCAGAGGGTACTCGGCCACGAGGGATCCGTTGTGGTCGACGCATCCGAGGGTGAATCCGAAGCGTGCGTCCGGATCTGCTGGAGAGGTATGGTCCTGGTCTTTGGGCAGGCCAAGATAGTACAGTTCCTCACCGCGCAGGACCGCCGCGGTCTTCGCGTCTGCCCAGGCGGTGAACCTCCTGGCGGCGATTGCGGGCATCTGGTGCTGCATAGCGAAGAGGCTTTCGTAGAAATAACGCTCGCCGGAGGCGTCCTGGAGCGAGTCGCAGACGCGCGCCGCGACCGGCGTCCCGCGTAGCGCAAAGCCTCGTGACGCCCGCAGGACAGCGCGCTCGATGTCGCCGGGCCATGAACGGTTCGACTCCAGGTCCCCCCACGTCAGAAAGTACCGGCCGCTGCCGGAGTCGAGTGTGACCCGCACGGCAATGATGCTGTCCACACTCCGATCGTAGAGGTCAGATGAGGGCATCAGATACCAGAAAGCACGCAGATCCGCTACGGAACGATCGCACTCGCCGAAGGAGAGGGATAGGAATTTGCGGTCTGGGAGACGGGCAGCCACGCTTGCTGCCGCAGAGTCGTCAGGTCGCTGGCTAGCACCCCGCCGGGAGAGATAGTCCAGAGCGTCTGCCCGATGACCAGCGAGCGCTCGATCGACGATCCGGCATAGCCGCTCGACTGCGGTGGGCTGATGAATCCGGCCCTGGTCAGGCTCGTGCCGGTGATACGCAGAACGAGCGCGCCCGACTGCGGCACCTGCATGGGCTGCTGGGTGGCTCCGGCGGGCACGACGAACCCGCCGTATTCCTGGATCGGGACCACGACGAGCTGGTCCGCCGGCCAGTACAGGAACGCGTGCGGGTCCATCCCCGCCGCCGACACCGACGAGGGGAGCGCGTAGGTGGCCAGCCGGGACGGCTTCGCCAGGTCGGAGACATCGAACAGCGAGACCTGGGCCCCCAGCACATGCCCCGCCGAGTCGGCGTTCTGGCCGACACCGATCAGGCGGGTGGTCGACACGGGGTGCAGGTAAGCCGAATACCCGGTGAGCGCGAGTGCCCCGACGACCCGCGGGTGCGCGGGGTCGCTCAGGTCCAGGGTGTAGAGCGGGTCGGTCTGCCTGAAGGTGACCACGTACCCCACCGGGCCCATGAACCTGACGGCGTAGATTCGCTCCATGGAGCCGAGCCCGGCGACGGTGCCGACGATCCGCATCACGGGCGCTGAAGTTGTCAGTTCGTACACCGCCGATGAACTCGGCGGCGCCCCTGACGTCCCGGACGGTACGGACGGCGCCCCGTCCGCGATCGCCCACGAGGTGCCGGTTGTGGTGGCGACGCGCAGGTAGCCGTTCCATTCGGACATCGCGTACTGGTTCAGTAGGTAGCCAGGCACCGAGCCGCTGGTGACGTACCTGGGTGGTCCCGGCTGGCTGACGTCGAACCGGTAGATCTGGGTACCCTGGGTTGACCCGGACCCGCGCACGTACGTGCCCCCGGCTCCCCAGGGCGTCACCATCGCGCCGCTCGCCACGTACAGGCTGGTGGTCGTGCCGTAGACGGTGTCGCCGTCCGCGGCGATCGAAACAGGGTCACCAGTCCCGAACGCGTCGGCGGACATGTCGAACGTCAGCACCGTGAGCAGGTTCGCCCCCGAGAACTTCGCGGGCCGGCTCACGGACGTGCACGGCACACTTCCCGAGATCGAGCCGCTCGCACTGGTCGACTGGTACCGCGGCAGCCATCCGTCCAGGCCGGCCTGGCCGACGGCGACCCGGTACGTTGCCACGCGCTCCGCGTCGCTGGTGCCGCTGGGCACGTCGGGGAAAACGATGTTCGGCGCGGAGTCGGTGACGACGCGCACGATCGATCCGGTCAGGCGGGCGTCGACGAGGCTGCCGCTGATTGTGTACGACGCCAGGACCCGCGGCTGGCCTGCCAGGTCGACGAGGATGAACTTCGGGCCGTACTGGGGCACTGCGGGGCTCGCCGGTCCTGCCTCGCTGGCGGACGTGGAGATGACCAGCACGTGGTCACCGCTGAGCAACAGGTTCAGCTGGCCGTACTGGACGCCCGCGGAGGAGAGGTCCAGGGTGCCTGTGACCTGTCGCGACGCCGCGTCGATGACCTCGAGGGTGCTTCCGCTGACCGTGACGATCCGCCGGCCGTCGGTCTTCACCAGGTCCGGCTCGTCGACGCCGGCGGTGTAGTCGTTCGTGCCGGAGTAGGCGGGGGCCGACACCGGACTGCTGGCGGCTCCGCCGGCCGTGCCCGCGGCGCCGGCCGGCGCCGCGGCCGCCGCAGCTTCTGGTGCCGTCGCGACGCCTGAGGCCGCGTAGGCGACCCCTGGGCGGGGCGAAGCGCCCGCCACTTCCGGCAACCCGAAGGGAGTGACGCTCGCCTCCGCCGAACCGCGCAGCGCTGCGAGCGCGTCAGAACAACTGTGGAAGGAGGTCAGCGACGCCTTGATGACAGCCTGCGGCGCCGGCGTTCCGTGCGGGGAAGCCTTGGGGGCTGGGTGCAGCGAAATTCCGGCCGTGCAGCCGGTTGCTGCGATCGTCAAACACGCTAGGACCGCCGCTCCCGCGCGGCTACGTCGTCGAGTCATGTCCCTATGACGGACATAACGCCTCTCGCGGTTCCATGACTCAAGTCGAAAGTCGAGCTTTGGCCCCTTCATGATCACCGGGGCGTCCCTCGTGATACTCGCCTGGCACTTGTAGGTTCTCAGTTTGCGCGGCCGGACCGTCACCCGTTTCTTCGCAGGAGTCTGGCGTTCCGCCGTGAGGCACTAGGACCGGAACGTCACTGTGATGTCCAGGTCGCCCTCGTGCCTGGTCAGTACGGCGAGGTGGGCATCGCGGGCGCTGGCGACCGCTGAGACGATGGCCAGCCCCAGCCCGTGGCCGCCGCCGTGGCGGGTCCGCTCGCCGTCGAGTTGCCGGAACGGCTCGAATAGCCGGTCGACTTCGCCGGGCGGGATCACCGGGCCGCTGTTGACTAGTCGCGCGCGGTCAGGTAGGCGGCCGTCGCGTCATCCAACCACGCGTCGCGCGCCGGGACGAGGCCGGGTATTCCCGCGCTCGAGGGCGGGCCGGGCACAATCAGGCCCGAGGGCGTCATGCCCCAGTGCGCGGACACCCCCGTCAATTTCGTCGCCTACGCGTCGGGCTCCGTCGAGCGGCTCTGGAAGCAGACCGAAGATAAGCTGCATGATGCCTTGGCGGCAGTAGACGACGGGACGCTCTTCGCAAGCCCGGCGCACGTAGCGACCCATCAAGGACGGGCTCGGCATGACTGCCATCGGCGCTTGGTAGCGCAAACGGATTGTGCTGGTCAGAAGCCGCCGAAACCACCGCCACCAAAACCGCCACCGAAACCGCCGGCGTCGTGCTGTTCCCGTTCGCGCTTCTCGTCTTCGTAGATGCGGTCGATGCAGATCGCGATGGCGATGATCAGGGCGTCGTCCACGCCCGGCTCGACCTCTACCCCGTAGGTGTCCCTGATCCGGAACCAGTGCCGCGAGATCCGCCCCACGACGTGGTGGCCGTCCTTCAGCTCCCAGTCCTTGTCGGCGAAGTTGCCGACGGCCTCAAGCCGCGCCCCGCCGGCGAGGTCGATCTCGTACCGGTGCTTGATCGGGGAGAAGAACGCCGGGCGGACGGTCGCGATGACCCCGCTGCCGTTCTCGATCTCCATCGTGTCGCGCATGGAGAAGAACTTCTTGCGGATGACGATGAGCAGGTTGCCGTAGGCGTCCTTGAGCTCGAAGGTCTCACGGAGGCTGAGCGCCCTCCCGTCGACGACGAAGACGCGGTTGCCGCCGGAGTCCTCGATCCAGAAGTCCGCCCTGAGAGAGAAAATCCGTTCCTGGACTAGATATCGCATAAAGAGAGGCTATGCCCCGGTTTAGCGTGCTGTCAGGCGGAAGCCTCGCGCTCCGGCGGCCCAGGCAATACCAAACGCGTACACTCGATAAGGTGGCAGATCACTTCGCCTTTCGGGAATTGCGGATCCGGCAGCCCGGGAAGGTCCTGCCCGGTCGCGCAACCTACGAGATCTTCGACACCGATAAGAACCTGCTCGCCACCGCCGCCGAGACCGCGAGCCGAGGCGTGCTGCAGAGCGTGATCGGCATGGTGCCGGGCACCCGGGTGCTCGCCGTGCGGACCCCGGCGGGCGAGCCGGTGCTCACCCTGGTCAGGCAGGACAGCGACGGCGACTGGCTCGCGGCGCTCACCGATCCGGACGGCCAGCCGATCGGCAAGATCCGGATCGAGTTCAGCAGGCGGCACTACACCCTGCTCGACTCCGACGGCCAGGTCGCAGGGCAGGCGGTCGGCGATCTCGGCGCCAGCAAGTTCGCCGTGACCGGCGCCGACGGCGAGCGCTTCGCCCAGATCCGCAAGACCTGGGCCGGCCTCGGCAAGGAACTGCTGACCTCGTCCGACCATTACACGGTGACGTTCACCGGCCCGGTCTCGCCGCATATCCGCACCATGATCGTGATGGTGCCGATCGTCCTCGACATGACCAGGCACGGCCCGTACTGACCCGCCCCGCGGCGGTCGGCCGGTTACCCGAAGGTCGCGGTGGCCAGGACCGTGTCGTTCGCGCTAAGCAACCGGGCGCCGACGATGCCGTCGCCGGTGGAATAGGGGCTCCCCCAGGTGCCGTAGCCCGCGGAGAGGCGGAACTTCCCGATCGTGGTGAAGTGCCCGTCGGCATTCTCTAGCTGGCATTTCACGGTGACATTGCCGACCGCGCCCAGGTTCACCGACATGTACAGCCACCACGGTGCGTGGTTGTAGACGAAGACCATGCCGACCGTCTGGTGGGCGGCGGTAACCAGCGCGGCGCTGTTCAGCGCCGACGATTGCCCTGCGACCGACGACGCCGGCGGCGCGGTAGCGGCGTGCAGTCCCCAGCCGCCGAGGCCGGCGCCGACCAAGGCGAGCACGACGGCGGCGGACGACAACACGTTGCGCATCCTGTTGCGCGGCCGACCGGGCGGGGGGTCCGCAGCCGGGCGGTCCGCGCCACGGTCAGCGCGACGGTCCGCTCGACGACGGGGGCCCGGCCGGGGGCGGCTGGGCGCGGACGGGCCGATGCGGTCGAGGACCCGGGTCTCGAAGCCGACGGGAGGTTCGCGGGACGGCAGCAGGGCAAGCAGTCCCTCTCCGGTAATGGTCAGCTCGCGGACCATGTCACGGCACGACTCGCAGCCGTCCAGGTGCGCGAGCGCGGCAGCGCGCTCGCGACCGGTCAGCACGCCGAGCGCGAGCTCAGCGGCCACCTCCGCGAGCTCATCGCAGCTCATGCCCCTGGAGTCGGTCGGCTCACTCATCGCCGGAGTCCGCTGGCAGCAGGGCGGCCCGCAGCTTCTGCAGGCCGTACCTGATCCTGGTCTTCGCGGTTCCTACGGGCACCCGCTCCGCTTCGGCGACCTGCCGCGCCGTCATCCCGTAGATGCCGGCCATGGTAACCGCTCTGGCCTGCTCCCTGGGCAGCCGGCGGAGCGCGGAGCGCAGCCCGGCGGCGCTGTCGCGCGCCACCGCGACCCGTTCGGTCGAGTCGGCGACCTCGGTGAGCAGCGCGGCGAGGTCACCCGGATCCACCGGCGCCGACGTGCGCACGCGGAGGGTGTCGATCGCCAGATTGTGGGTGATCCTGGTCAGCCAGCCGCGAACCGTCCCCTGCCGCCCGTCGAACATCTGCGCGTGCCGCCAGGCCCGCTCGAAGGCCTGCTGCGCGACGTCCTCGGCCAGGCTCCTGTCGTGGACCACGGTCACCGCCACGCCGAATACCAGCCCCTGAAAGCGTCGCACGAATGCGACCGACAGCTCCGCGTCGCCCGCGCCGAGGCCGGCCAGGAGCGTCTCATCAGGCAGCCGTTCGGCTGGGGTGCCCACAGTCGACACATTACTACTCAGTATCCGCCGCCGCCGGACGCCGGCGATGCGGGCGCGGAGGGCGTGGCACCCGAGGAGACCGTCACGGCGGCGGTGATCGCGGTCCCGGCGGGATCGACCAGCTGCCACTTGGCGCCGAAGGCGTCGACCCCCTGCCCGGTGACCTCACCGGGCCCGGAGTCGCCCTCGAAGTAGTACAGCGCGTGGCCGTCGTAGGCCGCCTGCTTGGTGCCGTCGGAGCGGGTGAACGTGGACAGGCCGGCCATGTTGGCGCTGCCTGAGGCGGTCAGCGCGCCGGTCGTGGTCACCGGCGGCCAGGCGCTGGCGCACGCTCCCGAGCAGGCGGAGGAGTCCTTGCCGTCCTTCATCCACAGGTAGATCGCCCGCCCGGACCCGTTGGTGAGGAACGCCCCCGCGGACGAGGTCTTCGTCGTGATGACCAGGCCCGCGGCCGACCCGCCCGCCGCGGCGCCTGCCGTGGTTGCGGGCGCGCTGCTCGGGCTGCTGGAGCTCGCGGCGCTACTGCAGGCGGCCAGCACCGCCAACCCTAGAGACAATCCGAGCGCGGCGCCCAGACGGACCGTCCCCGCGTGCCGAGTCCGTATCGATGCGGTCATGGTCATCGTCTCCCGTACTCTGCGTTGTCCTCACAGTGGCTACGGGCGTCGCGGCCAGTCGGCTTGACTTATCGGCCGTGATCTGCATCACACCGGCGATCAACGACTCGTCCGGGCCCGGGTATCGGCCGCGGTTAGCCGGCGGCGCGCGGGCGGAAGGCGGCGAAGGGGTTGGTTACCACGAGCTCGCGGGCGGCGAAGCGGTAGACGCTGGCGGGGCGGCCGCCGGCTGAGGTCGGGCGGGCAACGTCCGGGGTCGGCTCGATGACGCCTCGGCGGGTGAGGATGCGCTGCAGGTTGGTGGCCGAGACGGGATGGCCGAGAACGGCGGCGTAGGTGTCGCGGAGCTGGGAAATGGTGAACGTCTCCGGGGCCAGGGCGAAGCCGATGTTGGTGTAGGAAAGCTTGGCGCGGAGCCGGTTCCTCGCGGAGCCGATGATGGACCCGTGGTCAAACGCGGTCGGCGGCAGGTCGTCGACCAGGTGCCAGGCCGTGTCCGTCGGCAGGACGGGCCGCGCGTCCGGCGTGACGAGTGCCAGGTACGCGGTCGCGAGCACCCGCTCCCCTGGATCGCGGGCCGGGTCGCTGCGCGTCTCGAGCTGTTCGAGGTGCGCGATCTGCGGGATGTTCACCTTCGCGGCGAGGTGCCTGCTCGCGGACGCGCCGAGCCGCTCACCGGACTCGAGCACGCCGCCGGGCAGCGCCCACGTTCCCTCGAACGGCGGTTCCGCGCGCCGCCAGAGCAGCACCTTCAGCTGCTGCGGGCGGACCTGGAACACGACGCCGAGCGCCTCGTGGTGGAAGCAGTCGGCAGGCACACGGTAATCGTAACGGCGACCGCTACCGACCGGCCGCGCCCGGTGATGAACACCCAGTTAAGTCCATTGGCGTTAACTCCGTCGGCTCGGAGGCTCCGGCGTGGCGACGACACCGCGCCGCCTTCAGTTTTCGACCAAGAGTTGAAAATCGCTGGTTCTCTCCTTACAGTCGGAAACATGGAAGCAACTGACAGGCCGGACCCTGACGTGCTGGTTGACTCGGGCTGGGCCGCGCGGGTGCGGCAGCTGGCCGCCGACCGCGGTGCGGTGATCCTCGCGCACAACTACCAGCGGCCCGAGATCCAGGAGGTGGCCGATCACGTCGGCGACTCGCTGGCGCTTGCCAGGCTCGCGGCGGCTAGCTCCGCGCAGATCATCGTGCTCTGCGGGGTCTACTTCATGGCGGAGACGGCGAAAATTCTCGCTCCGGAACGGACCGTGCTGATACCCGACGCGCGCGCCGGCTGCTCCCTCGCGGACAGCATCGCTGTCGAGCAACTTATTGCCTGGAAGGCCGAGCACCCGGGCGCGGCGGTCGTCGCCTACGTGAACACGAGCGCCGAGGTCAAGGCGCTCTCGGACGTCTGCTGCACCTCGGCCAACGCGGTAGAGATCGTGGCCGCGATCCCGGCCGAGCGCGAGGTGCTCTTCCTGCCCGACCAGTTCCTGGGCGCGTACGTCCGCCGGGTCACCGGTCGGGAGAACCTGCACGTGTGGGCGGGCGAGTGCCACGTGCACGCGGGGATCAGCCCGCAGGCGCTGCGCGACATGGCGGCGGCCAATCCGGAGGCGGAGCTGTTCGTGCATCCCGAGTGCGGGTGCGGGACCTCGGCGCTCTGGCAGACGGGCACCGGAGACCTGCCCGCAGAGCGGACCCGAGTGCTCTCCACGGGCGGGATGCTGTCGGCCGCCCGGTCGGTCCGCTCCCCCGCCGTGCTCGTCGCGACCGAGACCGGGATGCTGCACCAGCTGCGTAAGGCCAACCCGGCCGTCCGCTGGGAACCGGTCAACCCCAATGCGACCTGCCATTACATGAAGATGATTACCCCTTCGGCGCTTGAGCGGTGTCTGCGTGACGCCGCGACCGAGGTGTACGTCGCGCCGGACGTCGCCGCCCGCGCCCGCCGCGCCGTCGAGGCGATGATCGCGACAGGCCCGGCGCTTCCCTCGGTCACTGCCAGCGCGCTATGACGGCCGGCGGAGCGCGTGATTCAGGGTCCCGTTGGCGTGATTCGAAGATAGTGGACCGTTGTATACACCCCGATGTACACAACGGTCCACGATCTGCCCGACTCGTCGTCGCGGCAACGGCGCACGAAGGCGGATCGGAGACTTACGCGCCCGATGCGATTCCTGTGATTGGCGGGTTGCCGACTGCGCGGACCCGGTGGCAGCGGGATGCGGACCTGGTGGTCGTGGGGTCCGGGGCGGCCGGGATTTCGGCGGCGCTGACGGCCGCCGCGTCCGGACTGCGGGTGGTCGTGGTGACCAAGGACCTGATCGGCGGGGCGACGGCGCTCGCCCAGGGCGGTCTCGCGGCGGCGATCGGGCCGCAGGACAGCGGAGCATCGCATGCCAGTGACACGCTGGCGGCCGGGGCGGGGCTGTGCGAGCCCGAGGTCGTGGCGGCGCTGGCGGCCGGGGCGCCTGGGGCGATCGACTGGCTCACCGAGCTCGGCGCCCGGCTCGAGACTGGCGACCTCCGGCTCGAGGGCGGGCACAGCCACCGGCGGATCGTGCACTCGGGGGACGACGCGACCGGGGCCGAGGTCCACCGAGTGCTGCTGGCGGCGCTGCTTGACAGCGGTATCGAGATCCTCGACCGCACGGTCGGTCTCGATCTCATGGCGGCGAACCCGGCCGTGAGCGAGGCCGTCGACGAGGGCCGGGCGGGGATCGATAGGGGACGGCGAGAGGCCGCGCAGAACCAGGCCGCCCGGGGGGCGGCCGACGGGGGCGGGGTCTCGGGGCTGCTGGCGGGCGTGATCGGGCCGGACGGGCGGCTCGCGGTCGGAGTCATTCGCTCGCCCGCGGTCGTGATCGCGGCCGGAGGGCTGGGGCAGGCGTTCGCGACGACATCGAATCCGGCCGGGGCTACCGGGGACGGGATCGCGATCGCGGCGCGGGCCGGGGCGGTGCTACGGGACCTGGAGTTCGTGCAGTTCCACCCGACGGTGCTGTGGCTGCCGGGCGCAAGCGGGCAGTGCCCGCTCATCACGGAGGCGTTGCGCGGAGCGGGTGCGGTGCTCCGCGACCTGGACGCGGCGCCGCTGATGGAAGGCCATTACCCGCGCGGGGATCTCGCGCCGCGGGACGTGGTGGCCGCCCGGATGGCGGCGGTGATCGGGGGCGGGGAACGCCGGGCACGTGTGGCTCGACGCGACCGCGCTCGGCGCGGACCTGCTCGAGACCGGATTCCCGACGGTGCTGGGAGAGTGCCGCAAGCACGGCATCGACCCGGTGACGCAGTTCATCCCCGTCGCGCCGGGCGCGCACTACTCCTGCGGCGGCATCCTGGCCGACCTGGACGGGCGGACCAGCGTGCCGGGGCTTTACGCGGTCGGCGAGGCCGCGTCGACCGGGGCGCAGGGCGCGAACAGGCTCGCCTCCAACTCGGTCACCGAGGCGATCATCGCCTGCCGCCGCGCGGGCAAGGTCATCGCCACCCGGGTAATCAGCCAGGTCAGCGAGCGGATCGGCGGCGCACCGGGCGACGAGAACGCACTCGGCGGCCCGGCCCCCGTCGTTAGGGATGACGCCGGGAGCGCCTCCGCGGCGCACGACGGGAACCACGGGAACGGACGGCACCCGCTTGTTTTCGCGATGTCGCGGTGGGCGCAGGTCAGGCAGCACTCGGGCATCGACGTGGACGCCTTTGCAGCGGACAGCGAGAACCTCGGGGACGGGCGGCGGGCGCTTACCACCGCGATGTCGCGGTGGGCGGGGGTTATCCGGGACCGGGACGGGCTGACCGAGTTGGCCCGGGTGATCGATGCGACGGAGAGAGCGTTTGCCGCCGGCGGGGTGGTCGCCACGGGATCGGAGACGAGTGAGGGGTTGGGGGAGGCCGGGCCCGTTCCCTATGCGGATTTCGACCTTGGCCTTGAGGCGGTTGAGGCAGCGAACCTGCGGGTGGTGTCCGGGGTGATCGCGGCGGGGGCGCTGCGGCGGGCGGAGAGCCGGGGGTGCCACCGGCGGCGAGACGCGGCGGGGACGGCGGAGCGGCCGTGGCACACGCTGACTCGCTGGGATGGGCGGGATCTCGTGGTGACTGAGGAGGAATTGTGACTGGTGGGGTTCAAGTTCGCGATGGTGCGGATCTGGCAGACGCTGCGGCCACCGCGCGAGGCGGGGCGAGGAAAACTGACGGGACGGAGGAGGCGGCGGGGCTCAGCGGGGAGACGGCGGAGTGGTTGCGCTTGGCCGGTGTTGACGTGGGGGCGGTAGCGCGGGTGGTGCGGGCGGCGCTTGACGAGGACTTCAGGTACGGTCCCGATGTCACGTCGGCGGCGACGGTCGCCGGACGGAGGGTGACAGCGGACGTGGTGGCTCGCGAGGCCGGCGTGCTTGCCGGGGTGCCGGTGGCGCTCGTGGTGCTTGACCTGATCACGGAATTCCTGGGCGGACCGGATGGGGGGTCAGCCGGAGCGTGCTGGTGGCGGACGGGGCGCGGATCGGGGCTGGGGAAGCGGTGCTGCGGGTGAGCGGTCCGGCCCTGGCGGTACTCGGGGCGGAGCGGACGATGCTGAACTTCCTCACGCACCTGTCGGGGATCGCCACGGCGACTCGGGCCTGGGCAGACGCGATCGCCGGGACCGGGGCGGCGGTACGGGACACGCGGAAGACCACACCGGGGCTTCGAGCGCTGCAGAAGTACGCGGTGCGGTGCGGCGGCGGGGAGAACCACCGGATGGGGCTGGGGGACGCGGCGCTGGTGAAGGACAATCACGTCGCGGCGGCGGGCGGGGTGGGTGCTGCGGTCAGGGCGGTGGATTCGGCGACGCGGTCGGCGGGGGCCGGGCTCGTGATCGAGGTGGAGTGCGACTCGGTGGCGCAGGTCCGCGAGGCCCTGGACGCGGGGGCGCGGTTCCCGCTGCTCGACAACATGCCACTGGCCTCGCTCCGGGAGGCGGTGGCGGTGGCGCGCTCGTTTGACGGCGTCCGGCTTGAGGCGAGCGGCGGCCTGACGCTCGGATGCGCGCGAGAGGTGGCGGAAACGGGCGTGCACTACCTGGCGGTGGGGGCGCTCACGCACTCGTCACGCGCTCTTGACCTGGGTCTCGACTTCGCCGACGGAAGCTAGCGTTCGG
>CAWJQG010000018.1:855000-895413 GCA_963844925.1 uncultured Actinomycetota bacterium | reverse complement strand
AGGCGAGCAGGTTGCCGACGTCGCTACGCCATTCGCGGACCGGTGCTGCGGCGAGCTCGCGCGCTTGAGGCGGCCGGGCACGAGATCATCAAGCTGAACATCGGCAACCCCGCGTCCTTTGGCCTGTTCACGCCGGACGCCGTGCTGTCGCAGGTGACGTCGGCCATCGCCGACTCGCAGGGGTACAGTGACGCGCGGGGCATCGCCCGCCCGCGAGGCCGTCGCGAGCTATACCGGCGCCGACTCGGGGTTCCGAGCGCCACCGCCGACGACGTCTTCCTGGCAACGGCGTCTCCGAACTGATTGTGATGACGCTCCAGGCGCTGCTCGACCCGGGCGACGAGGTGCTCGTTCCCGCTCCAGGCTCCCGCTGTGGACCGGGGCGGTCTGCTCTGCGGCGGTCGCGCCGTGCACTACCGGTGCGCCGAGGATCTCGAGTGGAACCCCGACGTGGAGCATGTCGCCTCGCTGGTCACCGAGCGGACCCGGGCGCTTGCATGATCAACCCGAACAACCCGACCGGCGCGGTCTACTCGCGCGAGACGCTGCTCGCGCTGCTCGACATAGCCCGCCGCCACAACCTGCTGGTCCTTACGGACGAGATCTACGACCAGATCGTCTACGACGGCGCGGTGCACCACTGCGCGGCGTCCCTCGCGCCGGACATCCCAGTCTTCTCCCTCGGCGGCATGTCCAAGACCTACCGGCTCGCCGGGTTCCGCTCCGGCTGGCTGGTCGTCTGCGGCCCCAAGGAGCCGATCGCCGAGTACCTCGAGGGGCTGGAACTGCTCGCCAACATGCGGATGTGCCCCAACGTCCCGGCGCAGCACGCGATCCCTGCCGCGCTCGACGGCGGCATCGACATCACCCCGCTGCTGGCACCCGGCGGCAGGCTCCGCGACCAGCGGGACCGCGCCTGGGAGCTGCTGACCGCGATCGACGGCGTGGACTGCTACAAACCGGCCGGCGCGCTCTACCTGCTCCCCCGGCTCGATCCCGAGGTGCACAAGATCGTCGATGACCAGCGGATGTGCATTGACCTGCTCGAGCAGCAGCATGCGTGCTGCTGACCCACGGCCCCGGGTTCAACCTGCCGTCGCCCGACCACATCGGGTCGTGTTCTGGCCCCGGTCGAGACGCTGACCGAGGCGATCGGCCGCCTCGGCGAGTCCCTCGCCCGGTACCGCCAGTAGGCGGCGCTCTCATCGAGGTGGGGATCGGCGTGAGTTTTGTTAGCGCGGACTTTCGCTCCGGTAAAGAAGCCGCAGCCACGGCTCGGGAAATGCGCGGCCGTCACGACGCGAGAACCGCGATGAACGTAGCTATATAGGTGGCAGCGAACATGGTGGGAATCCATTGTTCCAGGTGCGTGAGCGGCCAGTATTTTGCCTTGTCCTTGCCCTCCCCGAGCGCTCTCCATTCGGCGCTCCAGTACCGCGAGGCAGGCAGGCGCTCCTCAAGCACTCCGATCACCGTGTACTTGGCCAGTTGAGCTGACGATGGAGCGGACCAGGAAATACCACGCAGCGCACTGAACCAGCAGGGCGATCAACGGGAATACCAGCAGCCAGGCCGACAATAGGTGGGGTCCCTAAGCAGCACCCCGATGCCCGCAAATATCGCCGTATTCAGCGTTAGGAAGAACGTATTAGTAAGGCTCCGGCGCGCACTTATCCGGTCGGCCATCTCCACGTAGATCTTGTACTGCTCCAGAATGACTGGCTGCTCCGGATCGCCGACGTCACAGGCTGGTTCCACAACGTGGGGCGCACATCGTTGATAGGGGTCGTGTCCGCAGAGAAGTATTTCTTAAGAATCATGAATCCTCGTCACCGTTCGAGCCATGGTCACAAGTTGCCCATAGTACACAAGCATGCCACAAGGATCGTCACCTGCGAGGCGTGCGCGCAACCGCAACTCTATTCAGGTGGTTGTTCTGCACCTGACGATGCGGGATTCCGGCGGGGTTGTGAGGGCTTGCGTGGAACTGTGCGTTGATGGGCGTCGGTGAGCCGGGCTGCGACGGCCCGGCCGCGCTGTCGAGGTCCCGTTGTCCGCGACCCGGAACACCCGCTTCGCCGAGGCGTACAACCCTGCCGTGATCCCCTTGGAATTCTAGTACACAGTTAGCTACGCTATCGGTGACCAGTTAGCTCACTGCGGGGTGGAACGGGTGGAAATGACCAGTGGACTAAACGACTTCACCCTTGATTCCGCTCTACGCAGCGATCTTTTCTCGATCCTAGGGCCAAGTTTCACGGACCCAACCGAGAGGCGTGCCATCGTCTGGCTGGCGACCGAGCATGATCGCGAGCTAATCGAAGACTTGGACTGGACCGGGCCGCCAGAAATATTCATCGTCCGCCTGCTGGAACGCCTGGAGGCCGCTCAGAACCTTCGGCCGATACTCAGCTCCCTGCTGCAGTCAGCCGAGAGTCGCCTGGACGCACCGACACGCGAGCGTGCGACGCGACTTCGGCAACGCCTCACCAATCCAACCATAATAATCAACAATGAAACTGACGTAGAAACTTCGATCGGTTCCGCGCATTTTCGAGTGTTCATCAGCTCCCCGTCCGACGTGGCCGACGAGCGCGCAGTGGCCACGCAGGTAATCGAACACCTAGCATATGACCCCCTGGTACGCGGTTGGCTCACAACAGAAGTCGTCGCCTGGGACGGACCTACGCCGGTTCCCCTGATCGCTGGAACGCCGCCTCAGGCCTCCATCGATCAAGCCGGCCTACTCCGGAATCTTGCGATGTAGTCCTGGTAGTTTTGTGGTCTCGTATCGGCACCCGAAATCCGGTAGATTCAAGTGACCGGAAAGAATCAGGCACCGAGAACGAATACTGGCGCGCCCTCGCCTCCTTTAGGATCTCCGGACGGCCATTTGTGATCGTCTACCACCGCACTGACCCGGCGTGGGTTCAACTCGGCTCACCAGACCTTGATGAACGCCGGCAGCAGTGGACAGGAGTTCAGGAATTTATTTCCAATATTACCGAAGGAGGTTCCGGTGAAGGAGTATCCGGCATCAATAATTATGGCTCTACTGATGAATTTAGGATACTTATCGAGTCGCATCTCCGCGAGCTAGTCCGGCGTCGCTACGGAGGCATTCAGTCCCCGGTAAAGCCCACGTCGAGCACTGAAACGACCTCATCCTCGCCGATTCTGGACCCGTATCCGGGGCTGCGCGCATTTGACATAGACGACTCGGTTGTGTTCTTCGGCCGCGGCACTGAAGTCGATGCCCTAGTTGATCGACTGGCCGCACCGCAAGGTCGACTTGTTGCGATCGTGGGCGCAAGTGGAAGTGGGAAGTCATCGTTGGTCTCCGCAGGATTGCTGCCACGATTGCAGCACGATGCAATACGCGGCAGCTCACGCTGGAGGGTGATCAGAACTACACCTGATAAATTCGGTCTCGGCGACCCATTCATTTCACTGGCCATTGCTATAGAACCAAACGCATTCGACTCTCGCAAAGTGTCGAAAGAGTGGCGCGGCGGAGAACTTCTCAGGAGGATAAAATCTGCAGAAAGAACGACGGAAGCCGCGCCGACGTTGCTTATTATTGATCAGTTCGAGGAGCTGTTCACATCGATTAACCCGACGAAGGTTGCTCCGTTCATTGATCAGCTACTGGATCTACTCTCCGATGACTCGAGCCGGATCATTCTAACCATTCGAAGTGATTTTTATGACCGGTGCGTTGAGCATGCGACCTTTGCATCTGCCCTGCGCCAGGCGTCCTTCCCATTGAGCGCGCCCGGGCTTGGGTCTCTCTACCAAATGATCACGCGGCCCGCCGAGACCGCCGGAATAATGATCGAGCGCGGCCTCGCGGAGAGAATTCTAAACGACACGGGGGTTCATTCCGGGGCTCTGGCGCTCATGGCCTTCACGCTGAGCGAACTTTTTGCCGCCGCATCTGGCACCGGAGTGCTCCGGCACGATCAGTATGACCGACTGGGCGGCGTAAAGGGCGCAATCGGATCGCGCGCCGCGACTGCCTTTGATAGCCTTGATACCGAGGCAAAAGAACAACTACCAGTTGTCTTCAGGCAACTAATAACAGTTAACGAGGATGGGGCACCAACCAGGCAGCGAGGGCGACCATCGCAATGGGTCGGCAATGCGGCGGCCCAATCCCGTTTTCTTCAAGCTTTCGTTGACGCACGCCTGCTAGTCAGCGGTCTTGACGCGGACGGCCATCCTACAGTCGAAGTTGCCCATGAAGCCCTGTTCCAGTCCTGGCCGCTGCTAATGCAATGGATAGACGATGTGCGTGACGATCTTCGAGCCCTGCGCGAGTTGGAACGGGCTACTTTGGAGTGGCTTCGGCACGACCGCGCTCGATCTTACTTGTGGACAGAAGAACGGATGCTACCAGCGCGGACGGCCGTGGGCCGCCTTGGGCTTGGTGGTGCGGAACCTGAAGTCGCCACTGCCATTACGGTCTTTCTAACTCCCGAGGTGGATCGCCTGGCGGCCGAATTGTCAACCCCAGGGCTGAACCATAACCGGCGCGCGCAAATTGGCGAGAGAATGGCCGAACTTGGGGATACAAGGCCGGGGGTTGGAGTTACTGATGGTATTCCCACGCCGGAATGGTGCAAGGTTACCGGCAGCAGACTACGCCTGGACGGACTGGCTGAGGGTTTTCAGGTCAACGATTTCTATATTTCAAAATACCCGGTGACCTCGGTCCAGTATGAGGCATTCGTAACGGCAGAAGATGGATATCATGATTTGCAGTGGTGGGAGAACATTCCGCGTCGATCTGTGCCGCCCGAGGCTTATCACGGGATTCCGAACCATCCAATGGAGAATCTTTCGTGGTACGAAGCAATTGCGTTCTGCAGATGGCTTTCCAATCAACTTAATTTTGAGGTCCGCCTACCCACTGAACTTGAGTGGCAAATGGCTGCAAATGGAGGGGACTCTGGACGCCTCTTCCCTTGGGGGAACGTCTTGGATGGCGATCGCGCAAACACTTTTGAGAGTGGCCTTGGGCGTACTGTGGCAGTGGGCATGTATCCGCTCGGGGCAGCGCCTTGCGGAGCTCTAGACATGGCAGGCAACGTGTGGGAGTGGTGCCTCAACGAATCGGCCGACCCAAATTCCACGGCTATCTTTGAAGTGGAGCAGCGCGCTGTGCGCGGTGGATGCTGGTATCACGAACTCCAGTACGGCGTGACGAGCTTCCGCAACCCTGCCTGGGATTACGCTGCGCCGCGGACCCAATTGCGTGGTTTTCGAATTATCGGACACCCTACAGAGCGGGCAATCGAAGCTACCGCACAGGAAGGATGACGCGCGCCGTGGCCCTTCTGGTGATCTACTGGAGGAGGCTGAACTTCTTTGTTGCAGCCCGTACGGCCTCGTCGCCGCCGCAGACTACCATTCCAACAGGCTGCAGCTTTTCCGTAGAATTATCCGTAATAGTGTTGCGATATTCCTCATACGCGTTGTGCAGACCCTGCCCCAACTGCGTAAACAAGACAATGCTCAGATCCGGGTTCTCGCGTATAGTGCGCGCCGAGTTCAAGAGTTGAGTCTCGCAGGCCTTCAGAATCACAGTGCTGAACTTGATACCGGCGTGCGGGTAGCCGTCGAGATCGGCTGGTGGGGCATGATCATATATCTCAGGGCGTAGCAGTGCCGCCTGGCCCATAAGTATGGCTGCGACGTTACCGACCTGCCCTGGGCTAAGCGATTTCTCAACAACAATCGCGATCCGCATCAGATCCAATGTCTAATCCTCCTAAGGTAGCAGCGTTGCCGCCGAACAGGATCCATGGCATGTCCACCGCGTGCCGCAGCTCTTGGATCACGTCCATGTCGAAGTGCCGGGCCGCAGGCATGTTCGTCAGTGTAGCGCAAGAATCCGACGAAAGAGCGTCTACGCACGCGGCGGGGTTAGACGCGGAGAACCGGTACGAGTCGTACTCGAGCTTCACATCCGCCAGCAGGGGCTCGGTGGCAGGATGCAGGAAGATGGTCCCCACCTGGCCCCGCGGCGCGCCCTTGGGGATGGCAACCACCAGTGGGACGATCGGGGCGATGAAGGACTCTACCGGGTAAAGGATCGGGTGCATTATGAATTCGCGGAGCTTTGGATAGGCCGCTGGAACCAGGAAGAAGGACAGATCTCCCTTGAGGACCCGCAGGGAGGAATCCTCGAAGCTTTCACATCCGACAATCCGGGCCGAACCATATCGCCCACGAGCGACCACCATGCTACAGGTGAGGCCACCAAAACTGTCCGAAAGAGTGCCGATCCTGTCAGTGGCCTCCGAAGGTGCACTTACCATGAGCGTCATAATATCCCCACCGTCCAGTAAACTGAAGCGGCAATCTCAATCCAGCATTCCAGCGCATTAGGATGATCTTGCTGGGATAGTCGCTGGTGGTCAGGACCCAGATCAAGGCCCGCTTGGCGTGCGCGAATTTTCAGTTGATCTAAGGATCTCTTGAATGGACACGGAGCCGGGCCGGGCAACGACGGAACGGACGACAGCCGGACGGCGTGACGGGCTGCCAGGGAGCCCCGCAGCGCGTTCGGAACGGCAGCAGGCTAGGCGAGGATCGTCCAGCTGTGCGGCGGGACCACCAGGGGATTGGCGGGAGCGGTGCCGGGGTCGGGGACCTCGGCGACCGTCAGGCCGACGGCATCGACGGCGAACTCAACCGGGTCGTCGCCGACGTTGAGCAACAGCAGCACGTTCTGGCCGGGCTCGCTCCCCGATACGCGCAGGGCCATCGCTGAGTTGGTCAGGTGCTCGGCGGCGGTCCTTGCGCGCACCAGCCAGGAGTGGCGGCGGCGGAAGCCGATGAGGCGCTGGTGGAGGCGGTAGTAGCGCCATCCGTCGGGGGCTAGCTCGCCCGGCGCGGCGGGGAATGCGGGGCGGATCTCGTCGTCGCCGCCCTCGCGGTGCTCCTTGTGGCCGCGGAAACCCTGCTCGTCGCCGTAGTAGACGCTGGGGACGCCGCCGATGCACATCAGCACGGCCAGCGCGTGCCCGAAGTGCCGGTCATCGGTGAGCACGGTGGCGAGGCGGGTCACGTCGTGGTTGCCGACGAAGGTCTGCGCCAGCTCGCCCTCCATGAAGGAGTTGTGCCTGCCCAGCGCGTGGTTGAGCTCGTGGAAGTTACGGTCGTTGAGCGAGGACCAGATCGCCTTCCAGACCTCGTACTGGGTGATCGAGTCCAGGCCCGCCTCGTTGGCGTAGGCGGTGTAATCACCGTGGATCATCTCGCCCAGGAACCACGCGCCGGGGAACGACTCGCGGACGGCGGGCAGGGCCTTGGCCCAGAACCCCGGCGGCACCGCGTAGGCGGCGTCCAGCCGCCAGCCGCCGGCCCCCGGCCCAGCCAGTGGCTCATCACCTCGATGACGTAGCCGAGCACGGCGGGTTCGTCGTGGTCGAGCTCGACGAGCTGGTGATGGCCCTCGAACACCGCGTAGCCGCCGCCGTCGGCGGCGGCCTTGAACCAGCGGGCGGCGGGCGTCTGCGCGCCGCCGTGCAGCGCGGCCTGGAACGCGGGGAAGCGACGGCCGACGTGGTTGAATACGCCGTCGAGGATCAGCCGCAGCCCGCGCGCGTCCGCGGCGGCGACGAGGGCGTCGAAGTCGCCCTCGTCGCCGAGTCGCGGGTCGATCCTGAAGTGGTCGATCGTGTCGTACCCGTGCGTCTGCGAGGCGAATATCGGCCCGAGGAGCAGGCCGTTGCAGCCGAGCTCGACGGCGTAGTCCAGCCACGGCTCCAGCTGCCCGAGCCGGCGCCTGACCGGCTCGCCGTCCGGCAACGCGGCCGGCTCTGCGGCGGTGAAGCCGAGCGGGTACACCTGCCACAGGATGGCGTGATCAGCCCAGGTCGTCACGTTCCCACGGTACTGGCTTCGGGTAGTCACCGCACGCATTCGGTGCTGCGCGGCATGCCGTAAGCCCGTCCGGCCTGGCCGGGGCATCACTTCCTGGCTGTAGGGTCGGGCTGTGTCCGATGGCCTGCACGATCCCTTCGCGACCGAGGCGCTGCGCGGGCGGGTGCTTGACGCCTGGGCCGCGTCGCCCGCGCGGTTCCGCGAGGACGCCAACGCCGAGGAGGACTACGCGCTCGGCGGCTACCGGGACCGGGTGGTCGTGGAACTCGCGCAGAACGCCGCCGACGCCGCCGTGCGCGGCGGGGTACCCGGGCGGCTGCGGCTGACAATGCGCCACGGGATGCTGGTCGCCGCCAACACTGGCGCGCCGCTCGACGCGGCCGGGGTCGAGGCGCTGTCGACACTGCGCGCCTCGAGCAAGCGGCGCTCCGCGACAGCCGATGGCATGGTGGATGGCACCACTGACGGCACGGTCGGGCGGTTCGGCGTCGGATTCGCGGCCGCGGTCGCTGTCAGCGACGAGCCCCGCATCCGCTCGACGACGGGCGCCGTCGGCTGGTCCCGGGCGCTGACGCAAGAACTGGCCGGCGCCATCCCGGCCCTGACCGGCGAGCTTGCGGCCCGCTCCGGCCACATCCCGTTGCTCCGCCTGCCGTTCGCGCTGGCCGACTCGGCGCAGAGCGGCCCGGCCGATGGGTTCGCGACCGCGGTGGAGCTGCCGTTGCGCGACGGCGACGCGGTTGATCTGGTCATGCGGCTGCTGGCCGAGACTGGTCCGGCGCTCTTGCTCGCGCTACCTGCCCTCGCCGAGGTCGTGGTCGAGGTTGACGGGGCGATCCGGGTACTGACCGCTAGCCGCGCCGAGGACGTGGTGACGATTACTGACGACGGCGCGGTCAGCCGGTGGCGGCTGGCCAGCGCGGGCGGCGTCCTTGCTGCGGCCCTGCTAGCGGATCGGCCGACCGAGGAGCGTGCCCGCACGAGCTGGTCGGTCCGCTGGGCGGTGCCGGTCGATGAATCCGGCGCACCGATAGCGCTGAAAGTTGGGCCGCCTACAGCCGGTCAAGCTTTCAGCGCTGGCGAGCCAGCTACGCCGGCGGACGCGGTGAGCGGGGTTGTGCACGCGCCGACCCCGACCGACGAGCCGCTCGGGCTCCCGGCCCTGCTGCTCGCGTCGTTCCCGCTCAGTCCCGACCGGCGGCACGTCGCGCCGGGGCCGCTGACCGACTTCATCATCGAGCGGGCGGCCGACGTGTACGCCGGAATGCTGCCCGGCCTGGTACCGGGGCCGGGCCTGCTCGACCTGGTACCCGGGCCGGTCGGGCGGGGCGAACTCGACGCCAGGCTCGCCCGCGCGATCGTCCTGCGGCTGCCGGACGTGGCGTTCCTTCCGTCGGCCGCGGCGGCGGCGCCGGTCCGGCCCCGCGACGCGGTGCTGATGAGCGGCAGCCCGCCCGAGCTGGCCGGCTGGCTCGCCGCGGTGCTGCCCGACCTGGTCGCGGGACCTACGCGGCACCCGGCGTTCGCGGTGCTGGGCGTACGGCGGCTGCCGCTCGCGGAGCTGGCCGACCTGCTCGCCTCGCTCAGTCGGGAGCCGACCTGGTGGCGCGGCCTGTACGCGGCGCTGGCGGGCGCATCCGCCGAGGAGGCGGCGGAGCTTGGCGCGCTGCCGGTGCCCCTGGCGGACGGGCGGCTGGTGCGCGGCCCGCGCGGGTTGCTGCTGCCGGGAGCGGGCCTTGAGCATCCGGACCGGCTGGCCGTGCTCGGGCTTCGGGTGGTGGCACCCGAGGCGGCGCACCCGCTGCTGGCACGGCTCGGCGCGGTCGAGGCCACACCGCGCAGCGTCCTTGACGATGCCGCGACCCGCGCCGCCGTCGCCGCCTCCTACGACAACGCGGTCGAGGCCAGCCACGACGATGACGGTCCTGAGCGGATCGCCGACGCGGTGCTCGGCCTGGTCGCGGCGCTCAACGCCGAACCGGGCGAGTACCCATACCTTGCCGACCTCGCGCTCCCCGGCGCTGACGGCGACTGGTACCCGGCAGGCGAACTGCTGCTGCCCGGCTCCCCGCTGGCCGAGGTGATCGCCGCGGACGGGCCGTTCGGCACCATCGAGCAGGCCATGCTTGACCAGCACGGCGTCAAGGCCCTCGAAGCGGTCGGGGTGCACTTCTCGTTCGGCCTGCTGACACGTGAGGATGTCGAGCTGGACGAGTCCGCCGTCGACCTGGACCTGGACGGCGCGGCCGACTGGGCCGCCGACAGTCGCGCCCGGCTCGGGGGCGACGCGGGCACTGCTGCGCCGGTGGCCCTCGAGGTCACGGCCGTGCGGGACCTCGAGCTTGTCGATCCCGGCCGCTGGCCCCGAGCACTCGAGCTCCTCGCCCGTCCCCCGCTGCGGGCGGCGCTCACCGAGCCGACCAGGGTCGGGCTCGCGGACGGCCGCCACGCGGACGTGCCGTCCTACACGGCCTGGTGGCTCAGGACGCACCTGGAGCTTGACGGCCGCCGCCCCGGCGACCTGCGCGCCTCGGATTCCGACCCGCTGCTCGCAGGGCTGTACGAAGCCATCGGCGCAAGCACCGAAACGGTCACCGGCTCACCCGCCGACGCGACGGGCTCGCGCCAGGACTCCGGCCGGCCGGACGTGACGGACGCGACCGCGATCGCCGCCCCGGAGCTCGCTCGCGCCCTCGCCCACCCCCTGATCGCGCGCGCCCTCGGCGTCAGAACGTCGCTGGCGGAGCTGCTGGCCGAGCCGGGCGGCCCAGACGAACTGCTGACCCGACTGGCCGACCCGGCGCGCCCGGTCTCCCGCCGGCAACTGCGCGCCCTCTGGGCAGCGCTGGCGGACGCCGACGACCTTATCCCCGAGCTGGTCACCCCGCCCGACCGGGTACGCGCCATTGCGGGCGCCGAGGTGGTCGTGGCGGACGCCGACGACGCCCTCGTTCTCGACGCCCCCGACCTGTGGCCGCTGCTGGCGGACCAGCCCCTCGTGCTGGCCCCGGCCCGGCTGGCGGCGCGCCTGGCCGAGCTGCTCGCTCTCCCGCTGGCGTCCGAGGAGATCGCCGGCACGCTCGATTCCGCCGGCGAGCGCCGGCCAGTTCCGGAGATCATCGCCGCCGTCCTGCCGGACGCTCCCGCGCACTACCACGCCCACGACAAGCTCACCGTGGACGGCATCGAGCTCCCCTGGCGCTACCTTGACGGCGAAATCCACGCCGCCACCCCGGTCGGCCTGGCCAGCGCCCTCGCCTGGCAGGCCGGCCAGTGGCCGTTGCGCCACCTGCTCACGGCCCTGCTCACGGCCCCGGACGCAGCCGCTCGACTGCTCGCCGACGCCGACCTGGACCCGCTCTGAGCCGGATCGATTCCATACCGCCGCGAGTCGTTACGGTACGTTTTGATGACGTGCGCAACCGCCTGGTTCGCCGGGCTGAGAGCTTGCCTAGTTGTGCCGCAATAGATGCATTGCTAGCATTGCTGTCATCGGTGCAAGGAGGGCATAATGGCGACGCTGACAATCCGAGGGCTGGACCCGGTGACTCATGCGCGGCTCCGGGTTGAGGCGGCACGGCACGGGCGGTCCATGGAAGCCGAGGTCCGAGCCATCCTGCAGGAGCGACTGATGGTGGGCTCGGCCGAGCGCGGCCTGGGGAGCCGCATCCGGGCCCGCTTCCAGGGTCTCGAAGGTGACCTGGAGTTTCCCGACCGCAGCGCTGAACTGCCCCGCGCGGCTGAGTTCGACCTGTGATCGTCCTCGACACCAACGTCATCTCCGAGCTTGCCCGCCAGGTACCCGACGCCGGGGTGCTCGCGTGGCTTGACTCGCTGGAGATCTCCGAGGTGGCGACGACCGCGGTCACCGCCGCCGAACTCCGGTACGGCGTGGCCAGGCTTCCCGAAGGCCACCGTAAGCGTGAGCTGACGGTGATGATCCGCGGGATCCTGGTCGAGGACTTCTACGGGCGCGTCCTTCCCTTCGACGAGCGCGCCTCGGTCCGGTATGCGGATATTGCGACCGCCCGCGAGCGGATCGGACGGCCGATCGGCGTGGTCGACGCGCAGATCGCGGCCATCTGCCGCGACTCGGGCGCCACCTTGGCTACCCGTAACACACCAGACTTCGAGGAAACGGGAATCGAACTCATCGATCCCTGGAAGCTGGGCTGATCCCGAATGCCCGAACTAGTGCTCGCGCTTCCAGAGGAAGACCAGCACAGTGATCATGGCGACGAAGAGCACGGCCGAGATCAGATAATCCGTCATGGCGCATAGCCCCTTCAACCCTCGCCACTTGCAGTTACCAGCGAAAACTACGCCATCGAAGTTTCAGGCTCGTGTTCCTAGGTTTCACGCTCGTTTCCTAGCAGGCCAGTTTGGCCGCGATCGCCAGCATCGTCGCGGCGATCAGCAGGGTCGAGGACCTGCCAGGCGCGCGGGTTGGTGAGCAGCGGGTATGAAACCCTTGCTCACCCTCAGAGTTCGTCTTGGTCCCCGTCCCCGCGCCTGGCCCGACGGTAGTACTCGTCGTCTTGCTCGATCGCCGCGACGTCCTCGGCGGCCGCCCGCTTGATCCTGTCTGAGCGCCGCTGGCTGAAGGCGGTGCTACGGAGGTGCCTGGCCAGCGGGCGGGTCCGCCGCCGGCCGATGAGGCCGACCAGGCCGACCACCACCACCACGGCCACGACGATGACGATGACGAGCGTGATGCCCACCCTGACACACTCCGGAATCTGCGATACTGACGCGTGAGGCAGCCGGTTACACCGGGGCCGGGGTAACAACTCATTTTTACGCTTTTGTGATACTCGCGCATAGAGCGGCTTGGGGATTCCCGGCGACGGCGGGCCGCCCGCCGAGGCGGAAGCGCGTGGGAGCCGGGTGAACACGGGACCGTTCCGGCCGGTCTTCTGTTCTGATCTGGCAGCTGTCGATGTTATCGTCCGATCATGACCGCGCTGCCAGTCGGCGGCCCTGAGCTGCCGCAACGCCGTACCCTAGTCACCGAGATCCCCGGGCCCGCCTCCCGCGCCCTGATGGAGCGCCGCAACTCCACCGTTGCGCGAGGCGTATCCACCACGCTGCCGGTCTTCATCACCGCGGCCGGCGGCGGCGTGCTGCTCGACGCCGACGGCAACTCCCTGATCGACTTCGGGTCGGGCATCGCTGTCGCATCGGTCGGCAACGCCGCCGCCGCCGTGGCCAGCCGGGTCCAGCGGCAGGTCGCCCAGTTCACCCACACGTGCTTCATGGTCACCCCCTACGAGGGGTACGTGGAGGTGTGCGAGCAGCTGGCCCGACGCACGCCTGGGACGCACGAGAAGCGGAGCGCCCTGTTCAACTCGGGCGCGGAGGCCGTCGAGAACGCGATCAAGATCGCCCGTCACCACACCGGGCGGCAGGCGGTGGTGGCGTTCGACCACGCCTACCACGGCCGCACCAACCTGACGATGGCCCTGACCGCCAAGAACATGCCGTACAAGCAGGGCTTCGGCCCGTTCGCGAGCGAGATCTACCGGGTCCCGATGGCCTACCCGCTGCGCTGGCCGGACGGCCCCGAGGCGTGCAAGGCGGAGGCGCTCGGCGTCATCGAGTCCCTGATCCACACCCAGGTCGGCGAGCAGAACGTCGCCGCCGCGATCATCGAGCCGATCCAGGGCGAGGGCGGCTTCATCGTCCCGCCGGACGGGTTCCTCCCCGGGCCTCGCCGCGTTCTGCAAGGAAAACGGCATCGTGTTCATCGCGGATGAGATCCAGACCGGCTTCTGCCGGACCGGCGACTGGTTCGCCTGCGAGCACGAGGGCGTGGTCCCCGACCTGGTGACCACCGCCAAGGGCATCGCCGGCGGCCTGCCGCTCGCCGCGGTGACCGGCCGCGCCGAGATCATGGACGCGGTCCACCCCGGCGGCCTCGGCGGCACCTACGGCGGCAACCCGGTCGCCTGCGCCGCCGCCCTCGGCGCGATCGAGACCATGGAGTCCCAGGACCTGGCCGGCCGCGCGCGCCGGATCGGCGATATCATGCTCCCCCGGCTGCGCAAGCTGGCCGAGACCTACCCCGTCATCGCCGACGTCCGCGGCCGGGGCGCGATGGTGGCGGTCGAACTGTGCAAGCCTGGCACGCTCGAGCCGGACCCGGCCGCCGCCGTCGCGGTGGCGAATACCTGCCACCAGGCGGGCCTGCTCGTCCTCACCTGCGGGACCTTCGGCAACGTGCTCCGCTTCCTGCCACCGCTCGTCATCGGCGAGGACTTGCTGGAAGAGGGCCTAGACCTGCTGGAGAACGCCTTCGCAGCTCTGTAACAGCCGCAAGCGCGTCTTAGCCTGGATCCACCGGATAGGTAGGTGCTCTTTCGGCCGCGTTAACGAGAAAGGTGCCCTCTGAGCTGGGAGAATGGGAGTTGCGAAGCTTCCAGTACCCGGGCCGAGAGGACACCTTGTAAGTGCGATTGTCTCACGCCACCGCCAAGACGAGGGCGTCGTTCGACGACCCGCATCTCGTGTCGCACGCCGGCCTGGTGCCGGTGATGGCCCTCGCCGAGCGGGCCGGGCTGCAGGACCTCGTCGCCGGGCACGTCCGCCCCGGCGGGGACTGCGGGGCGAACCCGGACCTGAAGGTCGGCTGCCTGGTCGCGGGGATGGCCGCCGGGGCCGACAGCATCGACGACATGGGGGCGCTGCGGCACGGCGCGATGGGCGCCCTGTTCGGCGGGGTCCGCGCCCCGTCCACGCTCGGCTCGCACCTGCGCGCCTACGACTTCGGGAACGTCGCCCAGCTGGAGAAGGTCAGCCGCAGGCTCCTGATCCGGCTGGCGCGGAGGCGCCGCTGCTGCGCGGCGCGCAGTACCTGGCGTTCGTCGACATCGACTCGTCGCAGAAGCGCGTCTACGGCTACCGCAAGCAGGGCGCGAGGTTCGGGGTGGCGAAGATCGCGAGCAAGCAGGTCAAAGTCCGCGGGCTGAACCCGCTGGTCGCGGCGGTCAGCACGCCGCTGTCGGCGCCGGTGATCGCCGCGACCCGGCTCCGGGGCGGGAACGCCGCCTCCGTCCGGGGAGCCGCCAGCCTCGCCTACGGGGCGATCGCGACCGCCCGGGCCTGCGGCTGCACCGGCCTGGTCATCGTGCGGATGGACTCCGCGTACTACGCCGGGGAGGTCATCGCCGCGATCCGCCGGCAGGGCGCCCGGTTCTCCGTCACCGTCCCGATGTACTCCAGCGTCAAGAACGCGATCGCCGGCATCGCCGACGGCGCCTGGACGCCCATCAAGTACCCCCGGGCGATCTGGGACGACCAGCTCGGCTGCTGGGTCTCCGAGGCCGAGGCCGCCGAAACCGAGTACACCGCGTTCGGCCAGTCCGACGGCAGCGCGGTCACCGCCCGCCTGATCGTCCGCCGGGTCCGCGACCAGAACCAGAAGGCCGCGCCGGGGCAGGGCGAGCTGTTCCCCGCCTGGCGCTATCACGCCGTCTTCACCGACTCCCCGTTCGAGACCGTCCAGGCCGAGGCCGACCACCGCGACCACGCCATCATCGAGCAGGTCCTCGCCGACCTCTACGACGGCCCCCTCGCCCACCTGCCATCCGGGAAGTTCAACGCCAACGCCGCCTGGCTCTCGATCGCCGCCATCGCCCACAACCTGCTGCGCGCCGCCGGATCCCTCGCCAGCCGGGCGCTGGCCAAGGCCCGCGGCGCGACCCTGCGCCGCGACCTGGTCGCGGTCCCCGCCCGCACCGCCCGCCACGGCCGCGGCCGCCTCACCCTCCACCTCCCCGACAACTGGCACCGAGCCCGCGAGTGGCTCAGCCTCTGGCACCACGCCTGCGGCCCGCCCGCCACCGCAGCCTGACCAGCCCCGACCCGGTCACCCACCCCGCACGGCCGAAAGGCCAACCCCGAAACCCGCCCCCAGCCCGGAACCCGCGGACAAGCCGCACAACGGTCAGCGGCGGGGAAACCACGCCCCGATCACAGCGCCAGAGCCGAAACCCCACCACCAGCCGACCCGACCCGAGTCGGTGGATCCAGGCTTAGGGCGTTACTGGCACGGACACGATGCGGCCAAATATTGACAAATCGGTCAGCTGCGCGTGCGAGTTCCGCCCTAAGACGATTCCACAGGAATGTTTGCGGATGGCAATTTGCAGGTGTTTGCGATTGGCAATGCGAGCAACATTCGAGCCATTTGGGCGGGGATTTTAGCGGCTTACGCGGGTAACTTTATTCCTGCTCCAGCGAGCGTCAGGTCGGTCGGTGGGTGGTGATATTCCAGGCAGCGTGTTGTGGACCGGCTGATATGGCGATATTCCAGGCAGCGACCGGATAGCTGCCCGTGCCGACCGCGGCCACGATGCTGTAGCCAGGCCGCGCCGATCAGGGCGATCGTGACCGGGACGCCGAGGGCGAGGATGGCGCGACGGGCCGGCGTCACACGCAGTCGGCGGGTAGCGGGCCGACTGGGAGCGGGCAGGTCCTTGATCATGGATTTACCCCGTTCAGGTAGCGCAGGACCGCGAGCACGCGGCGGTGGTCCCGCTCGCCCGGCGCGAGCCCGAGCTTGGTGAAGATGTTGTTGATGTGCTTTTCCACCGCGCCGCCGCCGACCACGAGCGCGGCGGCGATCGCGGCGTTGGACCGGCCCTCGGCCATCAGCGCGAGCACCTCGCGCTCCCGGGGGGTCAGGTCGTCCAGCGGGTGCCGGCTGCGGGCAAGCAGCTGCGCGACGACCTCGGGGTCGAGGGCGCTGCCGCCCTCGGCTACCCGCTGGAGTGCGTCGAGGAACTCGGTGACGTCGGCGACCCGGTCCTTGAGCAGGTAGCCGACGCCGCGCGGCGCGGCCGGCGATGAGCTCGGTCGCGTACCGTTCCTCGACCCACTGGGAGAGCACCAGCACGCCGACGTCGGGCCAGCGGTCGCGGACCAGCAGCGCCGCCCGCAGCCCCTCGTCGGTGAAGGTGGGCGGCATCCGCACGTCGATCACGGCGGCGTCGGGCTGGTCGGCGGCGACCGCGCGCAGGAACCGCTCGGCGTCGGGCTCGGCCGCGAGCACCTCGTGCCCGGCCTCCTCCAGGAGCCGGGTCAGCCCCTCGCGGAGCAGCACCGAGTCCTCGGCGATGGCTACCCGCACGGCAGCACCGCCGAGATCATGGTCGGGCCGCCGGAGGGGGACTCGACCGACAGTTCGCCGTCGACGCCGCTGACGCGGTCGGCCAGGCCGGACAGGCCGGCGCCGTGCGGGTCGGCCCCGCCGATGCCGTCGTCGCTGACCAGCACCGTCAGCGTGCCGGGGAAGCCGTGGCCTTCGACCACGACGTTGACGTGGCTGGCGCGGGAGTGCTTGGCCACGTTGGTGAGCGCCTCCGCGACCATGAAGTACGCGACCGCCTCGACGGCCGGCTTCGGCCTGACCGGCACCTCGACGTGCACGTCGACCGGCACCGGGCAGAGCGCGGCGAGGCCGGACAGGGCCGGGTCGAGGCCGCGCTCGGTCAGGATCGGCGGGTGCACGCCGCGGACCAGGTTCCGCAGCTCGGTTAGCGCCGCCTTCGCCTCGATGTGCGCCCGGTCGAGGAGATCCTTGGCGCCCTGGGGGTCTTCGCCGAACTTCGCCTTGGCCCGCCCGAGCTCCATCGCCAGCGCCACCAGTCGCTGCTGGGCGCCGTCGTGCAGGTCGCGCTCGATCCGCCGCCGCTCGGCCTCGGCCGCGTCCACCACCCGCTCGCGGCTGATCTCGAGCTCGGTGACCCGGGCGGCCAGGTCCGCCGGGGGCGAGAGCAGCCACCGGGCCAGGGCGGCGTCCGCGGTCGCGAGGCGGCGGCTCACCCGCGGTGCGGAGGCGAGCAGCAGCACGCGAGCGCACGCCCACCCGACCCGCGTCGGCCACCCGCGTCGTGCCGCGCCGTCGGCCGATGCCCGACGACTGGGGCGCAGCCAGAGGTAGAGCGGCACCGTGAGCGGGAGCGTGGCCAGGCCAACGGCCCAGAAGGCGACCACGACGGGGAACAGCAGCACGCTGGCGAGCAGCCGCGGCAGCGGATAGCAGATCTTGCCCCAGGTGGCGCGGCCGGTGAAGGCGGCCAGGCCCGGGATCACCAGCCAGCGGTACCGGCGGCGGGAGTCGGCGGGCCAGGCCGGGACGGTGGCGCCGGCCATGCCCGCGAACCTCGACCGCTCCACCGCCGCCAGCCCGTCGGTGTAGCGCAGGGTCAGGCCCAGGATCGGCAGCCCCGATCCGCCGATCGGCGCGAGCACCGCCCCGACGGTAAGCCCCGCCAGCACCAGGGGGAACGACAACGCCCCGATGATCAGCCCCACCAGTTGGTGAAGGACCGCGAGCCAGGTCCGTGACGGCCGCTGGTCCTGAGCGAGCCGCTGGCCCTGAGCGAGCCGCTGGCCCTGAGCGAGCCGCTGGTCCCGGGCGAGTTGCATACCTCTGACGCTAAGCCATAGCCGCCGTGGCCGGCTATAAGCCGAACCCCCGGAACCGCGGTTAGGCTAACCCCACCCCCGTTCCGGCAGGCGGCACCATGGCACCGGCGGGGGCGGCGGCGGAGCCTGAGGACCATGACTACAACGCCCGCGGGCAGGAAACCCCCCATCGTCGAACGCGTCGCCGGCTGGTCGGTCCGGCATCGCAAGATCGCCGTTTTCGGCTGGCTGCTGCTGGTCGTGGCCGCCTTCGCGGTTGGCCAGCATCTCGGCACCGCCAACCTCAACAGCTATGACCCCGGCCAGGCGGGGGTCGCCGAACGGGTCATGGCGCGACCGGTCGTGGAGCAGCCCGACAGCGAGGCGGTGCTCGTCCAGGCACGGTCGGCCAGCCAGACCTACCGCAATGACCCCGAGATCCGGCAGGCCGTGAGCCAGGTCGTCGGCGCGCTCTCGCGGCTGCCGCACACCGCGACCGACATCAAGTCGCCGCTCACCAGCGCCGGGCTGGCCAGCGGCCGGTCGGCACTGGTCACGTTCAACGTCGTCGGGACCAACCCCGATCAATCGGTGGTGCCCGCGCTGAACGCGGTGGCCGCCATCCAGGCCCGTCATCCGGGGCTGACCGTGGCCGAGGCCGGCGGCGCGAGCGAGGACCGGGCGTTCGGCTCCGTCACCGACCAGGACTTCCGCAAGGCCGAGCTCACCTCGCTGCCGGTCTCGCTGGTCCTGCTGCTGCTCGTGTTCGGCGCGCTGATCGCGGCCGGCATCCCGCTGCTGCTGGCGGGCACGGCGGTGATCGCGGCGATCTCGCTGCTGTCGATCCCAAGCCGCTGGCTGCCGATCGCCTCCACCACCTCGTCGATCGTGCTGCTCGTCGGGATGGCGGTCGGCATCGACTACTCCCTGTTCTACCTGCGCCGGGTCCGGGAGGAACGCGCGGCGGGCCGGACGACCGCGCAGGCGCTGCACACGGCCGCCGCCACCTCCGGGCGGGCCATCGTCGTGTCCGGGCTGACCGTGATGATCTCGCTCGCCGGGCTGTTCCTCACCGGGATCGACGTGTTCTCGGGGGTCGCGATCGGCACGATCGTCGTGGTCGGGGTGGCGGTGCTCGGCTCGCTGACGTTCCTGCCCGCGCTGCTGTCGATGCTCGGCACGGCGACCGACCGGGGCCGGATCCCGTTCCTGGGCGGCGCCGGGCCGCCGCCCGGCCCTCGCGGCTCTGGGGCGCGGTGGTCCGCGCGGTCGTGCGCAGGCCGCTCGCGCTCGGCGGGCTCGCCCTGGTGGCGCTGCTCGCGCTGGCCTCGCCGGTGCTCGCGCTGCACCTGGAGGATCCCGGCATCCACGAGTTCCCGGCCAGCGTGCCCATCGTGCGCACCGTGCTCGCCCTCCAGCAGGCGTTCCCGGGCGGCCCGGAGCCCGCCCAGGTGGTCGTCACCGGCGACGATCTCTCGGGTCCGGCGGTGACCGGCGCCATCTCCGCCATCCGGTCGGAGGTCGCGACGACCCGCGACGCGATCCGCGAGCCGATCACCGGCATCCTGTACGGCGCTTCCGGCAGCGACCAGGTGCTGATCGTCTCGGTCCCGCTGGCGGGCGGCGGAACGGACACCACCTCGAACAACGCCCTGGCCACCCTGCGCACGCAGGTGCTGCCGTCCACGCTGGGGAAGGTGCCGGGGATCAGCTACGCGGTGGGCGGGCTGACCGCGGGCAACCACGACTTCGACGCGCAGCTGGAGAGCCGGACGCCGCTTGTGTTCTGCTTCGTGCTCGGGCTGGCGTTCCTGCTGCTGATGATCGCATTCCGGTCGGTCGCGATACCGGCGATGTCCATCTGCCTGAACCTGCTGTCGGTCGGCGCCGCCTACGGCGTGATGACCTGGATCTTCCAGGACGGCCACCTACAGGGAACGCTCGGCTTCACCGCCTATGGCGGGATCACCGGCTGGCTGCCGCTGTTCATGTTCGTCCTGCTGTTCGGGCTCAGCATGGATTACCACGTCTTCATCATCAGCCGGATCAGGGAGCTGCGGCTGCGCGGGGCATCCGCCGCCGACGCGGTCACCGGCGGCATCGCAAGCAGCGCCGGCGTCGTGACGAGCGCCGCGGCGATCATGATCGCGGTGTTCTCGATCTTCGCGACGCTGTCCATGATCGAGTTCAAGGTATTCGGCGTCGCCATGGCTGCCGCGATCGCGATCGACGCGACCGTGGTGCGGGGCGTGCTGCTCCCGGCCGGACTGGCGCTGCTGGGTGATCGTGCCTGGGCGCTGCCCGGCCGGCCCCGGTTCCGGGGTCACGCCCGGCGGTCGCAGGCGGAACCACGGTTCGTTCAGGGAGATTTGAGTTTGACCCTGGGTAGGAATGATCTTGACCTCGGATAAGAATGGTTAGCGTGACGATCAGGGTGGAACCAGGCGCCGCGGGGGCGGTACCGGAGCTGAGCGTGTCCTCGCTTACCGTCCGTTACGGAATGGTAACGGCGCTGGCCGGGGTCGGCCTGTCGGTGCGAGCCGGGCAAGTGGTGGCGCTGGCCGGGGAGAACGGGGCCGGGAAGACCACGCTGATCCGGGCCATCGCGGGTGATCTCACCCCGGTGTCGGGGTCGATCCGGGTGGGCGGGCGGTCGGTGGCGCCCGTCCCCTCGGCCGCGGCCAGGCTTGGCGTCCGGGTCGTCTGGCAGGATCTCGCGCTCAGCGAGAACCTCGACGTGGCGGCGAACGTGATGCTCGGCAACGAGCGACGCTGGCACGTGTTCTCCACGGTCGCGCTGCACCAGGAAGCCGCGCGGCTGTTCGCGAGGCTCGGCATCCCGGTGCGCGATACCACCCTGCCGGTCGGGGCGCTCTCCGGCGGCCAGCGGCAGATGGTGGCGGTCGCCCGGGCGATGGCGCACAATCCCCGGCTGCTGCTCCTCGACGAGCCGACCGCCTCGCTCGGCATGCAGGAGGCGGCGCTCGTCGAGCGGCTGATCACCCGGCTGCGCGAGCAGGGCACCACGATCCTGCTCTCCTGCCACGACACCGGGCTGATGTTCCGGCTGTCGGACCGGATCCTGGTGCTCAGGCACGGCCAGGTCGTCACCGAGGTCGCGACGAACGAGGTGCGGCCGGACGACGTGATGGCGCTGATCGCCGGCCAGGCGGTGGACTCCTCGGCGCGCCGTCAGCTCACCCGGCTGCACGGGCTTGCCGGGCGGCTCGTCTCCTCCGACCCGTCGTCAAGCCTGGCGCTGATCCTGTCCGCGCTCGGTGCCGCGCTCGGCAGCGAAAGGCTCTGCATCCACCTGATTGACGATAGGGAGCTGGCGTCGGCCGCGTCGTTCGGAGTGCCCAGGCAGCTGCTTGACGCGTGGGCGCGGCTGCCGTTCGGCGCGGCCGGCGGGCCGGTCGGGCTGGCCGCCAAACGGCAGGCGCCAGTCATCGAGGACAACCTCAGGACGGACGCCGGCTCCTGGCGGCACTTCGGCGACCTGGCCAGGTCGGCCAAGGTCGCCAGCTCCTGGTCGGTGCCGGTGCTCGGACCGAGCGGGCTGCTCGGCGTCATCACGGTGTTCCGCGCGATGCCGGGCAAGCCGGGCCCCGACGACCTGGACCTCGCCGGGCTCTACGCCGGCTATGCCGCCAGCGCGATCGAGCGCGACCGGCTGCTCGACCAGGTGACGGCGCGCAACCGGCTCCTTGAGACAATAAGGGAGATGCTGCAGACCCTGGCGGGAGCGGTGCCGGTCGCGGCCGGCCTGTCCGTCGCGCTGCAGGCGCTCCGCAGCGGCCTCGGCGCCGACGAGGTGGCGCTGGTCACCGCGGCGGCAGACGGCTCCGTCACCGTGCGCGCCTACTCCGGGGGCACCGGAGCTGACCGGGCCTGCCGCGACAGCGCCGACGAGGCGGACATTTCGGCGGCCACCGCGGCGGCCAGGTCCGCGCTGGAATTCGGCGGCCCGGACGGCGTCGCGACCAGCGCCGCCGGGGCGAGACCGACGGTCTGCGCCGCCGACAGCAGGTACCAGTGGGTGACGTTCGCCGCGCCGTCGGGGCGGACCGTGCTGCTCTCGTCGTGGGCGGAAGGAGAGCGCCTGGACGACGCGACTGACCTGCTCGAGGACGCGGCCTACTCACTGCGGATGGCGCTGGAGCGGGAGCAGGCGCTGCTCGCGCACCAGGAGGCGATGGCGCTGCGGCACTCGCGCGAGCTGCAGCAGACGTTCCTGCGCAGGCTCAGCCACGAGCTCCGCACTCCGCTGACCGCGATCACCGGGTACGCAAGCTCCCTGCTGCAGCAGGACGTGACCTGGGACGCCGCCTCGCAGGAGCGTTTCCTGTCGCGCATCGCCGCGGAATCGGGCCGGCTCGGCCGCCTGGTCAACGACCTGCTCGACTTCTCCGCGATCGAGTCTGGCGTCTTCCGGCTGCAGAGCGACTGGTGCGACATCCCGCTCGTGCTCGAGGCGGCGATCGCGGTGCTGCCGCCCGCGGCCGCGTCCCAGGTCGAGGTCAGGGCCGCGCCAGGCCTGAACGCGATCTGGGCCGACCACGACCGGCTTGAGCAGGTCTTCGTGAACCTGGTCGGCAATGCGCTGAGCCACAATCCGCCGCTGACCCGGGTGCTCGTGACCGTGCAGGCAGCGGGACCCGACGTCGTGACGGTCCGGGTCGCCGACGATGGCGACGGGCTGCCGCCCCAGTTGGCGCGCGCCGTCACCGCGGCGGCCCGCGACCGCGACCCGCGCTGGCCCGAGGTCCTCGCGTCCGGCGTGGTCCGGCCCAGCCGGCGCGGGACGGGCGCCGGGCTCGGGCTCTCCATCGCCGCCGGGATCGTGGCCGCGCACGGCGGCCGGATCGAGCTCGAGCCAACCGACTGCGGTACCGCCTTCCTGATCGCCCTGCCCGTGGAGAAGCCCCAGTGACCCAGGTGCCCGAACAAGGAGTCCCGACCCGGGTGCTCATCGTCGAGGACGATCCGAACATCGTTGACCTGATCCGGTCAAACCTGGCGGTCCGCGGGTTCGACACGCTCGTATCGTTCGATGGCAGCAGGGCGCTGACGATGCTGGAGACCGAGCAGCCGGACATGGTGCTGCTCGACCTGATGCTCCCCGAGATCGACGGCTTCGAGCTCTGCCGGCAGATCCGCGAACGCTCCCAGGTGGCAATCATCGTCGTGTCGGCGCGCGGCGGGGAGCGGGACAAGGTGACCGCGCTGAACGTGGGCGCCGACGACTACATGACCAAGCCGTTCGGCATCGAGGAGCTGCTGGCGCGGATCCTGGCCACCCTGCGCCGGACCCGCCCGGCCGACGCGACGACCGAGACCACCCCGTCGGTCATCGTGATCGGCGACGTCGAGATCGACCTCGGCTGGCCAGCAGGTCCGGCTGGCCGGCCAGCAGGTGCACCTCACGCCGACCGAATTCGCCCTGCTGCGCGAGCTCGCGCTGAACCCGGGCAAGCTGCTGTCCCGCACGCATCTGCTGCGCCGGGTCTGGGGACGCGGTTACGAAACCGAGACCGAGTACGTCCGGGTCTATATCAGGCGGCTGCGCGCCAAGCTTGAGCGCCCGGGCAGCCCGCCGCTGATCCTCACCCAGCCCAGGGCCGGCTACCGGATCGCGGCCGACTAGACCGTCATCCAACCGCGACCCAGCGTTGTGGACTCAGCTACCCTAAGTGACTAGGATGTGTCGTACCGTAAGCAGCTAGCGGCAAAGAGACTAACACCTGAAAAACGAATGGATAACGAAAAGGTCTCGGTGGATACCTTGGCCGGAATGTTGCCATCCGCGTATTAACGCTTTTTTAACGGTTTTACGAAAGTGTTAACAGGTACGTTTCTCGTCGCGGATCTAGCATTTTCGCGAGAAGCGCCCGGTCAACAGAGATCGGGCCGCACGGATCTGATCTCGCACATGTCCTATGGCATGTATCGACCGAAATAAGCGAGGTACACCGTTGTATTCCGTATCAGCAAAAAGAGCGGGACTGACGGCGGCCGCCGTCTCGGCGGCGTTGCTCGTCGCGGCCTGCAGCAGCGGCTCTAGCAGCAGCACGACGACGCCTTCGACGTCGCCCGCCACCAGCAGCACGAGCAGCTCAAGCGCCAGCTCCGTGTCGATCTCCACCAGCGACCTGACCAACAACTTCTCCGCCATGGCGGCACTGACGCCGCTGGTCGCCAAGGGCCACGGCTCGGTAACGGTGATCCTCCCGGACACCGTCTCCTCCACCCGGTACGTCGAGTTCGACGCGCCGTACCTGAAGGAGGCCTTCACCGACGCCGGCCTGCCGACGTCCCAGCTCACCGTCGAGAACGCGCTCGGCAGCGACGCGACGCAGTTCAGCATGGCCCAGTCGGCCGTCACCAGGGGCGCCAGCGTGCTGGTCGTCGACCCGCTCGACTCCGGCGTCGGCGCGCACATCGAGTCCTACGCCGCGTCGCACGGCGTCAAGGTCATCGACTACGACCGGCTGACCCTCGGCGGCACCCGCGCCTACTACGTCAGCTTCAACAACGTCCAGGTCGGCACCCTCATGGGCAAGGGCCTGGTGGCCTGCGTCGCCTCCTGGGGCGTCAAGAACCCGCAGGTCGCCGTCCTGAGGGGCGCCCCGACCGACAACAACGCGACCCTGTTCGCGCAGGGCTACGACGCCGTCCTCGCCCCGCTCTTCTCCTCGGGCAAGTGGAAGGACGTCGCCAACCCGGCCGGGACCTGGACGCCGGACGTCGCGCTGAGCGAGTTCTCGCAGGCTTACACCGCGCACAAGAACATCAACGCCGCCCTCATCCCCAACGACGAGAACGGCGCGCCGATCATCCACTACCTGACGGGCCAGGGCGTGAAGGCCAAGACCTTCCCGACCACCGGCCAGGACGCCACCCTGACCGGCCTGGACAACGTCCTGTCGGGCTACCAGTGCGGCACCGTCTACAAGCCGATCTTCGAAGAGGCCCAGGCCGCCGCCGCGCTTGCGCTCTTCGTGCGGGCCGGCGAGACCCCGCCGACCAGCCTGGTGAACGGCAACGTCACGGACCCGACGACCAAGGCCACTGTGGCGTCGGTCCTGCTCACCCCGGAGTGGGTGACCACGGCGAACATGAACGCCACGGTCATCGCGGACAAGTTCGTGCCGGCTTCCCAGCTGTGCGCGGGCTCCTTCGCGGCCGACTGCACGGCAGCCGGGATCTCCAGCTGATCTAGGAAACACTCCGCGTCCGGGGTGCGGGCGGAACTCGCCCGCACCCCGGACGTTTTCTTCACCAGGCACAAGCAGGCTGGATATGACCATGAACGACGTTGAGCCGCTGCTGCGGCTGCACGGCATCGGGAAGAACTTCGGCCCGGTGAACGCACTGACTGACATCGACCTCGATATCCCCCCGGGCCAGGTCACGGCCCTGGTCGGTGACAACGGCGCGGGCAAGTCGACGCTGATAAAGACGGTCTCCGGGATCTGGGAGCCGACCCACGGGGAGATGTTCTGGCAGGGCAAGCACGTGCACTTCCACTCCCCCAAGGACGCCACCAGCACCGGGATCGCCACCGTCTACCAGGACCTCGCGCTCTGCGACAACCTCGACATCGTGCAGAACATGCTGCTCGGCCACGAGGTGCTCAACCGCGACGGGCTCCTCGACGAGATAACGATGGAGCAAACGGCCAAGCGCACCCTGTCCGAGCTGCGGGTCACCACCGTCCGCAACATCCGCCAGCCGGTCGGCTCGCTGTCCGGCGGCCAGCGGCAGTCGGTCGCGGTGGCCAAGGCCGTCATGCTCGACGCCAAGCTGGTGATCATGGACGAGCCGACCGCGGCCCTCGGCGTCTCGCAGACCGCGCTCATCCTCAACCTCATCGGCCGGCTGTCCGGCCGGGGCATCGCCGTGCTGCTCATCTCGCACAACCTGACCGACGTGTTCCAGGTCGCCGACCGGCTCGCCGTCCTCTACCTCGGGCGGCTGGTCACCAGCGGCCCGCTCTCCGCCTTCAGCACCGATTCCGCTGTCCACTGGATGACCACCGGCACCGGCCCGGGCGCCAAGACCGCCCCGGCGCAGAGCACGGAGGGCTGAGCCTTGACATCCGTCAACCACGAGCCCGCGAGCCAGGACCCGCCGCAGGCCGACCTGATCACCTCGCCCGACGCGTCCGCCGACCTGCTCGCCGACTCGATGGGCGACTACCTGCGCATCGTCTTCCGGCGGATCCGCGCGGGCGAGAGCGGCGCGCTACCGGTCATCATCGGCCTGATCGCCGTCGTGATCTTCTTCCAGGTCAGGAACTCGCTGTTCCTCTCGGCGGGCAACCTGGTCAACCTGCTGGCGCAATCGTCGTTCATCATCACGCTCGGCATGGCCGAGATCTTCGTGCTGCTGCTTGGCGACATCGACCTGGCGGCCGGCTACACCGCCGCCTGCGGCGCGGTGGTGGCGCTGTGGATGCTGGCTCTCGGCTACCCCTGGTGGGCGGCGGTCCTCGTCTCGCTCGCGGGGTGCGCCGCCTACGGGGCGCTGCAGGGGATCATCGTCGCCCGGCTCAACCTGCCCTCGTTCGTGGTGACGCTGGCCGGCCAGCTCGGCCTGTCCGGCGTGCTCCTCGTCTTGATCAACGCGACCGGCAGCATCGGCGTCGGCGGCGTGATCAACCTGCACAACGCGATCATCAACGACATCGAGAGCGGCCAGCTCAGCGCGACCGCCACCTGGATCGTGATGATCGCCATCGGGGTGGTGGCCGGCGCCTTCTTCTTCTACGCCGACCTCCGCCGCCGCTCGGCCGGCCTGGTCGCCCCGCCGGTGTCGGTCTCGCTGCTCAAGGGCGGCGCGGTCATCGCCGCCGCCATCATCGTGGCGGCGGTCGCGAACCAGAACCGCGGCAACCTGATCGTCCTGGAGGGCATGCCCTGGGGCGTGCTGCTGGTGCTCGCCATCCTCTTCGTGTGGACGATACTGCTGGGCCGGACGCGGTTCGGCCGGTACATCTACGCGATCGGCGGCAACACCGAGGCGGCCCGCAGGGCCGGCATCAACGTCGTGCGGGTCCGCACGCTCGCCTTCATGCTCTGCGGGCTGACCGCGGGCATGACCGGCATCATCTACGCCTCCTACCTCGGCTCGATCTCCACCGACGTCAACGGCGGCCAGAACGTCCTGAACGCCGTCGCGGCGGCGGTCATCGGCGGCACCAGCCTCTTCGGCGGGCGCGGCAAGATGATCCACGCCGTCATCGGCGGCCTCGTCGTCGGCGTCATCTACAACGGCCTCGAACTGCTCGGCCTGTCCGCGTCGGCGCAGCTGATCTGGACCGCCTTGGTGCTGCTGGCGGCGGTCATCGTCGACCGGGTCACCCGACGCGGCTCGAACGCGTAACAGAACGAAACCGGCGTTCACTCGCCCGCGCCCAGCGCCCGCGCCCAGCGCCCGCGAACTGCTAACTTCTGCCGTTAGCAGGTTCGCGGGCGCTGGCGTTTCTGCGCTTGCGCGCTTCTTGCTGTTATCTGCGACGGACGAGGGCTGGCCGGAGATCGTGGACCGTTGTGTACACGGGGATGTACATAACGGTCCACGATCTCCCTCAGGCAGGCGGGGGGATAATTGAGTGTGACCGAAGGGCAGCGGCGGGAGCGACGGTCCGCGAAGGAAGGCGGCCCTCGGGTTGCCGTGCACCGGCAGGTGCGACTCGGCGGCGCGGAGCTGGTCCCGGATCTTGATCGAACGCACGCGTGGCTGCTGTTCGTGGACGGCGTCGCGCAGAGCGGGGTGGACCTCGCGGACCCGGGATACCTGGAATTCGAATACGTCCGCCGGATCGGGCACGTCATCGACCTGGCGTTCCCGCGCGGCCAGCCGGTGCGCGCGCTGCACCTGGGCGGCGGGGCGCTGACGCTCCCCCGCTACACCGCGCACACCCGGCCGGGGTCTCGGCAACTCGTCGCCGAGGTCGACGAAGCGCTCACCGACCTGGTCCGGGCCAGCCTGCCGCTGCCCGCCGGGCACCGCATCCGGGTGCGGGCCGCGGACGCCCGTGAGGTCGTCGAGTCGGTCCGGGAGGGAAGCTACGACCTGGTCATCGCCGACGTCTTCGCGGGCGCGGTGACGCCGCCGCGGCTGACCACGGCGGAGTTCGCCGCCGCTACCGCACGCGCGCTGCGGCCCGGCGGCATTTACGCGGTGAACGTCGCTGCGGGGCCGCCGCTCGACCCGGCCAGATCCGTGGTCGCCACGGTCCGTTACTCCTACAAGGAAACGTGCATGGTCGCGGAGGCGAGCGTGCTCCGGGGCCGACGGCGGGGAAATCTGGTGATCTTCGGCAGCGACCAGCCGCTGCCCGAGGCGGCGCTGCTGCGGGCGGCGGCGAGCGACCCTTTTCCCGCGCGGGTGGTTTCCGGCGATGAGATGCGGCGCTTCATTTCAGACGCGCGAGTAATAACAGACTCGACGGTGGCCAACAACACCACAGCATCACCTGAAACCTCTCCGCAGCCAACAAAGTGGTAACGCGCTCGATTCACTGCATTCGAACCGCCTGATTCTTCTACCCTTGGCCCCATGGACTTGCCCCCCTCCGGTTGGTACCCCGATCCTTACGGCGCGCCCGATCTACTCCGCTGGTGGGACGGATCGACCTGGACCCACCACACGCATCCAGGCGTTGCGGCGGACGCCGGCGGGGGCGCGGCAGCGGCCAGGGCGCAGCAGGCGGCGGTGCAGCCAACCACGGTGCAGCCAACCACCGTGCAGCCAACCACCGTCCAGCCAACCACCGTCCAGCCAACCACCGCCAGTCGCTACGGGGCAAGCGGCCGGCGGCGGCTGGGCGACCCGCGACCGGGTGATCGGCGACTGGGCGGGCACCGACTGGCCCACCGGCGACCAGTTGGCCAACACCAAACCGCCGAAGGGGCCCCGGACGGAGCCGCAGCCGGCCCTGCCGGCCACCTCGGTCCAATCCGCGGTCCAGCCGACCACGTACCAGCCCGCCGTGCAACCCACCACGTACCAGTCGGCGGTCACCTCCGTCGGCGCGACCACCGTGCAGGCCGCCGCTGGCGCGCCCGGCGGCCCGAGCGGGGCCGACGCCGGCGGGACGCAGGTGCTCTTCCTCGGCGGCGACGCCTGGCAGCTGCCCGGCGCGCCCGGCGGCCCGGCCCGGCCGCGCCCAACCGGTACGGGTACCAGCAGGCTCAGCGGCGCCGCCTGATGTGGCTGATCGGCGGGCTCATCGCGGGCAGCGCCGTCGCCATCGCGATCATCGTGGTCGTCGCCACCAGCCTCGGCAGCTCGTCGGCCCCCACGACCGCGGACCAGGCGGCGGCCACGCCGCTCGCGTCGCCGACCCCGTCCACCGTCGCAACCACGCCCACGCCGCCCGCGCCGACCAGCGCCGCTGCGACGCCGCCCGCCTCGGTCCTGTCCGACGGGCAGTCGGGCCTGTCTTACGCGCAGCTCGCCACCCCCTGGCAGCCGGTCTGCCCGAGCGACCTGAACAGCGCGTTCAGCTGGACGGCCGGGGAGTCAGCGGTCGCCGGGCAGGTCAACGGCGGGCAGACCAGCTGGTACGGGGAGGCGTGCTCGGGCCCGCTCCCCGCGCAATACAACTACTCCGGGGTGGCGGACCTGGAGAACACCGCGACCAATGTCGCGCAGACCCTGGAAAACGCGTACTACAACGCGCTTAACCACACCACCCAGCCCGAGCTGAGCCAGCCGATCACGGTCAGCGGCCACCCCGGCTGGGAGATCGAGTACCTGGTCAACTACTCCAACGCCGCCGCCCAGGGCGCTACCTGGACCACCGAGGAGGGCGCGGTCTTGGTCGCCGACACGGGCGCGGGCAACACGCCCGCGGTGTTCTTCACGTCGGTCCCGGACACCCTCGGGGAGACCAACGTGGCCTCGCTCGTCTCCTCGCTCCAGCTCACCGTGGTGCCCAACGTCGCCGGCGGCTCCCCCACGGCCGCCGTCGGGGACGGGTCGCCGACGGCGAACGCGGGGCCCTAGGACGCCCTAGGAGTTAACCGGGAAGCCCAGGTTCACGCCGCCGTGCGACGGGTCGAGCCAGCGAGCGGTCACGACCTTGCCCCGGGTGTAGAAGTGCACGCCCTCGGCGCCGTGCACGTGCGTGTCGCCGAACAGGCTGGCCTTCCAGCCGCCGAAGGAGTAGTACGCCATCGGCACCGGAATCGGCACGTTGACGCCGACCATGCCGATCTCGGCTTCCGAGACGAACCGCCTAGCGGCGCCGCCGTCGTTGGTGAAGATCGCCGCGCCGTTGCCGTAGGGGCTGCTGTTGACCAGCTCGACCGCCTCGGCGTAGCTCTCGGCGCGGATCACCGAGAGCACCGGGCCGAAGATCTCGTCTTGGTAGGCGGACATCTCCGGCGTCACGTGGTCGAGCAACGACGGGCCCAGCCAGAAGCCGTCGGCGTTGTCTTCCTCGGCACCGAGAACGGGGTGGGCGCGGCCGTCGATTTCGAGGGTGGCGCCTTGCTCGACGCCGCTGTCCAGGTAGGACGCGACCTTGTCGCGGTGCACCTGGGTGACCAGCGGTCCCATCTCTGACCGTTCGTCACTGCCCGGGCCGACGGTGAGCTTGCTGACGCGGTCCTTGATTTTCTGGACCAGTTCGTCACCGACCGGGTCGACCGCGACCAGGGCGGAGACCGCCATGCAGCGCTCCCCCGCGCTTCCGAAGCCGGCGTTGACGGCCGCGTCGGCGGCCAGGTCGAGGTCGGCGTCGGGCAGCACGACCATGTGGTTCTTGGCGCCGCCGAGGGCCTGCACGCGCTTGCCGATGGTGCGTGCCGGTCTCGTAGACGTAGCGGGCGATCGGGGTGGAGCCGACGAAGCTCACCGCGGCGATGCCGGGGTGCTCGAGGATGGCGTCCACCGCGACCTTGTCGCCGTGCACGACGTTGAACACGCCGTCGGGCAGGCCCGCCTCGGACCAGAGGCGGGCGAGCAGGATGGACGCGGACGGGTCCTTCTCCGACGGCTTGAGTATGAACGCGTTGCCGGCGGCGATCGCCACCGGGAACATCCACATCGGCACCATGGCGGGGAAGTTGAACGGGGTGATCCCGGCGACCACGCCGAGGGGCTGCCTGATCGAATAGGAGTCGACGCCGGTGGAGACGTTCTCGGAGAACCCGCCCTTGAGCAGGTGCGGGATGCCGCAGGCGAACTCGACTACCTCGAGGCCGCGGGCGACTTCGCCCGGCCGCGTCGCTGGCGACCTTGCCGTGCTCGTCGGTGATGAGCTTCGCCAGCTCGACCGCGTGGTTCTTGACCAGCTCGCGGAAGGCGAACAGGACGGTCGCGCGCTTGGACAGCGAGACGCGCCCCCAGGTCTTGGCCGCTTCTTGGGCGACGCTGACCGCGTCATCGACGTCCTGCTTGCTGGCGAAGTCGACGGTGCCGCTGACGTGGCCGGTGGCCGGGTTGTAGATGTCGCCGTGGCGCTCGGCCTCGCCGGTCCAGGGCTTGCCGCCGATCCAGTGGGTGACGTGCTTGGTTTCGGTGGTCATCTTAGGCGTTTGCTCCCGCGTTGACTGCGCTGGAGGGCATCGACGAGCAGGCCAAGGCCTTCGCGCGCCTCGGCCTGGCTGAGGGTGAGCGGCGGGGCCATCCGGAGGGTGGCGCCGTGCAGGCCGCCCTTGCCGACGAGCAGGCCGCGCTCCTTGGTCGCCTCGAGCGCCTTGGCCGCCAGCTGCGGGCTCGGCGCGCCGGTGGCGGGGTCGGCCAGGTCGACCGCGAACATGAGGCCCTTGCCGCGAACGTCGGCGACGGTCTTGAGCTCGTTGGCCGCCTCCTTGAGGCCGCCGATGATGATCTCGCCGCAGGCCTGGGCGTTGGCCTGCAGGTCGTGGGAGAGCACGTAGTCGAGGGTGGCGTTGGCCGCGGTGGTGGAGATCGGGTTGCCGCCGAAGGTGGAGATGCCGTTGCCCCGGATGCCGTCGAGCAGGTCGCCCCGGCCGACGACGCCGCCGATCGCGAACCCGTTGGCCAGGCCCTTGGCGAACGTCATGAAGTCCGGGGTCACGTCGTGCGCCTGGATGCCCCAGAAGTGCTCGCCGGTGCGGCCCCAGCCGGTCTGCACCTCGTCGGAGATAAGCAGTATGCCGTGCTCGTCGAGGACTTCCTTGTACGCCTTGAACAGGCCGTCGGGCGCCATGGTGAAACCGCCGACGCCCTGAATGGGCTCGGCGATCAGCGCGCCGACGTCCTGGGGGTTGATCGCGGCTTGCAGGAGCGCCTTGAGGTCCGCGACGCAGGCTTCGATGTACTCGGCGTCGGACAGGTTGCGGAACTGCGGCAGCGACTTGTCGGTGCCGTGCACGTAATGGGTGCCGAACGGGTCGTTGCTGGTCGCCTTCCAGACCGCGTTCCCGGTGATCGCGACGGTGCCGAAGGTACGGCCGTGGTAGGAGTTCCGCATCGCCAGGACCTGGTTGGCCTTGCGGGCGGTGAGCGCGGCGGCGAGCGCGGTCTCGTTGGCCTCGGAGCCGGAGTTGGTGAAGAACACCTTGGCGTTCTCGATGCCGGAGAGCTTCGCGATCTTCTCGGCCAGCTCGACCTGGCTGCGGATCAGGTAGAGCGTCGAGGTGTGGTAGATGCCTGACGCAAGCTGCCGCTCGACCGCCTCGCGCACCTCGGCCACGTTGTAGCCGAGCATGTTGGTCAGGATGCCGGCGAAGAAGTCCAGGTAGCGGCGGCCCTGACTGTCGGTGACGTGGCAGCCCTCGCCGCTGACGATCTCGATCGGCTCGTTGTAGTAGACACCGACCCAGTTCGGGATGACCGCGCGCTGGCGGGCGATGAGCTCAGACATACCTTCTAGTCTGCCCCCGGCTGCCAGCAGGGCATAGGTGCGTCCTGTTACGGATTTCCCACGTGTGTTTTACATGTTGTAAAGTCGGCGTGCGTGTTGATCACGCTTCGTGAGGTTTTGTCGTTGGACGTTGTCCAGCGCGGGGAGCCGGTGGTGGTGGCCGGCGCGGACCGGCTGGACGTGCCGGTGCGGTGGGTGCACGCGTTGAGGTGACTGACCGACGTGGCGCGGCTGCTACGCGGCGGGGAGCTGGTGCTGTCGACCGGGATCGCGCTGCCTGAGGGGGCTTTGGGGCTGGCGTCTTATGTGGACGAGCTCGCTGCGGCAGGGGTGGCGGGGCTGGCGATTGAGCTCGGGCGGCGGTATTCGGCGTCGCTGCCGGTCTCTTTGGTTTCGGCGGCCGCCGCGGCTGGGGTGGTGCTGATCGAGTTCCGGCGAGAGGTGGCGTTCGTTGAGATCACCGAGGCGGTGCATACGCGGATCTTTGAGGCGCGGGCGCAGCTGCCGGATCAGCGGTTGCGGGGGCTGTTGTATCAGCTGCGGGACGATCCTCGGGTGCGTTCGTTTGCTGACCGGGAGCTCGGGGCGCTGGTGGCGTCACGACGCTGGCGCACGGGACGCGGCTGGTGGGGGATCTGGCTGCGTTTCTGGAGGCTGGGGGGAACAAGGCGCTGGCGGCTTCGCGGGCGCATATGGCGCGGCCTACGTTTTATCAGCGGCTGCGGGTTATCGAGGGGGTGCTGGGGGTGTCGTTGGGGGATGCGGAGTCGCGGGCGTCGTTGCATGTGGCGTTGCTGGCGCTGCGGCCTGAGCGGCGCGAACACGCTTAGGCGACTGCCTCCAGAGTCTGCTGGAGTGCCGTCCAGGAGACGAGCGTGTCCGCCGTTTCCTGGTGCGGGCCGCGGATCTCGGACAGGAATTCTGCTATGTCGTCGAGGCCCCAGCGCAGCCGGTACAGCGCCAACGCGTCCTGGTTGACCGCCCACCCGGTCCGCGACGAGTACCGTTCGGCGTCCTCGTCGCCCGAGATGACCCACCACAGGTCTCGCTCGGGCCGGGCCAGCGCGATCATGTCCCAGTCGATCAGGCGCAGTCCGGCCCGCGTGCGCAGCAGGTTGCCGAGGTGGGGCTCGCCATGCGTGATGACATGGGGGCCGCCGGCCTCATGGACTCGGTCGAGCAGGCTGTCAAATCGCGCGAAGGCCTGACGGAGCGGCCGTTCATACTGGGCTAGGAGATCCCGGCCCGGCTCGGCGTATGGACCGCCCTTCCAGGGGACATCCAGGCTGGCCAAGGCCTGTTCTATGGCCTGGCGGCTGGCCAGCTCCAGCGGCCGGCTGGGCACCTGGATGCCCGCAGGGGCTGCGGTGTGCAGCGCAGCCAGCAGGTCGATGGTCGCGGCCCGATCGCCGTCGTCGATTGGGTCCTCGAAGCGACTAGGCACGGCGTCGAGGTAGGGAAACAGCGTCAGGGCATGCCGACTGTCCAAAGAGCCGACGACCTGACCAGCCTTCGTCGGCACCGGGGCGACGACGAACTCGAGCCCGGCTTCGGTTGCGAGCCAGGCCGCCGTCTGCATGGCCGCGGGCAGGTTGGACAGCCACGGCGCGGCGAGATCGTTGACGGTCACGAACCATCGCGCGCCCGTCTGGTCGACCGCGAGCCAGTGGTACCCGCCGAACCCGACTGGCAGGTAGGAAAGCTCTTGCACTACGAGCGACCACTGGCGAGTCAGGGCGGCGGCAACATCGCTGTCGCGTATATCCCCCGGGCGCTCGTGCACAGGCCGAGGTTAGGGGATACTCCCCCCGGTCTCTGTCGTCCTCGCAACCTGGGCGAAAGACTATCTCGACGGGCTGACCGCCACCCGGTATCTAGGTCCTGCTGCCGGGGATGCCGCCCATGAAGGACTCAACCTGTGGATCGGCAGGTTCGCTGGCGCCTGCATCCGCGCGGTGCACGATGCGGCGTCCTTCGAGGCGCGCATACAGGAACTCGAGGGCGAGTGGCGTGCCCGGCTCGTCCGAGTGCGCGCCGATTCTGCCACCGACCTGCTGCTCCGTGCACTCCCCGGTGCCTTCACGTCACTGGAGCGCCAGCTCGCAAGCCCGGCTGGCGATACCCGCAGTTGATTGCCATGCGCACTCGGGTGCGACGGAGCACAATTCACTCATGCGCGGCTACGTCGGGGTGACGGACGGGGACTGGTACCGGTTTCTGGCGGATCGGCCGCAGGACCTGGGCGAGGTTAACTTCTGGCGGCCGGGTGGTGGGCGCGGGTTTCACGCGGTGGCAGAGGGCGAGCCGTTCTTCTTCAAGACGCACGCTCCCGACAACCGGGTCGTGGGCGGCGGGTTCTTCGGCGGGTTCGCTCCGCTGCGGGTGTCGGAGGCCTGGGATCTGCTTGGCGTCGCCAACGGCGTCGGCAGCCAGGAGGCGATGACGCGGCGGATCGCGCACTACCGGCGGGAGCCGATCGCGCCCGGGGAGGATCCGGTCATCGGGTGCGTCTTCGTCCGGGACGTGACGTTCTTCCCTGACGACCTGACGTTCGAGCCGCCGCCTGAGTTCTCCTCGAACATCGTGCAGGGCAAGTCCTATGACATGGGCGATCCCCGGTACTCGCGGTACTTCGGCGACCTGATGCAGCTGGTGCTCGGGGTGGCGGTCGAGCTCGATCTCAGCCGGCCGTGGCACCGGTCCGGGCCGGTCTTCGGCGACCTCCGGCTCGCGCCGTACCGGCTCGGGCAGCAGGCGTTCAAGGCGGTGGTGGCGGACGCCTACCAGTGGCGCTGCGCCATCACCGGATCGAAGATCCGCCCGGCGCTGCAGGCGGCGCACATCCTGCCGGTCAAGCCGGCCTACGGCGGCGAGCACCGCCTCGACAATGGCTTGCTGCTCCGCTCCGACGTGCACGTGATGTTCGACCACGGCTACGTCGGCGTCGATCCGTCCTACCGGCTACGGGTCAGCCCTCGGCTGCGCAGCGAGTTCGGCAACGGCGACTCTTTCTACGCCAAGGCCGGGGAGGTCATCGCGCTGCCAGAGCGGCGAGCCGATCGGCCGAATCCGGACTTCCTGCGGTGGCACCTCGACACCGTATTCAAGGCGTCCTAGAGGAAGCATGATTGCGATCAGGCGAGACGTTGCCGCGTCAGGCGATACCCGTCCCGTACTAAAGACAGGCAATTTTATTAGCACTTTAGTTCGAGTAAATGACGACACGCGCGGGAGTGTTGGCCGACAGCGCCTCGGACGAGTGACCGGTGAACGCGGAGACCACCGTACGTTCAGGATGACGGGTTTGACCTTGCAGGCGGCCGGGTGCGGCGTGATGAGCGGGCTCCGGGGCGGCACCAGGGGATCGGGGGCTCGGGCGGAGCGCGGGCCAGTTCCTTTTTTGGCCAGCAGTGCCAGCAGCGGCTGCCGCACGAATGAAGTCACATCCAGGTCCCAGCGCGGTGCCGCAGATAGGTAATACCCGTTATCGCAAGATTAGCGACATACCTGACAACTAGGTATACTCACCTTCGCGCTGAGCATCGAAGGCATGAAGTTCTTCGACGAGGCCACCGGGCTGGCCATCCGCGGCTAACCCGCCGGGCAAAATCCGCGGAAGGCGGGGTGTTCTTGTGAGGTTTGTCTTCAGCCCGCCCGCCGACGAGGCGGCCGGCCTGCTGACCTTGCCCTTTGAAGAGCCGCTGGAGGAATGGCAGGATGAGCGGCTGGTCGAGATCCGGCAGCGCGGGCTCTCACGGCACGTGGTCCGTTTCGTCGCCGAGGGCGGCGAGCTCTACGCGCTGAAATCAATCAGCGAACGGCTGGCCCGGCGCGAGTACCGGCTGCTGCGCGCGCTCGCCGAGCTGAACGTGCCCGCCGTCGAGGTTGTCGGCATCGTCGTCGACCGCGGGCCGGACCTGGACGCGATTCTGGTGACCCGGTTCCTGGACTATTCGATCACGTACCGGGCCCTGTTCTCCAACCCGCGCGGCGGCCAGCCGACCGACCGGCTGCTCGACGCCCTGGTGGAGCTCCTGGTACGGCTGCACCTGTCCGGGTTCTTCTGGGGTGACTGCTCGCTGTCCAATACGTTGTTCCGTTACGACGCCGGAACGCTCGGGGCCTTTCTCGTCGACGCGGAGACAAGCGAACAGCATCCCACCCTGACCAACGGGCAGCGGCAGTGGGACGTCGAGCTCGCCGTCGAACGGGTCAGCGGGGAACTCCTCGACCTCCAGGCGGGCGATCTGCTGCCGCCCGACATCGACCCCCTGCTTACCGGCGAGGAAATACAGCACCGATACGAGGCACTCTGGGACGTACTGACCAGGGAGGAGACGCTGCGGCCGCAGGAGCAGCGCTACCGCATCGCCAAGCGGCTCCGCGGGCTCAACGAGCTAGGGTTCGACGCCGACGAACTGGAGCTGATCAGCACGCCGGACGGCAGCAAGCTGCGGATACGGACCAAGGTCGCCGAAGCGGGCCAGCACAGTGCACAGCTGTTCCGGCAGACCGGGATCACCGCGGACGAACACCAGGCCCGGAGACTGCTCAACGACATCGCCAGCTTCCGGGGCTACCTGGAGCAGAAGAGCCACAGTCCGGTATCGGAGACCGTCGCGGCGCACCGTTGGCTCGAGGAGGTCTACGACCCGGTGGTGGCGGCCATCCCGGTCGGGCTGCGGGGCAGGCTCGCACCACCGGAGATCTTCCACGAGATACTCGAGCACCGCTGGTACCTGTCCGAGCAGGCAGGCGCCGACGTCGGGACCACGGCGGCAGCCACGTCGTACTTCGAGACCGTGCTCCCGAACGCGCACGACCCGCTCACCGCGGCAACGGAGGACCCCGCCGAGTTGAGCCGTCCTTTAGACCTAGACCAAGGCGGCCGAAGAAGCGGGTAACCCGCACTCGGGTGGGCAGGTGCGGCGCCAGATCACCGACTCCCACGGCCCGAGCGCCAGGTCCGGCGGCGGTTGCGGTGACTGGTCGGGATGGCTGGTCAACACGACTGCGGCGTCCGCCCTCCCGTGCCTCACGCACCAGGTTGCCCGCACGGCTGATTACCGCCGCGCGGGCAACGCCCGCCTCGCGTCGCCGCGCACACATGCCGGAAGCAGAAGGGGTAGCCGATGACCGATCGCACCGGGAACGGCGTGACACCCGCATGCGACTGGATCGAGGAGACCGCGCTGACGGTCGGCGGCAGCATCTCATTCGCCCGGGGGTATCTCCGGAGCGCGTCATGGAGGCGTTCCGGATGAACCCGGCGAACGCGTTCGTCGCCATCGCTGCGGCCATCGGAACGTCGTCCGGATGGCCGACCCTGCGGTCGCAGGGCCGGCATCGAGCGTCCCCCGGCTTATCGCCGGCCCCGGAAGGCCCCTCCCTGCTCTTGCCTTGCGGCCACTTTGCATAGCTGCCGGACACTTTTTCGACTTTGCATAGCTGCCGGACACTTTTTCGACTTTGCATAGCTGCCGGACACTTTCAGGTCCATTGAGACGCTTATTTTGTCCGGGAGCTATGTAAAGTCGCCCGGCTGGGCGAAGACCGTCCCCGGAGACGCGCAGGGCCGACGAGGAAGGGCAGGGCGGACGAATGCCCGCATTACGACATTTCGGGTAAACGGATGTCAGGTCGCTGTTGTAGTAGTAACGGCCATGGATCGGTGGGGCTTCTGTGACTGGTTACGGGTCGCGGGGTCGGCGGGCAAATTTCCTCGCGGCCTTCCGGAGGAGAGCCGCGAGAAATTTGGCTCCGGCCCAAGCGCCACGCGTCCAGGTCTTGACTTGAAGCCTTTGACCTTGACCTTGAGTCTTTCGACTTTGACTTTTGACTTGAGGGATAAACCCCGGAAACAGAGAAAGCCGACCCTGATTAGGGTCGGCTTTCTCTGATGATATGTGCGGCGGTGTCCTACTCTCCCGCGAGGCCTCCCTCGCAGTACCATCGGCGCTGAGGGGCTTAACTTCCGGGTTCGGGATGGGACCGGGTGTTTCCCCCTCGCTATGGCCGCCGCAACTCTATGGAATTATCAGCCTGGCTCCCGGCCGTATTCCGGGAACCGCACAGTGAACGCAAGCGCAAAAGTATGGTAATTAGTCAAGCCCTCGGCCTGTTAGTACCGGTCAGCTGAGCGCCTCGCGGCGCTTGCACTTCCGGCCTATCAACCCAGTCGTCTGGCTGGGGGCCTTACCCACTCGTGGTGGTGGGAGGCCTCATCTTGAGGCGGGCTTCCCGCTTAGATGCTTTCAGCGGTTATCCCTTCCGGACGTAGCCAACCAGCCGTGCCCCTGGCGGGACAACTGGCACACCAGAGGTCCGTCCGTCCCGGTCCTCTCGTACTAGGGACAGCCCCTCTCAAGCCTCCTGCGCGCGCAGCGGATAGGGACCGAACTGTCTCACGACGTTCTAAACCCAGCTCGCGTACCGCTTTAATAGGCGAACAGCCTAACCCTTGGGACCTGCTCCAGCCCCAGGATGCGACGAGCCGACATCGAGGTGCCAAACCATGCCGTCGATATGGACTCTTGGGCAAGATCAGCCTGTTATCCCCGGGGTACCTTTTAGCCGTTGAGCGACGCCGCTTCCACAAGCCGACGCCGGATCACTAGTCCCAGCTTTCGCTCCTGCTCGACATGTCTGTCTCACAGTCAAGCACCCTTGTGCACTTGCACTCGGCACCCGGTTGCCGACCGGGCTGAGGGTACCTTTGGGCGCCTCCGTTACCTTTTAGGAGGCAACCGCCCCAGTTAAACTACCCGCCATGCACTGTCCCTGACCCGGATCACGGGCCCAGGTTAGACACCCAGAATGACCAGAGCGGTATTTCACCAGCGACTCCGCGAGGACTAGCGTCCCCGCTTCCCAGTCTCCCGCCTATCCTACACAAGCCATCCCGAGCATCAATGCAAAGCTGCAGTAAAGGTCCCGGGGTCTTTCCGTCCTGCTGCGCGTAACGAGCATCTTTACTCGTAGTGCAATTTCGCCGGGCCCGCGGTTGAGACAGCGGGGAAGTCGTTACGCCATTCGTGCAGGTCGGAACTTACCCGACAAGGAATTTCGCTACCTTAGGATGGTTATAGTTACCACCGCCGTTTACCGGCGCTTAAGTTCTGAGCTTCGCCATCGCTGGCTGACCCGTCCCCTTAACGTTCCGGCACCGGGCAGGCGTCAGTCCGTATACATCGCCTTGCGGCTTCGCACGGACCTGTGTTTTTAGTAAACAGTCGCTTCCCCCTGGCCTCTGCGCCTCCCCC
>CAWJQG010000018.1:0-850000 GCA_963844925.1 uncultured Actinomycetota bacterium | reverse complement strand
AGATCGGTGGCCGACTCGGCTGCCCGATCGCGCAGACGCCGCAGGACCGGCACGCGGTCACCCGTGAGCTCGGCGACTTCACGCCGTCGATGCTGCAGGACGCGCGGGCCGGTCGGCCACTCGAGCTGGACGCGCTGACCGGCGCGGTCCGCGAGCTCGGCGCCCTCGTCGGCGTGCCCACGCCGTATGTGGACGCGCTGCACGGCCTCGCCCGCCTGCGCTTTCACCCGGCGGAAGTCTCCTAGCAGCGGAAACGCGGATAACCTTGGCAACCGTGGGTACCTGGATCCAGCGGGAGACCGCGTTCGGCTCCGGCCTGCGCGTTGCGGTGAAGGACCTCATCGACATGGTCGGACTGCCGACGACCGCGGGCTGCCGCGCCGTCGCGGACACCGCGTTGCCCGCCAGCCGGGACGCCGCCTGCCTGGCGGGGCTGCGGGCCGCGATGGCGCGCGGCGAGGCGCGGTTCGTCGGCAAGACCAATTTGCACGAACTGGCCTACGGGATCAGCGGGATCAACACCGCCTTCGGCACCCCGGTCAATCCGCTCGACCCGCGCCGGATCCCGGGCGGCTCGTCCAGTGGTTCGGCGACCGCGGTGGCCGCCGGCGAGGCGGACGTCGCCTACGGGTCCGACACCGGCGGGTCGATCCGCATCCCCGCCGCGTGCTGCGGGATCTGCGGGCTGAAGACCACCCGGGGCCGCATCAGCCTGGACGGCGTGCGACCGCTCGCGCCCAGCCTTGACACGGTGGGGCCGTTGGCCCGCGACGTCACGGGGCTCATCGCGGGCATGGCGCTGCTCGAACCGGGATTCGCCGTCGCCGACGAGGCGCCGCGGGTCATCGGCGGGCTGACGATCGACGCCGACCCGGTGGTCAACGCGGCGATCGACAACGCGCTGCGCGCGGCCGGGTTCTCCGTGCAACCGGTCACCATCGGCGAGCTTGGCGACGTCATCGCGGCGTCGATGGCGCTGCTCGACGCGCAGGCGTGGGCGACCAACGCGGAGCTGGTCGCGACCGCGCCCGACCGGATCGGCCGCGACGTGCTCGACCGGCTCCGCCATGCGGCCACGGTCACCGATGCGCGGCTGAGCGCCGCCCGCGCCGAGATATCACGGTGGAGCGCCACCCTTGACCGCCTCTGGAACCGGATCGAGCTGCTCGCCGCGCCCACCCTGCTCGGTTTCCCGCCGCTTACCGATGACGCGGGCGCCATCTTCGCGATCCGCGGGCTGACCTCGCCGGTGAACGCGGCCGGACTGCCCGCGCTCGCGCTGCCGGTTCCCGCCGACGGACCGCGCGCCGCGGCCGGTCCGCTGCCCGCGAGCATTCAGCTGATCGGGCCGGGTGGCAGCGAGGACCGGCTGCTCGCGGCCGGCGTCGTTCTCGAGCAGGCGATCGCCGCGGACCGGTAGCGACGACAGCCCCGGCCGTTAAGCCGAGACGAGGTCGCAGACGAAGATGAGGGTCTCCCCCGGCTTGATCACGCCGGCGGCGCCGCGCTGGCCGTAGCCGAGGTGCGGCGGGATGACGAGCTTGCGCCGGCCGCCGACCTTCATGCCCTGCACGCCCTGATCCCACCCAGCGATGACCTGCCCGACGCCGAGCTTGAAGCGGAGCGGCTCGCCGCGGCTCCAGCTCGCATCGAACTCCTCGCCGGTCGAGTAGGAGACTCCGACGTAATGCACCTCAACGGTGTCACCCGGGCCTGCCTGCTTCCCGTCGCCGGCCCAGACGTCGGTGATCTCAAGGTCCTTGGGCGGCGCGCCCTCGGGGAAGTCGATCTCTGGCTTGTCGATGTCCATGCGGACACCCTATCCGCGAGCAAAGATCAAATCCGTGATCTCGAACGCACGCGTGTCTTCTCGCCCGCCGGCCCGCTGATCCCGGGTCCCGCGGCAGCCGTCTTCGGGTTAGCCGCGGCTAGCGGACCTGTTATCCGTGGGAAATCGTTAGCGCTGAAGGGTTGACCGCTATGACCGGCCAAACCTTCAGCGCTAAGGCTCGCGCTTCGCGCTTCTTGCTGTTATCTCGCTGGCAGCGTCCTTGGATGAGTTCCCTAGGGGGTGGTGTACTCGGTGGTCCAGGTGCGGCCGGAGTCGGTGGTGGCCTCGATCTCGTAGCCGTTGGCGTTGGGCTGCAGGCTCGCGCCGACGACCCAGCCTGTCGTCTGGCTCAGGAACGAGGCGCCAAGCGGCTCGTTGATCACGGCGACGTTGCCCTCGCTGGTGAGAAGGCGGCCGTTGGCTGAGGCCAGCGTGACCGGCGCCGCGCCGTATCCCATCGGCGGGGTGTAGCCGACGAACGCCGCCGCGCTGGAGTCGATCGCGCTGAACGGGCCCGGGTAGGAGCCGGGGCCCTCGGGGAGCTTGAGGCTTGGCCTGAGGGCGGCCTCGGTGTACTGCTCCTCGAACAGGCCGCGCCACTGCTGGCCGTCCTGGGTGGCGTAGGCGAGGTACGGTGAGTGGCTCATGGCCGCGCCCTGGCCCAGGAAGAGGACCCAGAGGGCGCTGCCGCCCGCGCACTCGATCTGCGGGGTGTCCTGGCCGGCTCGCGGCGGCCCGGGCTCGGTCAGCGCCAGCGTCCAGTGCTGGCCGCCGTCGGTGGTGCGCCAGATGTGCGCGGGGGTGCCGACGTAGCCGTCGGCGGCGCTGGAGAAGCAGGCGCTCTGCGGGTTCGCGGGCGCGCTGGTCACCGTGGTCCAGGTGGTGCCGCCGTCGGTGGTGCGCACCAGCGAGCCGCCCTTGGCCGTGGCGTAGGGGGCGCCGCCGATGGTCGCCGGGATCTTGGTGCCCGCGGTTGCCCCAAGGCCACTGGGGGCGGTCGGGGCGGCCGCCACCGCGTAGCCGAGGGTGGGCGAGACGAAGTGGATCGCGTTGAGCCAGCCCCGGCACGGCTCGGTCAGCGCCGTCCAGCTGGCGCCGCCGTTGGTGGTGCGCAGCAGCGTGCTCTGCCCGGCCGCCCAGCCGTGCTCGTCGTCGGTGAAGTCCACCTGGTTGAGTGCCGCGTCGCCGCTGTACTGCCGGGTCCAGCTGCGCCCGCCGTCGGTGGTGGCCAGGATCCGGCCCCAGCCGGCCACCCAGCCGTGGCCGGGGTCGGTGAACTGGACGGCGTCAAGCGCCGGCGGGCCGGAGTCGGGCGACGTGGCCGTCGCCGCCGGGGCCGAGGGCGCGCAGGCCGAGGCCGTTGACGCCCCGGTCGCGGCAGGGGCAGACCCGGACGAAGCGGACGTCGTTGACCCGGCGGCGGCGGTCGACGAGCCTGATGATGTGGTGGCGCAGCCCGCGGCCAGGCCCATGGCGGCCAAGGCGACCGTGGTCGAGTACACGGTGCGGCGGGTGATCAATGGCGTCTCTCTCGTCACGTTTGGTTAGACGCATTCCCGGCTAGCGCGGTTGCAGCGCGCTCTAAACGTGTGATGTTGGAGGTAATTGGAGGTTTGTGAGGTAGTGGACTGCGCATCATCCTAGCCGAACACATAGGTATGAATACGTTCGGTAGCTGAACGGCTCTGATCCGGGGGGCAGAGTGGTGAAGCGTCTGAAGCAGGCATGTCGTGTGCTCACCGTCGGCCTGGCCGCCGTGGCGACAGCCATGGCGGCCGCGGTCGGCGGACAAGGGCCGGCCGCGGCGGCGCTCGCCTCGGCCGGGCAGACGGCCACCGCCGGGCAGGGCGGCTCGTGCAACGCGGTTTCCGGGGCCTACCGGCTGCCGGGCGCGGACGGGGTGACCCCGGCCGCGTGGACGGGTGGCGGGCTGACCGTTCCCGCCTGCGGGCCGATCCCCAACGACGGCGGGCCAACCACCCCCGTCTACCCCTACCCGGGGGCGCTCTGGACGCCCGGGTACCAGTGCGTGGAGTTCAGCGAGCGGTACCTGTACTACCGGTACGGCGTCACCATGGACATCCCCACCAACGGGGACGAGGTGGTCGCGCACTACGCCGCCGCGTATCCCGCACTGTTCACGATCATCAAGAACGGGACGCCGCACCGGGCGCCGGTCGCGGGGAACGTGCTGTCGATGTCGGCAGCGCCCGGGTTCGACAGCGCGGCGGGCGGCCACACCGTCGTCGTGCAGTCCAGTTCGGTGAACGCCGCGGGGGACGGCACGGTCACGATCGTGGAGGAGAACGCGGTGCCAAGCGGCGTCCAGATTCTCCCCGTCACCGACTGGCACGTGTCGTACAGCGGCTTCCCCTACGTGGAGTGGCTGACGACGGTCGGGCTGATCGTCACCACGCCGACGCTGCCGTCGGCGCAGGTGTCGCGCGGCTACTCGGTCAGGCTGACCGCGACCGGCGGCCCGGGCAGCTACCGGTGGGCGGTGACGGCTGGTTCGCTGCCGCCGGGGCTGGCGCTGTCGCCTGCCGGGCTGCTGTCAGGGACAGTCACCGCCGCGACCGCGAGCGGCGGCGACGCGGTCGGAACCTGGCCGTTCACGGTGACCGCGACCGACCCCAAGGGAAAAATCGCGGTCGCCAACCTGCGGCTGGCGGTCACCGGCTCGCCCGATGCGTTCTACTACGACTCGTCCGCCGGATCGCTGCGCGACGCCCGGTGGACGGGCACCCGGTGGGTCTTCACCACGATCGACGGGTCCGGGTCGACGCTGGCCGGGCACACGTCCGGCAACGTGGGGCGCGCGGCCAGCGCCGTCGAGATCGACGGCCAGCCGATGGTCTTCTACTCGGACACGACCACCGGGTCGCTCCGGGCCGCCTGGCGGTCGGGCGGCAGTTGGCGGTTCGAGACCCTCGACGGGCCAGGATCGACCCTGCCGGGGCACACCGCCGACCACGTCGGCTCGGCGGTCAGCACGGTGCTGGCGGCAGGCGAGCCGGAGGTCTTCTACTACGACGCCAGCGACGCGTCACTGCGGTTCGCGCTCCGGACGGCGAGCGGCTGGCGGCTCGAAACGCTCGACGGCCCGGGCTCCGTGCTGTACCAGCACACGCGGCACCACGTCGGGTCCGTGATCAGCGCGCTTGTGGCCGACGGGGCGCCGCAGGTCTACTACTACGACGCCAGCGCGGGGGCGCTGCACCGTGCCTGGTGGAACGGCGACCGCTGGTTCTTCCTCACCATCGACGGGGCAAGCGCGCGGATCGCCGGGCACACCGGCGACCGGGTCGGGTCCGGGATCAGCGCGACGCTGATCGGCGCCCGGCCGGAGGTCTTCTACTACGACGCCAGCGACGCGTCGCTGCGGTACGCGCGGCTGACCGCGTCCGGGTGGCGGTTCGAGACGCTCGACGGATCGGGGTCAGCGCTGGCCGGCCACACCGTCGACCGCGTCGGGTCGGCGGTGTCGGTGACCCAGACCAAGGGGAACGCGCAGGTCTACTACTACGACACGACGCGCAAGTCGCTGCGGCACGCCTTCTGGACCGGGTCCGCGTGGAAGCTTGAGACCCTCGACGGGACCGGATCGGTGATCTCGGGGCACGACACCGACCAGGTCGGGTCCTCGGTAAGCGTCACCGAGATGCCCGGCGGACCGCAGGTGCTCTACGCGGACGCGACCGCCGACTCGCTCCGCCACGCCTGGTGGGCACCCACGGGCTGGAAGTTCGAGACCCTGGACGGCCCCGGCTCGACGCTAGCGGGCCACACCAGCGCCGGAGTCGGCGGGACCGTCTCGGTAACGCTCTACTAACCTCCTGCCGGTCACGAAGTTGCGCAGCGGTACCTGCCTGATCGTTGCCTCCCAGGCGCTACCTACGTCTGTGATGAGCTTCGCAAAGGTAGCCGACCTGGACAAGTGATTCCGTAGATTTATGGACGTTTGTCTACGAAATCAGTTGACATCTGAGCTCCTGACGACAAGCATGAAGGTGACTTGCTTGCTAGCTGCCCCGCAGTAGCAGACTCGCAGAAGGAGACGTGATCGGATGGCCCACAGCCCCCGCGGCGGACCGGCCGCCACGACGGCGCTCGACGAGATCGCCAAGGCGATCATCGAGCAGTTGCAGGCGGACGGACGCCAGTCGTACGCGGCGATCGGGAAGGCGGTCGGGCTCTCCGAGGCCGCCGTCAGGCAGCGGGTGCAACGGCTGCACGAAGCCGGCGTCATGCAGATCGTCGCCGTCACCGACCCGCTGCGGCTGGGCTTCCGCCGCCAGGCGATGATCGGGCTGCGCTGCGAGGGCGACCTGGAGAAGGTCGCCGACGATCTCGCCGCGATGGACGAGATCGACTACGTGGTGCTCACGGCGGGCTCGTTCGACCTGCTGCTCGAGGTGGTCTGCGAGGACGACGACCACCTGCTGGAGATTCTCAGCCGAGTGCGCAGCGTGCCGTCTGTCACGTCAACTGAAACCTTTGTCTATCTGAAGCTGCGCAAGCAGACCTACACTTGGGGGACACGGTGACGTTCACTCCCGAAGAGCTACAAGTTGCGGCCAAGCAGCACCTGTGGATGCACTTCACCCGCATGTCGACCTACGGCGACAGCGATATCCCGGTCATCGTGCGCGGCTGCGGCCCGTACGTCTACGACGACAAGGGCAAGCGCTACCTGGACGGCCTGGCCGGGCTGTTCGTGTCGCTGGTCGGCCACGGCCGCACCGAGCTGGCCGAGGCCGCGTCCAAGCAGGCCTCCGAGCTCGCCTACTTCCCGCTGTGGTCGTACGCGCACCCGGCCGCGGTGGAACTCGCGGCGCGGCTGGCGGCGCTCGCGCCCGGCGACCTGAACCGGGTGTTCTTCACCACCTCCGGTTCCGAGGCCGTCGAGTCGGCCTGGAAGCTGGCCAAGGCGTACTTCAAGCGGGTCGGCCAGCCGACCAGGTACAAGGTGCTCAGCCGCGAGTACGCCTACCACGGCACCTCGATGGGCGCGCTCGCGGTCACCGGCCTGTCGTCCATCAAGCACGACTTCGAGCCGCTGCCGCCCGGCGGGATCCGCGTGCCGAACACCAACTTCTACCGGGCGCCGGAGTTCGTCGCCGACGACGAGACCACGTTCGGCAGCTGGGCCGCTGACGAGATTGAGCGGGCCATCCTGCGCGAGGACGCCGAGTCCGTCGCGGCGGTGTTCCTCGAGCCGGTGCAGAACTCCGGCGGCTGCTTCACCCCGCCCCCCGGCTACTTCCAGCGCGTGCGCGAGATCTGCGACAAGTACGGCGTGCTGCTGGTGTCGGACGAGGTGATCTGCGCGTTCGGGCGGCTCGGGTACTACTTCGGCGCCGAGAAGTACGGCTACCAGCCGGACATCATCACCTTCGCCAAGGGCGTCACCTCCGGCTACTCGCCGCTCGGCGGCATGATCGTGCGCGACGAGCTGATGGCGCCGTTCCTGACCGGCACCGCCACGTTCCTGCACGGCATTACGTTCGGCGGGCACCCGGTGTCGTCGGCGGTGGCGCTGGCCAACCTGGACATCTTCGAGCGTGACGACCTCCTCGGCAACGTGCGGGCCAACTCCGGCGGCTTCCGCGCCACCCTGGACAAGCTGACCGACCTGCCGATCGTCGGCAACATCAGGGGCGCCGGGTACTTCTACGGCATCGAGCTGGTCAAGGACAAGAGCACCAAGGAGACCTTCGACGACGACGAGTCGGAGCGGCTGCTGCGCGGGTTCCTCTCGCACGCGCTGTTCGACGCCGGCCTTGTCTGCCGCGCGGACGACCGCGGTGACCCCGTCATCCAGCTCGCCCCGCCGCTGATCTGCACCCAGGAGCACTTCGACGAGATCGAGCAGATCCTCCGTTGCGCCCTCACCGAGGCGTGGTCGCGGCTTTAACCCCTGCACCCCTGCACCCCTGCACCCCGCGATCAATATTCACCAAGAGCTAGCGGCGCTACCTTCCCGCCCGTCACCGAGCGTTTACCGGCGGACGGCAAAGTCTCCGCATGTCAGAAGATGCGGCGCGCCCCTTGCCTGCCGGGCAACTGCTCGCCGTGCCCACGACCGGGCCGCTCGCGGCCGCCCCGGTGACGTCCGTCCGGACCGCGAACCGCGGCCGGCCAGCGGCGGCGGACGGCACGCCCGAGCAGATCCACCTCACCTGGGGCAATGATCCGGCCAGGTCCGTCGTGGTGTCGTGGGCATCACCCGGCCAGGCTGCGGCGCCCCGCGTCCGGATCGGGCAACGGGTCATCCCCGCGATTGAGCGCGGCCACGCCGACGGTCTCAGCGGCGAGGCCAGCTGGACCTACCACGCCCTGGTGGACGGGCTCCGTCCCGGCGGTACCTACGGGTATGCGGTCACGGCTGACAACGACCGCAACGCGGCCGACCCGTTCAGCGCCACCTTCAGGACCGCGCCGCAGGGGCGGGCGGCCTTCCGCTTCACCAGCTTCGGCGACCTGGCCGCGCCGAACGCGCGGTGGGCGAGCTCCTCCGGCCAGTCCGCCTACGCGGTCGGCGCGGTGGAGACCTTCCAACCGCTGTTCCACCTGCTCAACTCCGGCCTCGCCGCCGGCGACCCGGCCGCCCCAGCGGCGCAGTCACAGGTGTGGCGAACTTTCGGCAACAACATCCAGGCCTCGGCGGCGAACCGGCCATGGATGCCGGTGCCCGGGGACAACGGCGTCGAGTACCTGGCCAGGTACTCGTTGCCGGACAACGGACTGCCCGAATTCGCGGGTCGGTGGTACGAGTTCCGCATCGGCACCGTCGCGTTCATCTGCCTCAGCGGCGACGATGTCGCGGACGACGGCGACCGCGCGTTCGCGGCCGACCCGGTAGCGCCCAGCACCTCCTGGCAGCTGCGCGGCTACTCCGGCGGCGCGCAGACCCGCTGGCTCGAGGCGACCCTCGCCGCTGCGCGCGGCGACTCCTCCATCGACTGGATCGTCGTCGGGTTCCACCGGTGCGCGTGCTCGTCCGCACCGGCCGGCCGCGAGTCCGACCTCGGCATCAGGCGGGAATGGCTGCCGCTCTTCGATCGGTACGAGGTCGACCTGGCGCTCTGCGGGCACGGCCGCGGCTACGAGCGGTCGTTCCCCGTCCGCGGCATCGATTCCGCCGACACGCTTCGCCCGCGCCCGGTGACCACCACCGACAGCGGGGTCTTCGACACCAGCCAGGGCACCGTTCACCTGGTACTCGGCTGCGGCGGCGACGCCAGTCCCGGCGCCGGCCCAGCCTCCCCCGCTGCGGACGTGACGGAGACCGCGGCGTGGTCCGCGCGGCGCGACACCGCCACCGGGTACGGCGTCGCGGTCTTTGACGTCAGCCCGGGCGCGGAGGCGGGTGGGCAGACGTCGATCACCGTCCGCTATTACCACGCGGTCGACGCCGACCCGGCGCAAGGCACGCCGACCGACGACTACTCGCTCTTCGAAACGTTCACCCTGGTCAGGCCGAGATCCGACGGGCGCCGCTGGCACCCGAAAGTCCAGGTTTGAATTTTTATGGGTTAGCGTGGAGAGCGACCTGCCTGCAAAGAGACTTGGGGGCGCGCCATGCACGATGGCGGCGGTGGCGGTGGCGGTGGCGGTTCTACCGGCGATCATCACAGCGGGCATGCCGCTGGCGGGCACTCCGGCAGCGGGCACGGATCTTCCAGTGCGGGCGGATTCGACCCGAGCAGGCAGCGCGCTCCTTACCGGGACTCACTGGACCCGCTTGGCCCGATGAGCATGCCGAAAATCGTGGGGCGCGTGGCGGACCGTGCCCGGCGCGGGCAGCAGGGTTCGGGCACCGTCGCGGCGCTGTTTTTCGTGCTGTCGGTTCTCGCGATCATCATCGCGTTCGCGGTCTTGTTGATCGCCGGTGGGCACTGATTGTCAGCGCATTCGTTTTGCGCTGGCCGCGGTCGCGTCTAGTACCGTCGATTCCATGGCTGTTGCTGACGTTGTGGTGGTTGGCGCCGGTGTTGTCGGGCTGACGACCGCTATCTCGCTGGCCGAGGCCGGGGTGCTGACTCGGGTGGTGGCGGCGGAACCGCCGTCGCGGGTGACCTCGGTGGCGGCGGGAGCGATCTGGGGCCCGGTGACCTGCGGCCCTGCCGACCAGTGCTACGAGTGGTCACGGACGGGCCTGCAGGTGCTCTCCGCCTTGGCGGACGAGCCGAACGCGGGGGTGCACTCGCTGCGCGGACGGGAGGTGGCGGCGATGGTCGCGTCCCCGCCAAGGTGGATGGACCTGCTGCCTGATGTGCGGATTCTCGGCGCGGGCGAGCTGCCCGACCTTGCCGGGGGCAGGATCGCCGTGTCCGGCTGGTCCTACACCGCGCCGGCCGTCAACATGCCGGTCTACCTGGAGTACCTGCTCAACCGGTACGCCGACCTCGGCGGGACCGTCGGCTACGCGGCCGTGCCGTCGCTCGCCGCGGTGGACGCGCCGGTCGTGGTGAACTGCACCGGGATCGGCGCGCGGGCGCTGACGGGGGACGATTCGCTGCTGCCCATCCGCGGGCAGGTCGTCGTGGTGGAGAACCCGGGGATCGAGGAGTTCTACATCGACCACGGGGCCCCCGGCGACGTGGACTATGTGTACGCGTTCCCGCACGGCGACGTGATCGTGCTCGGCGGTACGGCGCATCACGGGGAGTCCGACCTGGCGCCTCGCCCCGAGATCTCGGCGCGGATCCTGCGGGATTGCGCGGCGGTGTTCCCCGCGCTGCGCGGCGCGCGGATGATAACGGAGCGGGTAGGGCTGCGGCCGTACCGGCCCGAAGTCCGCCTGGAAGCCGAAACGCTGCCCGGCAGGCGGACGCTGTGGCATAACTACGGCCACGGCGGCGCGGGCGTGACCCTCTCGTGGGGCTGCGCCCGCGAGATCACCTGTGCGGTGCTGGCGGGCGCGGCGTCAGCGTAGGCTGTTGGCACGACTGCATCCCACTGCCGGGGACCACCGCGACGACGGCCAGCACACCCGCCCCGCCATGCTGCGCACGGCCAGACGGCAGCGGAGAGGATCCCGCAGGTGACAGAAGACAAGTTTTCCAGCGCAGTCGGCCAGCTCGGCCAGAGAGGCAAGCCCGCTCCGCTGCCACGAACTTTTCCGCACCGAGCGAGGCTGGGAAAGGTGCCACCTCGACGAGCACGACGCGGGCGACCGGCATCACGTGCGGGACCGGTCGTGGGTGACGACAGAGAACTCGCCCCGGCTACGCCTCGGCCAGCCGTGCACGGGTGCCTGCCGGTGGCCGGATCAAGTGGAGCCCTACCGGGGAACGGCAAAGGGCAGGCACTACTGATCAGCGGATATCTGATCGGTCGCTAGCTGCTTTGGTATTTGGGTTATTAAGTGCCGTCGCGGAGGTTGGCGGGCGCGCCGACCTGGTAACTGATGGCATCGAAGACCGCGGTGCAGCCGTGGCCCATTGGCGACTGGGAGAGGAAGCCTATCCGGGCGCCCGATCCCTCGCCGAGGGAGAAGTAGCGCAGCAGATCCCAGTACCCGCCGTCGGCCGAGACGTGGAATGCCCAGACCCGGCCCGACCTGGTGATCCGCAGCCAGAGCGGGCCACCGTCGGTGGCGAAGGAGTTGCAGTCGTCGGAGATGCCGTGGGTGACCACGGTCACCGCGGTGGGCCGGCGCTGCGGGGAGAGCTCGTAGCAGAGCTTGGCCCAGCGGCGGTCGGACAGGTAAAGCACCAGGACGCCGGCATCGAAGACCTCGGTGAACTTCACCGTGACGCGAGCGGCGAACGTGAAGTCCTGGTCTCCCGGGAGACCAGTCAGCCGCCCGGCGTCCGGCCTGGTCGCCTCGTTTCCGGCTGGGTCGATGAACAGGTCGGACTTCGGCCCGCCGGTGAGGGTCAGCATTCCGCCCGCGACGACAGCAGTGCAAGCAGGGGAACCGGACGACTCCAGAGGAAACGGCAGGCCAGGCACGTTCAAATCCGTCACCATCCCAGTCTCCCACGAACTCACGACTCGAACCGAATTCGAGCGGGACGTAAACCCAAGCGCGCACAGAACGGCAGAGATGGTGACGATGAAGCAGCGGAGATGTTTAAGGGAGATAACTTGGTTCGAATGTGGCGGACGTCGCAAATGGATAGCATTTTCCCTGGCAAGCATGTCCACCGCCCCGCGGGCACGGAGGGGTCCCCCGCGAGATAGGAGCACCCCTGGTGCGCCAGGTTAGCCCTGACACAAGGCAGAGCCATCACGGCAACGGCGCGCCCAAGCCGCGGCATCGAAAGCCCGCGGCCGTGGCACGCCGCCAGAGCACCCTGCTCACAGCCCTGCTCGTCGGCGGAGTGACCATCTGCGGTGCGGCCGCCGTCAGCTACCTTGGCTCGGGCTGGCACGCCACCCCGGCCCCGGCGGTGGCGCTGAACGGGGACCCGGTGGTCGCGGTGGCGGGGCGCGACGCTGCACCGGAGGGGGACGCGACGGCCATGCCGGAGCTGGCCGGGCAGCCGACGCAGGCATTCCTGCCCGGACACGTCGCCGGGGGCAGGACCTCCGCCGCGGCAGGCGAGCACGCCAGGTCAGCGGCCAGCCGCTCCCCGTCCGGTACGTCCTCGCCGACGCCCGCAACGTCACCGACGACCACGTCGGCCTGCCCGTCCCCGACCTCAGCCGGCGGCGCGTGCGCCAAGCCGTCGTTCTCGACGTCGGCCCAGTTCGGTACGTTGGACCTGAGCCCGTATTTCGTCACCAACGACATGTGGAACGAGAGCGCGGGCAACGTGTCGCAGACGCTTTACGCCTGTTCGTTCAGCGACTGGTACGTGACCACGACCGCCAGCGGCGGCGGCAGCGTGCTGACCTACCCCGACTCGCACCTGGACGTCCCCAACACGCCGGAGATCAGCTCGCTCTCCTCCGTCACCAGCACCTTCGCCGACAGCAACCCCAACACGGGAACCTACGAAGACGCCTACGACATCTGGCTCAACGGGATCGCGGACCCAAGCGGCGGCAGCGACGAGCTGATGATCTGGACCAACAACCACGGCCAGACTCCGGCCGGGTCCCCCATGGCCACGGTGACGATCGGCGGGCAGACCTGGACGGCGTGGAAGGGCAACGGGGGCTACATGGCCTTCGTCGCCAACTCGAACGTCACCGCGGGGAGCTTGAACCTGCTCGCGTTCTTCCAGTGGATCATCGCTAAAGGCTGGGTGCCCGCCGACTCCACGCTCAACCAGGTGGACTACGGCGTCGAGATCTGCTCCACGAACGGCGCGCCGGCCACCTTCAGCTTCAGCAACTTCGCGGTGAACGTCAACTGACCGCTGACCGCCGGCCGCAAGCCGGGCACGGCTAGGGTTTCAGGCATGGATATCGGATTCGGGGCACCGGTGTCCGGGGCGTGGGCGACGCCGCGGAACCTGACGGAGTTTGCACGACGGGCGGAGCGGCTCGGGTACCGGTCTCTGTGGACCTTCCAGCGATTGCTGGCGCCGGCCTCGGCGCCGCTCGCGCCGGTGTACCGGTCGGTGCTCGACCCGATGGTCTCGCTTGGGTACCTGGCCTCGGCGACCTCCGCGATCAGGCTCGGCGTCGCGGTGGTCAACCACCCGTTCGCATCGCCGCTGCTGACCGCCAAGCAGGCGGCCTCCGTTGACGTCCTCTCCGGCGGGCGACTCGACCTCGGGATCGGGAGCGGCTGGCTGCCCGAGGAATTCACCGGGTCGGGCGCGGACATGGCGCGGCGGGGCGCGCGGGCCGAAGAGTACGTTGCCGCGCTGCGAGCGCTGTGGACAGCCGATCGCGGGTACGACGGGTCGTTCTTCCGAATCCCGCCCGGCCGGCAGGACCCGCGGCCGGTGCAGCGGCCCGGTCCGCCGATCCTGCTCGGCGGCATGTCCGAGGCGGCGATGGAGCGGGCCGGGCGGATCGGTGACGGGTGGGTCACCGCGTCGGGCGCGGACCTGTCGAAGATCGCCGAGTGGGCCAAGGTGGTCCAGAACGCGGCGACCGCGGCCGGGCGCGGGCCGGCCCGGATCGTCTGCCGCGGCGTCGTCCGGCCGGGCAAGCCGACCGTATCGCAGAAGACGGGCCAGCGGCTGCGCCTATCCGGGTCCTACGAGCAGATCCGCGAGGACGTCAGCTGGCTGGACTCCTGCGGGGTGACCGAGGTGTTCTACGACCTGAACTTCGACCCGCAGGTCGGCGACCCGGACGCGGATGAGGGCAAGGCCGTGCTCCGCGCCAGCGAGATCCTCGAGGCACTGGCCCCCGACGTCCGGCTGTGACGCGAACGCCAGCTGAGATCTGACCGGCCCGCACCTGCGACTACGCGCGCCCGTCGCTTAATCTCGAAGGTATGGAGAAAGTGGAGCGGACGGACGCGGAGTGGCGGGAGCAGCTCTCCCCGGCCGAATACGAGGTACTGCGGAAGGCCGGAACCGAGCGAGCGTTCACCGGTGAGTACACCGACACCGAGACGGTTGGCGTGTACAAGTGCCGGGCGTGCGGGGCCGAGCTGTTCAGGTCCGATGCGAAGTTCCATTCGGGATGCGGGTGGCCGTCGTTCTACCAGCCGACCGAGGGCGACGCCGTCACGTTGATCGAGGACCGGTCGCTGGGCATGCTCCGGGTTGAGGCGAGGTGCGCGGCGTGCGACTCGCACCTCGGGCACGTCTTCAGCGGCGAGGGGTACGGCACGCCGACCGACGAGCGGTGGTGCATCAACTCGATCTCGCTGTCGCTCGAGCCGACGGAGTAGCCGCTCGGCAGCTACTGCGAGCCGCCTGCGTCATAGCGGCGGTTGCGCTTGATCTGGGCGCGCCGCCGCTTGCCTTCCAGGCGGCGTTCCTTGGCCCCCCGAGTCGGCTTGGTGGGGACCCGGGGCGGCGGGGGCGGGGCGATCGCCTCCCGCAGCAGCGCGGCGAGCCTGGCCCGGGCCGCGTCGCGGTTCATCAGTTGGCTCCGCTCGCCCTCGGCCGCGACGGTTAGCACGCCATCCGCCAGCCGGCTGGCGAGCCTCGCCATGGCCCGGTCACGTTCCCGCTCCGGCAGGCTGGGCGAGGCGACGATGTCGAACGAGAGCTCGACCCGGCTGTCGGTGGTGTTGACCGACTGGCCGCCGGGTCCCGATGAGCGGGAAAACCGCTCGCGCAGTTCCCGGGCCGGGATCACCAGCCAGCTGTTCACGCGCAGATCCTCGGCCATGCCATCAAGGATGGCCGGCCCGACCGCCTTGATTGCACAGCAGCCTTGAGCGCGCAGCAGCCTTGAGCGCGCAGCAGCCTTGAGCGCGCAGCAGCCGGGCACGCCCCGGCAAACCGTGATGACGATCCCTAATCGTGACCTAGGCACGAAACCGCCGGAGTGCCCGCCGCCGTCCAAGGGACATGCTGACCGGATCCTCAAGGCACACTTCCCGACCGCTCGCCGTCACCGCACTAGGCGTGGCCCTCATCACGATCGCGCTACTGGCGGCGCTGGCCGGCTGCTCGGGCAGCGCCAGCAGCAGCGGCGCCGCCGCAAGCGCGGCCGGCGTCGCGAACGGCGCGCTGCCGTACGCCGGCGCCGCCCAGAACGCCGCCACTCCCGCCGCCGCCGCCGCCTCTGCCGCCGGGAACAGCGGGAACAGCGGGAACGGCGCGGGCGGCGCGGGCGGCGCGGCGCAGTCCGATTCCGCCACCCGGCTCGTCCCCGGCGACCATCAGCTCATCTACACCGCCCAGCTCACGGTGCGCGCGGGTAACGTCGCCACCGCGCTGTCGGCTGCCACGTCGATCGTGACGGCGGCCGGCGGGTACGTGTCGGCCGAGAACAGCAGCGGCGGCCCCGGCCAGCCTGCCGCGGCGGCGAGCGCGAGCGTCACGCTGAAGATCCCGGCCGCCGGCTACCAGGCCACCCTGGGCAAGTTGACCGGATCCGGGCTCGGCACCCAGCTAGACCTGAGCCAGCAGGCGCAGGACGTCACCCAGCAGGTCGCCGATGTGGGCAGCCGGGTAGCCTCGGACGAGGCGGCGATCACCCAGCTGCGGGCGCTGCTCAAGGACGCCGGAAACGTCAGCGGCCTGCTCAGCGTCCAGGACCAGATCAACTCCGAGGAGTCCGACCTGGAATCGATGCTCGCGCAGCAGCAGGCGCTCAACCACGAGACCGCCTACGCGACGGTGACGCTCACCATCCTCGGGCCGAAGGCCCCGGCCAAGGCCAAACACCAGCCCGCGCCGCCGCCCGGGCTCGCGAGCGGGCTGACGGGCGGCTGGCGGGCATTCCGGCTGAGCGTCGACTGGCTGCTTGCGATCATCGGGTCGGCCGCGCCGTTCGCCGCCGTCGTGGTGGTCATCGGCGGCGGCGTGTGGTGGACCCGGCGACGGCTCGTGCGGGGCGCGAGCGCAGCCCGCGGGACCGACTAGACCAGGGCGGCGACGAGTTCCGCCACAGGCTTTCTGCGGCCGGTGTAGAACGGGATCTCGACCCGGGTGTGCCGCCGCGCGTCCGCACCCCTCAGGTGGCGCATCAGGTCGACGATCCGGTACAGCTCGTCGGCCTCGAACGCGAGCATCCACTCGTAGTCGTTCAGCGCGAAGCTGGACACCGTGTTGGCCCGCACGTCCGGGTACTCGCGGGCCATCATGCCGTGCTCCGCGAGCATCCTGCGGCGCTCGCCCTCATCGAGCAGGTACCACTCGTAGTCGCGGACGAAGGGGTAGACGCAGACGTAGTTCTTCGGCTCCTCCTCGGCGAGGAACGCCGGGATGTGGCTCTTGTTGAACTCGGCCGGCCGGTGCAGCGCCATGGCGCTCCAGACCGGCTCGGACGCCCGCCCGAGCTTGGTACGCCGGAAATTCACGTACATTTCCTGCAGCTCGTCGGAGGTCGGCGCCACCCACCAGAGCATGTAGTCGGCGTCGGCGCGCATCCCCTGCAGGTCATAGCAGCCGCGCGTGACGATGCCCTTGCCCTTGGCCTGGTCGAGCACGTCCGTCAGCTCGACGGCCGTTTCCTTGCGGGTGGCATCGAGCGCCTCGGTGTCCGTCACCGTGAACACCGACCACATCGTGTACCGGATCAGGTCGTTGAGCTCCCGCGCCTTGAGCCGCTGCTTCTCGTCTGGCGTGTCTGTCATAGTTCAAAATCTTAGTGATGAGGAACGAGCGCGTGGCTCCGCCCGTCCCGTCCGCCGGTCCTGCCCGCGGCCTCACGCCCCAAGGCGGTTCTCCCGCGGGCTCGCGCCTTCTGACGACTCTCCCCACGTCTCACCTCGGCATCAGGCACACCCAATGATGACATCGGCGAGATTTCTTGCTGTTATCAAGATGGGCAAGCAGGCGATGGGCGGCGCTGCGCGCTTCTTGCTGTTATCTAGACGCACGCGGGCGGCCTTCCCGCAGCTTTGCCTCCTCCGGGCGCCGCTCCCCGTGGTCTCGCGTTTTCAGGCCGCTCCCGTCGGCTAGCGTGCTCGACGGCGTCTCACTTCTTGCTGTTATCTCGATAGCTATGTCCGCCCTGGGCCACTAACTCGCCTTCCTATCAGTTTTGACCATAAAAATCGGACAAAACGGGCAGAAAAGTGGTGAAAATTGATAGGAAGATGGAGCTGAGTCGTCAGAACTGATAGGGAGGCACGCTCCGAGGCAGTGACCACCAGTTGCGCTATTGGCTGTTGGGGGGCGATGGGCTGACGGGAAAGGTGCGGAGTCACCCAGTCGGCTGCCTGGGCCGGACTAGGTGTCTGGCGGAGTGGCGACCATGGCGCCGGTGGCGGTCAGGTGGGCGATGATCTGGTCGGCGGCGGAACGGGCGGTGGCGATGCAGGCGGGAATGCCAACGCCGTCGTAGGCGGCGCCCGCGACCGCCAGGCCAGGCTGGGCGGCGACGGCGGCGCGGATGCGAGCGACTCGGTCCAGGTGACCGACGTTGTACTGGGGCAGGCCGCCGCCCCAGCGGGTGACCCGGCGCGCCACGGGACTTGCCGTTATCCCGATGGAGTCGGCCAGCTCGGCGGCGGCCAGCGCGGCCAGGTCCTGGTCGTCGCGCTGCAGGACCGCGACGTCGCCGCTGCGGCCGACGGAGCAGCGGACGATGTGCACCGGCGATCCGGCGTCGGCCGCGGCCTTGGCCAGGTGCGGCCACTTGACGGTGGAGAACGTGGCCGCTTTGACTGCGCGGCCGTCCACGGCGGGCACGAGGTAACCGCTGCGCTGCTGGGCGGGGAAGTCCGTCGACGCGCGAAGGCCAGCGTGATGATGGCCATGGACGCGTAAGGGATCTGCTCGAGCTGCGCCGCGGCCGCGCCGGCGGCCTCCCTCAGCAGCCGGGCCGTCGGCGCGGCCGGGGTGGCGAGGATCACCGCGTCGGCGTCCAGGTACTCGGGGTCGGCGGCGGACCCGATGGTGAGCCGCCAGCCGACTGCCGTGCGCTTGAGCTCGCGGACCATCGCGTTGACGCGGATGTCGGCCCCGGAGGCCTTCGCCACCGCCTCCGGCAGCGCCCCGAGTCCGGTGGTGAGTGTGACGAAGATCGGCGACGGCTTCTTGCTGTTATCCGTCGTGGGGGTGGTGGGTCCGGAGCTGGAGGTGGGCGCGGAAGACAGCGGAGGTGGGCGCGGAATACAGCGGAGGTGGGCGCGGAAACGGGAGCGGCGCGGAAGCAGCGGAGGTGGGCGCGGACGGCGATGCGGAAGCGGAGGTGGACGCGGAGGTCGGGGCCGACCCGGAAGTGGGGCCCGGCGCGGAGGCCGGGGTCGGCGCGGGCGGCAGGAGCGAGGCGCTGGCCTCGGTGAGCGTCGCGTGCTCGCGGGCGGCGGCGGCCAGCGGGGCCAGCGTCGCTTGGAAGGACAGCTCCTCGGAACGGCCAGCGTAGACGCCGCCGAGGAGCGGGTCGACGAGCCGGTCGACGACCTCGACGCCAAGACGCGTGCCGATGTACTCGGTGACGGACTCATCTGCCGCCTCGAAGGGCCGGGCCGACTCGGCCCGAACGCGCTCGACGCCCTCAGCGGAGATGACTCCGCTGGCGGCCAGCTCGTCGATGTCCGCCGGGACGCCCATGAACTGCCGGCGCGGCAGCGAGCGCATCGCGCCCCGGGTGTAGATCGCGGATGACGTGACCCCGGCCGGGACGAGATCGGCGGCGAGACCCGTCGCCGCGATGAGCGCGATGCCTTCGCGGCGGCGGGCGAGCAGCGCCTCGGCCCCCTCGTCCACGGACACCCCGGCGACGTCGGACGCGGACAGCTTCCCGCCGATCCTCGGCGACCCCTCGAGAACCGTGACCCGGGCCGGCACGTCCGCGAGGAAGCCGGCCGCCGCCAGCCCGGCGATGCCGGCGCCGATGACCACGACGTGCGGGGGGGTTCCTGTCGTCATGGTCCATAAGCCTGCCACAACGGGCCGGCCTGGCCGACCACGCGGTCAGCCCAGCAGCAGCGGAACGTCGGCGAACGACCGGACGACGGGGAAGTCCCAGCCGGCCCCGGCCGTTGCGCCGTTGACGCCGTCGCGGGCGATCTGAATGGGGCGGACGCCGACCGATTCGGCCCCGAGGCAGAACGTCGGCTGGTCGTCGATGAAGACCGCGTCGGCGGCCGCGACGCCGAGGTCCGCCAGGGCCGTGACGTAGATCTCCGGGGACGGTTTCATCGAGCCGACCTCGCAGGACAGCACCACCGCGTCCACCAGCGGGATGACCCCGAGGTGCTCAAGCAGCCCGCGCGTGGTGTCCGCGCAGTTGCTCACCAGGGCGATAAGAGCCCCCTGGGCGCGCAGCCAGGACAGGAACGGGACCGTGTCGTCGTACAGCCGGGTATGCGCGCAGGAGAACTTGGCGTCCCGCCGCATCAGGTCATCGACGAGGCCGTCGTCCGGCTCGATCCCGCAGCCGCGCAGCGCCAGGTCGAAGGCGTCGGCGGTGCTGAGCCTGCCCCGGTCCCGGTCGTCCCGCGTCTTCACGAACTCCGACAGCCAGTCCTCGACGTCAATGCCCAGCGGCTCGGCCAGCGCCATGACCCGCTCGGTGAAGACGGACTTCAGGATCGTGTCGTACACGTCGATGAGGCAGCCCCGGAGCACGGCCGTCACGGCTGCCTGAGCTTGTCGCGCAGCTGCGCGACTTCGTCGGCGGTGAAGCCATGGTCGGCCAGCCAACTCGGCAGCCCGCCGTAGCGCGCGTCGAGCTGGTCAAGGAAGGCCCGCATGGTCTCCGCGCGCGCCTCGTGCGCGCGCACCGGCCGGGTGCTCACGTCGCCCCCGTACATCTTGGAGCGGCTGAGCCGCTCGACGATCGCCTCGATCCGGTCATTGGTCGCCACGTAGTCCGCGATGATGACCTCGGGGTCGACCCCGGCGACGGTGAGCGCGAGGGCGATGACGACGCCGGTCCTGTCCTTGCCCGCCGCGCAGTGCACAACTGCCGCCCCCGGCGCGGCGACGATCGAACGCAGCGCGCCGACGACCTCCTCCGGCCGGTTCTCCAGGTAGCCGAGGTAGTGCCCGCACATGAGGTCGGCCGGGTACCGCTCGCGGTCCTCCTGCTGAGCCGTGAGGAGCAGCGCGGCCGCGACCGTGTCGGAAGCGTCAAGGAACTCCTTGAGCACCGGGTGGTGCGCGTGCTGGACGCCGTCCACCGAGTCGAGCGGCGCGGGCCCCTCGGTCATCAGCTCCCGCGTCGACCGCAGGTCCACGATCGTCGTCACGCCGATCTCGTCGATGAGCCTGACGATGTCCTCTGCGGTCAGCTCTTGCAGGTTCTCCGAGCGCAGCACCCTCCGGTAGACGGTCTCCCCGCCATCATCGGTGGGCAGCCCGCCCACGTCGCGGACGTTGACGGCACCCTCTAGTTCGATCCATGCCATGTCCTGATTGTCCCATTCGCAGTAGCGCGCCACGCGCCGGCTCAGGAAACCCCCGGTGAACACTCTCCAGTCCAAGAGCTCAAAAGCCAAATCAAAGATCAAGATCAGGCCGTCGGCGGCCTCCGCGATGGCGTCAAATCCGACCGGCAACGGCCGATTCGGTCTCACTCGGCAGCGGCCGACCACTCGATCAGCGGCGGCCTGATCGATCCCCGGTATCCGCCGACCCGACTGCCGGACGGTATCAGGCGCTAGCTCCGGCCTGCGGAGACCCCGTGGACGAAATCGACGAGGCGGGCCAGCGTGTCCGGGTTGGTCTCCGGGAGGACGCCGTGGCCCAGGTTGAAGATGTGGCCGGGGAGCGCCCGGCCGCGGTCGAGGATGGCGCGGGCGCGGGGCTCGATCACGTCCCAGGAGGCGAGCAGCACCGACGGGTCGAGGTTGCCCTGGATCGCCTTGCCCGGGCCGACCCGGCGGGCGCCCTCGTCGACCGGGATCCGCCAGTCGACGCCGACCACGTCCGCGCCGGCCTCGCCAAGCAGGCCAAGCAGTTCGCCGGTGCCGACGCCGAAGTGAATCCTCGGCACCCTGGACTCCGCCAGCGCGGCGAAGATCCGCCTGGTGTGCGGCAGGATCGCGTGCCGGTAGTCCTCGGCCGAGACCACGCCCACCCAGGAGTCGAACAGCTGCACCGCCGACGCGCCCGCCTCCACCTGCACCTGCAGGAACACGGTGGCGATGGCGGCCAGCCGCCCCATCAGCGCGTGCCAGAGCTCGGGGTTGCCGTACATGAGCGCCTTGGTCCGGTCGTGGTTCTTCGACGGGCCGCCCTCGATCAGGTAGGACGCCAGCGTGAACGGGCCGCCCGCGAACCCGATCAGCGGCTTGCCGCCGAGCTCGCCGGTCAGCGCCTTCACCGACTCGGTGATGTACGGGACGTCGTCCGGGGTCAGATCGCGCAGGCGGGCAATATCGGACATGTCGCGAATCGGATGGCCGACCACGGGGCCGACGCCGGGCTTGATGTCCACGTCCACGCCCACCGCGCGCAGCGGCACCACGATGTCGCTGTACAGGACCGCCGCGTCCACGTCGTAGCGGCGCAGCGGCTGCAGGGTGATCTCGGTGACCAGCTCGGGCCGGGTGCACGAGTCGAGCATGGCGATGCCCTCGCGGAGCCGCTTGTACTCGGGCAGCGACCGGCCGGCCATGCGCATGAACCAGACCGGGGTGTACTGCACCGGCTCCCCCCGGCAGGCGCGAATAAAAGGCGAGTTCGTCTGGGGCTGGTTCACTTAAAGCATCCTCTCATACCCCATCGCGGCGACAGCTAACCGCCCAGGCGACACGCCGGGCGAGATCCACCGAAATCAGACTCGTGCATGCCAAGATCAGGACGAGTTCCGCATGTACCGCGCAGTGTCTTGGTAAGCACAGTGTCTTGGTAAGCACAGTGTCTTCGTAAGCACAGTGTTTTCGTAAGCAGTAAGCATAGAAGTGTGGGGGGCCATCGCGATGACGCAGCCGCTTGGGAACTGTCCCGGTTGTGGTGCCGACGAGCCGTTCGAGCAGGTGCACCCAGGCGAGTGCCCCGATGCCGGCGGCGAATGCCCGGAGTGGGCCTGCGTGGCCTGCGGCGCCGGTGTCGTCATGGGCACGGCCGTCATGGGCACGGTAAGCAGGGACACGGTCACCGACGCTGAGGTCTCGGCCGAGCAGTCCGTCCGTGCTGCATAACCGCACCTGCGGGCCGCTTAACGGCCGCCCAGGCAGCCGGCGCTGCCAGGCACGACGTACGCTCAGGCCATGAGGTTGGCTGACACGCCCGCACCGGTGCGGGCAGGCGGGCAGGCAGATGCCGTCCGGGCTGGCCAAAAAAGATCATCGGACCCCTCCTTCGACGCCGCGCTTGCCGCCTTCGCGGCGGGCCGCGACGCGGTCGCCGCGGCCAGGGACGACCTCGAGCTGGAGGACTGGCCGGCCCCAAGGAAGCTCGCCCCGTACGCGTTCGCGCTGGCCGCCACCGCCTACCGGGACGGCGAGGAGGCGGGCACCGGCAAGCTGGTGCTGCTCTACGACCCGGACAGCCAGGATGGCTGGACCGGGACGTTCCGTATCGTGTGCCACGTGCACGCCGACGTGGAAGAGGAGATGGCGGCCGACCCGCTGCTGGGCGAGGTCGGCTGGTCCTGGCTCACCGATGCCCTTGACCTGCACGCACCCGGCTACGCCGCGCCCAGCGGGACAGTCACCCGGGCGATCACCGAGGGGTACGGGAGCAAGACCGGCGAGCCGCTGGCCACCGCGTTCGAGCTGCGCGCCTCCTGGTGCCCGGCCGCGAGCTCCAACCAGGACGGTGAGAACGGCGCTGACATCGCGGACGAGCTCAGCGGCGCCGTCGTTGCCTGGTGCGATCTGCTGGCGACGGCGTCCGGCTTGCCCGCCCAGGGCACGGTCGCGATCAGCCCTCGGCCCGGTTACCCCCGGACAGCGGGCCCCAGTGGGCGGCGACGCCGGTGACGGCCGCGAGCGAGCCTCCCGAGGAGAAGGCACTCGAGGAGATGACCCTCGAGGAGTTCGGTGAGCCCGAGGAGAGCGCGCCCGACGCGGACTCGGCCTTGGACGCCGACGCGGGCACGGCCGACGGCGAGCCGCAGCGGGAGGTCATCGACCTGCTTGAACCCCGTGAGGGACTGCCGCCGGTGATCGCGACGGCGGCGGAACTCGCCGACGCCATCGACCGGCTCGCGGCGGGGACCGGCCCGCTCGCCGTGGACGCCGAGCGCGCCTCCGGGTACCGGTACGGGCAGCGGGCCTACCTGGTCCAGCTCCGACGGGCCGGCGCGGGAACGGTGCTGATCGACCCGATCGGCCGCCCGGACCTGTCCGGGCTCGACGCGGCCATGGCCGGCGTCGAGGCCGTGCTGCACGCCGCCTCCCAGGACCTGCCGTGCCTGGCCGAGATCGGCTACCGGCCCCGGGTGCTGTTCGACACCGAGCTGGCGGGGCGGCTGCTCGGCTACCCCCGGGTGGCGCTGGGCACCATGCTCGAAGAGGTGCTCGGCTTCCGGCTGACCAAGGAGCATTCCGCCGCCGACTGGTCGATACGGCCGCTGCCGACGGAGATGCTCAAGTACGCGGCGCTCGACGTCGAGATACTCATCGAGCTGCGCGACGCGCTTGCCGCCCAGCTCGCCGCGGACGGGAAGACCGACTGGGCCAGGCAGGAGTTCGACGCGGTCGCGACCGCTCCCCCGCCGCCGCCCCGGGCCGACCCGTGGCGGCGCACCTCGGGCATCCACAAGGTGCGGACCAGGCGGTCCCTCGCGGTCGTCCGCGAACTCTGGCAGGCGCGGGACGAGATCGCCCGCGAGGCCGACCTGTCGCCGCGCCGGGTGCTGGCCGACCAGGCGATCGTCGAGGCGGCCAGGGCGGAGTCGGGCAAGGCGCCGCCGACGGGCCGGCCGCAGCTCGACCGGATCAGCGCCTTCCACGCGCGGAACGCCCGCAAGCACTCGGCCCGCTGGCAGGCCGCCGTGCTCCGCGCCCGCGAGCTCGACGATGAAGAGCTCCCCGAGGTGGCGGGCGCCAGCACGACGGCCGGCCCGCCGCCCGCGCACCGCTGGGCCGAGCGCGACCCGGCCGCGGCGGCCAGGCTCACCGCCGCCCGGGAGGCGGTCGGCGCGCTCGCGACCGCGCACCGGCTGCCGGTCGAGAACCTGCTCACCCCGGACGCGCTGCGCCGACTGGCCTGGGAACCGCCGGACCCGGCGACCCCGGCGGCGATCGCCGCGACCCTCACCGGCTACGGTGCCCGCTCCTGGCAGGCGGAGCTCGCCGCCGGCCCGCTCGCCGACGCGTTCGCTGCGGCCGCCGAGAGCGGGGCCGAGACCGGATCGGTGGAGTAGCGGCGGTGCTTACCTCGATCGCCCTCGCACTGAGCGGCGGTTCGCAGCCGGTGCTGCCGGGGTTCCTGAACGACCTCTCCCCGGCACTGGACCACTATGGCCTCTGGGCGGTCCTCGCCCTTGTGCTGATCGAGGACTTCGGCATCCCGGTGCCGGGCGAGACCGTGCTCATCGCCGCCGCCGTCTTCGCCGGCTCCGGGCGGATGAACGTCTTCGCGGTCGCCATGGTCGGGTTCGGCGCCGCCGTGCTCGGCGACAACATCGGGTACGCGATCGGCCGGTTCGGCGGGCGCAAGCTGGTGGACCGCTGGGGCAAGTACGTGTTCCTGACCCCCGAGCGGCTGGAAAAGGCGGCGGCCTTCTTCGACCGGCATGGCGCGAAGATCATCGTGATCGCGCGGTTCGTCGAAGGACTCCGGCAGGCCAACGGGATCATCGCCGGCATGGCCGAGATGCACTGGCTCCGCTTCCTCGCCTGCAACGCGCTCGGCGCCGCGCTCTGGGTCGCCACCTGGGTAAGCGTCGGTTTCTTCGCCGGCCAGCACCTCACCGCGATCTACAACGCCATCACCAAGTACTCCCTGTACGCGACGATCGTCGGCGTGATCGTGATCGCCGTCCTGGTCACGCTGCACCTGCGCAAGCACCACCGCCGCGGCGCGAAGTCGGCCGAGACCAGCCCCGACGACACGGGTCAGGGCGCATCCGGCTCTGCCGCCGGCGCGGCCGCGCCTTCCGACAAAGCGTAGCTCAGGGCTCGGTGAGGTCGTAGCGGTCGGCGGAGACTAGCCGAGGAGCTGGGCGACGGGGCGGTTCGCTGGCCGCCCGGCCGGCGTCGTTCCGGGATGGCCGGCCGAAGGCGAACCATCGACGCTGGGCCGGGGCTGGTGGTGAAGCCGGGACGGATGCGCTCGATGCGTCGGTAGGCGCTGTGGGCGCCGCGGCGTGGGCCAGGTTCAGCACCCAGAACCCTGCGGTGGGGAGGGCGTCGGCCCAGTTCTTGGGGAGCGCGGCGATGGGGGCCAGCGCCTGGCCGGCCAGGGCGCTGCCGGGGGCCGCGTCGGAGCCGGGCTGGACGATGCCCAGGGCGGCCAGGACGGCGGCCTGGAGGTCGGGGATGTTCTCTCGGTGGGCGCAGAGGATCACCGGCTCGCCTGCGGCGATCACCTCGCTGACCAGGGCTGCAGCGGACAGACCAGAGTCGGCCGGGTCCGTTGCCGATGCCTGGTGGTGAACGTAGAGGGAGGGCTCTTCCCGCAGTTGCGCGCCGGAGAGCTCGGCGAACGGGCGGAGGGTCTCCACGCAGCGAGCGGCGGGCGAGGTGATCAGCCGGGCGCGGGGGGCAAAGCCGACGTGGGGCGCGAAGCAGTCCAGCAGCCCGGCCAGGGCCTTGGCGTCGGCGCGGCCGGAGTCGTCGAGCGGGCGGCGGTCGTCGGCCTGCTTCCAGCTCGCCTTGTGCACCGCCTTGGCGTGCCGCAGCAGGATCACCGGGACGGTCTGCGCGGGGAGCCGGGCGAAGTCAGCCAGCACCCCGTGGTCGTGGGTGTAGCTGACGTGCTCGACCGCGTGCGCGGCGTCCACCCACTTGACCCGGTCTATCTCGCCGTTGGGGACCGCGCGGTCGTCCAGCGAGGCCACCCGCGCCGCCCAGTAGTGCACGCGCTTGGGGCGGCCGCCGACCTGGTAGCGGACCGAGATGAGGCGGCGGCCGAGGGCGAGCCGGGCGCCGCCCTCCTCGAGCACCTCGCGGACGGCGGTGACCGGGAGCAACTCGCCGGGCTCGGTCTTGCCCTTGGGCAGCGACCAGTCGTCGTACCGCTTCCGGTGCACGAGCAGGATCTCCGGCTCGCCGTCGGGGCCCGGCCGCCAGGCGACCCCGCCGGCCGCCCTGATCAGCTTTGACCCGGTCTTGTTGTCAGCCATCGGAGAGACGTCTTCGGCTCTTGTCCACGATCAGACTCTCCTGCACGTCGTAGAGCGGCGCCCCGGCCTCGTCGCGTGCGCGCCTGGTCCAGTTGCCGTCGCGGTCGAGCCACCAGGAGGACGTGCCGTCGTCCATGCCCAGCGCGATCAGCTCGCGAAGCTTCGTGCAGTGGGCCGGATCGGTCACCCTGACCAGGGACTCCACCCGGCGGTCGAGGTTCCGGTGCATTATGTCCGGGCTGCCCAGCCAGATCTCGTCGCCGGCCGGGAGGTCCTCGCCCGACGTCGGGCCCGGGCCGGAGTCGCCGGCGCCGAAGGCGTAGATCCGCGAGTGCTCGAGGAACCGGCCGAGGACGCTGCGCACCCGCACGTTCTCGGACAGGCCGGGCACGCCCGGCCTGAGCGCGCACATGCCGCGAACCCAGACATCGACCGGCACGCCGGCTTGCGCGGCGCGGTAGAGCGCGTCGATCACCATCTCGTCCACGAGCGAGTTGCACTTGAACGAGACCCTCGCGGGCTCGCCCGCCCGGGCCCGGTCCGCCTGGTGGTCGATCCGCGCCACGATCCCGGCGCGGAGCGAATCCGGCGCGACCAGCAGGCGGCGGTAGCCGACCAGCCTGCTGTACCCGGTGAGGTGGTTGAACAGGTCGGTGACGTCCTCCCCGACCGTCGTGTCCGAGGTGAGCAGGCCGAAGTCCTCATACAGCCGGGCCGTTGTCGGGTGGTAGTTGCCGGTGCCGATGTGGCAGTAGCGTCGCAGGGTGCCGTCGGTCGCCTGACGGACGATGAGCATGAGCTTGGCGTGCGTCTTCATGCCGACGAAGCCGTAGACCACGTGGCAGCCGGCCTCCTCGAGCTTGCGCGCCCAGGTGATGTTGGCCCGCTCGTCGAACCGCGCCTTGATCTCCACCACCACCACGACCTGCTTGCCCGCCTCGGCCGCGTCGACCAGCGCGTCCACGATCGGCGACTCGCCGCTCGTGCGGTAGAGCGTCTGCTTGATCGCGAGCACCCGAGGGTCGGCGGCGGCCTCCTCGACCAGGCGCTGCACGGTCGTGGTGAACGAGTCGTAGGGGTGATGCACGAGCATGTCCCGCTCGTCGAGGGTGTCGAAGATGGAGGTATCGGTGGGCATCGCCTTGGGATTTGGAACGAACGTCGGGTATTTCAGCTCACCGATCGGCAGATCCGCGATCTCGTTGAGGCCGCTCAGGTCAAGCGGTCCCGGCAACCGGTAGACGGCGTTCTCGTCGACCGACAGCTCCCGGGCCAGCCGGCAGAGCACGTCCTGCGACATGTCCTGCTCCACCTCGAGCCGGACGGCCGGCTCGAAGCGGCGCTTGACCAGCTCGCGCTCCATCGCCTGGAGCAGGTTCTCGGTGACGTCCTCGTCCACCTCGAGCTCACGGACCCGGGTGATGCGGAAGACGTAGCGCTCGACGATGTCCATCCCGCCGAAGAGCTGGTCCAGGTGGGCCGCGATCACGTCCTCGATCGGCACGTAGCGGTACTGGCCGACGTGGACGAAGCGGGGCAGCGACGGCGGCACCTTGACCCGGGCGAACATGGAAATGCCCGCGGTCGGGTCGACCAGGGTGACAGCGAGGTTGAGCGAGAGCCCGGAGATGAACGGGAACGGGTGCGCCGGGTCCACCACCAGCGGCGTGAGCACGGGGTAGACGCTCTTCCTGAACAGCTCGGTCAGGTCGGCGCGCTCGCCGCCGGTCAGCTCCTTCCAGCGCAGGATCTCGATGCCGCGGTCGGTGAGGGCCGGCTTGACCTGGTCGGCGAAGACGGCCGCGTGCCTGCTCTCCAGCAGGCCGGCCTGGGCGAGCGTGTTCTTCAGCAGCTGGTCCGCCGTCTTGCCGTCGGTGCCGCCGACGGGGAAGCCCGCCGCCATCCTGCGCATCAGCCCGGCCACCCGGACCATGAAGAACTCGTCCAGGTTGGAGGCGAAGATGGCGAGGAACCGGACGCGTTCGAGGAGCGGGATCTGGTCATCCTCGGCCAGCTCAAGGACGCGCTGGTTGAATCGGACCCAGCTCTGCTCCCGGTCAAGGTAGCGGTCAGGGGGCAGCTCGTGGCTCATAATCCCCATTGTCCCCGAGCCGGCCAGCCCCGAAAACGGATCCGGGGGTGGCGCGCGGTGCGTATGATGACCAGAAGGCAGCCAGCGTCCGTTCGACCACCTAACTTCGGACCATCTGGCCACGTCATGTAACGGAGTTGTCTATAATTCCTACATGATAAGTAGCCAGGATAGCGACGTGCTTGTTCCACGGCCGGCTGACGCGTCAATCGCGATCGCCGCACCAGGCGCGGGTCAAGGTTTCTGGGCTGGCGGGCCGTCGGCGGTGGCGGCCGATGACGGCTTCTACCTCGCCTACCGGCTGCGCCGGCCGATCGGCAGCGGCCGGGGCTACGCGGTGGCGATCGCGTACTCGGCTGACGGCGCGGCCTTTGGCGATCCGATTTCGGTGATCACCAAGGAGGAGATGGACACCGAGTCGCTTGAGCGCCCGGAGTTGGTCCAGCTCCCCGACGGCGGCTGGCGGATCTACCTGAGTTGCGCCACCACCGGGACCAAGCACTGGCGGGTTGAGGCGACCGACGCCGCGCACCCGGCCGAGTTCGACGTGAGCCAGCGCGAGCTCGTCCTCCCCGGCGACCCGCGCAAGCGGGCGATCAAGGACCCGGTGATCTGCCACCACGGCGGCCAGTGGCACATGTGGGCGACCGTCCACCCGCTGGCCGACCCGGCTGAGACCGACCAGATGACCACCGAGTACGCGACCAGCCCGGACGGGCTCGACTGGACCTGGCAGGGCACCGCGCTCTCCGGCCGGCCGGGCGAGTGGGACTCCCGAGGCACCCGGGTCGCCGCCGTCAGGTTCGGCGGGGACACGGTCACGGCGTACTACGACGGGCGGGCCAGCGCAGCCGAGAACTACGAGGAGCGGACCGGCGTCGCGCTCGGCACCGACCCCGCCGCGCTGATCGCGGCCTCGCCGCCCGGGGCCGGCCCGGTCGCCGCCTCGCCCTGGCCCGGCGGCGGCCTCCGCTACCTCGACCTGGTCGAGCTGCCGGACGGGCGCACCCGGCTGTACTACGAGCTGACCCAGCCGGACGGCTCGCACGCCCTGGTCACCGAGCTGCGCTGAATCTCCCCCGGGGGACAGGCTCCTCGCATGGGGGGCTCCCGCCCCCCATCCCCCCTGGCCCCCGGTGACCCCCCGATTGGGGGGCTGCCCGCCCCCCATGCCCCCCGGGGGTACCTCGCACAGACCGCGGGCACCCCGAGGTTTGTGGTGGCTGCGGTTAAGGCTGTATCTCCACCCGGCCGCCCCCCTGGCCTCCGGTGACCTTAGGTCTTATTACCGGTGGCCGGGGGGACATACAACCCGTTCTTGGCCTGGCCCTTGCCGACCGGGCGGGCACCGACCAGGCCGCCGGAGCGGTCGCGGGGGGCGAGCCAGTCGCTGAAGTCCTCGCCGACGACGGTCTCAAGCAGCTTGATGTCGTCGCTGAAGGCCGGCAGCAGCGCCTGCCGCTGCTCCCAGCCGAGCGGCTGCCGCTCGCGCGCGCCGCGCTGCAGGAAGCGCTCCAGCCGGTGCGTCGCCGCAGTCGCCACGGACCCGGGGAGCAGCCGGCCGGCCGCGTCGCTCGCCCGCATGCCGAGCGAGACGGCGCGGTGGGCGAGCGTGCGCTCCGGGTGCGCGGTGACGTTCTCCCGGGGTATCTCGGTGAGCAGCCCGGTCTCGACGCCCAGGAAGGCGCAGATCCTGTCGAGCGTGGCCGCTGGCTCGTCGATCAGCAACCGGTACCTGAGCACCAGCACCTGCTCGGCGGGGAACAGGGTGAACGTGTGCGCGAGCTGCTCGCCGTACTTGCCGAGCCCCTTGTAGTGCCAGAAAGACGCCCAGCCGGCCGCGATCCGCGGCTCCTCTTCGGCGCAGGCACGGACGAAGTCGCCGACCGGCTCCAGGCCGGCCGACCACAGGTGCGTCCAGTTGGAGTGCGCGCGCTCAACCGGGTCGCGCAGGACCACGATGAGCTTCACGTCCGGGATCGTCTTGGCGATCCGGGTCATCGCCGCCGGGTCGTAGAGGTACAGGGGCGTGGACTCGCCGCGGAGCGTCCCGGCCGGCGCGTCGTCGAAAAGCGCCTCGTACCGGTCGCGCTGCCAGATGTGCTCACGGTAGGTGAGCGCGTCGCCCGGGCCGCCCTTGGTGGGCGGCGGGCCGTCGGAGAGGAAGAACTTCGGCTCCTTGACGGGCGACATGTACAGGTCCGGGTGCCGGGAGAGCGCGGCGTGCAGCGCCGTCGTCCCGGCCTTGGGGACCCCGACCACCAGGAAGTCCGGCAGCGCCATCGTGCCTCCTCTGCCGTGAGCGCGCAGCATTTGCCACTTTTCTGGTGATATTAATCAGCATCTTGAGGAAGGGTCAACCTGCCCGGCCCAGCTACCCGTCGCCCGCTGAGGAAACCACGCCTACCCAGGCTGGCCTGGCCCGGCGGCGTGCCGGGCGACCTGGGCGAGCTGAATGAGCTGGAGGAGCGCGTCGCACCAGCGTTCGTCGGCCGGCCGGGCGTCGAACCGGCCGAGGCACTCGTTCGCCGCGTCGAGCACGGCGGAGAAGATGGCGTTATCGAGCGCGAACTGAGCGTCGTCGACATCCGGCTGCTCGGCGGCCGCGCCTGCTCCTCCGGCCTCGCCGACGGCGCCGGCCGCGCCCACCGGGTCGTCCGTGCCGCCGGTCAGCGACGCCCGGTGCCGGTCGAGGATGTCCGCCGCCCGCCGCGCCATCGCAAGCCCTAGGATCTCGGCCAGCAGCGTGTGCTGCATGCCGGGAGCGCCGCCCCAGTCCCGCATGTCAAATCCCCTCCGCCGGGTCGCGGTGCCGCACCATCCGACTCCGCTCAGTAACTACATAATGCCGAGGGGTGATGACATTCTTCCTGATCGTGCCGCCAAACCGCAAGATCGTAAGCTGAACGTAAGCAAACGGCCTGTCAACAGGGGCAACCTGCCGCCCGACCCTCCGCCGGCCCTCCGCCCGACCCTCCCGCCCTCAGCCTTGGCCGTTCCTGCTGTCCGCGATCAGCTGTTTCAGGGACTGGTGGGGGAGTTTCACCCGGTCGCCTCGGCCCAGGGACCGGGCCAGCTCCTCTTCGGCGGCGGAGACGCGGAGCCACGCGGTGTAGGTGACCGGGTCGACGCCCCGGGCGGCGAGCAGCTCGGCCAGCGCCCAGCCCTCGGCGGAGGCGTCCGGCTCATCGGGGAGTCGAAGGAGCCCGGGGCGGGGCAGCGGGGTCTCGCCCGGGACCGGCCCGCCCGCCAGGTCCGCGAGCAGCGCCTGCACGGTCTCGGCCGCGTCGGCCTTGTTGGTGCCGATCACGCCGGTGGGACCGCGCTTCAGCCAGCCGGCCACGTACTCGCCCGGCAGCGGCTCGCCCGTCTCCGACAGCACGCGGCCGACGGCGTTGGGGACGGTGCAGGTCCGGCGGTCGAACGGGACGTCGGGCAGCGGCACCGACTGGTAGCCGACGCTGCGCAGGACCATCTGCGCGTCGATGGTCTCGAACTCCCCGGTGGGTTCGAATACCCCGCTGGCGGAGAGCCGGGTGCGTTCCAGGCGGAGGCCACCGACCGTTCCGGCCGCTGATTTCTCGATTTCCACCGGGCGCAGCCAGAAACGGAGCCGCAGCTGTCGGTTCGCCGCCGCAGCCCCGGCCACGCCGGAGGCTCCGGCGTCCCAGCCCGCCATCGCGACCAGGTTGCCACGGACGCGGCGGTCGACCGCGGCGAGCTCGGCCGACTCCCCCGACAGGTCGAAGCCGCCGGTCAGCTCGAGCTCTTGCGGCGCGGTGGTCACCGAGACGCCGGGCAGCTCGCCGAGCTCGCGCAGCTCCTTGGTGGTGAACTTGGCCTGGGCCGGGCCACGGCGCCCGATCACGTGCACCTCGCGGACCCGGGACGCCCGCAGCGCGTCCATCACCGGCTCGGGGATGTCGGTCGCCTCGAGCTCGGCCGGGTCGCGAACCAGGATGCGGGCCACGTCGATCGCGACGTTGCCGACGCCGATCACCGCGACCGACTCGGCGTCGAGCGTGAACGCGGCCGGGTCGACGTCGGGGTGACCGCAGTACCAGTTGACGAAGTCGGTCGCCGCGTAGCTGCCGGGCAGGTCCTCGCCGTCGATGCCGAGGCGGCGGTCGCGCATCGCGCCGGTCGCGTACACCACGGCCTGGTAGACCTCGAGCAGCTCCTCGCGGGTGAAGTCGACGCCGAGGGTCACCCCGCCGACGAACGTGACGTCGGGGGACTCAAGGACGCGACGCAGGTAGTTCGCGACCGATTTGATCGACTTGTGGTCGGGGGCGACGCCGTAGCGGACCAGCCCGTACGGGGTCGGCAGCCGGTCCAGCACGTCCACCCGCACCCGCACCGGGACGGGCAGCAGCGCCGCCTGCTTGATCAGGGCCTCGGCAGTGTAAAGTCCGGCCGGACCGGACCCGACCACAGCAACTCGCAGCATAATTGCAAAGTTACTCGGAGAGGCCTGCCGACGTCGATAACTCCTCCGTCACAGGCGTGTCAGTAGGCACAGGCGTGTCAGTAGGCACAGTGTTTTCAGTAGGCAAGGGGTTCTCAGTAGGCGCAGTGTTTTCAGTAGGCGCAGTCTGAGCGTGCGACGGCTGCGCCGTCGGGGTGCGACGGGCGACCGCCTCGGTGAGCCGGCGCGCGAGGTGCTGCGGGGTGAGCCCGGCAGCCTCCAGGATCTCCTCCCGCGTGGCGTGCGCGAGGAACTCCTGGTCGAGCCCGTAGGTCTTCACCGGGGTGTCCACGTCGGCGTCGCGCAGCAGCCGCGCGACCGCGTCGCCGAAGCCGCCGGCCCGGCCGTTGTCCTCGACCACCGCGACCAGGCGGTGCGCCCCGGCGACCGCGACGACAGCCGGGTCGACCGGCTTGACCCAGCGCGGGTCGACGACGGTCACGCCGATGCCGTGGTCGTTCAGCCGCTTGGCGACCTCGACGCAGGTGACCGCCATCGGGCCGGCCCCGAGCAGCAGCACGTCCTGGCCGCCACCCGCGCCGGGGACGGCGAGCACGTCCATTCCGCCGAGCTGGCCGACCGCCTCGATCTCGGCGCCGACGCTGCCCTTGGGGTAGCGGACCACGGTGGGGCCGTCGCTGACGGCGACGGCCTCGTTGAGCAGCTCGGCGACCCGGCTGCCGTCCCGCGGCGCGGCCACCCGCAGCCCGGGGATGACCTGGAGGATCGAGCCGTCCCACATGCCGTTGTGGCTGGCGCCGTCGAGGCCGGTGACGCCCGCCCGGTCCAGGGTCACGGTGACCGGCAGGTTGTGCAGCGCCACGTCCATCAGCAGCTGGTCGAACGCCCGGTTGAGGAACGTCGCGTACACCGAGACCACCGGATGCAGGCCCGCCATCGCCAGGCCGGCCGCCATCGTCATCGCGTGCTGCTCGGCGATGCCGACGTCGTAGACGCGGTCCGGGTAGGCGGCCTTGAACGGGGCCAGGCCCACCGGGTGCAGCATCGCGGCGGTGATCGCGACCACGTCGGGGCGGCGGGCGCCGATCATCACCAGCTCGTCGGCGAACACGTCGGTCCAGGCGCGCTTGGGCGCGGCCGGCGCCGCAGTGGCCCGGCCGATCGGCGCGGCGGCGGCGGCCGGCGCGGCCGGGACCTGGTGCAGGCAGTCCTCCTCGTTCTGCTCGGCGAGGGCGTAGCCGAACCCCTTGCGGGTGATGGCGTGCACCAGCACCGGCTTGCCGTACTCGGCGGCCCGGCGGAGCGCCTGCTCCATCACCTGCTCGTCGTGGCCGTCGATCGGGCCGATGTACTTGATGCCCAGGTCCTCGAAGAGCACCTGGGGCTGGAGGAAGTCCTTCAGGCCCTTCTTCGCGCCGTGCAGCGCGCCGAAGAGCGGGTTGCCGACGACCGGGGCGCTGGTGACCGTGGTCTTGATCAGGTCGAGGACCTGCTCGTAGCGCTGGCTGACCCGGATCGTGGACAGGTGACTGGCCAGGCCGCCGATCGTGGGCTGGTAGGAGCGGCCGTTGTCGTTGACAACGATGACCAGCCGCGAGTCCCGGGCGACGGCGATGTTGTTCAGCGCCTCCCAGGCCATGCCGCCGGTCAGCGCGCCGTCGCCGATCACCGCGACGACGGTGCGGTCGTGCTCGCCGCGCAGCCGGTAGGCCTTGGCCATGCCGTCGGCGTAGGACAGGGAGGTGGACGCATGGCTGTTCTCCACCAGATCGTGCTCTGACTCGGCCCGGCTCGGGTAGCCCGACAGGCCGCCGGCCTGCCTGAGCGTGTGGAACTCGGCGAACCGGCCGGTCAGCAGCTTGTGCACATACGACTGGTGGCCGGTGTCGAAGATCAGCTTGTCCTTGGGCGAGTCGAAGACCCGGTGCAGCGCGATGGTCAGCTCGACCACGCCTAGGTTCGGGCCCAGGTGACCGCTGGTCCGCGTCACGGTCTCCACCAGGACATCACGGATCTCGCTGGCCAGGATGGAAAGCTGCTCCTGGGTGAGCCCCTTGAGGTCCTGCGGGCCGTTTATGTGCTCAAGGTAGGTCAAGGCGGGCTCCTCTTGACGCGGCTTTCCAGCTGGATTACCCGATACTAGTGGTGCGCAGTCGAATCGGTCTTGCCAGCGTCGTGAGATAACCGACACGCGTGTCGGCTAACGCGCGCTACGGGATGAGTTGATGGCGCGTTGCCACCAGCGTCGCCGCCCAGCCTGCGCGTTCCCGGCCAGCTGTTCCAGGCGTGCGGCTTGCTCGTGGTCGCCAGCAGCCTGCATGGCGCAAGCTGCCTCCCGCCAGCACGCGGCTGCCCGGTCTGGCTGCCGCTTTTCCTGGTAGGCGGTGCCGAGGTTAGTCAGAATCCCGCCCTCGCCGTGCCGGTCACCGACCTCCCGGAAGATCACCAGCGCCTGCTGGTAGCTGATGATGGCCTCCTCGAACCGCCGCAGCTTCCCGTAGGCGTTGCCGAGATTGTTCAGGGTCTGCCCCTCGCCATACCGATCACGGGCCTCCCGCTTGATCGCCAGTGCCTGCTGATAGCTGGTGAGGGCGTGCTCGAACCGCCGTACCTCTTCGTAGGTAATGCCGAGGTTGCACAGGATCTGGCCCTCCTCGTGCCGGTCACCGACCTCCCGGAAGATCACCAGCGCCTGCTGGTAGCTGACGATGGCCTCCTCGAACCGCCGCAGCTCCCCGTAGGCGCTGCCGAGATTGTTCAGGGTCTGCCCCTCGCCATACCGGTCACGGGCCTCTCGCCTTATCGCCAGTGCCTGCTGGTAGCTAGTGACGGCCTCCTCGAACCGCCGCAGCTCCCGGTAGGCGCTGCCGAGGTTAGACAGGGCCTGGCCCTGGCCGTGCCGGTCACCGGCGTCGCGGAAGATCGCCAGCGCCTGCTGGGAGCTGACGATGGCCTCCTCGAACCCCCGCAGCTCCCGGTGGGCGATGCCGAGATTGTTCAGCGCCAGGCCTTCGCCGTGCCGGTCGCCGACCTCCCGGAAGATCACCAGCGCCTGCTGGTAGCCGGTAATCGCCTCCTCGAACCGGCGCAGCTCCTGACAGGCGATACCGAGATTGTTCAGCGCCAGGCCCTCGGCACGCCGGTCATCGAGTGCTCGGAAGATCACCAGCGCCTGCTGGTAGCTGGTAATCGCCTCCTGGAACCGGCGCAGCTGCCGGCAGGCTTCCCCGAGGTTGCTCAGCGCCCGGCCCTCGGCGCGAGTTTCCCCGGCGTGCCGCGCGGCGGCCAACGCCGCTTCCCGGACTGTGAGCAGGTCATCGAGAAAGCGCAGAATCGTGAGCGGGCCTCCCATGCTCGCGCTGAGCCGCCGTATCTCCTCGTCCCAGCCGCGCTGGGTGGCAAGGCCAAGGGCGGCTAGCAGGCTGGGCCGTTCGGCCTGGAATACCGCCAGCGCCTGCCGCATCGAGGAGAGCGGCTTCCCGTCCTGTTCCGCGGCCGAGCGCAGCTTCGGCTCGACGCAGGAATCCAGGAAGGCGGCCAGGTTTTCGTAATGTCGTACGAGGCGGGTCTCGGCGGCATTCCGCTCGTCGAGGGTGTCGGCCTGCTGGCAGGTGTCGCGGGCGAACAGGCGCAGCAGGTCGTGCAGCGCGAATCGGCCCACCGTGTCCTCGGCGACCAGGTGCGCCGCTGCCAGCCGGCCCAGGGCCGACTCTGCCGTCTCGTCGTCGGTGGCGGCCAGCGCCGCCGCGGCGGTGGCGGTGAAGTCCGGGCCGGGGTGCAGGCCCAACAGCCGCAATAGCCGCGCGTCCTCCTGGGCGAGCTGCTGATAGGAGACCTCGAACGCGGCCCGCACCTGCGGGTCCCCCGCGCCGAGCCGGGTCAGCCGGTCCCGCTCGCCAGACAGCAACTGCACCAGCCTGACGACGGGCCAGGTCGGGTGGGTGGCCAGCAGCTGCCCGGCGATCCGCAGCGCCAGCGGCAGCCGCCCGCACAACCGGGCCACCTCCGCGACCGCAGTCGGATCGGCCGCCGCCCGGTGCCCGCCCAGGCCGGCCAGCATTGCCACCGCCTCGTCTTCGGTGAGGACGTCCAGGCTGATCCGCGCGTCCGCCGCTGACATCAGTGGTCACTCGTCTCGGTGATTGACGACTGCCTGGTCGTGCCCCACCGGGTCGTCACCCTCACAACCGCCCCCGCTCGCCAGAACCCCGCCGCTCGCGCTGCACCGGACTCTACGCCGACCCGCCCGCACCCCGCACGCGCAACACGGGGCAGACAAGGCCGGGGCGTGCGACGTGCAGGGGTGACTCCACTTTTGCGCCATGGCCGGGCGCGCTCCGCGAGGGTGTCCATTCACGGGTGGGGTTATTAGTGCTCGTTAAGTTGGGTTTGCCCCGGTGGATCGCGGAAGATCGAAGTGCTCGATTACTCGCTCGGCGACCTGGCCGGGCGTCAGGAGCGTGCTGTCGATGCGCAGGTAGTCCTGGCGCTCGTCGAACCTCCCGTCGGAATTGAGCTGGTACCGTGCGTCGGCTTCGACCAGGCGGCGCCGGGACGCCTCGAGGTCGCGCATCGAAGGTTTCTCGGCCAGGCGCGATGCGCACTCATTACGCTTCAGCCGCTCAGCCTGGGCCGCTTCAAGCTCGACGAACAGCACGCGCGCGCCGCGCTCGCGGAACGGCTTCGCGTACTCGTCGAGGAGCGCCTGATCCTCGGGTGCGTTGAACGCCCAGACAAATGTGAAGACCAGGCCGGGCAGGTCGCTGGCCGCGACCTCCTCGGTGACCAGCCGGCGGATCTCGCCGCTGATGCGGTGGAACGCCGGGGTGCCGTAGTCGAAGTAGCGCAGCGCGAGCTCGATGGAGATGTGGTTGTGAAATAGCCGCAGGCCGGTGCGCTCCGTGATGGCCTGTCCGACAGACATCTTGCCCACGGCCAGCGGGCCGACAACGAAGAGAAGCAGAGGCGGGGCGGCATCGTCCATGGCTGGCAGGGTAGGCCAGCCAGGCCGCCGAGCGTTAACGCATTTTGCCGCATTGCCACGTCAGGCAACGTTCGCCCTGTTGCATTGAGATACTCGGCATTATGGGTAGCTTCGCGCGCCGTGGCCGGCCATGGGGTCCTGGCGATCTGACCGGCGGGCCGGTTGACGAGGTGCTCGCCCGGGTGCGAGCGGTTGTGCCCGGGCTGGTGGTCGAGCGGTTGCATGTTGCGCACCCGGCCGATGACGACAACGTCTATTTCCTGGGCGATGAGCGTGGCCTGGATCGCGTCCAGGTTGATACCGGGGGTGGCGGACGACCGCCATTCCTGATCGAGGCTGAGGGGCAGTTCGAGACTTCTGACGTCGCTGAAGCCGTCGCTGTCGTGTCCTCATGGCTTGGTGCAGGCGACGTTGCCGCAAGCGACGACCCTGCCGGCGCGTCGTGAACCGCGGAACGGGCGTCGCCTGATTCCGGCACTGTGCCGCATTAAGCTACCCGCGCCGACGCGCCCGATCCTGGAACCGCTAGTACCAGGGGCTACAACGGCTGGAACGAGGACCTCGCGGTAATCCGCCTCGCCACATTCGACCAAGCGCTCGCCAAGCTTCACCCGGACGTCGCCGACCTGATTCCGGCCGCCTGACGATTCCCAGGGTGTTCACCCAGCGAGACAGCCGGGCGGGCCCAGGCGAACGATCGCTCGGGTGTCGACGCCGCCCGGTCCAGCAGCAGGCAGACGCGGGGCAGCGGCACACAGGGGTGACTCCACTTTTGCGTCGTGAATTTACTCGCGAGACGATGTCTTTGAGTGGCCCATGAGGGTCGCATCGGGCTGCCTGCAAATGTGCCTTTGCCTGCTCAGGCAAGCTTGAGCTGCTCGTCGCCAAAGTCGGCGATGAGCTTCAGAGTGCCGCCGAGGGCGGCGACGAACCGGCTCAGGACGTCCTGGGTGGAGACGTCGCCGCTCTCGATCTGGGAGACCCGCGCGACCGACACGCCCATCCGGACGGCTACCTGCTCCTGGGTCATCCCGCGCCGCTTGCGCATCTCAGCCAGCCGCCAGCCGCGGGCGTCATCGAGCATTGCGGCGACGGCGGCATCGAATGCCTCCTGACCGCCGGCCGTCTCAACAGCGCGCTCCAGGTTGCCTGAATCCCGCCAGGGCGACATACCGCTCATGGCTCTATCTCCTTCCTGCGCTCGGCAAGATAATCGTCGTACAACCGCTCGGCCCGGGGAATGGCTGTCCGGTACCACTTGTCCCACTGGCCTGACTTGTCTCCGGCGACGAGCAAGATCGCCGCTCGCCACGGGTCAAAGACCAGCAGGATCCGGATCTCGCTGCGCCCAGATGACGGCGGCCTGAGCTCCTTCATGTTCGCGATGCGCGAAGCCGTTATCGAGTCGACCAGCGGTCGACCCTCGCCAGGCCCGTTGCGCTCAAGGATGAGAATCGCCTGGTTCACCAGCTGATGACTCGCCGGGTCAGACTTGTACAAGCCGTCGAGGAACGACTCGACCTCGGCGGACAACAGGATCTCCCACTCCCTGACATCCTCCTCTCCAGTGAGCGGCATACGATGCACCTCCTTAAGAATATTCTTAACCTGCCGAATGTGGCAACTACCGCCCGTTCTAACCGCAGTGAGAGAATCGCAAGGACTGACACTGACGTTCGAGACAAGGGCCGAGACTCCCCTCCTCAGACGCGGCCGCCCTAATATCGGCGCCGACAGGTCGAAGTCACAGGCGCGGGGCAGTGATGCGCAGGGGTGGCTCCACTTTTGCGTCGTGAATTTCGCGGGCCAGCGCGTAGGATCCCTGCACGGGCTTGCAGTCCTCGCCGGCCTACCGGGTCCTACGGTTCCCGGATCAGTTCCTCGAGCATCTTCCGCATCGGAGCCGGATCGCCGCCCATGATGGCTGCGGAAGCGGCGACGTTGCGGTCGGCGTCCAGGTGCTGCCAGTCGAGAACGTAGCCGGCGTCGCTGGCGAGCTGCTCGAAGAAGGCGCGCTGGGCCCGGCCATTGCCTTCGCGGAACGGGTGGACGGCGTTGACCTCGCCGAGGTAGTAGGTCAGCCGCTCGGTGAACGCACTCCGGGGCAGGCCGCGCAGGAGGCTCTCACTGTGCAGAGCGCGGAAGATCTCTGCTGCGGAGGACTCGATGTACTGCGGCAGGCAGAACCAGGTTCCTTTCGCAATGGCGACAGTCCTGAGCTGTCCCGCCCAGTCGTAGATGTCACCGAAGACGCGCTGGTGGATCGCGCACAGGTGACCTAGGTCGTACCGGGGCCGGACAGGTGACTCCTGCAGGAAGATCAGCGCGGCATGGGTGATTTCCCGCTCGGCGGCCTCCAGCTCCCCGGCCGCCTTCAGCCCCAGCTTGTTGCGCAGTACCCCCGTAACCGGGTCGACGTACGGGTCATCCGGCATCTACGGCTGCCGGTACCGAGAGACAGTCCTGCGGTACAGCTCGGCGGCGCTTATCTCACCGTCCACGTACGCCGATACCTCCCGGTCATGTGCCGGGCTAAACGCTCCCGGCACCTCCACCTGCACCGACTGCGCGGCAGAAAGGGCACCATCCAAGCGGGCCCGCTGGCGGGCCAGCGCCTCGTACCGCTCGTAAGCTTCGTAAGGGATCAGGATCGCCTCGGGCTTGCGGTGCGAACCGAACGCGATCGGCTCGGCCGCCGCGCCCTCGCGCCGGAACCGGGCCAGGATGCCTGACAGCCGCGCCCTGACCTCCGACAGCGGGTGCACCTGAATTACCTCATGACTAGCCATATCAATAGTGTACCAAAACTTGTACAAATTCTAGAGTCGAGGCGGCCAAGGGCTCGCTCGTGCGGGGCTGTGGTGCACAGGCCAGCTGCAGCGCATCGTGGAAGCGTTGCTTCTCGGTGCGGTCGTCTTCAGGGCCGTCGTCGGCTCCCGCGGCCGGAAGTTCAGTGAGCACGCCGCCGATGGTCGGGGCGGCAGCGTGCGGGCGGTAAGGGGCTGGAGGTTCCAGCGCTGCTCGACGGTCGCGAGTACCTACGTGTGGTCGAACGAGCGCTTCTCCAGCATCAGCACCACGACGTGATTGATGGCGGCGAGATTGCCGCTCACGCTGGTCCCCGTGGCCTCGGTCATGGGTGCGCCTTCCCCCGTTAAGTCTTCAGTTTTCCCCGGCGGGGCCGGCGTTCCCGCGCCCGCCCCGCCGGTAACGTTACCCGCGCTACCGCCGCCGCGATGCGGCTTTGTGCGCTGCGGTCCTGGCCGCCTTGGCGACCTGCTTGTCCGGGTGGTACCTGCCGAGGTGATCGAGCACGTCCTCGGCGTCCGGGTGCGCGCTGCGCGCCATCGCCTCGAACAGCGGAACCTCCTGACCCAGCGGCACTGCCTCGCGGAAGCTGACCGCGAGGTCGTCCGGGTCCGGGTACTCGTCGTCGCAGGCGAGCGTCAGCAGGTCGGTGGCCAGCCAGGCAAGGTCATCCGGGCCAAGCTCGAGCTCCGGCGGGACGTCGGCCGATCCGCCGTTCACGCCGTCGATACCGGACAGCGAGAGCAGCGTGACCTTGGCGTACCCGCGGACCTGTGGAACCTGCAGGCTGGCCCGCAGGGCCGCCTCGGCCGGGGCGCCGATGTGGGTGACCGCGGCCACTGCGAGCATCCGCTCCCCCGGCTCGCCCTGGGCGGCCAGCTCGAGCAGCTCCCTGGCGGCCGCGTCGGCGCCGCGCGCCGCCGACCAGGCGCTGGCCTCGGCCTCGAACTCGGTGTCGCTGATGCCCTCGGCCATCGCGAGCAGCTCGGCGCCGGTCAGCTCGGCGGCGGTCTGCGGCAGCAGCGGGATCTCCACCCCGGCCTCGACCAGCTGCTCGTGCAGTGCGGCAAGCGCCAGCGGGGTGAGCCGGATGGTCTCGGCGGTCTCGGTGATCGCAAGCAGGGTGTGCAGCTTGTCGAGGAGCAGCCGGGCCGGGTCGCCGTACTCTTCCTCCCACCGCTCGCGCGCCTCGGCGAGCTCCTCGCGGGTCTCTTCGTCCATCTCGTCGACGACGCCGCCGGCGGCGTTCTCCCAGAGCACCTCGGCGAACTCCTCGCCGGTCAGCCCCTCCCGGCGGGCCAGGAAGAGCAGGATGGCGATCGCCATCCCCTGTCCGGAGAAGTTGAACTCGTCGTCGGTGTCATCCTCGTCGGTGTCGGACTCGGCGTCGAAGTCCGGCTCGGGGCCGTAGAGCTCAAGCGTCTCGCCGAGAACGGCGGCCAGGGTGGACGACCAGGCGCCGAAAACCGCCTCGTCGTCGCCCGAGGCCCAGTCGTCCGCCGTCTCGCCCGGCAGCACCCGGTCCTCGTCCTCGGGGTCGAAGAGCAGCCACTCCACGCCGAGCGCGTACTCCCACAGGAAGTCGAAATCCTCGGCGGTAACGCCGAGCTCGGTGACGGCAGCAGCCTGGTCCTCGTCGCTCAGGTCGCCGTCTTCGTCCACCTCGCGGCCGTCCTTGCCCACCCACGTGGCGAGCGCGGCGAGCTGGCCGGGCAGCGGTGCCTTGCGAGCCTCCGCCGCGAGCTGGGGCAGCGGCAGCAGGCGGATCGGCGGCAGCGCGTCGGGCAGCCCGAGCGCCTCCTTGATGTCGATGTCCTCGTACTCGAAGTCATCGTCGTCGACGTCGCGGGAGTTGACGTGGTCGTGGTCGTGGGCCATGTGAATGAGCCTATCGGCCCGCGGCACGAGCCGGGACGCGTACGTTGTCAGCCGCCGCGTCCCGGTTTCCTTCCCTATCGCGCCTTCCGCGCCCCTGCTGTGCCGCTGGCTACTGTGCCCCCGCTAGCAACGACCGGAGCACGTACTGCATGATCCCGCCGTGCCGGTAGTAGTCGGCCTCGCCGGGCGTGTCGATTCGGACGATCGCGTTGAAGCTTTTACCGTCGGCGGTCACCGCGACTTCGTTCGGGGTAGTTCCGGAATTGAGATTTTCAATACCTTCTATAGTGAAGGTCTCCTGCCCGGTGAGCCCGAGGGATTCCGCGTTCTCGCCTGGCTTGAACTGGAGCGGGAGCACGCCCATGCCGATCAGGTTCGACCGGTGGATGCGCTCGAACGACTCGACCAGCACCGCGCGGACGCCGAGCAGCGCGGTCCCCTTCGCCGCCCAGTCGCGGGAGGACCCGGAGCCGTATTCCTTGCCGCCGAGGACGAGCAGTGGCGTGCCCTCGGCGATGTACTCGCGGGAGGCGTCGTAGATCGACATCTCCTTGCCGTCCTTGACGGTGACCCCGCCCTCGGTGCCAGGCGCGAGCTGGTTGCGGAGCCGGATATTGGCGAAGGTGCCGCGGATCATCACCTCGTGGTTGCCGCGGCGGCTCCCGTAGGAGTTGAAGTCCGCCCGCTCGATCCCATGCTCGGTCAGGTAGCGGCCCGCCGGGGCGGCGGCCTTGATCGCGCCCGCCGGGGAGATGTGATCGGTGGTGACCGAGTCGCCCAGCTTGGCGAGGACCTTGGCGCCGTGAATGTCGGTCACCGGCGCCGGGTCGGCCGGCATGCCGTCGAAGTAGGGCGGGCGGCGGACATAGGTGGAGCTGTCCACCCACTCGAAGGTGTCGCCGGCCGGCACGTCGAGGCCACGCCAGTTGTCGTCGCCCTGGAACACGTCGGCGTAGTCGGCGGTGAACATCTCGGCGGCGACGGAGCTCGCGACCACGCTGCTCACCTCTTCCGGCGACGGCCAGATGTCGGCCAGGTAGACCGGCGCGCCCTCGCTGTCGGTGCCCAAGGGATCGCGGTCGAGGGCGATGTCCATCGTGCCCGCCAGGGCGTAGGCGACCACGAGGGGCGGGGACGCAAGGTAGTTCATCTTGACGTCGGGGTTGATGCGGCCCTCGAAGTTGCGGTTGCCGGACAGCACGCTCACCACGGTGAGGTCGTTGTAGTTGACCGCGGCGCTGATCGCCGGGGGCAGCGGGCCGGAGTTGCCGATGCAGGTGGTGCAACCGTAGCCGACGAGGTTGAAGCCGAGCTTGTCCAGGTACGGGATCAGGCCGGCCCGCTCGTAGTAGTCCATGACCACCTTCGAGCCGGGGGCCAGGGTGGTCTTCACCCAGGGCTTGCGGGCCAGGCCCTTCTCGACAGCTTTCTTGGCCAGCAGCGCCGCGCCGATCATCACGTACGGGTTGGAGGTGTTGGTGCAGGAGGTGATGGCGGCGATGACGACGTGACCGTGGTCGAGGGTCGTCTCGGCGCCGTCCTCCAGGGTGACCCTGACCTCGTGGGTGGCACGGGTGTCATCGTTCTCGGACGGGTCGGACGCCGGGAACGAGCCGTTGTCGGCGCCCGTGTAGGCCGGCAGCGCGTCGCGGAAGGCGGTTTTGGCGTTGGCCAGCTCGATCCGGTCCTGCGGGCGCTTCGGGCCAGCGATGGACGGCACGACGGTGGACAGGTCGAGGGTGAGCTCCTCGGAGAAGCGGAGCTCGCGGTCGGGGTCGTGCCACAGGCCCTGGGTCTTGGCGTACTTCTCCACCAGGTCAAGCTGGGTCTCGGGACGCCCGGTCAGCCGCAGGTACTCGATGGTGGCATCGTCGATGGGGAAGATCGCGGCGGTCGAGCCGAACTCCGGCGACATGTTGCCGATCGTCGCCCGGTTGGCCACCGGGACCCGGCCTACGCCGTCGCCGTGGAACTCGACGAACTTGCCGACCACGCCGTGCTTGCGCAGCAGTTCCGTGATGGTGAGCACCAGGTCGGTGGCGGTGGTCGCCTGCGGGAGCTGGCCGGTGAGGCGGAACCCGACCACCCGCGGGATCAGCATGGAGATCGGCTGGCCGAGCATGGCCGCCTCCGCCTCGATGCCGCCGACGCCCCAGCCGAGGATGCCGAGGCCGTTCTCCATGGTGGTATGGCTGTCGGTGCCGACGCAGGTGTCGGGGTAGGCCTGACTTCTTCTTACCCCCTCATCCCCGCCACCACCCGCCTCGTCCCCGCCACCGCCCGTCATCACTACCCGGGCGAGGTGCTCGATGTTCACCTGGTGCACGATGCCGGTGCCGGGCGGGACGACGCGGAACCCGGTGAACGCGTCCTGGCCCCAGCGCAGGAACTGGAACCGCTCGGAGTTGCGCTGGAACTCGAGCGCCACATTGCGCTCGAACGCCTCGGGCACGCCGAAGATGTCGGCCACTACAGAGTGGTCGATGACCAGCTCGGCCGGAATGAGCGGGTTGATCTTGGTCGGGTCGCCGCCCAGGGCCCGCATCGCCTCGCGCATGGCGGCCAGGTCGACGACGGCGGGCACGCCGGTCAGGTCCTGCAGGATCACCCGGGCCGGGGTGAACTGGATCTCGGTGTGCGGCTGCGCGTCCGGGTCCCAGTTGGCGAGGGCATTGACGTGGTCGGCCGTGATGTTGAGGCCGTCTTCGTTGCGGAGCAGGTTCTCGAGCAGCACCTTCAGGCTGTACGGGAGGTTCTCGCTGCCCGGGACCGCGTCCAGGCGGTAGATCTCGTGCGCCGCGCCGCCCGCCTCAAGCGTCGCGCGGCTGCCGAAGCTGTTCGCAGTCATCGTTGGTTGAGCCTCCTCGCCCAGTCATGCGTCTGTTCATACGCCTTGCCCGCACGTCTTCATTCATGCGTCTGCGGCGTCCCCCGGTGCCTAACCTACAGTATCTCGACATCAAGGTACCTCGCGCGGGTTAGCGGGGGGCGCAGGACCTCGCTTTCAGATTCACGGTTGGCCTCAATGCTGGACGGGTTGCGTCTGGAGGTGGTACCACAGGCCGGGTGCCCGGGCGAGGTCGAGGGTAAAGCCGTGCGGGTGGTCATTGCCCGCTGTGGCTGGGATGGTCAGGGTGTAGCCCTCGCCTTCGTATGCCTCCGGGCTGATGGGGGTGAGCTTGCGGCTGGTGCCGCGCCGCCAGAGGTATAGCTGGCCTGCGCTGTGGGTCAGGCGCAAGACGCCGGGTACCTCATCGCAGGTGTATGCGCCTATGAGCGTGTGTTCAGGTTCCGTGGCCGAGGCTGACGGGTGAGCCATTGGCGCGGATTTCCGGGCGAGGGCGCTGAACGCATTGGCGATGATTGACACGGGGTCGGCGTGCTGCTGCGTGAGCTGGTCGAGCTGGTCGAGGGCTGCTGCGGCGATGTGGTCGGCGGCTAGTCCGGCGTGGTTGGAGAGGCAGGTGATCCGGGTTCCCGTGACGGTGAGGTGGGTGGTGGCGGAGAATCCCTGCTCGTGCCCGTTGTGGAAGGCGGCGAGGCTTCCTGGGCGTGGGTCGGCGTACAGGCCTGGGCCGTAAGTAAAGGGATGATGGTCGCTGGGCTGGTAGGCGAGGTCCGCTTCGGAGGGCAGTGCGCTGGCGTCGGCACGTTCCCGGTGGAGGTTGGCGAGCCATCGGTCCATGTCGGCTGCGCTTGACCACAGGGTTCCGGGGCCGGGCAGGGCGACTGGCCGCTGTGCCCTGTTCCAGCCGTCGTGGGTGAACTGGTAGCTGGAGGCCGCTCCTGGGATCACCTCGCGGGTGTCGGACTGGAAGCGTGTGGATGTCATTCCGAGGGGGGTGAATATCTGCTGGCGTGCGAGGTCCTGGAGGCCTATGCCGTGGATGTCGCGCAGGATCTCGACCAGGAGCAGGTAGCCGGTGTTGCTGTAGAGGAACTGCCCTGGCGGGACGGCGCGGCGGCGCTGCCGGTAGGCGAGCGCGAGGAGGTCGTCCGCGGTGTAGTGATCGAGATCCCGGAAGCCTGCGAGGGACAGCATGGACTCGACGTCGCGGACGCCGCCGCGGTGCTGGATGAGGTCAGCGATGGTGACATCGGCCAGGCGAAATCTACGCAGAAGGCCGGAGACGGGCTGCTGCAGGCTGAGGTCGCGATCGCGCGCCGCCAGGATGAGCAGGTGCGCCGTGATTTGCTTGGCGACCGACCCGGTGTTGAAGACGGTCGCCTCGCTGATGGGCACGGCTAGCTCGATACTGGCAAGCCCGGCGTGCGCGACGATGGCTGGCGTGCCCGGCGAGTGGACGTGCAGGATGACGCCGGGCTGCGCGGCTGCGGGTGCGGCCGGCGGGATCGGTCCGCCCGGCGTCGGACGGGTCACAGATCGCGCGCCTGGCTGTAGATGGTGTGCAGTCGCTGCCGCAGACCCTGGTCACCTATGAGGGCGGCGGCCTTCTCATGGTCGCTGGCGGTGGCGGCGAGCAGGCTGCGCTGCCCGTCCAGGTAGCCGGTGAGGAACTTCCGTAGCTCGCCTGTGCTGCCTTCTAGCGCGCGGGCGGTGAACAGCATTGTCAGCGGGAAGGCCCAGCATGCGTGTATGAACCCATATGCGGGCCTCATGGCCTGCTTCCAGGGCGAGAAGAATTTCGTGTCTTCGCTGATCACGTTCTGGGTCGCGGTGAGGGCGTCGTTGAGCCAGTTGTGGCCGGCCTCGTGGATGAGGTCGCGGGCGAGGACTGCCGGGTGGCTGGTGTAGTCGCAGAAGATGGTTCCTGGGAGCCGGGTGATGGTCCAGCTATGGAGCGGGTCGCCGAGGCTCTTGCCGCGAAGCAGGCATACGACTACGGCGTGTCCGGCCAGCAGTTCGGCGAAGCCAGCCTCCGCGCCTGTGGTGAACGCTTGCGTGCCGAGGTCGAGCAGTCCGGCTGGTGCTGAGCTCGTGGCGGTGCCCAGCACGTAGTAAGGGGTCTCAGCGATCCCTGAGCGGGGCATCCGGTCTATGCCGGGGTTCACGATGACGCGCGGTCCTGCATCGGTGGGGACGCTGTGCGCGAGCGCGTCCGCGTCTGGGTGAGCGCGGTACCAGTTGAATGTCGCGGCGTCTGCGGCTCGCGCCGCGGCCTCCGCGCCTTCCAGGGCGTGGTGGGCCAGGCAATGATCCCACGCGGTGAACACCACGTACGGGTCGGCGGGTGCCGGGTCGGGGCGGAGGATCGCGCGGATGCGCCGAGTCCTGGTGTCGTGCAATCGCAGGGTGGGCGGGAACCTGAAGATGTGCCCGGGAGCCGGTTCGGCCATAAGTCGGTAACCTCCTGCCGGGGCCGGGCCAGGGGCGGCCCGGCCCCGGTCGCGCGGGTGGTCAGGAAGCGTCAGTGTTGGCCGTGTGGGTGGCCCAGCCCTTGTCGGAGACGCTAGAGGTGTGCGCGGTCGTGCGGACCTTGTCGTCGTCGCCGCGGAGGTCGTCCACGGCGGCTAGGAATTCGGCGGTCCAGTCATCGTTATCCATAGCCTGAATCCTTTCTCTTGAGGAGTGCGCTGACTAGGGAAAGGCCGGGAGGCGCGCGGGCGGGGGGCATTGTGGTCCTTCCGTGCCTGGCTAGCCGTGCCGCGTCGGGGGCGCCAAGGCGTTGCTGGCCGCGGCGCGTCTCAGCGCGTCGCGGAGCTCAGCCATCGTTGGCCGGTCAGCTGGCGAGGCGGCCAGGGAAGAGGCGATCACAGGGCGGAGGCCGGCAGGCGCGGCGTCCAGCCGGGAGTGCCCGTGGCGGGGAATGTCGTGGCAGAGGAACCTGTAGGCGAGCACGGCAAGGCTGAACACGTCGGCAGCCGGGGTCGCGGTGTCGTAGGAGCGGGCGTACTCGGGCGGCCAGTGCACCTCGGGTCCGCGCCTGGCAGGCCCCCTGGGGGTGCTCGTTTGGCGTGCGGCGCCCAGGTCGGTGACCAGTCCGGTGCCGTGGTGGATGAGGATGTTCTCCTGGTAGACATCGCGGTGCACGATTCCGCGCTGGTGCAGTTCGTCTAGCCCGTTCGCCACATCGGCGAGGACGCTGATGCCGAGCGAGGCCGTCTCATGCTCCGGGGCTGCCGACCCTGCAGATAGCAGTGGCCGGAAGTTGCCGCCTTGGCAGTAGGGCATGGTGTACCAGTCGAAGCGGCTGAGGCTGCCTTCCTCTAGGCTTGGGACGACGTTCCCGATGCCGTCGGCTGCGCGGGTGAGGGCTATCTCGTGGCGGAAATCGTCCCTGCTGAGCGCTCGTTCCTGGCTGGTCATCTCGGCGTACCAGTAGAACCCGTAGGCCGCCGGCTGGCGCGGTCGTCTAGCTCGGCGAGGACGTGGTTGCTGCCGAAGCCGGCCTTGATCACGACGGGGGGCTGCCCGCTCCGGCTCGCGAGCATGAGCGTGCTGGCTCGGGTGAACGCGAGCAGGTCGCGCACGTCCCATCCGGCGGCGCTGACCTGGCCGGTGACCCAGGCCGCCGGGTGCAGGGGGTCCAGGTTCATGATGGTTCCCCGGATCGGGCGGCTGGGATGGCGGTGGTGCCGACCCTTGCCAGGCACGCGCTGCCGAGCGTGCTTAGGTCTGCGTCGGTCGAGCACGGGTGCCTGAGCACGGGGCGGCCGGTTGTGGCGGTCCAGGCGGTGGCCGCCTGCGCGTAGAGGTCCGCGAGCCTGGCGGCTGCCTTCTGGTCCTCGCCGAACCGGCGCGCGGTCTCGCGGTCGGCCAGCCGGCCGTGGCAGACCTCGGGCGGGGTGGTTATCAGGACGGTCAGGTCAGGGCGGGCGGCGGTTACTTCGGCGAGCTGCCGCACGTAGCCGCCGACAGCCCCTTCGTGGACGAGGGCCAGCAGCGCCGCCGTGGACAGGACCAAGCGGTCTGCGATCACGGGCCCGCGCGCTAGGGCCGGGACGAGGTTGTGGCGGGCATGCAGCTCAAGGTCGCGCTGGGCTGCGGCAAGTGCCTGCCTAGCGGTGGGGGCTGGACTGCCTGACCGAAGCCCGATGAGGGTCCGGGTAGCGGGCAGGGATAGCCAGGAGAACTGGCCGGCATGACCCATGGGGATGTCCCTGGCGGTCGCAGCGCTCAGGAGCCAGTCGCGCAGCGTGCTCTTTCCGGCTCCGGCGATCCCCTCCAGCGCGAGCAGCATGCGCGTTACCCGCTTTCCGGTGCCGGGCTGGTGTCCGCGAATAGCCAGCTGATGAACTTCTCGGCGCGGCCGCTGCGCACTGGCTCGGTGCCGTGGGCGAGCTGGGAGCCGTAGAGCACCGCGGTGCCAGGTGCGGCGAGCACGGTCCACCGGGTCCGGGGCATCTCCGCGAACCAGCTCGCGGAATGATCGGTGCCGTCACGAGCGAGCCACATTCCCTCGGCGTAGCCGTGCTCAGCGTCGCGGCTGATGCGGGTGTCCCACAGGCGGTCGCTGGATGCCGTCTCGACGTAGAAGGCACCGCCGGATTCCGGCTCGGTGATCGTGACGCTGACGCCGGCGATCTGGCGGGGCCATGCCAGGGGATCGGGGGCGATGCCGTCAAGGTGGCTGGTGATGTGCTGGCCGGGACCGTACTCGACGTAGGTCCACGGGCGGCACGCCGTGATGGCGGGCATGACGCGCGATAGCGCGGGACGAGCACGGTGGAAGGCCTCCTGCAGGAGCTTCTCGGCCTCGTCCGGGATGTGCGGCACCTCAAGCCGGCCGGCGGCTCGTAGATCGCCATCGCCTGCTCAGCGGTATGGCCCGGTATCTCGTGGATGGAATCTGACCGGCCGGGGCCGAAGCGGGAACGCTGCCCGGGTGACAGGAAGCCGTTCATGATCATGGCGAGCCGCGCCCGCTCGGCTGGGGTCAGGAACCCCTCGACGCTGCCGATGGTGACGGTCTCGGCGATGTGGATCACTGGCCAGTCCTCCTCGCGCTCAGGATTCCGCCTGACGTCGTCCAGACCGGAGCAGTGGTTCAGCCAGCTGATGACAGGCAGCTGGCCCGCCAGGGAGGATCGATCCCACAAGGCGAGCAGCTCTGCAGTCAGCGGCAGCTCGTCGGCGCCGGCGGGCACGGGCTGGCCGCGTGAGGCGGCGGTCAGCCGGGTGAGCGCTTGGCAGGACGCCTGCTGCCCGGCGGCGAATGCCTCGCCGATCCTGGTCGCCGCCACCTGGGCGCAGGCGCGTGCCCGGGCAGGGGCGGGAGACTCGTGATAGGCCCGGGACTCGGTGTCGGCCCAGCCAGCGGCCACGGCAGCGGCTGCCGCGGTGACCTGGCAGACAGCGCAGCAGTCCCCGCCTGACGAGGGGCACGGCCGGTACCAGGCGGGCAAGGTAGAGGCAACGTCATGGAGCACGGTCCACGGCGTGGCCGGCAGGAGGCTGCCCGGCTGGCTGCTGATGCGGGTCGTGACCGTCATGGTTGCAGCATTCAGTGCCAGTGCCCACGCCGGCAGGGCCCTGGTCCGTGATGGCAGGCTCGATGAGCAGGGCGTGGAAGTAGACGATCCGGCCGAGCAACTGGCTGGCGAGTGCGGGGTTCGCTGCTCCGGTCATGGCTCGAGCTGCCCTGCGCTCTCGGCGACGGCGGTCTGCGGGGCACAGCCACAGGCTACGTCGGGGACAGGCGTTTCACCGTGCAGAGCCTGGGCGAGAACGCTGGTCGCCTGGTCCAGGACGGCGAAGTACTCAGGCCAGCCATATCCGGCCGCCGGGCGCAGGGCGAGGTCGAGGACGGGGGTGGCGCGACTGGTGGCCTCGCAGGTCAGCTCTGAGCGCGCGAGCAGCACCCGGACCTGGGCAGGCATTCCGGTTGCCGACCTGGTCACGGCGCGGCACAGGGCGGCGGCAGTAGCGGCGTACTCCCCGCGATCGCGCGGGAGTACTCCTACTCTTCGCTCTGCCGGCGGCAGGCTCGTGCCCGGGTAGGCGTGGCCCTGGCAGCTGTCGTAGGTGATAAGGCCCCAGCCGGACGTGACGGCTTCGACCAGGCACCGGGCACCCGGCTCGATCGCCTGGCTCCACTGCGGATCGGCGGGATGCAGGTCATCGGCCTCATGCACGCCAGGCAGGCCGGCCGCGTTGACGTTGCCGTGGGCGCTGGTCAGCAGGCGCGCTGGCGGGGACGGCTGCGGGGTGTCCCAGCGGGTGATGAACGCCGCCACGTCGCGCATGCCGTTGGGAGTCCGGGGCCGCGAGCGCGCGGTGCGGCACCGTGCGCCGTCAGGATGAGCGGGCTGGGCGAGCAGCGCGGCGATCCCGTCGATCATCCGCATCCGGTAGGCGCAGTAGGAATCCTGGTCCCCGGCAAGGTCCTGCCGCCAGCGCGTCGCCACGCAGCCGCCGCCGCAGGCGGAACGGTACTCGCACGAGAGGCACCGCCTCATCAGCTCCCTGCCGGCGGTGAGCAGCGGCGAGCCGCGCTGGGCGGCCTGGACCGTGTTCTCGCCGTCGGCCTGGTCCAGTGTCGTGAGCCGGGCCTGCGGCCAGGGCAGCTCATCGCAGCTGCCGAGGCGGCCGTCCGGGTAGAGGGTGAAGACGTGATCACACTTAAGGTCGGAGAAATGGCAGAAGCCGGTGTGGAGGCCCCGCAGCCTGCGGATGACCGAAACGGCAGGCTCCAGCTTCATCCGGGTGAAGTAGCCGGCGCTGATCCAGCGCGCGCTGGCGGCCAGGATGAACTCGGCGTACTCGCCCGGCCGGATCGCCCAGGCGGGTCCCCGGTCACCGTCAAGGGCAGCCCGCTGGAGCATCCGGCTAACGGGGGCGGGCGCCCTGGGCGGCTGTAGGGCGCTGGACCGGCGAGTCGAAGCAGGGAACGAAGCTGACCGCGCTGACGGCATCGAATCCCGCGATGTGGTCCATGACGGTCTCCGCCCGGCCCAGCATGGCCGGGGTTACGGCGGCGATGACGCCGGCGGACCATCCGCGCGACGCGAGCAAGCCGAGCGCCGAGGCCACCCGCGGATAGACGGGCTTCCCGTCGTATCCGACCCGCCAGGCGTTCCCGTCAGCGTCCCCGTCAAGGGAGATGCCGATCAGCAGGCCCGGGTACAGCTCCTCGAAGAGGTCCAGCCACTCGCCGTCTAGCTGGACGCCGTTGGTCTGCATGGACACCCGGATGACCGAAGGCTGGCAGGCCAGCTCGCGCAGCACGCCAGCAACATGATCGCGGCCAGCAGCCAGCGGCTCGCCGCCGTGCAGTTCCACCGCGATGGGCCGCCCGCGAAAGATCTCGGGCAGCCGCCGGACCTGGTCAGCGCCGATCCTGGCGCCACCGGGGGCTTCCTTGCGCTTCTCATAGCAGTAGAGGCAGTCGATGTCGCAGGTCTCGCCGCGCAGCTTGAGGATCACTGACACCGCGCTGCTGTCATCATGGTCGCCCAGATGGCGGTATACCTGGCCGGTCAGGTCATGCAGCCCGGCATCGGGTCGTTGTCCCATCGGCTGCCTCCATGCGGCAGGGAAAAGAGCGGGATTAGTCGTACAGGCGCCCCAGCAGGGCACCCTGGCCCGACTGGAGGATGTGGGCGGCTTCCAGGGGAACCCAGAAGCACTCGAAGCGGGTGGGCTCCTGCTCGCCGTCGTGATCTTCCTGGCTGGCCCACCGCTCCGGGGCCGGTTCGGTCAGCTCCAAGTGGTAGACATGCCGCCGCTGGACCTCGAAGCGGTAAGGGCTCATGTCGTACTCGGCCTCGCCGAGCCTCCTGACAACCTTGAACTCGGACAGGCCCGTCTCCTCGCGCGCCTCGCGGAGCGCGGCGGCCTCCGGAGCCTCGCCGTCGCGAACGCTGCCGGCCTGGCACCTGGATGCCCACCTGCTCGTAGCTGTAGTCCGTGTGCCTGAACACCAGCAGCTTCCCGTCACGGACGATGTAGCACAGCACCTTTTCCTTGATGACCTTACTGGGCATCTCGGCGCTCTCCTGTTCTTCCCGCAGCAGGCCAAAACCGGGCATTTAAGCGGACCGGCTGAACCTGATGATCGCAAATGGGCTTGCGCCTTTCCAGCCTGAAGGAATGTGAGTTTGCTGATGCATCCCTTGCCTCAAAGGCATCCGCGGGCGGGGAAAGGCAGTCATAGTGTAAAGGCAGTCCTTCCGCGGCTGCCCCCGCCCCGGTCCCCTGGGCGGGAGGGGAATTGCGGTCAGCCGCCGCGGCGGCGGTCACGACCTGCGGCGTTCGCTTCCCCGACACGAGTTCCAGCGACGCGGCGGCGACATTAGCGGAGACATGCCCGGCGGAACCCGAGCCTGGGATTGTCAGGATCTGCGGCGACCGGCCGAGCAGCCACGCCAGCGCGACCTGCTCCGGTTCGACGCCAAGCCGCCGCGCCGCGTCCAGAACGGGAGGCAGCCGGGCTGCCTCTTGCATCGGAGCCCACGGCAAGAACACGATGCCCTCGGACTCGCACAGGGCAACGATCCCCTCCGACCGCCGGTCCGCCGCGTTGTAGCGGTTCTGCACTGACACCACGTGAGTCACCTTCTGGACGTCACGCAACTGCGCCTCCGATACGTTGGATACGCCTATATGCCGGATCTTGCCTTCCTGCTTCAGCTCAGCCAGCGCGCCAATGGACTCAGAGACCGGAACCCCCGGGTCCGGCCGGTGGAACTGGTACAGCGGGATCTGCTCCAGCCTCAGCCGCCGCAGGCTGCCCTCACAGCTCTCCCGCAGGTGCCCGGGGCGCCCATCGGCCTCCCACTGGCCAGGACCGGGCCGGACCAGCCCGCCCTTCGTCGCGATGACCAGATCAGGCGGATACGGGTATAGCGCCTCCGCGATGAGTTCCTCGCTCGCCCCAGGCCCGTAGGAATCGGCAGTGTCTATGAAGTTGACGCCGAGATCCACGGCCCGCCGCAGCGCCGCGATGGCACATTCAGGACGGTACGGAGGCCCCCACGCGCCGGGACCGGTGATCCGCATAGCCCCGAATCCCATCCGGTTAACCGTCAGGTCACCACCGATGGTGACCGTCCCCGCCGCTGCCGCGCTGGTGGTCAACGGACATTCCCCGATTGCCAGTCGGCCTGTGGGAACTCCGCCGGCCCGCTAGCGAGCATCCACCGCAACGGCTTCACGGCCCTCCTCCCGTCGCAGGAGATAAGCCCAGCCTGCTGCTGGAACTGTGCGAGGTCTGGCCCGCCGTCAGCCCTGACCATCGATTTGGAGCCCCCGTGCTTATTAGAGGCAGCGGCGCACAAAATGTACGCCATCTCGCCAGCATGAGTGGATATCATCCAGGTGTCAACATGAATTCCTACGCGCCATTCGCTGATTCGCTGTGGTGTGGATCTTCTGAAGTGACAGTACGTGCAGAATTTTAGCGCTGTAAGTTTATGATGATGCCAGTCCCCAGAACCAGTGGGAATTCTGATGATCGCAGCGGGCATCAGGCTGAGGACGGACCGGAGTATATGATCCACCCAGAGAGCACGTCGCGATCTACCTGCGCCTGCCCGGCCCGGTCGGCGTCGGCGCGTCCCTGGTCTCCGTCCGGCCCGGACAGCACACCAGCGCACCTGCGCAAACACGGTCCGATGTCCCGCCCGGTGTCCCACCCCAGGGGCAGTGCTCATGAGGCGGCCAGGGTGACGAATTGCGCCCAGGTGATTGTCCCGTCGTCGTGGCGGCGGGCGGTCCAGCCGGAGCCGCTGCGCAGGTAGCCAGATGTCATCCGGTCGCCGCCGTCGAGGTGGAGGGCCCATTCCACGGTGGCGGTCTGCGCGCCGGTGGCGGTGATGGCCGCGCGGGCCGCGTGCCGCGCGGCGTCCGCGTCGTCGGTTACGCCGCTGGCGCTGCGGCCGGCGGGGCCGTCCGCGTCCCATACCCACACGATCATGCGCGCGTTCCCATGTCTACCCCGTGGTAAGTGGCGGTTCTCGGCGTCCCGACGCCGCCGGGGGTGTCTCGGGACTTGTGTTCACTTGGGCGGCGGCGGGACGTATGCCCTAGCCTGACAGGAAGTGACAGCGCTACGCTAAGTGCGGCAAGGATGTGTCCCTGAAGTGCCACCATGTGACCGGAGGCTGCCACGATGGCGTCACCAGACGGCGATGACGACCGCCCGGCCAAGCGGCTGGGCAGGAAACTCAGGGAAGCCCGAATAGCTGCTGGTTACCGCAATCAGGAGGAGTTCGGCGCGGCGATGCAGCATGCACCGCACCACTGTGACGAAGATTGAAAACGGGACGAGGCACATCGCATCGGACTTGCTTCGCAAATGGTGCGAACTGTGCCATGTGGACTTCGAGCTGTACGAGGCGAGCGCCCGTCTCGCGTGGGTCGCAGCGGATAGCCCGGTACCGGTGTGGTTTGAGGACTTCTTCCGCGCCCAGGTCCTGGCCCATACCATCCGGACATGGCACCCGATCATCATCCCCGGGCCCCTTCAGACTCCCGACTACGCGCGTGCGCTGCACGAGGGGGCGGGCACTCCTGATGACCTGATAGAGGACCGCGTGGCCGCCCGGATCGACCTTCAGCAGCAGACGCATCGAGCGGCGTCCCGTGCCGGTCCGCCTCATCGCGGTCATGGACGAAGCCGTGCTGCATCGTCGCGTTGGGTCGGAAGACATCCGGCACAAGCAGCTCACGCACCTTGCAGAGCAGGGACAGCGGAAGCACATCGGGATTCAGGTCGTGCCCGCAAGCCGGGGGGCCAACGCCGGGCACGTCGGCTCGTTCACCATCGCGAGCCTGGATGACGCCGACGTGATGCTGATGGATGCCGTGGAGGACGTGACGACCGACAAGCGACCGGCGATAAGGGCAGGTCTGGCGATCTTCGACCGAGTAAGCTTGGATGCACTCTCAGGCCCGGAGAGCCTAGAACTCATCATGAAGGCGGCAGAGGAATGCAAACCATGAGCGCTCCATGGCGCAAGTCAAGCTATAGCGCCAACGGCGGACAGAACTGCGTAGAGGTAGCTGGCGACAGTGCGGTCCTAGTCCGCGACACCACCAACCGCGTCGGCGGCACGCTCGCGTTCAGCGCCCAGGCGTGGCAGAAGTTCGTCAACGGACATCAAGTAGCCCGAGCCGACCAGAGGGGCCGCGTCCACGGCCGGGGCGGCAGGGTCGGCGGCGTGCAGGGTGGCGGCTCGGGGGCACCGAGGGCGTCGTGCAGCGTCTCCTTGATCAGATCCTTGGTCAGGAGCGCGTACCCGAGGTCCGCGGCCAGGCTTGTCTTCATGTCTTCCCTGCCCCGGGCGATCCTGAGAGGTACACCAGTTGACGCACACTGCTCACGCCTGCGAAGGCTAGCCGGTGCGGGTGAGCTGTTATCCCTGCCCTGGGGTCGAAGCCGCGGACGTCGGCACCAGCCGCCACCAGGTCACGGGCGATCAGCGAACCCGCCTCGCCGAAGCCAAGGACCGCGATCACGCGCTCATCGCGCGCTCAGGTAGTCGTCGCCGAAGCCCGCCAGGCTGCCGTCGGCGGTGCTGGTGGTAGCGGTGGCAGCGGGCGTCGCTGGGCCGCCGGTCTGGCTGAGATACTCGCTGATCAGCTTCCGCTGCCTTTCGAGTAGCTGGTCGAAGTGGGCGTCGAGGCTCGGCAGTGCGACCGCCGCCGCGGTCAGGTGCAGCGCCTTGAGCCGGTCGAGCGCCGCGGCGGCCGATCCGGCCGGGTCGTCGTCGGCGATGCCCGGGAATTCGTGGCTTATCGGCTCATACTCCGGCGCCCCGGTCGGCGCGGCGTCGAGGTCGTGCGTCTGGCCGCCTGCCTCGACAAGCGGTTCGAAGGGGCCGCGGACAGCAGACGGGTCCGGGGCGTTCGGGCGCGTCGCCGCTGCCTGTGCTGCCCGCAGTGGCTCTGCCGACGCCGCGGACTCCGATGTCTGGGCCGGCTTCGATGTCTGGGCGGGCTCCGATGTCGCGGCCTCTTGCGCGGGCTTTACGGCCGCCCCTTCGTCGTTAACGGCCGCCCGCTCGCTGTACCAGTCGGGGCCGGGCGGCCCGTAAGCAGGATCATGGGGGCCGTAGGCCTCGCTGGCGTCCACCGACGGGTCGGCGTCCCGGGTCAAGCCGGCCGCCCCCGAGGTGATTGCCCGGAGACTGTCGGTCGACGCCTGACCGCGCCGGTCCGCAGCAGGCCGCGACTCACCGGCAGGCCGCCGCGGACCGCCCGACCGACCTGGACGTGCCGGGCCGGCGTCGTGTTCGTTGATTACGTAGGCGTAGTCGCCGCCGTTGACGTTCTGGCCATACCCATCAGCGCCGGGGTGCCCGTGCCCCCGGTATCGATTCGGCCCGGGCCCGCCGGGCGGCATCGCCGGCCGCTGCCAGTCGGGGACGCTGTTCCAGCCCTGAGGGCCGGCGGCTGGTCCGGCGGCTGGTCCGGCGAAGCCGCCCGGTTCCGCCCCGACACCTGGCCCTGGCCCGCCCATCCGTGCGTGCGACGGGTAGCCATCGGGCAGCGGCGCCTGTCCCGGGAGGGGGCCGGCCGTGCCCGGCTGCCCCGGCCTGCCGAACTGGCCCGATCGCCCCTGCCCGCCGTACTGACCGGGCTGAGCCTGCATGCCATAACCGCCCGGTCCGGGCTGCCCGCCCGGGGGCGCGTACCCGGGCCCTGGCCCGTACCCGGGCCCTGGCCCGTACCCGGGCCCTGGCCCGTACCCGGGCCCTGGCCCGTAGCCGGGCACCGGCCGCGGCCCGGGAGCACCTCCGGGGCCGGCGAAGCCGCCCTGTCCCGCGAAGGGCTCCGAACCGGGGAATGCGCCATCGGGCGGGACAAATCCCGGACCAGCGAACGGCCCCGGTGGCGGGTACGGCCGCTGGTACGGGTCTTGCGAGTGGTACGGGTCTTGCGACTGGTACGGGTGCTGGGCGGCGCCTGTGCCGTGCCCGTACGGGCCGACGTACTCCGGAGGCGGCCCCGGGCCTGCCATTGGCCAGCGGCGCACCGGCCCCGCCGGGTCCGCCGGGTCCGCCGGGTCCGCCGGGTGCCGGGCGCCGGGTGCGCCGTCGTCGTTACCCTCCGGCGGGGTGATGAGGCTGCCTGGCGCGTAAATGGTGGTCGGCGTGAGCACCCGGTCGTCATCGTCGGTGTAGCGACCTGTAGCTGGCCCGGCGGAAGTGCCATCGATCGGGCCCCGCGCGCGATATCGCGCTGCCGGGTCGCCATACGCCCCAGCAGAGAAGGCCCCGGGCGGGAACGGCGGCCCAGGCTGGAAGGGGGCGCCGGACGGCATCGGCCCCGACGGCATCGGCCCACCGGTGAACTGCTCGGGCTGGTACGGCTGGTATCCGGACGGAACGCCGCCTGCGGCTCCTGGCCCGTATTGCCCCGGGCCGAACGTCCCAGGCTGCGGCGGCCCGGGCTGCGGCGGCCCGGGCTGCGCGGCGGCCCGGGGAACTGCCCGGCGCCCGGGGGCCCGTAGCCGGGCCTGGCCGGGCCGGGCTGCCCGAGCCTGACCTGGCCGTCGCCGGGAAAGCCGCCGCCGTACGGCACCCCGCCGTACGGTCCTGCGCCGGTTGGCTCACGCCCGTGCTGCGCGCCGCCCGGCCCTCCGGCATAGGGCGCGGCCGGATACGACTCCCCCGGCCGGGCGCCTTCCGGCCTCCCGCCGCCGTACTGCACGTTTGCCTGCGGTGCGCCGCCCTGCGCCATACCCCCGGGAAACGCTCGCGGGTACTGCGACCGCGCTTGGTCTACCCCGTATGGCTGCTGTGCCGCGTATGGCCCTCCGGGCGGCGCGCCATACGGGTCGCCCGCGACCGGGCCGCTCGCTCCAGCTGGCCCGGGCCCGGCGTAACCGCCGCGGCCGGGGCCGGCGGCACTTGGTCCGCCGCTCCAGCCCGGCCCGCCGCGCGCGAAATCCTGACCGTCCGCCCCGGCGCCCGGGCCTTCCCGGAAGTCAGCGTCTGACCTGGCCTCATCGACTGGCCAGTCTTCGCCGCCCGAACCCCGCCGCCCGCGCCGCCCCCCCGAAAACGTTCCCACAGCAACGATCGTAGGCAACGCGATGACCGTTAGTCCCCCGCTGAGCGCAATCCAACATGAGTTCCCACGTACAAACGACCGTCAACACAGGACAACCCGCCGCCGAACAATTAAGCGCATGACGGTCCTAACCCGTCCCGACCCTCGTCGGCGAGCGCGCCCGCCACCCAGCGCGGGGGTGCGTCGACGCGGTAGAACTCGGCCGCATCGACGGTCCGCCGCTTGGCGTCCCAGAAGACACCTCGTCTGCAGGTGCGGCGGCCGATCCAGTGGCGTCCGGTCGGCTGGTAGATCGTCTCCAGGCCGCCCACCGAGATCCTCGGGCGGACCTCTTCGATTATGCAGAGGAAGGCGTTGCCTTTCGCCACCTCCGGCTCGGCCAACCGCATGGCGCTGGCCGCGTCCATGGTGATACCGGAAGAAGCCGGTCCAGCCGAAAGGTCAGTTCCGAGAAGGCTCCATAGGTACATGCGAGGGAGCCTACACCATCACGGCAATGGTCGACTACTGTCGAAACGTTGCGATTGGCAACTTTGCCAATCGAGTACGGTACAAGGATGTCGATAGGTGACGAATCAGACCCAAGAGCGTATGTACGACTCGCATCCGAGCTGCGCAAGGCGATCGCGGACGGAAAATATTCGGCTGGCGAGCCCACACCCTCGATCACCACGCTCAGCCAGCAGTCCGGCCACGCCCGGCAGACCTGCGCCAAGGCGCTCAACGTGCTGGTCGACGAGGGACTGCTGATCCGCTATCCGGGCCTCGGCTATTACGTCGTCGGCTCGCCCCGCAAGCCGGACAGCCCGGCCAGCGGCGATCGGCCGGACGCGCCCTAAGAGCAGCGGGATCGTCCTGCCGGTCAACCTTGCGGACTCCTCACTCGTACTTGGAGAGTGACGAGAACGAAGGGAGCCGGATGGATGCGGGAACACGAGACGGGCCCGGGGCGCGAACGGAAGACGCCGCCGCCCAGCCCGTCGCGGTACTTGAGGAACTGCTCAACGCCAAGGGCGAGCACCTGCTGCGCACCGCGGTCCTGCTCGCGGGCAGCCGCGCCGACGGCGAGGACCTGCTGCAGGCGGCGCTGGAGCGGCTGTTCCGCCGGTGGCGGACGATCCGCGGCGACCCCGAGGGCTACCTGCGGCAGACGCTCTACCACCTGGCCGCAGACGGCTGGCGGCGCAACGGGGCCTGGCGCGCGCGGCTCGGCCTGCTCGGCCGCCCGGCGTCGGTGCCCGACGGCACCGACGCGGTAGACCAGCGCGATCAGGTCATCCGGCTGCTGCGCGCGCTGCCGCCACGGCAGCGGACCGCGGTCGTGCTCAGGCACTGGGAAGAACTCTCCGAGGCCGAGACAGCCCGCGCGATGGGCTGCTCCGTCGGCACGGTCAAGGCCGCGTGCTCGCGCGGCCTGCGCAGGCTCCGTGAGCTCAGCGACATCGCCGCGGGCAGCAACGACGCCCCCGACCGCCCACCGGGCAACGCCCCAGGCGAGCGTGACATCACACCACCCCAACCCGCAGGGAGAACGGCATGAGCATCAATTTCGAAGAACGACTGCGCGCCGACATGGGGCACGTCGAGGTGCACCCGCGACCAAGCCTGGCGCGGGAGGCGCACCGGCGCTACCGCAAGAGCCGCCGCCGCACCGCGCTCGCGGTCGCCGCGACCGGGACGGCCGCCGCCGTCGCGGGGGCGACCGCCGGGTTCGCGCTGACGGCGGGAAGCGCGGGCACCGCACCGATCGAGACGACCGCGTACGTGGTCAACCGGGTGAGCAGCGCGCTGGCCGCGACCGACGCGATCGGCTACTCCACCGTCGCGGTGGAGCCGGGCCCGGCGTGCCCGCGGCGATAAGCGGCCCGACCGACGCCTGGCAGTTCGGCGAGCTGTCCCGGCATTTGCTCGAGACGGCGGCCGGCCAGCCGTCCTTCGATGTCTCGTTCCGGCCCGAGGACCGCGCGTTGGTGCTCACCGAGGTCAACTACCAGAGCCGGACCTGGACCAGCGTCACGCTCGGCCCGGCCAGGCACTGACGTTCTTCGAAGGGACCGAACGGAACAGCCTGTGCGGCGTCGGCCTGCCGCTGTTGGGCGTGCCGCAGTTCGGCGTAGACGGCAATACCGCGGCGGACTGGAGGCAGGCCATCGAAACCGGGCTCAACTGCGGCGCGTTCACCGTCGCCGGGCGGCAGTGGGTCGACGGCGTGGACGCGATCAAGCTGACCGGCCACAAGACCGCGGGCGACGCAACGATCTGGATCGACCCGCGCAGTTACCTGCCGGTGCGGCTGGTGAGCCACCTGGTGGCCCGCATGGTGGGCAACGGAGCGGGCGAGAAGCCGGCCAGCCTGACGCGGACGATCGACTTCCGCTGGCTGCCGCCGACGCGCGCGAACCTCGCGGAGCTGACCGCGCCGATCCCGGCCGGGTTCCACAAGGTCAGCCCCCAAGTAGCGAGCATTGCCTTGGCGGGCTCAGCGGGTGAGAGTGGCGACGCACTCCACGTGGTGGGTCATCGGGAACGCGTCGAACGCCCGCAGCCCGTCCAGGTGCCAGCCGCCCGCGATCAGCAGGCCGAGGTCGCGGGCGAGGGTGGCGGGGTCGCAGGAGACGTAGGCGAACCGCTCGGCGGCGCCCCCGCCGTTCAGGTAACCGCCGGTCAGGTAGTCCACGACCTCGCGGGCGAGGCCGGACCTGGGCGGGTCGGCGACCACCAGCCGGGCCGGTGGCAGCCCGGCGTCGGCGACCGCCTCGGCCACGTCGTTCCGGCGGACCGTGGCCCACGGGTAGCCCGACAGGTTGGCCCGGGCGTCCTTGACCGCGGCCGCGTCCGACTCGATCCCGGTGACCGCGCCGTCCGGGCCGACCACGGGGGCGAGCACCCCCGCGAACAGCCCCGCGCCGCAGTACAGGTCGAGGGCGGTGTCCCCCGGCTTGGGCTCGAGCGCGCCGAGCACGGCCTCGCACAGCGTGTCCGCCGCCGCCGGGTGGACCTGCCAGAACCCGCCCGCACTGACCTGCCAGTGCCGCCCGGCGGCGAACTGCGCGAGGTACTGGCGCCCGTGCAGCGGGGTCACCTTGGGCCCGGTGCGGATTAGGACTGCGTCGGCTTCGACCGCGTCCACGGCCTCCTGCGGGAAAAGCTCGACCCGGTCTTCTGAACGGACGGTGGCTGCTCTCCCCCGGCCCGCGCGTGCCCCTGGAGTGCCGGGCGCGGCCCCGGGCGCCTGCCGGCCGCGTGCATGCCTACCGCCCTGGGCCCGGCGGCCCGCCCTGGTGAGGATGACCGCGCGGTCCGGCTGGCCGGGATCGTCGGGCCCGGCGCTGCCGACGGCCGCCTCGACCGTGCCCGCGCCCTCCCAGACGTGGTCAAGCAGGCCGAGATCGCGGATGGCGGGGTGGGCGATCGGGCAGTCCCCGATGTCGACGACCTCGTGCGAGCGATGCGCCCGCAGCCCGGCGACGCCGTCCGGGCGGACCGCGAACTGGACCCGGGTGCGCCAGCCAAGCCCCGACTCGGCGGGCTCGTCACCCGGCAGCGGCTCGACCGTGATCTCGCGGTCAAGGTCAAGCCCGGCCACCCGGCGCAGCTGCTGGGCGATGACAGCGCCCTTGAGCGCGCGCTGAGCGGGCAGTGAAGCGTGCTGCCAGTCACACCCACCGCACCCTCCCGGGTGCGCATTGGGGCACGGCGGCTCCACCCGGTCCGCGGACGCCTGGCGAACCTCGGTGGCATCGGCCCGGGCGAACCGGGACGTAACCTCGGTCACCTGCGCGATGACTCGCTCACCGGGCAGCGCGTGCCGCACGAAAATCACCGGGAGACCCTCGGGCCTGGCTACGCACCACCCGCCCTGCGCGACATCGGTGACCGTCACCTCGACGGCCTGGCCCACCTGGTAGGCCAACTCAACCTCGGACACCGATTCTCCCTCCCCCCGGGGCTCGCATTCGCCCATGTGAGGGCATACCTTTACCGGGGCGCTTAGGCGGGGCGCCAGCAACAGAGCGAAGATGCCCCGCCAGGCGATGACGCACCGTGAAAGGACGGGTCGTGCATATCGTGATCATGGGCTGCGGGCGGGTCGGCTCAACGCTCGCCCACATCCTAGAGGACCGCGGCAACTCGGTTGCGGTCATCGACCAGGACCCCGAGGCCTTCCGCAGGCTCCGCCCGTCCTTCAAGGGCGACCGGGTGACGGGAATGGGCTTCGACCGCGACGTGCTGGCCAGGGCGGGCATTGAGCGGGCCGACGGCTTCGCCGCGGTGAGCAGCGGCGACAACTCGAACATCATCGCGGCGCGGGTCGCCCGCGAGACGTTCGCCGTCGCCCAGGTCGCGGCGCGGATCTACGACCCGCGCCGGGCCGAGGTGTACGAGCGGCTCGGCATCCCGACGGTGGCGACGGTCCGCTGGACCGCCGACCAGATGCTGCGCAAGCTGCTGCCCGGCGGCACGGAGCCGCTCTGGCGGGACGCGACCGGAAAGCTCGTGCTCACCCAGGTAAGCGTCTCGCCCAAGTGGATCGGCGAGCCCGTCAAGCTGGCCGAGGCGTCGGCCGGCGCCCGCGTCGCCTACATCGACCGGCTCGGCGAGGCGATCGTGCCGCAACCGGGCACCGTGCTGCAAGAGGGCGATGTGGTGCACGTCATCGCCAAGGAGAGCGAGCTTGACCGGGTCGTGGCCGGGTTCGCCAAGCGTGACGGGAGTGAGCATTGATGCGGGTCGCTATCGCCGGCGCGGGCGCCGTGGGCCGGTCCATCGCCCGTGAGCTGCTTGAGAACGGCCACGAGGTGCTGCTGATCGACCAGAAGCCCTCCTCGATCAAGGTGGACAGCGTGCCGCGGGCCGAATGGCTGCTGGCGGACGCCTGCGAGATCAGCTCGCTGGACGACGCCGGGCTCGACCGCTGCAACGTGGTCGTCGCCGCGACCGGCGACGACAAGGTCAACCTGGTGGTCTCGCTGCTGGCCAAGACCGAGTACGGCGTGCCCCGGGTGGTGGCGCGGGTCAACCACCCGGGCAACGAGTGGCTCTACAACGAGTCCTGGGGCATCGACGTCGCCGTCTCGACCCCGCGTCTGCTGTCGGCGCTGGTCGAGGAGGCCGTCAGCGTCGGCGACCTGGTCCGCCTGATGACCTTCGGCCACAGCGAGGCGAGCCTGGTGGAGCTGACGCTGGCGGCCGACGCGCCGCTGGCGGGGCAGCAGGTGGGCTCGATCGAGTGGCCCGCCGACGCAGCCCTGGTCGCCATCCTGCGCGAGGGCCGGGTCCTCGTCCCCCAGCCGGAAGACCCGCTGCAGGCGGGCGACGAGCTCTTCTTCGTCACCACCGAGGACGTCGAGGCGGAGCTGGAAGACCTCTTCTCCGCCGACTGAGACTCTGCCGAGCGGGGGAAGGACCCCGCGAGCCAAAGGGCGCGCCCCTACCCTCGCCACTACAGGGTCAAGATCGAAAGAATACTGGCGTTTCCTCCACTATGCCCAATTTTTTCTTAATGCAGGACTTACAAGCCTCTCGTAGGGTCCACTGAAGATGTCGGTTGGGCCGCCTACTTGTCGGTTGTGATGTCGGTTCGTGCAGCTAGTTGCCGGTTGCCGCGAGTCGCTGCCGGGTTCCGCGCACTTCGCCGCCAGGCCCGCGGCTACTTCGGCCTGCTGCCCGGCATTGGGCACTAGACGAGTAATTCCAAGGCCTGGGTCGTGGGGTCAGCCCAGATCGATGGTCATACCCGGCGTGGCTATGTCGAGGTCAGCGGAGTAGGCACGCTGGGCGGCGGCGCGAGTGGTCGATGGATCCGTGCCTGGCCATAGGTGGGTCGAGAACGAGCCTTCTGACGTCGGCTCTGGCGGCGTACTCTCCGGCCTGACGCGCGGTGGACAGGTACGGGGCATGTTGCGCAGGCAGTACGTGATCGGGAAAGGTGGCCTCCGCGAGCAGGACGTCGGAGTCGCGGGCCATGGCGGCGATGTCGGGGCTCGGCCCGGTGTCGCCCGTGTAGGCCAGCACGCGGCCATCTGCGGTCAGCCTCATGCCCGCATTGGGCACGAAATGCGGAAGCGCCCAGGTGTCCACCTGGAACGGGCCGACTTCAAACCGGTGCCCAGCGGTGAACTCACGCAGTGTGTAAGCGTCGGCGAGCATGCGTGGATCGTCGAGTGCGAGGACGGCGTCCGCAGCTCCCGGCAGGGTGTGCACTGGCAGTGCCGGCGGTGGGGCCTCCCCCGATGCCCGCGCCCTCAGCAGGGGGTTCAGGTCAGCGCAGTGGTCGGGGTGGCCGTGGCTGATCAGGACCGCGTCAACCTGTTCCGCGGCCGTGTCCTTGAGCAGCTGGGGAAGCGTCGCGTAGCCCGGGTCCAGCACAAGGCCAAAGCCTTCGTGCTCGACCAGGTACCCGCTGCATGCCTGGCCCGCCGCGGGCCAGGCACCGCACCCGCCGAGAACGGTGATCTTCACGATGCGAGCATAATCGCAGAGGCCCCGCGCCCGGGTGGTCCGCGAAGGCGAGGCGAGGGTTGGAGTGGTCCAGGGCCAGAAGCTCCTGGAAGAGGTCGCCGCACGAGCGTGGTGAACAGGAGCGCCCGCGGGCCCTGACCTCGGCCTGAGCTTCCCGCCCGTGCCGCACAAGCGGTAGCCGCGTTGCGACGCCAAAGGCGGCCGGCCAGGTTAGGCCCGTATCATCGCCGCCCACACTCTGCTCCGTACATGCCTCGCTGGCGCCCATCCCGGCGTCGATCAACCCACATAACGCGCCTGAGATCATGAGCAGATGACCGTTCCAGCTGACTGGCAGGACTTCGCCGAGGTGATCGGGGGCGCCAGCGGCGCCCTGACCGGGCTGCTGTTCGTCGCGGTCTCGCTGAACGCGAGCCGCATCGAGGGGCACCGGGGCCTGCGGGCGAGCGCGGCGCAGACCCTGGTGCTGTTCCTCACGCCGCTGACGATGGCGGCCGCCCTGCTCGCGCCCGGTCAGCCCGACTGGGTGTTCGGCGCCGAGCTCATCGCCATCGGGCTGATCTCAAGCTCTGTGCTGTTGAATCTCGGGCGGCGCAAGCAGGCGCTCGACGACGACGAGCGGTCGCTGGTCGAGATCTTCAACCGCCGCACCCCCAACGTGCTGGTCATGCTGCTGTTCGTGGCCGCCGGGACCGTCCTGGTCTGCGACTCCGACTCCGGCCTGTACCTACTGCTGCCCGCCGCGCTGATCGCGTTCGTCAGCGGCGTGGTGAACGCGTGGTACTTCCTGCTGCCGCCACCGCGGATCCTCAGCCGTCACGGGAAACCCCGAAACGGGAAACGGCTGAAACGGGAAACCAAGGCGCCCCGCGAACCCAAGGAGACTAGCGAGTCTCAGTGAACTCCGGGCCGCGCTGGAACGGGTTGAGCGGGGTGGCGAAGCGGCTCTGCTCCTGCTGCTCCTGCTGCTGCTCTTGCTGAGCCTTGGCCTGGGCCTCGAGAGCGGCCGCGGCCTCCGCCGGGAGCCGCAGCTCCAGCAGATCGCGGGGCGGCACCGGGTGCTCGCCGCGGACCACGACGACCTCGCGGAAGACGGCCTCAAGCGGGGCCGCGGCCGCGGGGTCGCCGGCGGCGGCGCCGACGAACAGGCCGCGCAGGAACCAGCGCGGGCCGTCCACGCCGACGAACCGGATGGGCCGTACCCCCGAGGCCGGCTGACCGGGCTCGGCCGGGACCAGAGCGATGACCTCGGTGCCGAACTGCCCCTCGCGCTCCTCGAAATGGCCGCCAGCCCCGGCGATCTCATTGGCGATCTCGCCCCGGACCTCGTCCCAGATCCCGGCCCGCTTCGGGGCGGCGAACACCTGGAGCTGAAGCTCGCTCAGCTGATAGCGCACCGTCACCCAGGCGCCGTGCTGCTCGGCGAAGACCAGCTGTATGTCGGTGCCCGCAAGCACCGGCACCTGCAGGCTGCCGAGATCAACCCGTGGCAGCTCCGGGTGCGGCTCGGCCACATCCCACGGACCGGTCACGCTGTCGGAGCCCGCTGCCGCGCCGCCCGCGGTCTCGCTTGCCTCAACCGCCAGATCCGCCTGCTGGCTCGCCAGGTCGCCGTCACCGGCGTTCCGTCGCCGACCGAACACTGCGCATCTCCTCCCGTTATGCCCCGGCGGCCGCGCCAGCCGGACTCATCCGTCCGTCCGGGTGGCCGCCTGTCGAGCCGAAGCCATCTTCACCGCGGGCCGACCCGGGCAGGGTCGCCACCTCGCGGAATCGCACATGCTCCACCCGCTGCACCACCAGCTGCGCGATGCGGTCGCCGCGGCGCAGCGAGACCCGCCGGGCCGAGTCGGTGTTCAGCAGGATCACCTTGATCTCGCCACGGTACCCCGAGTCGATCGTGCCGGGAGCATTGACGAGCGTGACACCGTGCTTCGCCGCCAGACCCGACCGCGGGTGCACGAACGCGGCATAGCCGACGGGCAGCGCGATCGCGATCCCGGTGCGGACGACCGCCCGCTCCCCCGGCGCAAGATCGACGTCCTCGGCGGCCGACAGGTCCGCGCCGGCGTCGCCGGGCAGCGCGTAGGCGGGCAGCGGCACACCAGGGTCAAGCCGGATGAGCTGCACGTCGACGTCGCCATCGCCCGCCGCCGCATCGTGGGTCATCGTCGGTGTCTCCTTCGCTCACCCTGAGGTTACGCCACCAGAAGGGTGTTCGCGGTCGTCGTGGTGGAGGGCGCGGACCGCGCTGGTGATGGCGGCGGTGATGGGGACCGCGACCACCGCGCCCGCGATGCCGGCCAGCAGCCCGGCCACCGCGAGAACGAGGATGACCGCGAGCGGGTGCAGCCGCACCATCTTCCCCACGACCTGCGGCTGGAGCAGGTGCCCGTCGAGCTGGTTCATCAAGACCAGGACGCCGAGCACGATCACCGCAGCGATCAGCCCCTTAGCCGCGAGCACGATGAGGATGGCCAGGGTCCCGGCGACCAGCACGCCCGCCAGCGGGATGAACGCGGCGAGGAACATGATCAGCGCCAGCGGCGCGACCAGCGGCGCGTTGATGATCGCGAGGGTGATCCCCATCACGGTGGCCTGGATCGCGGCCACCGCGATGGTGCCCCTGACGTAGTAGACGACGGACTGCCAGGCGGCTTGCCCGGCCAGGCTCGCCCGCCGCCTGCGCTCCGTCGGCAGGCCGCTGGTGGCCCAGGCCCAGATCCGGTCGCCGTCCTTGATCAGGAAGAACGAGATGAAGAAGCAGAGCACCAGGCCGGCCAGCATCTCGACCAGGATCCTGCCGCCGGTCAGCACGGTGCCCTCGAGCAGCGACTGGTGCTTGCTCAGATAGTTCACCAGGTTGTCGGAGAGCTTGGTCAGGTTGCCCGTCTTGACGTGGAACGGTCGCCCGGCCAGCCAGGACTGGATCTGGGTGGTGGTGTGCTTCACCTGGCTGACCAGGGCCGGGTACTCGGCCTCCACCCGGGCGGTTACCAGCCAGACCGCCCCGCCGATCAGGATGAAGGCGAGCAGCAGCGTGCACCAGGTCGCGGCGAGCGGGCCGAAGCCGTGCCGCCGAAGCCGGGCGGCCAGCGGCTGGAGCAGCGCGGTGAGCAGCAGCGCCGCCGCGCAGGGGACGATGACGAGGTAGAGCATCGAGGCGACCCGGCCGGCCACGTAGAGCAGCGCGGCCAGCAGCACCAGCCGCCAGGACCAGGCAGCCCCGATCCGCAGCCAGCCGGGGACGTCGGCGGACCGCGCAGGTGGCGGCGGCGCAGGCGGTGGCGGCGCAGGCGGTGGCGGCGCAGGCGGTGGCGGCGGCGCGCTCGGCGGCGCGACGCCATTAGCCCCGGCCCGGCCAGATACCAAGGCGGAAACGTGGCTCGCGGCCCTCCTGGCTGCCCGCCCCATCATGACTCCATCTAACCAACTACGGTGGAGTGTGCGCGCTAAGCCCGGCCGCGTTGAGCGGGGGCTGCGAAAATCTTGACGCTGCGGAGGCTGGGAAGCGGAGGCTGGGAAATGGGTTCGTACCGCGAGCGGCTGCTCGTGCCGGTGAGCTACTGGCTGCTTGCCGTCCCCTCGATCGCGTTCCTGGGCGCCGAGGCGTGGTTCGTGGCCGGCGGCGTCATCCCGCCGATAACCCTGGCAGTGATCTCCGTGATCGCCGCGATCTTCCTGGTCAACTGGGGTTCGGCGACGATTGAGGTGTCGGGCGGCGTGCTCCGCGCGGGCCGCGACACCCTCCCGCTTGGCGAGGCCGGCGAGGTCGTCGCGCTCGATGAGAAGCAGGCGGCGCTGCTGCGCGGGCCGCGGGCCGACCCGGCGGCCCATCTCTTCCTCCGGCCCTACGTCAAGCGGGCCGTCTACATCGGCCTGGCGGACCCGAGCGACGGCGTCCCCTACTGGCTGATCTCGACCAGGCACCCGGACCGGCTCACCGCCGCGATCGGGCATGCCTCCGCTGGCGGCGGGCCGAGCGCTGACGACAGGCAATCCGTGGGATGATGACGCAATTACACTGACGCAATTACAGAAGGGGGCGAGGAGGCAACGGATGAGTAAGAAAAGCGAGGGCTCGGGCGGCTCGGGCACGCGGCTGGTCACCACGCTGGCGACCACCGGGGGCCTGATGGTGCTGCGCAAGGTGCTGGCGGCCGCGTGGACCAAGGTCACCGGCAAGAACCCGCCGACGGACCTGACCGACCCGAAGGTAACGCTGCCCGAGGCGCTGGCGTGGGGCGTCGGCACCGCTCTGGTGCTCGAGACAGTGCGCTTCGGCATCGTGCGCGCCACGATGCGCAAGCCAGAGACAGAATCCAGCACCTAAGCCGGGGGCTGGTAGCAGAGCTAGCGCCAACCCGGTCCGGACCCGCGGGCGGCTCGCCCGCGGGTACCGGCCGTCAGGCGGCGCACTCGCGGCAGATCAGCTGGCCGTTCCTGTCCTCGGCAAGCTGGCTCCGGTGGTGCACAAGGAAGCAGCTAGTGCAGGTGAACTCGTCCGCCTGCCTCGGGATGACCCGGATTGACAGTTCCTCGTTGGACAGGTCGGCGCCGGGGAGCTCAAGGGACTCCGCGACGTCGTCCGCGTCGAGGTCGATTGTCGAAGACGACTTGTCCATCCTGCGGGCCTGCAGCTCCTGCAGGCTGTCCTCGCTCAGGTCGTCGTCGGTCTTGCGCGGGCTGTCGTAGTCAGTCGCCATTGTGGTGACTCATCCCCCTCCTAGGTGATGCGCGATCGCTGCGCGGGTGTAACGCTCCGGAAGCCTCGGTTGTGCCCGATTCCGGCGGGGAATTCTGCCACGTTCGCGACCGCTTCGCACGCAGGGCGCGAATTGGTGCTCCGGTGTCTCGCCGAGACCGTTCCCAGCCGCAGGTAAACCTCCCATACCCCGCATCTATTCCGCCCGGCCGGACCGATTTCCGCACCGGCCGTGCCTGGCCCCGCTTCATCCATCGCGCTCCGCGTCGAGTGCTGCCAGCGCGTCGCGGAGCGGGCCGAACAGGGCTGGGCCGGCCACGACCGTCATGGAGGTGGACGGCGGCCCGCCACGCGTGTCCCCGACTGCCGCGCCGGCCTCGGCCGCGACCAGCGCCCCGGCCGCGTAGTCCCAGTAGTTCAGGCCCCGCTCGTAGTAGGCGTCCAGCCGGTTGGCCGCGACGGCGCACAGGTCAACCGAGGCCGCCCCGTTCCGCCTGATGTCACGGATCAGGGGCAGCAGCGCGGCCACAACCTCGCCCTGCACCTTCCGCCGCTCCGCCGTGTAACCGAACCCGGTCGCGACGAGCGCCTGGTCAAGCGGCACCCCGGGCCCGCAGCGCAGCGCCGCCCTGCCAAATATTGAAATCTCCGGCGAATCGCGCTCGGCCGGCGCGGGCGCGCCGGAGAAGTGGGAGGACTCCAGCCACGCGCCCTCGCCGCGGACGGCGGTGAAGAGCTCGCCGCGCATGGGCACGTACACCGCGCCGACCACGATTCCTCTGCCAACATCCCCGCCCCCCTCCCGTCCAACATCCCCGCCCGCCTCGCCGCCGACCTCGGCGGCGATGGAGACCGCCCAGTCAGGCAGCCCGTACAGGTAGTTGACGGTGCCGTCGAGCGGGTCGACCACCCAGCGGGTCGACGCGTCTGCCGCGCCCTCGACCTGCCCGCCTTCCTCGCCGAGGATGGCGTCGTTCGGGCGGGCGGCCAGGATGCGCGCCCTGATCAGCTCCTCCGCCCGCCCGTCCATCTCGGTGACCACGTCGGTCGGGCTGGACTTGGTCGCAGCGACCGCGACCCGGCCCGCCTGGGAGGCGAGCAGATCGCCGGCCTCAAGGGCCGCCGCGACCGCGATCGCGAGCAGGTCGGCCCGGTTATCGGGCGCTACCGCGCTCACCTGGCGTACCGGCAGCAGTCGGCCGGGCACGCGTCCGCGCCGCCCGCGAAGGCACCGAGGCCGAAGGCGCCCAGGGCGAGCGCGGGGGCGCCGACCGTCCGTTCGGCCACCAGCTCGCAGACCATCTGGGCGAACCGGGGGGTTGACCCCGGGGCCTTCGCCCGGGCGAACGAAAGGCCGAGCGAGGCCGCCGTCTCCGCCGCCTCCACGTCCAGGTCGTGCACGACCTCCATGTGGTCGCTGACGAACCCGACCGGCGCCACCACGACCGCGGCCGCGCCCTCGTCCTTCGCCAGGATGCGGAGATGGTCGTTCACGTCCGGTGCCAGCCAGGGCACGCTCGGGGGGCCGCTGCGACTCTGATAGACCAAGTCGAACGGGATAGAGCCAGCCACGGCCCGTTCAGCGATGAGCCTTGACGCCTCACCGAGCTCGGCGGCGTAGCGGCCCCCGACAGCCCCAGGGGCGGCCGTTCCCGCCGTCTGGCTGCCGCTTGCGGCGGCCATCGCGAGCGGGACGCTATGGGCGGTGCAGATCAGCCGCACCCCGCCCCGCGCCCCGCCCCGCACCCCGCCCGACGCCGCGTCAGGGAGCGTCGCCAGGGCGTCGGCGACGCTGGCCGCGAACGGCTCGATGAACCCCGGGTGGTTGAAGTACGGGCGGATCTTGTCGATCCGCGGCGCGCGCGGGCCGACGGCGGCGATCGCCTTGTCAATGTCGTCGTAGTACTGCCTGCAGGCGGAGGAGGAACTGTACGCCGACGTGACGAACGCGATCGCGCGCTCCACCCCCGCGTCGGCCATCTCGCGGATAGTGTCGGCAAGGAACGGGTGCCAGTTCCTGTTTCCCCAGAACATTGGCAGGTCAAGGCCCGCCGCCCGGATGTTGGCGAGTAGCTCGCGGCACTGGGCGTTGATCGGGCTGGCGCCGCCGGCGGCGTAGTAGTGCTCGGCCACCGCTGCGAGCCGCTCCGCCGGGACGCCCCGGCCGCGGGTGACGTTCTCCAGGAACGGCAGCACGTCATCGGGCCCCTCGGGGCCGCCGAAGGACAGCAGCAGGAACGCGTCGTAAGCCGGCATGGGTACCATCCAACCAGCAGCGCGGCGCGGGCCCGCACCCGGCCAGCGGGAACAGCCGCAGCGAAAAACCTGTTGCGCTTGACTGGTAGCTACTGTGGAATTCGTGAGATCAGGCACACGATGACGAGTGTTGACGAGGCGAGCGGACCTCAGCGGGTACAGGCGGTCACCGCCCCGCCAGCCGCCCCGGGCGGCCCCCGGGGCTTCCTCGCACGGGGTTTCCTGGCACCGTATGCGGAGATCTTCGCGATCTCGCGCGCCTGGCGATTTTCCGTCGCGGGCATCATCGGCCGGCTGCCGATGGCCATGTACGGGCTCGGCCTGGTGCTGCTCATCTCCGCCGGCACTGGCCGCTACGCGCTGGCCGGCACCGTGTCGGCCGCGGCCGCGCTCGGCAACGCGGCCTGCGAGCCGCAGTTCGCCCGGCTGACCGACCGGCTCGGCCAGCACCGGGTGCTGGTGCCGATCTGCGTGGTTTTCGCCCTCTCGGTCGTCGGGCTGGTCGCCGCCGTGCAGCTGCACGGCCCCGACTGGACGCTGTTCGCCGCTGGCGTGGCCGGCGGCTCGACGATGCCGCAGCTCGGGCCGATGGCCCGGGCCCGCTGGTCGGCGCTGCTGGCCGGGTCGGCCCGGCTGCACACCGCGTTCTCGGTCGAGTCGATCGCCGACGAGGTCTGCTTCGTGATCGGGCCTGCCGCCGTCACCCTGCTCGCCACCCGGGTGGCCCCGGCGGCCGGCGTGACCTGCGCCGCGATCTGCTGCCTGGCGGGGACGCTCTGGTTCGCCTCGCAGCGGTCCACCGAGCCGCCGATCGCGGCGTCGGAAGAGCGGCCACGCAGGAGAACCGGGTCTCGCCGCGGGTTTGGCGGCGGGATCCGCCGGGGGGAACGGGGGGCGGGAGCCCCCCGTTCGGGGGGTCACCGGGGGGTCGTCCCCCGGGGGAGATACAGCTTCTCCCTGGCCGCGCCCGGCCTGGCCGTGCTGGTGCCCGCCTACCTGTTCATCGGCTCGATGTTCGTGTCGATCGACCTGTCCACGGTGGACTTCGCCACCCGGTCCGGGCACAAGCCGCTGGCGGGCGTGGTGCTCGGCTGCTACGCGCTCGGCAGCGCGACCGGCGGGCTCTTGTACGGGTCGCGGAACTGGCGGTCGCCCGCCTCGCGGCGGTTCGCCATCACCCTCATCCTGACCGTCACGGGAGTCTGCACGTTCTGGGCGATGCCGAACCTGCTGGTGCTGACGGCCGTGATCTACCTGTGCGGGCTGACCATCGCGCCGACCCTGATCGCCGGGTACAGCCTGCTCGAGTCGACGTCGCTGCCCGGGCGGGGCACCGAGGCGATGTCGTGGCTGGGCACCGGCATCTCCGTCGGCGTGGCGCTCGGGGCGACCGCGGTGGGGTTCATACTCGACGCGCTCGGACCGCGCTGGGGGTACGGGTTCGCGGCGTCGTGCGGGGTCACCGCCGTCTTGATCTACCTCGCCGGCCTGCGCGCGGTCGCCCCCGCTACCTAAACTCGCCGGCGTACTCGCCGGCCAGCGTCAGGACCTCGTTGACGTACCAGGTCGCGTGGTTGTAGTCGAAGATGGCGTTGCGCAGGCCCTGCCCGCCGCTGACGGCCCCGTCCGCGCAGAGCAGGCGGGCCGCCGAGGGCACCGCGTCGAACGGGTTCATGATGTTCGGCCGGCCGGTGGCGCCGAACCCGTCAATGCCCCAGATCCGCCAGGTAGACGGCAGGAACTGCATTGGGCCGAGCGCCCCGGCGCTGGACGGGCCGATGTTCTGGCCATCGGCGGACTCGATCTGGCCGATGGCGGCGAGCACCGTCCAGGACAGCCCCGGGCAGTAGCCGGCGGCCGAGTCCTTGAAGAGCTCGATGTAGTTGTCGGGCCGCCCGCCCGGCGGCGTGGCGTCGACCGGGAGGCTGGTGCTGATCTTGACGGGGACGAGGCGGATCACCGTCGCCTTGTCGCCGAGGGCACCGGACACCTGCGACGCCAGCGTGAGCGGGCTGGTGGCAGGGGCGTTGACCAGCACCGCGATGTTGCGCGCGAGGCCGAGCTGGCCGCCGCGGGCCCGATCAACGATCCCGTCCACGCCGGCGATCCCGAGCAGCGCCTGCGCGCCGACGGTCAGCCGGGTCCTGCCTGCCGCCGTCACCGGGTACCAACTGCCGCTGACCAGGCCCGCCGTGCGGCCTGCGGCCTCGGTGGTGATCAGGTCGCCCGCCGCGAAGCCGGACCAGACCTGCGGGTCGCCCGCCGTCGCCGGCGGCGTCCACGGGCGCAGCGCGGACGCGCCGGCGGCGAGCACGGTGAGCTGCGCGCCGTTGACCGTGATCTTCGCGCCGTCGATGGGCAGCACGGCCCGGACGCCGCGCAGCGCGCGCAGCCGCCGCAGGTCCGCCGCCGTCACGCCGCCCGGCACGGAGGCAATGACGTCGGGCACGATCAGGCGCGGGGTGCTGGCCCCGGTGAGGGTGGCGTGCGGCTCAGCGCTGACCGCGCCGGCGCTTCGCTTGCCGCCGGCGGGGTCGGCGGGCTGACGGTGGCGGCGGGATCAGCGTGGCTGGCGGTCGCCGCGGCTCGCGCCCGGCCGGACAGCGCCCCGGCCGACGGGGCCGGGGCGCCGCTGAAGGCGGCGACGGTGGCCGCCACGGCCGCGCACAACGCCACCAGCCCGCCCCCCACGACGACCGGGCGCGCTCGGCGGTTAATGGTCAGCAGCCTCACAGTGAGTCAACTGTACAAAGCCCCGCCCGCGCATCCCGCCCCCAGGCCCTCGACTCGCCCGCAACACTTTGTTTGATCCGTTAGTGCTGGGAGTTTGACCGCTGACAGCGGCCTAACTTCCAGCACTAATCCGATACGCATCGGCCGCATCTGCCGGGTAATCGCAGGAACTGCCTCAGCTACGACTACGCTTCGACTATGACGCAGGAGGCAGACCGGAGTCCCGCGCAGGCGGGAGCCGGGGCGGCCCGCGCCGCCAAAGGCCGCGGTACGAGCCCCGCCGCGCGCAAACCACCCGGACGACCGTCACTCGGCGGCGGAACGCCCGCCCAGGATCGCGAGTTGCGGGCGCAAGGCCGGGAGACGGTGCGCAAGCTTCTCGAGGCCGGCATGATCGAGTTCGAGGAGCGAGGTTTCGGCGGCGTCCGCGTCGATGACGTGGTGAAGCGGGCCGGGATCTCGCACGGCACGTTCTACCTGTACTTCGCGAACAAGGAAGACCTGTTCAAGGCGCTGCTGCGGGACGCGCTGCACGACATGGAGATCGTGGCGGGCGACTTTCCCGTCGTGACCGGCGATGTGACCGGGCTCACGGTGCTGCGACAGTGGGTCCGCAAGTTCTTCGCGGCCTACGCATCGCACGCGACCGTCATCCGGATCCTCAGCTCGGCCGACCTGGTGCCGGACGAGGTCTACAGCGAGGGGCTCCAGCTCTTCTTCGCCATCGCCGAGGCGATGACCACGGGGATGACCGCGGCCGCCGAGGCGGCGGGCAAGCACCAAAAGAGCCCCGAGCTCACCGCGGTCGCCTGCCTGATGATGCTGGAGCGCGTCAACTACTTGATAAGCACCGAGGTCCAGCTGCCCGTTCCGGAGATGTCGGACAAGATCGCCGACATTATGTTCGCCGCGTTCGGTCTCGCCGCCAAGTAACCGGTAAGAATAAAGAACGTGCGTTTTCTTCATGAGATACCCGCGACCGATCTGACCTACAGCGACGTCTTCATGGTGCCCGCGCGGTCGGCCGTGGCGTCGCGGCTCGACGTCGACCTGGCCACGCGGGACGGCAGCGGCGCCACCGTCCCGATCGTCGCGGCCAACATGACCGCGGTCTCCGGGCGGCGGATGGCCGAGACCATCGCGCGGCGCGGCGGCCTCGCGATCATCCCGCAGGACATCCCGGGCGACGTCGTCGCCGACGTCGTCTCCTGGGTGAAGGCCCGCGACGTCGTCGTCGACACCGCGATCACCCTCATCCCGACGTCCACCGTCGGCGACGCGCTGGCATTGCTGCCCAAGCGGGCGCACGGAGCGGTCGTGGTGGTCGACTCCTCGGGAGCGCCGGCCGGCGTGGTCACCGAGGCTGACTGCGCCGGTTCCGACCGCTTCGCCCAGCTGTCCACGGTGATGTCCGCCGACCCGTTCACGCTGCCGTTCGGCACGCCCCCCGCGGACGCGTTCGACCTGCTGCACTCCGGGCGGCACCGGCTCGCGCCGGTCGTGTCGGCCACCGGGGAGTGCATCGGGATCCTGACCAGGACCGGGGCGCTGCGCGCGACGCTGTACCCCCCCGCCATCGACGCGCGCGGTCGGCTGCGGGTCGGCGCGGCGGTCGGGATCAACGGCGACGTGGCGGCCAAGGCCAAGCAGCTGCTCGACGCGGAGATCGACATCCTCGTCGTGGACACCGCGCACGGGCACCAGGACAAGATGCTCGTCGCGCTGCAGGCCATCCGCGGGCTGTCGCCGTCGGTGCCGGTCGTGGCGGGGAACGTGGTGACCGCGGGCGGCGTGTCCGACCTGGTCGCGGCGGGCGCCGACATCGTCAAGGTGGGGGTCGGCCCCGGCGCCATGTGCACCACCCGGATGATGACCGGGGTGGGGCGACCCCAGTTCTCCGCGGTGCTCGAGTGCGCCGCCGAGGCGTCGTCGCTGGGCGCGCACGTGTGGGCCGACGGCGGCGTGCGGCACCCGCGCGACATCGCGCTGGCGCTCGCGGCGGGCGCGTCGTCGGTCATGATCGGGTCGTGGTTCGCCGGCACCTACGAATCGCCGGGAGACGCGTTCAGGGACCCGGACGGGCGGCTCTACAAGGAGAACTTCGGAATGGCCTCGGCGCGGGCGGTACGGCTGCGCTCGGCCGGCGACTCGCCCTACGAGCGGGCGCGCAAGGAGCTGTTCGAGGAAGGGATCTCCGCCGCGCGAATGTACCTGGACCCGCTGCGGCCGGGCGTGGAGGACCTGCTGGACATGATCGTGGCCGGGGTCCGCTCCGCGTGCGCCTACGCCGGCGCGGCCGACCTGCCGTCGTTCGCGGAGCGGGCGGTGATCGGCGTGCAGAGCGCCTCCGGGTACACCGAGGGGATGCCCGCCGCGACGAGCTGGTAGCCGGGCCCTAGGGCGCGGGCTGGGCGGCGACCGCCGCGGCCGCCCAGGCCGCGATCCGGTCGGTGAGGGCGTCGTCGGTGTGCCGCTCGGCGTGGCCGAAGCCGGGCAGGAGCCAGAGCTCCTTCGGCTCCCTGGCTGCGTCGTAGAGCTGCTGGCCGTGCTCGGGCGGGAAGTAGATGTCCTGGTCGCCGTGGATGATCAGCAGCGGCGTGGGCGAGATCATGGCGACCGCCTGGGCCGGCGGCAGCGGGTCGGGGGAAGGCCAGCGCTCGGGTGAGATCCTCGTGTGCAGGACGTGCTTGGTGAACGCCCGGCCCAGGCGCCTCTCCGCCGCGAAGTGGACCCGGCGCATCGGCTCGGTGTCCCGGTAGTACCAGCGGCCGGGCCCGCTCACCGAGATCACCGCGTCGGCGCCCCGGCGCAGCGCCGCCTGGCGGACCACCACGCTCGCGCCCATCGAGAACCCGACGGTGACGACCTTGGCGTAGCCGAGCTCCCGCGCGTACCTGACTGCCACGTCGAGGTCGTAGATCTCCTTATCGCCGAGGGTGGACAGGCCGCCGGACCGGCCGTGGCCCCGGAAGTCGAAGGTCACCACGCCGGCGAAGCGGCTGAACCGCTGGGCGATCGTCCACACCATCGGCCGCTGCCAGGACTGGGTGAAGCCGTGCGCCACGACGACGGCGAGATCCCGCCGGCCGGCGGGCAGCTCGGGAGGAGGCAGTGCCTCCGGGTCACTCTCGTCTGACGCTGGCAGGTGCACGGCGTCGATCGGGACGCCGTCGTCGGTGACCAGCGTGGCGGTCATGATGACGGGTTTCACAGTGCTCCATCGTATGCAGGCCGCGTTGGGGGGCGAATGGCGACAGTCCTTACCGTAACCAATCAACACCGTAGCCAATCACCGCGCCCGGGCATGCCGAGGGCCGCGCCCCCGGGGGACCGTACGGTTCTCCGGGGGCGCGGCCCGCTCTCGCTACGGCCGCAACGTAGCGCGAGATCGAGATTACTCCTCGGCGATTGCGACCGGCTCTTCCGTCGTTGGCGAGGCCTCGGCCTCGGCCGTGACGCTGAGCTTGGTGGTGTAGATCTCCTCGGCCGGGTAGACCTCCTCGCCGTGGATGGCGACGTCGCCGATCTCAAGCTCCGCGTCGGTGAAGCGCAGCTTGATGCGGAGCACGTACTTGATGAACATCCAGATGACGAACGTGACCGCCCCGTCCCAGATGATGATCGTGAGCGCCGCCAGGAACTGCACGAGCAACTGGTGCGGGTGGCCGTAGAACGCGCCCGTGCCGTAGATCGAGCTGGTCTTGCCGACGCCGAGGTACTCGATCATGTTCGGGTCCGCCAGGCAGCCCACGAGCAGGCCGCCGCACAGACCCGCGATGCCGTGCGTGTAGATGACGCCGAGAGCGTCGTCGACCTTGTTGAAGGGCCAGACGTACTTCGGCAGGGTGTACCAGGCGACCCAGACGATCGCCGGGCAGACGACGCCGATGATGATCGCGCCCAGGCCGTTCACGTAGCCTGCTGCCGGGGTGATGCCGACCAGGCCGCAGATCATGCCGTTGAGGCCGCCGAGGAAGGTCGGCTTCTTCTCCGGGGTGAGGAACATGTCCATCAGGATCCACACCATCATGGCCACGGCCGTCGCCAGGTTGGTGTTGACCACGGCGCCCGCCGCGTCCGCGCCGGCGAAGTACGGGTCACCGCCGTTGAAGCCGTTCCAGCCGAGCCACAGGATGCCGGCGCCGACCGCGACGAACATCAGGTTGTTCGGGATGGCCTTCTCGCGGTCCCGCTTCAGGCGCGGGCCGATGACCGCCGCGGACACGAAGCCGGAGACGCCTGCCGCCAGGTGGATGACGTAACCACCGGAGAAGTCGAGCGCGCCCTTGCCCGCCCAGTAGCCGCCGCCCCAGAGGAGGAAGGCGTTTACCGCGTACGCGAAGGTGATCCACAGCGGGACGAAGACCAGCCAGGCCTTGAAGCTGACCCGGCCAAGCACCGACCCGATGAACAGGATGGGGGTGATCGCCGCGAACACGAACTGGAAGTACGCGACCGAGGCCTGCGGGATCTTGAACGCCGGCATCAGGCCGTTCAGCAGCGGGATGTTCGCCTGGCCCTCAAGGGCGTTGGCGCCGAGGATGGTCCGCGGATCACCCACGTAGGTGCTGATGAGCGGCGTGCCGAAGCCCATCTTGTAGGCCCAGAGCACCCAGACGATAAGGGTCAGGCAGAAGGTGACGAACACCATGAGGACGGTGTTCATCGCCCACTTCTTCTGCACCAGGCCGCCGTAGAGCACGGCCAGAGCCGGGATGGACATAAGCCCGACCAGCGTTGCCGCTGTCATCTGCCAGGCGTTATCTCCGTTTCCCAGCCACGAAGCGTATGGAATCACTTTTTCTACTCCTCCAGAGGGGCTACCTGCTAGGAAGGGCCTCTCGGGTTCCAGGGTCGCCCCCCGGGCTTTCTAGTCCCGCCCCGGCCACTCCGCATGCTTTCATGCAACGCTTAATGTTTCCCATGCGCGGGTTTCGGCAGGATTTCCCGTTCGTTACGCCAGCGGTAACGTAGCAGGTGGTAAGGCGTACCATGTTTCATGAATGTGTCGTGACGTCTAGGATTTGAGCGCAATCCCGGGCTTAACAGCCCACCTGACCGGGCGACACATTGCCGTAACATTGCCCTGCGGCCGGGCCGGGCTTGCGTGACCAGCCCTCGCAGGTGGGTAGGTAGGCGGGTGGATGGTGCTGGTTGGGGGGCCAACTATGGTCGAAGCGGTACGGACGACGACTTCGACGTTCGGGATCTGGGCGATCGTCGTTGTCGCGGTGGTCTGCCTGGCGGTTTGGCTAGTAGGGATCTCGGTCGCCGACAACATCCAGGCCAGGCAGAGCCGTCGCTGGTGGCGGCGACTGCACGCGCCTGAAGCAGTTCCGGCCAGCGCGGGGATGTCGGAGATCCCCGGCCAGCTGCAGGGTGACGAGCAGCGGGCCGAGCGGTCGGCGGTCGACCAGGAAGCGACCGAGCCGATTCCGGCGCAGCGGCGGGCGGCGGAGCGGGCGGCGGAGTCGGACACCCCCGCGGCGCCGGGACGGCACGCCAGACCGACGCTGGACGGTGCCGGCGACTTCAGGAGGGACAGCGCTGAGGCGGACTGGCGGACGGAGGCGCCCACTCGGCCGGATTTGCCGACCCAGGCAGCGCCGACCGGGCGGCATGCGATGCCGGCGCAGCGGACCCGGGACGCCGACCGCGCGCAGAGGTCAGAGTAACAGGGAGGACTACTCCGGGGCGGGGAGGTCCACGAGGGCGGCCAGGGCGGCGCGGTGGGCACCGGGGGTGCCGAAGGCCAGCGAGGCCGCCTTGGCCCGCTTGAGGTACAGGTGGGCGGGATGCTCCCAGGTGAAGCCGATGCCGCCGTGCAACTGGACGCACTCCTGCGCGGCCAGTACCGCGGCCTCGCAGCAGGCCGACTTGGCCAGGGCGACCGCGACGGGGGCGTCCGGGGCGCCGTCAGCCAGGCACCCGGCGGCGTACCTGGACGCGGCCCGGGCCAGGGTGATCGTGGTCCACAGGTCAGCGAGCCGGTGCTTGAGCGCCTGGAAGGAGCCGATCGGCCGGGCGAACTGGCGGCGCTCCTTCACATAGGCCACGGTCAGGTCCAGGCAGCGCTGGGCGAGCCCGAGCTGCTCGGCGGCGAGCACGGCGGCCCCGGCCGCCAGGCCGGCGTTGACCGCCGCCTCGGCGGCGGCGCCGACCCTGATCGGGCGGCCCTCGGCGTCGTCGAGCGAGATGTCGCACAGCTGCCTGGTCATGTCGAGCGAGACGACCGGAGTGCGGTGCAGACCGGGCGCGGCCGCCCCCACCAGATAGAGCCCGGTCGGCACGCCCTCGGCCGGCACCAGTAGCGCGCCCGCCGGGAGCGCGTCGGCGACCGCGCGGATGCTGCCGCGGAGCTTGACCGTTCCCGAGCCGGCCGGGCCCGGTCCTGCCACCCGGGCGGCGGCCGGGAACGGCCCGCCGGGCATGGCCGTGGACGTCACCGCCAGCGCGGCCGTCAGCGAGCCGTCTGCGAGCTGGCGCAGCAGCCCGGCGGCGGGCGAGACCGGTGTGGTGCGCGCGGCCCCGGCGGAACCAGCAGCCGCGTCGGCGGCCGCCTGGGCACGCAGCGCGGCGGCGCGGGCGGCGGCCGCGGGTCCGGACAGCCCCTCGCCGGACGACCAGGGGGCGGCGGGCATCGCCCGCGCGGCGTCCGCCCGAGCCTCGGCCGACACGGCGCTGCGGGCCGCCGAGAGCAGCGCCGCGGTGGCGACGGCGGCGCTGCCGAGGTACGGGATCGGTGCGACGGCCGCCCCGAACTGCTCGGCCGCGGTCGCCAGCTCGCGGTAGGACGCGCCCGCGCCGCCCAGCGCCTCGGGGATCAGCAGCCCGGCCACGCCGATCTCCGCGGCGACCGCGCGCCAGAGCTTGGGGTCGTACGTCTCGCGCTGCTCAGTGCGGGCGATCACGTCGGCGGGCGCGGCCTGGCTGGCGAGCAGGTCGGACAGGGCGGCCCCGAGGTCGCGCTCCTCGTCGGAGTAGAGCAGGTCAACGGCCATGGCCGACACCGTTCCTTGCCGCTGCCAGACGGGACGTCATCGCGGTAGGTCCTTCCAGGGGACGCCGGTGTCGGTGCGAGGCTCCGGCGGGAGGCCGAGGACGCGCTCGGCGATGATGTTGCGGAGAATCTCCGAGGTGCCGCCCTCGATCGAGTTGCCCCTGGACCGCAGGTAGCGGAAGCCGGGGCCGCGGGCCAGGTCGGCCCCGCTCTCCGGCCGGCGCAGGGTCCAGTCGTCGTAGGTCAGGCCGTCCGCCCCGGCCAGCTCGATCTCGAACCCGGAGATTTCCTGGTTGAGGCGCGCGTAGGTCAGCTTGGCGGCCGAGCCCTCCGGGCCGGGCGTGCCCGCCGCGAGCTGCTGGCGCAGCCGCTCCCCCGCCAGCCGGGCGACCTCGGCATCGGCCCAGAGCCGCAGCAGGCGCTGGTGGAGCTCGTGGGTACGCAGCTCCGGGTGGCTCCGCCAGGTCTGCGCCGGGTAGCCGATCGCGCCCTCCTCGCGCGGCACCGAGCGGGCGCCGCCGATCGAGACGCGTTCGTTCATCAGGGTGGCGTTGGCGACCCGCCAGCCCTCGCCCACGTCGCCGAGGCGGTTGGCGTCGGGCACGCGCGCATCGGTGAGGAAGACCTCGTTGAACTCCGCCTCGCCGGTGAGCTGGCGAAGAGGGCGGACCTCGACGCCCGGCGCGTGCAGGTCGAGGACGAAGTAGGACAGGCCGACGTGCTTGGGCACGTCCGGGTCGGTGCGGGCGAGGAGCAGGCCCCAGCGGGCCTCGTGGGCGAGGGAGGTCCACACCTTCTGGCCGTTGACGATCCAGTCGTCGCCGTCGCGGACCGCGCGGGTTGCCAGGCCGGCCAGGTCGCTACCCGCGCCCGGCTCGCTGAAGAGCTGGCACCAGATCTCTTCGGCGAGCCAGAGCGGCTTGAGCCAACGGTCCATTTGCTCTTTAGTGCCGAAGGCGATGATCGTCGGGGCGGCCATGCCGAGACCGATGACGTTCCGCCTGGGGTCGAGAACCGGGGCGCCCGCGCTGGCGAACTCCGCGTCGGCCGTCGGCTGGAGCGCGCGCGTCAGGCCGAGGCCGCCGTGCCCTGCCGGATAGTGCACTGCGGCCAGGCCCGCGTCGAACCGGGCGCCCAGGAAGTCCCCGCGCGGCGTGACCGCGGGAGGGTGCTGCGCGCAGAACGCGCGGACCTTCGCGCGCAGTTCCGCCGCTCTATCGTTCGACGCTCTATCGTTCGACACAGTGTCGTTCAGCGTATCGTTCGACACAGTGTCGTTGCGCGCCGTGTCGTTGCGCGCCGTGTCGTTGCGCACAGTGTCGTTGCGCACACTGTCATCCGACGCACGATCGCTCAACGCCCTGCCGCCTGTTCTCACTCGGGGTCTATCGGCTGCGGTCAGCTCCTGGTCAGCAGACCGGGCCGCCCGCCACGTACAGGACCTGGCCGGAGACGAATCCGGCCGCGGCGCTGACGAAGAAGGAGACCGCCGCGGCGATGTCCTCGGGCTGGCCGACCCGCTGCACCGGGATCCCCTGCGCCGCGCCGGCCTGGAAGTCCTCGAAAGAAAGGCCGAGCCGGGCGGCGGTCGCCGCGGTCATGTCGGTGACGATGAACCCGGGCGCGATCGCGTTCGCGGTGACGCCGTACTTGCCCAGCTCGATCGCGAGGGTCTTGGTGAAGCCCTGCAGGCCGGCCTTGGCGGCGGAGTAGTTGACCTGGCCGCGGTTGCCGACCGCCGAGGTCGACGACAGGTTGACGATCCGGCCCCAGTTGGCACCGACCATGTATTTCTGGGTGGCCCGGGTCATCAGGAACGCTCCCCGCAGGTGCACGTTCATGACGGTGTCCCAGTCGTTTTCCGACATCTTGAAGATCAGGTTGTCCCTGGTCACGCCCGCGTTGTTGACCAGAACGGTCGGCTCGCCGAGCTCGGCGACGACCTTGTCCACGGCGGCCTGAACCTGCTCGGCGTTGCTGACGTCGGCACCGACCGCGATCGCCTTGCCGCCCGCCTTCTCGATCTCGGCGACAGTGCCGGCGCTGTCGGTCTCGTTGAGGTCTAGCACCGCGACGGCCAGCCCGTCAGCGGCCAGGCGCTTGGCGGTGCCGGCACCGATCCCCCGGGCGGCCCCGGTCACGATCGCGATTCGGTGTGGCATAACGTTGCGTTCCTCTCGCTGGGCCCGACGCCGGTGTCGGCGAACGCCGGTGTTCCAGCGTCATTATTCCGGACGCGGGCCGCGGCGCCAGGCCCCGGGCTGCGCAGGACCCTGCGGACGGTCCCTCGCCGGGTCAGCCCGGGACGCGGCTACCGGACTGGGCAGCCGTTACCCGGCGCCGGCCGACAATGGCTAACGTCACTGGCAACGGTACGTTGTCAGTGTTCGGTCCGCATTAAGTTAGGTAGCCCAGTGTCATACTTTGCCATGCTTGACGTTGTTCAACGCTTTCGCTGGTGTCTGACGGGGCTCGCGGCCGTCGGCATGCTCGCCACCGTCACCGGGTGCGCGACCAAGGGCACCCCGTACGCCACGCCCGAATCCCAGTCGGCGTCCGCGACCTCCGCCGCGACCGCGCCGACGACTACGACGAGCCCGCTGGCAACGGCGTCGATGACGCCGCTGGCGGCCGCCTCCGGGCAGCTGACGGGCACCGACTCTGGAGTCGGTGCTGCTGCCGGTCTCCGACTTCCCCGCCGGGTTCGCCGCCTCCTCGTCCGGGCCGGTCACCTCCGGCGGGTCGCTGACCTCGGGTGCGGCTCAGTACCCGCTCGCCACGGTAAGCTGTTCCGACTTCGTCCAGCACCTGGGGTCCACCGGGTTCGGCGAGACCGCCATGGCGGCGGACAGCGTCGTGGGTACGGCCCAGGCCTACGACCAGGTGATCTATCAGTTCTCCGCGGCCTCAGCGGCGACTGCGTTCGTGGCCGGGATCGAGCCGCTGGCGGCAAGGTGCGAGTCGTTCACCGCGCCGGCCGGCGGTGGCACCGCCACCTTCTCGCTCAAGGCGGGGCCAGGCGATACGCTGGCCGGCCTTTCGACGGTCGAGCTCCAGCAGACCGGGAAGGTCAGCGGATCCGCGCTGACCCTCGACACCCTCTTCACCGCCAGCGGCGTGGACGTGTTCGCCGCCTCCTGCGTCGGGCTCGGCACCGGCGCGCCGACGGTGCCCGCCAAGGAGACGATCATCTACAGCCTGATGAAGCGACAGGCCGCCGCGGCGGTGCTCGGCTAGCCGGGCGCAGTCCGCAGATCGGCTAAGTGTTTGACTTTTACGTCATCAGGGCAACCGAAAAGACAAACATTTCGGCCGATCATTTAAGCCGCGAGGCCAGCAGCTCGGCTAGGTGGGTGCCGTGGACGTCGGCGAGCTGATCGAGCTGGGTACGGCAGGAGAAGCCGTCGGCCAGGACGGTCACCGCACTGCCCTCACCCGCCCCCCCTCCCTGATTCGCCCTCCCTCCCTGATTCGCCCTCCCGCCCTCATCCGCCCCGCTCATGGCCGCGCGGACGGCCGGCAGCAGAGCGGTCTCGGCCACCGCGACCGACACGTCGTAGTGGCCGCGCTCGACGCCGAAGTTGCCCGCCAGGCCGCAGCAGCCGCCGACCGCGTCCACCTTGGCCCCGGCGTCGGCGAGGATCGCGGCGTCCGCGTGCCAGCCGAGGACCGCGTGCTGATGGCAGTGCGGCTGGGCCACGCCGGTGACGTCGGACAGGTCGGGCGGGGTCCAGCCGTCGGTGCCGCGGAGCAGCTCGGCGAGGGTCTTCACCGCGGCCCCCAGCGCCTCCGCGCGCTGGTCACCCGGCAGCAGCTCGGCCGCGTCGCCGCGAAGCGCCGCGGTGCAGGACGGCTCGAGCCCGACGACCGGGATGCCCGCGTCGATGGCCGGGCCGAGCTCGCGCAGGGTGCGACGGAGCTGCCGCCGCGCGCCGTCCAGCTGGCCGGTAGAGATCCAGGTGAGACCGCAGCAGACGTTCCGCTCAGTGATCCGCACCTCGTAGCCGGCCGCCTCGAGCACCGCGACCGCCGCCATGCCGACCTGCGGCGCGAACGCGTTGGTGAACGTGTCCACCCAGAGCAGCACGGGCGTGCGGACGCCTGACGCCGCGGCGGCCGACCCGCTGGACACCCCGCCGGGCACCCTGCCGCCGACTCCCCCGCCACCCTCGGCGAACCAGCGGCGGAAGCTCCGCGCGGCGAACTCGGGCAGGTCCCGCCGCTCGTCGATCCCGCCGAGCCGTTTGGCCACGCCCGCCGCCGGCCGAAACCGGAGCAAGACGTTGGCCAGCCGCGCCGTCCCTGGCCACCGCGTGGTCATGGCGGCCCAGCGGGGCAGCCAGCCGAGCGAGTAATGCGCGGCCGGCCGGAGCTTGCCCCGGTACCGCTGGTAGAGAGCCTCGGCCTTGTAGGTGGCCATGTCCACCCCGGCCGGGCAGTCGGTGGAGCACCCCTTGCAGGACAGGCAAAGGTCGAGCGCGTCGGTCACCTCTGGCGACTGCCATCCGGACGACACCAGCGAGCCGTTCGCCAGCTCCTGCAGCACCCGGGCGCGGCCTCTGGTGGAGTCCTTCTCGTCCCTGGTCGCCAGGAAGGACGGGCACATTACGCCGCCGGACGCGGTGTTGTCGGCCCGGCACTTCCCCACCCCGACGCAGCGGTGGACGGCGGTGGAGAAGTCGCCGCCGTCGCTGCCGTAGGCGAAGCCGAGCCCGCGCTTGAGTGGCGCCGCCAGGGCGACCCGCAGGTCCGCGTCGAGCGGCGCCGGGTCGACGATCACGCCGGGGTTGAGCAGGTTGGCCGGGTCGAACAGCTCCTTGACCGCGCCGAAGAGCCCGATCGCGGCCGGCGAGTACATCGCCGGGAGCAGTTCGCTGCGCGCCCGCCCGTCGCCGTGCTCGCCGGACGCCGACCCGCCGTAGGAGGCGGCCAGCCGCGCCGCGTCCTGGGTGAACGACCGGAGCACGCTCGGCCGGTCGCGGAGCGGGAAGTCGATCCGCGCGTGGATGCACCCGTCGCCGAAATGCCCGTACAGCAGGCCGTCGACGCCGTGCGCAGCCATAAGCGCCTCGAGTTCCCGCAGGTAGGCGGGGAGCGACTCGGGCGGAACGGCCGAGTCCTCCCAGCCCGGCCAGGCGGGCGCGCCGGCCGGGGTCCGGCCGGCCAGGCCCGTGCCGTCCTCGCGGATCCGCCAGAGCGCAGCCGCCTGCGACCCGGTGATCACCGCGGCGTCCAGGCATCCGCCGTCGGCGACCAGCTTGACCGCCGCTGCCCGGGCCTCGTCGAGGGAGTCGCCCGAGGTCTCGGCGAACAGCCAGCCACCGCCGCGCGGCAGCTCTGGCACGGCGGCCGGGCCGCGCCGGAGGCGGACAACGTCGACCATCCGGGAGTCCAGGCCCTCGAGCGCGACCGGCAGGTGCGGCAGCAGCGCGGGCACGGCCTCGGCGGCGGCGGCCATGTCCGGGTAGCCGAGCACCGCGAGTGCGGTGGCGCGCGGGGCGGCGACCAGGCGAACGGTCGCTTGCAGGGTGAGCGCGAGGGTGCCCTCGGTCCCGGAGAGGAATTTCGCCACGTCGGCGCCGTTCTCGGGCAGCAGGTGCTCGAGCGAGTAGCCCGACACCTGCCGGGTAAACCGGCCGAACTCGGTCCGCACCGTGCCCAGGTGGCCGCCGACCAGCGCGCGTACCTCCGCGAGCAGCGCGGCCTCCGGCGCGGCGAACCCGCCCGCCTCGCCGATGCCGGTGGGATCAACGACCGCAGCCGCTCGGTCCTTTTCCTCCGGCCGGTGTCCATCCCGCCCGTGCCGGCGCGCAACGAACCGCAGCCCCGTTCCGGTGACCACGTCAAGCGCGACCACATTGTCGGCGGTCCGCCCGTACCGCAGCGCCCGCGACCCGCAGGCATTGTTCCCGATCGCCCCGCCGATGGTGGCCCGGGAATGCGTGGAGGGGTCGGGCCCGAACCGGAGCCCGTACCGCGTGGCTGAGGCAGTAATGTCATCAAGAACGGTCCCGGGTTCCACCACCGCCGTCCGCTCCTGCGGATCGACGTGGAGCACCCGGTTGAGGTGCCGCGACAGGTCGAGCACGAGGCCGTCCGACAGCGCGTTGCCTGCGATCGAGGTCCCGCCCCCCGCGGCACGACCGGCACGCCGAGCTCGCGGCAGACGCTCAGCGCGGCGACGATCTCGTCGGCATGCCGTGGAAACGCCACAACCGCCGGGACGACCCGGTAGTTGGAGGCGTCGGACGAGTACTCCGCGCGCCGCCTGGTCGCGGTCTCGATCTCGGCCAGGCCCGCCGCCCGCAGCGCGCCGGCCAACTCCCCCTGATTGACGGTCTCCCCCGGCTGGACGGCCGACGTCGTGCTCACCATTCCCGCAATCCTAGTCCCATCGCCACGGCGCAGGGCGCTCCGCGCTTCTTGCTGTTATCCGTCGGTCATCTCCACGGGCGGCGGAAGACCCACACGTCGTTGCGCTCGAATACCTGGGTGTAGCCGGCCGTCGGGTAGAGCTCGAAGATGAAGGCCGGGACGTTGGCCGGCGCCGGGGTATAGCCGCTGTTCTTGCCGTCGAAGACGATGTACTGCGTGAGCGGATTGCCCGCGTTGCCGATCCAGAACGCGTCGGTGCGGGCGGCGAGCGGGGCGAGCAGGTTCAGCGTGGTCTGCACGGTCGCGCCGTCCGGCACCACCGTCATCGCGGCGTTGTCGGCCGCGACCTGAGGGCTGATCGCGTACGTCGAGGCGTGCCAGAGGGCGCCCAGCGGGAACTGGAAGGCCAGCGCGACCGCGATCGCGGCCATCATCGGGGCGCCGTGCCGGGCCAGCCCGCCCCGCAGGCCGCCTCGCCGTCCGCCCGGCCGCCCGGCCCGCGGCCCGTAGACGTCGGCGGCGCGCCAGCGGGCCATCGCCTCGGCCGCGCCGATGAAGAGGATGGGCATGATGGTGGCGTTGTAATGCCATTCTGTGCCCCAGTAGGCGGTGTTGGTCGAGACGAAGCGGAGCAGCAGGCTGGGCAGGGCGAGCAGTGCGATCGGGGAGCCGAGCGCCGCGAACGCCGTGGGTAGCAGCAGCAGGACCACGGTCTGCAGCTTGGTGGGCCAGCCGGTCGCTGTCTGGCCGATGAGCGAGCCGACGGAGAAGCCGTGGCCGCCGCCGACCACTCCCCCGTCCTTCCAGTAGTAGTACTCGTGCAGCGGGTTGAAGTGCGGGATGATGACCGTGATCGCGAACACGGACCAGAAGAGTCCCCAGACGACCAGCAGCGCCCCCCAGCGGGCGCTCCCTCTCAACCGCGCCGGCCCGAGCCGCGGGCCCGGCCGCGACGAGGCGGAGAGGCCGGCGAAGATGAGGTAGGCGCCGATCGCGGCGACGGTGAACCCCTGGTCCTCCTTGACGAAGACCATCGGCAGCGCCCACAGCGCCGCCGCGCGCACCCGGCCGCGGACCAGCGCCGACAGCGAGAAGGCGAGCAGCGGCACGGCGAGCGCGATCTCGTGGAAGTCGAAGTCGATCATCTGCTGCAGGCCCCAGGAGAAGCCGTAGGCGAACCCAATCAGCCGCCCGCTGCCCCGGCCGAGCAGCAGCGACGCGGCCGACATGATGGGGAACACCGACACCGCGGTCAGCAGCGCCTGGAAGAAGAGCAGGGTGGCCGGCGAGGGGTAGAGCCGGAAGAACGGCGCGAGCACCGCCAGGCCGACCTGGAAGTGATCCCCGAGGAGGTTGAACCCCGGCCCGCGCGCATCCACGATCGGCACGCGCAGCAGCGAGAGCTGCTTGACGTACTCGGTGTAGATGCCCAGATCCCACGAGGTCGGGGTGAGCGTGAGCAGTCGGAAGAGCGAGATCGTGAAGTAGGCGCCGAACACCGCGGCTGACGTCGTCCACGCGACCGGATCGCGCCAGGCGCTCCGGCTGACCGCGGGCGCGCCGCCAGCATCGTCGACGGTCGTAGCGGCTACGGCTTGCGAGCGGTGCTCCCCCAACACGCGCGTAGCCTACCGCGAGCGACGGGCGGACGACCGGGCTCAGGCCGGCAGCGCACTGCGACCAGCATCACGTCCCTCGGATAGGGTCACCGCCGAGAATGGTAGGATCACCGTGCGTAGGCGGAGAGACACAGCCAAGCATCCGCATTGTGGAGGACTTCCCGGCACCATTGGGGCCAAGGAGCCCAAAAGCCTCACCGGCGAGCAGTTCAATTCAATTCCGTCTACCGCGGTGAAGCTGCCAAACCGCTTCGCGAGGCCTCGGGCGCGGTCAAGAAGCTCGGGCACCAGCACGAGAACAGCCGGCCTCTTAGTAGATTCCGAACGGTTTTCCGGTAGCCCACCGGGGCAGCTGAGGCGTCTATATAAGGTTAAGAGCAGGGGAGACGGCGACGCGGAGGAAGACGCGCGGCGCCAGGCAGGCGAGAGGAACTGAGCCAGTTGAGTCTGATCCGCGACATCTACCTCCGGTTTCAGGTACTGGTCCACGAGGTCGCCAAGTTCGGCGTCGTGGGCCTGATTGGTTTCGTCGTCCAGCTGGGCGTCCAGAACGCGCTGCACTCCGGCGCCGGGGTCGGCGCCATCACCTCGGTGATCATCGGCTACATCATCGCCACCGGGGTGACCTTCGTCGGCAACCGGCACTGGGCCTTCAAGCACCGCAAGGGCAAGGGGCTGAAGCAGGAGACGATCGTCTTCGTGCTGCTGAACGTCGTCGGCATCGTGATCCAGGTCGGCATCGTGGACATCGCGTACTACGGGCTCGGCTACAAGGACGGCCTCTCGTACAACATCGCGACGATCATCGGCATCGGGCTGGCCACGTTGTTCCGGCTGTACGCCTACCGGAAGTTCGTGTTCAACGATCACCAGGGGAACGGCGGCGGCGGCGAAGCGGCCGGGGAGCTCGCGTCCGCGTCGGCGCGCTAGCCCCTGCTAGCCCCCGGGGGACAGACTCCTTGCATGGGGGGCTCCCGCCCCCCATCCCCCCTGGCCCCCGGTGACCCTCCGACATGGGGGGCCCGCCTCCGTGCCCCCCGGGGGCCCGCTCGCGAAAACCGCGAGCAGACCCCAGCTATTCAGCAGCCCGCTTGGCCGCGGGGGACGATCCCGAGCGACGCGGACAGCGCCGCGTTCGCCTGGGACCTGGTGAGGTCGCCGACCGCGATCATCCTGGTGATGACGTGCTCAAGGCGCTGCCGGGCGTTGATCGGGTCATCGATCGGGTCATCGAGGGACGGGGCGTTGACCACGCCGGCCAGCATGGCGCCCTGGCTGACGGTCAGGTCGGCGGCCGGGTGGCCGAAGTAGCCGCAACTCGCCTGCTGCAGGCCGTAGTAGCCGTGGCCGTAGTAGGCGACCTCGGCGTACATGGCCAGGATCTGCTGCTTGGAGTAGGAGGCGTTGAGCTTGAGCGCGAGCACGACCTGCTTGAGCTCGGCATCGAAGCCGGTCTGGGTCGGAGTGTAGAGCATCTTGGCCAGCTGCTGCTCGAGAGTCGCGCCGCCCTGGTCGCTGCCGCCGCTGACGGCGGACCAGACGACCCGGCCGACGGCGAGGATGTCCACGCCCGGCTCGGCGTAGAAGCGCTTGTCCTCGGTGGCGATCAGGGGCCGGGCGAAGCTGGCCGGCACCGGCGGGCCCGGGTAGACGATGCCGTGCTGCTCCGCCTGGGCCTTGGCCAGCTGGGTGGCGTCGCCCGCGGGGGGAGTGTCGATCCAGAGGAAGCCGACCCCTGCCGCGGCGATCACGATGACGACGGCGAGCGTGATGCCGGCGCGCTTCAGGTAGCGGCGGACACGGCTCTTCGGGGGCGCTGGCTTGCGCTGTCGCTTGCCTGGCGCGGTCTCGGGCTGCGGAAGTGGCCGGGTGTTGCCCATCGGACTGATGCTAGCCGGGGGCGGGGACCGGTTTCCTCCGGACACGCACAGGCGCGAGGTCGGGTCGCTGCGGCGCGACTTCCGACGAGTGACCGCTCTCGTTTCCCGATGGTGCTCGGGATGCGCTAAGGTTAGGTCCGTTGGCCGGGGTACCGGTTAGCGACGGGACGTAGCGTAGCTTGGTTTAACGCGCCAGTCTGGGGGACTGGAGATTCGCGAGTTCAAATCTCGCCGTCCCGACAGCAAGAAGTTGCCAGCAGAGTGGATTATTCGAACGTTCGAAGTGACCTAAGGTCACGAAAATTTCCTCCAACGCCGTTGTTTTTCCTGGTCGTTAGGTGTACGAGGTTACTCTCCGTGGAATGACGCCCCCGTAACTGATCCATATCGAGGGGGAGATCAGTGCCCACGAAGACCACGGCCACGGTGCCGGGCACGACAGACGCGGCGAGCAAGCCAGCGACTCGCACGGCGGCGGCCAAGCCCGCGACCGTGACGAGGCGCACGCGGACGACGGCGCGGTCAACTAGCAGGACGACGGCGAGCAAGCCGGGCGCGGCAACGCCGCGCACGGTCTCCGCCGCGGCGACCAAGGTGACGTCGGCCGCGACGCGGTTGAACACCGCCGCGTCAAAGGCCGGAACGTCGGCCAAGGCGCTCAACACCGCGCTCGCCGCGATCACCAGCGCGACCAAGGCCCTGGAGAGCGCCGTCGCTTCTCTGAACGATGCGGCGAAGGGGCTGTCCGCCAACGGGACCGCCCCGGCCAGCGCCAGGGCGACGACGCGGGGTGCCGCCAAGACGGCAACCTCGCGGACGCCGGCCCGCACCGCGAACGGCACGTCGGTGAATGGTGTCACGAAGGCGGCGCCTAGCACGGCGCCGAAGTCACCGGGCAGCACGGCGCTGAAGGCGTCAACCGCGTCCGCGGCGAAGCCGAAGGCGAGCAAGAGCGCCAAGCCCAAGAAGGCCGCGAAGTCGAAGGGGTAAACGCGGCGCGAACATGACAGCCCTGTGGCCCGGCGGCCCACATCGGATGACCCGCCGGGCCGAGGAAGACACCGCGCCCGGCGGGTGTTGGATGTCAGCATGACTATTGACGGTGAGTACGTGCCGAGCCCTTCTTCGTGGGTTCGGGATCAGGTGGAAGAGTACGAGGGTTCGGGCGGCGCGGCGGGCACGACGGCGCCCGACACGGGGCTGCCGGTCGTGATCGTCACCAACCGGGGCGCGAAGACCGGCGCGGTGCGCAAGACCCCGCTGATGCGGGTTGAGCATGCGGGCAGCTACGCGGCCGTCGGCTCCAAGGGCGGCGCGCCCGAGAACCCGCTCTGGGTCTACAACCTCCGCGCGAACCCGGAGGTCGTGCTGCAGGACGGCGCGGACAAATGGAAAATGACCGCCCGCGAGCTGACCGGCGCCGAGCGCGAGGCTTGGTGGGAACGGTCCGTCTCGGCCTACCCGCCGTACGCGGAGTACCAGCAGAAGACCGATCGCCTGATCCCGGTCTTCGTGCTCGAGAAGAGCTGAGTAACCGGGCGAGTTCGACCTGCCGGGCGTGCTCGGCCCGCAGCCAGTCCTCGGTGAGCCTCGGGTCGTCGACGTCGGCGCCCGCCTCGGTTGCGTCCAGGTAGCCGAGGTCGGCGGCGACGCGGCGGCGGAACTCGGCGTGATCGCCGACGTGGCCGTGGCCGGGCACGATTAGCCGCACCCCCGGGGTTTCCGCGAGCAGTCCCAGGCCCCGCCGGTAACCGCCGAACGGGTCGGGCGACTCGATGTCGAGCAGCGGGATCTCGAGGTCGGAGCACATGTCGCCGGCGATGAGCACTCCGACCTCAGGAAGGAACACCGCGCCGTGACCGGGGGCGTGCGCGTCGTGGGCGAGCACGACCGCGCGCGGCCCGGGCCAGTCGAGCTCGCGGCCGAGCTGCGGCTCGAGGCGGGCGAACAGGGTGAGGTCGTGGCCGGGGGCCTCCTCCCCCACCGCGCCGATGAGGCCGGGCAGCCCCCTGGCGGCGGCCGCGGCCGCGCGCGGCGTCGCGTACCGGGGCGCGTCACCGAACGAGGCCGACCAGAGCAGGTGATCCCAGTGCGGGTGAGTGGACCATCCCGCCACCGGGCGCAGACCGCGCCCCGACAGCCAGTCCGCGAGGCCGGCCAGGTCGGCGACGGTCACCGCCGGGTCGATGAGCAGGCACCCGCCGTTGGCGCCGACCACGACCGTCGTCGTCGTGGTGTACAGGTTCGCCGTCGCGACGAAGACGCCGGGTGCGATCTCATCCACGCGATCCCCGTTGCGCGCGACCCGCGTTCGACGGCCCGCCGTCGGCCGGTCGCGGCTTTACGCCGGAACCACAGAGCACTTCGCCGCGGCCGGTGATGCCCGGTGGCAGCAGGTCAAGGCCGCCGAAGAAGGAAGCCAGGTCAGCCTCGGTGGCGCCGGCCGACCAGACGGAGTCGGGCAGTCGCCCCGCCTCCCCCGCGCCAACGGTCGCCACCAGATAGCTGCCCGGCGGCAGCGCCTTGACCAGGGCGCCGACAACGGCCCGCGCGGTCGGAGGCTCGATCCCCTGGAGCACCAGCGCGAGCACGAGGCAGACTGGCCGGGACAGGTCTATGCAGGCGAGGGCGGCCAGCAGGGCCTCTGGTTCGGTGAGGTCGCCCTCTTGGTAGCGCACGCCCGGCGGGACCAGGGCCGCGGCGTGGGTGACCACCACCGGGTCGCGGTCAATGCAGACGACGCGGGCGGCGGGCAGGTGCGCCCGGGCGGCGGAGTGGACCGACGGCCTGGTCGGCAGGCCCGCGCCGACGTCCAGGTACTGGTCAACGCCCTGGCGGGCGATGCGGGCGACGGAGTCGGCTACCTGCATTCGGGATGAGAGCAGGTTCTCTTGCAGCCGGGGGTAAAGCGCGACCAGCCGCTCCGCGAGCGCCCGGTCGGCGGCGAAGCTGGCTCCGCCGCCGAGCAGGTGATCGTAGGCGCGGGCGACGCTCGGGGTGCGGGTGTCGAGCACGCCGGCAGCTTACTGCCTAAATGGCGTGACCCACCCCCGGGCTGGACGGTGGTCACGTACAGGACATGTGTCCTCCTGGAGAGGCCGCCCGGCACGCAGGACGCGACACCGGGCGGCCGTTACCACGGCAGCTAGATGTTGGTGCCCGGCTGAATGGCGGCGACCCGCAGGTAGACGTGGCCGCCCCCGACCGTGCAGACCGGCAGGGAGAAGAACCCGTAGTCGGCGGTGCGCTGGTTCGGCGGGTAGACCTTGATCAGGCTGGCGTTGGTGGGCTTGCAGCCGGAGGTCGACACCTCGGCGGCGCCGTAGGCGAACAGCGCGTGCGCGGTCGCGCCGGCCCCGATGTTCACCCAGTGGGGGGTGTAGAGGGTCAGCCGCCGGGCCGCGTCGCCGAGCTGGCGTCCGTTGGCGTCGGTGGCGGAGACGCCCGGCCAGCCCCAGGTGCGGCAGGTGTGGCTGCTGGTGTTGGTGAACTCCAGCGGGTAATACCAGGTCCCGGCCGCGCCCTGCATGGCGCCGTAGTTCACCCAGACCGCGAGGTCGCCCGCCGTGCAGACCGGCAGGAGACCCTCGCTGACGGCGGGCGTCGTCGGCGCGGCTGACGCGGACGTGGACGCCCAGATGGCGGACCCGGTGCCCAGCGCCAACACGACGGCGGCGGCCGCGGCGATGCGGCGGAATGGCTTCCTCAATGTCTCGCTCCTTCTTGGTAGAGCGGGCTCGCCGAGGGGCAACCCCCCGGTCGACATCCCCCTACGCAGTAAAGACGCAGCGATGACAGAAATGGTTGTGACAACGTGAGACGGGCGACTGAATATGACGCGGCTATGACTCGAAGCAGTTGATTGCCACGATGGGCCGACTGGATGGAGTCTGCCTTGACAGATGAGGCTTTAGCCGTCTTATGACGGAACTTAAGCCTCAGACATATCGCTTATCGTTATGATCGTGTGCCGCTTGGGTCGTATAGCACTCATTAGGCACACGATCACACGGGCGCGGGGGCATAGTAGGGTCGAGACCGTGGCTACCGAGACCGAACTTGAGGCACTTTCCTCCCGCGAGCTGCACGACATGGCCGTGCAGCGGGCACTGCACCACGCCGATGTGAAGTTCCTCTGGGAGTTGCTCCGGGCGATACCGGCCGCGGAGTCGCTCGAGGGGTACGAGGGCGAGTCCGAGGAGGACGTCGTCAAGGCCTCCGCGCTCCTGGCCGATGTGATCAGCTCGGGCGAGGGCGCGGTCGCGGACGCGCTCCGGCCGCTCTACATCGACTACCTGGCCAAGCACCGGCAGCATTGACAAGGACGCGAGCGGGGCGCGACCCGCAGGGCCGCGCCGAGCTCCGCTGACGAGCGAGCTGCCGGTCTTAGGCCTGCAGAACTCCCTCGATCTCGAGGTTGATGGTGGCCTTGTCGGACACGGTCACGCCGCCGGGAACGCCGGGGATCGGGCCGTTGAAGCTGACGCCGAACTCCATTCGGTTGATCTCCGTGGTCGCGGAGAAGCCGACCCGGGTGCCGCCGTAGTTGTCCGGGCCGAAGCCGTTTACCTCAAGCTTGAAGGTGACCGGCTTGGTCACGCCCTTGAGGGTGAGGTCGCCGTCGAGCAGGAAGTGGTCGCCATCGGCGCGGACGCCGGTGGAGGCGAAGGTCATGAACGGGTACTTTTCCACCTCGAAGAAGTCGGCGGAGCGGATGTGCGCGTCCCGCTGCTCCTGGCCGGTGTTGATCGAAGAGAGGTCAACCGAGGCCGTGACGGACGAGGACAGCGGGCCCGCACCGGTGACGATCGTGCCCTCGAACGCGTCGAAGCGGCCGCGGACCTTGCTGACCATCATGTGCCTGACGGTAAACGAAACCTCGGAGTGAACCGGGTCAATCGCCCACGTGCCGGCGACGTAGCCGGGGATCTCCACAGCAGTCGTGCTCATTTGAGCCTCCAGGAATGTGTGTGCAACTGCGACGCTGAACCGCGCTACCTGCTTAGACTACCTGAGAATAGTTGAAGTGTCATGCATTCCGGCAAGATTGTTGAAGTGTCATGCATCTCGTCGAGCGCGCGCCTGCTGTCCCGACCTCGGGTCTGCGGCAGCAGCGGCCGGGTTCTGCAGCGGGAAGTGGCAGGCGGCCACGTGCCCGGAGCCGAACGACCTGAGCAGGGGCTCCTGCACCGCGCACTGCTCCTGCGCCCGCGGGCACCTGGTCCGGAACCGGCACCCGGACGGCGGGTTCACCGGGCTCGGCAGCTCGCCCCTGATGGCCGCGCCGTCCATGGCCCGTTCCACGCTCGGGTCGGGCACCGGGATGGCGGCGATCAGGCCGGCCGTGTAGGGGTGGGCGGCGCGCTGGTAGATGTCGTCGGCGGCGCCGAGCTCGACCAGCTTGCCCAGGTACATGACGCCGATGCGGTCGGCCATGTACTTGACCACCGCAAGGTCATGCGAGATCACCACGCAGGTCAGGCCGTGCGTCTGCTGCAGCCGTTTCATCAGGTTGAGCACCTGCGCCCTGATCGAGACGTCGAGCGCGCTGACCGGCTCGTCGGCGACGATCAGGCGCGGGTTCATGGTCAGCGCCCGGGCCAGGGCGATGCGCTGCCGCTGGCCGCCGGAGAACTCGTGCGGGTACCGCTCGACCGCGTTGCGCGGCAGGCCGACCTCGCCGAGCAGCTCGAAGACGCGGCCGCGCTGCTGGCGCCTGCTGCCGAGGTGCTGGATCGCCAGCGGCTCGCCGATGATCGCGCCCACCCGCATCCTCGGGTCCAGGGAGGCGTGCGGGTCCTGGAACATCAGCTGCAGGTCGCGGCGCTTGCGGCGCAGCTCGGCGCCGCGCAGCCTGGTCACGTCCAGGTCGCCGAGGGCGATGGTCCCCGCGTCCGGTCGTTCCAGGGAGACGATCATCCTGCCGATGGTCGTCTTGCCGCAGCCGGACTCGCCGACCAGGCCGAACGTGGTGCCGGAGGGGACTTCGAACGAGACGCCTGAGACCGCGTGGACGACACCGATCTTGCGCTGCAAAATGGCGCCCGACCGGACGGGGAATTCCTTCACCAGGTTCGTAAGCACGAGCATGGGGGCGTCGCGCGTTTCGGCCGCGGCGGCGGGCTCCGCGTACTCGGGGTCAGGCTCCGCGACGGTCGCGGTGAGCGCGGCTGTATCGAGCGGGGGCACGTCGAAACCGCCGGCCCCGATCGCCTCGACCGGCTGGAGCGCGAGCGGCCCGTCCACCGGATGCCAGCAGGAGAACAAGTGCGTGGTCTCCCCGGTCTGCGGCGGCTCAGCGGCGCGGCACTTGCCGGTCGCGCGCGGGCACCGCGGCGCGAAGCGACAGCCCGGGGGCGGGTCGGCCAGGTCCGGCGGCAGGCCGCCGATGGCGTGCAGCGCCTTGCTGCTGTCCTGGCTGAGTAGGGGGATGGACGCGAGCAGCGCCTGGGTGTAGGGGTGGTGCATCCGGCTGAACAGCTGGCGGACGACCGCGGTCTCGACCACCCGGCCCGCGTACATCACGTTCACCCGGTCCGCGTGCCCGGCGATGACGCCCATGTCGTGCGTGATCAGCAGCATCGCCATGCCGAGCCGGTCTTTCAGGTCGGCCAGCAGGTCGAGGATCTGGGCCTGGATGGTCACGTCGAGCGCGGTCGTCGGCTCGTCGGCGATGAGCAGCTGCGGCTCGCACGCCAGGGCCATCGCGATCATGACGCGCTGCCTTAGGCCGCCCGAGAGCTGGTGCGGGAAGTCCTCGAGCCGCTCCTTCGGCCTTGGCAGGCCGACCAGCGAGAGCACCTCGACCGCCCGCTCGAGCGCCTGCGCCTTGGAGGCGCCGCGGTGCAGCCGCACCGGCTCGGCCACCTGGTAGCCGATGGTCTTCGTCGGGTCGAGCGAAGTGAGCGGGTCCTGGAAGATCATCGCGATCTCGTTGCCGCGAAGCCTTCGCATCTCCTCCGCCCTGAGTCCGACCAGCTCGCGACCGCGCAGCTTGATCGAGCCGCCCACCACCGAGCCGCCGGGCGGCAGCAGGCCCAGCACGGACAGGCCCGTCATCGACTTCCCGCAGCCCGACTCCCCCACGATGGCGAGCGTCTCGCCGGCATCGACGCGCAGGCTCACGTTGCCGACGGCCTGGACCACAGACCGGGTCAGCCTGATGTGGGTGGACAGATCCTCGATCTCAAGGACAGGTGCCATCCGGATGGTTACCTCTTCCCCGTTGGGCGGTCGGCATTCAACGGCGGCGCAGGCGCACGTCGAGGGAGTCGCGGAGCGCGTCGCCGATCAGGTTGCAGGCCATCACGACCAGCACGATGCACGCCCCGACCGGGTAGACCTGCCACCAGTAGCCGTCCTGCAGGTAGCTGAGGCCATTGGACAGCAGGTCCCCCCAGTCCTGGTTCGGCCACTGCAGGCCGAAGCCGAGGAAGCCGAGCGCGGCGATGTACAAGATCGCGTCCGCCACCTGGAAGGTGACGTTGACGATCATCACGCCGAGCGCGTTGGGCAGCAGGTGCCGTCCGATCAGCCGGGCCCGGCCGGCCCCGCCACCCGGGCGGCGGCCACGAAGTCCCGCACCCGGAGGGTGAGAACCTCGCCGCGCACCAGCCGGGCGGGCACCAGCCAGCTGAACGCGCCGATGAGCAGCGACAGCGAAACCACCGAGGCGCCGTACCTGACCGCGACGATGAGGACGATGAACAGGAACGGGACCGACAGGAACACGTCGACGACTCGCATCATGACGGCGTCCAGCACGCCGCCGGCCAGGCCCGAGATCGCGCCCCAGAGCGCGCCGATAACGATGGCGATGAAGGCCGAGAAGAACCCGACCTCAAGCGCCGCCTGACCGCCCTTCATCAGCAGGCCGAGCTCGTCGTAGCCTTGATTGTTGGTGCCAAGCGGATGCCCGGCGCCGGGCGGCAGGTTGGTGCTCAGCAGGTCCGAGGTGAGGTAGTTGCCGTGGTAGAGCACCGGGCCGACGAAGCTGAAGAGCACGAAGAAGGCCAGGATGGCCGCGCCCGTCACGGCGAGCCGGTTCTGCGCGAACTCCCGCGCGCCGGTCATGCGAGCCTGATCCTCGGGTCCGCGACAGTCAGCGCGACGTCGGCGACGAGGTTGCCGATGATGGTGAGCAACGCGCCGATCAGAGTGTAGGCGAGCAGGACGTTGTAGTCCACGTTCCCGAGCGCCTCGTAGAACAGCAGGCCGAGACCGCGGTAGTTGAACAGCGTCTCCGTGATGAGGTTCCCGGCCAGCAGGCTCGGGACGGACAGCCCGACCAGGGTGACCATCGGCAGGCAGGCGTTACGGAGCAGGTGCCGCAGCAGCACCAGCCGCTCGGGCAGCCCCTTGGCCCGGGAGACCTTGATGTAGTCCTGCGCCAGCACGTCCATCGCCGACGAGCGCATGTACCGGGAGTAGGAGGCGATCGAGAGCAGGGTCAGGGTCGCGATCGGCAGGGTCATGTCGTGCGGGTCGCCCACGATCGACAGCAGCGAGCTGGACTGGCTCCCCTCGAAACCGAGCCAGTGCAGGTCGAGGGCGAAGGCCTGGATGAGGATCAGGCCGAGGAAGAAGGCGGGCATGGCGTAGACGATGAACGCCAGGCCGGTCAGCGTGTAGTCGCCGACGGTGTTGCGGCGGACCGCCTGGTACACGCCGAGCGGTATGGCGATCATCACGGACAGCACCAGCGACGCGCCCGACAGGTAGGCGCTGCGCGCCCACACCCCGCCGATGAGAGAGGAGACGCTCTGGTTGAGCTTGTAGGAGTACCCGAGGTTCCCGCGCAGCAGGTTGCCGATGTACCGGAGGTACTGCTCGAACCAAGGGTCGTCGAAACCGTTCTGCTTGTCCCACGCCGCGATCGCCGCGGTGCTGGCCCGCGAGCCGAGCACGTCGATCGCCGGCGAGGGGTAGATCGCGTGCAGCAGCCCGAAGATGAAGATGGACACGCCGATCAGGACGACGATCGAGGTGGCGATTCTGCGGAGGATATAGCCGATCACACGGGCGCCCCTTCATGGCCGGGGTCGGGGCCGCGGGTCCGGCGCCGCCGCGGGCGGCGCCGGACCCGCGCGCGACTACTTGGTGAAGAACCAGTACTCGGGGTTCCAGACGGGCTGGGTCAGGCCCTCGAACGACGAGGGCGTCCCGGACAACGACTTCGACCAGGCCACGATCGCCGACGTCCCGAACGCGTCGTCCGTGTCGGGCTGGAACAGACCGGGCTGCTGCGTCGTGAGGTAGGCCGCCTCACTGCTCACCGCCAACGGGTTCGCGCTCGAGATCGACGCGGTGATGAGCTTGTCCGCCTGGGGGTCGTCGTACCCGCCGATGTTGCCGGAGCCGGCCGAGTTGAACACTCCGAACGTGGTCGGGTAGGTGGCGTCGGTAAGCCCCCCGAAGTCCCCCATCGCCCAGTCGTCGACCGTCTTGGGCGCGGACGGGTCGTTGTAGTTCCTGATCATGTAGTTGAAGTCGCTCGACGACAAGTCCATGGTGATGCCGACCGTCTTCGCCTCGGACGCCCAGTCCTGCACCTGCTCGGGGATGACGGTCGGGGATTTGGTGTAGATGACGTTCCACTCCAGCCTGGTGCCGGCCGGAATGCCCGCGCCGCACTCGCCCGCTCCGGTGCCGGGCTTGGCGCAGGTGTCGGTGCCGTTCGGCACCACGGTCCAGCCGTTCGCCGTCAGGATGGAGGCGGCATCGGCCGTGCTGAACGGGTACGGGTTGGCGGCCGCGTTGGCCGGCGTGTAAGGGCTCTTGGGGATCGACGGGACCGGGCCGAAGGCCTGGCCGCCCGCGCCGTAGAAGAACGCCTTTATGTAGCCGGGCTCGTCCTCCAGGTGGGCGAGGGCCTGCCTGATGTAGAGCTTGTCGATGATGTTGTTGTAGTCGCCGGTGGTGTCCTTAAAGTTGTAGGCGACGTACTCCCAGCCGAAGTCGGGATAACCGAACTCGTTGTAGGCGGACGAGACGGTACTCGCCTGCGGGACGTCGGGCAGCGGCAGGTAGCCGACGTCGACGCTGCCTTCCTTGACCGCATCGAACTCGGCCGGGTCGGAGGTGAACGGCACCGACTGCCAGCTCGACTCCACGGTGGCGTGCGGGCCGCCGTAGGCCGGGTTCGGGGTCATCGTGTAGGCCCCGGTGGACGCGGTGAGCGAACTCAGCTTGTACGGGCCGTCGACGACCTGCCAGAGCGGATTGGACGCGTAGGTGGACAGCGACTTGGACGCGGCTGCGAGGTAGTTGTAGATCTTCGTCGCGTCGGCTGGGTTGGTGGCCCAGTCGGTGATCGGCTTGCCGCCGGCCGCGTCGATGTCCCAGACCTTGGACGGCATCGGCTGGATGGAGCCGAGCTGATCCTGCCAGAACCAGGTGGGGTTCACCGCTGTCTTGAGGTGCAGCGTGACTGTGGACGCGCTCGACGCGGAGATGCTGGCGACGGCGTCGGGAATGCCGAGGCCGGGGGTGTAATAGGCCCAGTTGGCGGCGGACTCCTTGATCGCGGCCTCCATCATGGACCACCAGAACAGCACGTCCTGGGAGGTCAGCGGGTCGCCGTTGGACCACTTGTAGTTCGACTTGAGGGTGAAGCTGACCGTCTTGTCGCCGTCGGACCACACCGGGTCGCTGGCCAGGGACATGGACGGCGTTTCAGTCGGCTCAACGCCGTTGAACAGCCAGTACAACGGCCGGTAGAGCTGCTGGTCGAACCTGTACACGTTGAATGCCGAGACTGTGGCGCCGGTGACCAGCGGCAGGATCCAGGTCGGCGCCGTACCGGGCGACGCGGCCACCGTGATCGTGCCGGCGTGCTCGGTGCCGACGGCCTCCGCGGGCACGCTGCCGAACGCGCCCGCGGGCACGGAGCTGCTGCTCGCACTGGAGCTTGAGCTGGAGCTGGGGGTCGTGGTGTTGCTTCCGCTGCTGCTGGTGGTGCAGGCGGCGATCCCGACAGCGAGCAAGGCTGCCGCACCGGCCACGCCGACGCGCGCTAGTCGCGCCGCCGTTCTTCTCGGGACATCCATGGGCGCTCCTTGGCTGAGGTGCTCTCGCGCCTCAGCCTGCTCGGGGGGCTGGGCGTTTCGCAGTCGCGAACCAACTCCAGAGAGTAGATCGATCCCGCTGCGGCATCTGTCTTAGTAAGTCACAATTCGTCAACTATCAACCAATGGTTGAATATGTCGCTTTGTGACGGAGGATCGCCCCCCGGTGCCGTGCTCGTGAGGGACGCGGCGAACCGCGACGGCGGAACGCTGGCATTCACTGGCAACGCCTGGCAGGCGTTCACGGCTGCCCTCAAGGCACTCTGACCACTGCCCGCATTATCCGATCAACGATCTAGGATGCGTTCGGCGCGGTCGAGGGTGTCGGTGAGGCTGTCGGCACCGAACAGGGCGCGGGCCTCGGGGAAAGTGACCCAGCGGAGCGGAGAGTGCTCGTCCTCAGGCGCGATCGCGTCCGGGTTCGCAGTGGCGAGAATGTAGCGCAGGTCGGCGTGCTCGTGTTCGGGCTCGGTGGCAGACGGCCGGACGCGGCACACGACCGCGTGCCGCAGTGCCCCGCCCGGCCAGGGCCGCAGGTCGGCCAGGCCGGTCTCCTCGCGCGCCTCGCGCAGCGCGATCTGCAGCGGGTCCGTCTCCCCCGGGTCGCCGTGCCCGCCGACGCCGAGCCAGCGGTCTTGCCTGACGTGCCAGCGGAGCAGCACCCGCCGACTGACCGGGTGGACCACGAGCGCGGAGGCGGTGAAGTGCAGCGGCAGTTGCGAACGCGACCACGGGTCCGGCGCCGCCGCGGCGAGGTGGCGCATCCGCTCGACGTCCACGGCCTCGGTCTCGCCGACCGCCTGATACCCGGTAAGCAGCCCGTTCAGCACGCGACCATGGTGCCACGCGCGCCTGGCGAACGCGAACCGGCTTCCCGTCGGCCGGGGGGCGGCGTGCGGGGCTGTTGCTGGCGCGCGGGCGGCTAACCGGGACCTGGCAGCGCTGAGTTCCAGTCTCCTGTGTCACATTACGCACGCTGGCAACAGTTGTATCGTTAGCATGTTAATTCGAACTTTGCATAACGATGGCGATTTCCATCCGCAAACAGTTTCCAGACTGGTCGCATCTGTGTTCTAATACTGTCTATGAGAAAGTCCCGTGTGACGATGAGCGGCCGGGGAGGCGCGGCGCACTTCCCCGCGACACGGCACCCGGCCGCGCCGCGGGGACGGCAGCACCGCGACGTCTCCGGCTAGGCCAGACCCGCCCACCGGCCCGTGAAAACCAAGCAAGGGGTGACCATGACGAACGAATTCGAATATATCAGCTATGTTGATGCCGATCAGCTCACCATGCTGGAAAACACGGCCATCCCAGGTGGGGTTCTCGGCGATGGCGCGGCAGGCACCGGGCCGGCAGGCACCGGGCCGCGCACGCCGGGCGGCCGGACCGAGGCGCTCATTGACCGGGGCCGGCCGCCTGCCGGGCGGTCGTGGACGCGCTGGGTGCGCGCCCACCTGCGCGCGATCGCGATCGCGGCGGCGATCCTCGGGGCCGGGGTCATCGCGCTGGTGGTCGCGCTGCCCGGCGGCGGCGCGAGCTGGCCCGCCAGCGTGGCCCAGGTGCAGACGGAGATCACGCAGGCCTGCGAGAACCCGAACGTCGCGGCCGAGCCCAGCCAGCTCAACTTCGCCTGCGCTACGTCCACCCAGCAGATCCTCTGGGTCTTCGCGCTGCTGACCAGCGGCAACAACCCGGGCTTCGTGGATCAGGCCACCGGGCGTAAGGGCCTCGAGCCGATCCAGCCCGCCCAAGGCGGTGACATCGCCTTCTCGCTCAACCTGCACCAGCCCTACAACGCGGCCAATCCGATCGACAGCCTCCAGGTCGCGGCCCGGGCCATCAACGACATCATCAGCGGCGCGACCCTCACCAATTCGAGCGGCGCCCCGCTGGTCGAGAACGGGCTTGAGAGCACGGCGGCGAACTGCCAGCGGTACACCGGCTCTTCCCTGCTCGTCACCAGGTCTGGGTACCCGCCTCGATGCGCGCAGCCGGTCAGCACCCCGGCCGGACGGGCGGCCCTGGTGAGCGACGTCTTCCAGGAGTGGATGGGCGGCACCCCGTCGCAGATGGCCGCGCAGGCCGGGGTGCTGTTCTCCAACGCCGACAGCCCGGGCAACCCGCAGGTCCAGGCGATCCTGGCCAGCCTGCCCAGTTTCGGGCTCTAAACGACCGAAAAATTCAGGACTGTAACCGTCGAGGGGGGGAAGAGGAACCGTGCATCCCGTCAGGAAGCCATGGTGGCAGCAGGCAACAGCACTGGTGACCGTGACCACCGGCGGCATGATCACCGGATTCAACTTCGTCCCAGGGGCGGCCGTGACGATGACATCGCCGACCAGCGTGCCACTGCACCTGCTGGCGCTCGAACAGGCCGGCCGCCCCGGCACTCCCATGAACGCCAGGGCCGTCGGCGGCGACAGCGCGGACGCCGCCACCGGCAACGCGCTGCTGCGGTCGGCGATCGTCAACGTCGCGAAGTACTACCTGCAACTGTCGGCGACTCGCACTCCCGCGCAGCTGGAGGCGCTTATCTGGGATAACACCAGCCTGAACGGCGCCGACCACGGACCGTCCTGCGCCGCGTTCGCCAGCCTCACGCTCGAACTGGCCGCACAGGCGGTCGGCCAGCAGAGCTGGGTCAGCGGCGGCACGAGCTATCCGTGGCCGCTGCCCGCGTGGGCCGACGTCCGGGTCGACCCGAACCCGTCCTCGCCCGACATCACGTCAATGGTGACGGACGCGCAGGACCGCGGCCGGTGGCAGCCGCTCGGTGACGGGTACCGGCCGCAGCCTGGCGACTGGGTGCTGTTCGAGCACCACGTCGAGGTGGTAACCAGCTACTCCGGCGGCGTGCTCGATTCCATCGGCGCGGACTCCGCGCCGAACCTCTCGGTCAACGCCCACTCCATCGCCGGCTCCCTCGCCGTGGCCGGCGTCCAGGGCTTCATCGACAACGGCAACCTCGCGGCGGCCGACGCTAGCCCGACCGCGCCGACCCCGGCGGCGTCGCATACCAAACCGGCGACGGCGACCCGAGCGACCCCGACGACTTCGACAGCGGTCGCAGCGCCGACAGCGCCGACCGCGACGGCCAGCCGACAGCCGACGCCCCCGAGCCGGGCCGGTCAGGCGGTCGTGCCCGGCGTCATCGCGCCGGACCTCGCGCCGACGACTGCAGGCGCTGCCGCCGACGCTTCCGCCGGCCCGGGCGCCGCCAACACGGACGGCTTCGCGGCGGCCATCCCGGGCGCCGCGCCGACGGTCGGCGACGTTGCGAGCGCCAGCGTGATCCCCGGCGCGAGCCCGGCTGCGGCCGCAGCGACTTCCGCGGCACCATCGGCGTCGAAGGCCGCAGCGGCCGCCGCGACGCCGTCCTCCGCCGCGGCTGCTGCTGCCTCCCCGGCCGTCACGCGGACCCCGGCGCCGACCACATCCGCCTCGCCACTGGAGCAGTACCGGCAGTACGCCGCGCCCGCGCAGGCGACGCCGGGGACGCGGGCCCAGCAGGCGTTCATCAGCCTGGTCGCGCCGGGGGCGGAGGCGGCGCAGCGGCGGTGGGGGGTGCCCGCGGCGGTGACCATCGCGCAGGCGATCGACGAGTCTGCCTGGGGGAACAGCCAGCTCGCCGCGGAGTACCACAACCTCTTCGGCATCAAGGGGATCGGGCCTGCGGGCAGCGCCGACCTGCCGACGTCGGAGTTCTACAACGGCCAGTGGGTGAACATCGAGGCGCCTTTTCGCGTCTATCACAACGTCGCCGAGTCCATCGCGGACCACGCGGAGCTGCTCGCCACCAGCGGCTACTACCGGCGGGCGATGGCGGACCGCTGGGTCCCCGACGCGTTCGCCAACGACCTGACCGGTCTCTACGCCACCGACCCAGATTACGGCGCGACCATCATCGCGATCATGAAGCTGTACAACCTGTACCGGTTCGACAGCCCGGCCCCCGCCTCGCAGCCGACCGCGTCCGCTCAGCCGACCGCGTCCGCGTCCGCGCCGACCGCCCCGCCGCGTGCCGCACCCGGACACGCGGCTGCGCCCGCCCCGTCGGGCCACCAAACGCCGGTCCGCCACGCAACCGCCGGGCACCCAGCCGCCACAACCCAGGCGCAGATCCCCGGCCTGGCGACGCCCGCGCTCGCCCCGACGCCGGACCCGGCGACCTCGGGCGGGGTCGCGGGCGCGGGAGCGCGGGCGGGTACGACGACCAGCGCGCCGGCCGCCGCCATCCCCGGCGTCGCCGCGGACAACACGGCGCCGCCGAGCCCGTCCCAGGGCAGGGCGAGCATTCCCGGACTCGCCGCCACTTCCACCGTGACCGCCGCGGCCAACTTCCGGCGGCAGCCCGCGACGACCGCGGCCCGCTACCAACCGCAGCTCCCGCACGCCATGACCACCGCCTACTTCGCCACGGCGAAGGGGCCCCTCGCGCACGGCGAGCACCTGTACCGGGACGTGGCCGCGCAGATGGACATCAGCTGGAAGCTGCTCGCAGCCTGCGACTGGATGCAGTGCAAGGCGCACCCGCGCTACTCCCCGGTGCACGGCGAGAAGATCGGCGCGCTGAACTCCGACGGGACCAGCTACCCGACCAAGTCTGCCGCGCTCGCGCAGTGTTCCAGCGACCTCGTCGAGCTGGCCGCGGCGGTGTACGGGATCGACCTGACCGCACGGCGGCCGCTGTCGGTACGCGCCCTCGCCGACGCGTTCGCCGCTTTCCGGTGGGGCGCGCTGCTGCGCAGGCACCGCGTCTCGGCGATGGAGTTCCCCTACGCGGTGGCGGGGCTCACCGCGCAGCACCTGAAGATGCACTGGCCCGTCATCGACGACCCGGCGGCGCCCGACCGGCCGGGCGCGAAGTTCCGCGAGCCGTTCGGCGCGGTTCCCGTGGTGCTCAGCCTCGACTACCCGGCTACCGTCTGAACCGACAGAAAGCGCAGGTAATCCCCGTGTTCCGCTTCCTCCGCCGCTCCGGACGGCCGTACAAGCCGGACCGCCAGCCCGCTCCCGGCGCTGCGCACGTAACCGTCCTGATGGCAGACGGCCAGCTCGCGCACGGCCAGGTCGTCGAGGAGCGGGCGGATGGAGAGGGAACCAACGGCCCGTTCCATCCGACGATCGGGATGGTCGGACAGCCCGCGGGCCCACGACCACAGCGGCCGCGGCGACGATGGTTCCGTCTCGTCCCGCGCTGGGTGAGGTGGACCGTGCTGATCGTCATCGCGGGGGTGTTCTTCCGGCGCATCGTCGCCTGGGCGGTGCTCGCCGCGGTGTCGGCCGGGCTGCACCTGTTCTCGGCCAACGCCCACCTGCCGCACGTCAGCTTCGGCTGGCCGTGGTCGAGCACGACGACGAACACGCTGGTCGGGCCGGTCGTGCTGCAGAAGATCGAGGGAATCGACAAGCCCGCGCTCGGCACCGCGAACTTCGGCTTCACCTTCACCCGCAAGGTCACCAAGAACATCGGCTTCCTGCCGTGCTGGTACTCCGCGACGTTCTCCGCGGTCGGCCGCGCGTCCGCCACGGTCGACCTGAACCCGGGTGCCGCCTGGTGGCAGCCGTCCGCCGGCCACTACCAGCTGCGCGTGCTGAGCAAGCCCGCCGGGAGCACGCTCGGCCAGCTCGCCATCACCATGGCGCTGCCGCTCCCTCAGCTGCCCCAGTCGGTGCATGACGTGTCGATCGACAACACCCTGTCCCAGCCGATCGCAACCGACCACAGCTGGACTTACCCTGGTCTCGGCTGCGGGGAGATCATCAAGCCGCAGTTCGCCGAGTCGGTGCTGTACGCGCAGGCGCAGACCGAGGCGTACGACCAGGCGACGACGCTGCCGAGCGTCACCGGGCCGCTGATCGCCGCGGCGGAGAAGGAGGCCACCATCATCATCCGCGACAATTTCATCGTTCCCACGGTGAGCGCGCTGCACTACGACGTCGCCTCGTTCACGATCCGCTGGGTGCGCCCGGCCGGATAGGGCGCGCGATTGGCTGACCGGCAGCGGCGCAGGGGCGGCGGCCCGGCAACCCGTATGAGACGGGGCTAACCCCGAGGTAGCGTTGTCTTTATGACGGCGGAGATCTTTCCCGGCAGTGGGCTGTTCTCGCGTGGCGCCGCGGCGTTCGCCGCCAGCGCGGGAGTCGATCCGGCCGACGACGGCTTCTTCGGCCCCGGCAGCGCCACCTGGCGGCTGCACGCCGACCTGTCCGCGCCCGTCGCCGGGCTCAGATCGCTGCTGCTGCAGGCGCTGCACCCGCTGGCCATGGCCGGCGTCGACCAGCACAGCCAGTGGCGCGACGATCCGCCCGGCCGGTTCGCCGCCACCGCTGCTTACGTGCTGACGATCACCTACGGGGACCGGGCCACCGCCCGCGCCGCGGCGGACCGGGTGCGGAAGATCCACGAGTGGGTCCGCGGCACCGACCCGGTGACCGGGCGGCGCTACGCGGCGGGCGACCCCGACCTGCTGATCTGGGTGCACGCGGCGCAGGTCGAATCGGGGCTGACCGCCGCCCGGCTCTACGGCGCGCCGCTGCGCGACACCGAGGCCGACCGCTACGTGGCCGAGATGACCGCCTCCGCCGAGCTCGTCGGGGTGCCGCCAGGCGCGGCGCCCGCGTCGGTAGCCGAGCTCGACGACTACTTCCAGGCGGTGCGGCCCGAGCTCGCCCTCAGCCCGGCCGCCGCCGACACCGCGGCGTACCTGACCGAGATGCCGGCCATCGAGCCGGAGCTCACCGGCCTGTGGCAGGTGCTCGCCGCCGCGTCGGTCGCGTCGCTGCCGGACTGGGCGAAGGACCTGCACGGCCGCGCGGACACCGTGGCGCCGGACCGCACCGAGGTCAGGCAGGTGCTCGGCGTCCTCGACACGCTCTGCCTGGGCGAGCCCGGCGTGCTCGAGGCCCGGCAGCGGCTGACCCTGCGGATGCGCGCGGCCGGCCGGTGAGCGAGCCGCGCCTGCGGGTCAGCCGGGGGCTGACCGCGATGCGGCTTGCCGCCCGGGGCGGCGCCAGGTACGCGGCTAACGCGCCCCGGCTCTTCGCCGCGGCCGGCGAGCAGCGCCAGCGGCTCCGCGACGACCTGGCGCTGCGCACCGCCGAGGACGTCGCCGACACGCTCGGCGCGATGAAGGGCGTGCTGATGAAGCTCGGGCAGCTCGCCAGCTACGTTGCCGACGGGCTTGCGCCGCCTGCCCGCCGGGTGCTCGGCCGGCTGCAAGACAGCGTGCCGCCGATGTCGCCGGAGCTCGCCGCGGGCGTCATCCGCGCCGAGCTCGGGGCGCCGACCGACGAGGTCTTCCGCCAGTGGGACCCGCTGCCGATCGCCGCCGCCTCGATCGGCCAGGTGCACCGCGCGATCACCTCAGACGGGCGCGCCGTCGCGGTCAAGGTGCAGTACCCGGGGATCGCCGAGACGATCGCCGCCGACCTCGGCAACGCCGGGCTGCTCCGCTCCCTGCTGCGGATGGCCGCGCCCAGCCAGGACGTGACCGAGCTGATCGAGGAGCTGCGGGAGCGGATCGGCGAGGAGCTCGACTACCTGCGCGAAGCTGACAGCCAGCGGCGGTTCGCGGCCTACTTCGACGGCCACCCCACGATCACCGTCCCGCGGATCATCGACGAGCTCAGCACCGCCCGGGTGATCACCAGCGAGCTCGCCACCGGGGCGCGGTTCGCCGAGATGCTCGACTGGCCCCAGGACGAGAAAGACCTCGCGGCCGAGACGATCTACCGGTTCACCTTCCGGTCGCTGTATGAGCTGCTCGCTTTCAACGGCGATCCGCACCCGGGCAACTACCTCTTCGAGCCGGGCGGGCGGGTCACCTTCCTCGATTTCGGGCTGGTCAAGAACTTCACCGCCGACGAGCTCGATCCGCTCGCGGCGATGATCCAGGCGCTGGTCGTCGAGCGGAACCCCGAGAAGTTCCGCCGCGCCATGGAGGGCGCCGGCTTCCTCACGCCGGGCGCGCCGATCCCCACCGATCAGGTGGTGGAGCATATGTCGCTGTTCTACGAGACCGTCGCCGCCGGTGGGCGGAGGACAATGACCAGTGAGTACGCCTCGGCGGTGGCCCGGCGTTACGTGGACTTCAAGAGCCCGCTCGCGGCCTACGCCAAGATCCCCCGCTCTTATGTGCTGCTCCAGCGGATCAACCTGGGGCTCTTCGCCATCCTTGGCCGGATGTCCGGCACCGCCGACTGGCGCGCGATCTCCGAGGAGATCTGGCCGTTCGTCCTCGCCCCGCCATCGACGGCGCTGGGCGAGGCGGAGGCCGACTGGAGACGCCATGACTGATGATGAGCAGGTCCCGAGGGTGCTCGTCGTTGACGACGAGCCCAACATCCGTGAGCTTGTCCAGGTAGCGCTCAAGTTCCACGGCTGCGCGGTGACGACCGGCGCGACCGGGAACGACGCGCTCCGGCTGGCCGAGGCCGACCAGCCCGACCTGATCGTGCTCGACGTGATGCTGCCCGACATCGACGGCTTCGAAGTCTGCCGGCGGCTCCGCGCGAGCGACAACGAGGTGCCGATCATCTTCCTCACCGCCAGGGACACCACCTCGGAGAGCATCACCGGGCTTACCCTCGGCGGCGACGACTACATCACCAAGCCGTTCTCGGTCGAGGCGCTGGTGGCGCGGGTCCGGGCGGTGCTGCGGCGGGCGCGCAGGCAGCCGGGCAAGGACAGCGGCGGCGAAGCCGCGGGCGACGCCACCTTGCGCTTCGGCGACCTGGAGCTCGACGAGGACCACTGGACGGTGCGCCGGGCGGGCACCCCGGTCGAGCTGTCGCCGACCGAGTTCCGGCTGCTCGCCTACCTGATGCGCAACCAGGGGCTGATGCTCACCCGCAGGCAACTGCTTGAGAACGTCTGGGGCTGGGAGTACGCCGGGCAGTCCCAGGTCCTCGAGACGTACGTCAGCTACCTGCGGCACAAGCTCGACCCACTGGGGCCGCCGCTGATCCACACCCAGCGCGGCGTCGGCTACAGCCTGCGCCTGCCGTGACTCCCGCCGCCAGGACACCGAGGCGCCGCCGAGCGCCGTCCCTGCGCGCCCGCCTGCTGGCCGGCCTGATCGCGCTGACCGCCGTCTTCCTCGTGGTGATGGGCGTGGTCAGCAGCGTGGCCCTCGGCAAGCTCGAGCAGGACCAGTTCAACGCGGAGCTCCGGCTGGCCGCCAGGCAGCCCATCGCCCAGATCGCCGAGGCGCCGGACGGCTTCGCCGCCGCCTACCTCTCGCTCCGCACCGGTGCTTACGGTGAGCTCACGCCAAGCACGGGCACCTCCGCCGAGCTGCGCGACCTGCTCGGCACGCTCAGCGGGCAGTCAGCCCGCCAGGTAGACAGCTACCTGCGCTCCCACGCCGACCGCGACACGCCGTTCAACCTCACGGTGAGCGGGGAGCCGACGTTGCGCGTGGTCTGGCGCCCCATCGTCGCGACCGCGCGGTCCGCCGACGGGCCGCTCCCCGTGGGGGTGAACGTCATACTTGTCGGCCGCCCCGTGAGTTCCATCTCGAGCCAGGTGAGAGGCCTCGTGCGCACCGAACTGATCACCGGGGCCGTCCTGCTGGCGCTGGTCGCGCTCTGCGGCAGCTGGCTGATCGGCCGGGGCCTCGCCCCGCTTGGCCGGATGGCAAGGACCGCCGACCTGGTTACCAGCAGCGGCGACCTGACCGCGCGGATGCCCGACTCCGATGACGATCACGAGACCGGCAGGCTGGCCGGGGCCATCAACACGATGCTGGACCGGATCCAGCAGGCATTCGGCGCCCGGCTGGAATCCGAGCAGAAGGTACGGCAGTTCGCCGCCGACGCCAGCCACGAGCTCAGGACGCCGCTGACCACCATCGCGGGGTACGCGGAGCTCTACCGGCAGGGCGCGCTCGGACCCGGCGAGCTGCCGAGCGCCATGCGCCGCATCGAGCAGGAAGCCGAGCGGATGAGCATGCTGGTCGCCGAACTGCTCGAGCTGGCCCGGCTTGACCGCGAGTCCTCCCTCGACCTGACGGAGACGGACCTCGCCGCCCTCTGCCGGGATGCCGTCGCCGACGCGCGGGCGGTCGAGCCGGACCGCCCGGTCAGCGCCGACGTCCCGCCGTCCCTTGTGGTCACCGCGGACGAGCCGCGCATCCGCCAGGTCCTCGCAAACCTCCTCGGCAACGTCCGCGCCCACACCCCGCCGGGCACGGCCGCCATCGTCCGGCTCTACCCGGCGGGCGAGGGCGTCGTGCTCGAGGTCTCCGACGACGGCCCCGGCATGTCCGACCAGGACGCGGCGCTCGCGTTCGACCGCTTCCACCGCGGTGCCCGCGGCGGCGACGCCAAAGGGAGCGGCCTGGGCCTGTCGATCGTCGCGGCGATCGCCGCCGCGCACGGCGGCTACGCCCGGCTGCGGTCCGCGCCCGGCGCGGGCACGACCGTCCACCTGTGGATTCCGGTCAATTTTCCTGAACGGCAGAGGGTTGCTGTGGCTGGTCCGCAATACTTAGCAGGTGCCGACCAGATTCCCAGGGTTCTCCCAGCCAGCGCTACCAGCCGTCCCAGCCGGGGCGGCGATGCTGGGGACCATGACAAACATCTACCAGGGCCACGGCCCAGACGATGCGCCAACCGCACCGCACACCGTGCCGCAGGCGGGCCACGGTGGTCCCGGCGGCAGCGGTCCCGGGGGCAGTGGTCCCGGGGGCGGTGGTTCAGGCGGGGGGCGGCGCCGCCGGTGGGCGGCCGTGCTCGCCGTTACCGCCGTCGTGGCCGGCGGCGGGGCGTTCGCAGCGGCCGAGGCGGCCACCGGTTCCCCGGCCGCGCCGGCCGCGCTGGCGGCCAGCCAGGCTTCGACAACCACCTACGCCTCCACCTCCACCCAGGCGGCGGTGCTGAACAGTGCGCTCAGTGGGCACGGACTGAGCCGGCTGCGCCGTCTCGGCGGCATGTACGGCCAGTTCACCGTCGAGACCAAGAAGGGAGCGCGCACGCTGGCGTTCGAGCGCGGCACGATCTTGTCGGTGTCGGGCGATGAGGTGGTGGTCCGCGCGCACAACGGCATGACCGAGGCCTGGACGCTCACCAGCAATTCGATCGTCCGCGAGCACGGGAAAGCCGCGACCGAGAGCGCTCTCGCAGCGGGCGAGCTAGTGTTCGCCGGCGGGCCGGTGACCGGGGGCGCGCACGACATCCGGCTGATCGTGATCAGGAAGGCCGCGCCGGGCGCCGCGCAACCCACGACGTAGCAGGCGGGCCTAGCATGGCGAGGTGGCAAGCCTCGGTAGCAAGCCCGATAGTCCTGGTACCGCAGCAGCGTTGCGTTGCAGTCACCTGTGTACACACACCTGTCGCCGGACCAGCTGCGCTCTCGTTTTCCGTCAGTCCCAGAAGACCCTTCCTCCTCGCTCCCTTGTTCCCACTTTGCATAGCTGCCGGACATTTTTTCGACTTTACATAGCTGCCGGACACTTTCAGGTCTATTTGAACGATTAAATTGTCTGGGAGCTATGCAATGTCGCCCACACCGCCGTCATGGTACGCAGTCGGGACTGGCCAGCACTATGGCCGGGCGAGCCAGGCGTCGAGCTCGGCTCGAGCCGGGCAGGTGGCGGGACCCGGTCGGGTGACCGCGAGAGCGGCCGCGGCGTTGGCGCGGCAGGCGGCCCTGGCCGACGGCAGCCCGTCGGCCAGGGCCGCAAGGAACACGCCGGAATGCGCGTCGCCGGCCCCGGTCGTGTCCACCGCGGAAACCGCGGGCGCGGGGAGGTGCGCGACGGAGGGCGGGACCCGCTCGTCGCACGGGCGCAGGGCCAGGAAGCAACCGTCCGGGCCGGAGCGGACGATGACGTTCGCGCGGGCGGTGCGGACGAGCAGTCGGCGGGCCGCCCCCTCTGGGTCGGCAGCGCCGCCGAGCAGCGCCGCCTCGCGGGCGTTGCAGCTCAGCCAGTCGCAGCGGGCCAGCACGGGGCCGAGCACCGGCTCGGGGATCTGCGCCGCGAGCGGGCCAGGGTCCATGAAAAGCAGCGCGCCCGGCGGGAGCGCCGCCGCCCACGCGCCGAGGACGGTACCCGAGCCGGGCGGGATCAGGCCGTAGCCGGACACGTAGACGGCGTCGCCGGGGCCGGCCGGGACCAGGTCCCAGCTCCCCGGCTCACTGATCGACTCGGCGCCAAGGCTGGTGACGAAGGTGCGCTCTGCGTCGGACTCGACCAGCGCGACATCGAAACCGGTGTCCCTGGACGGGTCGGGCGGGCGGAGCAGCCCGATGCCCTCGGCGGCGAGAGCGGCGCGGACCAGCTCGCCCCAGGGGCCGGTGCCGTGACCGCCCGCGTACAGCACCGGCAGTCCCTGCCGGGCGGCGGCGGCCATCACGTTGAACCCGCCGCCGACCGCGACCTCCGAAGAGGTCGCCAGCATGTCGCCGCCGCGCGGGGGCAGGCCGGGCACGCGCATGAGCACATCGACAAGCGCCTCGCCGGCCAAGACGAGCCTGCGGGGCCGGGCCGCCGCCGCAGCGGTCGGGGTCATCGCGGGCTGCGCAGCGCGAAAAGCTCCTCGGGCAGGTCGGCGATCCTGAGCCCGGTCCGGTGGCCGCACGTCCGTTCCGCCTCCTCTTGGTCGTCTTTGCTTGCTGCCGCAGCGGGAAGAGATACCCGTAATGCACGGTTTATGCGCCTGGCTGTATGTTCCCAGGTTAAAACTCTTACCAGCAGGGAGAGACATCCGGTGAGCACCGCGACGCAGGACCGGCCGCTTGGTTACGAGGCCAACGGGATCAACGTCATCAGCTCAGGCGAGCGGAAGGGGACGCCGCGCGACCTGTTCTGGCCGTGGTTCGCGGCCAACATCTCGGTGCTCGGGCTCGCTTACGGGGCCTACGTACTTGGGTTCGGCATCTCCTTCTGGCAGGCCTGCGTCGCCGGGCTGATCGGGATCGTCGTCTCGTTCCTGCTGGTCGGATGCATCGCGGTCGCGGGCAAGCGCGGGTCGGCGCCGACGCTCGTGCTCTCGCGCGCGGCGTTCGGCGTGCAGGGAAACAAGCTGCCGACGATGGTCTCCTGGGTCCTCAACGTCGGCTGGGAGACCGTGCTGACGGTGCTGGCCACGCTGGCCACCGCCACCGTGTTCCACCGGCTCGGCTGGAGTTCCGGCGACGTCACCAAGGTGATCGCGTTCCTGGTCATCACGGTGCTGATCGTTGGCAGCGCGGCGCTCGGCTTCGACACGATCATGCGGGTGCAGACCGTCATCACCCTGGTGACCGGCGTGCTCACCGTGGTGTACTTCATCCTGCTCATACCCAAGATCCACTGGGCCGCCGTCTCCTCGCTGCACTCGGGGTCTGCGCAGGCCTTCCTTGGCGCGACCGTCCTGGTCGCGACGGGCTTCGGCCTGGGCTGGGTGCAGAACGGCGCCGACTACTCGCGTTACCTGCCCCGCCGGTCCTCCGGGGCCGGGGTGGTGTGGTGGACGACGTTCGGCTCGTCCATCGCGCCGCTGTTCCTGCTGGGCTTCGGCCTGCTGCTGGCCGGATCGTCCGCGTCGCTGTCGAAGGCCATCAACACCGACCCGATCGGGGCGCTGTCCACCATCCTGCCGACCTGGTACCTGGTCCCGTTCGTGCTGGTGGCGGTGCTCGGGCTGGTCGGCGGGTCGGTGCTCGGCATCTACTCGTCGGGGCTGACCCTGCTCGCCGCGGGGCTGTGCGTGCCGCGCTGGTCGGCGGCGCTGATCGACGGCGTGCTGATGATCGTCGGGACGATCTACGTGGTGTTCTTCTCGGCCAACTTCATCGGGCCGTTCGAGGGGTTCCTGATCACGCTGGGCGTGGTGATCGCGTCGTGGTGCGGCGTGATGCTGGCCGACATCCTGCTGCGGCGGCGGCCGTACGCGGACGCGGAGCTGTTCACCTCCTCCGGCCGGTACGGCGCGGTGCGGTGGGCGCCGGTCGTCCTGATGGTGGCGGGCACCGTCATCGGGTGGGGGCTCGTCGTCAACACCTACGCCGGGTGGCTGTCCTGGCAGGGGTACCTGCTCGGCCCGTTCGGCCTTGGCGGGAAGACGGGAACCTGGGAGTACGCCAACCTGGGGGTGATCGTCGCGCTTGTGGTGACGTTCGCGGGCTGGCTCGCCCTCGGGCGCGCGGCGATCAGGCGGCAGGAGGCGGCCCCGGTGACGCCGCCGGAGGAGGTGCCGACGACGGCGTCGAGCAGCGGGCCGTAGACCAGCGCGCCGACCACGACGATGACCGCCGTCCAGCCCAGGATCTCCGGCCAGGGCGCGTGCCTGATCAGCAGGCAGAGCAGTGCGACCCCGATGAGACCGAAAAGCGCCACGGCGGGATGGTAGTGCAGGCGGAGCCCGTACGCCCCGACCGCCTCGGCGATGAACGTGCCGCCGGGGAACGCGGCGCCGTAGGCGCGGACCCGACCGGTCCCCCGCCGCCACCCCCAGCCTGCCAGTCCGACCACCGGCCCGCCGACCGCCGCGCAGACCAGCCAGAAGGGGGCAAGGTGGTGGTCGACGGGCATCGCGATCGCGGTGGCGGTGGCGTAGTAAGCACTGACCTCGACCACGCAGGCGAGCAGCCCCGCCCCGATGGCCGGACCGCGCCCGTCCGCCAGCGCGCCGGCCGCGAAGCCGCCAAGCAGCCACGGGCTGGCCGAGTTCACCAGGGCCGACCACGGCAGGCCCAGATGCGGCTGGACACCAGCGGTGGCAGCGCCGATCGCGGCACCAATGAGGACGCCGACCACGAGCGGGACGACGTCGGCGGGCAGCATGCGCCGTACGGGTTCAGTGATGCCAATGAGTTTATCGGATATCACTCCTGGCGATTGGCTGCAGTGCCGCCGACTGTCAGCGCCGGCCCGTAGGATTGCCGCGTGTCCTCCCCCTTGACCCGGCCGCGACCGTGCTGCACCGGGTGTTCGGCTTCGACTCCTTCCGCGGTCGGCAGGAGGAGATCATCAGCCACGTCGTCGGCGGCGCGGACGCGCTGGTGCTGATGCCGACCGGCGGCGGCAAGTCGCTCTGCTACCAGATACCCGCGCTGGTGCGACCGGGCACCGGGGTGGTCGTCTCGCCGCTGATCGCGCTCATGCAGGACCAGGTGCAGGCGCTGCGGCAGCTCGGCATCCGCGCCGACTTCCTCAACTCGACTCAGGACTCGGGGACCAGGCACGTCGTCGAGCAGCAGTTCAAGGCGGGCGAGCTCGACCTGCTCTACCTGGCCCCGGAGCGGCTGCGCACGGAGGCCACGCTGCGGCTTCTTGACGCCGCGAAGGTCTCGGTGTTCGCCATCGACGAGGCGCACTGCGTGTCGCAGTGGGGCCACGACTTCCGGCCCGACTACCTGGAGCTCCAGGTGTTGCACGAGCGCTGGCCGGACGTGCCGCGGATCGCGCTGACCGCGACCGCCACCCAGGCGACCAGGGAAGAGATCGCGATCAGGCTCAAGCTGGCCGACGCCAAGCTCTTCGTGTCGTCCTTCGACCGGCCGAACGTGCAATACCGGATCGTTCCTAAGAATGATCCGAAAAAGCAGCTCCTGCACTTCCTGCGCACCGAGCACCCGGGAGACGCGGGGATTGTGTACTGCCTCTCCCGGGATTCGACCGAGCGGGTCGCGGCGTTCCTCAGCCAGAACGGGATCCCGGCGCTGCCGTACCACGCGGGGCTCGACGGCGGGGTGCGGGCCGATCATCAGGCTCGCTTCCTGCGCGAGGACGGCCTGGTCATGGTGGCGACGATCGCGTTCGGGATGGGGATCGACAAGCCGGATGTCCGGTTCGTCGCGCACCTGGACATGCCGCGCTCGGTCGAGGGCTACTACCAGGAGACCGGACGCGCCGGGCGGGACGGCCAGGCGGCCACGGCGTGGCTCGCCTACGGGCTGGCCGACGTCGTGCAGCAGCGGCGGATGATCGACTCCTCCGAGGGCAACGTCGCGCACCGGCGGCTGATGGCGTCGCACCTCGACGCGATGCTCGCCCTCTGCGAGGCGACCGACTGCCGCCGGACGCAGCTGCTTGCGTACTTCTCCGAGCGGACCGCGGCCTGCGGCAACTGCGATACCTGCCTGTCTCCCCCGCAGACCTGGGACGGGACCGTGCCCGCGCAGAAACTCCTCTCCACCATCATCCGGCTGGAGCGGGAGCGGGATCAGCGCTACGGGGCGGGCCAGATCATCGACATCCTGCTCGGGAAGAAGACGGCGAAGGTGTCGGAGAACGCGCACCACGAGCTGAAGACGTTCGGCATCGGCATCGAGCTGAACGAGTCGCAGTGGCGCGGCGCGGTGCGGCAACTGCTGGCGCAAGGGCTACTGGCGGTGCAGGGCGAGTACCAGACGCTGGGCATCACCGAGGCAAGCGGCGAGGTGCTGCGCGGGCAGCGCGCCGTCACGCTGCGGCAGGACGCGCCGACGCCGAAGGCGGCGCGACCCTCGCGCGCCGCCAGTGTCGCCGCGGGCGGCGCGACCGGGGCGGCGAAGCTGGCCCCGCCCCCGGCCTTGTCCCCCGCGCAGGAAGCGATCTTCGAGCAGCTGCGCGCCTGGCGCGGCAGCACCGCAAAGGAGCAGGGCGTGCCCGCCTACGTGGTGTTCCACGACGCCACCCTGCGCGCGATCGCGGTGACCGCGCCCGCGACGCTGGGCGAGCTCGCCGCGATCAACGGCGTCGGCGAATCGAAGCTGGCCAAGTACGGCGAGGGGATCCTGGGCGTCCTGCACCGGTAGGCGTTTCCGGCTGGGGCGCTAATGACCGGGTCAGCCTTCCAGGCGTCCCTGGAGGTCATCGAGGCGGGCGTGGAGCAGGGCTATCTCGGCGGCGAGTACCGCGTACGGCGGCCCGCCCGTCTCCTGCAGCGGCACGGTCGAAAGAATCCCCGGCTTGGCCAGGCCGCCGGTGTCGGCGTCGATGCGGACCCGGCCGTCGAGACGGGCGACGAACTCGCCCAGGGTCAGCACCGGACGGCCGGCCGCGCACAGGTCGCAGACCGGGGCGAGGTGCCGCCAGCCGACCAGCCCGCTGCCCGCGTCGGCCAGGGCGGTACCCGGGCGTCCGCAAGCGCAGCCGGCCTGCTTGATCGCGCGCACCCGCTGCCTGCTGTAGCGCAGGCCTCGTTCGTAGCGGATGAACCGGCCGGACGCGGCCACCTCGATCAGCAGCGCAGAGCGGTTCTCGGTCGCGCAGCCGAGCGAGAGCGCGTCGGTCAGCGCGTGCAGGCAGTAGAAACCGCAGCCGCACCAGCGGCGGGGCGGGGCGTGGTGACCATTCCAGACGCACGACGCCTCGGCGATGACGCCGTACACGCTGCCCGCGCCCATCGTCAGCCCGGCGAACCCGGTCTTGGCGCCGTCCGCGGACAGGGCCGCGTGGGCCAGCTTGTAGCCGGTGAACGGACGGTCCGGGTGCTCATCGCGTCCCGCACCCGACGACCACGAGAGCAGCCGCACCAGCGCTGGCACCTCCGAGAGACGATGGCTTCTTGCTGTTATCAGATCAGCTATCAGGTCAGCTATCAGGTCAGCCTGCGATGACCGCTGGCTGGGGACTGGGGTCGGGGGTCAGCTGGGCGAGGGCCGGCGCGTCGGTCGCGAGCTCCGCGGGCGCGATCTGGTCCGCCTCGGTGTCCTCGACGTAGCCTGTCGCCTGTTCCGTGCCAAGACGCATGGTGATACCTCCTTGATACTGCTGCACCCCAGTCTTGATACTGCTGTACCCCAGTCGTGCTCATTCCCACCCTCGGGAGACGCTGATTGCCAGCAGGGCGCCGGCCCTGGATCGAGAGTAGTTTCGGCTGGTAGATTGCGCATAGAACACGCGTTTGACAAAACGAACAGCTTTACGGCATAGTTGAACCCAAGCACGTGACATTCAGAAATCATTTTCTCTGAAGGGGTCGGGATCATGGGTCAGAAGACTGTTCGGTTTAGCGATCTCAGCGGCCAGCTCATCATGCGGGAGGACGTACTCGCGCGCATCGTCATCCACGAGCACCCCGACCTCGACGACGGGCCGGTGGAGATCGAGACCCTCGCGGACGAGGCCCTCGCGCTGGAGAAGGAGACGCTCCGGGTCGCGGTGCTCGACCTTTACCTGCCGGGCGAGGAGCTGCCGCGCCGCGTGACGATGGACGCCGATGCGTTCTCGGCGCTGGTGACGGAGAAGTCGGTGGGCGAGATGCTGGTGGCGGCCCGCCCGGTCAAGCGGGTCGGGCGACCGCGTCTGGCGAAGTCCGCAGCGTAGCGTCCAGGTCGGCCTGGCGGAGCTGGCGGCGGGACCGGAGGGCGACGACCGCCAGCAGGATCAGCAGGGCGATGCCGGTCAGGACGTACGCGTTGCCCGACAGGTTCTGCAGCCCCGACCAGTGGTACTCCTTGAACCAGGGCTGGTCGCCGCTCGCGATGAACACCTTGACCGGGGTGTAAGGACCGGACCAGATGAGGCCCTTGGTGAAGTCGCCGGCGCCCGTCGTCCGGACGCCCCAGAGGCGGCCGGGCCAGGGCGCGAAGATCAGCAGGAGGGCGGCCGCCAGGACCGCGCAGCCGACGCTGACCAGACGCCTGCCCGCCCGCCAGGCCTGCGCCGCGTAGTGCCCGGCCGCCATCAGGCCCGGTACCACCCAGACCCAGTGGTGGTCCCAGCTGATCGGCGAGTCGAGCAGGCCGACGAGGGCGGTCGTCAGCAGGCCGAGCATCGCGTGCCCGGCTCGGTCGAGCATGGCCGCGGCCCACAAGCCGACCACCGTCGCTACCAGAGCCAGGACCAGCCAGGGCACGGTCCCGGCGTGGATGGACCCGGCCAGCCGGGTGGTGAGCGCCCGCAGCGACTGGTTGCCGGTCCAGCCGACGAAGCCGGTCCTGCCGTCATTGATGAACAGGCCGTGCAGCCAGAAATCCCTCGAGTCGTGGCGGAGGAGGGCGAAGCCGAGGATGATCGTGGCCAGGAAGGTGCCGGTCACCACCGCAGCCGCCCGATACTTCTTGGTCAGGAAGAGGTACGGGATGAAGACAAGCGGGGTGAGCTTGATCGCGGCGGCGAGCCCGGTCGCGATGCCCTTCCCGCGGCGGGTGTCCGGCTGGCGCAGGTCCCAGATGATCGCCGCCATCAGCAGCAGGTTGATCTGCCCGAGGTACATGGTGCGATACACCGGCTCGGTGAGCAGCCCGACGGCGAAGCCGAGCAGCGCGCCGCCGAGGCGGACCCGGCGGTCGCGGTAGCCGAGCGCGCCCATCGTGCACCAGGCGGCGATGAACAGGAAGATCAGGTTCACCACTTGGGTGATGCGGGGCAGCACCGACCACGGCACGTAGGAGACGACGGCGAAGAAGAGCGCGGCGAACGGCGTGTAGGTGAACTTCAGCGCCTGGTTGTTGAGCGGCCAGTCGTACAACGGGTACGAGAGGTTGGCCTGGTAGGGCGGGCTCACGTGCCGGACGATGAGGCCGCCGTTACGGTAAACCCCTAGGTCCACCGGGTAGAGGGTGGTCGATTCCGGATGCGTGAACGCGTAGACGAGCCACCCGCCGAGAATGATCACGAAGGCGCCGACACCCACCAGCATTACGCGGGTTGCGACGACTTTATCCCTGGCAGTGGCCGCCCCCAGGCGTTCCAGAACCGAACTCACCCGGGGAACCTTACCGGATCTTAAGACTTATTGCGGCCGTCTTAAGTTACAAATGTTACGTGGCTAACCGCCCCGACTGCGCCTGCGCGTACAGGACGGCGACCGACGCGCCGAAGGACGCGGCGTACGACACCTGCGGGGTGTCGCCGCCCTGCTGGTAGCCGCCGATCACGCCGATGACAGTGCCCTGGCCGGTCGCCGGGTTCACGTCGGCGAGAAACGGCCCACCGCTGGTCCCATCGGGGTACCCGCCGCAGTCGAACTCCAGTTGGGTGGCGCTGAACCCCTTGGCCGGGCCAGGCGCACCAGACCGGCTGGTCCGCGTCGTCCGGGTAGCCGATGACCTGGACGAGCTCGCCCGCGGGCAGGCCGGTGCCGAGGGTCTCCGCGCCGGTCACGTTCTCGATCGGCACCCCGTCCGGCGCGTCGGCCAGCTTGAGGAACGCCACGTCATGGTCCGGGTCCTGGGCGGAGTCCCAGGCGCTGTCGGTGTAGACCTTGGTCACCTGCCAGACGCCGTACGGGGTCTGGCCCAACGCGTAGCCGGGCACGAACGCCATCGTCCCCGACCGCCCGTAGACGCAGTGCGCCGCCGTCAACGCCAGATCCCCCGCCGCGCTGTGCACGACGCTGGCGGTGCAGAAGTGCGTGCCGAGCTTGCCGTCGGTCTCGGTGAACAGCCCGCCCACCGCCGCCACCCCGTCGAACGACCGCGCGGTGAGAGACGCCGCCGCGAACTGCGCGACCGCGACGCCGCCTTCCTTCGGCAACGCGGCCTGGAGCCGGTTGGCGCTGCCGGCGCTGCCCGCCGAGAGCAGCAGCAGAGCGACGACCCCGCCGACCGCGCACAGGGTGGCAGAGATACGCATCACCCGCCTGCGGCTCAGCCTGCGACCGCCGCTCACGCGCGGCCCGCGATCGTTTGCATCCGCGTACCTCCACACACCGATATACGATCGTTACCAGAGAAGTGCGATCATGTTATCTAGCGTTTCTAAGAGTTTCCCAAGAACCCGCCAAGATCACCCTGCGTAGCGGGTCAAACTCTGAAGGCATCATGAACGGGCAGTGGTCTTCGCCTATCCGGCCCCGTTGCCGCGGACACATGGTGGAGTATCCGAGTGGAGTCATCTGGAGGTGCTCGCGCCACGGCGACCGGCGCGACCGGCGCGACCGGCGGGACCGGCGGGACTGGCGGGACTGGCCTCCGGCCGGGACAGGCGGCGGCCGAGAGCGCGGTCGCTGCCCGTGGTCGGCGTCCGGAGCGGCGGCTGCTCATCGGCAGCGCGTGGACGGCCGGCGTAATCGTCGCCTTCGCCGCCTACCTGCGGCTCGCCTCGACCCGCGCGGTGAACTCGGACGGCGCCGCCCAGGCGCTGCAGGCCTGGGACATGGTCCACGGCAACCTGCTGCTCAGCGGCTGGAAGACGTCGGACGTCTCGTTCTACACGACCGAGCTTCCGCAGTACATGCTGGTGGAGGGGGTGCGCGGGTTCGACCAGAACGCCGTGCACGTCGCCGCCGCGATGACCTACACGCTGGTGGTGCTGTTCGCCGCGCTGCTGGCCAAGGCGGCGGCGACCGGGCGGGAGGCGGTGGCGCGGGTGGCGCTCGCCGTCGGGATAATGCTCGCCCCGCAGCTCAACTCCGGCACCAACGTGCTCGTCTCCTCCCCCGACCACATCGGCACGTCGGTGCCGTTGCTGGTTGCCTGGCTCGTCATCGACCGCGCCCGGCCGCGCTGGTGGGTGCCGGCGGTCGTGTCCCTGGTGCTCGCCTGGGCGCTGGTCGCGGACTCGATCGCGGTCGTGGCGGGGGTGATCCCGCTCACCCTGGTCTGCGCGTTCCGGGTGGCGCGGGGCGGCCGGAGGGCGGGCGGACGTGGGGGAAGACTGTACGAGATCGCCCTGGGCGGCGGCGCCCTCATCGCGGTGGCCGTCGCGCAGGTCGCCGACCTGGTCATCCACGCGCTTGGCGGCTACACGGCCAGGTCGCTCGGTATCCAACTCGCACCGATCGGCGTGATCGAAGGTCACAATCTGCCCCTCGCCGCCCAGAGCCTGCTGCTGCTGCCGGGCGCGGATTTCCTCGGCCTGCCGTCGCCGGTCGCCACGACCTGGTTCGTGCTGCTGCACCTGGCCGGGGTCGCGCTGGTTGCGGCCGGGATCGGGCTGGCGGCCTGGCGGTTCGGACGTCGCGACGCGGACCTAGCCGGGGGCATGACCAGCCAGCTGCTGCTGGCCGGGATCGTGGTCAATTTCACGGTGTTCGTCGTGACCACCTACGTGCACGATCTCGCCGCCGCCCGGGAGATAGCGCCGATGCTGCCGTTCTCCGCCGCGCTGGCTGCCCGTCAGCTCGGGCCCGCGCTGGCCGGCGCCGCGCGCGGGGCGCGCCGGATCGCCGTCCCGGCGCTCAGCCTCATCCTGGCCGGGTACCTTGCCGGGTTCGGCCTTGAGCTCACCACGCCGAGCGAGCCGCCGCAGGCCGCGACGCTAACCTCCTGGCTGTCGGCCCACCCGATCGGCACCGGCCTGTCCGGGTACTGGGCGGCCAGCGTCGTGACGCTAACCAGCGGCGGCCGCGACGCGGTGCGGCCGGTACTGGTTATCGACGGCCGCGTCACCGCCGATAATGCCGAGGTCAAGGCGGACTGGTTCGACCCGGCGAATTCGGCCGCGGACTTCGTGGTGCTCTTCCCTGGCAGCCCTGCGTACCCCGGGTTCGCCGACCGGCGGGCAGTGATTGCCACGTTCGGCAAGCCCGACCGCACGTACCAGGTCGGTCAATACACGATCTTGTGGTGGCGCAAGAACCTGCTGACCGACCTCATTAACTAGCCCAACGCTAATTGGCGGGGACTAGTTTGTCGATGGCGGCGAGCTGGTCATCGGTGGGCCGCCACTGGCCCGCGGCGGCGTTGGCCTTCACCTGCTCGGCGGAGGTGGCGCCGGCGATCACCGAGGCGCAGCCGGGCTGGGCGGCGAGGCCGCCGATGGCGATCTGGAGGATCGAGACGCCCTGCTCCTGGCCCCAGGCGATCAGCGCCTCAACCGCGTCGAGCTTGGCGTCGGTGACGTAGCCGGCCCGGCGCGGCTCGGCCAGCCTGGTGCCCGCGGGGACGCCCTCGCCGCGCCGGACCTTGCCGGTGAGCAGGCCGTTGGCCAGCGGGAAGTAGGGCAGCACGCCCAGGCCGAAGTGCCGCGCCGCGGGCACGACCTCCTGCTCGGCGGCACGCTCAAGCAGCGACCAGTGGTTCTGCGCCGAGATGAACGGCGTGCGCCCGCCCGCCCGGGCGGCGTGGGCGGCGTCGGCGATCTGCCAGCCGGACAGGTTGGAGTGCCCGAGGTAACGGACCTTGCCCTCGGTCACCAGATCGTCCAGCGCGGCCAGGGTCTCCTCGATCGGGGTCACCGGGTCCGGGGTATGCAGCTGGTACAGGTCGATGTAGTCGGTCTTGAGCCGGGTGAGGGACTTCTCCACCGCGATCTTGATGTAGCTGCGGCCGCCCCTGGCGCCGGCCGCGGGGCCGTAGCCCATGTCCGCGCCCTGGTGGCCGAACTTGGTGGCGAGCACGACCTTGTCCCTGCGGCCCGGCAGAACCTCGCCAAGCGCGAGCTCGGACGCGCCCGCCCCGCCGTAAGTCTCCGCGGTGTCGAAGAGCGTGATGCCCTCGTCGATGGCGGCGTCGACGACCGCGCGGGTCTGTTGGACATCGAGACGGCCGCCGAAGTTATTGCAGCCGAGGCCCACCACCGAGACGAGCAGGCCTGAGTCGCCCAAGGTTCCGTAGCGCATGGTTCCGCATCATACGCCGGCTAATGTGACGATCGGATAGCCGACCTGGAATCGCATATGCGATATCATTAAGCAACCGCACGCGGTCGGACCCGGCCGACGCAATTGCGTGCGAGTTGAGAACACCAGGAGAAATCAGCCGTGCCGTGTGGCACCGGGAACACACTAAGGAGGTCGGTGACGTGCCTGATTCTTCCGAGGGCCCAACCGTCCTGCGCATCCTGCTGGGGTCACAACTCCGGCGGCTCCGGGAAGCCCGGGGCATCACCGCCCGGCAGGCCGCCGCCAAGATCCGCGCGTCGGAGTCCAAGATCAGCCGCCTCGAGCTCGGCCGGAACGCCATCCGCGAGATCGACGTCCTCGACCTGCTGACGTTGTACGGGGTCGAGGCGCGCGAGCGCGAGCAGTTGCTCATCCTCGCCGAGCAGTCCAACCGGCCCGGCTGGTGGCACCGGTACAACGACATCCTGCCCGACTGGTTCCAGGCGTACGTCGGGATGGAGGAGGCGGCGCGCTCGATCCGGGTGTACGAGGCGCAGTTCATCCCCGGGCTGCTGCAGACCGAGGAGTACGCGGCCTCAGTCATCTCGCTCGGCGACTTCCCCGTCGAGCAGGCCGAGCGGCTTGTCGTGCTGCGCAAGGAGCGGCAGCGGCGGTTCCGCGAGGGCAAGCTGAAGCTCTGGGTCATCCTGGACGAGGCCGCGCTCCGCCGCCCCGTCGCCGGCGTCAAGGTCCAGCTCGAGCAGCTGCGCACCGTTCGGGAGGCCTGCCAGAGCCCGACGCTTAACTTGCAGGTCATCCCGTACGGGGTGGGCGGGCACGCGTCGCCGACCGGGTTCAGCATCCTGCGGTTCGCCGAGCGCGACCTGCCCGACATCGTCTACGTGGAGAACCTGACCAGCGCGCTCTACCTCGACAAGCAGGCCGACACCGACCGCTACCTGCTGGCCATGGAGCGGCTGTCCATCGTCGCCTACGAGTCGCAGGAGACGCCGGGGATCCTCGACGAGATCATCAGGCAGCTGGAGAGCTCCGACGACGAGTAGCGACGACGGCGGGCTCCCGCTGCGCGCGGGAGCCCGCCGTCTGCACTCCTTTGGCTACGCCAGCGGCAGGTCGAACTCGCCGTTCTTGGCGCCCACGAGGAACGCCTCCCACTCGCGGCGGGTGTAAGCGTGCGGCGCCTTGGCGCGGTCCTTCGAATCGCGGACCGCAACACCGCCACCGGGCAGATGCGCCACCTCGACGCAGTTGCCGGCCGCACTGGCGCTGCTCTTGAACCAGTGCAGGTTGTCCACATTCCCTTCCATGCGTTTCCTCCCATTTTTTTCCCTATTTTTTTCTCTGCCGCCTGGCTGCCACCCCAGTAGCCAGGGCCTCAGCGAAGTTCGTGTGCCGCCTGCGCGATCATGTCCGCGGACGCGCCGGGTGCCAGCGCCGCCGCCCGCAGCCGGTCGAAGGCCTCGGCGCGGAGCCGGACATCCCGGTCCTTCTCCAGGTAGATGATGCCGGCGACGGACTCAACGTAGGAGACCTCGGAGTCGGACCTGTTCGGGAACTCCAGGATCGTGAACGGACCGCTGTGCCCCGCGTGCGCGCCGCAGCAGAACGGGAGGATCTGCACCGTAAGCCCGGGCCGCTCCGCCATCGCGAGCAGGTGCTCAAGCTGGGCGCACATCACCTTCGTGCCGCCGACCGGCCGCCGGATCACCGCCTCGTCGAGGATCGCCCACAACTCAAGCGGCGGATCGTCGTCGAGTCGGCGCTGGCGCTCAATCCGCAGGTCGACGAGGCGGTCAATCTTCTCGGCGACATGCCTGGGGAACATCTCGCGGAGCACGGCGCGCGCATAGTCCGGTATCTGCAGCAGGCCGTGCACGACGGAGATCTCGTACCCCCGAACCGCGGCCGTCTCGGCCTCAAGCCCGACGTAGATGTCGAACCCGCTCGGCAGCACGTCGTCGTAGGCCGCCCACCAGCCTTTGCGGTGGCCCTCGCGGGCCATGTCGACGAGGACCTGGCGCTGTTCGTGGGCGGAAACGCCGTACATCTCCAGCATCTGGTTCAGGTACGCCGACTTGGTCGGCGCCTTGCCGGTCTCGATGCGGGAGAGCGTCGAGGGCGCGACGCCCAGCTGGGCGGACACTTCCTCCAGCTTGAGCCCGTTGGACTCGCGAAGCTTGCGCAGCTCGGTGCCAAGTCGCCGCCTACGTACGGTAGGGCCGGTAGTCATCGCCGACCACCCCTTCCAGCGCGACGCCGTCACTTACTGACGATTCAATTTAAGGGTTGCGTCCACGACCGCGCCGAACTGATCGCTCCAGTCGTCCCTGACATGCAGCACCCTACAGGTAAAGTACCTGAAACGAAATCCCAGACGGGATTTCATCTGCAAAATTTGTCTGACGCACTTGCGCTACGTGGGCTTGCAGCCGCATTATGGTGACTGCAGGGATCAGTGAGGAGAGGCGGGGGCCGAACGGTCGCCGACGCATTATGGTTTGATTCATTGTTAATCGGATCAAACTATGCAGAAGGGTCGAACAGAAACTCTCCGGCAGGACCAAAATGCGCCACCACGGGAGGCATGCGCAGATGGACACCCCCCTGAAGAGCCGTTCCACCGCGATCCTCGGCTCGGCCACGATTCCCGGCCGTCCCGAGGAAGTGTCCTGCGCGCGCGCCTTCGTGGCGCGCACGCTCTCCGCCGTCGGCAAGACGCCCCCGGTGGACGCCGACACGGCCACTTTACTCACGTCCGAGCTGGTCACGAACGCGATCCTGCACACTGCGTCGGGGGCGACCGGCGGCACGGTCACTATCGTCGTGGTCGATGTGGAGGACGGCGTGCTCGTCGAGGTCATCGACGACGGCTCGGCGGGCATCCCGGTCGTCAAGGACGAGATGCTCACGGCCGACGGCCACGGCCTGTACCTGGTGCAGCAGCTGACCGCGCAGTGGGGGTACCTGCGCGGTCCGGCCGGCACCACGGTCTGGTTCCACCTGCCGTCGGACTGGGCAACCCGCGGCAGCTAGCTAGCCGCCGTGGCCGCCGTCACCGCCGCGAGCACGCCCGAGCAGATCGACGCCACATCATCGTCGCCGGTCACATAGGGCGGCATGGTGTAAATCAGGTCGCGGAACGGCCGTAGCCAGACCCCGGCGGCGGCCGCCGCCTGGGTCGCGACCGCGATGTCAACGGCCCGGTCGAGCTGCACGACGCCGATCGCGCCGAGCACCCGCACGTCGGCGACGCCGGGGAGGCCGGCCGCCGGAGCCAGCCCCGCCCGCAGTCCCGCCGCTATCCGCGCGACCTCGGACCGCCAGCCGCGGGGGTACGTCTGCTCGCCGAGCAGCACGTCGAGCGAGGCACCCGCCACCGCGCAGGCGAGGGGGTTGCCCATGAAGGTCGGACCGTGCGCGAGCACGGGCAGTTCTCCCCGCGCGATCCCCGACGCGACCTGCGGGCTGCAGAGCGCGGCCGCCAGCGTCAGGTACCCGCCGGTCAGCGCCTTGCCGACGCACATCACATCCGGCGACACGCCCGCGTGCTCCGCCGCGAAGAACGTCCCGGTCCGGCCGAACCCGGTTGCGATCTCGTCGAAGACGAGCAGCACGCCATGGGCGTCGCAGGCGTCGCGCAGCACCCTCAGGTAACCGGGGTCATGGAAGCGCATCCCGCCCGCGCCCTGGACGACCGGCTCCACGATCACCGCCGCCAGCTCGCCGGAGTTCCTCTCGATGAGCCGCCGCAGCTCGTCGGCGTAGGCCTCGTCGACGCCGGCGTCGAACCCGGCCGGCGGCAGCCCGGCGAAGACCTGCCGGGGCAGCACGCCGTCCCAGATCCGGTGCATGCCGCCGTCGGGGTCGCAGACCGACATCGCCATGAACGTGTCCCCGTGGTAGCCGCCGCGCCAGGTCAGCAGCCTGGTCTTGGCGAACAAGCCCTGGGATCGCCAGTACTGCAGGCACATCTTCACCGCGACCTCGACGCTGACGGAGCCGGAGTCGCAGAGGAAGACGTGCTCAAGCCCGTCGGGGGCGAGCGCGGCCAGCCGGTCGGCCAGGGACACCGCCGGCTCGTGCGTCAGTCCACCGAACATCACGTGGCTCATCCGGGTGAGCTGGTCGCGCGCCGCGGCGTCAAGCGCCGGGTGCGCGTACCCGTGGATGGCCGCCCACCAGGACGACATCCCGTCGACGAGCTCCCGGCCGCCGGAGAGCCGCAGCCGCACCCCTGCGGCCGACTCCACGACCAGCGGCTGCTGCGTGCCTGGCATCGGCCCGTACGGGTGCCACACCCGCCGCCGGTCTACCTCGAGCAGTTGCTCCATCACTGACTGTGCCACATTACGAGCGGTGCCATCTCACGAGCAGTGCGATATCACGAGCGGCGGGAGGCGGGCTTAGCGCCCGCACCGCCCGCACCGCCCGCACCGCCCCTGCCGCCCTTGCCGCGCTTTTCGCGCATGCGCATGCGCACCTTGATCGGGCTGCCCGCGAAGCCGAAGTCCTCACGGAGGCGGCGCTCGATGAACCGGCGGTAGGTCTCCTCCAGGAATCCCGTCGTGAACAGCACGAATTGCGGCGGCCTGATGCCCGCCTGGGTGGCGAACAGGACGCGCGGCTGCTTGCCGCCGCGCAGCGGCGGCGGTGTGCCCGCGATGAGGGCGTTCAGCCAGTTGTTGAGCTGCCCGGTGGAGATCCGCTGCTCCCAGCCCGCGAGCGCCTGCTCGATCGCCGGCACCAGCCGCTCGACATGCCAGGCCGGTCTGCGCCGAGATGTTCACCCGAGGCGCCCAGCGGACGTGGTAGAGCTGCCGCTCGATCTCCCGCTCGAGGTAGTAACGGCGCTCCTCGTCGGCGAGATCCCACTTGTTGTACGCGATGACGAGCGCGCGGCCCGCTTCGACCACCATGGTGAGGATCCGCAGGTCCTGCTCGGTGAGCGGCTCGCTCGCGTCGATCAGCACGACCGCCACCTCGGCCCGGTCGAGCGCGCCCTGGGTGCGCAGCGTCGCGTAGTAGTCGGCGCCCTGGCTGTCCCTGAACCGCTTCCTGATGCCGGCCGTGTCCACGAACCGCCAGGTGGTGCCGCCGAGCACGATCAGCTCGTCCACCGGGTCACGGGTGGTGCCCGCCACCGAGTCGACAACCGCCCGCTGCTCGCCGGCCAGCTTGTTGAGCAGGGAGGACTTGCCGACGTTGGGCTTTCCGATCAGCGCCACCCGGCGCGGGCCCGCCTCGGCCAGCCGTTCCCGCGGCGCCTCGGGAAGCGCTTCAAGCGCCAGGTCGAGCATGTCGCCGCTGCCCCGTCCGTGCATGGCGGAGACCATGACCGGCTCGCCCAGGCCGAGCGACCACAGCGAGAGCGCGTCCGCCTCGCTCCTGGCATCGTCCACCTTGTTGGCCACGAGCACGACCGGCTTGCCCGCGCGGCGCAGCACGTTCGCCACCGCCTCGTCCGCATCGGTGGCGCCGACCCGCGCGTCCACGACGAAGAGCACGGCGTCGGCGAGGTCGACGGCGATCCTGGCCTGCTCGGCGACCTGGGCGGCCAGGCCCTGCGCCCGCGCCACCCAGCCGCCGGTGTCGACCAGCGTGAACGCGCGGCCGCGCCAGTTGGCGTCGTAGGTGACCCGGTCCCTGGTCACCCCTGGCACGTCCTGCACGACCGCCTGGCGGGCGCCGAGGATCCGGTTGACCAGGGTCGACTTGCCGACGTTGGGACGGCCGACAACGGCCAGGACCGGCTGCCCGACCGACCCGCCGCCCAGTTCGCCGTCGGCCTCGCCGAAGCCCGTGCCATCAAAGCCGGTGCCGTCAAAGCCGGCGTCATCGAAGTCGGCGTCATCGACGTCGCCGATGTCCACCCAGCCGGCCTCGTCGCCAGTGATGTCTGAAGATTCCACTTAATTCGCCCCGCGTCTGTTTGGTGTCAAGTGCTTGTGTCCCCCGCGCAGGCCAGCTCGCTGCGCTCGCGGGCGAGCCGGGCGATCTCCTCGATCACTTCGGCCAGGGTCAGGTCGGTCGCGTCCAGCAGGACCGCGTCGGCCGCCTTGGCCGACTGCGCGGCGTCCAGCCGGTCGCGACGAGCCTGCGCGACCTCGGTCGCGTCGACCGCGGCGCCCTGCTCGGCTGCGCGCCGCAGCGCGCGCGCCTGCGGGTCGGCGGTCAAGAACACCTTGAACGGGGCGTTGGGGGCGACGACGGTGCCGATATCGCGGCCTTCCGCGACGATGCCAACGGCCGCCGAGGAGATGGCGGCCCGCTGCGCCGCGATCAGGTGATCACGCACCGCCTGGACCCTGGCGACCACGCTGACCTGGGCGGAGACCGCCTCGGTGCGGATTTCGCGGGAAACGTCCTGGCCGTTGACGCGGGTCCACGGGTCGTCCGGGTTGGTGCAGACCTCGATCACCGGCTCCGTCGCCCGGGCGGCGACAAGCCGCTCGTCGGAGGTGTCCGCGCCGACGGACATCAGCCACCAGGTCAGCGCCCGGTACATCGCGCCCGTGTCTAGGTAGCGGAGGCCGAGCGAGCGGGCCACGCCCCTGGCCGCGCTTGACTTGCCGGACCCCGACGGCCCGTCAATGGCCACCACAAACACGCTCGACAATGAGATTCCCACCACCAAATGGTACCGGGCGCGCCCGTCCCGTCTGGCCCCGAGAGCGTCAGCCGCTCTTGCGGCGGAAGTTGCGGCGGCTGGCGGCGGGGCCGTGCGCGCCGCTGACCTTGCCGGCCTCGTGAGCGCCCTTGCCCTGGCCCTCGGCGTGGACCTGGCGCTTGCGGTCGAGTGCCTCGCGGAACTTGGCCTTCACATCGTCGATGTCCGGCTTGTCGCTTCCCTCGGCCGCGCCGTCAGCCGCTGGACTGGCGGCGGCCCCGGGCTGGGCGGCGACGTCGGACTCCGTCTCGGCCGTCTCCGCCGGGCCTACCTTGGCGTCCTGCTTCGCGCTCTTGGTCATGAGGTCAAGCTTCGCACACTCCGCCCGGGATCGCGCCACCCATTAACCGTTACCGGCGGACGGGCCAGCCGCCTGCCTCCATGGCGTCAAGCAGGGTTCCCGCCTGCTCGGGGCGGATCGAGAGCTCGGCGACGCCGACCGGGAGGCCCGGCGAGTGCTCAAGCCGGATGTCCTCGATGTTCACCCCGGCCGCCCCCGCCGCGTTGAACAGCCGGGCCAGCTCCCCCGGCCGGTCGGCGATGACCACCTGGACCAGGCGGAAGTTCCTCGGCTGCCCGCCGTGCTTGCCGGGAATGCGGGCGACCCCGGCCTGCCCCTGGTCAAGGAGCGCGGCCGCTCCCTCGAGCGCGAGGGAGCCAGCGGCGGCCGCCAGATCCTCGGCCACGGCGGCGATCACCTCCGCGACCGGCCCCGCGTTGGCGGACAGGATCTGCGTCCACAGCTCGGTGTCGCCCGCCGCGATCCGGGTCACGTCGCGGAGCCCCTGCCCGGCCAGCTTGAGCGCGTCACCGGGCACCGTCGACGGCGCGAGCCGCGCCGCCATCGCCACCGCCACCAGGTGCGGCGCGTGCGAGACCAGCGCCACCCACCGATCATGGGTCTCCGGATCGGTGGTGACGGGAACGGCGCCGCAGGCGACCGCGAGCGCCGCCACCGCCGCCACCGCGTCGGGCGAGGTCTCCGGCAGCGGGCACAGCGCCCAGGTCCGACCCAGGAACAGTTCGGCCTGCGCGGCGGCGGGCCCCTGCCGCTCCCGGCCGGCCAGCGGATGCGCGGGAACGTAGCTGCCGGTGTCGCAGCCGAGCTCGCGCGCCTGGGCGACCGGCAGCACCTTCACGCTGGCGACATCGGTGTACCAATCCGCGACCGCGTACTCCTGCGCGGACGCGAGCGACCTGGCGACCGTCGCCGGCGGCATCGCCAGCACCGCGACATCTGCGATCCCCTTGGCGTCCCGCAGGTCCGGCACCACCAGGCCGGCCCCAAGATCGGCGGCGAGCCGCGCGGCCGCCTCGTCGGCGTCGCTCAGCCAGACCTCGGCCCCCTTGGCGCGCAGCGCGAGGGCGACCGAGGTCCCGATCAGCCCGGTCCCGACGATAAGCACCCGCCCCGGCATCGTCATAACTGCGCGATGTCCTGGCGGAGGGCGACGGCGCCGCGGAGGTAAACGTGCTGGATCTGGACGCGGGTCAGGTCGGTGTCGACGTGAGCCATCAGGCGGACGACCCGGGGCATCGCGCCGCGGACCGGGATCTCGGTGGAGCACATCAGCGGGACAGCGTGGAAGCCCAGCTTGCGGGCCGCCAGGGCGGGAAACTCGGCCGTCAGGTCCGGGGTCACGGTGAACAGCACGCTGATCACATCGTCGGGGGTGAGGTCGTTGCGGCTCATCACCGCGGTCACCAGCTCCGCCGTGCCCTCGAGGATGGCATCCCCGTCGTCGGCATCGACCTGGATCGCGCCGCGAATGGCCCTGACTGTCACGTGCTCAGCTCCTAACGATCTTCGGTTCTCAAGGCTACTGCGCTGCGAGCGGCTACAGGCCGACCGCGGCGTACAGCTCGCCGATCTCCTTCGTCGAGAGGTCCCTGGTACTGCCGGGAGGCAGGTTGCCCAGCTTGATCGGCCCGACGGTGATCCGGACCAGGCGGCTGACCGGATGGCCCACCTCGGCGAGCATCCGGCGGACGATGCGGTTGCGCCCCTCGTGCAGCGTGATCTCGACCAGGGCTCGCTTGTCCACCTGCTCGATCACCCGGAACTTGTCGGCGATCGCCACGCCGTCCTCGAGCTCGACGCCGCTGGCCAGCCGCCTGCCCAGGTCGCGCGGGACCGGGCCGGGGACGTCGGCCAGGTAGGTCTTGGCCACCTCGTAGCTGGGGTGCGCGAGCCGGTGCGCGAGCTCGCCGTCGTTGGTGAGCAGCATCAGGCCTTCGGTGTCATAGTCCAGCCGGCCCACGTGGAAGAGCCGCTCGGCGCGGTCGCCGAGGAAGTCGGTGATCGCCAGCCGCCCGCGGTCGTCGGTCATCGCGGTCAGCACCTTGACCGGCTTGTTGAACGCCAGGTAGACGACGTCCTGCCGGGACGGGATGCGTTTGCCGTCCACCCGGATGATCTGGTTCTCCGGGTCCACCCGGGCGCCGAACCGGCGGACGGTCTGGCCGTCCACCTCGACCCGGCCCGCGCCGATCAGCTCCTCGCAGTGCCGACGGCTGCCCACCCCGGCCGCGGCCAGGACCTTCTGCAGCCGGACTCCGCCCGGCACGTCCGCCAGGTCGTCCCGCTCGCCCGCGTCGTCGGCAAAGTCGTCGCGGTCGTCATCCGCAAAGCCCATGCTGCGCAGCGCCCGCAGCCTGGCTTGCGCCTCGGGCGACAGCTCGACCGGCTTGCCCTGCTCGGCTGGCTTGCGCTGCGAACCGTTACGCCCGCGTCCGTTCATTGTCCTCGATGTCCTCGATGTTCTCCGGCAGGAAGGGCGCCAGGTCGGGCAGCTCGTCCAGGGACGCCATGCCCAGCCGCTCCAGGAAGTAGCCGGTCGTGCGGTAGAGAATCGCGCCGCTCTCCGGATCGGTCCCGGAGTCCTCGACCAGCCCGCGCAGCACGAGCGTCCTGATCACCCCGTCGCAGTTGACGCCGCGCACCGCCGAGACCCGGGCCCGGCTGACCGGCTGCCGGTAGGCGATCACCGCCAGGGTCTCGAGCGCCGCCTGGGTGAGCCGGACCTCCTGCCCGTCCCTGACGAACCGCTCGACAACCGGCGCGCAGTCCTCCCGAGTATAGAAGCGCCAGCCGCCCGCTATCTCCCGCAGGTCGAACCCGCGGCCATCGGCGGCGTACTCGGCGGCGAGCTCGCGCAGCGCGGCATCGATCTCGTGCCGCGGCCGCTCGAGCACCTGGGCGAGCAGCACCTCGGGCACCGGCTCGTCCGCCACGAGCAGGATCGCCTCCAGGCTGGCGCGCAGCCCGGGGGAATCACTCTCAAAATCCTCGCTGCTGCTATCGATGGTCATGTGTAGTCTTCTTCGCTTTCACTCATCCTGGTGGTGGCGGGGTCGCCGCCGCGCGCGCCCGGCGCCGCGAGGAGCACCTCGCGGTCCCCGCCCGTCCAGCTGACGTACAGGTCGCCGAGCGGCGCCACCTGCTCGAACGCCACCACGTCCTCGCGGTAGAGCTCAAGCAGCGCCAGGAACGACGCGACGATCTCGTAGTTCCCGGCCGCGCCCGCCGACAGCTGCCGGAATGACGCGCGGCCGAGCGTGCGCAGCCGCCCGGCCATCAGCACCGCCTGCCCCCTGATCGAGACGAAGGCCGCGTGGATGTGGTCGGTCGACACCACCGGGGCCGCCTTCGGGGTGAGCGCGCGGGCCGCGAGCGCCGCGAACTCGGCCGGGCCGATCGTGAAAAGCAGGTCGGGCAGCAGCCCGGCGAACCGCGCCTCGAGCGGCACCCGCCTCGGGAAGCGCTTGGCCGCCGTCGCCATCCGGCCGGCGAACAGCGCGGCGACCTCTTTGTACGCTCGGTACTGCAGCAGCCGGGCGAAGAGCAGGTCCCGCGCCTCGAGCAGCGCCAGGTCCTCCTCGTCTTCGACCTCGCCCGAGGGCAGCAGCCGCGCGGCCTTCAGGTCGAGCAGGGTGGCGGCCACGAGGAGGAAGTAGGACACCTGGTCCAGGTCCCAGCCGCCGGAGCGCTGCTTGATGTAGGCGATGAACTCGTCGGTGACCTTGGACAGCGACACCTCGGTGATGTCCAGCTTGTGCTTGGAGATCAGCCCGAGCAGCAGATCGAACGGCCCCTCGAAGACGTCAAGATGCACCTCGAACCCGCCCGTCCCGGCGTGCGGGTCATCCGGCTCGGCCTGCGGCATCATCATCATCGTCATTCATGCTAGCCCGAACGCGGCGGACCACCAGGCTGCCGGAGTCGTGCGCGTCCAGGTCGGCGAGGAGGATCGCGATCGCCTCCCGCACCAGCCGCCCCCGGTCGAGCGCGACGCCGAGCCGGCGCAGGTGCAGCCGCGCGTGCTCCAGCTCCAGCAGCTCGGTGGCGGACAGGTAGACGGTGATCTTCTGGTCGTGCCGTTCCCTGCCGGTCGCCTGGCGTTCATCGGAGACCAGCGGCTGGGGCACGGAGGGGCGCAACAGCTCTGCGACCCCAGGCACGCTTACCCGGCGTGACCGACCCCGTCCGTGCGCCACCGCTCAAGAACCTCCTTGGCAAGTTCACGATAGGAACTAGCCCCCATCGACGAGGAGTCGAACTTCGTGATGGGCTCACCTGCAACGGTAGCGTCTGGGAACCGAATGGTGCGGTTGATCACCGTATGAAATACCTTGTCGCCGAAGCCATTCACGATCGAGCCGAGCACTTCCCGAGTGTGCAAAGTACGCGAATCGTACATTGTGCCCAGAAGGCCATCAATCGCCAGGTCGGGGTTGAGCCGCTCCTGCACCTTGTCGATGGTCTCCATCAGCAGCGCGACGCCGCGCATCGCGAAGTACTCGCACTCGAGCGGGATGAGCACGCTGTTGGCGCAGGCGAGCGCGTTGATCGTGAGCAGGCCGAGGGACGGCTGGCAGTCGATCATGATGAAGTCGTATTCCTTGACCGCGGACTTCAGCGCGCGGCCGAGCACGAACTCCCGGCCGACCTCGGAGACGAGCTGGACCTCAGCGCCGGACAGGTCGATGTTGGACGGCAGCAGGTCCAGGTTCTCGATCTCGGTCGGGAAGATAACGTCCTTGGCCGTGACGCCCCGCTCCATGAGCAGGTTGTAGACGGTGGAGTCGATCTCGTGCGGCTGGATGCCGAGCCCGACGGACAGCGCGCCCTGCGGGTCGAAGTCCACAAGCAGCATCTTCCGCCCCTGCTCGGCGAGGGCGGCGCCCAGGTTGATGGTGGTCGTGGTCTTCCCGACCCCACCCTTCTGGTTGCAGACCGCCACGATCCGGGCCGGGCCGTGCTCCGTCAGCGGCTTGGGCTCGGGAAAGGCGGGGAGCGGTCGGCCAGTTGGGCCGATGTCTCCCGGCAGAAGCTCTATTACGCGCGATGCGGCCACCAGTAAGATCCTCCCGGGGCTAGAGGTCGCGAACTGTTTCCGGACTCTAGGACCCCCGCCGGACAGGGGCAAGCCACCGCGCCGTTAAGGCCGGAGATTTCCGGGAAAGCTCGCCCGGACGGTTCCGTCAGTCAACCCTCACAATGCACGAGGATGCGCGGCGGCGTACACCTCTCTGAGCTTGTCCACCGTCACCAGAGTGTAGACCTGCGTGGTCGTGACGGAGGCATGTCCGAGCAGCTCCTGCACGACGCGAATGTCCGCGCCCCCGTCGAGGAGGTGGGTGGCGAAGGAGTGCCGCAGGGTATGGGGTGATATATCAGGTTTTCCTGAACGTACCGCTGCTTCGCGTAGCACCCCCCACGCGCCCTGTCTGGTGAGCCTGGCCTCCCCGGGCGTTCAGGAACACCGCCGGCGACGCGCTGCGACTCGAGGCCTTGCTCACCGAGGCCTTGCTCACCGAGGCCTTGCTCGAGGCTGTGTTCCTGCTGGCGGCCGAGGCTAGCGCGGGCCGGCCCCGCACCAGGTAGGCATCGAGCGCGCGGATCGCGTAGGAGCCCACGGGAACGTACCGCTGCTTGCCGCCCTTGCCGCGAAGCAGCACCGCCGGGTCGGCCGCCAGGTAATCGAGGTCGTCAACGTCAAGGCCGGTCGCCTCGGAGATCCGCGCCCCGGTTCCGTAGAGGAACTCGAGCAGCGCGCGGTCCCTGAGCGCGCGCGGGTCCGGGTCCTGCGTCGACCCGGCCGCGTCGAGCAGCCGCTCGACCTCGTCGATGGTGATCGCCTTGGGCAGCCGCCGGGGCGGCGGGGGCGGCGCGACCTCGCGCGCCGGGTCGCCAGCGGTCAGGCCCTGCCCGCGCGCGAACGCGTGCAAGCCGCGGACCGCCACCACCGCCCGGCCGACCGAGCTCACCGCGAGCGGCTGATGCGCCTCGTCCCCGGTCCGCAGCACGGCGCGAAACTCCGCGACGTCGAGCGGCGACACGTCGCCGAGCTCGCCCTTGCCGCGCGCGGCAAGCACCTCGGCATACCTGCCCAGGTCCCGCTCGTACGACTGCACGGTGTTGGCCGCCAACCCGCGCTCTACCACAAGGTGCTGCAGGTACTCCCGCACCACGCCGTCAACGTTCAGCACGCCGTCACCACGTTCGCCTCCCGGTCACCCTAACCGCCTTCCCGGCTGCTTACGCGATTTGAGGTCACGTTCAGTGCAAACTTGGTTACGATCGGTGTGCATCAGCACCGGGGCGGTCCATCGTATTCATATCTGTCTTCATATCTGGAGGTAAGGCATTATGCCTGATCTGGAACCAGCAGACGCCGACGGCAAGCCGGCGAGGCCGGGCACGAGCCGACGAGGGATGCTGCGCGGCACCGCCGGGATCGGCGTCGCGGGGCTGGCAGCGGGGGTGCTCGCAGGGGTAGTACCCGCGTCCGCCAGCGCCGCCACGGCAGCGCCAGCCAAGTTGCGAGCCACGACCACACCGCACGACGAGCCGCTGGTCGCGGTTGTCCATGACGCACGCACCGGGGTGGTCGACCTGTACACCGGCACCCAGCACGTGCGCTTCACCGACCACCAGCTCGCAACCCGGCTCGCCCGGACCGCCCGCTAATCAAACAGCCGGCCAGAAACTCGAAGTGAGGCTTTCATGTCTTCCCATCGCGAGGCGCCGGGGATCTCCAAGGACCCCGTCGCCGACAGCACGGACGTCTACGCGTTCGTCAGCCCGGACAACCCGGATACCGTCACCCTGATCGCCAACTACGTCCCGCTTCAGGCGCCGGCCGGCGGCCCGAACTTCTACGAGTTCGGCGACGACGTGGTCTACCAGATTCACACCGACAACGACCGCGACGGCCTCGCCGACGTGACCTACATCTTCCGGTTCACCACCGTGGTGGAAGATCCGGACACGTTCCTCTACAACACAGGGCCGATCACGTCGCTGAGCAGCTCGTCCTGGAACAGGCGCCAGGTCTACAGCGTCGTCAGGGACTACGACGGGCGCATCGAGACGCTCGGCACGAACCTGCCCTGCCCGCCGTGCAACATCGGGCCGCTGTCCACCCCGGACTACCCAGTACTCGCCGACCAGGCCGTGCACTCGCTGAGCGGCGGCAGGACGGTGTTCGCCGGGCAGCGCGCCGAGGGCTTCTACGTCGACCTCGGCTCGATCTTCGACCTCGGGGACCTGCGCCCGTTCGCCAGCCTGCACGACCACTACGGCCTGTTGAAGTACCCGACGAACGGGCCGGGGGTGAACGCGACGGCCAACCTCAACGTGCTCACGATCGCGCTGCAGGTGCCGATCACCGACCTCACCCAGGGCGGCTGGGCGCCGGGCAGCGAAGCCGACCCGCGGGCGACGATCGGCGTATGGACCACCGCCAGCCGGCAGCGTGTCCGGGTCTACGACACGGACCGCAGCCTGTACGTGAACAGCGGTCCGTACACCCAGATCTCCCGGCTCGGCAACCCGCTGGTCAATGAGGTCATCATCCCGATGGGCCAGAAGGACTACTGGAACACCCAGATTCCCGCCTACGACAAGCAGTTCGCGTCCTACGTCACCCACCCGGAGCTTGCCGAACTGCTGCCCTCGCTGTATCCAGGCGTCTTTCCCAACCTGGCGGCACTCAACACAGCGGGCAAGGCCCGCGCGGACATCGAGGCGATCCTGCTGACGGGCCTGGAGTCAGGGATCGTTCCCGGCTTCCAGAACTACACCGGCGCCACGCTGGCGGACATGCTCCGCCTCAACGTGGCGATCAAGCCGTCCGGCGCCCCGAGCATCTACGGGATCCTCGGCGGCGACCTCGCCGGGTTCCCCAACGGGCGCCGTGTCTTCGACGACGTCGTCGCGGTCGAGCTGCGCGCCCTGGCCGGGGTCACCTATGCCCTGGTCGACAAGTCCTACACGCCGGACGCCGCCGCGGGCGTCCTCACCGACGGCCTGACGCCCGCCGATCTCACCGCCCCCTACCTCGGCATCTTCCCCTACCTGGGCGTTCCGCACAGCGGGTTCAACACACCGTCACCCAGCTGATCGTCTAGGGTTGCCCGCGCCGCCACGGCGGCGCGGGCAACCGCGCAGTGAGGAGATCCGATGAACAACCCCGCAGCCACCGACTATCTGCTGCTCGACATTGGCGCGGACACCGGCGCCCTCATCATCCACACGGCCGCGCACCGCGACCAGGCGGAGATCGAGATCTCTCTTGCCGGGAGCGACCGCGGCCGCACGCACAATGTCGTCCGCCGCCGACAGGCCGCGGGCGGCACCAGGTATGCCGCCGTCTTTCCCGACGTTCCGGCGGGCGACTACGTCGTCTGGCGCGACGACGATACCCCGGCAGGCACCGTGACCGTGCGCGGCGGCGCGGTCGCGAGCTTCCGCTTCGACCAGGGCTGACCTGACGGTCTCGCTACGCTTCTGGCGCGCCCGCGGGACGCAGCCCAGAGAACCCTTCCGCTCGCGCAGCGTGGGCGGCGAGGACGCCGGCGATGGTCTCGCCGTTGTGCAGTTTGCCCGCGAGCGCGAGCCGGACGGTCTCGGCCAGCGGAACCCACTGGGTGACCAGGAACTTCTCCTCGCCCTCGCGCTCATAGCCGGTGTCATCGGCCGGCTCGACGCCGCGGGCGAGGAAGATCCTGACCCGCTCGGTGGTGAACCCGGGCGACGTGAAGGTGTCCAGCAGCACGTGCCACTCCCGCGCCTGGTAACCGGTTTCCTCGCGCAGTTCGCGCTGCGCCGTCGCCAGCAGCGGCTCGCCGTCGACGTCGCGCAGGCCCGCCGGGATCTCCCAGAGCTGGTAGCCCACCGGGTGGCGGTACTGCCGGATCATCAGCACCCGGTTGGCTTCGTCGAGGGCTAGGACAGCAACGGCGCCTGGATGTGAAACCACGGTCCGTTCAGCATAATTTTTGTCTGGCAATTGAACTTTGTCGGACCGCACCGAGATCAGCCAGTGCTTGAATACGGGCTCGGTGGCGGCGACCGGCCAGCTTTCCGGAGTGTCTTCGGTTAGCACAGTGTCTTCCACGTCTTGTCTTCCACGTCTTCCACTCTGCCGACCGTACCGCTAGGCCGACGCTATCGCGCGGGCGCCGGTCTCGGCGGCCCGGGAGCGGGCGAGGGCGGCGGCGATCAGGCCGCTGAAGAGCGGGTGCGGCTTGGTGGGGCGGGAGAGGAACTCCGGGTGCGCCTGGGTGGCGACGAAGAAGGGGTGCAGGTCCGCCGACAGCTCGATGAACTCCGCCAGGCGGGCGTCGGGGGAAAGGCCGGAGAAGACGACCCCGGCGTTCTCCAGCACCTCGCGGTAGGCGTTGTTGACCTCGTAGCGGTGCCGGTGCCGTTCGTCGACGCTGGCCGCGCCGCCGTAGAGGTCGCTGACGATGGTGCCGGGGGTGAGGATGGCGGGGTAGAGGCCCAGGCGCATCGTGCCGCCCATGTCCCGCTCCCCCGCGACCACGTCCTCCTGGTCGGCCATGGTGGCGACCACCGGGTCAGGGGTTTCCGGGTCGAACTCGCTGCTGTTGGCGTCGGGCAGGCCGGCCAGGTCGCGGGCGACCTCGATGACCATGCACTGCAGGCCGAGGCAGAGGCCGAGGATGGGGATGTTGTGCTCGCGGGCGTACCTGATCGCGCCGATCTTCCCCTCGATGCCGCGGACCCCGAAGCCGCCGGGGATCAAGATGCCGTCCACGCCCTCGAGCTGACCGGCCGCGTCGCCGGTGTTCTCGCAGTCGTCGCTGGTCACCCAGCGGATCGTGACCTTGGCATCGTTGCCGAAGCCGCCCGCCCGGAGCGCCTCGGCCGGGGACAGGTAGGCGTCGGGCAGGTCGACGTACTTGCCGACGAGGGCGATGGTGATGGACCGGGCGGGTCGGTGCACGCGCCGCAGCAGGTCGTCCCACTCGGCCCAGTCGACGTCGTGGAACGGCAGCTGGAGGCGGCGGACCACGTAGGCGTCCAGGCCCTCGCCGTGCAGCACCTTCGGAATGTCATAGATGGAGGGGGCGTCCGGGGTGGAGACCACCGCGTCCTCGTCTACGTCGCACATCAGCGAGATCTTGCGCTTGAGCCCGTCGCTTATCGGGCGGTCGGACCTCGCCACGATCGCGTCCGGCTGGATGCCGATCGAGCGGAGCGCGGCCACGGAGTGCTGGGTGGGCTTGGTCTTCAGCTCGCCGCTTGGGCCGATGTAGGGCAGCAGCGAGACGTGCAGGAAGAAGCACCGGTCGCGGCCTATCTCGTGCCTGATCTGGCGGATGGCCTCGAGGAAGGGCAGGCTTTCGATGTCGCCCACGGTGCCGCCGACCTCGGTGATGACGACGTCCACCTCCGGGCCGGCCATGGCGAGGATGCGGGCCTTGATCTCGTTGGTGATGTGCGGGATGACCTGCACGGTGTCGCCCAGGTACTCGCCCCGCCGCTCCTTGGCGATCACCGTCGAGTAGACCTGGCCGGTGGTGACGTTCGCCGCGCCGTCGAGCCTGGTGTCGAGGAACCGCTCGTAATGGCCGACGTCCAGGTCGGTCTCGGTGCCGTCGTCAGTGACGAAGACCTCACCATGCTGGAACGGGTTCATGGTGCCGGGGTCGACGTTCAGGTAGGGGTCGAGCTTCTGCATCTTGACGCGCAGGCCGCGCATCTTCAGCAGCCTGCCCAGGCTGGACGCGGTCAGGCCCTTGCCGAGGCTAGAGGCGACGCCGCCGGTGACGAAGAGATGCTTGGTCTTTACTTGCCTTTGTTTAGCCGGGGGCTGTGAGGATGGTTTGGACTGAGTCGCTGCAGCGGCCAAGATGTGCTCCCGTGGTTTCGAGGTAACGGCGTAAAGCCGCAGGTCCACGGGCCACCAGAATAACACGTCACGGGCAGATAACCTCGCCACTCGGTGGCCGGCGGCTTCTTGACTTGCTGTCAGCACGGCCGAGTTCTGGCCCGCCTCGCCGAACCGGGCGAGCATGACGGCGCTCGCCACCGCGATGACGAAGCCGATGACCGCGACCGGCGCCAGGCCGGGCCTGGTCGTGTCGCCCAGGAAGAGCACCCCGATGACCGCCGGGGGTAGCGTTTCTGCGAGCACCACCGCCGCCGTCGCGACGGTCACGCTGCCGCCCTCGAGCGCGGTGGTGTAGAAGACGAACGAGATGATGCCGCCCGCCACCACCGCGTACGCCGCCGGGTCGCGGATCAGCGTGAGCGGCGCGAAGCCGGTGAGCACCCGGGCCGCGACGCCGAGCACGCCGTAGCCGAGCCCCGCGATGGTGCCGAGCAGCAGCGTGCGGGCGGGGTCGCGGAGCCGCGCGGCGATCAGGCCGCAGACGCCGAGCGCGGCCGTGGCCACGATGAGGGCGATCTTGAAGACGGCGCCGGCCTGGTGGGCGCCCTCGGCGCCGGCCGACGAGCCGAGCAGTCCGACCCCGGCGACGACGCCGGTCACGGCGGCCCACTCCCGCCAGGAGAGGTTCACACCGATCACCAGCGAGGCGAGGACGGCGATCACCGCCAGGTTCGCGGCAACCATCGCCTGGACGGCGAAGAGCGGCAGCCGCTGCAGCGCGACGAGCTGCGCGAGGAAGCCGAGGGTGTCGATGACGACGCTCGCCACGAAGCGCCACTGGCGCAGCATGCGCGGCAGCAGGCCGGGGTCCACCCCGGCAGCGGCGCCCTCGTGCGCGCCGCCGACTGTCCGGTTGCTGGCCTCGCGGACGGCGACCGCCTGCATGACCGAGGCGACGCCGTAGCACAGCGCGGCGACGACGGCTGCGATCAGGCTGACCAGCATGGGCTTAGTTTACGCGCTGCTTGGAAGAAGCGATCAGCTCCTCGTCAGCTTATGTTCAGGTTAGCGCGGAGTGCGCCGGTCAGTGCGGCGCGTTTTTCAGCGCCGGTGCGCCGGTCAGCGCAGCGCGCCGGTCAGCGCAGCGCGCTGGCCGGGCGGGCCTCCCAGCTGGTCCAGAGCGGGCGGTAGCCCATCCGGTACCAGAACGGGGCGGAGAGCGGGTTGACCTGGCTGTGGTGGAGCAGCGTGACGGCGACGCCCGCCTGGTCCAGCCGGGCATGCAGCTGCCTGGCCAGGGCAGCGCCGATACCGGTGCCGCGTTCTGCCTGGTCGACGAACATCGTCTGCAGGTAGGCGGCGTCGGCCAGGCTGGTCATCCCGGCAATCCAGCCGGCCTCCTGCGGCGGTTGCGCGACGAGGAGGCCCACCGCGCGGCCGGAGCGCTCGGCGAGCCACGTCCAGCTCTGCGGGCGCGCCAGGCTGGTGCGGATCTCGTCTCTGACCAGCCGGGCGGTGTTTGCCCGCCAGACCGGCCCGCCGAAGTGCATGTCGTACCGGATGAGCCGGAGCTCTAGGTCGTGCACCTGCTCCTCGTCCGCCGGGCCGGCCGCGCGGATTGTCACGCCGTAGGCGCCCCGCTGCGGACCGCTCGGCGGCGCGCTGGCCGGCCGGGTCCTGGCGGCGATCACGGTAACCGGCTGGAGGCCGTGCCTGAGCAGGGCCCGGACGCCGGTGATGTCCAGGCTCGGCCAGACCACGCTGGCCGACGTGTCGGGGCCCCGGGTCGCACCGATCCCGGCCAGGTGGTCGCGCCACTGAGCGAGCAGCAGGTCGGTAGGGGCCATGACGTCGGGCCCGGCCAGCCGGGGGACCAGGGTGAACCGGTCAGCGGCGCCCCAGGTCTGGTTGAGCGACTGGGGCGGGATGTGCTGGTGGACGCAGACCCCGAGGCCGGCCAGGCGGCCGTTCTCCCCGTTGACGACGAGCGGCTCGCCGCAGCCGGCCGGCAGCGTCGACGGGTCGGGCAGCAGCGGGTCGATGGCGTGCCAGCGTCGGGCCACCGCGCGGTTGATGTCCCGCACTGCCTCGCGGACCACCCACGGCATGTGCTACCTCTTCGCTGTCCCGCATGCGCGCCTCAGGGGTCGGGGTCGGCGTGCCGTCGCGCTGCACTCTACCGCCAGACAAATCCCGCTTTAGACCCCAGGACGCCTCCGCTCAGACACCTGCGGCAGTCATTCCGCGCAGCTCGTGCTTGAGCTCCTTGATCTCGTCGCGGAGCCGGGCCGCGACCTCGAACTGCAGCTCCGCCGCGGCCGCGTGCATCTGATCGGTGAGCTGCTCGATGAGCGTCACCAGGTCGCCGCGGGGCGCGGTGCCCGCCGCGACGGCCTTGTTCCTGGAAGATAGGCCGGGGACCGGGGACTTGCCCCGGGACTGCTGGCGGCCCCCGCCGCCGATCAGCTCCTGGGTGTCGGCGTCCTCGCGGTTGATCTGGTCGAGGATGTCGGCAATCCGCTTGCGCAGCGGCTGCGGGTCGACGCCCTTGGAGACGTTGTAGGCGACCTGCTTCTCGCGCCGGCGGTTGGTCTCGTCGATCGCGCGCTCCATGGACGGGGTGATCTTGTCCGCGTACATGTGAACCTCGCCCGACACGTTCCGCGCGGCCCGGCCGATCGTCTGGATCAGCGCGGTCCCCGAGCGCAGGAACCCCTCCTTGTCGGCGTCGAGGATCGCGACCAGCGACACCTCGGGCAGGTCGAGGCCCTCGCGGAGCAGGTTGATGCCGACCAGCACGTCAAATTCGCCCATCCGCAGCTCGCGCAGCAGCTCGATCCTTCTTAGCGTGTCGACTTCGCTGTGCAGGTACCTGGCGCGGACGCCGTTCTCAAGCAGGTAGTCGGTGAGGTCCTCGGACATCTTCTTGGTGAGCGTGGTGACCAGGACGCGCTCGTCCCGCCCGGTCCGCAGCCTGATCTCCTCAAGCAGATCGTCGATCTGGCCCTTGGTCGGCTTGATGATAACCTGCGGGTCGACCAGGCCGGTGGGCCTGATCACCTGCTCGACGACGTCGCCGCCGACCCGCTGCATCTCGTACGGGCCCGGCGTGGCCGACAGGTAGATGGTCTGCCCGATCCGCTCGCCGAACTCGTCCCAGGTCAGCGGGCGGTTGTCGATCGCCGACGGCAGCCGGAAACCGTGATCGACGAGCATACGCTTGCGGGACACGTCGCCCTCGTACATGGCGCCGATCTGCGGCACCGTCTGGTGCGACTCGTCGATCACGAGCAGGAAGTCCTCGGGGAAGTAGTCGAGCAGCGTGTTCGGCGCGCTGCCCGCCGCGCGGCCGTCGATGTGCCGTGAGTAGTTCTCGATGCCCGAGCAGCTGCCGACCTGGCGCATCATCTCGATGTCGTAGGTGGTCCGCATCCGCAGCCGCTGCGCCTCGAGCAGCTTGCCCGCCTGCTCAAGCTCGGCCAGGCGCTGCGCGAGCTCCGCCTCGATGCCGGCGATGGCGCGCTCCATCCGCTCCTCGCCCGCCACGTAGTGGGTCGCGGGGAAGATGTACAGCTCCTCGTCCTCGGTGATCACCTCGCCGGTCAGCGGGTGCAGGGTGGAGAGCCGCTCGACCTCGTCGCCGAACATCTCGATCCGGACGGCGAGCTCCTCGTACTGCGGGATGATCTCGATCGTGTCACCGCGGACTCGGAAGGTGCCCCGGGTGAAGGCCAGGTCGTTGCGGGAGTACTGCATGCCAACCAGGTGCCGGAGCAGGCCGTCCCGGTCCATCGTGTCGCCGACGTGCAGCCTGAGCATCCGGTCGAGGTACTCCTGCGGCGTGCCCAGGCCGTAGATGCAGGAGACCGACGCCACCACGATCGTGTCCCGCCGGGTGAGCAGCGAGTTGGTGGCCGAGTGGCGCAGCCGCTCCACCTCGTCGTTGATCGAGGAGTCCTTCTCGATGTAGGTGTCGGTCTGCGGGATGTACGCCTCGGGCTGGTAGTAGTCGTAGTAGGAGACGAAGTACTCGACCGCGTTGTTGGGCAGCATCTCGCGCAGCTCGTTGGCGAACTGGGCGGCCAGGGTCTTGTTGGGCAGCATCACGAGGACCGGCCGGTCAAGCCGCTCGGCCAGCCACGCCACGGTGGCCGTCTTGCCGGTCCCGGTCGCGCCGAGCAGAACGGTGTCCTTCTCCCCCGCCCTGACCCGCTTCTCGATCTCGGCGATCGCGGTCGGCTGGTCCCCGGCGGGCACCATATCGGTAACGACCTTGAACGGTGCCACCTTCCGCTGCAGGTCGGTTACCGGACGCACGGGCGCCACCTCCTTATCTTCTGCTTCAACTCTACGGCGGGGGTCTGACATTCCGGCGGGCCCGTGCGATCGCCTCCCCTCCCTGGCGGCGCGCTCTCCCTTACCCTGGCCGCGTGCTCTCCCTGCGACCGATGACTGAAGCAGATCTCCCGGCGGTCGAGGCGTGGCTCCGGCTGCCGCATGTGGCCCGCTGGTGGACGCCGGACACGACGGCCGAGGCGGAGATCGGCAAGTACCGGGAACGAATCCCACCGGAACGAGACCCCCAGGAGCGAGACCGCCACAAACGAGTCCGCCCGGACCGCAAGCCGGTCACTCACATGCTGATGGTCGTTGTGGACAGCGCGCCCGTCGGCTGGTGCCAGTGGTACCTGTGGGCGGACTACCCCGCCGAAGCCGAAGCCATCGGCGCACACGACGGGGAGATCGGGATCGACTATGCGATCGGCGACCCGGCACAGATCGGCCGGGGCGTGGGCACGACGCTGATCGCCACGCTGGTGACCGAGATACGCCGCCGCCACCCCGATGCCGGGTTCCTGACCACCCCGGAGGCCGCCAACACAGCCTCCCGGCGCGTCCTGGAGAAGAACGGCTTTAGCCTCGTGGCCGTCCGCCCGGTCGCCACCGAAGCCAGCGACGCCCCGATGGCCATCTACCGCCTGTCCTCAGCCGCAGCTAGCCGCTAACCCGAAAGACGCGTCTCCGCGGCGACCCGGCTTTCGGACCGGCGAGCCAAGGACTGGCCGCGCGCCGGAGCGTGTGGCCGGAGCCATGATCACGAAGGATCGGTGCACCTATACGATGCGGATCCTTCGCCGTAAATAAACTCTTCGCGATCACGGCGGCGAGCCGGGCCGGCCGATGTGATCCGACGTCACGAGAGCGGGCCAGCGCATCACCTTCCCCTCGCAGCCAAGGGGCATCGGGCCATGGGGCCGGTGGCAGGCCGGCAACGCTGTTGCCGGTAACCCGCGTCGCGCTGCCCGACGAGCATCCCTCGTTCTGCGAGCGCGCACCGCTGCGGTTACCTTCTCCCTGATCTCTGGCGGGGGCGGGCTCACCGGGCCGATCGGACCGACGCGGCCATGCGCGGGCATTTCTTGCAAGATCTTTCTGGAGCCGCCTCGCTGCCCACTCTTGTGCGGGGATGGAGGGACCAGTTGGGCCGCACGGTGAACCCAATAACGGTGATATCCGTTTGCCAGGGTGAGAGGCGCCGACTCTGGGTCGACGCCGACGCGGCGGGAACGGTGGCGGGTGGAGATCGAGCGGGACATCGCGGACGCGCCCCGGCACGGTCCCGACCGGTCCGCGCCGGCCGACCGGCAGAACTGGGCGGACGTCCACTCCCACGCCCGCCCCGACGCCGACGGGGTGCTTGCCGACCCCGAGCGACTGGCTGCGGAGCACCAGACGTACCGGGCGATCGTCGCCCGTGACTACGGCGCGGCGCGCGACCAGTGGGCCGAGGCGGTCCCGGAACTGCGGGCCGCATGGGAGAAGATCAAGGAGAAATACGGGTACGAGGAACGAGAGGAGCCGACCTCTCAACCAGACGGCGGCGCCTGGCACGGCAAGGGCGGCCGGAAACTGGACGCCGCGCAGAACCAGGAGATCGACCACGGCTACGCGCGGATCCGCGAAGGCCGGGGAACGAACCATCATCCCCGGCATCCTCTCCGTGGAGGCGGACGACCCAACCAGGCCCCTGGCCGGCTTCGACAAGCGCTTCAAGGGCGAAGACCGCCTGAAGGATAAGGTTGCGGACGAGATCCGCTCGACGCCCGGCACGACCCCAACCCAAGCGCTGGCGGCGGTGCCGGACGCGGTGCGGTTCACGTACGTATACAGCGAAACCGCGTACACGGCTGGCACGCAGGATGACATGGAGAGACTCGAAGCTCGCGGATTCACCCAAGTCGAGCGGCGCAATACGTGGACGTCCGACCAGTACAAGGGCATAAACGCGCGATGGCGAGAGCCGGAATCGGGCGTGCTGTTTGAAGTACAGTTCCATACGCAGGCCAGCCTTGAAGCGAAAGAGCTGACGCACAAAGCGTATGAGCGCATCCGCAGCATGACCGGGGAAACCCCGGAGGCCAACCGTGAGGCTGCGGAGCTCAAGGAGTTCCAGCGCGAGGTCAACGCCAGAGTCCCGATTCCACCGGGTGTAACAGAGTACGAAGACTACCGACCGGAGAGACGTAATGGCCGAGGAGATTAGCTACTATGCGATCGTCAACGACTTCAGCAGCATAGATCGCCCGGCCGGCGTGCTCCGTCGGACCAAGAGCGACGGCGGGGAGCGTGACGAGACCTTTGGTACCGACCTGAAATGGGGCCGCAGCACGCTCCTGAACTCCCACGAACGCGGCGACCTCACGAACGACATGATCCCGATCTCCGAGGAAGAGGCCAACCGGATCGTGGCTCGCATCCAGGGGATGACCGAAGCCGCCGAGTAACGGCCGACAGGTACCGGCGCCAGAAGAGGGCAACCTAATCACTATCGTTGCGCATTACCGCGATCGGTCTGGCTGCTTAGCCAGGCGCGGGTCTGCGAGAATAACCGCCATGCTGGATCACGTGAGCATTCAGTGCGCCGACATGACCGCGAGCGCGGCGTTTTACGACGCGGTGCTGGCCCCGCTTGGCGGGCGGCGCATCCTGGACTTCGGCGAGGCCATCGGCTACGGCAGCCCGTCCCGGCCGAGCTTCTGGATCGGAAGGCAGACCACGGGAGACGGCTTTCGCGAGTCGCATTTGGCCTTCATTGCTCCCGACCGGGCGGCGGTCCGTGCGTTCTTCGAGGCGGCACGCGGGCTTGGCGCCGAGGTGCTTCATGAGCCGAAGGTGCGGCCCGAGTACCACGACGATTACTACGGCGCGTTCGTCCGCGACCCGGACGGCAACAACGTCGAGGCCGTTTGCCGCCTGCCAGAATGACGCTTCGCTACCGGGGGCGGGCGTTGTAATAGGGGTCCGCAAGCTCGGTTGCGTGCGTGCAGATGGGTCACGTGGCGGGAGCGCCGAAGTTCCGCGGCAGGCCTGCGCTACTGGTAAACGGTGATATCGCTCATGGGTGACAGCGGACCACTTGACGCGGCCGCGTGACCGCTGGGGTAGGGCGTGGAACGCGGGACCGCGCCCATCCTTCTGGGTTGTCCTACGCTTGCATTCGGGCAGGCGCCGGCCGAGGCAGGATCGAAGGGTAGAGATGAGCGAGTACCAGTACTACGAGTTCCTCGCGCTTGACCGGCCGCTGACCGACAAGCAACTCGCCGAGCTGCGGTCGCTGTCGACCCGCGCGGAGATAACAGCCACCAGGTTCGTCAACGAGTACCACTGGGGCAATTTCCGTGGCGATCCGCAGAAGATGATGGAGCGCTACTTCGACGCGTTCCTGTACCTGGCGAACTGGGGGACGCGGCAGCTCATGTTCCGGCTTCCGCGCGGGGTGCTCGATGAGAAGACCGCTGAGCTTTACTGCTACACGGACGCCGCGTCCTTCACCGAGACGGATGATCACCTGATCGTCAGCCTGTACGCGGATCGCGACCCGGACGACGAATGGCTCGAACCGGGCGGGGAACTCGCGGCCATGATTCAGGCGCGCTCTGAGCTGGCCGCCGGTGACTCGCGGCTGCTTTACCTGGCCTGGCTGCTGGCCATCCAGTCCGATGACGTGGACGACGAGGACACCGAGCCGCCGGTGCCGACCGGTCTCGGAGAGCTGAGCGCGCCGCTGCGGGCGGTCGCCGACTTCCTCGAGATCGACAAGGACCTGATCGCGGTCGCGGCGCAGGCCAGCCCGCCGCTCGGGGAAGAGCAAGACGACGGGCTGGCCGAGTGGATCGCGTCGGTCCCCGCGCGGGAGAAAGACGGCCTGCTCACGCGCGTCGCCCACGGCGAGGGCACCGCCGTCCAGGCACTGCTGCTGCGCCATTTCCGCCGCACTGCGCCGGAGGATAACGAGACCACAGCAGGCAGCCGGACCGCCGCCGAACTGTGGAAGGCCGCCGGCGAGCGCAAGGCGGAACTCGAGAAGGCGCAAGCCCAGCGCCAGGCCGAGGAACAGGCCCGCCAGACCGCCGCCAAGGCCGCCGCGTACGCCAAGCGCCTGGACGCGCTGGCCACCAGGAAGGACGCAACCTGGGAACGCGTGACTTCCCTCATCGAGACCAAGAGCCCGCGCGACTACGACGACGCAGTCACGCTCCTGCGCGACCTGCGGGCACTCGCCGAACGAGAAGGCGACTCCGCCGCGTTCACCAAGCGATTCCTGGAGTTGCGCGCCAGGCACCAGCGCAAGCCCAGCCTGCAGCAGCGCTTCGACGCGGCCGACCTGCCCCGCGCCGTCCCCCCCCCCCCCCGCGTCCTAACGTTGATATCGCTCATACGTGATGTCGGGCCGGGAGCGAATGACGGCCGGCCTGCGGGTTCCGCGGTATCGGCGCCGCGACTCGGGCCCGCTCGATCCCGGCGAAGCTGATCCGCTCCTGCTCCAGGCGGACTGCGGGGCCGCTAACTTAGTTGCGGCCCGGGTGATAGATGTCCGACCGGTCCGCGATGTCGATCACTGTGACCGTGTGCTTTTCATCATCGATCCGGTACTAACCAGAAATTAAGTTTTTAGAGGTTCTGGTTTTATGATAAAATACCTCTATGGCACGCAAGGGACGGCGATCCAGTCACGAGGAGCGGATTCACGCTATTCAATTGCTGGAGCAGGGGAAGACCAAGCCAGAGGTAGCGAGAATTCTCGGGGTTGCCGAATCTTCGGTTTACGTCTGGCAGAAGGAATATCGAAGGGGCGGCCTTGCTGCCCTTTCGACGAAGATTGCCTCTGGCCGGAAGTCGCTGCTGAGCGACAAGCAGCTGATTGAGCTTTCCAGGATGCTACGGCTCAATCCTCGGCAACTGGAGTTCGACTTCGGGCTGTGGACGCGCAGACGCGTCCGGGAGCTGATACTGAAGAAGTTCGGGATCGACTACTCGGAGCAGAATGTGGGACGCGTCCTGAAACTGCTTGGATTCTCCCCGCAGCGGCCGGTTTACCAGGCAATCCAGCAGGACGAAGAGAAGCGCCGGAAATGGATGGAAGAGGAGTTCCCGGCGATCCGGAAGCGGGCTGCGGAGCAGGGGGCGAAGATCTTCTTCGCAGATGAGGCGGGATGCCGTAACGACCACCACTCCGGGACCACTTGGGCGCCCGTCGGCGAGACGCCTGTCGTGAAATTCACGGGAAAACGCGAGTCGATAGGCATGATCTCGGCGATCAGCATGCGCGGTGCGATGTACTGGAGCATCTACGAGGGATCCATGAACTCGGCCCGCTTCCTAGACTTCCTCAAGGACCTCATCAGGGATGTAAAGGGCAAGATATTCCTCGTCTTGGATAACGTCAGCTACCATAAGTCGGCGGAGACCAGGGAATGGGTCAAGAGGCACGAGAACCGCATCGAATTGTTCTACCTGCCCGGCTACTCCCCGGATCTGAATCCCGACGAATGGGTCTGGAAGAACGTCAAGAATGACAACGTCGCGCGTGTCGTCCCGGACCGTCCCGGCCAACTCTTCGAAATCGCGGAGAAAGCGCTGCGCATGCTCTGGGAATCTCCGAATAAAATACGGTCATTCTTCGCCGATCCGCACCTCGCATACATTCGGCGCGCGTACGCCTAAACTCACCAACCATCTAAAAACTTAATTTCGGATTAGTAACTCACCCGGTAATGCCCACGCCGAGCAGACCAGTCGCCCTGAAACGGCGGCGAGACAAGCTGCTTCCCGACTCGCTGCGGGTTCTCTGTGAGCGGACCCGCTATGAAATCCCACACCGCAAAGGCAATCGACGGCGCGAGCAGATGCTCCAGCGCACGACGCGCCTGTGCCCTGATAACAAGTTGGTAGGGCTCACTCACGCGAGCCCAGCCTCCCGGCGGCGACGCTCCATGATCGCCGCCATCTCGTCGCCGCTAATGTCCTGGCCGTCCGCGACAGGATCACCGGCCCGGAGCCGGGCGATCTCGCGCTCCAGCCAGAAGACGGTCTCCTCCAAGGACTCAAGGTCCTCGACAGGCAGGACAACCGCCACGGGGCGGCCGTTGCGCGTGATGGTGTAGTGCTCGTGGGTCGATGTGACGTCGTTCACAACGGCTGAAAGCTTGTCCTTGGCCTCGGCCAGCGAGAGCGTAAGCATAGCCAAAGTATAGGCCAGATTTCTGGCCAGCGACGAACGCCTATGGCTCCTGGGCGCTTCCTAGTGCAATCGGCACCGCCGCCGGTTCCCCCGGATGCGTGCAGGTACACGGGGCCCAGTAGGCGGCGGCCTAGATATCCGCTCCCCGTTGGGGTCCGCCGCCGGGCGGCCATCCGGCGAGCCCGCAGCTGGATAGGGCAATGGCGGCTGCCGTACCAGCGGACGGGACGGGAGAAAACCACGGCCCGTTCTAGATGATCTGAATTTTTTGACCGCGTACTGAAAGCATCGGATATATTGCGGAACGTCACCGAATACGGCACTCTGGGTAGGCAGATACCGGACGGTCTTCCGGAGGCGTGGTGTTTCTTCCCGAGCAGCTTCCCGCGCTTCGTCGTCAGATCCACGACCAGGCCGCACGCGACTTCAGGCTCCTCGAAGACCTGGTCGCACAGGCGCGCGAGATGGCCCCTGGGGTGCGGCCGATCAGGCCGCGGGCGGCGACCTCGGTCGCGCTGACGGCGGCCGACGGGGGCAACAATGCGGTGGCCTTCAATCCGTTCTCGCTGCAGATCATCCGCGTCGTAGACTCGGCGGGCAAGGAGCTGTTTCTCGACGTCGTATCGCCGACCACCAACATCGACGAGCTCGGCCGTCGGCACCTGGCCGGAGAGACCGCGCTCGGCGGGCTGATGGCCGATCTCGGGATCACTCGGCTCGCTGGATTGTCGCCGATCATGGCCGGTCGGTCGCCGCAGTGGGTGGAGGTCTACCGGGACCTGTGCGAGTGGGCGACACTGTATGACCTGGTGTGCAACCACTCGTTCGCGGTGGACACGCTCGTGGTGCGGGACGGGCTCCTGCGGACCACAATCTTCGCCGGTGATCTGCTGGTGCGCGTGGGGCATCTGATGAAGGCGGCGATCGAGCGGCAAACACTTGAGAATCGCCGACGGGTCTGGGTGGCCGGCCTGGCTAAGAAGACGAAGGTGCTCGATCACTACCGGCTGGCGATGTCGCTAGCCGGCATCTTCGACCGGGGCACGCCTTGTTTCGCGCCGGTGCCGCGACGCATGCAGGAGCAGGTCTACCGGTCCAATGACTACCTGCGCGAGCCCGATGTTGTCGACGCCCGCACCGGGAGCGGGGCCGACAACATCGGGGAGATGTACTTCGTGCGGTTCGGATCGCATTCCGGCGATCCGGTCTGGACCGCCGACGTCCTGGCGTGGCAAGCGGCGGACGCGCAGGCGATCTTCGGCCACCTGCAGGCCGACGCGGCGGCTGGGTTCCCCGTCCCGTTCTACCCGTTCAGCCTGCAGCAGGCAGACGCGCACTCGCGGGTCGCCGACCTCGACGTGGAGATCATCGAGGACAGCCTGGTCTCGGCGGTGCGCGACCTCGTCGGGCGCGACAAGGCGCACATCGTGGACGCACTGCGGCTGACCACGGACGTGGCCGCCAGGCGGTACCCGTGAAGCTGTTCGACCCGGGGAACGTGGTCGGCGTGTTCCGTGGCTTCTCCAAGAGCGGGATGGAGTTCCACGCCGACTTGGTTCTCCCCTACCGCGAGCAGTTGCAGTCGATCCCCATGCACGGGCAGTTCGTACTCGTCCAGCTTGAGCACGAGGAGGAGGCGGTGCTCGGGCGGATCACGTCCGTGGCCGCAGAAGGCCGGCTTGTCTCCCCGATCGGCGAGGAATACGCCATCCGGGCCGTCCGCGACGACCGGCCGATCCCTGACGAGCTCCGCGATCAGTACCTCAAGTACCGGGTCGACATCCGGGTGCTCGGGGTCGAGAGGGTGGCAGGGGACAAGCTGATCTTCGTTCCCAGCCACCGGCGGCTGCCGCACGTGGGGGCGAAGGTGGCGCTGTGCTCCGACGCGGTGCTGGCTGAGGTCGCTAACGCAAGCGCCGACGCCGGTGACGGTGCCGAGATCGGGTTCCTGGCGTTCGGCGAGTTCGTCTACGCGGGCGATGACCCGCGCGCGAAGGCAGAAGACTGGATGGTCCGCCTGTCCCCGCCCATCCTGCCGCGGTTCCAGGTGGCGCAGCTTGCCTCGCGGCGGACCTTCGTCTTCGCGCGGGCCGGGTTCGGCAAGTCGAACCTGATCAAGCTGCTGTTCTCCCGGCTGTACGCGACCGACCCGGTGATGGAATCCCGATCACGGAAGGCGGGAATTGGCACGATCATCTTCGATCCGGACGGCGAGTACTTCTGGCCCGACGCGCACGGGCGCCCAGGCTTGTGCGACGTGCCTGACCTGACCGAACGCCTCGTGGTTTTCACCGCTCAGCAGGCCCCGAGCGGGGCCTACCAGTCGTTCGTGGTGGACCAGGTGAAGCTCGACATCCGGCAGCTTTCCGCGCAGCGCGTCCTAGGCATCGCGCTGCCCGCCGAGCGCCAGGACCAGCAGAACGTCACCAAGCTCAAGTCGCTCGGAACCGAGCGCTGGACCCGGCTCGTCGACCTGATCGCCGCACATCGCTATGACGTCGACCCGGCCGAGATCCGCAAGATCTGCGGCATCAAGCCCGCGAACGAGGAGCAGCAGACCAACGCGATCATCGGCAACATGGTGCGGGTGGTCGACGCGCTGCACGACCCGTCGAGCCAGATGCTGCGCGCGCTCAAGACGGCGCTTGGCGACGGGAAGCTGTGCGTCATCGACATCTCCCAGCTGCGCGGGCAGCGGGGACTGCACTTGGCGAGCATCATCCTGGCGGAGATCTTCGCCCATAACGCGAGCGAGTTCACCAAGGCGACACCACAGATCATTCCGTGTATCGCGGTTGTGGAGGAGGCGCAGGCGGTGCTCGGCGCAGGAGGGACGGCAGCTGAGGATACCCACTTTGTCTCCTGGGTGAAGGAGGGGCGCAAGTACGGGCTCGGCGCGGTGCTGGTCACGCAGCAGCCGGGCAGCATCCCGGCCGAGCTGCTGAGCCAGGGCGACAACTTCTTCGTGTTCCACCTGCTGTCGGCCGGGGACCTTTTCGCCTTGAAGCGGGCGAACGCGCACTTCTCCGACGACCTGCTTGCCACGCTGCTGAACGAGCCGCTGGTCGGGCACGGCGTGTTCTGGTCGAGCGCTCCGGGCACCGACCGGTCGGCGCGGCCGTAACCGCTGCCGGTCCGCGTGCTCAGCTTCGAGGCGGAGCACGGGGAGCGGCGCGATCCGTCGTATACCGGCTCGCCGGTTGAGTGCTACGCGGCGCGGCTGCGCGACCGGTTCCGCACCGCGCTCGAGGCGGCGGGACCTGACGTGGCACCCTTTACGAGGGTCGATCCCGTCGCGAGTGCGGACGCAGAACCGCGTGTGGACGCCGAGCAGGCCTACCGCCGGGCGGCGATATCAGCGCTCCGCAAGCGCGCCGAGTTCGGCCAACGCCTGTCAAGCGGACAGGGGCTAGCGTGGGGCAAAGTGCAGGCCTGGCTGGCGCAGGCCGCGCCACCTGAAGAGGTCGTCGGCGACCGCTTCCAGTGGGCGCGGGGGGTGGTCCGACCGGCGCTACTCGATATTCTCGGCCCGGAAGGCTCCGGCTGGCGGACAGAAACCCACGCCCGCCCGGACAAGCCCGGCTCGTCGCAGACGTGGATCTTCCTGACCGAAACGGTGGAAGAGATAGAACACGCCCCGCCGCCGGAGGAACAAAATCTTTTGTAGAGACGTCCGCACCGCCAACTCTGCCCGCTAACGGTCCACCTCGTCGAAGAAGCAGTCGTCATCCTCGTCATCGTCGAGCGCGTCGTAATCAAAAGGGCGGTTAGGAACTGGAAGTTCCGGCGGAGATGCGACCCGGGCCGGTATCGTGCGGTTGCGTGCTAGATGCTGAGCTCGTCTTCCTACCGAACGAGATTCCCCGACGCGGAGTGTTCGCCGCGTGGGGAAAAGGCCCAGGAAACCCGGTCCCTGGTACTGCCAGAGTCGAGCTGGTCTTCCCTAGCGGCACCTATGGGATTCGCAAGCGCCTGGTTTCTGCCGAGCTCATCCCGCTCGCCGACGCGCTGCCGCTGCTGCTGAGCACCCCCGGCAGCCTGCGGATGCGGCGCAGCGTCCGGGTCTGGGCCGCGGCGGCCGCGGCCGGGGTGGGCCTGGTGGCCCGCGGGCGGCTGCTGCCGACGGTCGGCCCGGGTGACATGGACGTCTGGCGGGCGGGGCCGCTCGACCCGTCCGATCTCAGCTGGCTGCGCGAGCTTGCCGCCGCGTTCCCGCCGGCCGCGCACGCGCTGGCTGTGCCCGACTCGCGGCCGATGCGGCTGCGGTCGCCTGAGGCCCTTGTCCGCGATCTGTGGGACGCGATCGCCGACACGATAGTCCGGTCGCCCGCTGCGCCTAGGACCACGGCGTCGACGGCGTTCGCCGCGACCGAGCCGACCGGTGTCAGCGACCTCGCCGACTGGCTGGCGGACACCACGGACGGGCTGGCCGCGGGCGCGCGGCTGAGTCTGCGGATCGAGGCGGTGTCGATGCCGCCGGCCGAAGACCCGTCCCTGGACGAAGACGAGGACCTGACTGGCGACGAACCGTCCGCGCCGGTGTTCCGGCTGGTGCTGCAGTTGCGCAGCAGCAGCGACCCCAGCCTGATCGTGGACGCCGCCGCACTGTGGAGCCAGCCGGAGACCGTGCTCGCCAGGTTCGGGCCGCAGGCGGAGACAGACCTGCTGCTCGCGCTGCGGCGCGGGGCATCGGTGTGGCCGCCGCTCGCACGGGTGCTCGAGCAGGCCAGCCCGTCGGCGATCGACCTGGACGACGACGCGCTCGCCAGCCTGCTCGGCCCGGCGGCCGAGGCGCTGGCAGGCACGGGCATCGAGGTGATGTGGCCGTCCAGCATGCTCGACGACGGCCTTGAGCTGCGGGCCGCCGCGACGCCTGCCCCCGAGCAGCTGACCGAAGCCGGGCTCGGGCTCGCCACGCTGCTGGAATTCCGCTGGCAGCTCACACTCGACGGCGCGATGCTCAACGCCGACGAGATCGCCGCCCTCGCGGAGGCGAAACGGCCGCTGATCAGGCTGCGGGGCCGCTGGGTGATCCTCGACCCGGCGCTGCTCGACCGGCTGCGCCGTCCGCCGCGGACCCGGATGCGCACCACCGAGGCGCTCGGCGCCGTGCTGGCGGGCGAGGCGGAGATTGACGGCGAGACCGTCAAGGTCACCGCCGAAGGCCAGCTGGCTGACCTGGCCGCCCGGATCGCGAGCATCGGATCGAAACCAGCAGCGGTCGAGCCACCGCCAGGGCTCAACGCGACTTTGCGGCCCTACCAGCAGCGCGGGCTGTCGTGGCTGGCCGGGATGTGCGATTACGGGCTCGGCGGCTGCCTCGCCGACGACATGGGCCTGGGCAAGACGATCCAGATCATCGCACTGCACCTGCACCGGCGTGACCTCAAGGCGGGACCGACCCTCGTGGTGTGCCCGGCCTCGCTGCTGGGCACCTGGGAGCGCGAGATCAGGCGGTTCGCCCCGCAAATCCCGGTCCGCCGGTTTCACGGCGGAGGCCGGCACCTGGCGGACCTGGCCGTCGACGAGGTGGTCCTGGTCACCTACGGCGTGGTGCTGCGCGACTCCGAGCGGCTCGCCGAGGTCGGCTGGGGCCTGGTCGTCGCCGACGAGGCCCAGCACGCGAAGAACCCGTTCTCGCGGACCGCCCGCGAGCTGCGGGCCATCCCCGCTCCGGCGCGGATCGCGCTGACCGGCACCCCGGTGGAGAACAGGCTGTCCGAGCTGTGGTCGATCCTGGACTGGACGACGCCTGGCCTGCTCGGCCATCTAGAGGCGTTCACCAGCCGGATCGCGCGGCCGGTGGAGCTGTACAGGGACGCCGACGCCACCGCGAGGTTCGCCACGCTGGTCAGGCCGTTCCTGCTGCGGCGGAAGAAGACCGATCCAGGGATCGCGCCCGAACTGCCGCCGAAGACCGAGACCGACCAGATCGTGGCGCTGACCGCCGAACAGGTCACGCTGTACGAGGCGATGGTAAGGGAGACGATGCAGGCGATCGCGACCACCGCGGGCATCGAACGTGCCGGACTGGTATTCAAGCTGCTCACAGGACTGAAGCAGATCTGCAACCACCCGGCGCAGTACCTGAAGCAGCCAGGGCCACTACTTGGCCGTTCGGGGAAACTGGCTTTGTTCGACGAACTGACCGACGTGATCTTGGCCGGCGGCGAGTCGATGCTTGTCTTCACCCAGTACACCCAGATGGCGACGCTCCTGCAGCAGCATCTCGACGCGCGCGGGATCGGCTCGCTTTTCCTGCACGGCGGCGTGCCTGTGCAGCGGAGGGAAGAGATGGTGGCGGAGTTCCAGGCGGGCGGCGTGCCGGTGTTCCTGCTGTCGCTCAAGGCAGGCGGCACCGGGCTGACCCTGACCAGGGCGACGCACGTGCTGCACTACGACCGCTGGTGGAACCCGGCGGTCGAGGATCAGGCAACCGACCGGGCCTACCGGATCGGGCAGGACCGCCCGGTACAGGTGCACCGGCTGATCGCCGAGGGGACCCTCGAAGACAAGATCGCGGCTCTGCTTGAGAAAAAGCGCGACCTCGCCGACGCCGTGATCGGGTCAGGCGAACGCTGGATCGCCGAGCTGTCGGACAGCGAGCTCGCTGAGCTCGTCAGCCTGCGGGCCGTGTCATGAGCGAGGAAGTGAGTGCGGAATTCGGTCGAACCTGGTGGGGCGCCGCCTGGGTGGAGGCGCTTGAGCAGCGGGCACGGCTGGACCCGAACCGGTTGCCACGGGGCAGGGACTACGCGCGCAGCGGCGCGGTCGGCGAACTGACCCTGGCACCAGGCGAGGCGCGGGCCCAGGTACAGGGCCGCCTGACGGCACCCTACGAGGTCAGGATCCGGGTGCGGCGGTTCACCGACGAGGAGTGGGACCGGGTGCTCACCGCGATCTCCTCCCGGCTCGGGCACGCCGCGGCGCTGCTTGACGGCGAACTGCCTCCGGAGATCGCGGAAGACGCGACCTCCGCCGGCCTTGACCTGCTGCCAGGCGGGGGGGAGATCGGGCCGCGGTGCAGCTGTCCGGACGACGCGGACCCGTGCAAGCACTCGGCAGCCGCGTGCTACCTCGTGGCCGACGCGCTGGACGCCGACCCATTCGTCCTGCTGCTGCTGCGCGGTCGCAGCCGCGACCAGGTGCTTGCCGGGGTGCGGACGCGGCGGCGCGGTACGCCTGACGAGGCAACGGCCGCTGCGGTGGCCGGGTCGCGGGCTGATGCCGGGCGGGCCGCTAACGACGAGGGGGTGGATGCCAGAAACGCCTTCGACGAACGGGTGACGCGGGCGAAGATTCCCGACCCGCCGTTGCCGCCCGTTCATCCCGGGCAACCCGCGGCTCTCCCGGTAGATCCGCCGGCCTGGCGGGCCGGGCTGGGCAGCGACCTTCTTGAGCTGGCGGCGGACGCGGCCGCACGGGCATGGGAGATGGCCGTGGGACTCAGCGCCGACGCCGGGCTCGGCCTCAGCGCGGACGCGGATCTTGCCCGCAGGGCGGCGCGTGTGCTTGGCACGCCTTCATTCGGCCCGCTAGCCGCGCGCTCAGGGATCGGCGCCCGCGAGCTGGTCAGGCAGGCACTTGCCTGGCGGCACGGCGGGCTGGCCGGCCTTGAGCTGCTCGGCCGCGAATGGGACCCGGTCGTGGACGAGCCGGAGTCCGCCGACCTGCTCAAGGCGGCGGGGAATGTGCTGCACTCGAAGACAGGCGAAGCGCAAAGCGTCCAGGGCAACAGGGTCACCGCCGGCCGCCTCCAACTGCGGCTCGGCCATGACCTGCGCTGGTACCCCTATGCGCACTCGGACGGCGACTGGGAGCCAAGCGGGCCGCCGCAGGCGGACCCGGCCCAGGCCGTCGCGGGTTGTAAGCCCGCCTTTTCGCGCGTCCTTGGTGGTTGGCTTGCTCCGTGCCACGTGCCGGCTGGCAAGGTAAGCGCTCCAGATGGCGAGGGAGAGCGACGGCCCACGGCGGGACGGTGCCCTCGGGCAGCGCTACGTATGCGTCCTTGTCGAGGTGCTCGGTCCGGATGGCTGTCGGGGCGGGATGATCGTGGTGCCGGCGGTGACGGTCGCGTTGTCGCGGAGCCTGCGGTGCACGGCAGCGGCCCGCTGGTCAGGCCCGGTGCGTTGACGGGCAGCACCGCGCTGCCGCCGGGGAGGACCGTTTGCATGATGACCGGCCAGGAGTGATGATGGCCGCCCGCCTGGCAGGAGACTTGTCCCGTGGCCCGAGCGAACGCCTGGCCGGTGTTGCGGACCGGGATGTACAGGCGGGGCGTGGACCCGATCCACCAGGCCGAGACCTCCGGGATCACCAGGGCCGTCCGCAGCCGCGATAGCCGGCCGACGGTGACGGCGACGCCGACAGTGGCCTTGTCGAGGATGATGATGCTGGCTGACGCGGCCCCGTTCGATGCCGCCGTCAGGCTCCGGAAGTGGGGGGCTGGTTGGGATCGGGGTGCCGTCCTTGGTGTGGAAGGCGAAGCCGGCTGCGGTGGCGGCGATGATGATGTTCTTCTCGTGGACGATGCGGTGGTGTCGTTTGCAGAAGCTGATGAGGTCGGCCAGGTTGGTCTCGCCGCCGTTGGCCCAGTAGAGGATGTGGTGGGCGTCGGTGCGGCGGCAGTCGCAGCCGGGGTACTGGCAGCGGCCGCGGTCGCGCTCGCGGAGGGCGCGCCGGAGGGCGGGCGGTGGCTTGCGGGTGCGGCGGCCGACGTCGATGATCGCACCGGACAGGTCGTGGATCATCGTGGAGATGGTCGCGTTGCAGCCGATCAGCGCCAGGGTGGCCGGGCTGATGGCGGGGCCGTCGTCGAGGTGGCAGCGGTCCTCGTGCGCCGGGTGCCAGAACGGCAGCCCGGGCGGGGCGGGTTCTGCTGCCCGCGGCTGCGGGCCGGGTGTTTCCGCGCCGACGGGGTCCGGGGCGGCGGCCTGGGCGGGGCCGGGGGCCGGCTCCGCGCCGGTTGCGGCCCGCGCGCCGGCGTGGATGATGACCTGGTAGGTGTCGGGGTTGTCGGCGGTGGCGGCCCGGGCGCCGAGGTAGTCGGCGCAGATCTGGACGAGGGCGTCGGCGAGGTTCTCCGCCGGTTCCATCTCGGCTGGCGGCGGCTGCGCCCCGAAGAAGCTGGTCCCGGACTCGGCGTCCCGGCGGCCGAGTCGGCCGAGTCGCGTTTCCGCGGAAACGTCGCGGTCCCCTCCGTCGGCGTGATCATGCTCGCCGTCGTCGTCGTGGTGGTCGTCGTGGGGGTGCTCCAGGTCGTTGCGGGCGGCGCGTAGCGCCTGGAAGACGACGGCGGCTGCCTCCGCGGGGAGGATGGCGCGGAACTGGTAGTCAAGGTCGCCGGCCGGGCTCCAGGTCAGCTTCCGGGCGGGGCGGGGCCGCCCGGGGTCGGCCCCGCTGACCCGCCGGTGCGCCTGGGCGAAGCGCTCCAGCTGGCTCGCGGTCATCGGCGTGGCCATCGCGACGAGGTCGGCCTCGGTTTCGGGGGTGGCGACAAGATGATGACTGCGTCAAAGTTTCGTTCATGCATTCGATAATAGGCCGCGGGTCTGACATTCCAGCCCGCAAACGCCTTCGGTGCATGACAGTCATAGCTGATCACAGCCTTCCAGATCGGGCAATCGATGCCATGTCTGATGCCGCGAGGGGCGCACCGTGAACCCAATCGGGGGCATATCCGTTTGCCAGGGTGAGAGGTGTCGACTTTGGGTCGATGCCGGTGCGGCGGGAACGGTGGCGGGTGGAGATCGAGCGGGGCGACGCGGACGCGCCCCGTCACGGGCCCGACCGGCCCGAACCGCCCACCGGGAGAGCCGGACGGCCGCCCAAGGCGACTCCTACTCCGACTCCTGCGACGTGCTTGCCGATCCGGAGCGGCTAGCCGCGGAGCACCAGAATTACCGGGCGATTGTCGGCCGCGACTACGGCGCGGCGCGTGACCGTGGGCCGAGGCAGTCCCGGAACTGCGGGACGTATGGGAGAAGATCAAGGAGAAATACGGCTACGAGGAACGGGAGGAGCCGACCCGCAACCCGACGGCGGCGCCTGGCACGGCCAGGGTGGCCGGAGGCTCGACGCCGCGCAGAACCAGGAGATCGACCGGGCTACGCGCGCATCCGCGAGGCCGGGGAGCGGACCATCATCCCCGGAATCCTCTCCGCCGAGGCCGAAGACCCAACCAGGTGCCTGGCAGGCTTCGACAAGCGCTTCAAGGGCGAAGACCGCCTCAAGGAGAATGCGGCGGACCGCTCGAGCGCCGTCGGTACGCGCCAGCGAAGCACTGACGCGGTGTCGGACGCGGTGCATCTCACGTACCGGTACAGGGAGACTGCTACACCCAAGTTGTCGTGTCATGACTTCGATGACTCAGGCTCGCGGGTTTGAGCTCGAGCCAGCAATGCAACACTTGGACACAGTGACCAGTACAAGGGTAATCAACGCCCGATGGCTAGAACCCGATCCGGGGTTCGATTCGAAGTCAGTTTCACACGAAGGCCAGCCGTGAAGCCAAAGAGCTGACGCACAAAGCATACGAACGCATCCGCAGCATCGACCGACCAGACTCCGGAAGCCGATCGGGAGACCGCGGAACTCAAGGAGTTCCAGCGCAGGGTCAACTCCCTGATCCCGATTCCACCAGGAGTCGCCGACATCGACGGGTACCCACCGGGAGGAAACATGATGGCCGAAGAGATCACCTACTACGCGATCATCGACGACTTCAGCAGCCTCGAGTATCCGGTCGGCGTGCTCCGCCGGATCAAGCACGACCGCGGCGAGCGCGACGAGACGTTCGGCACTGACCTCATATGGGCGCGGAGTGCGCTGCTTTACCGAACATGAGAACGGCGATCTGGAGAACAATTTGTCCCGATCTCCGAGGATGAGGCTGAGCGGATCGTGGCCCGTATCCGTGAGATGGCCGCAGGGTAGGTAGCGGCCGACGGGATAGCGTGGGCACACGCCTTTGGCGGCGGTTTAAGGCGGTCAGATCAGGCGGGTAAGTGCGCCGCAGGGGCCTTTGCTGTGCGCCCGACATTCAGACGGGGATCAGTTCCACGTGGACACCTGCGGCCTGGGCTAGACCCTTGAGGTCGCCCGGATCGGATGTGAGGATATCGTCTCCGTCTGCTGCCAGGCAGATGACCGCGGCGTCGATGACATCTGCACCGCCACTGGCCGCAAGCAGCAGGCCAGCGCGGCGACCCAACTGGCTGTCGAGGTGCGCGATCTCAACCGCCGCCAGCAGCATCGCGACCGGGGCCTGCTTGCCCCCGCCACCGCGCCATACCTGCCCTACCACGCCGCCGTGGGTAACCGGCGCGCGCCCGGACCTGCGCTCCCGCTTGACCAGCGCCATCACATCACGGTCACCGCGCTCGACCGCGACGAAGGCACCCGCGTCTAGGACCAGCATCAGGCAACTCCGTCACCATGCGGCTGGCCACCGCGCACGACCACGGCGCGCTCACGCGCCCGTCGGGCGGCCGCGGCCATCTCCTGCTCGGTAATCTCACCGTGCTCCGCCTCGTAATCGGCGATGAACTCATCGAGCGCTCGCATTCGGCGGTCATGCTCTACCTTCAGCCGGAGCGCGTCGTTAACCCACGCACTAACGCTCTCGGCGGCGCCGGCCGCAACCGCGGTGTGGCTCGCCTCGACCAGCTCAGCGTCAACGGTTGCCGAGAGACGACGCTTAGGAGTCATACAAGCAGCTTACATGTATCCCACCTTCGTGGCATAGACGATCAGGCGCGCGGAGATCAACCGCGCCGGGAGCGCCTGACCGACGGCCGGCCCAGGACAGCGCGGATAGCGGCTGAGCTTTCGGCGAGCAATGGGCGGAGAGGGTCGAACTCAGCTCGGCGGTCAGGCACCTCGGGGTCGCCGCAGGCCCATGGGCAGCCATAACTGCGCACTTGGTCTACGGCGGCGCTCAGCCTGCCGACCGGGCACAAGAACTGGGCCACGGCCGTCCGGTTCAGCCTTGGCAAAATCGCGTGGATCTGGGCGAGCAGGCCCGGGACGTAGGAGAGCTGACGCGTCAGCTCGGCGACTGCGCGCGTGCAGTCGCCCCCTTCGAACTGGCGGAGCGTCCGGTCGACCGAGTCGGCAAGCTCTACCGCGCACTGAACCAGGGGGTTATCCGGGTACTTGCAGCACGTCCCCAGCTCAAGGGCGGCGCAGACGTTCAGGCAGTCCGCATGCAGCCACGGCGGCCGCCGCCGAGCGAGCGCACGCCCGTCTTCCTCCTCGTCGGAGAAGCAGTCGTCATCCTCGTCATCCTCGTCATCCTCGAGCGCATCGTAGTCGTTGTCTCTTCCGTCAAGCGTGCGCTCGATCTGGTCGACGGTGTACCCGGTCAGCTTCGCGAAGCCCGCGTAGTCGCCCTTCATCAGCAGGTCGAGCAGCGTTGCCTCGTCCACCCGTTGTCTGCGCCGTGCAGTCATGACGTCCCCCAAGACATTTGATCGAACCTATGTTCCAACCATACGTAGGGGGTCTGACAAAACGGCGGAGCCCCAGGCTGCCTACACAGACCGGGTCCGGCGAGCGCGGATCCTGATCTTGGGCTGAACAGTGGACAGCCAGGCCCTGGGGTACGCTCCGAACCCGGGCCGCCGCGACTCGTTGAAGCCCATACGAACGGACCGGGCTTACTCCCGCTGCGACAGCGATGCGGCCCCTTCTGGGCATCGTCGAAGGCGGGGAAGACCATCAATGGCACACCCTGACGCGGCCAGGAGGCGGCCTGTCAGACTGCGAGAGCGGCCGACGAGAACGGCCGGGGTGCGCCGGTCAAGAAGAACGGCCGCGGAAAGGACGGGTGGGACAAGGATGCTGCGGGTCGGGCTGACAGGCGGGGTCGGGTCGGGAAAGAGCACGGTGTCGGAGCGACTCGCCGCGCTCGGGGCCGTCGTCCTTGATGCGGATAAGGCCGCCCGCGTAGTTGTGGAGCCGGGAACGCCAGGACTCGCGCAGATCGCGGCGACCTTCGGTCCTGGTGTCCTCTCCCCCGACGGCTCGCTAGACCGAGCCAAGCTAGCGGAGATCGTCTTCGCCGATAAAACCGCCCTCGCCAGGCTCAACGCGATCACCCACCCGCTCATCCATGAGCACATCCAAGCCGCCGAAGAAGCCGCCATCCAAGCCGGCGGCGACGACCTAGTCCTCGTCCACGACGTAGCCCTGCTAGCGGAATGGGGCCGCGCAAAAGAGTTCGACCTGGTAATCGTCATCGACGTCCCAACAGAAACGCAGGTCGAGCGCCTGACCAAGCAGCGCGGCATGCCCGAGGACCAGGCCCGCGCCCGGATAGCCGCCCAGGCCACCCGCGACCAGCGCCTAGCCGTCGCCGACATCATCATCGACAACTCAGGCACCCGAGCCGCCCTAGACCGCCGAGTCACCGAAGTCTGGTCCGACCTCCAAGCCCGAGCCAAGCCCTAGCCTCACCTCGCCGCAACACTTCGGCCGGAGATCGACTGGAACTGCTGGGCCTGTTGGGGCTTACGCTGCGTAGTCGGTTTCAGTGCAATAGAGGTTGCCTCCGGGGCCCGTGGTTCGGCCGCTTCCGGTTGGGCTGGCGCTAGCGCCCGTGACTCGGGTGCTCCAGGTTGGTCTGGCGTCGGCACCCGTGGTTCGCTGCCTCGTGGTCGGCCAAGCGCCGGAGCCCTGCGTTCACGTGTTCTCCCGTCACACTGGCCCCTCCAGACCCCTCCAGAACTGCAAGCATAAGCTTTCTATCAGTTTTGACCACAAAATCTCGACAAAACGGACACAAAAGTGGTCAGAACTGATAGCAAGGGCAGGCTTGTCGCAATACGGGTGGCAGTCCGCAGGCCCCGGACCGGTCGGGTGCCTCCGTGGGGGCCGATGGGGAGATTCTCCGCTGGCCTTCCGAAGGAGAGCCAGCGGAAGTCTGCCACACGGCCCCAAGCCCCGCGTCCGGGTTTGACTTTGACTTTGGCGGGTTTGACTTTGACTTTGGCGGGTTTGACTGTGACTTTGGCTGTGACGGACAAGCCCGGGAAACGAAACTGCCCCGGTCCTACGGGGAATGTAGGACCGGGGCAGCGACTGACGTAGCTAGACGTTCCTAGCTTTGACCACCGGAGAGCTTCTCGCGGAGAGCGGCCAGGGCCTCGTCCGAGGCCAGCGTGCCGGTCGGCGCGCCGGTCTCGGCGGTCGGGCGGCCAGCGCGCGGCGCGCGGGGCGCGGACTCGCTGGTGGTAACCGACTCGGTGCTCTCGGCCCCGTCCGCCTCCTCGGCCTTGGCGCGGGACTCGTCGATCTGCTTGCGGTGCGCCTCGAAGCGGGCGCGGGCCTCGGCGTACTGCCGCTCCCACTCCTCACGCTGCGCATCGAAGCCGGGGAGCCAGTCGCCGGTCTCAGGGTCGAAGCCCTCGGGGTACAGGTAGTTCCCGGCCTCGTCGTAGGTCGCCGGCATGCCGTACAGCGTCGGGTCGAACTCGTCGCTTGCAGCCTCGCCTGCCGTGCCCTCGTTGGCCTGCTTGAGCGACAGGGAGATCCGCCGCCGGTCCAGGTCGATGTCGATGATCTTGACGAAGATCTCCTCGCCCACCTGGACGACCTGCTCGGGGATCTCCACGTGGCGGTCGGCCAGCTCGGAGATGTGCACCAGGCCCTCGATGCCCTCCTCGACCCGGACGAACGCGCCGAACGGCACCAGCTTGGTGACCCGGCCGGGCACGACCTGGCCGATCTGGTGGGTCCGGGCGAACTGCTGCCACGGGTCTTCCTGGGTGGACTTCAGCGACAGCGAGACGCGCTCGCGGTCCATGTCCACGTCGAGGACCTCGACCGTGACCTCCTGGCCGACCTCGACGACCTCGCCGGGGTGGTCGATGTGCTTCCAGGACAGCTCGGACACGTGCACGAGGCCGTCCACGCCGCCAAGGTCGACGAACGCGCCGAAGTTGACGATCGAGGAGACGACGCCCTTGCGAATCTGGCCCTTGCGAAGCGTGTTGAGGAAGGTGTGGCGGACCTCGGACTGGGTCTGCTCAAGCCAGGCACGGCGGGACAGGACCACGTTGTTGCGGTTCTTGTCCAGCTCGATGATCTTGGCTTCGATCTCCTTGCCGACGTACGGCTGGAGGTCGCGGACCCGGCGCATCTCGACGAGCGACGCCGGCAGGAAGCCGCGCAGCCCGATGTCGAGGATGAGACCGCCCTTGACGACCTCGATGACGGTGCCGGTGACGACGCCGTCCTCCTCCTTGATCCGCTCGATGGTGCCCCACGCGCGCTCGTACTGCGCCCGCTTCTTGGACAGGATGAGGCGGCCTTCCTTGTCCTCCTTCTGGAGAACCAGGGCCTCGATCTGCTCGCCGGTCTTGACGACGTCATGCGGGTCGACGTCGTGCTTGATCGACAGTTCGCGGGACGGAATGACGCCTTCGGTCTTGTAACCGATATCGAGCAAAACCTCGTCCCGGTCGACCTTGACGACGGTCCCCTCGACAATGTCGCCGTCGTTGAAGTACTTGATGGTCAGGTCGATCGCGGCGAGGAATTCCTCCTCGGACCCGATGTCGTTGATCGCTACCTTGGGCGTCGAGGTGGCTTGCGTGCTGCTCGTCATGAGTGAGTGGGCTCCGGATGCGGACAGGAATGAATGGTGCGCGCCGCGGACCATGCAGTGAACGCGCGGGACTTGCCTGACCGGTTCACGGTCACGACACGCCCCGGCGGCCTGCCTGACATGGCCAAACGGCTCTTTGGAGCCACCTGCCCGCGACGGGCCGCACGAGGACACAGCGCAGCGTTCAGAATATGAAGTTATTGCTGGCAGGTCAATTTAAGCAGGCTACGACTCGGCCTCAGTACGTTTGGGGAGGGGGTTAGTGAGCCGCTTCGGCCCAGCTGCGGCCGGTGCCGGTGGAGACGGCCAGGGGGACGCGGAGGGTCGTGGCGGCGCCCATCTCGGCCGTCACCAGGGCGGTCAGATCCTCCAGTTCGCCCGGCGCGACCTCGAAGATGAGCTCGTCGTGGACCTGGAGGAGCATCCGCGAGGCAAGCCCTGCCGCCGCCAGCGCCGCGCGCACCCGGAGCATGGCCACCTTGATCACGTCGGCGGCGGAGCCCTGGATCGGGGCGTTCAGCGCCATTCGCTCGGCCATCTCGCGCCGCTGCCGGTTGTCCGCGGTGAGGTCGGGCAGGTAGCGACGGCGGCCCATGATGGTAGAGGTGTAGCCGTCGAGGCGGGCCTGGGCGACCACAGACTGCAGGTAGTCGCGGACCCCGCCGAACTCGTTGAAGTAGTCGTCCATCAGCCCGCGCGCCTCCTCCACGGAGACCCGCAGCTGCCCGGACAGGCCGAAGGCGGACAGGCCGTAGGCGAGGCCGTAGTTCATCGCCTTGATCTTCGCCCGCTGCTCGGGGTTCACGTCGAGGGGCTGCACTCCGAACACCCGCGAGGCGGTCGCGGCGTGGAAGTCGTGTCCGGATTCGAACGCCGACAGCAGCGCCTCGTCACGCGACAGGTCGGCCATGATGCGCAGCTCGATCTGGCTGTAGTCGGCCGTCAGCAGGGTCTCGTAGCCGGGACCGACCACGAAGCCCGCGCGGATGCGGCGGCCGAGCTCGGTACGGATCGGGATGTTCTGCAGGTTGGGGTCGGTCGACGAGAGCCGGCCGGTGGCCGCGACCATCTGGTTGTAGGTGGTGTGGATGCGCCCGTCCTCCCCGGCCATCGGGATGAGGGAGTCCACGATCGACTTGAGCTTGGCGACGTCCCGGTGGTGCAGCAGGTGCTCGAGTACCGGGTGCCCGGTCGAGGCGAGCAGGGTGGTGAGCGCCTCGGAGTCGGTGGTGTAGCCGGTCTTGATCTTCTTCGTCTTGGGCAGCCCGAGCTCGGTGAAGAGCACCTCCTGGAGCTGCTTGGGCGAGCCGAGGTTGAACTCGTGCCCGACGACACCGTAGGCCGCCTGCTCGGCCCCCTTCACCTCGCCGTAGAGCGTCGCCGACATCTCCGCGAAGTGGTCGACGTCGGCGGCGATCCCGATCGTCTCCATCTCGGCAAGCACGCCGACCAGCGGCAGCTCGATCTCGCGCAGCAGCCGGGTCGCGCCGCGCGCCTCCAGGTCCGCGTCGAGCGCGGCGGCCAGCTCGACGGTGGCCCGCGCCCGCCGGACCAACGCGAGCGCCGACTCCTGCTCCCCCGACCCGTCCAGGGTGAGCTGCACGTCGCCGACCTCGCCGTCCTGCAGCTCCTTGCCGAGGTAGCGGAGGGAGAGATCGGCCAGGTCGAAGGTCCGCTGGCCGGGCAGCGCGAGGTAGGCGGCCAGCGCCGTGTCGGACGTCAGATCATTCAGAACGTACCCGTGCGCTGCCAGTGCGTGCATGGGTCCCTTGGCATCGTGCAGCGCCTTCTGGTGGAGATCGGAGGCCAGCCACTCGCCCAGGGCGCGGTCGTCGTCCGGTGTCAGCGTGGTCGGGTCGATGAACGCGCCCGCGCCGTCGGGGGTGGCGAGCGCGAGGGCGGCGACTCGCCCGGTGCCACGGCCCCAGCTGCCTGAGACAGCAACCCCGGACCGTTCCACCGACTGATGCTTTTCCAGCCAAGCGGCGACCTGGCCGGGGGCGAGGACGGCGGCGTCGACCTCGAAGCCCTGCACTTCGGCGGGGGCGCCGCCCGCGGCGGCGTCGGCCCCGGCCACGGCTGAGCCGGGAGCGGCGGCTGAGCCCGGCAGGCCGTCGGGGAAGGTCGAGTAGAGGCGGTCGCGCAGCACCCGGAACTGCAGGGTGTCGAAGAGCTGGTGGATCGTGTTGCGGTCCCAGCGGACGGGGGCCAGGTCGGCCGGGACGGCGCCGACCGTGTCCGGCGGCAGGTCGCGCAGGAGCGCGGTGAGCTGGCGGTTGCGCAGCACGCTGCCGAGGTGGGCGCGGAGCGCGTCGCCGGCCTTGCCCTTCACCTCGTCGACCCGGTTCACCAGGTTCTCGAGCGAGCCGAACTCCACGATCCACTTGGTGGCGGTCTTCTCCCCCACGCCGGGGATGGAGGGCAGGTTGTCGCTCGGGTCACCGCGCAGCGCGGCGAAGTCCGGGTACTGGTCGGGGGTCAGCGCGTACTTCTCCTGCAGGGAGGCGGGGTCGTAGCGCTTCATGTCGGACACGCCGCGGCTGTTGTAGAGCACCGTCACGTGGTCGTCGATGAGCTGGAAGGTGTCGCGGTCGCCGGTGACGATGAGCACGTCGCTGCCCTCGGCGCTCGCCTGCGTGGCGAGGGTGGCGATGATGTCGTCGGCCTCGTAGCCGGGGGCGGACAGGTGGCGGATGCCGAGCGCGTCGAGCACCTCGAAGATGAGGCTGATCTGGCTGCGGAACTCGTCCGGCGCCTTGGTCCGGCCCGCCTTGTACTCGACGTACTGCTCGTGCCTGAACGTCGGCTCGCCGCGGTCGAACGCCACCGCCACCCGCGTCGGCTTCTCGTCGCGCAGGACGTTGATCAGCATCGCGGTGAAGCCGTAGACGGCATTCGTGGGCTGGCCGGTGGTGGTCGCGAAGTTCTCCACCGGGAGCGCGAAGAACGCCCGGTACGCCAGCGAGTGCCCGTCGAGCAGCAGGAGCCTGTCAGTCACGCTCCCGATCCTATGCGCGCGTCGGCGTCGCCGCGGGAAGCGCGACACGCCGACGCTATGAGATTGTTATCAATTCCGAGCCGGCCACGCTCCGCTGCTAAACGCGCTGCTAACGTCGCCGCGGGACGGCCAGGCGGGTGGAGGATTGCCCTGTTCGCAGCCGCTATGGACCGCCCAGGGTCGGCACATCTGCGGCGAACCATTGCAAACTAGGACTGATCCGGGTAAACACACCGGAAGCACCGGGCAACGATTCGTGGTCCGTCAGCCGAACTCCGCTTTGCCGATGGGACTCCGGATCGCTAACGTAACGACAGCGGACCCGGGGGCCCCAGTAGAGAACGTGTCTGCCCGGGGAAGGTGGGCACGGTACCAACGGGTCCCCGGGTCCCCTCTCGCCCTTACGTGGCTCTTACTCGGGCTTGCTGTCCGCTGGCGCGTCTTCTGCGCCGGGCGCGGCGGGCTTGGCGGACGCGCTCAGGGTGCCCTCGATCACGGCCTCGGCGACCTTGCGCATGGTCAGGCGGCGGTCCATCGAGGTCTTCTGGATCCAGCGGAACGCCTGCGGCTCGGTCAGGCCGTGCTCGGACTGGAGGAGCCCCTTGGCCCGGTCCAGCAGCTTGCGGACCTCAAGGCGGTCCTTGAGGGTGTTGACCTCCTCATCAAGCGCCTTGATCTCGGTGTACCGGCTGACCGCCATCTCGATCGCGGGCACCAGGTCGGCCTTGGTGAACGGCTTCACCAGGTATGCCATCGCGCCCGCGTCCCGCGCCCGCTCCACCAGTTCACGCTGCGAGAACGCGGTGAGGATCACCACCGGGGCGATCCGCTCGGCAGCGATCCGCTCGGCGGCGGAGATGCCGTCGAGGACCGGCATCTTCACATCGAAGATGGCGAGGTCGGGCTTGAGCTCCGTCACCTTCTCGATGGCGGCCTCGCCGTCGGCCGCCTCGGCGACCACGCAATAGCCTTCCTCTTCTAGCATCTCCTTGAGATCGAGACGGATCAGCGCCTCATCCTCCGCAATTACGACACGCAACGCATTCTGGCTCACGGGCAAGAGCCTACCGGAAGGCGCCCAGCGTGTTCGGCGACGCCTCGGCGTTCCGTGCGGATCGCGTCAGGACCGCTGCTGACGCGGACCTGCGGTAGATTGTCGTCTGGCGCGCCACCTGGCGCCCGTGCCCCGGTAGGCCAACAGGAAGAGCCAGCGGCCTCAAAAATCGCACAGTGTGGGTTCGAATCCCACCCGGGGCACGCATGTGATGTCGCAAGACATCGAGGACACCGCGAACCTACGTAGGGTTCGCGGTGTTTTTCTGTGGCCAGCCGGCTGGTTTGCCGGTGGGCTGGTAGTCGCGGTCGGGGTTGAGGGTGAGCTCGCGCAGGAGTTCGCCGGTGGCGGCGTTGATGACGCGGATTTCCAGGTCCTGGACCAGGAGCAGGACGCGGGTTCCGGCGTGGGCCCGGCCGATGCCGATGTGGTGGAGTTTGCCGTTGTGGCGGAGGGTGACGAGCCCGGTGGCGTCGATGCGGTCGGTGCGGACGCGGTCGTGGGTGTCGGCTGAACGGTCGCCGGGCGACGGCCTTGGGGCGGGCGTCGTAGGCATCTGCCGGGGTCGCGCGGCCGGTGAGGGACCTGTGCGGGCGCTGGGTGTTGTAGATGCGGGCGAAGGCGTCGAGCAGGGACTGAAGGCCGGCGAGGGTGGCGGGCTGGTCCGGCTGGGCACGGAGCCAGTTCTTCATGGTCTGCTGGAATCTCTCGACTTTCCCCTGGGTCTGCGGGTGGTTGGGCTTGCCGTTTTTCTGGGTGATGCCGAGGCGGCGCAGCTCGTGCTCGAGGCCGTTGCGGCCGCCCTTGCCGCCGGACAGGCGGGTGGTGAAGACCATGCCCGTTGTCGGTCAGGGTCGAGGCCGGGACGCCGTGCACCCCGCACGCTGCGCGGAAGGCCATCCAGCACGATAGGCCCGGTAACCCGGGCATGGGCGGTGACGGACAGGGCGTAGCGGGAGTGGTCATCGAGCCAGGTCAGGATCTCGGTGTCCGTGCCGTCGGCGAGCGGGTAGTGGGTGAAGTCGGACTGCCAGCGCTCGTTCGGCATGTCTGCCTCGAACCGGATGTAGGAAACGAAAATGTCAGCCCATGCCGTCCCTAGCCTGGGACGATCGTGATCAGGGTCCAGGCGCCTAGGTGGATCTGGTCGCCGGGGCGGAGCGGGACGGGGGCGCCGGAGGGCACGTCCTTGCCGTTGACCTGGGTGCCGCTGGTGGAGCCGAGGTCGGTGACCGACCAGGTGCCGTCGGGGGCCGCGATCAGCGCCGCGTGCAGCCGTGACACGCCCGGGTCGGTGGGCGGGCCGGCCAGGTCGATCTCGGGCTGGACGTGCAGTGAGCGGCTGCGGCGGCCGATGCGGACCGTGCTGCCGGCCAGCCGGAAGCGTCGCTCGGTGACGTAGACCGGGAAGCTGATCGACGCCGCGTCGGCCTCGTCGGCTGCTCGGACGTGGTCGTAGTAGGCGCGGTCGGCGGTCACCACCGCGGTCCAGGTTCCCGATGCGCCCTGGGTGCGCGTACCGGACGGCTGCGGCCCGGGAGCCTGCGGCGCGGGGAATCGCGGGATGGCGGGCTCGGGGATGGTCAGGGTCCGGGTCGGGGCGCCCTGCCCGGGAGCGGGCGAGACGATCGACGCCGGGCTAGGGCCGGACGGGCGCCGCGGGTCGTAGGGCTCGAAGCCGAGCGCCTCGCGCAGCGCGTCGGCGAAGTCGCCGCAGCTGTCGTAGCGGCGCTCCGGCAGCTTGTCCATCGCCCGTTCCAGGACCGCGTCGGCGGCGGCGGGCAGGTCGGGGCGCGCCGCCGTGAGCTTCGGCGGCGTGGCGGAGACGTGCGCGTACAGCACCAGCATGGGCTCGTCGCGCCGGAACGGCACCGAGCCGGACAGCAGCTCGTAGGCGACGCACGCGAGCGCGTACTGATCGGCCCTGCCGTCCACCAGCTGGCCGCTGGCCTGCTCGGGCGCCGCGTAGTCGGGCGTGCCGAGGAACTGCCCGGGCACGGTCAGCGAGCCGACCGACCGCAGATGCCGGGCGACGCCGAAGTCCGACAGGTACACATGCTCCGGCCAGCCCGGCCTTGTGTCGACCAGGATGTTGGCGGGCTTGACGTCGCGGTGCACCAGCCCCGCCTCATGCGCGGCGTCGAGCGCGGACGCGACCGGGGAGATGAACGCCGCCGCCCGCCGGGCGGGCAGGCCGCCCTCCCGGCGGACCAGCGCGTGCAGGTCCTCGCCGACCACGAAGCGCATCGCGATGTACTGGCAGCCGTCGGCCTCTCCGGCCGCGTAGACCGGGATGATGTTCGGGTGGTCCACCGCGGCGGCCGCCAGCGCCTCGCCCGCGAACCGCTGCCTGATGGCCTCGTCCGCGGCGAGCAGCTTCAGCGCCACCCGCCGTCCGAGCCCGACGTCGCGGGCGCGGAACACCGCCGCCATCCCGCCCGCCCCCACGAGCTCCTCGATCAGGTACCCGGCGACCCGGGAGCCGGGCGCGAGCCCGGCTAGCGGGCCGCCCAGCCGCGCGGCGGAATCCCCGGTGTCCGTCCCGGTCCCGATGACGTGTTCCTAATCGACGCGCGTTGGGTAATCGGACTGATCCGCCCGCGTTGCCTGCTCGGCCACATCGACCGGCGGGAACGGGATCAGCACGACCGTTATGTTGTCGAGGCCGCCCGAGTCGACGGCGAACTTGACCAGGTCGGCGGCGGCGTCAAGCGGGCGGGTCAGCGCCGCGGGCATCGCCATGTCGGCCAGCTCGGCGGCCTCCGGGCGGTAGTTCCACAGGCCATCGGAGCAGATCAGCAGGACGCCGGGGCCGGACGGCGTGAACCGCTCGACGTGCGCCTGGGGGTCGGGCAGGTCCGCGCCCAGCCAGCGGGTGATGACGTGCGCCTGGGGTGACGCCATCGCCTCGTCCATGGACGCCAGGCCGGCCGCCACGATCTCCTCGGCGAGCGAGTCATCCCTGGTGATCCGCCTCGACCCGGCGTTGATGTCCAGGGTGTCGTTGGGGCCGCTGGGCACCAGCCCGGCGGCGGCGAGCCAGTACGCGCGGCTGTCGCCTAGCCAGCAGACGGTGATCTGCTCCCTGGTGACCACGGCGGACACGTACGTCGTGGCCGGGCGCCCCCTCGGGGCCTGCCAGCGCGATCAGCGCCCGCGCGGCGGCCTGGACCGCCGTCTGCGATGCCGCGGCCGCGTCATCTCCCCGCTGCACGCCCTCGGCGAGCAGTTTCATCCCGGTCCGCACCGCGGTCAGCGACGCCTCATCGGGGCGCGGCGCCGAGGAAACGCCGTCGGAGACGATCGCGACCGCCACCTGGCCGGCGTCGGTGGGCACGACCGCGATATGGAACGCGTCCTCGTTCCGCTGGTGGCGCAGACCGCGGTCGCTGACGCCGACGACCTGCCCGAGATCCTTCTCCACATGGTCGGCGTTGATAACCAGCGGCTGGCCGCATGACGAGCAGCGGCCATCAGGGCCGACCAGGACCGGCTCGCCGGAGTCTGCCGAGCACGCCGGGCACTGCCTTGCACTAGGCGAATCATCCCGCGACGTGCTCATATCCCCGCTCCTGTCCGCCGGCAGCGTATCCCGCTCGCCAGGACATTAGCCTATGTCCCCCCGTGTCCGGACGCCATTTTTGGCCTATTCCAAAAGGCTTTTTCGCGTCGCGGGGCAAAACCGGGCACGGGTCACGGATAAGGCAGATTGATGGCGTCGCCGATGCGGTGCACGCGCAGGGCGTTGGTCTTGCCCGGGCTGCCGGGCGGGCTGCCCGCCACGATGACGATCTTGTCGCCGATGGCGCACCGGTTGAGTTCGACCAGCGACGCGTCGACCGTGTGCACCATCTCGTCGGTGTGGTGCACCGTCGGGACCACGAACGTCTCGACGCCCCAGGTGAGGGCGAGCTGGCTGCGGGTGGCCGGGTTGGTGGTGAAGGCCATCAGCGGGATCGGGGAGCGGTACCGGGCCAGGCGGCGCGCGGTCTCGCCGGTCAGCGTGAAGGCGACCAGAGCCTTGGCCCCGACGATCGCGCCGACCTCGGCCGCCGCGCGGGCGATCGCACCGCCGGTGGTGGTCGGCATCCGCGACAGGTGGTGCTCCGCGACCAGCGAGCTCTCCTCGGCCGCGACGATGATCCTGCTCATGGTGGCGACCGTCTCGATCGGGTAGGCGCCGACGCCGGTCTCCGCGGAGAGCATCACCGCGTCCGCGCCGGCCGAGACCGCGCCCGCCACATCGGAGACCTCGGCCCGGGTCGGGCGCGGCGCGTTGATCATCGACTCGAGCATCTGGGTGGCCACGATGACCGGGCGGGCCCGCTCCCGCGCGAGCTTGATTGCGCGGGACTGCACGGTCGGCACCTGCTCAAGCGGGAGCTCGACGCCCAGGTCGCCGCGGGCCACCATGATCCCGTCGAACGCGTCCACGATGTCCGGGAGGAACTCCACCGCCTCCGGCTTCTCGATCTTGGCGATGATCGGGACCCCGGCGCGGCCGGCGTCGGTCATGATCTTCCGCGCGAGCTGCGCGTCGTCGGGGCTGCGAACGAAGGACATCGCGACGATGTCCGCGCCGGTGGCCAGCGCCCAGCGCAGGTCGGCCTCGTCCTTGCTGGTCAGCGCGGGAGCGCTGACGTTGACGCCCGGCAGGTTGATGCCCTTGTGGTTGGAAATCTTCCCGCCGATCACGACCCTCAGGTGCACCCGGCTGCCGCTCACGCCGGTGACGTCGAGCTGGACGTTGCCGTCGTCGATCAGGACGCAGTCCCCGACCCGCACGTCATCGGGAAGGCCCTCGTAGGTGGTGGACGCCTCGCGGACGTTACCGGGGATGTCCTCGGTGGTGATCGTGAACTCCTCGCCGGCGACGAGCCGGACCGGACCGTCCGGGAAGACGCCGAGGCGGATCTTCGGCCCCTGCAGGTCGGCGAGGATGCCGACGGATCGGCCCGTCGCCTCAGAGCCCGCCCGTACCCGGTGGTAAACCGCCAGGTGGTCGGCTTGCGTGCCGTGGCTCATGTTCAGCCTGGCGACGTCCATGCCGGCGTCGATCAGCGCGGTGATCTGCTCCTGGCTGGAGGTCGCGGGGCCAAGGGTGCAGACAATCTTCGCGCGACGGGTCATCGTGGATCCCCTCATTCCGGTGGTCTATACCACCTTAGCCGATCCTGGACAGCGGGTGACCGGGGTCACAGAAGGTTCACGGTGTGTCCACGCGGACGACGCGCGAACCCGCCACGGGCCGGACCCAGAGATCGCGAATATGCTCCCTAACGAGACCATAACGGCGCAAGTACCCCCAGGGCGGCACGTCGGCGTAGTTTCTAACCGATGTCCACACTAGCCAAGATCAGGACCGGCGCGGCGGCGGCAGTGGCGATCGCCTGCTGCCTTGCCGCTGTGATCGCCGTCGCGTCCGGCGCACTCGGCGGCCAGTTCCGGTCGATTGGAAACCGCGACGCGCCGGCGGTCGACTCGACGACCGGCCTGTACTTCTCGCTCAACGACATGGACGCGCAGGTCGCCAACGTCCTGCTTGTCGGGGGCGATGCCACCCTCGCCGCCGACCGGGCGCAGGACCTGGCGATCTACGGTAGCGACCGCGCGAGCGCCGACGCGGACCTGACGCAGGCGCTGGCCACCTCCGGCGGCAACCCCGCGGCGCAACGCGAGCTCAGGTCGGTCCTCGACGGAGTCGGCCAGTACGAGGCCCTGGCGGCCGACGCGCTGCTCACCGACCAGCAGGCGCGCAGCTCCGTTGGCCGGGCTCCCGCCGCCGCGCTCGCCTTCTACCAGCAGGCGACCGACCTCATGCGGACCTCCATCCTGCCTTCCGTCTCCTCGCTCACCAGCGTCAGCGGGTCCGAGCTAAACGCCAGCTACACCGAAGGCAGATCGACCGCGGGGACCACGATCGGCGTGGTCATCGCGGCGGGCGTGGCGCTGATCGCCATCCTGGTGGCGCTCCAGCTCTACCTGTCAGCCCGCTTCCGGCGGCTGGTGAGCCCCGCGCTCGCAGCCGCGACGCTGGTCGGGGTCGCCCTCGTGATCGCGGCGGCGACTCGGCTCTCTGCCGAGGCGGGTCACCTGAAGGTGGCCAAGCAGGACGCCTTCGACTCCATCCTCGCCCTCACCCAGGCGCGCGCGGCGAGCTACGACGCCAACGCCGACGAGAGCAGGTACCTGGTCGACCCCGCCCGCGCCGCGCAGTACCAGCAGGCGTTCCTCACCACGTCGCAGCAGCTCGCCGACGTCGGGACCGTCGGCATCTTCGGCTACGACGCGGCGCTCGCCACCGACATCCGCGCCTACGACGGCGACAACAGCGACGTTCGGTTCGGCGGCTACCTGGGCGCGGAGTTCCGCAACATCACGTTCCCTGGCGAGCGCGCGGCGGCGGTCGCCACGCTGCTGGCCTACCAGGTCTACGAACGCGACGACAGGCAACTGCGCGCGATGGCGAAGACGAACCTGGCGGCCGCCGTCGCGTACGACATCGGAACAGCGCCCGGGCAGTCCGACTGGGCGTTCAACGCCTACGACGCGGACCTGTCGTCGGTCATCGCCATCAACTCCGCCGCCTTTGCCGACGCGATCCAGGCGGGCGAGGGCGACACCGCTACCTGGAACCTCGCGTTCCCGCTGGCGGGCGCGGCGCTGCTGGCAGCGCTTGTGCTGGCCGGCGTCCGGCCCCGGCTGGCCGAATATCACTAAGAGCTGGTGACCCTGAGCGCCGTCCAGGCGCCCAGGTGGATCACATCGCCGTCGCGCAGCGGGACGGCTTCGCCCGCCGGGATTTCGTTGCCGTTGACCAGCGTTCCGTTCGCCGACCCGGGATCGACGACGGACCAGGTGCCGTCGGGCGCCGCGACGAGCACCACGTGCAGGCGCGAGATGCCGGGGTCGGCCGGGGGGCCGGTCAGGTCGATCTCCGGGTGGATGCCCCGGGACTCGCTGCGCCGCCCGACGCGGACCTCGGCCCCGGCCAGCCGGAACAGCCGCTGCGGGCAGTACACGGGAAACCCGATCGCGGCGGCGTCCGGGCCGCCCGCATCCTGGACGCTGTCGTAGTACGCGCGGTCGGCCGTCACCACGACGCTCCAGGCGGCGGCGTTGGCAGGCGCGGCAGCGTTGGCAGGCGCGGCAGCGTTGGCCGGCCCGGCAGCGGCGGTGAAGTCGAAGCCGCACGACTCGCAGAACTGGCCGACCCGCGGGACGCCGCAACGCGGGCAGACGCCTTCGGCTGGGCTGACGCCAGCGGGTGCCTGAGCGGGCGTCGACGCGGGTGCCAGGTCCAACTGAGTGAGCACCGCGGCCCCGATCAGCGCGCCGCACACGTCGCAGTAGTCGTCACTGGCTGACTCGTGGCCGGACGGGCAGGTCGCCATCGCTATTCCTTCTTGACCCGGATCGTCTTGGCCGACCTGGTGTCGAGCGCCATCTCGTCCGCGGCGCTCACCTTCTTCTTCAGCCGGACCGTGCCTGTCGCCTCGTCCACCACGTCCACCACCTTCGCGAGCAGCCTCGCCGTGTCCTCATTGCCGACCGCGTGCGCCAGCGCGACCGCCCGGCCGAGCTGGGCGGTGGCGGCCTCCTCGTCGCCCCGCTTGCTTGCCTCAAGCCCATCCTGGATCGCGGCGGCCAGTTCGGCCTGCCCGGTGTAGTGCGCGACCCCCGGGTTGATGCGCGTGGACAGCGCTTCGTCCTCGGTCCAGGTCGCCCGGATAAGTCCCTGGCCGAGGATCTGCTGGCCCGACGGCGAGCTGGCCACCAGGCTCACCCGTGCCGCGAGCATCTCCTGACCCACTCCCCCGACGTTCACCTGGACGCCGACGTGGTAATCGCGGCTCTCCCCCGGCGCCCAGGCGCCGGTGGGGTACTCACCCACTTGCGATCCTGTCTGCGAGCGGCGGCCCGTGAGGTCGTCGATCGCCGGGGCGACCTGTTTCACGAACTTCGCGACCGCCTGCTGCGGAGTCCACACGCGCAGCATGACGTCGGGGAGCTGCTTGCTCATGGCGCCGCGCATCATCTCCTCGAAGTCGGCCGCGAGCCCGGCCGGGTCGGGCACGATGTCGACCGTGCCGAGCAGCGCGGTGGAGATCTTGCGCAGCTCGTCGACCACCCAGTCGGTACCGACCCCACGGCAGTCGCAGCGGAACGAGCCCTCGCACAGGGCTATCGCCGCGGCAAGCTGCTCGGGCGTCTCGTGCTGGTTCTTGCCGTCGGTGAGCAGGATCGCGTGCCGGAGCGCGGCCGGGTAGGACTGGAATATCCGGTGCGCGAGGCGCAGCCACTCGCCGATCGCCGTCCCGCCGTTGGACCGCAGCCTGGTCACCGCCTGCCTGGCCTCGGCGCGGGTGCGCGCGTCCGCGACCGCCATTGACCCGTCGATCGGGTAGACCGGCCACGCCGTGTTCGTGCCCGCGACGATCGCGAACCGCGCGCCGTCCCTGATCACGTCCACCGCGGCCGACGTCGCCGCGCGCGCCGCCAGGATCTTCTCCGGCGGGAAGTCCATCGACCCGGAGCAGTCGACGATGATGATCTCCGCGCTGCCGTCGGCGCTGTCCTGCACCGCCGGCGCCCCGCCGGTCGCGTCCGCGGTCACCGTGACGACCGCGCTGACGTCACGCCCGCCCACTGGCAGGTACGGGTTCTGGTCGATCTGGACGGTGAATCCGGGCAGGCTCGTCATCGCTCACTCCTCGGTGAAGTCTCCGGCCACGCTGGCGGGAACGGCATGAGTACGGTCGTGATGTTGTCGGCGCCGCCCGCGTCGAGCGCGAACTTCACCAGTGCGCCGGCCGCGGCGAGCGGATCGGTCAGCCCGGCGGGCAGCGCCATGGCCGCCAGTTCCGCCGCCGCCGGCTGGTAGTTCCACAACCCGTCAGAGCAGAGCAGGACCACGCCCCGGTCCGGTGGCTCGAACCGGGCCACGTGCGGCTCGGGTTCCGGCAGGTCCGCCCCCAGCCATCCCGTGATGACATGCGCCTGCGGTGACGCCATCGCCTCATCGAAGGTGGCAAGGCCCGCGCCGACGAGCTCCTCCGCGAGCGAATCGTCGGTGGTGAGGCAGCGTGAACCCGAGAGGTCGGCGGCCAGCCAGTAGACGCGGCTGTCACCGAGCCAGCACACCGTCACGCCGGTGCGGTCGGCTACCGCCGACGCGTAGGTCGCGGCTGGGCGCGCCCGCCGGGCCGGCCAGGCCGGCGACCGCCCTCCCGGCCGCCTGCATGGCGGCGGCGGAGGCGGCGGCGGGGTCGTCGCCCGCGCGCACCGCGGGAAGCAGCGACCCGGCCGCCGCCCGCACCGCGGTGAGCGACGCCTCGTCAGGGCGCGGCGCCGACGAGACCCCGTCGCAGACCACGGCGAGCGCCACCGGCTCGCCCGCGACGCGGGTGGCCGCGAGCGCCATCGCGTCCTCGTTGCGGGCGTGCCGGCGCCCGCGATCGGTCACCCCGGCCAGCAGCCCAACGTCGAGTTCCTCATGGTCGCGGCCCGACGGCACCTTGCGTCCGCAGAACTCGCAGTAGCCCTCCGGGCTGATCCCGGCCGCCGCGCGCCCGGCCGCCGCGCAGACCGGGCACTCAACCGCGCCGCCGGCCGCGCCGGAGCTGACCGCCGCGGGCGCAAGCTCCGCGCCGCACACCTCGCAGAAGCCGTCGTCGGGGCCGATCGGCTCCCCGCAGGCCGGGCACGGCTCGGTCACGTCAGGGTCCTCGGCCGGACGCTGTTCGCCATGTCCACGAGTTCAACCCGGCGGGAGGGATCTTGGGTGAGGCCCGCGAGCGCCCGGTAACCGCGCTCAAGCCCGAAGCGGAGCGCGCGCTCGTTGGGCTCGCAGCCCAGTATGGCCCCGCCGCTGTCACTCGCCCCGGCTACCCGCGCGCCCGCTGGCCGAGCGTCCGCCACCCACTCCAGGGCGGCGTGCAAGATCTCCACCGTGAGCTGCTGCCGCCGCAGGTCATCAAGGGACAGCCGGACAAGCCTGCCATCGGCCTGCCGCACGTCAGACGCGGACACCCCGGCCCCGCCGACGATCAGCAGCCGGACGGCGGCGATCTGCGCCGCCGCGTGATAGCTCGAGGTGTCAGGCACGGCGGCCACCGCGGCGATGGCAGCGGGCCTGTCACCGAGGGCGAGGCACGCCCTCGCCAAACCGAACGCGGCGCTGACGTAGGACCGGTCGATCATCCAGACGAGCTGGTAGTAGCGACGGGCCGCGACCTCGTCCCCCAGGGCCTCGGCGGCGAAGGCGACGGCGAGCTTCGGCGCGGGCTCGCCCGGCAGCTCGTCGTAGACGGCGGTGAACGCCGCCCTGGCCGCGTCCGGCCGGCCGCTGGCGAGTTCGCGCAGCCCGTTGTGCCAGGCGATCCGCCAGTCGGCAGGATCGGCGGCGGCCAGCTCGGCCAGGTAGGCCGCGGCACCATCCGGGTCGCCCGCCGTGATGAGCGCGCGCGCCAGGGCCAGCCTGGTCTCCGGCGACGCGGCCACGGCCGGCGGAACGCTGCCACCAGCGGCGCCGCCGCCGGCAACGCCGCCGCCGCTGACGGCGGCGAGCAGCGCCGCGGCCTGCTGCTCGGGCGGCAGGGTACCGAGCGTGGCCAGGTAGCCGGCCGCCGGGTCGGTGCCGTCCGCGAGCGGTGCGGGCAGACCCGCGACCACCTCGGCGGCCGACGGCGGGCTCACCCGGACGCGCTCGCCGGTGATGGGGGTCAATTCGGCGCCGATCGCGCGCAACTCGGGGCTGAACAGGCGAGAGAACGCCGGGCGGGGCTGGCCGTCGGTGACGGAGAGCACCTCTCTGAGCACTCCTGTGGTCTGCTCGGCCATCTCGGCCGCCGACTGGAAACGGCGCTCTGGATCGGGGTCCGTGGCCCGGCGCAGCAGGCGGGCGAACGACTCCTGCTCGGCGAGCAGTGGCACCGCATCGGGCAGCCGGTACTTGTACTCGCCCTGGTAGCCGGCGAACTCGAAGGTCAGCACGGCCAGCGCGCGGCCCACGGTGTACAGGTCGGAGCTGGGCGACGGACCGTCGGCCTCGATCTCCGGCGCCTGGTAGCCGACCGTGCCGTAGATGGGGTCGTCACCGTCGATCGGCCGGACGCCGCCCATGTCGATGAGCTTCAGCTGCTCTTCGGTCTGGATCACGTTGTCGGGCTTGAAGTCGCAGTAGACAAGCCCGCGGTCGTGCAGGTAGCCGAGGGCGGGCAGGATCTCGATCGCGTAGGCGAGCGCGTGCGCAAGCGGCACCGCCCCGCCGCCCTGCCGCGCGTCGAGCCTGATCTCCTTCAGCGACTTGCCGCCCACGTACTCCATGACGATGTAGCCGGCGCTCTCGCCGTCGCGCGCGCTCGCGTGCTGGACGAAGTTGTAGATCCGGACGATATTCGGGTGCTCGACCTGCGCGAGGAACTGACGCTCGGCGACCGCCGCGGCCATCGCGTCCGCGTCCCCGGTGTTGAGCAGTCCCTTGAGCACGACCCAGCGGTCGCTTACGTTGTGGTCGCGCGCAAGGTACACCCAGCCGAGTCCGCCATGCGCGAGGCAGCCGAGAACTTCGTACTGCCCGGCGACCAGTTCACCGGGCGCGAGCTTGGGGCTGAAGGAGAAGCGGGTACCGCACTGCCGGCAGAACCCTTCGGTCAGGCCGGGGCGCCCGTTCACCGACTGGCCGACGCGCTCCCCGCAGTTTCCGCAGAACCGCCGGCTCTCCGGCACCCGCGGGTCGGCGAGGATCGCCGTGCTTGGGTCGCGAGCCGGGACGGGCGGCACCTCCACCAGCCCGGCCCCGAGCGCGCCGCGCGCGGACCGGCCGCTGCCGGCCCGCGAGCCGCGAGTGCCGCGCCTGCTGCCCGAACCCGGGCCCGAGCCTGTGCCCGCGGACCAGGACGCCGACCCATGGCCGCCGCTCGCGCCGCTCGGGGCACTCACGACGCTCGCGGCGCTGGGAGCGCTCGCCGGCGTCGGCGCGAGGCCGCAGACCGTGCAGTACCCGTCCTCGATCGTTCCGCCGCACCCAGGCTGTGCGCACGCGGCAGCCGTCATCGACGACCCCCTTCTCTCATCGTCTTGGCGTGGATCGCCCGCTGATATCCGGCGACGGCCGCCGCGGCCGCCGTCAGGTCGCACGGCGCGGTCCACAGCAGGTCACGCGCCTGGTCGTAGCTCGCTACCAGGTCAGGGTCCTCAGCCACCGCGAGGCGAGCGGCCTTGGCCTTGTAAGCGCCGAGCAGGCCGCGCAGCTCATCGCGGCTGGCGACCCCGGCCGCCGCCGACCGCTCGCAGTCCTCGGTCTGCTTAACGGCCGCCGTCAGCGCGCCGTCGCACCGGTCAAGCTCGGTCCCCAGCTCGCTCCACCGACCCGCGGCCGCGAGCGCGGCCAGGGTGTCCAGCGGCGGTTCGGCGATGTCAGGCGGCAGCGGCTGCAGCGCCGCGATCCGCTGGGCGGCGCGCTGCCACGCCGCGACCGCGTCCGCGCGGGCGGCCCGGGCCGCGGTGACCGCGGCGCTGAGCCCGTCGATGCGGCGCCGCGCCTGCGACCGCACCCGGTCGAGTTCGGCGATCCGGGCGGTGAGCCCCGCCACCTGTTCCCGCAGGAGGTCCGCGGCCGAGGTGTCGACCCGGCCGTCGCTGCTCAGCCGAAGCGGATCGGCGTTCGCCGCTTCCCGCGCGGCCTGCAGGCTGGCCTGCGCGTCGCGCAGCGCCGCCTCGAGCTCCGGGCCGAGCCCCGCCGCGCGCGCCAGGTCGGCGGACAGCTCCGCCTCCGTCGCGTCGAGCCGCTCGCCCACCTGCGCCCAGACCGCCTCGACGGCCGAGATCACCTCCGCCACCTCGCTGAACGACCGGCGCATGGCAGCGACCGCACCAACCAGCGTGACCGCCTGGACTCCCGTGTCCGACAGGTTCCTGCGCGCGAGCGGCACGGTGCCGCGGGCCATCAGGACCGAGGCCCCGGTGAGCAGCGAGTCGAGGTCAGCGAGGTCCTTCTTCGCCGGGCGGTGCGCGCCGGTGCCGAGCTCGGCAACCCGGTCCACGACGGCCGAGTAGGCCAGGTACGTCTCCCAGAGGCCGGCCAGCGTCGCCGAGACCGCGTCCCAGCGCTCGCGCGTCTGCCCGGTCAGCGTCGCGCCGTCGAGCAGCCGCCTGGTGAAGCCGCCGTCAAGCTCGAGCAGGTTCGCCTGGATGGCGTCCCGCTCAGCGAGCACCGCGGCGGCCGCCTGCCCGGCGGCCGATTCGGCCATCACCAATGCCCGCTCCAGTCACCGAACCCGCTGCTCCCTTATCCCCCATTCTGCCGCTATTTCGGAGGTGCTCGCTCCCTGATCGTGATCCTTTAACGGCGGCCATGCACGGGACGGGCGCTAGGTGAGCGGGGAAACACCGCTCAGCTCGCGTACCCGACGGTTGGCGGTGCGGGAACGGGGGTGCCGACCCACCGGGCGTAGCTGGCCGCCCACGCGCCGTCGGTGCGCTCCTCGGCCAGGACGGCGTTCACGAACCGGACGAAGTCCTGGTGCTGCCTCGAGATCGCCAGGCCGTATGGCTCTTGGGTCAGGTCCGGGCCAACCAGCTTGGTGAACGGGTCCTGCGCCGCGAGCCCGTCAAGGATCGAGTCGTCGGTGGAGATCGCCGCCACCTGGTCCTGCTGCATCAGGACCAGGCAGTCCGTCCAGTAGGGGACGGTGACGGGGATCGCGTGGTAGTGGGTGATGAGGGTCGCGGAGTCCGATCCCGAGGTCGCGCAAACCTTCTGGCCGCTCAGGTCCGCCAGGCCAGTCGCCGTGGAGTTCTTCAGCACGAGCACCCGCTGATGCGCCTCGAAGTAGACGCTGGAGAAGTCGACCTGCTGCAGCCGGGCACAGGTGATCGTCATGGTGTGCGCGACGATGTCCACGGTGCCGTTCAGGACGTCCGGTATCCGCTGGGCATCGGAGATGGCCTTGTACACGACATGACCGGGGCTCCCGAAGATCGCCTGTGCCACGGCCTTGACCATGTCGATGTCGAAGCCCTCGATCTGCCCGTCGAGGGGGTTGAGGTAGCCGAAGTGGTAGGTACTCTGGTCGACCCCGGCGATGAGAAAGCCCCGGGCGCGGATCTTCGCCATGAACGAGCCGGCCGTCACCTGCGGCGGCCCAAGCGGTGCCAGGCTCGCGGCCTCGGGATTACAGGTGGCGGCCGCGCCACGCGCCCCCGCCTGGCTGACCGAGCGGGCGGCGACGGCAGGTGCCGCGACGGCGGAATGGGCCGCGACGCGGGCGGTCGCCGTCGCTGCCGGACGCGCACCCGGCAGGGCGGCGCAGCCAGCGGAGATAGCCATGGCGATCACGGCCGCGAGGACGACCGCGCTTCTTTCCACGAGCCATGGCCGTGCGTTCATCGATACTCCATGAGTCTGCGGCTCAGTCCCCAGGCGCAGCTGACCGCCATGACAAGCGCCGCCACGGCGACACCAGCTGCAAGCGCGGTGAAGTCGCCCGCGCCTGCCTGTGCGCTTGTATCGAACGAGGCCTGATCGGCCGTCATCCCCGCGGAGATATCGGCGGTCAGCTTCGAGAACGCGGCACCGGCGTCTCCTGGGCCGGTGCCAAGCACCGATGCCACGGCCTCGGCGTGGCTCCCTTTGTCGTCAAGCGCGCGGACAGCCGCGTGCGCTGCGTACCAGGCTCGCGCGTCGCGGACCGCGGCGTCCGCCGCCGACGCCGCCGGGCTGCCCGCGGCCGCCGCCTGCGCGGCGGTGAGCAGCGTTCCAGGTCCCGGTCCGAGCGCCCGCTCCTCGCTGACGTAATCCTGCTGGTAGATGTCGTCGCCGCTGTTGTCGATCAGGGTGAGGCTCTCGTCGGCGTGCGCCTGCTGTGCCGCGATGCCGGCCTTGGCGAGCGCCTCGACCGGCGTCGAACCACGGGCCTGCGCCGCCAGCAGGTCACTGCGGCCCGCCGAGTACGCGGCGGCCAGCCACCCGAGCGAGACGATGAGGGCAACTCCAGCGGCAACGAGACCAACGTTGAGCACTCGGTTGGTGCGTCCGCGCAGCCAGCGTGATGCCCGGTACAGGAGGTAGCCGATGACGAGGCCGACGGCCAGGGTCACGCTGATGAGCGGGAGTCCGGTCGCCTGGGCGCTTGTGGCGCCCAGGCTCGCGTTCTCCGCAGCGTCCATTCCGCTCGCGGCCGGCAGCAGCGCGGCGCGCATAAACCCCGAGGCCTCCCGCAGGTAGGCGGCACCGAGCGGCAGGCCGAGCCGGTTGTCGGCACGGGCCGTCTCGACCTCCCCCGTATACACGGGAACATCCTCGGCAAGCGTGTTGAGATCCTGCGCCGCGGCGCCCGCGGCGGCACCATCGTTGGCGGTCGCCCCCTCGATCCGGCTCTCTGCCGCGCCGATGTCGGCCAGGTACCGCTGCCGCACGGCGGGCGGCTCAAGCCCGCCGGTCAGGAACGCTGTACCTGCGGCGTCGTTCGCGTCGGAGAGCCGCGAGTAGATCTGCTGTGCGTCGAGGCTCAGCGGCTCGCGGGTGGTGACCACGCTTGAGGCCGCCGCCGCGTACTGGCTCGCGGTGAAGCCCGCGAGCGCGCCCCAGGCGAGGCTCAGCAGGACTCCGATGATCAGCAGCAGGCGCAGCCTGCCCGGGCTCGTGGACAGGGTCGGGCGGAACCGGCGGGGACCGGCGGGGACGCCCGGGCCAGCCAGTCCGCCGACGCTTACCGCCGTGTTCGCCACGTTGTGGAAGATATCAGACAAGCGGGCGGGCCGTCGGCGGGATCGCGACCGGCAGCCGCGGGCGGTCGAGGGCGCCCAGGTACTGGTCGACGGCGGCCGCGGCGCTGCGGCCCTCCGCGATCGCCCAGACGATCAGCGACTGGCCCCGGCCCATGTCGCCGGCCACGAACACGCCGGGGACCGAGGTCTGGTAGCCGGCGTCGCGGGCCACGTTGCCGCGCGGGTCGAACTCCACCCCGAGATCGGTGAGCAGCCCGGGCTTCTCCGCGCCGGTGAAGCCCATCGCCAGCAGCACCAGCTCGCAGGCGAACTCCCGGCGGGTCTCGAGGACCGCCGCGAGCCGGCCGCTTTCGAAGACCACCTCGGTCAGCGCGAGCGCGCGGACCTGGCCGTCGGCGTCGCCGAGGAACTCCTCGGTGGAGACGGCGTAGACGCGCTCGCCGCCCTCCTCGTGGGCGGAGGCGACCCGGTAGATCATCGGGTACGTCGGCCACGGCTGGCGCGCCGGCCGCGTCTTCGGCGGCTTGGGCATGATCTCGAGCTGGGTGACCGAGAGCGCGCCCTGGCGCAGCGCGGTGCCGAGGCAGTCCGCGCCGGTGTCGCCGCCGCCGATGATCACCACGTGCTTGCCCGCCGCGGTGATCGGCGAATCGGGGCCGACGCGGTTGGCCAGCGGCAGGTACTCCATGGCCTGGTGGATGCCGGCCAGCTCCCGGCCGGGCACCGGCAGCTCGCGGGCGACCCGCGCGCCGCCGGCCAGCACGACGGCGGAGAACCCGTCGAGCTGGGCGGCCGACAGGACCGGTACGCCGCAGGAGAACCGCGTCCCCTCGGCGGTCATCTGGTCGATCCGCCGGTCCAGGTGGCGCTTCTCCATCTTGAACTCGGGGATGCCGTACCGGAGCAGGCCGCCGGGAAGGTCGTCGGCCTCGAAGACGGTCACCTGGTGCCCGGCCCTGGTCAGCTGCTGCGCCGCCGCGAGGCCGGCCGGCCCGGAGCCGACCACGGCGACGGTGCGCCCGGTCAGCGACTCTGGCTTCAGAGGCACCACCCCGCCGTCGGCCCAAGCCCGGTCGATGATCTCGACCTCGACCTGCTTGATCGTGACCGGCTCGGCGTTGATGCCGAGCACGCAGGCCGCTTCGCACGGCGCGGGGCACAGCCGCCCGGTGAACTCGGGGAAGTTGTTAGTGGCGTGCAGCCGCTCCGCTGCCTCCGCCCAGTCCGAGCGGTAGACCAGGTCGTTCCACTCGGGGATGAGGTTGCCCAGCGGGCAGCCGTTTTGGCAGAACGGGATGCCGCAGTCCATGCAGCGCGCCGCCTGCCGCTCGGTCCGGTCGGCGGCGAACGGCTCGTAGACCTCGCGCCAGTCGGTCAGCCGGACGTCGACCGGGCGTCGCCGCGGCGTCTCCCTGGCGGTCTTCAAGAACCCCTTGGGGTCACCCATAGCAGCTACTCCTATTAACCATGCGCAGCGGCCATGACGGCCTCGTTGACGTCCCGGCCCTCGCGCTCGGCGGCCGACGCCGCCGCCAGCACCCGCTTGTAGTCCTTGGGCATGACCTTGGCGAACCGGCTCAGGGCCGAGTCCCAGAAGGCGAGCAGCCCGGCCGCCACGGTGGACCCGGTCTCCGCCTGGTGCCGCCGAACGACGTCGTGCAGGAACTCCTCGTCGGCGTCGTCAAGCGGGTCCACGTCGACCATCTCCCGGTTGAGCCTGACCGGGTTGAGGTCGAGCACGTAGGCGATGCCACCGGACATGCCGGCCGCGAAGTTCCGCCCGGTCGGGCCGAGGACCACCACCCGGCCGCCGGTCATGTACTCGCAGCCGTGATCGCCGACGCCCTCGGCGACGGCGAGGGCGCCGGAGTTGCGGACGCAGAACCGCTCGCCCACCTTGCCGCGCAGGAAGATCTCCCCCGACGTCGCGCCGTAGCCGATCACGTTGCCCGCCACGACCTGGGTTTCCGCGTCAAAGGGCGAGTCGGCGGCGGGCGCGACGATCAGCCGCCCGCCGGACAGCCCCTTGCCCAGGTAGTCATTGGCGTCGCCGGTCAGCCGCAGGGTGATGCCGCCCGGCACGAACGCGCCGAACGACTGGCCCGCCGAGCCGGTGAACGCCACCGAGATGGTGTCAGGAGGCAGCCCTTCGCCGCCCCACCGCCTGGTCACCTCGTAGCCGAGCATGGTGCCGACGGTGCGGTTGACGTTGCGGATCGGCAGCTCGAGGCGGACCGGCCTGCCCTCTTCTAGCGCCCCCTCGGCTAGCTGGATGAGGGTGTTGTCGAGCGCCCGGTCCAGGCCGTGATCCTGGCCGATGGTCTGGTGCAGTGCTTGTTGAGAACCGGGCCCGCCGACGCCGGACGGCGCGTGCAGCACCGGGGTGAGGTCGAGCCCGGCCGCCTTCCAGTGCGAGACGGCGCGGGCGGTGTCGAGCAGGTCGACCCGGCCGACCGCCTCTTCCAGCGACCGCAGCCCGAGCAGCGCCAGGTACTCGCGGACCTCCTCGGCGATGAACTCGAAGAAGTTGACCACGAACTCCGGCTTGCCGGTGAACCGCTTGCGCAGCTCGGGGTTCTGGGTGGCGACGCCGACCGGGCAGGTGTCCAGGTGGCAGACGCGCATCATGACGCAGCCGGAGACGACAAGCGGCGCCGACGCGAAGCCGAACTCCTCGGCGCCGAGCAGCGCCGCGATGATGACGTCGCGGCCGGTCTTGAGCTGGCCGTCGACCTGGACGATGATCCGGTCCCTGAGCCGGTTGCGGAGCAGCGTCTGCTGGGTCTCGGCCAGGCCGAGCTCCCAGGGCGCGCCCGTGTGCTTGAGCGAGGTCAGCGGGGCGGCGCCGGTGCCGCCGTCGTGCCCGGAGATCAGCACGACGTCCGCGTGCGCCTTGGAGACGCCCGCCGCTACCGTGCCCACTCCCACCTCGGCGACCAGCTTGACGTGCACCCGGGCGGCCGGGTTGGCGTTCTTCAGGTCGTGGATGAGCTGGGCCAGGTCCTCGATGGAGTAGATGTCGTGGTGCGGCGGGGGCGAGATCAGGCCGACGCCGGGCGTGGAGTACCGGGTCTTGGCGATCCACGGGTAAACCTTGTGCCCGGGCAGCTGGCCGCCCTCGCCCGGCTTGGCCCCCTGCGCCATCTTGATCTGCAGGTCGTCCGCGTTGACCAGGTATTCGCTTGTCACGCCGAACCGGCCGCTGGCCACCTGCTTGACCGCGGACCGCCGCAGGTCGCCGTCGGGGTCGGGGCTGAACCGGTCGGCGTCCTCGCCGCCCTCGCCGGTGTTGGACCGCGCGCCCAGCCGGTTCATCGCGATCGCGAGGGTCTCGTGCGCCTCGGCCGAGATCGACCCGTACGACATCGCCCCGGTGGCGAACCGCTGCACGATCGAGGCGCCCGGCTCGACTTCCTCAATCGAAATTTTCTGAACGGTCCCGTGCTCCGCCTGGCCGGCGTCGATTCCCCTGATCCGCAGCAGGCCCCGCAGCGTGGCCAGCTTCTCCGCCTGGTCATCGACCAGGGCGGTGTACTCCTTGAAGATCTCGTAGCGGCGGCTGCGGGTGGCGTGCTGGAGCTTGAAGACGGTCTGCGGGCTGAACAGGTGCGGCTCGCCCCCGCGCCGCCACTGGTACTCGCCGCCGGTCTCCAGCTGCCGGTGGGCCAGGCCGGGGCCGCCCCGGCCGACGGCGGCGCGGCGCGCCGCCTCCTCCGCCAGCACGCCGAACCCGACCCCGCCGAGCCGTGATGACGTCCCCGCGAAGCAGGTGGCGATGACCTCGTCGCCCAGGCCGATCGCCTCGAAGATCTGCGCCCCGGTGTAGGAAGCGATGGTGGACACGCCCATCTTGGACATGATCTTGAGCACGCCCTTGCCCAGGGCCTTGATCAGGTTGGCCTCTGCCTTATCGGGGGCAACAGAGCCGAGCTCGCCCTCGGCGGCCAGCTCGCGGACCGTCTCGATGGCCAGGTAGGGGCAGACGGCGGCGGCGCCGTACCCGGTGAGCAGCGCTATGTGATGGCACTCGCGGGCGTCGCCCGACTCCACGATGAGGCCGACCCGGGTCCTGGTCTTCTCCCGGATCAGGTGGTGGTGGACCGCCCCGGTGAGCAGCAGCGACGGAATCGGGATGGGGGGATGGGGGGCCGGCCCCCCATGCGGGGGGTCACCGGGGGCTCGTCCCCCGGCGAGGGGGGGATGGGGGGAGGGACTCCCCCCATGCGGGGGGTCACCGGGGGGCCGTCCCCCGGGGGAGATACTGTCCCTGTCCGAGAGGACGATCAGGCGCGCGCCCGACTCGATCGCGGCGCTGACCTCGGCGCAGATCTCGGCTAGGCGCCGCCGGAGGCCCTCGCCGCCGCCGGCCGGGTCGAACCGGCCGTCGACCACGTGGCAGGCGAAGCCTGGCAGGTTCCCCTCGTCGTTGATGTGCACCAGCTTGGCGAGATCCTGCTCGCCGATCACCGGGAACGGCAGCTCGATCTGCCGGCAGGAGGCCGGGCTCGGCTCGAGCAGGTTCTGCTCGGGGCCCGTCGTGGTGGACAGCGAGGTGACAAGCTCCTCGCGGATCGCGTCCAGCGGCGGGTTGGTGACCTGGGCGAACAACTGCGTGAAGTAGTCGAACACCAGCCTCGGCTTGTCCGACAGCACGGCCACCGGGGTGTCGGTGCCCATCGACCCGATCGGCTCGGTCCCGGTCTTGGCCATCGGGGACAAGATGACGCGCAGTTCCTCTTCGGTGTAGCCGTAGGCGCGCTGCCGGGTCAGCAGGTCGAGGGCGGGCTCTTCCCCAAACTCTGCGGTGGTTGCGGTACTCCGGTCAGATGACCTGACGATACGAGGTACCGCTCGCGTCGGCAGGTCGTCGAGGTGGACTATGCCCGCGTGCAGCCAGTCGGCGTACGGGTGGGCGGCGGCGAGGTCGGTCTTGACCTCCTCGTCTTCCAGCAGGCGGCCCTCGGCGGTGTCGACCAGGAAGATCCGGCCGGGTCGGAGCCGTCCCCGGCGCACCACCCGGGCGGGCTCGATGTCGAGCACGCCGACCTCGCTCGCCAGCACGACCAGGCCGTCGCTGGTCACCCAGTACCGGCCGGGGCGCAGGCCGTTGCGGTCGAGTACCGCGCCGATCACGGCGCCGTCGGTGAAGGCGATCAGCGCGGGGCCGTCCCAGGGCTCCATCAGCGTCGCGTGGAACTGGTAGAACGCGCGGCGCCTGGCGTCCATCTCGTCGTGGTTCTCCCACGGCTCCGGGATCATCATCAGCAGCGCGTGCGGCAGCGACCGGCCGCCCAGGTGGAGCAGCTCCAGGCACTCGTCGAACGAGCCGGAGTCCGAGCCTTCGGGATCGATGATCGGGAAGAGCCGCTCGATCCCGCGGCCCGACTTCGAGGCCGGGATAAGCGGGGAGTCCAGCATGGCCTCCCTCGCCCGCATCCAGTTCCTGTTGCCCTGGACGGTGTTGATCTCGCCGTTGTGCGCGACGTACCGGTAGGGGTGCGACCTCGGCCAGGACGGGAAGGTGTTGGTGGAGAAGCGCGAGTGAACCAGGGCGAGGTTGGACGCGTACCGGTTGTCTGACAGGTCGGGGAAGAACGGCTCGACCTGCGGCGCGGACAGCATGCCCTTGTAGACGATGGTGCGCGAGGAGAGCGAGGCGAAGTACACGTCGCCCTCGTGCTCGGCCCGCTTGCGCAGGCAGAAGGCCATCCGGTCCAGGGTCAGGCCGGTCTCGCCCGCTTCCCCGGCCACGAACAGCTGGGACAGGTGGGGCAGCGCCTCGCGGGCGCCCTCGCCGCAGGCGGTGTCCTTGACCGGGACATCGCGCCAGCCGAGGACCGTCAGCCCCTCGTCGGCGGCCAGGTCGGCGATCCGCGCGAAGGCCACGGTCCGTTCATCGCGGTCGTTGGGCAGGAAGGCCATGCCGACGGCATAGCCGCCAGCTTCGGGCAGGCCGAAACCGGCGACCTCCCGGAAGAACGCGTGGGGCAGCTGGGTCAGGATGCCGGCACCGTCACCGGTGTCCGGGTCCGCGCCGGCCGCTCCCCTGTGCTCCAGGTTGCAGAGCACGCGGAGCGCGCTCGCTACCACGTCGTGGCCGCCTTTAGCGGTCAGGTCGGCGACAAAACCAACGCCACAGGCGTCGTGCTCGAAACGGCTGTCGTATAGTCCGTCCGATGCGGCAGGCACTATGAAAACTCCTGTCGTCAAATCTCCACTGAGATGAGCTTGCTGCTGTGGGGACGACGTTGGCCCTGCCGCTACACGTAAGTTACGTAGAGATTACATGACTGGTGAATCGCTTTCCAGCGCCGACTTGTGAGCAGCCTGGACGGATTTGATACGTGTGCGACGGGTGCGCGCTAGGTAAACGGCAGACCCGACGAGCACGGCGGCGTCCCCGAGCTCCCCTGCGCGACGGCAGAAGATGATCGGTAGGTGACCGATACCCAGCCAAAACAGACCGAAACCGGCGGCCGCGCAGGCGGCCGCGCCGGGCGCGAAAACCCGGTCGCCGGACAGTCTGGGCCTTGGCGTGACCACCATGATCGCAATACCCTCCGTTACGTACCAGATCGCCTGGTAGCGGAAATCGGCGTAAACGTGGCGAAGTTCTCATACGAACGCCTTGGGCCAGGTCGGCGGTGAGGGCGCGGACGGCGTCGATGGCGTCGTCTGGGCTGGCCGCCTGGGTCAAGCGGCGGACGAAGGCGGAGCCCACGATCACGCCGTCCGCGAAGGCGGCCACCTCGGCCGCCTGGACCCGGGTGTTGACGCCGAGGCCGACCGCGATCGGCAGCTCCGTGTGCTCGCGGATCCGGGCCACCGTGCCGCCCGCGACCGAGCTCACGGCCTCCTTGGTGCCGGTGATGCCCATCAGGCTGACGGCGTAGACGAAGCCGCGGCAGAGCTTGGTGATCTGCTCGATCCGGGTCGGCGTGGAGGACGGCGCGACGAGGAAGACCCGGTCCAGCTGGTGATCGTCGGAGGCCGCGAGCCACGGGCCCGCCTCCTCGGGCGTCAGGTCCGGGGTGATCAGGCCGGCGCCGCCGGCGTTGGCCAGGTCGCGGGCGAACGCGTCGGCGCCGTACCGGTCGACCGGGTTCCAGTAGGTCATGACGAGCGCGGCGGTGCCGGTGTCGGCGATCGCGGACACCAAGTCGAAGACGTCGGCGATCCGGGTGCCGCCCTTGAGCGCGCGGTAGACGGCGTCGGCGATGACCGGGCCGTCCATCAGCGGGTCGGAGTAGGGCAGCCCGACCTCGATGACGTCGGCGCCCGCCTCGCACATGGCCTGGGCCGCCTTGATGGCCGTGCCGGAGTCGGGGAAGCCGGCCGGGAGGTAGCCGACCAGGGCAGCCCGGTCCTCGGCTTGCGCCTTCTCGAACGCGACGGCGACGGTGGACAACTCGCTCACACTCCGAAGTACGCGGACGCGGTGGCCACGTCCTTGTCGCCGCGACCGGACAGGTTTACCAGGAGCAGGGCGCCCGGGCCGAGCTCGCGGCCGAGCGCCATCGCGCCCGCGATCGCGTGCGCGGACTCCAGGGCCGGGATGATGCCCTCGGTCTTGCAGAGGGCCGCGAAGCCCTCCATCGCCTCCGCGTCGGAGATCGCGCGGTACTCGGCGCGGCCGGTGTCCTTCAGCCAGGCGTGCTCAGGGCCGACGCCCGGGTAGTCCAGGCCGGCCGAGATCGAGTGCGTGTCGAGGGTCTGCCCCTCGTCGTCCTGGAGCAGGTAGGTGCGCATCCCGTGCAGCACGCCTGGCGAGCCCAGGGTGAGGGTCGCCGCCGTCCGCTCCGGGCGGCCGTCGCCGTCACCGCCGGCCTCGCAGCCGATCAGCCGGACGTTCTCGTCGGGGATGAAGGCGTGGAAGACGCCGATCGCGTTCGAGCCGCCGCCGACGCAGGCGACGACCGCGTCCGGCAGCCGCCCGGTCAGGTCCCGGACCTGCTGGCGGGCTTCCACGCCGATGATCCGCTGGAAGTCGCGGACCATCATCGGGAACGGGTGCGGGCCGCCGACCGAGCCGATGCAGTAGTGCGTGTTCTCGACCGTGGTCACCCAGTCGCGGAAGGCCTCGTTCATGGCGTCCTTGAGCGTTCTGGTGCCCGCAGTCACACTGATGACCTCGGCCCCGAGCATCCGCATGCGGGACACGTTGAGCGCCTGCCGCCGGGTGTCCTCCTCGCCCATGTAGACCGCGCAGTCCAGTCCGAGCAGGGCGCAGGCGGTCGCGGTCGCCACGCCGTGCTGGCCGGCGCCGGTCTCGGCGATCACCCGGGTCTTGCCCATCCGCTTGGTCAGCAGCACCTGGCCGAGCACGTTGTTGATCTTGTGCGAGCCCGTGTGAGCGAGGTCCTCGCGCTTGAGCAGCACCCGCGCGCCGCCCGCGAACTCCTTGCCGAACCGCTTCGCCGCACTGACCAGGGTCGGCCGCGCCGCGTAGTTCTTGAGCAGATCGGACAGCTCGGCAGTGAACTCCGGGTCGGTCCGCGCCGCCTCATACTCCTTGGCCAGCTGCTCGATGGCGGCCATCAGCGACTCGGGTGCGAACAGGCCGCCGTAGACGCCGAAGTGCCCGGAGGTATCCGGAACTGGGGAAATATCGGGTTCTGCGGGCTGCGTCGCGGGCGTGGCGGATGCGGTACTCACGCGGCTACCCTATCGCCTTCAGGGGGTCGTCCCCCCGCAGGCAACTCAGCCGCGCTCCCCCCGCAGGGCCGGGTGCGACCCGGCGGTCACCAGGTCGGCCACCGCCGCCCTGGGGTCCTTCTCGGTGACGAGCGACTCGCCCACCAGCACGGCGTCCGCCCCGGCGGCGGCGTAGGCGAGCAGGTCGTGCGGGCCGCGCACGCCCGACTCCGCGATCTTCACGATCCCCTCGGGGATCCGCGGCGCCAGCCGGGCGAAGACAGAGCGGTCCACTTCCAGGGTCGCCAGGTTCCGCGCGTTGACCCCGATGACCGTGGCGCCCGCGTCCACCGCCCGGTCGAGTTCCTCCTCGTCGTGCACCTCGACCAAGGGCAGCAGGCCGATCGAGATCGCCCGCTCCACCAGCGAGACCAGCGCGCTCTGCTCGAGCGCGGCGACGATCAGCAGCGCCAGGTCGGCGCCGTGTGCCCGCGCCTCCCAGAGCTGGTAGGCGCTGACCACGAAGTCCTTCCTGAGCACCGGGATCTGCACCGCCCGGCGAACCGCCGCCAAGTCGGCGAGCGAGCCGCCGAAACGGCGCTGCTCGGTCAGCACGCTGATCATCACAGCGCCGCCAGCCTCATAGTCCGCGGCGAGCGCGGCCGGATCGTCGATCGCGGCCATCGCGCCGCGCGACGGGCTGGCCCGCTTCACCTCGGCGATGACGCTGACCCCTTCCCCCTTGAGGGCGGCCAGGGCGTCGCGGGGCGAGGGGGCACGTTGCGCCAGATCCTTGAGCTGCTCAAGCAAGACGCTTCGTTGCCGGTCGGCGAGATCGGCACGCACCCCTTCGAGGATCTCGTCGAGCACACTCACAGCGGTTCCGCCGTCTCCTCAAATCGGAAATGTTGCGCCACCGATGCTAGCTGTCGCCGGAACGGGCCTGTCCTGGCCCCCCGTGAGTTTGCCTTAGCAATGCCTTCGCCATACGTTCACTTGCCCACGCCTTTCGGGCGACGGCGGTGCGCAAACGCAGCCAGGGGTCGCGCTGCGCCCAGGCAGCGGTCGCGACCCCGAGAGCGCCGACAAGCAGCAGCCGCCAGGTGAAACCGGCCAAGGCGGCGTGCGTGGTCGCGATGACCGCGAGCGATACCGGGGCGGCGATCGCGCCGCCCAACTCGTGCCAGCGCGTGCGGGCGACCACGCTCGCGGTCGCAAGCGCGATCGCCGCGGCCGCGGCGAGTTCCGCCGACAGCGCTGGCCAGGGCAGGTGCGCGGGCACGTTGGTGTACCGCTGGCCGGTTGCGAGCTCGGCGGCGGCGAGACGCAGCTGGAGGGCGGCGGCCCCGGCCAGGACCGGTAGCGCCAGCGCCGTGTGCGTGGCGGCGGTGAGCCAGGCGGGCGCGGGCAGCGCGGCCACCAGGTGGCGGTGCGGGTCGGCGGCCAGGAACGCGGTGACCAGGGCGAGGGGGACGAACGCAGCCCGCAGTACGGCCGTGACGCCGGCGGAATCCGATGCGGGGCCGGCGAACCGGTAGGCGACCACGCTCGCGGCAAGCCCGATCGCGCAGCCGCCGAGCAGCGTCCCCCACGGCATCGTCGCGGCCAGGTGCGGCAGCGCGGCCCGCAGGACCCGCGCGCGAGGCGCCCTGACGGTCATCGGCATAGCGGCTGCACTGGCTGAAGGGGGTCGATCATCGATTTGTCGACCGGGGACGCGGGCGGCAGCGGGACGCCGAGGGCGGCAGCGAGCTGCTTGTCGGTGGCGGTCGCGCGCAGCCAGCCGGGCCAGTCGGTGGCCAGCGCCGATTCGACCCGCTGTCGCGGTAGCCGGAGCATCGCGTCCGCGAGCGCGGCACCCTGCGCGGTGGCCTGGAGGCTTGCCAGGTAGCCAGCGGTCGGCACCCCGGACCAGCCCGCTACCCAGCCGACGGTCGTCCTCAGTGCGCCGCCTGAGACGCCGGACCCGCCTACGTACGCCTCGCCCGCCAGGAACGCCGCGCGGCTTCCCGGCGTCGCCGAGGCGGCCAGCCAGATGGCGATGGCCTCCCTGGCCTGGCCCACCGGCACGCAGGAACTGGTGAGCATGCCCGTTTCCTCGGGGGTGGTCTCGTAGACCCTCCGCTGGGTCGTCGGCAGCCCCGCGACCCACCAGGCCGTCTGCTCCGCCAGCCCCAGCTGGTATTGGCCGGCAGCGGTGCCAGCTGACCAGTCGAGGTCGGCGTAGACGGGCGGGTAGCTCGATCCGGGAACTAGGGCTGGATCGGTGCCTTCCGCGGCCACGAACCTGCCGACCTGCTTCGGCAGCTTGAGCGTCTGGCCGGGCTGCCCCTGGAGGGCCGGGTCGATCTCGCCGGGGCCCGACTGGAAGACGGCGCCGTCAACGACCTGCCGGACCGTCAGCCGGGCGGCGGGCGGCGCGGGCAGCAGGCCGAGCACGCCGTTCACCACGGCGGCCCAGCGCGCCACGTCGGGTCCGAAACCCGGGTAGGCGCAGTACCGCACCCCCTGCCGGGTTTGGCACTGCTCGGTCTTGGCGGGGTGCGTGATCGTGTAGGCGAGGCCCGCCGTCACGCTGGCCGTCGGCTGATGGCCGAGCGTCCAGCCGCTCCAGCCCCCGGCTGCCACGCAGGCAGCCAGCGCCACGGCGGCGGAACGCGAGCCCCCGCGCGTGCCCGAGAGCCTGCGCGTCCGCCAGCTTGCACGGCATAGCCCCGCGCAGGCCGCCACCCCGGTCAGCGCGGCCAGCCAGGCCAGGTGCGTGGCCGGCGGGATGGTGGCGATCGGCCCGGGCAGGTAGCCGGAGAGGACGGGCTGGGTCCAGGGGAAGAACCAGGCCGTGGCGGGCGGCACCGCCACCTGGACGCCGAACGGGATCAGCAGGTCCCACTCGACGATGCCGAGCAGCACGATGGCGAAGACCGCGGTGGCCGGGTTAGGCAGCGCACCGCCGAGGGCGGTGCCGAGCGCGCCGGCCAGGACGACGAGCAGCAGCCCCTGCGCGAGCACACCGAGGCGCGGCGAACCCACCGGGCCGAGGAAGTCCAGCCAGGCCACCGCAGCGCCCTCCACGACCACCGCAAGCAGCAGCGGGCCGGCCAGCCCGATGAGATGAGCCGCGGCCCGCGTCGTCGCGGACATGGAATAGCTCTCATACAGCGCCGTGGCGCCATCGCGGCTGACCCGCCCGGCCGCCAGATGGCAGGCGAGCAGCGTCGTCGCGGCGAGCACGAGCAGGCTGCTGCCGAGCTGCACGTCCCAGACCCACCACTTCGGGACGGTGCCCCAGCTGTTCCACCCGACAAGGGCCGCGCTCGCCACCGCGCCCAGCAGCACGAGCGGGTTCCGCAGCAGCCGGATCGCCTCCGCCCGCCCGGCCAGCAGGACCGCCAGCCGGGATCCGCGCGCGCCTGCCCTGACGGCGGCCGCCGGAGCGAGCCCGAGGTCCGCGGTCATCGCGGCGTCCCGGCGAGGCCGGTGAGACCGGTGAGGCCGTCCAGCGCACCCGTCAGGATGAGGTAGCCGTCCTCGGCGGTCGACTTGACCAGCGTCGCGCCGGGCGGGGCGATCCCGATGTGCCGCCAGCTTCCATCGCCGCCGCGCCAGGACAAGTCGGCCGCGGCGTCGCGTTCCTGCGCCGACCAGACCCGCCCGGCGGCCAGGTCGGCGAGCTCGGCCGGGGTGCCGGTGAACCGGGCCTTCCCGCCGAGTATGACCACGACAGAAGAGCAGACGGCGGTCACGTCGTCCACCTGGTGGGTGGACAGCACCACCGTGCGGTCGCCCTGAAACCGGCTCAGCAGCTCCCTGAAGCGCAGCCGCTGCTCCGGGTCAAGGCCCGCCGTCGGCTCGTCGAAGACGAGCAGCCGGGGGGCACCGAGCAGCGCCTGCGCCATGCCGAGCCGACGGCGCATGCCACCCGACAGCGTGCGGATCCGCTTGCCCGCCACGTCCGCGAGGCCGACCTCCGCCAGCACCCGCGCGACCTCGGCATGCCGTTGGCGGGCGTCGGTGATCTCTTTCAGTATCGCGACGTAGTCGAGGAACGCGGCCACCGTGAAGTGCCTGTGATAGCCGAGCTCCTGCGGCAGGTACCCGAGCGACCGGCGGATTCGCAGCCGCCCGGCGCTTTCCGACGGGTCCTGCCCGAGCACCCGCAGCCGTCCCGAGTCAGGCTCGGCGACCGTGGCGAGGATGGCGAGGAGCGTGGTCTTCCCCGCCCCGTTCGGGCCGAGGATGCCGGTGATCCCGGCCGATATCGCCATGTCGACCTGGTCGAGGGCGATCGTCCGGCCGTAGCGCCTGGTCAGCCCCTCGATCATTATCGTCGGTTCCATCCGGCCTCCAGAACGTAGCGGCGCGCCCAGAGCAGCGCGCAGGCGGTAAGGACAACGCAGACCTCGACGGCCTGGGCGGAGCGGCTGTAGGCGGCCGCCGGCGACCCGTGGGCCAGCCCGAGGACCACGACAAGCGCCACCCAGCCGCCACCCGCCCAGGCTGCGGCCCGCACCGGGTCGGTCAGCGTGGCAAGCGCGAGCGCCGCAGCGGCAAGCGCGAGGGCGGGCAGCACGACAAGCAGCGGCAGCAGCGGGTCGCCGGGGAGCACGCACGCGGCCACCACGACCGGCCCGAGCGCGCTCGCCAGGACCGCGGCCGACCGGACCAAGAACAGCCACACCCCGGAGGCCGGCGCCGCCGTCGCCAGGTCGGCCGCCGGATCGAACGCCCGGCAGAACGCCACCCCGACCGCGGCCAGGGGCAGCAGCGGCGCGAGAACCAGGAACGGCACCAGCCCGGCGGCGCCGCCGGCCAGCGATGCCGGATCCGCCCAGGCCGCGCCGACCGCCGCCGCCAGCACGACGGCCGTGCCCGCGAGCCAGGACGCGCGCAGCGATGGCGTTACCGCGAGCAGCCGCCACAGGTGAGCCGGCAGGCCAAGCCGGACCGCCACTCGCTCGACGGGCCCGGGCTCGGGCAGCCCGATCCTGGTCAGCACGACCGCCAGGTTCCGCTCGAGCCGCGCCTGGTCCGCCTCGCCCGCAAGCACGGAACGGCACGCCGCGCAGCCAGGCAGATGCTGTTCGACCGACCACGCCGCGACATCCCCGAGCGTCCCCGCGGCATACGCCGCGACAAGCTCCCCGTCCACCACCGCGCAACCCGATGGCGCGCGATCGTCACCAGTCATGCCAGCGCCTCCCGCAACTCGATCCGCGCCCGGTGGCAGCGTGACTTCACGGTGCCGGCCGGGATGCCGAGCAGCCGTCCGGCCTCGGCACAGGTCAGGCCGTCAAGCACGGTCGCCTGCAGGGCCGCGCGGAGCTCAGGCGACAGCCGGGCCAGGACGTCACCGAGCGGTCCATGCTCGATCGCCAGCAAGACCACCTCTTCAGCGGACGCGACGGCCGGGTCGGCGTGGGCGGTGTCCCTGGCGAACCGCCAGGCCCCGAGCGCCCGGTCGGCCGCCCGCCGCTCAGCGCGGATGGCCGTAAGCAGCTGCCGGATGGCAATGCCCCAGATGAACGCCGCCACATCGCCGCCGCCCCGGTAGCTGCCTGCATGCCGCCACACGGCGAGGAACGTGTCCTGCAGCGCCTGGTCAACGGTGTCCGCGGCGGCGCACCGCCGACGCAGCCGGACGAGCAGCCAGCCGGCGTGCCGGTCATAGAGCGCGCTAAGCGCCCGCTCGTCCCCGTCCGCCACCCGCCGCAGCAACGCGGCGTCGTCCGCGTCGTCCGCGTCGTCCGCGCTCACTGGTTTCCCGTCTCCACGCCTACCCTGTAGCCGCGAGCCCCCCGGTACGGTTCACCAGTGCCCCGCCTGATCTAAGGTCGGCCGGCGGGACGCGTGGTAGGCGCGGAAGCGTCTTCGTCGCGGTCGTCCTCGGTGGGGTCTTCGCCGCCGTTGAGCGACTCCCACATCGTCGCCGCATCCGATGCGCGCGCGGGCCCGCTGGTCCCCGCGGACTGCGCGGACTGCGCGCCGGGCGCGTCGTAGCGGGCGGACATCACCGGCCAGTCCTGACCGCGCAGCGCCGTGGCCACCCCGGCCGCGAAGACGAGCAGCGCGCCGATGATCACCGCCGCCTGCCACGGGGTGCCGGTCATGATCGCGTGCCCGTTGTCGCCGGTCAGGACGAGCGCGCTGCCGCCAGAAGATCCGCCCGTGGTGGACCCGGCGGCACCGGACAGCGCGGCCGATTCCGGCGAGGCGACCTTTCCCGCGGCCACCGACAGCACGGTCTGGGCGCTGACCCCGGTCAGCACGGCAGCCCCAGCGGCCGCGCCGAACAGGGCAAGCAGCGCCCCGACGGCACGGCGGACCCACCCGCGGGTCGCGATCACGCCGACCAGCGCGGCCAGGGCCGCGAGACCGAGCCCGCCCGCCAGCGGCACCAGGTCCGTACCCGACACATTGACGACCTCCGGCGTCAACGGCTTGGGCGGGGTGAAGACGGCCTGCGCCCACTGCTCCCGCACGGCGAACAGCACTCCCGCCGCGCCGACGGCCCCGACCAGCAGCGCGTAGGAGTACTGGCGCTTGCTGCTCACACGCCCGCCGGTTCCGGCCGCTCGCCAAGGACCGCGTCGAGCACGTCCGCGTCGAAGCAGGTGCGATCGCCGGTGTGGCAGGCCGCCCCCACCTGGTCCACCTTGACCAGGATGGTGTCCGCGTCGCAGTCGAGCGCCACCGACTTGACCCACTGCTGGTGGCCAGAGGTGTCGCCCTTGACCCAGTACTCCTGGCGGCTGCGCGACCAGTACGTGCAGCGCCCGGTGGTCAGCGTGCGGTGCAGCGCCTCGTCGTCCATCCAGCCGACCATCAGCACCTCGCCGGTGTCGTACTGCTGCGCGACCGCCGGCACCAGGCCGTCTGCGTCGCGCTTGAGCCGTGAGGCGATCTTCGAGTCCAGGTTCGACGGGCGCACGGCGTTGGTCATCGTTGGTCTCTTTTCCTGGCGACAGTAATGTCCGTCAGTACCGGTGGCCGCGCCTGATCTCGCGCCGCCGGCTGCCGCTGACCACCTTGTACGCGACGTATCCGCCGCCGGCCACGATTGCCACGATCACGAGCGTGGTGAGCAGGGCGAACAGCGCGTGCACCACGAAGTCGAGCGCGAAAAATACGATGATCCCGCCGACCACGACCGCGGCGATCTTGAGCAGGTTCATGACGATGCCTCTTTCTACTCGGGCAACATCGATAATAGTCACGTTGACGACATAAGTGTTGGCGGCGATGGCACTCTCCGGGAAGACACCGGGGAAACTCAGGGAAAACCCGGAGACAGCCGCAGGCACCCGGCTGGGAAGGACACGAACGATGCAGGCACTGGGGATCGACATCGGCGGCACCGGGATCAAGGGCGCTCCGGTCGACCTGGACACCGGGAAGCTGCTCGCCGACCGGAAGAAGACCGCCACCCCGCAGCCCGCCACGCCGGAGGCGGTCACGGAGGTGGTCAAGGAGGTCGCAGAGTCCTTTGGCTGGACGGGGGTCACCGGGGCGACCTTCCCGGGCGTGGTGATCAGCGGCACCATCCGCAGCGCCGCCAATGTCGATAAGAGCTGGATCGGGACGGACGCGGCGAAGCTGTTCGGCAAGGCGATCGGGACCGATATCGCAGTGCTCAACGACGCGGACGCGGCGGGGGTCGCGGAGATGACGTTCGGCGCCGGCCAGGGCGAGCACGGGACCGTGCTGATGCTCACGTTCGGCACGGGAGTCGGGTCGGCGCTATTCACCGGCGGCCTGCTGGTCCGCAACACCGAATTCGGGCACCTGGAGATCCGCGGCAAGGACGCGGAGAAGCGCGCCTCCGAGCACGGCAAGATCGAGCACGGCTGGGGCTGGAAGGAGTGGACCGAGCGGGTGTCGGAGTACCTCCACCACGTGGAAGCGCTGGTCAGCCCCGACCTGATCATCGTCGGCGGCGGGATCAGCAAGGAATCCGAGAAGTGGGTGCCGCTGCTGACCGGCGTCAACGCCCGCATCGTGCCCGCCGTCCTGCTCAACGACGCCGGCATCGTCGGCGCCGCCATGGCGGCGGCCGGCATCGGCGTCGCCGCGGAGCGGTAGCCGGTCAGCGGACCGGGTAGCCGGCGGCGCGGAGGGTGTCCTTGACCTCGCCGATGCGGAGGGTGCCGAAATGGAAGACGCTCGCCGCCAGGACCGCATCGGCGCCGGCGTCGATCGCCGCAGGGAAGTGGGCGAGGGCGCCGGCGCCGCCGCTGGCGATGACGGGGACGGTGACGGCGGCCCGGACCTTCCCGATGAGCTCGGTGTCGAAGCCCGCCGTAGTGCCGTCGGCGTCCATCGAGTTGAGCAGGATCTCTCCCGCGCCGAGGTCGGTGGCGCGGCGCGCCCACTCCACCGCGTCGATGCCGGTGCCCCGGCGGCCGCCGTGGGTGGTCACCTCGAAGCCGCTCGGGGTCGGCCCGTCGCCCGCCTTGACCCGGCGGGCGTCCACCGACAGGACGACGCACTGCGAGCCGAACTGGCGGGCCGCCTCGGCCAGCAGCCCGGGACGGGCGATCGCGGCGGTGTTCAGACCGACCTTGTCGGCGCCCGCCCGGAGCAGCGCGTCCACGTCGCCGGTGGTCCTGACCCCGCCGCCCACGGTCAGCGGGATGAACACCTGCTCGGCGGTGCGCCTGACCACGTCGTACATGGTCGCCCGGCCGCCGCTTGACGCGGTGATGTCGAGGAAGGTCAGCTCGTCGGCCCCCTCGGCGTCGTAGCGGGCCGCGAGCTCGACCGGGTCGCCCGCGTCACGCAGGTTCTCGAAGTTGACGCCCTTGACGACCCGCCCGCCGTCCACGTCCAGGCAGGGGATGACGCGCACCGCGACCGTCATATGGTGTCGTCCGTGCTCGGATCGTCCAGGCGGATCGCGTCGGGAGGAATCTCGGACTCGTCCGGCTCCCCCTCGTCGGCGACGGGACCGCCCTCCCGGTGCGCCACCGCCTCCACTTCGACCAGCAGCCGCGGGTCGATCAGCGCGGCCACCTGCACCATGCTGGTCGCCGGCGGCGCCAGCTCGAACGCGAGCCGGTGCGCCTGGCCGACTTCCTCCCACCGGGAGATGTCGGTGACGTACAGCCGGGTCTGCACGACGTCGGCCAGGCTGGCGCCGAGCTGCTCGAGCGCCGCGCTCACGTTCAGCAGCGCCTGCTCGGTCTGCTTGGTGACGTCGCCCTCGTGCACGATTTTGCCGCCGGAGATCGAGGTGCAGCCGCTGACGAAGATGAAATCGCCCGCCGCCACCGCCCGGCTGTAGCCGACGGCCTGCTCGAACGGCACGCCCGACGACACCCGCCGCCGCGCCGGGCTCATGCCGCCACCGCCGCGAGCGCCGCTTGCAGCGTGAACGCGCCGGCGTAGAGGGCCTTGCCGATGATCGCGCCCTCCACGCCGGCATCGGTCAGCGTGGCCAGCGCGCGCAGGTCGTCCAGCGAGGAAATGCCGCCACTGGCGACGACCGGGGCGGCAGTGCGCGAGCAGACGCTTCTGAGCAGGTCGAGGTTGGGGCCGCGGAGGGTGCCGTCCTTGAGGACGTCGGTCACCACGTAACGGGCGCAGCCCCGCGCGTCGAGCCGCTCCAGCGTCTCGTAAAGGTCGCCGCCGTCCTGCGTCCAGCCGCGGGCGGCGAGGGTGGTGCCGCGCACGTCGAGGCCGACGGCGATCTGCTCGCCGTACTTGGCGATGATCTCCGCCACCCAGCGGGGCTGCTCCAGGGCGGCGGTGCCGATGTTGACCCGGGCGCAGCCGGTGGCGAGCGCCCGCTCGAGCGACTCGTCGTCGCGGATGCCGCCGGACAGCTCCACCTTAACGTCGAGCTTGCCGGTGACCTGAGCCAGCAGCTCGGCGTTGGACCCGCGGCCGAACGCGGCGTCCAGGTCGACCAGGTGCACCCACTGCGCTCCGGCCGACTGCCAGGCCAGCGCCGCCTCGAGCGGGTCACCGTAGGAGGTCTCGGATCCGGCCGCGCCCTGCACCAGGCGGACCGCCTGCCCCCCTGCCACGTCGACGGCGGGCAGCAATGTCAGTGTCACAGCGCCTCCAGAAGTCTCATGTTGTCTCCAGACGCAGGAGGCCCGGCCGGGTCTCCAGAAGTACCGGCCGAGCGGAGCCCGAAAACCCACAGGCGTTCCGCTTCTTGCTGTTATCATGCCTGCGCGCGTGCACGCGGGCATGATCACGAAGGATTTGTTCCTGGCGAAGGAAACGCATCCAATAGGTGCACGAAAGCTTCGTGATCATGGCGCGGAGTGCCGAGATCACAGGATGCCGAGCCAGTTGGACAGCACCGCGGCGCCGGCGTCGCCGGACTTCTCCGGGTGGAACTGGGTCGCGGCGACCATGCCCTGCTCGACGGCGGCGGCGAACGGCTCGCCGTGCTCGGTGACCGTGATCGCCCCGCCGACGTCGAGCAGCGGGCCGGCGTCGCGCATGCGGAGGGCGTAGGAGTGCACGAAGTAGAAGCGGGTGCCCGCGTCGATCCCGGCGAAGAGCGCCGAGCCGGGGGCGGCGGTCACGGTGTTCCAGCCCATGTGGGGGAGGACCGGGGCGTCCAGGCGCTCGACCGTGCCGGGCCAGACGGCGCAGCCCGCGGCGGAGACGCCGTGCTCGACCCCGGCCGTGAACAGCACCTGCATCCCGACGCAGATGCCGAGCACCGGCCGGCCGAGCTCGATCCGCCGCGCGATCACCTGCTCGCCCCCGACCGAGCGGATGCCGGTCATGCAGGCGGCGAACGCGCCCACGCCGGGGACGACCAGGCCGTCGCAGTCCAGCGCCGCGTCCGGGTCGGCGGTCACGGTCACGGCGGCGCCGGCCCGGGCCAGCGCCCGCTCGGCCGAGCGCAGGTTGCCCGACCCGTAGTCGAGGACGGTGACCTTGGCCGTCATCGCGTCCGCGGGTTGAACGTAAGACCACGGGACCGTTCGATATCTCGGATTGTCGCTTTTCCCTGCATCGCCTACAGCACGCCCTTCGTCGACGGGACCCCGGCGGACCTGGGGTCGCGGGCGGCCGCGGCGCGCAGCGCGCGGGCCACCGCCTTGAACTGAGCCTCGACGATGTGGTGGGGGTTGCGGCCGTAAAGGACGTGGACGTGCAGGCAGATGCCGGCCGAGTACGCCAGTGACTCCCAGATGTGCCTGGTGAGCGTGGTGTCGTAGCTGCCGATGACCGGGGACATATTCTCGGGCTCGGAGTGGACCACGTAGGGGCGCCCCGACAGGTCGACGGCGGCGCGGACCAGGGTCTCATCCAGCGGGACGAGCGCGTCGCCAAATCGGGAAATTCCGGATTTGTCGCCGAGGGCCTCCCGGAGCGCCTGGCCGAGAGCGATCGAAGTGTCCTCGACGGTGTGGTGCGCGTCGATCTCGGTGTCGCCCTTGGCGCGGACGGTGAGGCCGAGGCAGCCGTGCTTGCCGAGCTGGTTGAGCATGTGGTCGAAGAACGGAACGCCGGTCTGCACCTCCACCGGGCCAGGGCCGTCGAGGTCGAGCTCGACCAGGAGCTGCGTCTCCTTCGTCTCGCGGACCACACGGCCGACTCGGGCCGCCACGGCCGAATCCGTTGCTTCCGGCATGCCTGCACCTTCCATCAGATGAGCACCTCATCCAGAAGTACCTCATTAAGCGCCGAGCGGAATGCCGCCATCTCCTCCTGCGTCCCCACCGTCACCCGAAGCCATCCGGGCGGGCCGGTCTCCCTGATGAGCACGCCCCGGTCGAGCACCGCCTGCCACACCTTGTGCCTGTCGGAGAAGGTACCGAAGAGAACGAAGTTCGCGTCGCTGTCGGCAGCCTTGAGCCCGCGGCCTCTCAGCCACGTCACCAGCGCGTCCCGCTCGGAGCGGAGCGCCTCGACCGAGGACAGCAGCTCGTCGCCGTGCGCCAGCGCGGCCCGCGCCGCCACCTGGGTGATGGTGGACAGGTGGTACGGCAGCCGCACGCGCAGTAGTGCGTCCGGGACCGCGGGGTCGGCCGCCAGGTAGCCGAGGCGGGTGCCGGCCGCGGCGAACGCCTTGGACATCGTGCGGCAGACGACGAGGCGCTCCCGGCCGGGGAGCAGCGTCAGCGCGCTCGGCGTGCCGTCCCGCCTGAACTCAGCGTAGGCCTCGTCGATGACGACCATGCCGTCGGCGGCGTCGTAGACGTCGGCGACGAGGCCGAGCGGGACGGAGGTACCGGTCGGGTTGTTGGGCGAGGTGACGAACACCACGTCGGGCTTGTGCTGCGCCACTTGTTCGGCGGCGGTGCTCAGGCCGTAGTCGGCGTCGCGGGTGCCGGCGATCCAGCCGGTGCAGGTGGCCAGCGCGATCAGCGGGTGCATCGAGTAGGACGGCTCGAACCCGAGCGCGGTCCGGCCCGGGCCGCCGAAGGCCTGCAGCAGCTGCTGGATGATCTCGTTGGAGCCGTTGGCCGCCCAGGTGTTGGCCTCGGTGAGCCCGTGGGCGAGGTAGGCGGCCAGGTCCCGGCGCAGCTCCACCGCGTCCCTGTCGGGGTAACGGTTCAGCGTTCCGGCCACCGCGAGCACCGCGTCCGCGACCGCCCGTTGCAGCTTCTCGCTCGGGCCGTAGGGGTTCTCGTTGGTGTTGAGCTGGACCGGGACGTCCAGTTGGGGCGCGCCGTAAGGGTCAAGGTGCTTGAGGTCGTCCCGGATGGGGAGGGCCGGCCGGTCAGTGGTCACCGGTTTCTCCCCTCACTCGCCGGTCTTAGGGACGCGGATGCGGACGGCGGCCACGTGGGCGGCGAGGTCTTCGGCGCCGCCGAGGGCGTCGACCCGGGGGGCGACGTCGGCGAGGGAGTCGCGGTCGCACTCGATCACGTTGACGACCTTGAGGTAGGGGTACACCGAGAGGCCGCTGGTGTGCCTCGCCGTGCCGCCGGTGGGCAGCACGTGGTTGGAGCCGGCCAGGTAGTCGCCCAGTGAGACCGGGCTGTAGGGGCCGACGAAGATCGCGCCCGCGTTGCGGATCTGGCCCGCCACCTTGGCCGCGTCCTCGGTCTGGACCTCCAGGTGCTCGGGCGCCCAGGCGTCGGAGACGGCGCATGCCGCCGGGATGTCATCGACCAGGACGTATCCGGCCTGGCCATTGAGAGCCGTGATGACGCGCTCGGAGTGCCTGGTGCGGGGGAGCTGGCGGGCAAGCTCGTCGTCAACGCGGGCGGGCAGGTCCGGGTCGGTGGTGATGAGCAGGCAGGCGGCGAGCTCGTCGTGCTCCGCCTGGCCGATCAGGTCGGCGGCGACGAAGGCCGGGTCGGCGGTGTGGTCGGCGATGACGGCGATCTCGGTCGGGCCGTTCTCGCCGTCAATGCCAACGATGCCCGCCAGGATGCGCTTGGCGGCGGCGACGTAGACGTTGCCAGGGCCGGTGATCACGTCGGTGGGGGCGCACTCGTCGGTGCCGTAGGCGAACATGGCGAGGGCCTGCGCTCCCCCGACCGCGTGCACCTCCGTGATGCCGAGCAGCGCGCAGGCGGCGAGGACTGCGGGGTGGGGCAGCCCGCCGAACTCCTTCTGCGGCGGGGAGGCGACGGCGATCTCCTTGACGCCGGCCGCCTGCGCCGGGATGACGTTCATGACCACGGACGACGGATAGGCCACGAGGCCGCCGGGGACGTAGACGCCCGCGCGCTGCACCGGGACGAACCGGGTGGAGACACTGAGGCCGGGCGCGGGCTCGGTGTCCCTGCGCTCCGGGAGCTGCGCCTGGTGGACCACGGCGGCGCGGCGGGCGGCCTCCCGCAGGGCGTCCCTGACCTGGGGGTCAAGCGCGGCGAGGGCGTTGTCGATGGCCGCTTGCGGGACCCGGGTGCGCTCGGCGTCAATGCCGTCGAAGCGGAGGGTGTACTCGCGGACGGCCGCGCCGCCGCGCACGCGGACGGCCTCGGTCACCGGCTTCACCAGGGTCACCGCGTGGTCGACGTCGAGGGCCGCGCGCGGCAGCTGGCCGTCGAGTGCGGCCCGGGTTTGTCCGGGGGACTTGAAAAAGGCCGCGTCACGGCCGCGCAGGTCGATACGGGTAGTAACGGGACTCGCCCCGCTGTCCGAAGTCACCCGTCTAGTCTATGAACGTCGCAGGCCGGGCGCAGAACTGTCCGCATGCTGGACACGCCGTTACGACGGCGGCAGTGGTTTGCTGTTATCCGACGGCGCATGATCCGACTCAGGCGGTCGGGGTGGCGGTCGGACTCGGCTGCTCGCCGTCCGTGCCCGCGGCGCTGGCGCTTGGCGTCGTCGTTGGCACCGCCGTCGGGATCGCCGTCGCCGTCGGGATCGCCGTCGGCACGGCGGTGGCCGACGGGGCAGGCGAGGGGGTGGCGCGCCCGCGACCGGGCGACGGGCTGGGCGCCGGCGTCGTGCGGGCGGGGCCGACCGGGCTGACCACGTGCTGGGCCGGACCCGATGATGGCGTGGTGAGCCTGCCGATTCCGGCCACCGCGCCGACCAGGGCGGCGGCGAGGCAGACGCTGCCGCCAGCGGCCATCGCCCGCCGGCGCCAGCGGAGCCGCCGACCCCGGGTGATGATCTCGGCGAGGTCGGCCCGCCCGGTGTAGCCGGGCGCCGGGTATCCGGGTTCCTGTGGCGCATGGAGGGCGCGCCGCAGCAGCTGGGTGTCCAGTTCGTTCATGACCGCTCCCCTCCGATCGCCCAGGCACGGGCATCTCGCGGGGGCCAACCGGGGTCACTCCCCCCGGAGTTGTTGTCAGCCTCGGCCGACACCCGGAGCTTGGCGAGCGCGCGTGAGCTGGTGGACTTGACGGTCCCGGCGGTGATGCCGAGGTCGCGGGCAACGGCCGCCTCGGGCAGGTCGAACAGGTAGCGCAGGACGATCACGGCGCGTTCCCTGGCGGTGAGGGTCGCGAGCGCTCCGGTTACCCACTGGCGGAGGGCGACCTCGTCGGCGATGTCGGGGCCGGCCGGATGCTCGGGGAGATCGCCGGTCGGGTACTCCTTCAGCTTCCGCCGCCAGCGGTCGGTCACGTAGTTGACCAGAGTCCGCCGGGCGTAGGCGAAGGCGTCGTCGCGACGGACCCGGGACCAGGCCGCGTAGGTGCGCACCAGCGCCGTCTGAACCGCCTCCTCGGCCGCGTGCCGGTCGCCGGTCAGCAGGTATGCGGCGTGCCGCAGCCCGGCTGAGCTTGCCGTGGCGAACTCGACGAACTCCTCGTCACCGCGTGCCAATGCCGTCCCTTTCACTGATTCCCCGCTCGTGCTTATACGGGCGGAGGGTGCAAAAGGTTGCCGCCCGGACGGCGCAACTTTTCGCCGGGCCGCGCGTATCTCCACCTGTCGGTCTGATCGTCACTTCGAGGAGGAGCAAATGAAGTTCACCACCCGCCGGACGCGTGTGACGGCTGCTTGGACGCTGGGCACGGTGGCGGGAGCGGCGCTGCTGGCCGGCTGCGGAGCCGCCTCGGCCGCTGTCGACACCAGTCACATCGTGAAGCAGGCGGCCCATCACGCGTCCGCGACACCCAGCGCCTCGGCGTCCGCGGTCGCCCCCTCGGCGACCCCAACCGGAAACACCGCGACTCCGGAGCCTGTCCCCAGCGGCCAGCCCTGCCCGACAGCGGTGCCAACGGCGACATCGACCGCGGCGCTGGAGCCGACCGAGACAGCCGCGCCGACGCCGAGCGCCAGCGCTCCCCCGGCTGGCGGATACGCCGGGTCGGCGACGCCCGTTCCCGCCCCTACCAGCGCGCCCGGGTGCGCCACGGCCTCCCCCGAGCCGACCCCGACTTCGACGCAGCCAGTGCCCTCGGCCAGCGCCGTTCCCCCGAGTGCGACGCCGGTGCCGGTGCCGACCTATATCCCAACCACCAGCGCTTCCCCGCTGCCATCCGGACGGGCGTAGCCGCCTTCGGCGGTCATTGGGTGTAGTTACCGGCACCATAGGCTGGGTTACGTGCTTCCTGGCCTCGAAACAGGTCCGCAGCCCGTCACTGGTCTCGATCTTGGCCTTATCAGCCCCAGAGCGGGACACGAGGAAGGGTAGCCACGGACTAGTTAGTTCCTTGTCCGAGATGCTCCCTCTATGCACACACTATTCCCTTAGCGTCCAGCGTATGTACGATTATTATGTGGGCAGATACTTCCGTTAAGCGCACATTCTGCGTTTGCTACTTGATGATTTGGATGGTGCAGCGGACCGCTGGTGCGGTGGTGATGCGCTCGTCCCCGGTGAGCAGGACGGCTCCGGTGACCTCGGCCAGGGCCACATAGGCGGCGTCGTAGGGGGTGAGGTTGTCGCGCAGCTCCCACATGCGCGGGAGCAGTGGCGACATATGCCACCGTTCGGCGGGCAGGATGATGAGGTCGGCGATGAGGTCGGCGGCGGCGGCCCTGTCGAACTTTCCGCCTCGGACCAGCCCGCGCAGGGCGGTGAGTACCTCGGCGTCGAAGATCGAGGGGACCTGGAAGACCGCGTCATCCCCGGACAGCAGTTCGGCGGCAGGGCTGTCCGGCTCGGTCAGTGCGGCCACCGCCACGGAGGCGTCGAGGACGTAGCCGCTCATGATTCCTGCCGGTCCCTCGAAGCCCGTACCGCCGCGACGGCGTCCTGCATCGTCACGGTGGACCCGGAGGCCCTGGCCCTGGCCTGCGCTCGCCGGGTAATCTCGGCCATGCTCGGCCGCTCGGCCAGCCTGGTCAGCTCGCCCAGCAGGTAGGCCTGCATGGACTGCCCGGCGGCTGCGGCCTTCCTGGCAATCTCGTCGCGGACGGCCTCGGGGACGTCCCGGATCTGAATCAACGCCATGCATCTATTATGCATAATGATTGCATGGTGTGTCCAGTGCAGGGGGCTCGTCACCGACCAGATGATCCGCCGCGGTGTCCGCAAGTCCGGCCAAGCTATGGAAGCCGACATCCGCGACTGGGTCGGCAACTGGAACGAGAATCCCGCTGTCCGCCGTATTCCTCGCAGGCGCCAGACAGCGGCGAGGACGGGTGGTGCTTCCGCAGCTGGGTCGGCACCGATTCGGCCGCGTCGTAGGTCTCGCTCAGCCGCGCGTAAACCGCCGCCCGCACCACCAGTTCCGCGTCATCCTGGGGTGTAACGTCCATGCCACCAAAAGTAGTGCAAAACGTAGGCCACGGCATTCGCCGCTAACTACACCCAATCTCCGGCTCGCCCTTGGCGCTCGGCCCTAGGTCGGGCCTGGGTCAGCTCTGGCTCGAGCGCTTCTTGCTGTTATCATGTTTTCTTGCTGTTACTGGGAGGGGAAGGCGTCGTGGGCGGCGTGCTCCGCGGCGGGGCGGGTGCCCCATTCGGCGATGAGGATCACGATCGCGGTCAGCATCGGCCAGAAGGTCAGCGCGCTGGTGGCGCCGAGGGTGAGGGAGGAGGGGAACACCGCTCCGTTGGCGCTGGACGCCAGGTCGTGGTTGTAGGCCGACAGGCCGATCTGCTGGCCGAGCCAGAGCATGACGAAGGCCCCTGCCACGCCGCCCAGGATGAGGCCGACGGTGACGGCGGCCCGCCCGCCCCCGGTTCGCCTCGATACCCCGAAGCGGAAGCCGACCACGCCCGTGATCAGCCCGGCGACCGCGGCGATGCCGGCGAACCAGGCGTCCGCCCCGATGTATGCGCGCGTCTCCACGTTCATCAGCTCGGCGGCCCCTGTGCTGATCTCCTGGAGCATTGCCCGGGGGGCCACCTCACCCCAGATGAGGCCGCCGATGAGGCCGAGCACCGCGCTGCCGACGAGCGCCGCGGCGAACCAGGCGACGGTCGAGCGCGCCGACGCGTCCTTTCCGGACGGGCTGAACTGCTCGGGCACGGTAGTCATCCGCGACTTCCCACCTCGCTTTCCCGCATGATCGTAGCCGGGAACGTGACCGCCCGCACAAGCAGCCGACGCCGGTGGTTTAGCCGCTTGAGGGCCGGGCAGTCGGACGGCGCTAAGCCCCCAATATTAGGAGGTTACCGTGACCATCGTGCTTATCATCGCGGTCGTCTGCGTGGTGATTGCGGTCGGGGGGGCGCTCTACGTCCGCTATACCTCGCAAAAGCGCCAGTTCGGCCCCGAGTACGACCAGCTGGCCAGCGAGATCGGGCCCCGGCGCGCCAAGGCCGAGTTCGCCAAACGCCAGAAGCGGGTCGACGGGCTCGACCTGAGGCGGCTCTCGGCCGAGCAGCGCGCCGCGTACAAGGCCCGGTGGGAAGCCGCGCAGGAACAGTTCATCGACAGCCCGCGACAGGCGGCCAGGACCGCGGCCGAGCTGGTTACCGCAGTGGCTGCCGAGGTCGGCTACCCGGTCGACGACCAGGCGCAGTTGCTCGCCGACCTGTCGGTGCGCCACGGGCGGTACCTCGACGGGTACCGGACGGCGCGCCGCGCCACCGACCAGGCGCAGGAGGGCGCGACCGAGGAGTTCAGGCAGGCCCTGCTTGACTACCGCGCCCTGTTCAACGACTTGCTCGGCCGCACCGCCGACACCGACCGCGGGCAGACCCGGCTAACCCGGCGCGAGCGGGCCGAGCTGAACCAGCCGTCCTAATCGGACAACGCCACGCTGAGAAGACCTGAGAAAGGAAACCTGGCGATGAGCACGGAAACTACTGAGCTGAACCAGCCCAATGACGGAGGCGACTCCAGCGAGCCGCGCCACCGATTCGGCTTCCGGCACGCGGACACCGGCGTCGATGAGGACCGCGTCGACCGCGACGCCGGGACCACCGACCTTGACGACGAGGACGTCGCCGACCCGCAGCCCACCTTCACCCCCTCGGCCAGCGGGCCGACCACCACCCTGCCCGATCCCCGCGAGCCCGTCGACGGGCCGGTCGTCCAAGGCAAGGTCGTACCCGACGATGCGACTGGCCCGGATGACCCCAACGCGCCCCTGCTCGGCGACGCCGTCGGCCTGCGGGCGAGCTGGCAGCAGGTGGCGGCGGCATTCGTCGACGACCCGCGCGCGGCGGTCGCTGACGCGGCTGAGCTGGTCGAGCACACGGCGCAGACCCTCATCGGCGCCCTGCAGCAGCGCCAGCGCCAGCTGCGCGGGCAGTGGGAGAACGGAACGGCCGCAGGGCCCAACGGATCCGATGCGACAGTCGGCGAGGCGAGCGGCACGGTAGACACCGAGGAGCTCCGGCATCTGATGCAGAGCTACCGCGCCCTGTTCAACCAGCTCACCAACTCATGACAGACCGACGGAAGGCACGGCGCCGTTAGGCGCCGCCATTTGTTCCTGGGGTTCCTGGGGTTCAGGGGGTTAAGGGGTGGGGTCGATTTCCCCTCCGCGCCGGCGACGGGCTGCGCTAGCTTTCGGCGGCGAGCACGTCCAGGGCGTGCTGCAGGTCCGTGGCGTAGGGCGACTCGAAAACGACCTCGCGGCCGGTGCCCGGGTGCTCGAAGGAGAGGCGGACGGCGTGCAGCCACTGGCGGGTCAGCCCCAGGTGAGCGGCCAGGGTCGGGTCGGCGCCGTAGAGGAGGTCACCGACGCACGGGTGGTGCAGCGCGGACATGTGCACGCGGATCTGGTGGGTACGCCCCGTCTCCAGGCCGATGGAGAGCAGCGACGCCGCGCGGAACGCCTCGATCGTGTCGTAGTGGGTGACGGACGGCCGCCCGTCCGCGACGACGGCGAACCTGCCGTCGCCCGAGGACGGATGCCGGCCGATCGGCGCGTCAATCGTGCCGCGCAGCGGGTCCGGGTGGCCCTGGATCAGCGCGTGGTAGGTCTTCGACACGGTGCGGTCGCGGAACGCCTGCTTGAGCGCGCTGTAGGCCGGCTCGCTCTTGGCGACGACCATGACGCCGGTGGTGTTGGCGTCGAGCCGGTGCACGATGCCCTGCCGCTCGGCCGCGCCGGAGGTGGCCACCCGGTGCCCGGTGGCGAGCAGCGCGCCGATCACCGTCGGCCCGGTCCAGCCGGGCGTCGGGTGCGCCGCGACGCCGCGCGGCTTGTCCAGCACGATGATGTCGTCGTCCGAGTAGACGATCCCCATCCCGGCCACCGGCTCGGCCGGGGCCGGCACCTCGGCGCCCGGCGGGGGCGGCAGCGTCACCGACAGCTCCTCGCCCGCCAGCACCCGGTCGGACTTGACCCCCGGCTTGCCGTCGATGAGCACCTTGCCGTCGCCGATCAGCTCGGCCGCGCCTGTCCGCGACACCCCGAACATCCGGGCGATCGCGGCGTCGAGCCGCTCCCCGTCCAGCCCGTCGGGGACGTGGACCAGCCGCTCCGGCGAGCTCACTGCCCTGTGTCCTTGAAGGGCTCAGTGTCCTTGAAGGGCTCAGTGTCCTTGAAGGGCTCAGTGTCCTTGAAGGGCTCAGCGTCCTCGCTGGCGGCGGACACGTCGCCGCGGGTGCCGTCCAGGTGCTGGCCGCGCATCGCGAGCAGGACCGTGAGGATGCCGCCGCAGACGATCGCGGAGTCCGCCAGATTGAAGATCGGGTAGTAGCGCGTCACCGCGATCCAGTCGACCACGTCGCCCCGGAACAACCCCGGCGCGCGGAAGATCCGGTCGCTCAGGTTCCCCATGGCGCCGCCGAGCAGCAGGCCGAGGACGATCGCCCAGCCCAGGGAGTAGAGCTTGCGCGCCGTCCGGGCGATGTAGACGACCACGGCGAAGGCGATCACGGTGAACACCACCGTCTCGCCGGTGCCGACGCTGAACGCCGCCCCCGGGTTGCGGGTCAGCCAGAGCATCAGTACGTTGCCGATCAGGTGCACCGGCTGGTCCGGCCGCAGGTGCGCGACGACGATGGCCTTGGTGATGGCGTCGGCGGCGAGCACGAAGACCGCGACGGCGACCAGCACGCCGATCCGCCGCCGCCTGCCCGCATCAGCCGGGGAACCGGTCGCAGCGGTTAGCGGCGTTCCTGGCGCTGCTTGCACGCGACGCACAGGGTCGCCCGCGGGAACGCCTGCAGCCGCGCCTTCCCTATCGGCTTGCCGCACGATTCGCACACTCCATATGTTCCGGCTTCGATCCGGTCGAGCGCATGCTCGGTCTGCTCGAGCAGCTCGCGCGTGTTGTTGCTGAGCGCGAGCTCATGCTCCCGCTCGAACAGCTTAGAGCTTGCGTCGGCCTCGTCGTCCCCGGCCTCGGCCGACATGTCGCTAATGTGCGCGGAGATATGAGCCTGCGCCTCGCCAAGCTCCGCCCGCAGCGCGGCCGCTTCTTTTTCTAGTTCGACCCGGAGGTCGGCGATTTCGGCGTCGGTCCACGGCGCTTCGCCGGACCGCACCGGCAGATCAGCAGCGCTCCAGTGCGGCGCAGCGGTCATATTCGGTTCCTCGGATCCTGAGATTCGGACAGACAACGGAGGATACGGCCCGCTGGGCTCCCCCGCAAACCCGTTCGGCTCACGGCGGAAGCACACGGTACTGTGGGTGACGCTCAGCAGAGGGGGTGTGATGGAGCGCAAACCGGGCGGGGAGATGCCCGCGCTGCCCGCGCAGGCGGATTTGCCCGCGATCGAGCACGAGATGCTCGCCCGGTGGAACCGCCAGCGTACCTTCGAGGCCTCGCTGAAGCAGACCGAGGGCGCGGACCAGTGGACCTTCTACGAGGGGCCGCCGACGGCCAACGGCATGCCGGGCGTGCACCACATCGAGGCCCGGGTTTTCAAGGACGTGTTCCCCCGGTTCAAGACCATGCAGGGGTTCCACGTCCCCCGCAAGGGCGGCTGGGACTGCCACGGGCTGCCGGTCGAGGTCGCCGTGGAGAAGGAACTGGGCCTGTCGGGCAAGAAGGACATCGAGGCCTACGGCGTCGCCGAGTTCAACGAGCGGTGCCGGGAGTCCGTGCTCCGGCACGTCGACGCATTCACCGCGCTCACCACCCGGATGGGCTACTGGATCGACCTGTCCACCGCCTACCGCACCATGGACGCGCAGTACGTGGAGTCCGTCTGGTGGGCGCTGAAGGCGATCTACGACAAGGGACTGCTGGTCCGGGACTTCCGGATCAGCCCCTACTGCCCGCGCTGCGGGACCCCGCTGTCCGACCATGAGATGGGCCAGCCCGACGTCTACCGGGACGTCGTCGACCCCTCGGTCATCGTCCGGTTCCCGATCGCCCGCGTCCCCGAGGGCGCGAACCCGCACCTGGCCGGGGCGGACCTGCTGGTCTGGACGACGACCCCGTGGACGCTGGTCTCCAACACCGCCGTCGCTGTCCACCCCGAGGTCGAGTACGTGATCGCCAGGAGATCAGGGGGGGTTCGCGGGGGCATCCCCCCCGGCAAGGAAGCTACCGGGGACAAGGTCGTCGTCGCCGAGGCGCTCTGGCTGCGGGTCCTGGGCGAGGGCTGGCATGTGCTCGCCACCATGCCCGGCACCGATCTGCTTGGCGCGGAATACCACCGCCCGTTCACCCTGATTGATATTCCGGACGCGCACCGGGTGGTGAGCGGCACCTTCGTGACCACCGCGGACGGCACCGGCCTGGTGCACCTGGCGCCGGCCTTCGGCGCCGATGACCTAGAGGTCATCCGGGCCAACAAGATGCCGGTGGTGAACCCGGTGCGCGCGGACGGGCGGTTTGCCGAGGGGCTGCCGCTGATTGGCGGGGCGTTCTTCAAGGACGCTGACGGGCCGCTGATGGCCGACCTGGCCGACCGCGGGCTGCTGCTGCGCTCCGAGCCGCACACGCACAGCTACCCGCACTGCTGGCGGTGCAACACGGTGCTGCTGTACTACGCGCTGCCGTCCTGGTACATACGGACCACCCAGATCAAGGACGCGCTGCTGGCGCAGAACGACAAGACCAATTGGCAGCCACGCGCGATCAAGTACGGCCGGTACGGCGAATGGCTGCGCAACAACGTGGACTGGGCGCTGTCGCGGACCCGTTACTGGGGGACGCCGCTGCCGATCTGGTCGTGTGATTCCGACCACGTGACCTGCGTCGGGTCGCTCGCGGAGCTGGGCGGGCTGGCCGGGGTCGACCTGTCCGGGCTCGATCCGCACCGGCCCTACGTGGACGACGTCTCGTTCCCGTGCCCGGCCTGCGGTCTGCCCGCGAAGCGGGCGCCGGAGGTGATCGACGTCTGGTTCGACTCCGGGTCGATGCCGTTCGCGCAGTGGGGGGCGCCGCTGCGGAACCTGGCCGCGTTCGAGCAGGCCTACCCGGCGCAGTTCATCTGCGAGGCGATCGACCAGACCCGGGGCTGGTTCTACTCGCTGATGGCGGTGGGCACGCTGGTGTTCGGGCGGTCCTCGTACGAGAACGTGGTCTGCCTCGGGCTCGTCACCGACGAGCAGGGCCGGAAGATGTCCAAGCACCTCGGCAACGTCATCGAGCCGATGGGGCTGATGAACGCCCACGGCGCGGACGCGGTGCGGTGGTTCTTCGCGGCGTCCGGGTCACCCTGGGGCCAGCGGCGGATCGGGCCGGGCGTGCTCGACGAGATCGTGCGCAAGGTGCTGCTCACGTACTGGAACACCGTCTCGTTTCTGGTGCTCTACGCGAACGCGGCCGGTTCCGGGTCTGGGGCCGGCTCGGCCTGGACGCCGGAGGCGGCCCTCTTGGCGCCGCCCGCGGCCGGGCGGCCGCTGCTCGACCGGTGGCTGCTGTCGGAGGTGCACGCGTGCGTGCGGGATGTCACCGCCGCGCTCGAGACGTTCGACACGGCCGCCGCCGGGCGCCGGCTGGCCGGGCTGATCGACGACCTGTCCAACTGGTACGTGCGCCGGTCGCGGCGGCGGTTCTGGGACGGGCCGGGGTCGGCCGACGGGGCGTCGGCGTTCGCGACGCTGCACGCGGCGCTTGCGGCGGTCACGACGATGATGGCGCCGATCACGCCGTTCCTGTCTGACTACCTCTGGGGTGTGCTGCGGCCGGCCGACGCGCCCGAGTCGGTGCACCTGGCGGCCTGGCCGACCTGGGACGACAGCCTGATCGACCCGGTACTGCCGGCCCAGATGGCGCTGGCGCGGCGGCTGGTCGAGCTCGGACGGTCGGCCCGGTCGGCGGCCTCGGTGCGGACCAGGCAGCCGCTCTCGCGCGCGCTGGCCGGCGCGTCCGGGTTCGCGGCGCTGCCGCCGGAACTGCGCGACCTCATCGCCGACGAGCTCAACGTGCACGTGGTCGAGCCGCTCGACGCGGCCGGCGGCGAGCTTGTCACCTACACGGTCAAGCCGGAGTTCCGCGCGCTCGGCAGCCGGTTCGGCTCATCCACCCAGGCGGTCGCCGCCGCGATCAGGGCGGCCGACCCGGCGGTCTTGGCCCACGCGGTGGCGAATTCCGGGTCCGGGTCTGGCGGCGTGGCGACGGTGCAGGTGCCCGGGCTTGGCGCCGTGTCCCTGACCGCAGGCGACCTGGTGGTGACGCAGACGCCGGTTGAGGGCTGGGGCGTGGCGACGGCGGCGGGCGAAACCGTGGCGCTGGACCTGGCGGTGTCGGACTCGCTGCGCGCCGAGGGCTGGGCGCGGGAGGTCGTGCGGCTGGTCCAGGACGCGCGCAAGAGCTCCGGCCTGGACGTCAGCGACCGGATCGAGCTGCGCTGGGCGACGCCGGACGGCGACCTTGCGGCGGCGCTGACCACGCACGGAGAGCTGATCGCGGGCGAGGTGCTGGCGGTGGCGTTCGGCCCGGGCGAGGGACCGGGCGACGCCGCGGGCACCTGGCACCAGCACGCGGACGCCGACCTCGCCTTGCGTTTCTGGCTCGCGGTCGCGGCCAGGGACTAGCGGCTGGGCGGTGAACCGGCAGGCTGTGTTCCCCGCCAGCGGCCCGACCCGGCTGCCACCGCCTGCTCGCCGCATCTGGCGCAACCGTCGCACTAACACCACGATGCCCTCAGACGTAGCGCGCTTACTTTCTCAGAACCGCCATCTTCCTATCACTTCTGGCCACTTTTTCGTCTTCATATCAGTTCTGACCACTTTCCTGTCCGCTTTAATATGATTTGTCTAGTCAAAACCGATAGGAAGATGGATCGCGTGGTCAGAACTGAGTCCTCTGGCTGGCAGGCTGCGCAGGGGGTGCAGTTGGCCGCCTTGGCCTCGGGGATGGACTTGGTCTGGACGTCGCCCTCGGGCATGAAGCGGATGAGGATGCAGTCAGGTTCGTGGTACCGGGGGACGCCCGGGACCACGGTGACCAGCTTGGGACCGCTCTCCTGCCTGGCGCCGGACGGCTCGTCGTCTTCGCGCGGACGCCTCTGCGCTTCCGCGGAGCCGGGAGCTCGGTCTCCGCTGGCGGCTCGGGTTCGGCGGTCTCGCCGGGGTCGAGGTCCGTCGCGGACTCCAGGGCCACGTCATCGGACTCGACCGCCTCGTCCGCTTCCTCGTCGTCAAGCCATGAGTACCGGGTCGGCCAGTCGTCGTCCTCGTCAGCCTGGACATCCACGTCCACGACGCCTGATGGGTCCATCTCCGAGACCGACGAGGAAGCCTCGTCCGCAGCCGCAGCTGGCGCGGGCGGCTTGGCTTGCGCGGGCCGGTCGAACCAGCTCCGCAGCGCGTCAGCCGATCCGGCGTCGGCTGATGTAGTGCCGGTGCCTGCGCTGGATGGCTCCGACGGCGGCACTGCCGCTGCGCGGTCCGTGACCGGCTTCGGCTGCGGGTCCTCGGGCGCCGCCTCTCTGGGCGTCCAGGTCGGACGGACCGCGGTAGGCACCGGAGTGACCGGCGGCGGCGCAGTCGACTGCGCCGCCGAGGCCGAGGCCGACCGTCCGGGGGCCGACAGGGCGGCGCCGACGCGCGCATCAGCGGGCACCAGCTCCGGTCGACCCCCGAACAGCTCCTCGCGCAGTTCCCCGCGCTTGAGGAAGACCCCGATAGCCCACGCGATCAGCGCCGAGGCACTGACCGCGATGGACACGTAGACCAGCGACAGCTTGCTGGTGACGACGCCGCCGATAAGCACCCCGAGGGCGACGACAACCAGCCCGGCGCTGAACCGGATCACCTAAAAATCACCTCGTGTCCGGCGCAGGATGAATGACGCCAGCGGATCAACGACCATCGGGGCGGAAGCCGCCCGCGTGCTCGGGAACCGCATACTGGGCCGCCGTAGGCGCCGAACCCGCCAGACCGCTGCGCATCGCGGGCTGGCCAAGGCCGGCCGGAAGCTGCGGTGGGGTGGTGGGTGGTGCCGCCGGAGGCATGGCCGGGAACGTGCCACTGTCGCTCACGCCGGCCTCCAAGTCACGCAGCTGACCCTCCAGGTAGGCCTTGAGGCGGCTGCGGTACTCACGCTCGAACGCGCGCAGGTCGTCGACCCGACGCTCAAGCTCCTCACGCGATTGCACAAGCGAGCCCATGGCCTGGCGATGCCGCTCTTGGGCATCACGCTCCAGGGACTCGGCGCGCGCCCTCGCGTCGCCGGTGATCTGCTCCGCCTGGCGGCGGGCCTTGGTGAGCACCTCGTCGGCCTCTCGCCGAGCCCGGCCGAGGGTCTCGTCGGCTTCCCGACGAGCGTCGGCGATCGCCTGGTCGGCGGTCTGCTGGGCAAGCGAGAGTACGCGGGCCGCCGTGTCCATGTTGTCTTCACTCGAGTAGACCGAGTTATGCATGGGCTCGGGGCGCCGGTATTCCATGGACGCCTCAGGTGGCGCCATCATGTCCGGCTTCTGGTCGGACAGTGGCGAAGAGAGCGCGGACATGGCCGGCTTCCCTCCACCACGCAGCACCTCGGCCAGCTTCGCCCGGAGTTCTTCGTTCTCCTGGATAAGCCGGTCAAGTTCAGCCTCGACCTCGTCGAGGAAGGCGTCAACTTCTTCCTCGTCGTAGCCGGGCCTGAGCCTGGTCGTACTGAACTGCTTGTTCCGCACATCCGCGGGAGTCAGCGGCATCTCGTCTCCTCGGCGCGCTTGGCTGTGTTCCTCAGCACCGTAGTTCCGTCAGCACCGTGTTCCTCAGCACCGTACCTGCACAGCACGGTACATGGTTCAAAGTCTCGGTACAGCCACCTGCAGCAAAATCAGTACCGCAATGAACAGCACCATGTAGCTGAGGTCCATCGCTACTGTACCTATCCGAAGGGGCGGTATGTAGCGACGTAGGAATTTCAGTGGGGGATCTGTGAGCGTGAAGATCGTCTCAGCGACCACCAGGATGATGCCGTGCGGGTACCAGGAGCGCGCGAAGGCCTGTACCCAGCTGATGATCATCCGCCCGATGAGCACCACCAAGTACAGAGAGAGTACGTAGGTAAGGACGATCTTTAGGATGTCCATCACATCACCTTATATCCCCGCGCACGCCGCTCAGCTCTGATTGAAGAACCCGCGCTCGGCGATCCTCGCCTTGTCCTCCGCGGTCACCTCGACGTTCGCCGGGGAGAGCAGGAAGACCTTGTTCGTCACCTTATCGATGGAACCGCGCAGGCCGAAGATCAGACCCGCCGCGAAGTCGACGAGACGGCGCGCGTCACTGTCGACCATCTCGGTCAGGTTCATGATCACCGGGGTGCCTTCGCGGAAATGCTCACCGATGGTCCGCGCTTCATTGTAGGTGCGCGGATGAAGTGTCGTGATCCGGGCAAGCTCGACCTGCACCTGCTGCGGAGGAATGGGCTCAACCCGGTGATCGCTCACGTACGCACCATAGTCGGCCCGCGCGGCAACGGACGCGACGGGCTCGACGAGCTCAGCTGCCTCGTCGTACTCCTCGTACTCCTCGTACGAGTCGTAACCGTCCTGGAACCGGCGATCGTCCTCCACGAGGCCAAGGTAGACCGCCATCTTGCGCATCGCGCTGGCCATCCTTCAGTCCTCCGTCGTACCACACCCACGCGTCACCGCGCACCCAACAAACCTCAAAATGCATTACGCGACGGACATTACAGGACGGGGAGCGATCTGTTGCCGAGCAACGCCGTACCAATTCTCAGGTGTGTCGCGCCGTTTTGCACGGCGGCCTCGAGGTCGCCGCTCATCCCGGCCGAGATGATGGTCGCGGCGGGGTCGATCTCGCGCACCAGGCCGGAGATGGCGCGCAGCGAGGCGAACGCTGTTTCCGGCGGGACGCCGAGCGGTGCGACCGCCATCACGCCGCCGAGCACGAGCCCGGGCTCGGCCTCGATGGCAGCTCCGACCTGCGGAATCTCCCCGACGGGGACGCCGCCCCTTGACGGGTCGCCGTCCAGGCTGACCTGGACCAGGCAGGTCAGGGCCGCGTCGGCGATGTTACGGCCCGGTGGCGCGCCGGATGCCGCGGCGCCGAGCGCGCGGACGAGGCGGACCCGGTCGACCGAGTGCACGACGTCGGCGTACCTGACCACGCTTGACGCCTTGTTGGTCTGCAGCTGGCCGATGAAATGCCAGGTGACCGCGGCCGACGTCGCCTCGGCCACCGCAGCGGCCTTGGGCGCCGCCTCCTGGTCCCGGTTCTCGCCGAAATCGGCGAGCCCGAGCTCGGCCAGCGCCACCGCGTCCGCGGCCGACCTGGTCTTGGTGACGGCGATGAGCGTGATCTCGCTGGCATCCCGCCCAGCGGCCGCGCACGCAGCCGCGACCCGGGCCCGGACGGCGGCCAGGTTGCGTGCCAGCTCGGCCCGCCGATCACTTGAGAAAGTCGGGGACATCCAGGTCGTCGTCCTCTTCGAATACCACCGGGCGACGACGCCCGGCCGTCACGTCGAAGACCGTGTCCTGCTTGCCCGCCCGGCCCGAGTCCTTCCAGCTGGACGGCCCCGCGGCGGACGTGGCGGACGTGGCGGACGATGCCTCGCTGTCGCGGTCCCGGTCGCGGTCCCACGAGCCGTAGCCGGTCGCCGGCTTGCCGCCGTACTCGTCTTCATCGGAGTCGGGCGAGACGAACGAGACCGGGGACGGCACGTACCCGGACGAGACACCGTCGCCGCCCGGCTGGACGGGAAGGGCGACCATCGGGTCGGCAGGGGCAGAGCTCACCGATGAGGTCACCGCTGGCGCGGTAACAGGAGCAGGAGCGGGAGCAGGCGGCGTCGGCGCGGGAGAGCCGCCCCACGCCGCCGCGGCGTTGGCGGGCGTCGATGACGACGCGCCGGTCCGGGAGTCCGCCGACGGCGACCCGCTGCCCGACGAGCCGGACGACCGGCTCACAATGAGCGGCGCGGAGGCCGCCGGCCGTCCCGGCCGCGCCTCGTCGAACCCGGCCGCGATCACCGTCACCCGCACCTCGTCGCCAAGGGCGTCGTCGATGACCGCGCCGAAGATGATGTTGGCGTCGACGGCGGCGGAGTTGGCAACAAGCTGCGCCGCCTCGTTGATCTCGAAGAGCCCCAGATCGGAGCCGCCCTGGATCGACAGCAGCACCCCGTGCGCCCCGTCGATGGATGCTTCGAGGAGCGGCGAGGAGATCGCCATCTCGGCGGCGGCCACCGCGCGGTCGTCGCCGCGCGAGGAGCCGATGCCCATCAGCGCGGACCCGGCGCCGGACATGACGGACTTCACGTCCGCGAAGTCGAGGTTGATCAGACCCGGGGTGGTAATCAGGTCGGTAATGCCCTGAACACCGGAGAGGAGCACCTGGTCGGCGGCCTTGAACGCGTCGAGTACGGATACGGACCGGTCGGAGATGGAAAGCAAGCGATCGTTCGGAATAACGATCAGCGTGTCCACCTCGGCCCGGAGCCGCTCGATCCCGGTCTCCGCCTGGACGGCCCGCCGCTTCCCCTCGAACCCGAACGGCCGGGTCACCACGCCGATGGTCAGCGCGCCGAGCGACCGGGCAACGTTGGCCACGACCGGCGCGCCGCCGGTGCCGGTGCCGCCGCCCTCGCCCGCGGTGACGAAGACCATGTCGGCGCCCTTGAGCACCTCTTCGATCTCTTCGCGGTGGTCCTCGGCCGCCCGTGCGCCGACGTCCGGGTTAGCCCCGGCCCCGAGCCCCCGGGTCAGTTCCCTGCCCACGTCGAGCTTGACGTCGGCGTCGCTCATCAGCAAGGCTTGCGCGTCGGTATTGATCGCGATGAACTCGACGCCCTTGAGCCCCTCTTCGATCATGCGATTGACGGCGTTAACGCCGCCCCCGCCGATTCCGACGACCTTGATGACCGCCAGATAGTTCTGCGGTGCTGCCACGAGGAGGGTGCCCTTTCCGCTCGCTCTTTTACCTGCCTATCCCGACCTTAAGGTTTCACCTTCAGGTTGAGATTTAGAGTTTCATCTTCCTTACGATTGATAGGGACAGTAGGGTGGGGAGACATCGTGGTCAACTAGCCACGCGCCTTGATGGCGAGCGTGTCGCGGATCACCGTGCGACCGCAGTCCCCGGCGCGCTCACGTCCAGGTAGCTGACGGCGCCCAGGAGCAGGATCTGGATCTCGCGGTCCTTGGCGGCGCCGTTGCCCGGGCTCCCCCACACGACCGTCCTGCCGCGATCCATCGTCAGCGTCACCTGCTCACCCGCCGCCCCCGGGCCTGCCTGGCTGAGCGGAGCGACCGACACGTGGGTGACGGCCCGGGCCAGCGCGGGCGTCAGTTCGGCGAGCACGGCGGCGGCCGCCGCCACGCCGGGATCGCCCCGCAGCGCGCTGCCCGGCAGTGTGGTGACGAACAGCGGAAGCCCTCGGGGCTTGGTCTTGGGATAGCTGACGATCACCCCGGTCGGGTCGATCAGGTCGTATCCGCCGTCCGCCATTCGCACCGCCAGGACGGGAACCCGCTCGGTGACAGCGATCGTCAGGTGGTCCGGCCAGTCCTCGGACACGGTGACCGACGCCACCTGGCGGATCGACTCGACGCGGCGCGTCACCGCCCCAGGGTTGACGCGCATCAGCGGCGTGCCCAGCGGGACGTCGGCGTAGGCGAGCACTTTCGCGGGCGACGCGAGATGCGTCCCGGTCACGGTGATGGACCGCACGACGAACACCCGGTCGCCAAGCAGCGCCCAGGCGACTGCGGCGATGATGGTGACCCCGGCAAGCGCGAAGAACGCCGCCCGCCACGGCGGGCGCCGTCGCCACCGCCCGAGCGAGGCGTCGGTCACGGCCGGGTCACCCCGGACGCCGCGATCACGTCGAGCACGAGCGGGCCCATCTTCGTGATGTCGCCGGCCCCCATGGTGAGCACCAAGTCCCCCGGCCGCGCTAGCGAGGCCACGACCTTGGGCACGTCGCCGAAGTCGGGGACGTACCGGGCCGCGCCGCCGGGCACCGCGTCCGCGACCAGCCGGCCGGTGACCCCCGGCTCGGGATCCTCGCGCGCCGCGTACACGTCAAGCACCACGGCCTCGTCCGCGAGGCCGAGCGCGGCGCCGAACTCGGCCGCGAAGATCCGCGTCCGGCTGAACAGATGCGGCTGGAAGACGGCGATGACGCGACCGCGGCCAGCGGCGATCGAGCGGGCCGCGCGCAGGTCGGCGGCGAGCTCGGTCGGGTGGTGCGCGTAGGTGTCGAGCACGCGCACGCCGCCGGCCTCGCCCTTGGGCTCGAGCCGCCGCGCGGCGCCCCGGTAGGTCGTCAGGGCGCCCGCGACCCGCTCCGGCTCGAGCCCGAGCTCGACCGCGGCGGTGAAGGCGGCGGCCGCGTTCAGCGCGTAGTGGTGCCCTGGCACGCTCAGGTGAAGATCACATTCGATCCGCCCGAACGGACCGGGGCGGCTGTCTCCGGCGGGCGGTCCCGGCTCGGCGGTGATGGCGAAAGACGCCGCCATGCCGTCGGTCGCCACCCCGGTGACCCGGTAGTCCGCGTCCGCCGACTCGCCGTAGCTGACCACCCGCAGCCCCATCGCGCGGGCCTGCTCGGCGAGGTCGCGCGTCCCGGGGTCGTCGGCGCAGGTCACCAGGACCCCGCCGGGCTTGATCCGAACAAGGAAGGCGGCGAACGAGGCACGGTACGCCGCTTCCGTCCCGTAGTTGTCCAGGTGGTCGGCCTCGACGTTGGTGACCACGGCGACGTCCGGAGCGTACATCAGGAACGAGCCGTCGCTCTCGTCCGCCTCGGCGACGAAGCAGGCGCCGCTCCCGTCGGCCGCGCCGATGCCGGTGGCCGCGAGCAGGCCGCCGATCGCGTAGGCGGGGTCCGCGCCGGTCTCAAGGAGCACCGTGGTGATCATCGACGTGGTGCTGGTCTTGCCGTGGGTTCCGGTCACCGCGATGACCCGGCGGCCGGCCATCAGCGACGCGAGCGCGGCGGCGCGGTGCACTACCCGCAAGGCCCGGCTGTTCGCCTCGACGAGCTCCGGGTTATCCGCTCTGATGGCGCTCGACACGACCAGCGTGTCCGCGTCGCCGAGCTGGCCGGCCGCGTGGCCGACGTGTACCCGGGCACCGAGCGCCGCGAGCTCGGCGAGCGCCGCGGAGTCGGCGGTGGTGTCACTGCCGGAGACTGCGACGCCCCTGGCCAGCATGATCCGGGCGATGCCGGACATGCCCGCGCCGCCGATGCCGACGAAGTGCACCCGCCCGAGCTCCTCAAGCGGCACCGGTTCTGTGGGCGTCACCAGCGCCATCGCGCGCGTCCCCTCCTTCGCCTAGTGTTAACAGTTCCATAACCGTGCCTGCCGGTGGCGTCCCGGACCCGGCGGGGGCTGAGCCTGCGGGCGCTGAGCCTGCGGAGGCCGAGCCTGCGGGGGCTGCTCTCTGGTCGGGGGCTGTCCCCAGCCGCCCGGCTGGCCGCCGTACTGCCTGGTCGTGCGCGGCGTGAAGAGGCTGCCCGGCTGCGGCTGCGGCTGCGGCTGCTGCTGCTGCGGCCGAGGCGCGGCGACCGGCTGCTGGATCGGGGGGGTGGGCCGCTGGGCGGAGGGCGGGCCTGCGATCGCGTCGGCGGCGCGGTTGGCCGCCTCGGCCGCGACGACGTCGATGACCGCCTTCGCCAGCCAGCGGTCGGCGTCCTTGCGGCCGATCGCGGCCGCGGCCTCGGACATCCCTGCCACCTGGTCGATGTTGGTCAGCAGCGGGAGCAGCGAGGACCTGATCCACTCCGCGGTCAGCTCCGCGTCATCGACCAGCAGGCCGCCACCGCGCTGCACGATCGGCAGCGCGTTCAGCCGCTGCTCGCCGTTGCCGTGCGGCAGCGGGACGTAGGCGGCGGGCAGGCCCACGGCGGTGAGCTCGGCGCACGTCATCGCGCCGGCCCGGCAGAGCGCGAAGTCGGCGGCCGCGTAGGCGAGGTCCATCTGGTCCACGTACGGGACGGCCACGTACGGCACCGGGCCGGGCGGCGGCTGGATCTCGTTCAGGTGCTTGGGCCCGGTGACGTGCAGCACCTGCACGCCGGTATTGGTGATCGCGCCGACCGCGCCCGCCAGCGCCCGGTTCAGCGACACGGCACCCTGCGAGCCGCCGAAGACAAGCAGTACGGGCAGGTCAAGCCGGAGCCCGAAATGCCCCCGCGCCTTGTCGCCGAGCGCGAACCGGTCGAGCTCGGCGATCTGCCGCCTGATCGGCACCCCCAGGTAGACGGCGTTCCGCAGCTTGGTGTCCGGATGGCCGGTAAACACGTGCGTGGTGAGATGGGCGCCGAGCCGGTTGGCGATGCCGGGGAGCGGGTTCGCCTCGTGCACCACGATCGGCACCCTGTGCCGCTTGGCCGACAGGTACGCCGGCGTCGCCACGTACCCGCCGAAGCCCACGAGCACGTCCGCGCCGACCCGGTCCAGGATGACGCCCACGCCGTGCACCGCGCCGGCCAGCCGGCCGGGCACGGTGAGCAGCTGCGGTGTCACCGAACGGGGCAGCGGTACCGCGGGGATGAGCTCAAGGTCGTAGCCGCGCATCGGGACGAGCCGGCTCTCCAGGCCCCGCGCCGTGCCGAGACACGTCACCTGGATGCTGCTGTCCGCCTGCCGCAGCGCGTCGGCAAGCGCCAGAGCAGGCTCAATATGACCGGCTGACCCGCCGCCAGCTAGCACCACCCGCATCGCATGCTCCTTGCTCGTCACCCGACCAGACTTACGCCGCGGGCGCTGATCATCTAGGTCTCGCCCCGCATCCCCCGGCTAAGCCAGCTTAGGACGCGAGGCCCCGCGCCGGGGCCCCGCGCCGCCAATGCCTGGCTCGCTCCCGGTTCTCGCCGCGCAAACGACATGAGCATGCCTAGCCCCACCATCGTCACCAGCACTGATGAAAGTCCTTGGGACACCAGCGGCAGCGGCACGCCGGTAATCGGGAACACCCCGATCACCGCGCCGATGTTCACCACTGCCTGCAGGACGATCCAGGCTGTGATCGTGGCGGCGGCCAGCCGGCTGAACGTGTCGGGGGTGCGACGCGCCACCCGAAGACCAGCGAACGCAAGCCCACCGTACAGTGCGGTGACGCAGAGCGTGCCGACAAGGCCAAGTTCCTCACCAATGATCGCGAAGATGAAGTCGCTCGAGTCCTCGGGCAGGTAACCCCACTGCTCCTTGCTGGCGCCCAGGCCCACGCCGAACCAGCCGCCAGATCCGAGCGCGTATTTGCCCTGGATGGGCTGCTGGTCCTGCCCCATCGGGTTGGTGCCCGGGTGCAGGAAATCGCCCAGCCGGCTGGAACCGTAGCCCTTGGCCACGATCAGCAGCACGAGCACCAGCCCGATCAGGATGAGCAGGGCGGTGTATACGCGCGTCGGCATCCCGCCGAACCAGAGCAGCGCGAGGAGGATGATGAGCAGGATGCTCGTGGTGCCAAGGTCCTGGCCCGCCATCACCAGCATGGCGAGCAGGCCGGTGCCCGGCACCAGCGGGACCAGCATGTGCCGCCAGTCGGCGAGCATCCCCAGCTTCTCCTTGCGGGCGAGCAGGTCCGCGCCCCAGACCGCGAGCGCCAGCTTGGCCAGCTCCGACGGCTGGAACGTCACCGGCCCGATCGCGATCCAGCGGGCCACGTCGTTGTGCTTCACCGCGACGCCGGGGATCAGCGTCAGGCCGAGGCCGATGATGGAGACCGCGAGCAGCGGGTAGGCCATCGCGCGGAACAGCCGCGGCGACGAGCGCGCCATCAGCCACATGATCGGCAGGCCGACGACGATGCCGACCAGCTGCCATTCGAAATCGTGGTACGGCGACTCGCCTTGGGACAGATCGCTCACCGACCCGGTCGACAGCACCATCATCAGGCCGAGCGAGAGCAGCAGCGTGGTGATGCCGATGATCAGGTAGTACGACGTGAGCGGCCGGTCGAGCAGCGCGCGGGCGGCCCGCATCCGCTCCCGGACCACGGCGACGCCGCCGCCAAGCGGACCGCGCCACGGCCGGCCGGGGGCCGGCAATCGAGCGCCGGCGTCAAGGCGCTCCTGCTCGTCGTCCTCGCCCGGCCCGAACCCGTCCTGAACCGCACCGCCACCCACCCGGACATACATGGCATCTAGTGTCCGCGTTCCGCCCGTCCGCACCCGGAATATCCGCCGCGTGTCGCGCAACTCCACCGCAATTTGCCCGGCTCCAGTCTGTCCGCCCCCGGCGCCACGCGCTTCTTGCTGTTATCCTCGCCTACGTCTCCGTGGCGTCCCTCCATGACTTAGCGCTGAAACTTTGACCGGTGATAGGCGGTCAAAGTTTCAGCGCTAGCGATCTCGCCACCGGGAGCGCGGGGGAATGGGGAGCGCGGGGGAATGGGGAGCGCGGGGGAATGGGGAGGGCGGGGAGGACGGGGCGGGCGGGGAGGGCGGGCGGGGGCGGGGAACAGGCGGGGAGTGCGCGGCCGCGCGCGCGTTCGGGAGAATGGGGGTTATGGAATTTGATGTTGAGTCGGCGCTTGTGCACGCGGGGACCGAGCGCGGGGCGGGGGCACCGCTGGCGCCGCCACTGCTGGCTACCAGCACGTATGTGTCGCAGGGGGAGCCGGACCCGGAGCGGGGGTACGGGCGGATGGCCAACCCGGGGTGGGCGGCGGTCGAGGAGGCCCTGGCGGCGATCGAGGGGCCGGGGGCGCTGGCGGTGACGTTCGCGTCCGGGCAGGCCGCATCGATGGCGCTGATGCTGGCGCTGGCGGCGGGGCGGTCGCGGATCGTGTTTCCGCATGACGGGTACTTCAACACGCGGGCGCTGGCGGACCGGCTGCGGCCGCACGGGGCGGTGGCGGTGGCAGTCGACCAGCTCGATCTCGACGTGGTCGAGGTCGCGCTGGGCGGCCCTGCCGCCACGCCCCCCGGGCGAGCCGTGCTCTGGGCGGAGACGCCGACCAACCCGCTGCTGCGGGTCGCCGACCTGGCGGCGCTCGGCGCGCTCGCGGCGGCGGCCGGGGCGCCGTTCGTGGTCGACAACACGGTCGCGACCGGGCTGCTGCAGAAGCCGCTCGAGTTCGGGGCGGTGGCCTCGGTGTACTCGCTGACCAAATCGATCTCGGGGCACTCGGACGTGCTCGGCGGCGCGGTGGTGACGCGGGACGCGGAGCTGGCCGAGTCGGTGCGCGGGTGGCGGACGGCCGGCGGGGCGATCCCCGGGCCGTTCGAGAGCTGGCTAGTGCTGCGCGGGATGAAGACGCTGCCGCTGCGGATCGCGCGGCAATCGGAGAACGCGCTCGCCATCGCGGAGTTCCTGGCCGCCCACCCGCGGGTAACCGCGGTGCACTATCCGGGGCTCGCCCCGTCGTCGGCGGCGCGGCTGCAGCTGCCCGGCGGCTTCGGGCCGCTGCTCTCGTTCGAGCTGACCGGGACAGCGGCCCAGGCGGACGCGGTCGTCGCTGCCGCTCAGCTGGTGGTGCCGGCCACCAGCTTCGGCGGCGTGGAATCGACCTGGGAGCGGCGGGCGCGGTGGGCGGCGGAGACGGCGCCGGAAACGCTGATCAGGCTGTCGGCGGGCATCGAGCCGACGGCTGACCTGATCGCGGACATCGGCGCTGCCCTCGGTGAAGCGGCGAGCTAGCCTCCGTGAACGGAGCTAGCCGACGTAGAAAATGCCGAGGCCAAGGGCCACGAACATGCCGGCGATCAGCCAGAAGCGGACCACGATGGTCGTCTCCGCCCAGCCGACCTGCTCGAAGTGATGCTGCAGCGGCGCCATCCGGAACACCCGGTACGGCTTTCCGGTCTTGAACTTGGTCATCTTGAACACGCCCACCTGGATGACCACCGACATCGTGATGATAACGAAAAGCCCGCCCAGCAGGAGCAGCAGCATTTCGGTCTTGGTGACGATCGCCAGGCCTGCCAGGGCGCCGCCGAGGGCGAGCGAGCCGGTGTCGCCCATCCAGATCTTGGCCGGCGGCGCGTTCCACCACAGGAAGCCGAAGCAGGCGCCCATCACCGCCGCGGCGACCACCGCCGCGTCGAGCGGATCGCGCACCGGGTAGCAGGCGGCCGCGAGCGCGGAGGTGCAGTCGTTGCGCAGCTGCCAGATCCCGATGATCACGTATGAGGCCAGCACCAGGATGGAGGCGCCCGACGCCAGGCCGTCGAGCCCGTCGGTCAGGTTCACCCCGTTGGACATGCCGGTCACCATCACCAGCACCCAGATCACGAAGAGGATCGGGCCGATGGAGATGCCGAAGTCGGCGATGAAGGAGAGGTGCTCCGACGCCGGGGTGAGGTCGTAGCCGTCGGGGAAGTGCAGCACCAGGACCGCGAAGATGACGCCGACCACGGCCTGGCCGAGCAGCTTGGCACCGCTGCGCAGGCCCAGGCTGCGGCGCATGAACAGCTTGATGTAGTCGTCGACGAAGCCGACGGCGCCCAGCCCGGTCATCAGGAAGAGCACGAGCATGCCGGAGGCGGACCTCGGGTCACCGGTGAACCAGTGCCCGGCCGTGTAGCCGATCAGCGACGCGATGATGATGACGATGCCGCCCATGGTGGGCGTGCCGGCCTTGGCCTGGTGCTGCGGGCCGTCGTCCCTGACCTGCTGGCCGAGTTTGCGCTTGCGCAGCACGGTGATAGTCGGCCGGGTGCCCAGCAGCGCGACGATCATCGAGATCGCGCCGGAGAGCAGGATGGTCTTCACTGGTCAACCTCCGCGAGCAGGCCGTCCGCCACTTCCCACAGGCCGGCCGACTTGGATGCCTTCACTAGTACGACGTCGCCGGGGCGCAGTCGGTTTCGCAGTGTCTCTATCGCAGCCTTGGCGTCGGGTGCCGCGATCGCCTCGCCCCGCCAGCCGACCTGCGCGCGCGCCCCGGTCAGCACCGGCGCGGCCAGCTCGCCGACCGCGACGAGGCCGGTCACCCCGGCTTGGGCGGCCAGCCGACCGACCTCTTGGTGGCTCTCGTCGGCGAAGTCGCCGAGTTCGCCCATGTAGCCCAGGACCGCGAACCCGCGCCTGCCGGTGCTGGTGAGGTGGCGCAGGGCTTCGATGGCGGCCTTGGTCGAGTCCGGGTTGGCGTTGTACGCGTCGTTCACTACGAGCACGCCGTCGGCCCGCTCGTGCAGTTCCATGCGCTTCTTGCTGCGCGCGGTCGCGCTTGACAGCGCGACCGCGATCGACGCGACGTCCATGCCGAGCTCGGCCGCTATCGCGGCGGCGGCAAGCGCGTTGGCCACGTGGTGGCCGCCGTGCAGCCGCAGGTGCACGTCCGCGCTCCCGCTCCCGCCCGCCATGATCATCCGGAACGAGGCCCGGCCGCGGTCGTCCAGGCTGATGGCCGCGGCGCGGACGTCGGCCTGACGGTCGGCGGTCCGTGCCGCGGACGCGCTGAACGTCACCGCGGCGGCCTGCGTGCGGGCCGCCATCGGCAAGACGTTCGGGTCGTCGGCGTTGAGTATAGCTATCCCGTCGGCGGGCAGCGCCTCGACGAGCTCGCCCTTGGCCTTGGCCACCGCGTCGAACGAGCCGAACTCGCCCGCGTGCGCCCGGCCGACGTTGAGCACCGCGCCGATCCGCGGCGGCGCGATGCGGCAGAGCTGCGCAATGTGCCCGATGCCGCGGGCCGACATCTCAAGGACCAGGTACTTCGTCGACTCGTCGGCCCGCAGCACGGTGAGCGGCAGGCCAAGCTCGTTGTTGAACGAGCCGACCGGGGCGATCGTCGCGCCGAGGCGCTCGACCACCTGGGCGGTGAGGTCCTTGGTCGTGGTCTTGCCCGACGACCCGGTGATCCCGACGACGGTCGCGTTCGGCAGGCGCTCGAGCACTGCCCGCGCCAGCGCGCCGAGCGCCTCGGTGACGTCGGGCACGATGATGACCGGGGAGCCGGGGACGTCGTCGACGGGCCGCGAGGCGAGCACCGCGGCCGCTCCGGCACCGGCCGCCGCCGCGGCGAAATCGTGCCCGTCTGCCTGCTCACCGGGGAGGGCGGCGAAAAGCGCGCCGGGGGCCGCCTGCCGCGAGTCGATCACGACCGGGCCGGTCACCATGACGGCGCCGGCGTCCTGCTGGCCAGCCGCCGGCCTCAGCGTGCCGCCGGTAAGGGCGGCGATCTCGGCGACGGACAGGGCGATCATGACCCGCCCGCCCCCGCGCCGCCGTGCTCCGAGTGCCGCGCCAGAGCGGCCGCGGTTACCTCAACATCGTTGAAGGGCAGCACGGCCGCCCCGATGTACTGCCCCGTCTCGTGCCCCTTGCCGGCCACCAGCACCACGTCCCCCTTCCCGGTCAGGGAGACGGCGAGGTCGATCGCCGCCGCCCGGTCCGGCTCGATAATCACCCGGGCCCGCTCCCCCTGCGGGATTCCGAGCACTCCCTGCAGCATCTCGGCCAGGATCGCCAGCGGATCCTCCGTGCGCGGGTTGTCACTGGTGAAGATCGCCACGTCCGCCAGCCTGGCGGCGGCGGCACCCATCAGCGGCCGCTTCCCCCGGTCCCTGTCTCCGCCACAGCCAAGCACCACGATCAGTTCCCCGCTGGTCACCGGTCCAAGCGCGGCGAGCACGGCCTCCACCGCGCCCGGCTTGTGCGAGTAATCGACGAACGCGTCGGGCGGCCCGCCGGCCACCCGCTGCAGGCGGCCGGGGACGCCGGGGCAGGAGGCCACGCCGAGCACCGCGTCGGCCAGGTCCACTCCCGCTTCCACCAGGGCCACGATCGCGCCGAGCGCGTTGGCGACGTTGAACGCGCCGGGCAGCGTCACCGACGCGTCGGCCTCGACCCCGCCCGGGCCGAGCACCCGGAACGTCGACCCGTCGGCGCCGCAGCGGACGTCGGCCGCCTGCCAATCCGCCTGCGGGTAGGCGCCCGACGCCGGGTCCGCGCAGAACGTGACGATCGGCACCGACGCCTCGGCCACCAGCCGCCTGCCGTACCTGTCGGCCACGTTCACCACGCCCACAGCCGAGTACGCCGGCGTGAACAGCTTCGCCTTGGCGCGGAAATAGTCCTCGAACCCGGCGTGAAAGTCCAGGTGGTCCTGGGACAGGTTGGTGAACAGGGCCACGTCGTACCGGGTCCCTGCCACCCGGCCGAGGGCGAGGGAGTGGCTCGACACCTCCATCGCGACCGCCGTCACCCCGCGCTCGACCGCCACCGCCAGCAGTGCCTGCAGGTCCGGCGCCTCCGGTGTGGTCAGGGCCGAGGCGACGCGGTCGGCGCCAATCCGGATCTCGACCCCGCCGACCAGGGCGGTGGCGTGCCCGGCGGCGCGCAGGCCGGCCTCGCACAGGTAGCTGCTTGTGGTCTTGCCGCTGGTCCCGGTCACCCCGACGATCGTCATCCGGGTGGACGGGTCGCCGTAGATCCAGCAGGAGACGTCGCCCAGCCGGTCACGCGGGCTGGACACGACGAAGACGGGCACCCCGGCGCGGGCCGCCCGGTCCCGGCCGTCGGGGTCGGTGAGGATAGCGACCGCCCCGGCCGCGACCGCCTGCTCCGCGTAGGCCGCGCCGTGCGCGCGCGCGCCGGGCAGCGCGGCGTACAGGTCGCCGGGCTGCACGGCCCGGGAGTCGAGGCTGACCCCGGACAGCCGGCCCGGCCCGCTCCCGATGCTCTCCGCTCTGCCCACGCCGAGGAGCTCCGCGAGCCCTGACAGCGGGCGCGGCACGGGACGTGCAGGTCGGATCACGCCCTGAGGGTATCCAAGATCAGGGCGCATTGAGCCGAACATCCGGTGGCTGGAGGCCAGGTTGAGGCTGGATCTGCAGGTTCGCGAGCGCGTTGTTCATGACGTTGTAGAACACCGGGCCCGCGACCATGTCCCCGAAATAGTCCTGGCTGGACTTGTTCGGGTCCTGCACATTCACCGCCACGACGACTTTCGGGCCGTTGCCCGGCGCCATGCCGATGTAGCTGGCGCCGTAGATGCAGATCGGGTTATCGGCGGGGCAGGACGCGCCAGCCACGGAGCTCGCGGGCTCGTTCGCGGTGCCGGTTTTGGACGCCACGGCGTAGCCGGGGATGATGCCCCACGGCTGGTCGGCCATCTCGTCCACCCCCGGCACCTGCTGCAGGATCGAGATTAGCTCCTTGGCCGTCTTGGGCGCGATCACCTGGCGGGACTTCGACGCCGGGGCCGCGGTGTACTGGCCGGCCGAGTTGTAGGTGCCCGCGACCAGCCGCGGCGCCACCCGGACGCCGTTGTTGGCGATCGTCGCGTACACGCTGGCCATCTGGACCGCGTTGACCGCGATGCCCTGGCCGTAGGCGAGCGTGTAGCGCTCGTCGCCCGCCCACTGCGCGGGCGGGTCGAGCTGGCCCGCGGTCTCGTACGGCAGGCCGAGGCCGGTCGGCTCGTCGAGGCCGAAGTTTCGCAGGTAGTCGTACTGGACCTGCGGCGAGACGCTCTGCACCACCTGGGACATGCCGATGTTGGAAGAGTTGGCGATGATGCCGGCGATTGTGTAGTGCTCTTTGGGCGACCATTCGGCGTCGTGGATCCACTGACCGCCCCGGTAGATCTCAGACGGGATGTAGTAGGAGCTCATCGGCGTCTTCCCGCCCTGCTCGAGCGCGGCCGACGCGGTGATCACCTTGGCGGTGGAGCCCGGCGTGAACTCGGCCTGGACCGGCAGGTCGGTGGCGCTCCCTGGGTTGGCCTGGTCCCAGGTCGGCCACTGGGCCATGGCGAGGATGTCGCCGGTCTGCGGCTGCATGATGACGGCCGTGCACGACTTGGCCTGTGCCTTGTCGACCTCGTTTTCGCACGCCTTCATGGCGTCGTACTGCAGGTCCGGATTGATCGTCAGCTTGATGGACTCGCCGTTCTCGGCCGGCGTCTCCTCCTCGGTCCCGGGGATCTGCTCGCCGTCGGTGCCCTGCTCGTACTGCTCGCTGCCGTTGGTGCCGTTCAGCAGCTTGTTGTACTCCTGCTCGATGCCCGCCTGGCCGGCGATCACGTCGGTATTCTGGTTGGTGTTGGTGAACCCGACTACGTTGGCGGTCGCCTCGCCGTCGGGGTAGTCACGCGCGTAGGACATGGTCTCGGTGATGCCGCCGCCGAGGTTGAGCTTGGCGGCGACGGTGGCGATCTGGGTCTCGTCGGCGGAGTCGATGCCCGTGCCGAGGACGACGTAGCCCGGCGAGCTCGGGTGCTGCAGCAGGTGCAGCAGCGCCGCCTCGGTCAGCCCGAGCGGCGCCGCTAGCTGCTGTGCGGCCTGCAGTTTCTGGGCGCCGGTCAGCTCATTCGGGTCGCCGACGATCGTCCACGTCTGGACGCTCATCGCCAGCGGCTGGCCGTTGGAGCCGTAGATCGTCCCCCGCATCGCGGGCAGCACGCTCGGCACCAGCTTCTCGGTGTTGGCGGCGTTCCGGTAGTAACCGGCCTCCATGCCCTGGATCTGCACCAGGCGGCCGGCGAACAGGGTCAGCATGATCGCGATCGCGAGCAGGGTGATGCCGATCCGCCGACCCGGGTCGCCGCGCCGGGCGGTGAGCCAGCGCGGGAGCCGCGGCGGCCTGCGCGGGTGGGACGGACCGGGGAGGCGGGAGGGGCGGGGGAGGCCGGGGGATTTCGGGCCGAGCGGTGCCCTGGCGTCGTGAGCCGGCCGCCGCGGCCGGCTGGCTGGCCGGCCAGGCCGAGGGGTCGGAGGGGCGGGGGAGGCGGGCTGAGCCGCGGCCGCCCGCTGGCGGGGGGCCGCCCGCCCGGCGCGGCGGCAACGCGCCCGGCCGGGGCGCTGGCCCCGGGCGACGCCCCCTGCCCCCCACCGGACCGCTCGGGCCCGCGGGTCCGGCTGGCCCGCTCGGGCCCCCTCGCCCTGTCATGGGTAGTACCCGGGGATGCTGCCCACCCAGCCGGGATCGGCGTCGGTCACGGTTTCGCCGGTCTTGAGATCGACGAACCGGAGCTCGCCCACCCCGACCATGCCGAGCCTGGCCGCGCGGGTGGCGATCTGCGGCGCCGACTGCGCCTGCGCGACCTCCTCCGCAAGCGACTGCAGCTGCTTGGCCTGGGCGCTGGTCGAGTTCTGCAGGTTGGTGATCTCGAAGGCGCCTTCGGCCAGCGTGGTGCTGATCACCAGCGCGGAGACGAGCGCGCCGCCGAGCAGGCCGCACAGCAGCAGGACGAACGGCAGCCGGTGCGCGCCGACGCGCGCTGCGCCCGGCGCCGCGGCGGGGCGGGGCGCCGGCCGCGCGCTCGGCGCGGCCTGGACGTTAGGTATGGCCTGCGCGCTCGGCGCGGCCTTGGCGGTCGGCGCGGTCTGCGCGTTGCGCGGCAGCCCGGGGGGCGGCAGCACTGCCCCGCGCCCCGGCAGCGTTGCCTGGCTGCGCCCGGCCGGACGCTGCCCCTGCTCCTGCGCCGGACGCGGCGCCGCCGCTGGTCGCCGCCGGACGCCGGGCCGGGCGACGGTGGAGACCCGGGTGATCGTAGAGACACTGCCGCGTCCGTCGTCTTCCTGCCGGTCGTTCCGTGCCATCGGTCGACTCCCATCGCTTGTGTTTCGCTCGCCGCTCACGCCACTCCCCCGATCAGTGCAGCCGCTCGACCCCGAGAACGAGCACGCCCGCTTCTTGCTGTTATCTTTTTCATGCTTGGTTCCTGATGCGCTCGATCGCGCGGAGGCGGGCCGAGGCCGACCTCGGGTTGATCGCGAGCTCCTGGTCGTCCGGGCGCTCGGCGCCCCGGGTCAGCAGGCGGAACGGGGCGCCCACGGCCGCCGCGTCGGCCGCGCGCAGCGGCACCCCTGGCGGGGTGGCGTCGGCCGTCCGCGCGACCAGTTCCCGCTTGACCAGCCGATCCTCGAGCGAGTGATACGCCAGGGCGACGAACCGGCCGCCCGGCGCGAGCAGCTCAAGCGCGGCGGGCACCGCACGGCGCAGCGCGCCGAGCTCGTCATTCACCTCGATCCGCAGCCCCTGGAAGGTCCGCTTGGCGGGGTTGCCGCCGGTGCGCCTGGCGGCCGCGGGGATGGCGTCCTTGACGATCGCGGCCAGCCGCAGCGTGCTGGTGATCGGCTCGCGGGCCCGCTCCCGCTCGATGGACGCGGCGATCCGGCGGGCGAACCGCTCCTCGCCGTACTCGGCCAGCACCCGGGCCAGGTCAGCGGCGGGGTAGGTGTTGACGATCCGCTCGGCGGTCAGTTCCGCCGTCTGGTCCATGCGCATGTCCAGTGGCGCGTCCTGGGCGTAGGAGAACCCCCGGCCGGCGTCGTCAAGCTGCGGGGAGGACACGCCGAGGTCGAACAGCGCGCCCTGGATGCGGCGGTGCCCCGCCCCTGCGACGATCTCCGCGATGCGGTCGTAGCGGGCGTGCGCCAGGATCACCCGGGCCGGGTACTGCGCGGCCAGCTCGCGGCCGGCCTCGATCGCGGTCGCGTCGGCGTCGATTCCGATCAGCAGCAGCTCGCTGCAGGCCTCGAGCAGGATCCGCGCGTGCCCCGCGCGGCCGAGGGTGGCGTCCACCAGGACCGGCGGACGGCCGCCGGGCGTGGGTCCGGTGAGCGCGGGCAGCAGCAGCTCAGCCACCCGGCCGGCCATCACCGGCACGTGCGCATAGGCGTGCTCGCCCACAGACCCCTCCGCTCCGCCGCGCTGCTGAACTGCCCCGCCCTTGCCCGTTCCAGCGCCCGGTCGAGTCTGGAGTCCGCGCCCTCGGCTGGACCTGCCTGGCGCCGGGGAAGTGGCGCCAGCCTGTGGTCCAGGCGCGGATACCAGACCCGCCGGACGGCTGGTGGCCGCCTGGTAAACCGGCGGCCGGTCACAGAATGCCTGGTAGCACCTCCTCCGCGGCCTCGGAGAACGAGTCCTCCTGGGCGGCCAGATAGGTCTCCCATGCCTGGGCGTCCCAGATCTCGAGCCGGGTGTTGGCACCGATCACCACGCAGTCGCGCTCCAGCCCCGCGTACGTGCGGAGCGCGGCGGGGACGGTGATCCGGCCCTGCTTGTCGGGTACCTCGTCGGACGCGCTCGCGAAGAAGACGCGGCTGTAGTCCCGCAGCCCCTTGGCGGTCACCGGCGCCGTGCGCAGCGCCTCGGCCATCCGCCCGAACTCATCGGTCGGGAAGACGTACAGGCAGCGCTCCTGCCCCTTCGTGATCACGACTCCCCCCGAGAGCTCGTCACGGTACTTGGCGGGCAAGAACAGGCGCCCCTTCTCGTCCAGCCGGGGCGCGTGAGTACCGAGAAACATTCGGTTCTCACCTCCCACCCCGAGCGAGTCGAGTTCGATGGCCATCTCACTCCACCACGCCCCACTGTACTCCACATTCCACCACCGGCACCAGTCCAAACATCCTCTCCGCCGTGATCGTGCACATAAAACACCAGGTCATCCGGGGTGGAGTGAAGTGGGGGAAGAACTCACCCCAGGGCGGGTCGCGGCCTGATCCCACTCCCGGTCCCACACGGCGTGGCACATTCGGGGCGGCACGACATATTGTCTTTAGACGACGCAGTCTCCGGCGCCGCCGCGGCGGGCCTTTTTCAAGGAGGGCCGATTGGTACTGGACACGGGGCGGGGTCCGCAGCGGGCCCTTGATGACCTGGTGGCGACCGCGCAGGGGATCAGCACGGCCGTCGAGTCGGTCATCGACGGCAAGGCCGAGGCGGTCAGGCTCGCGCTGATCGTGCTGCTCGCCGAGGGACACCTGCTCATCGAGGACGTGCCCGGCGTCGGCAAGACGATGCTGGCCAAGGCCCTCGCGCGGTCCATCGACTGCTCGGTGCGGCGGGTGCAGTTCACCCCCGACCTGCTGCCGAGCGACATTACCGGGGTCAACGCCTACAACCAGGAACTACGCGAGTTCGAGTTCAAGCCCGGCCCGGTCTTCGCCAACATCGTGGTCGGCGACGAGATCAACCGGGCGTCGCCCAAGACCCAGTCGGCGCTGCTCGAGTGCATGGAAGAGCGGCAGGTGACGGTGGACGGGACCACCTACCTGCTCGAGGCGCCGTTCCTGGTGATCGCCACCCAGAACCCGATCGAGATGGAGGGCACCTACCCGCTGCCCGAGGCGCAGCGGGACCGGTTCACCGCGCGGATCTCGATGGGCTACCCCACTGCCGCGGCAGAGCTGGAGATGCTCGACACGCACGGGTCCTCGTCACCGCTTGACCAGCTCAAGCCGGTCGCGAGCGCGGTCGACGTGCGCGAGCTCATCGCCGCGGTGCGCGGAGTCCTCGTCACCGGCCAGGTGAAGGAGTACATCATCGCGCTGGCCGCGGCCACCAGGTCCGCGCCCGAGCTGCGGCTCGGCGCCTCGCCGCGGGCGGCGCTCCAGTTGCTGCGCGCGTCCCGGGCCCGGGCCGCGCTGGATGGCCGGGACTACGTCATCCCCGACGACATCCAGGCGCTCGCAGTCCCGGTGCTCGCGCACCGGCTGCTGCCGACTGCCGAGGCGCTGGTCGAGCGGCACCCGCCCGAGCAGGTGGTCGCCCGGATCGTCGCGCAGACCCCGCTGCCGAAGCCCTGACGGGGGGCTGACCAGGTCATGCGCACGCTGCTTAGGGCGCTGACGGTGCGCGGCCGGTCCTTCGTCACCGCCGGGGCGGCGGCTGTCGTCTGCGGGCTGCTCATCCCCGAGCCCGACCTGCTGCGGATCGGCGCGCTGCTGATGGCGCTCCCTTTGCTGTCCGCCTTCGGCGCCAGCCGGGCCAGGTACCGGCTCTCCTGCGTGCGCCGGGTGACCCCGTCCCGGCTGCCCACCGGGCAGACCGCCGCGGTGACCATCCGCCTGGTCAACGTCTCCCGGCTGCGCACCGGGCTGCTGCTGGCCGACGACACCGTGCCTTTCGCGCTCGGCTCCCGGCCCCGGTTCGTGTTCGAGGGGATCAGCGGCGGCGGATGGCGCGAGTACACCCACGAGCTCGCCGCGGGCACCCGGGGCAAGTACACCATCGGGCCGCTGCGGGTGCGGGTCGCCGACTCCTTCGGCCTGGTCTCGATCACCCGGGCGTTCACCTCCACATCGACGCTGACCGTCACGCCCGCGATCGTGCCGCTGCCGCGGCCGCCGCTGGCCGGCAGCTGGCTCGGCGACAGCGATTCCGGCAGGCGGTCCATCGCCGCCAGCGGCGACGACGACGCGGCGCCCCGCGCCTACCGCTCCGGGGACAGCCTGCACCGGGTGCACTGGCGGTCCACCGCGCGGCACGGCGATCTGATGGTCCGCCGCGAGGAGCAGTTCTGGCGGAACACCGCGTCGCTCTTCCTCGACGGCAGGCGCGCCGGGTACTCCGGCCCGATGTTCGAGCTAGCGGTCACCGCGGCCGCGTCGATCGGGGTGCACCTTGCGGGCGAGGGTTTCGACGCCCGGTTCGTCACCGAACTCGGCGAGGTGCCCCGGCAGGGGTCGTTCCGCGACACGCTGCTTGACACGCTGGCCGTGCTCCAGCCCTCCCGCGCCATCCGGCTCGACGCCGGAATCCAGGCCCTCGGCAGCGCCGGCGGGCAGCTCATCGCGGTGCTCGGAGAGCTGACGGCCGGGCAGGCGCAGGAGCTGGCGGCGGCACGGCGCGGCAGCGCGCCGGCGCTCGCGCTGATCCTGTCGCAGGACGAGCGAGCCGTCGCGGCCAGCGCGCGGGCGCTGACCGGGGCCGGGTGGCGGGTGGCGGTGGTGACCGACGCGGCCCGGCTGCCCGCGGCGTGGCGGGAACTGCACCGAGGCGTCGCCCGCGGCGGCAGCGCCGTCGGCACCGCTGCCGTGACCGGAGGCGCGTGATGTCCAGTCATCGGCGGACGCTGGCCGCCGGCCTCGCCACGGCGGCGGCGTCGTTGTCGCTTTACCCCATTTTCACCGGCGCGGTCTGGTTCCTGGTCGGGCTCGGCTCGATCGCCGTGGTGGCCGCGGTGGGCACGGCGACCAGAGTGCGCCGACTGCCCGAGCTCGTGTGCCTGCTCGGCGGCCTGGTCGCGCTGCTCCTCTACCTGAACCTCGCGTTCTCGAACGCCCGGTCGTTCCTGCACGTGCTGCCGACGCCCGCTTCGACCCGGCAGCTCTTTGACCTGGCCGGCCAGGGGTTCAACGAGGCGTCCAGGTACGCTCCCCCGGTCCCCGAGCTGCGCGGCATGCTGCTGCTCGCCGCCGCAGGCATCGGGATCACGGCCCTGCTCACCGACTGGATCGCGGTCCGGCTTGGCAGCGCCGCGCTGGCGGGCCTGCCGCTGCTGCTGCTGCTCATGGAGCCGTTCACGCTCAGCGTCGGCCGCGGCTTCCTCGGCACCACGGTAGCGTTCGCCGTCGGCGTGGGCGGCTATCTGGGCCTGCTCAGCAGCGAGGGCAAGGACCGCATCAAGGAGTGGGAGCACCAGGACCCGTCCGCCCGCCACGCCCCCGACACCCGGGTGGTCGCCGCGGCGGGACGGCGGGTCGGGTTCGCCTCGATCGTACTCGCCCTGTTCCTGCCGCTGGTGATCCCCGGACTGCACGTGACCCGGCTGTTCGGCGGGCAGCCGGGGATCGGCGGCCGCCCCGGATCCGGCTCGGGCAGCAGCGGCGGGGCGAGCGTCGGGTTTCCCGGCGTGGACACGACGCTCTCGCAGCAGCTCACCCAGGAGCTCAACGGCCGGCCGGCCGACGTGCTCGTGTACGACACCACCCAATCGTCCCCGGACTACCTCCAGATCTACGTGCTCGACCAGCTGACCGACTCCGGCTGGGGGCTGTTCAGCCAGCCGGAGTCGACGGCGCGCGTCGACACCGCGATGCCCGCGCCGCCCGGGCTCACGAACCGGTCGTACGCGGCCGAGGTGAACACGACGATCAGAATCGCCAACGACGTCGGGCCCGACGGCCTGGGCGCGCTGCCGTTGCCCTACCCGGCGCTCTCGGTCCGGGCCAAGGGGGACCTTGAGGCCGACAAGTCAACCCTCATGCTGTTCGACGCGGGCACCGCGCTGGCCGGCCTCCAGTACTCGGTCACCAGCCTGTCCGACTCGCCGCCCGAGCAGGTGCTCAACAGCGCGCCGCCGCCGCCCGCCGCCATCAGCGGCCGCTACCTGCAGGTGCCCGCCTCCTACGACTCGCTGCGCGCGCTGGCGGAGTCGGTCGTCGGCGGCGTCGGGGCGAAGACGCCGTTCGAGAAGGCGGTCGCGCTGCAGAACTGGCTGACTGACGGATCATTCAAGTACAACCTGAAGGCCCCGGCCGTGCTCAACGCGATCGACCTGACGACCTTCCTCGAGCGGACCAAGAGCGGGTACTGCCAGCAGTTCTCCTACGCGATGGCGGTGCTCGCCCGGCTGCTCGGCGTCCCGTCGCGGCTCGCCTACGGCTTCACCTCCGGCACCTCCATCGAAACCAACGAATATCTGGTCACCACCCGCGACGCGCACGTCTGGCCGGAACTGTACTTCCAAGGGCTGGGCTGGCTGCGATTCGAGCCGACCCCCGCGGGCTCGAACGGTCAGGGCACCGCGTACGCGCCGTCCTACACCTACCTGCCGGGCAGCAGTTCACCCGGCAGCAGCACGCACCAAGAGCCGCCCTCGGCGCCGACCTCGTCGGGCGGAGGAAAAGGCAGCCGGTCCGACCTGCCCCCTAACCTTCGCACCGCGCTCGATGGCGGCAACCTCGGCGGCCAGGGCAGCGCGGCCCCCCGCGGCGCGCAGGCCCCCGGAGTGAACCCGTGGGAGGTGTTCGGCCTGGTGGTGGCGGGCCTGGTCGTCCTCGCGCTCGCGGCGCCGTGGTCGGCGCGGCTGGTGATCAGGCGGCGACGCTGGCGCCGGGGCAGGCGCCGGGGCGATCACGGCCGTCACGGCGGCCAGCGCGGCGGGCACGGCGGTGCGGACGTCGAGTGGGCGCACGCGGCGTGGCGCGAACTCCGCGATGACCTGGTGGACTACGGCGCCGACTGGCTGCCCAGCGAGTCGCCGCGCGCGGTGGCGGCCCGGGCGGGCACTGAGTTTGCCCTGGCGGAGCCGGCGCTGGCCGCGCTCGGCCGGATCGCCATGGCGGAGGAGCGGGCCAGGTACTCCGCGCGGCCTGCCGACGGCACCGGGCTGCGGCACGACAGCGTGACCGTGCGGCGGGCCATTGCCGTCGCCGCGCCGCGCCGGATTCGGTGGCGCGGCAGGCTGCTGCCCGCCTCGGTGGCCGGGCCCGCCCTGAACGCGATGGCGCAGGCGGCCGACATCTTCAGCCGCCTGACCCCGGAATGGCTGGGCCGGTTCCGGACCCCGACGACTCCCTTACTGGCCGCCTTCCTGCCGCCTGCGCCAGCGCTCATCGAGCCGCTCCATCACCGAGGAGCGGGGGGTCTTGCCACGGCCGCCGCGGCCGCCGCGGCCGCCGTGACGCGAGCGGCGCGAGCGGCGCTTGCCGACCGGACCGAGAGCCGCTCCGCCGACCGTGACGGTGGCCATCTGCCGCCAGCTGCTCAGTGCCCAGACACCGGACAGGAGCATGACGACGAACCCGCCGACCGCGAGGCCGATGAGATGCGGCAGTACAATCCCGACGGCGACCATCGCCGCGCCAAGAACCAACCCAATGAGCGCCGTTATCACCCGACGCCGGTAATGCACGTGGGGATCGCTGGAGCGAACTAGACGGACTAGCCTCCGATCCTCCCTGTAGAGCGCCTGCTCGATCTGCTCGAGCTGGCGCTGCTCATGCTCAGAGAGCGGCACGACGCCTCCCATGGGAACCCGGGGGGTGGGGTGACTTTCACCTCACTTGGCTACCAGGTTCATTTCCCAGAATACGAGTCTCCTCACGTGCCGTGGAAGGGGCGTCGGCCGGACCTTCGCCAGAAGGTCTCAGCAGGGTGGCCGGCCGGACCGCGTCGGTCCCGAACCGCCGGGCGATCCGGTCCACCGCCTGCTCCGCCTCGCGCCAGCCAACCGGGCGGTCATCGAACGCTAGCTGCCGTGCGGCGCCCTCGGCCGGCCGCAGGCCCGACGCCCGGACGCCGACGAGCCGCAGCCGAGCCCTGGCGTCCAGTCCGGATCCCTCGTACAGGGTCCACGCGGTCGAGCAGATCTCCCTGGCCACGTCCGTGGGCTCGGCCAGCGTCCGTGACCTGGTAATGGTCTTGAAGCTGGCGAGGCGGAGCTTGATCGTCACGGTCCGCGCGACGCACCCGGCGCCGCGCAGCGCCCGCGCCGTCCGGCCGGACAGCCGGAGCAGCTCCCGGCGGATCACCTCCGGGTCATCGACGTCGGTATCGAACGTTTCTTCGGCGCCGACGCTCTTCTCCTCCCGGCTCGGGCTCACCCGGCGCTCGTCCTCTCCCCAGGCCAGGGCCCACAGCTGCGCTCCGGCCGCGCCGAGCTCACGGCGCATGGTGGCCTGCGAAACGCGCGCGATATCACCGACCGTGCGCAGGCCAAGCCGACCGAGCACCTGCTCGGCGTGGCCGCCCACCCCCCAGAGCGCGGAGATCGGCAGCGGGTGCAGGAAGTCGAGCAGTCCGCCGGCGGGGACCACGAGCAGGCCGTCCGGCTTGCAGCGGGCCGACGCGATCTTCGCCACGAACTTGACCGGCGCGATCCCGACCGAGCAGCTGATCGACTGCTGCTCGCGCACCTGCGCCCGGATCAGCTCCGCGATCACGCGCGGCGAGCCAAGCCGCCGGATCGCGCCGGACACGTCGAGGAACGCCTCGTCGAGCGAGAGCGGCTCCACCTCCGGGGTGATCGCGCGGAAGATCGCCATCACCTCCTTGGACACCTGCGCGTAGACCTCGGGCCGTGGCGGGATGAAGATCGCCTGCGGGCACAGCCCCCGCGCCCGGCCGACCGGCATCGCCGAGCGGACGCCGAACTTCCGCGCCGAGTAGGTGGCGGAGAGCACCACGCTGCGGGGCCCGCGGCCGGCCACGACCACGGGCTTGCCGTGCAGCTCCGGCCGGTCGCGTAGCTCCACGCTGGCGTAGAAGGCGTCCATGTCGACGTGCAGGATGCGGCAGCCAGTGTCGTCGGGCGGCTGGTCGTCGGGCGGCCGGTCGTCAGCCGGCCGGTCGTCAGGCGGCTGCGTCATGACCCGCGGGCCGCCTCCGGCGGGTCCTCCCCCCGGAAGGCGACGACGTGCAGCCGGGCGGCGATGTCGCGCAGCGCCGGGTAGCCGGCCGCCGCCGCCTCCAGGTCGCGCAGCGCATCGGCGGCGTTGGGGTCGGCGCCCGCGCCGGGCAGCAGGCCGGCGAAGACCCGGATCCCCTGCGCCTCGCCCACCCGCAGGCCGGCGCCCTCGATGAGCGCGGTGAGCTCGGAGAGTGTGAACCGGCGGTGCTCGATGATGGCAGGGGCGGGGCCGGGGGCGCGGCCGGGATGCGGGTCAAGCAGGCGGCGCGCCTCGTCGTAGCGGCCCGCCAGCGCGCGCTGCAGCACCGCCGCGACAACGTTGGCGGCGAGCACGCTGACTATGCCGCCGGCCCGCAGCACCCGGGCGATGGCGGTCATCGCGGCGGCGGGCGAATCGACGTACTCGAGCACGTTGTGGCAGACCACGAGGTCGGCCGCGCTGCCGCCGACCAGCGCGGCGAGGTCGCCCGCCTCGCCCTGGACGGCGGTCAGGGTGACGCCGAACTCGGCCGCCCGCCAGCGCGCGGCCGCCAGCGCGTCCGGGCTCGGGTCCACCACGGTGACATGGTGGCCGAGGGCGGCCAGCTGCACCGCGAACCCGCCGGTTCCCGCGCCGACGTCGACCACATCGAGCGCGGCCCGACCGGTCTGCGCCGCGCGGGCCGCCAGGGCCGCATCGAGCGCGTCGGCGACCAGCGACGGCGGCGTCGCCCGGCGTCGCTCCGCGTCAAAGCCGGCCGCCCGCTCTGGTGGCATCTGCTCTGGTGGCACTGCCATCTGCTCTGGTGGCACTGCCTGCCCGAAATCCTTGCCTCTCATCGGACGCCCTTCCGAGAGATATCGGCCCCCCTGGCGGGAAGTCCTTCCCCGGGGATAACTCTAGTGCGCCGGAGGCGAGGCCGCCCCGCAGGGCACCGGCGTCTCCTCACTCAAAGTAGGCGATTAGCGGCAAATTGTCACGGCGGCTTCGAACCGATCTGACAGCGCTGTCGTATTAAGAAATGTGAAAGAGACTTCAGCGGACGCTTCAAGGGAATCGGCACAGCGGTCAAATCCGATATGCCACCCTCATCGAATGCCCAGCCAAGACCCAGGCATTGCCCGTATGCTCATCCGCATGCCAGCCCCCGAACATATTTACCTCCCCCACCCATGTCGATTGCTGCGGACAACCGCGTGGTCGATGGCGGAATCCGTGGGGCTGCCGTTCGGCACCTACGTCGCGGTCACCGACCTGGTCAGCCCCGACGCGGGGCTGCTGGCGGGCACGGCGGTGGTGTGGCTGCTCATCGGGGCCCGCCGGATCGTCACCGGCTCGGTCACCTCGCTGCTGATGATCTCCGCGGTGGTGCTCACCATCCAGACCGCGGTCGCGGTCAGCACCGGCGACCTGTGGATGTTCAAGGCCCAGTTCCCGCTCGCCAACCTGGCGATGTGCCTGGTGTTCGCGCGGACCGCGCCGACCAGCAAGCCGCTGGTCGCGCAGCTGGCGGCCGAGGTGGTCGCGTTCAAGCAGACCGAGGACCACCACCCCGGGCTGCACCGCTTCTTCCAGGGCGCCACCTGGTTCTGGGCCGGGCTGTTCCTGGTGCTGACGTCCGCCATGGCGATCATGATGGTCACCGAGCCGTTCAAGCTCTTCATGCTGCTTTCCACGGTCGTCACCATCGGCCTGACCGGGTTCGGCGCGGCCGTGTGCGCGCTGTGGTTCTTCGCCGTCCTCCGCCGGCTCGGACTCGGGCTCCGCTTTACCGCCGCGTGAGTTTCTTAAATCAGCGGTCGGCGTCGTCAAGCTCGTCGTCGTCGCTGAGCGGCCTGGGGTCCAGGTCGAGCGTGGGCTTCTCCGCCGCCAGGCGGGAGAGCACGCCGTTCACGAAGCTGGGGGACGCGTCGGTCGACAGGTCCTCGGCCAGGGCGACCGCCTCGCTGATCGCCACGCCGTCCGGCACGTCGTCGGCCCAGAGCAACTCGTAGACGCCCACCCGCAGCACGTTCCTGTCCACGGCGGGCATCCGCTCGAGCGTCCAGTCCACCAGGTTCCACGAGATCAGCGCGTCGATCCGCTCGCTGTGGCTGGCGACGCCCCGGACCAGGTCCGCGGCGTACTGGGGAACCGGCTGCTCACCGAGGGACTGGCGCTCCGTGAGCAGCTCAAGCGTGGGCAGCCCGCGCTGCTCGGACTCGAACAGGATGTCGAGCGCGCGCTTACGTGCCTTGCTGCGAGCGGCCACCTACGCGCGGCCGAGATAGGCGCCGGTGCGGGTGTCGACCTTGATCTTCTCGCCGGTGGTGATGAACAGCGGGACCTGGACCTGCGCGCCGGTCTCCAGGGCGGCCGGCTTGGTGCCGCCGGTGGAGCGGTCGCCCTGCAGGCCGGGGTCGGTCTGCGCGATCACCAGCTCGACCGCGGCCGGCAGGTCCACGTACAGCGGGACGCCGTCGTTGAACGCGATCGTCACCAGCTGCTCCTCGAGCAGGTAGTTCGCGGCCTCGCCGACCACCGCGGACGGGATGCGCGGCTGGTCGTAGTCGGTCACGTCCATGAAGACGAAGTCGTCGCCTTCGCGGTAGAGGTACTGCATGTCCCGCTTGTCGACGTTGGCCACGTCCACCTTGATGCCCGCGTTGAACGTCTTGTCGACGACCTTTCCCGACATCACGTTCTTCAGCTTGGTGCGCACGAAGGCCGGCCCCTTGCCCGGCTTGACGTGCTGGAATTCAACGACATTCCAGAGCTGCCCCTCAAGGTTAAGCGTCATGCCGTTCTTTAGGTCGTTGGTGCTTGCCACGGATCGTCTCCCACTTATTTCAGGACCAGCAGTAACCTGCTGGTATTACAGGACCAGCAGTTCCCTGGTGGTCGAAGTCAGGATTCGGGCTCGGTCGCCCGCCGTCACCACCAGCACGTCCTCGATCCGGACGCCACCAAGTCCGGGCAGGTAGACACCGGGCTCGACGGTGACAGGAACCCGATCGCTCAGCTTACCCGTTCTTCCGTACCCAAGGAGCGGGGCCTCGTGGATCTCCAGCCCCACGCCGTGCCCGAGGCCATGCTGGAAATGCGCCGAATGCCCGGCCGCCTCGATCACATCCCGCCCCGCCGCGTCCACCGCCCCCGCCTCGACGCCGTCGGCCAACGCCTCCATGCCGGCCCGCTGCGCCCCCGCCACCAGGTCATAGATTTCGCGCTGCCAGTCGGCGACCGCGCCGATCGCGACCGTGCGGGTCATGTCCGCGTGGTAGCCGTCGTAGCGCGCGCCGAAGTCCATCGTCACCAGGTCACCGCGCTGCAACGGGCGGTCGGTGGGGGCGTGGTGCGGGATCGCGCCGTTCGGCCCGCTGGCGACGATGGTGTCGAACGCGGTGCGCTCTGCCCCGAGGGCGATCATCTGCGCATCGAGGCGGAAAGCCACCGTCCGTTCAGTGTCTCCTGCTTTGATCCCGGGCAGGACCTGCGTCAATGCCGCATCGCTGAGCCGACAGGCGACCTGCAGTTTCTCTAGTTCGGTGGCGTCTTTGACCATGCGAAGAGCTTCGATCTTTCGTCCGAACGGGACCGTTGCCACGCCTTCCAGCCTCGCCGCGAGTTCACCGTGGCGGTCGACGGTCATCTCGTGCGACTCGAACGCCAGCCTTCTGATGCCCCGGCGGGACGCCTCGGTGCCGAGCCTGCCCTCGACGAACCGCTCGATGACCAGGTCCAGGTCGGCGGAGTCGCGCTGCGCGGCGCCCGCGTAGCGCGAGTCGGTGGCGAGCAGCGCCCAGTCGCCGTCGGCGGGCAGCAGCAGGGCGCCGTTGGAGCTGGCCAGGCCGGTGAGGTAGCGGACGTTGGGGGCCGCGGTGATCAGCGCGGCGTCCGCGTCTGTGTCCCTGACGAGCTGCTGGGCGCGGCGGCGGCGCGCTGCGTGTATCTCCGGCATGTCCCGACTCTACGCTTCTTGCTGTTATCCAGCTAGGGTCCGGATGCTCTCGATGTCCTTGACGCGGGCCTCGTGGGTGGCGGCCAGCGGGGTGACGTTGAGGGTGGTGACCCCGGATTCCCTGAAGGCGGCCAGCCGCTCGGCCACGTAGCCGTGCGGGCCGATCAGCGCGGTCTTCTCGACCAGCTCGGCCGGGACGTGGGCGGCGGCCTCGTCCTTGCGGCCCTCGAGGTAGTTGTCCTGGATCTGCTTCGCCTCGCGCTCGTAGCCGAAGCGGCAGGCCAGGTCGTAGTAGAAGTTGCGACCGCGGGCGCCCATGCCGCCGATGTAGAGGGCGAAGACCGGGCGCGCGAGCTCGCGCAGCGCGGTGACGTCGTCGCCGATGGCGAGGGGGGCGGCGGCGATCACGTCGAGCGGACCGAGGTCGGCGGCGCGCTTGGCCTTGCCCGCTCTGAGCGGCTCAGCCCAGGCGACGCCGGCCTTCTCTGGCAGGTAGAAGATGGGCTGCCAGCCCTCGGCGATCTCGGCCGCGAGCTCGACGTTCCTCGGGCCGAGGGCGGCGATGACGATCGGGATGCGCTCGCGGACCGGGCGGTTGATCAGCTTGAGCGGCTTGCCAAGCCGGGGGCCGGAGCTTGCCCCGCCCTCGAGCGGCAGCGTGTAGTGCTTTCCCTGGTAGTCGAGGCGGTCGCGGCGCCAGACGAGGCGGCAGATCTCGACGAGCTCCCTGGTCCGGCCGAGCGGCGCGTCATAGGGGACGCCGTGCCAGCCCTCGATCACCTGGGGGCCCGACGCGCCGAGGCCGAGGGTGAACCGCCCGCCCGAGACGAAGTCGAGCCCGGCCGCGGTCATCGCGATCAGCGCCGGGGTCCTCGAGTAGATCGGGAGGATGCCGGACGCGATCTCCAGCGTCGTCGTGCGGGCGGCGATGAAGCCGAGCTGGCTGACCGCGTCGAAGCTGTACGCCTCGGGCACGAAGGCGATCTGCAGGCCCGCCCGCTCGAAGTCGGACAGCTCGGCAACCGTCTCGCTGAACCCGCCCGCGTAGTGGAGCAGCATGCCGACGCGCATCTCCCGGCCTCCCTGGCGATTGCGGGCCACTGCCGTGACCGCAGGCCAATTTAACCCGCGCGTAGCCCGCAGGCTATCCCCGGGGTGCATTTCGGACATCATGACTGGGTACCTTGGATGCTGTGGTCTAGACCATTCCCGGTGAGACCATCCGCGTAACACTGGAACGGCATGCTAGTGCACATAAGCCGGGGGCTCAATTTGGCGAGTACCGCTGATCCGCTGTCCATCACGCCCGCCGACCTGCGCGTCCGGCGACTGGGCGAGCCGGCCGTCGTTTCGCCGATGGCCGGGCTCGTGCAGGGCCGGGTGAGCTCGCCGCACTACGTGCACGAGTCGGACCGCGTGCTGCTCGACGACACCCTCGACGGGGCCGAGGCGCGGCTGTGCGGCGTCTCCGACCTGCCGTCGCTCGAGCCTGGCGGCCCCCGAGAGTACATCTACTTCGACCCGTCGAGCACCCGGGCGGCCATTGTGACCTGCGGCGGACTGTGCCCCGGGCTGAACAACGTGATTCGCGGCCTGGTCCTCGAACTGGCGGACAACTACGGCGTCACCGACGTGCTCGGCTTCCGTGACGGCTTCCGCGGCATGGTCGGCGACGCCGAGCCGGTCCGGCTGAGCCGGGAGGTCGTCACGGGCATCCACAACCGCGGCGGCACCATTCTCGGCACCTCGCGGGGCGGCCAGGACCCGGCCCTGATGGTGGAGACCCTGGCGCGGCTCGGCGTCTCGCTGCTGTTCGTGATCGGCGGTGACGGCACGCTGCGCGGCGCGGCGAAGATCGCCGACGAGGCGGGCCGGCGCGGCCTGGTGCTGTCGGTCATCGGCGTGCCGAAGACGATCGACAACGACATTCCCTTCCTCGACCAGAGCTTCGGGTTCCAGACCGCCTTCACCCGGGCCACGGAGTCGATCAAGTCCGCGCACACCGAGGCGAGCTCCACGCCGAACGGAGTCGGCCTGGTCAAGCTGATGGGCAGGCATTCCGGGTTCATCGCCTGCTACGCGGCGCTCGCCAGTCATGACGTGGACTTCGTGCTGATACCCGAGGTGCCGTTCAGTTTCGACGGGCCCGGCGGGTTCATCGCCCGGCTCAGGGAGCGGGTGCGGCGGCAGGGCCATGCCGTCATCGTGGCGGCCGAGGGCGCGGGCCAGGACCTGTTCGACTACGACGGCGCGGTCGACGCGTCGGGTAACGCCCGCCTGGCCGACGTCGGCGCCCTGCTGCGGCAGAAGATCGCCGACGGCTTCGCCTCCGCCGGGGATGAGCTCGGCCTGCGCTACGTCGATCCCGGCTACGCGATCCGCAGCGTGCCCGCCAACGGGTGGGACGCGGTGTACTGCCTGCGGCTGGCCCAGGCGGCGGTGCACGCCGCGATGGCGGGCAGGACGGCGATGGTGGTCGGCCGCTGGCACGGCCGGTTCGTGCACATCCCGATCCCCGTCGCGACCGGAGGCCGCAACCAGGTCGACCCCAACGGCGACCTGTGGATGTCGGTGCTTGAGGCGACCGGACAGCCGACGCGCTTTGACTGACGGCTGGTTGCCTTACGGCTGGTTAACTTACGGCTGGTTAACTGACGGCTGGTTAACTGACGGCTGGTTAACTGACGGCTGACGCGATCGCGCGCAGGGCCAGGACGTAGGAATCGAAGCCGAAGCCGGCGATGATCCCGGTCGCGGCGCCGGTCAGCACCGATTCGTGGCGGAAGCCCTCGCGGGCCGCGATGTTGGAGATGTGCACCTCGACCAGGGGCGCGGTCCGCATCTTGACCGCGTCCATCAGCGCGTAGGAGTAGTGGGTGAGCGCGCCCGCGTTCAGCACGACCGGCGTCTGGTCATCGCAGGCCTGATGGACCCAGGTGACCAGCTCGCCCTCGTACTCGGTCTGCCTGACCTCGACGTCGAGGCCGAGCTGCCTGCCGGCGGCGACGCACAGGTCGGCCAGGTCGGCATGGGTGGCGGCGCCGTAGACGGCGGGCTCGCGCCTGCCCAGGCGGCCGAGGTTCGGGCCGTTGAGCACCAGCACGCGGCGCGTGACCGGGCTCTGGCTCGGGCTCAGGCAGGCGGCGGTCATGCCGCCATCGCCTGGTAGGCGTGCCTCAGCAGGTCCTCGGGCGGGTTGTCGTAGATGATCGGTGAGCCCACGCCGTCCAGGATGACCATCCGCAGCCGGGCGCCGCGCGTCTTCTTGTCCAGCGACATCGTCGCGCGCAACTGCGGCCAGGCCGCGCGCGGGTACGCGACCGGCAAGCCCACCTCGGTGAGCAGCCGCCTGTGCAGCGCGACGTCCGCTTCGGTCAGGCGCCCGGCCAGGCGCGCCACCTCGGCGGCGAAAACCATGCCGATCGCGACCGCGTCACCGTGCCTGAAGGTGTACCGCTCGAGCTTCTCGATCGCGTGGCCGAGCGTGTGCCCGTAGTTGAGCATCTCGCGGAGCCCAGACTCGCGCAGGTCGGCCGCGACCACCTGGGCCTTGATCGCGATGGCGCGCTCGACCAGCTCGCGGGTGTGCGGGCCGTGCGGCGCTCCCGCGCCCTCGGGGTCGGCGCTGACCAGGCGCAGGATCTCCTGGTCGGCGATGAAGCCCGCCTTGATGACCTCGGCCAGGCCGGCCACGTAGTCCTGCCGGGGCAGCGTCTCGAGGGTCGCCAGGTCGGCGAGCACGCCAGTCGGCGGGTGGAACGCCCCGACCAGGTTCTTGCCCTCGGGGATGTCGATCGCGGTCTTCCCGCCGACCGCCGCGTCCACCATGCCGAGCAGCGTCGTCGGCATCAGCACGACCGGCACGCCGCGCAGCCAGCTCGCGGCGGCGAAACCGGCCAGGTCGGTGGTTGCTCCGCCACCGATCCCGACCACGCAGTCGGACCTGGTCACCTTGGACGCCGCCAGCCAGGACCAGAGCCCGGCGAGGACGCTGACGTCCTTGGCGGCCTCGCCGCTCCGGACCTCGGTCACCGCGACGGTGAACCCGGCGTCCGCCAGTGCGCGGCAGGCGGGGCGCGCGATCGCGCCGAGGCGCTCGTCGTGGATGACGGCGACCGTCTGGGCTCTCTTGCCCACGAGGTCGGGCAGCGCGCCCAGGATCCCGGTGCCGATGACGACATCGTACGGCTGCTCGCCGCCCACGCGGATGCGGGTCTCGGTCATCCGCGGAGCCGCTTGGCCAGGTCGGCGGCCACCTCTTGCGGGGCCATGTCGTCGGTCGAGACGGTGATCGACGCGAGCTCGGCGTAGACCGGGCGGCGCTCGTCCAGCATGGCGCGGAGCATGCCGCGCGGGTTGCCGGGGATGACGACCCGGGGGCGGTCCATGCCGGTGCGCTTGGCGACGGTCGCGAAGCCTGCCTCCAGGTAGATGATCACCGTGCCGGCCAGCATCCGGCGCACGTCCGGGTCGAGCACCGCGCCGCTGCCGAGCGCGAGCACGCCGCCGCCCGGGCCGAACGACTCAAGCCCGCGGGCGACCGCCCCCCGCTCGAACTCGCGGAAGACCTGCTCGCCGTCATCGACGAAGACGTCGCCGACCGGTTTGTGCGCGGCCTTGGCCACGAGCGCGTCGGTGTCGGCGAACGGGACGCCGAGCTCGCGGGCGAGCAGCGCGCCGACGCTCGACTTCCCCGCCGTCGGCGGCCCGACGAGCACCACGCCGGCGGTCAGGCCAGGATCGCTGCCGGCCCCGGGGACGCTCAAGAGATCACCAACGACTTGAGGTAGCCCTCGGCGTTCCTGCGCAGCTCTTCCACCGTGTCTCCGCCGAACTTCTCCGTCGCCGCCTCGGCCAGCACCAGCGCGACCATCGCCTCGGCGACCACCCCGGCGGCGGGCACCGCGGTGACGTCGCTGCGCTGGTTGATCGCCTTCGCGGGCTCGCCGGTGGCCACGTCGATCGTCTCGAGCGCGCGCGGCACCGTCGAGATCGGCTTCATCGCGGCCCGCACCCGGAGCACCTCGCCGGTGGACATGCCGCCTTCGATGCCGCCGGCCCGGTTGGTGCGCCTGCGGACCCCGTCCGGGCCAAGGTAGATCTCGTCGTGCGCGCTCGACCCGCGCCGGGTGGCAGTGCTGAGCCCATCGCCGACCTCCACGGCCTTGATCGCCTGGATGGAGAAAAGCGCGCCGCCAAGGCGCGCATCGAGCCGCCGGTCCCATTGGGTGAAGCTGCCGAGCCCGGGCGGCAGGCCGTACACCACGACCTCGACCACGCCGCCGAGCGTGTCGCCGTCCTTGCGCGCCGCGTCCACCTCGGCGACCATGCGCTCGCTGGTCGCCGCGTCGGCGCACCGCACCGGGTCGGAGTCGACGCGCGCGAAATCACCGGGGGCCGGCACGGGCGTCCCGTCCGGCACCGCGACCGAGCCGAGCGCCACAACATGGGAACCGATCTTGACGCCGAGAGCCTGGTCGAGCACCCGCTTGGCGAGCTCGCCGAGCGCGACTCGCGCGGCCGTCTCCCGCGCGCTGGCCCGCTCAAGGACCGGCCGGGCGTCGGTGTGCCCGAACTTCTGCATGCCCGCCAGGTCGGCGTGGCCGGGCCTCGGCCTGGTCAGCGGCGCGTTGCGCGCCTGGCTTTCCAGGTCTTCCGCCGTCACCGGGTCGGCGGACATGACCGTCTCCCACTTGGGCCACTCGGTGTTGCCGACCCGGATGGCGACCGGGCCGCCGAGCGTGACGCCGTGCCGGACGCCGCCGGTCAGCTCCACCTCGTCCTGCTCGAACTTCATCCGCGCGCCGCGCCCGTACCCGGCCCGCCGCCGCGCGAGCGCCTCGGCCACATCCTCGCTGGTGACCCGCACCCCCGCCGGCACGCCATCACAGATCGCCGCGAGCGCCCGGCCATGCGACTCACCCGCTGTCAGCCACCGAAACATGGTGTTCACCCTACAGCGGCTTAGTCAGCGATGCGGATCTGGACGCGGCGCAGGCGGGGGCGCAGGCGGGTCGCCAGTTGGTCGACCACCGACCGGGTGCGGGCCGGGTCGGTGGACTTCAACGCGATCGTCAGGTCGGCGTCGGGGCCGCCGGGCTCAAGGGTGAAGTCGGGTATGACCTCGGCGATGGCGGCGCGGATGTCGGGGTCTTGGTGCGCAGCCGGTGGCGGTTCTCCGGCGGCGAGCTTCCGCAGTCGCGCGCCCTCGACGATAAGCGGGACCGGGCCGGCGATGTCGACCACGACCGCGTCCGCCTCGGTGAGCGCCGCCGCCCACAGGCGCGCCGCGGCAACCGGAACAGGGCGGGCGTCCTTGCGCCAGCTTCTGAGGGTGTCGGCGCTGGTGAAGGCGATGACGGCGGCGCGTCCGTCGTTGCCGATCAGCGTCGGCAGCGCCATCTCGGTCTCCTTCTCGGTGCCGTCGTCGTTGGCGGCGGCCATAACCGCGACGATCGGAACGAGCAGCCTGCTCGCGGCGACGGCGCTGAGCGCCGCGCGCTCGGTGGCATCGCCGGCCGCGTAAGCAGCGAGAACCGCGGTGACGGCTGGGTCCGCCTCGCCAGCGTCGCCGACGGGTCTAGCCGGTCTCGGTCGCACGGACCCGACCCTACCGCCGACTGGATGTAACGAAATCTATGAAAGCTGCACTTTGCCATGGGTACTGTCGATCTGCGCGGCAGAATCGGTTGAGCACACATGTCGGATATGAGAACCTCATGGCCTGCCGCGACGCGCGGGCCCCTGACCAGTCCGAGTGCGCGGACCAGATTAGCGGCGCTAGCGGGAAGGAGCAGTCTTCGTGGGTTCTGCACGCGAGTCGGCGCAGCCTGCGCGGATATTTCCCGGCACGCCGATGCGAAAGGTCATACCGCCGCGCATGGTTGGGCCGTACATGAGCGGCCAGCGCGGGGTGATCGCCGGGTACGTGCACCGGGTCCGCGACATCCTCTTCAGGAACCCAGCAGACGCGTTCTATGCACTCGGCCTAGGCTACGAGGGATCCGACTTCAAGCCCGACATGGCCGAGTTGTACTTCCTGTGCTGGCAGGCCAGGGAGATCGACGGGTACGTGCCGGTCACCGCGCGGGGAGCCGCCGGGCAGCCCGAGTTCTACCTCGAGCCGATCCAGATCCCCGTCGCAACGACACTGTGCAGGCTGGCGGACGCCGGCGAGGAACCGGTCGCCCGGTACGACGGGCTGGCCTGGCGACGGCCTCGGGAGGGATGAGTCTTTTATGCGATACCGGCTGATGGCCTCCTACCTGGGCGCTTCCTATCAGGCTGCGGTGGGCCCGTCTGACCGCGACGTCACGTTGTTCGCCGCGCCGCCGCCGCCGGAAGAGCACGGCTTCTCCCCCGTTCCCGGCGGGGGCATCTGGCGCAAGCAGGTGCCACTCGACGACCTCGACGGGCTGTGGGAATCGCGCCCGGTCGGCTCCTACCACGGCGAGCCGTGCCTGGTGCTCGATGACCTCGGCGACCGGTTGCACATTGTCTACCTGGGCATGGATGAGCGACGGGCCGGGCAACTCGGCTACTGGCAGGTCGACCGCGGCGTCTTCGAGGTCGTCGTGCAACGACACGAGGTCACCGACCTCGCCGAGGAACGGCATGAGTTCCCCGTCGCGCTGCTGCTCTCCGCGCTGCCGCGAGCGTCCGCGTCGCCGCGGGCGCTGAACGCCGGCGATGGCGGGGCCGACAGCGGCCCGGGCTTTAGTCTCGGGCGGATGGCCCTGTCCAGCGGCGGGCAGGGTCCGAGCGGGCAGGGTCCGAGCGGGCAGGGTCCGAGCGCGCAGGTCGCCGGCAGCGGGCAGGTGGCCGGCGGCCGGATCGCGGCGTGGAACGGCCAGCCGGCCACCGCCCGGGCTGCCGCGCCGCAGGCCCCGCCCCAGGCGGCCCCGCCCCAGGCGGCCCCTCCCCAGGCGGCCCCTCCCCAGGCGGCCCCTCCCCAAGCGCCCGGTGCGCCCCAGGTGCCGGTGGCCTCGCAGCAGCCTGCGAACGCGCAGCCGCCTGCGGCCGTGGTCGCGTGGCATGGATCGCCGGTGCCCGACGGCAACGGCACGTGGTACTACCAGCCGAACATCGATCCGCAGAACGTCGGCGGGACCACCCAGAACGGGATCTCGCAGAACGGGATCTCGCAGAACGGGCTCGCGGTCGGCCGGTACGCACCGCTGGAGCAGGGCACGCCGTCGGCGGCGGAGTCCAACGGGCTGACCGCAACCCCGCAGTTCGCTCAGCCGGCGCCGGCAGCGGGATACCAGACCCCGCCGCTCCAGTTCCAGCCTCCGGCAGTCGCGCCCGCCCCACTGGCGGACGCGGGGACGACCGGGACGACCGGGGGAATGAGCACCCCGGTCAACCTCGGCATGCCGCTTTCTGCCCAGGTTCCGGCGCCATCCTTGGCGACGCCTCCGATCGCCTCCGCGGCTCCCGCGGCTCCCGCGCCGCCCGCGGCACCGGTGCCGCCGACCGTCTCACCGGCGGAAACCCGCCCGACCGACCCGCTCCCGGCGGTGCCGATGCCAGCACCCGTATCCGCACCGCCGCCGACGCCCATCCCGACGTCGGCGGCCCCGGTGGACCAGTCGCCCCGCCCCGGCCAGGCGGGCCCGCTGGGCAGGCTGACCGGGGCGGTCGGCACGGTCAGGGGACGACGGGCGGCGCGGAAGCCGCGCCTCGCCATGTCCGCGATTTTCGCCGACCTCGTCGACATGGCCGACGTCCCGCGCTCCTCGTACTCGGTCGATGAGGAGGTCACGGGCGCCATGTGCCTGTTCAAAACCGACGGCGGGTACGAGGTGTTCAGCTGCGCCGAGGACGCCCGGCACGAGGTGCGCTTCTTCGAGGATGAGGAAGCCGCCTACTTCTACCTGTTCGGCGTGCTCGCCGCCGAGGCGCTCAGAAACGGGCGGCTGACCCCGCGCCGAGGCTGAGCGCACGGTACCATGGCGACGAATAACAGTCGCACGGCGTGGTAAATATGTCAATTATGTAAGCCATGCGATAAACGCGAACTGCGTTTCGGATGGCGCGGTTGTCCATTTCTGTTACCTGCGTTGCGCTGCTGGTTTGCCTTTTCGCACGGCGATGGCCAGGCTCGGCGCACGACGATTCCCTCGGGGGGACCGACGGGGCTGCTTGGGGAGCGGGGGACCGTCAGCCCCGCCGGCTAATTGATTTTAGCCGCAGTTGCGCGGCAAACGCGATGGGTTCCAACCATTCTGTTCGATCCTGTTAGTAATTCAATCCGTGCTATTCTCGGGCGCTCCCGGGCTGCGGTCGGCTTCCAGTTTCCGTATGCTGATCCGCATGACGATCCCGCTTACCGGCACCCAGTACGAGATCGAGGCAGGCGACTACCGGGCCACCGTAACCGAGCTCGGCGCCGGCCTGCGGGGACTCGAGCACGCTGGAACCCCGCTGGTCACCAGCTACGACGCCGACGACCTGCCGCCGCACGGCGCCGGCCAGCTGCTCTCCCCGTGGCCGAACCGCATCGACGGCGGTCGTTACTCCTTCGGCGGCTCGAAGTACCAGCTTTCGCTCTCCGAACCGGCCCTCGGCAACGCGATCCACGGCCTGACCCGCTGGGTTCCGTGGACCAGGACCGCGCACGACGAGGATGAGGTGACGCTGACCAGCGTTCCGCACGGAGGGCAGGGCTACCCGTTCGCTGTGCAGGTCGACGCGACCTACCGGCTTGACGCCGAGTCCGGCCTGCACGTCAGCATCACCGCCACCAACAAGGGCAGCCGCCCGGCCCCCTGGGGCTACGGCCACCACCCGTACCTGACCGTGGCGTCATCGACCGTCGATGAATGCGAGCTGACGCTCCCCGTCGACTACTGGCTGCCCGTCGACAAGCGCCGCCTCCCGTCCGGCGCGCCGCGGGACGTGGCCGGGACCGAATTCGACTTCCGCACCGCGCGCAAGCTTGGCGACACCAAGCTCGACACCGCGTTCACCGGGCTGCGGCGCGAGCCGGACGGCCTGGCCTGGGTCTGGCTGGCCACCGGCGGCAGGCGCACCGGGATGTGGACGGACTCCAGCTGCGACTGGCTGCAGGTCTTCACCAGCGACGGCCTGGAGCCCGAGCACGACCGCGCCGCGCTGGCGGTCGAGCCGATGACTTGCCCGCCCAACGCGTTCGTGAGCGGAGAGCAGCTAATCGTGCTGCAGCCGAGGGAATCCGTCACCGTCCGGTGGGGGATCAAGGACTTTCTTTAGACCGCACGTGACCAGCTCGGGGGGCGCCCGCAGCAAGGGGCGCGCCCTGCGCGAAGACTTCTTGCCCCAGGACGCTCCCGCCGGGTTAGTCCACGGTCGCCACCCCGGCCACCCGGCCGAGCGCGATAGCCCGGCTGACCGTGAACAGCACGCTCGGACCGGGGATCGCTATCAGCACGAACGCGGTGATCGTGAACGCCAGCAGATGCGTGGTGGGGAGCATCCATCTAGGGTAGGAGGGGCGGTCGGGGCGGCGCGACCGAATAGTCGCCCGAATAATCGCGGGCGGAGAACGGGGGTAGCTGGTGGGAGTCGCAGGGGTGCTGCTCGCGGCGGGCAACGGATCCCGGCTCGGGCAGCCGAAGGCAACCGTGGAGCTGGCCGGGTCCACGCTGGCCGAGCGCGGGGTCGCGCTGCTCCGCGATGCCGGCGCTGACCCAGTGATCGTGGTGACTGGAGCGATACCGGTAGAGATCCCCGGGCTTATCGCCGTGCACAACCCGGACTGGGAGAGCGGGATGGGATCCTCGCTGGCGACCGGGCTGCTCGCGCTAAGCAGCGGCGACGCCGAGGCGGCCGTGATCGCGCTCGCGGACCAGCCCCTCATCGGCGCGGCGGCGGCCGGCAGGCTGATCGCGGCCTTCCGCTCCGGCGCCACTGTCGCGGTCGCCGCCTACGACGGCAAGCCGCGCAACCCGGTCCTCATCGCCAGGGAGCACTGGCCGGCCGTGCTTGAGCTGGCCGCCGGGGACAGCGGGGTGCGCCCCTTCCTGCGGGCGCACCCCGAGCTGGTCACGCTCATCGAGTGCGGTGACACGGGCAGCCCGGACGACGTGGACACGCCGGAAGATCTAGCGCGGGTCCGGCGCGAAGCCACCGTACGCTCTAAAGAAAGTCCTTGATCCCCACCGGACGGTGACGGATTCCCTCGGCTGCAGTGCGATCCGGGAGGTTTCACGCCTCTCGGTGGGCTCTTCCTCATCTCCAGTTTCCTGCCGATGTCGCCCCAGTGGTCGGCGCCCAACCTGCGCCCGCACAGAACGGAACGGAACGGAACGAAAGCCGAGGGGTGTCCCTGGATGACCGAGGGGGTACTGTCCGGAGGCTTGCTCGCTGGAGTTCTTCTGGGTCCTCGCCGGCAAGCCAGGTGACCGCGCCGCACTGGCGGCACACGGGAAGGGGTTGCTCGTCCTCGGGGGTCGCGGTGTCCCCGGGGATCTCGGTGCGCGCGGTGCGAGCGGTGAACGCGATCTCGAACGCCTCCGGGTCGACCATGCTCAAGAACGCCAGCGCCGACTCCACATCCTCCACGGTGGCCCTCGCCAGGCGGTCCCGGCGCTATTTTTCTCGGGTCAACTAAAGATCAACCGGATGTCCTGTCGCAGATAAGTCGGCCCTGTCTCACTGAATCCGGCCCGTTACGGTCCGTGTCTCATTATTGTTGGCCCTGGGGCGGGTTCTCTGACGGCAGGCGGGGTCATGACTGTCGCGGCATTGGGTCTTGGGTCGGGTGCTGACCTGCGGTTTTTCCTGGAGTTCACGGAGGCTGACGGGACGAGGCGCCGGGAGCCGCTGGCGGCCTGCGTAACGGCGCGGTTCGAGGACGCGCTGCCGGTGCGGTCGTTCCGGTGGACGAAGGGCGCCTTGCATTTCCCGGGCCTGTGGTGGTCGTCGACCACCGGGGACCACGTGGGTTTCGAGTCGTGGCTGGAACGCGACCACGTTATGGCGATGGACTTCGATGCGGGCATCACGGGCATCGCCTCGCAGCCGTTCTGGCTGCGCTGGCGGGACGAGGACGGCCGGATCCGCAGGCATGCGCCGGACTTCTTCGCCCGGCGGGCCGACGGCAGCGGCCTGGTCGTCGACGTCCGCCCGGATGACCGGATCCCGGCGAGAGACGCCGGGGTGTTCCGGGTGACGGCGGCGGCCTGCGGGCAGGCGGGGTGGGAGTTCCGCCGGGCGGGGGCGATCGACCCGGTGGCGCGGGCGAACATCCGGTGGCTGTCGAGGTACCGGCACCCCCGGTGCCGCATCGAGCCTGCGGCCGCAGATTTGCTGGAGGCGTTCACGCCGGGCATGCCGCTGCTGGCCGGCGTCGCCCGGGTCGGGGACCCGGTCGCTGTCCTGCCGGCGGCCTATCACCTGCTCTGGCGGCGTGAGCTGGCCTGCGACATGTCCGTCCTGCTGGGCGGTTCCTCGGTGGCGTGGCGGCTCCCGGCCGGGGACTCGCGGTGACCGCGCAGGCCGGCCCGCCGGGGCAGGTCCGGGCCGGGGACCGGGTCGTGGTCGACGGGCGTCCCCGGGTGGTGCTGGGCGCCTCGGGGCCGCTGATCCGGTTCGCCGGCGACGACGGCGCCGTCGAGGAGGCGTCGGTCGCGGAGCTGGTGGGCAGCGGCCGGATGCGGCTGCAGCCCCGGGGGCCGGGCGGGCACCCGCCGGCCCGCACCGGGCTGGCGGGGCTGCCGCCGGAGGCGGTCGAGCGGGCCCGGTGGTGGGAGGCCCACGTCATCGAGGTCGTGGACGGGACTCCTCCGGATGCGCCCGCCGGGACTCCGCCGAGGCCGGCTTACGACCCCGGGCGCACCAGCCTGGCCGAAAGGGAGCAGGCCAAGGCCGCCGAGCTGTCCGCGCAGGGCAGGCCGGTCGCGGCCTCGACCGTCAAGCACCGGCGGCAGCGGTGGCAGGCCGAGGGCGTGGCCGGCCTGGTCGATAAGCGGGTCCAGCGCAGGCGCAGCCCGGCGGGGCGGTCCGACCCCGCCGTCGTGGAGGCGATGGAGCAGGCGGTCGCCGAAGCGGCCGATGACTCGTCGCGGACGGCGTCGTTCATCGTCTGGCGCACCCGGCAGATCCTGGCCGAACGGGGCCGGGCCGGCGCGGAGCCGTCGCGGGCCACGATGTTCCGGCTGTTCTCCCGGCTGTCGGCGGGAAAGCACACGACCGGGTCGGCGGCCACCCGCCGGGGCCTGGCGGGCCGGCCGCAGCGGATGTTCTCCCAGGCTCACCCGGCGGCGCCGGGCGAGCTGATGGAGATCGACTCCACGCCCCTGGACGTGCTGGTCCTGCTCGACGACGGAGTCCCCGGCCGGGTGCAGCTGACCGGGCTCATCGACGTGGCGACCAGGACGGTGCCCGCCGCGGTGATCAGCCCGACCGCGAAGTCCGTCGACGCCAGCGTTCTCCTGGCCAGGGCGCTGACGCCCGAGCCGATGCGGCCGGGCTGGCCGGCGAGCCTGGCGCTGGCGCACTCGGCCCTGCCCTACGACCGGCTGCTGGGAGTCGACGAGCGGCTGGAGCACGCGGCGGCCCGCCCGGTGATCGTGCCGGACACGATCGTCATCGACCACGGTTCGGCGTTCGTGTCGGCCAACTTCCGGGCCTCGTGCCGGCACCTGGGGATCAGCATCCAGCCCGCGCACCTGGCCACGGGTTCCGACAAGCCGCACATCGAGAAGATGTTCTCCTCGCTCGGCACGCTGTTCTGCCAGTTCGCCGCCGGCTACCTGGGCCGCAGCGCCGACCGGCGGGGCCGCAAGGTGGACGAGCGGCCGCTGTGGTCCCTGATGCAGATGCAGGATCTCTTGGACGAGTGGCTCATCGCGGTCTGGCAGAACCGGGAGCACGACGGGCTGCGGGACCCGCTGCACCCGCGGCGGGCGTTCTCCCCGAACCAGAGGTACGCGATGCTGCTGGAGACCGCCGGCTATGTTCCCGTCCCGCTCAGCGGCGGGGACTACGTCGAGCTGCTGCCCGCGGTCTGGCGGGCCGTCAACGCCTACGGCGTCAAGATCAGCCACCGCACCTACGACGCGGAGGGCCTGAACCCGATCCGGCAGCAGAAATCCGGGATCGCGGCCAGGAAGGGCCTCTGGGAGGTCCACGCCGATCCCTATGACGCGTCCAGGGTGTTCGTCCGCGGGCCGGACGGCTGGGTCACCTGCCCGTGGAAGTACCTGGAGAAGGCCCCGGCGCCGTTCGGGGACCTTGCCTGGGACCACGTCTCCGGCCAGCTCGCCTCGCGGGGGCAGGCCGGCCCCACCGAGCTGGAACGCGCCCTCGCAGTCGATGACCTGCTGCGACGGGCCTACCACGGCCCGCCGGGCGGCACCGGGGAACCGCAGGCCCCCGAGGGGCAGCCCGGGCGGGCAAGCCGGCGGCAGGCGGCCCGGGACCGGCGGGTCGCCGCCCGCACGCGCGCCGGGACGGCGGCCCGGACGGGAACCGGCGCACCTGAAGAAGAACCCGTTCCGCCCGCGACCGGGAACGACCCGGAGACAACGGGGCCGGACGGCGGCGAGACCCTGGCCAAGGTAATCCCGCTGGGGATCTTCGACCCCTTCGAGGAGGCGAAGAAACCGTGGTGAAAGCCGGCGCCCCCGGCACGGACGCTGCCCCAGCGGCCGGCGGCGACCCGCACCGGCACCTGTCCACGCTGCCCGGCTGGAGAGAGTTCACCAGCCTCGCGCCAGGCCAGCCCGGGCTCCTGGCCGCAGCCGAGTACGCGGCCCTCGGCGACGGCGCCCGGGCCGCCTACGACGAGGAACGGCTGGACTACCACACCCGGCTGGGCGTGGTGGGGACCTCGGTGCTGCGGCAGGCCGTCACCACCGGACGGCGGCTGGCGCTGCTGAACCGGCACGCGGTCAGCGCCCGCCGGGGCCTGATCCTGTCCGGGGCCGCCGGGACCGGGAAGACCACCGCGATCACCCAGCTCGGCAAGACCCACGAGGCGACCGACCGGGCCCGGCACCCGGGCCAGGACCGGATCCCCGTCATCTACGTGACCGTCCCGCCCGCGGCGACTCCGCGGATGCTGGCCATGGAGTTTTCCCGCTTCCTCGGCCTGCCCCCCATGAAGCGCGCCAACATGACCGACGTCATCGAAGCCGTCTGCGGCGTCGCGATCGACACCCGGACCAGCATGGTGCTGGTCGACGAGATCCACAACATGCAGCTGGCCACCCGCAGCGGCGCCGAGGTCTCCGACACCCTCAAGTACCTGTCCGAGCGTTATCTTCAGCCGGCCCGGTGCTGTTCAGGACGTGTATCAGGTGCGTCGGAAATCCGTGAGATCGCGTCGTGGATGGGATTACCTTCCGTTGTCCAACACGGAGCGGGGGTAGGGATGCGGGTGCAGCGGGTGCTGATGCCGGGCACGGATTTCGAGTCGTGGACGGTGCTGGGCGATGATCACCGGCCGGTGGAGCCGGTCGAGCGGTTCTTGTCGTTTCTGGCGTCGATTGAGAAGTCGCCGAACACGGTCAAGGCGTATGCCCACGACCTGAAGGACTGGATGACCTACCTGGGTGGGCACGGCCTGGACTGGCGGACCGTGCGGATCGAGGACGTGGCCGGGTTCGTGGCGTGGCTGCGGTTGCCGCCGCAGGCCCGTGACGGGCGGGTGGCGGTGCTCCCGTCGGTGGCGTCGTACTGCTCGGCGGCGAGCGTGAACCGGAAGCTGTCGGCGGTGATGTCGTTTTGCGGGTTCCATGCCCGTCACGGTGTCGAGCTGTCGGCGCTGCTGGCCGCTTTGCAGCCTGCGGCCGGGCCAGGCGGGAACGCGGCGACGTCGTACCGGCCGTTCCTGCATCATGTGTCCGGGCGCGGTGGCGAGCGGGGGTGCGCGATAAAGCTGAAGGCTCCGAAGGCGCTGCCGAAGGTCCTGACGGTTCGGCAGGTGCAGGCGATCCTGGATGCTTGCGAGCACCTGCGGGACCGCCTGCTATTCGCCCTGATGCTCGACACGGGGGTTCGGGTCGGCGAAGCGCTGGGGCTGCGCCACGAGGACATCGACATCGCGGACAAGACGGTAACCGTCACCCGCCGCGAGAACGCCAACCGCGCCCGCGCGAAATCCGGGACGCGGACGGTCCCGGCCAGCACGGAGCTGATGCGCCTGTATGCGGACTACCTGACCCGGGAGTACGGGTCCCTGGACTCGGACTACGTGTTCGTCAACCTGTGGTCGGCGCCGCTGGGCCGGCCGTGGTCGTACTCGGCGGTCTACGACCTGGTCGAACGGCTAAGGATCCGCACCGGCATTGCCTTCGGGCCCCATCTCTACCGGCATACCTACGCGACCTGGCTGCTGCGCCGCGGCGCCGGGATGGAGAGCGTGAAAGTGCTGCTCGGCCACGCCTCGATCACCACGACGATCGACACCTACGGGCACCTCACCGTCGAGGACGCCCGTCAGACGCTGGAGGCCGCAGGCTGGTTCACCGGGCAGGAGGTCCGCTGGTGACGGCCGCCGGGAAACCTATCCCGGGACCCGTACTGGGGAAGCTGACGGCCGTGGTCCGGCCGGAGTTCCGCGCCGATGTCTACGTTCCCGCGCCGAACGACCCGGTCTTCATCTCCGAACAGTGCATCGTGGCCGGGTGCGACCGGACCGCCGAAGCGCTCCAGAACCGCCTGTGCTGCGCTCACTCTCAGCGGTTCCGCAAGCGAGGCTACTCGTCGATCGAGCAGTTCCTCGCCGATCCCGGGCCGCCGGCCCGGGGCCGCAAGGCGCTCGCGGCCTGCGTGCTGGAGGGGTGCCGGTATGGACGGTGGGACCGGAATGGGCTGTGCCGCAAGCACTGCGGCTACTGGAAGCGGGCCGGGCAGCCTGACCTGTCCGCCTGGGTGGCCCCCGATCTGACCCCGGAGGACCTCGCGCTGGCCGGGTGCCGGCTGCCGTTCTGCGACCTGTGGGCCGACAGCCGCACGAAACTGTTCTGCGACGGCCATAACAGCCGCTGGGTCCGGCACGGCCGGCCCGATCCTGAGCGCTTCATCGCCGAGTGCGGACTAGTCGGCACCGCCCACATCGACCTACGCACGCTGGCCCCGCAGCTGAGGCTGGAATTCCAGTACGCGCTGCAGTGCCGCTACGACGCCCGTTCCCGTGTCGCGCCGCCCCGCATGGTCACGCCCGCCGTCCGGCTCGTCTCGGCGCTGGGCATCTCCTCGATGCTGGAACTGAGCGAGGAGCAGTGGCGGACCGCGGCCGCGGGGCGCCCTAACCAGTCGCTGGTCTTCCTGCTCGATGCCCGCTACGCGATCGAGGCGCTGCGCGACGGAACCGGCTGGGAGGCCGAGTACCCCAGGGACGTCTGGCGGCTGGACCGGCTGCCCGGCATCGCCGGCCCCGGCGGTCGCCCTTGTGGCCGGGACCGGCTGAGGTTCGACCGCATCTCTCATCCCCGGCTGCGTGACCTGGGCAAGCAGTGGACCCGGCTCCGCCTGACGTCCGGGCTGAGCATCGGCGCGGCGCGAGCCGGAGTCGATGCCCTGACCCGGTTCAGCTACTTCCTGGCCCTGGCCGGCGTCGACTCGCTCGCCGACATCGACCGGCCCCTGCTGGAACGCTACCTCGCCCACGCGATGTCCCAGCCCGGCGGAAACAACATCAAACGGCACCGGATCGGCGCGCTCAATGTGTTCTTCCAGGCCGTCCGCCAGCACGGCTGGGACAACAGCCTTACTGCACAAGCGGCCTTCTACGCCGGCGACACGCCACCGATCCACGTCCAGGCGGACCGCCGGCTGGCCGAGTTCGTCATGACCCAGATCGAATCGCCGGCCAACCTGGACCGCTGGACTGACCCCTCCGCCAGGCTGGTCACCCTGATCCTCACCCGGTGCGGCCTGCGGGTCTCCAGCGCGCTGTCACTCGCGTTCGACTGCGTCGTCCACGACGGTCAAGGCGCCCCCTACCTGCGCTACTTCAACACCAAGATGAAACGCGAAGCCGCCGTCCCCATCGACGAAGAACTCGAAGCCGCCATCGGCGATCAGCAGCGCAGGATCCTCCAACGGTGGCCGGACGGGACACCGCTGCTGTTCCCCCGTGAGCGCTCCAACGTCTCCGGCACCATCCCGCTCGACCCCGGCACCTACCGCACCAAGCTGAACTGCTGGCTGCAAGCCTGCGAGATCCGCGACGAGCACGGCCGTCCGGTGCACCTCACGCCCCATCAGTGGCGCCATACTTTCGCCTGCCGCCTGATAAACCGCGACGTCCCGCAGGAGATAGTGAGGGTACTGCTCGACCACTCCAGCCACGCCATGACTGCCCGCTACGCCAAGCTCACCGACCAGACCGTGCGCCGCCACTGGCAGGAGGCCACGAAGGTCAACGTCAAGGGCGAGCGCGTCTCGATCGACCCCGAAGGCCCGCTGGCGCAAGCGCAATGGGCCAAGACCCGCTACGGCATGGCCACCCAGACCCTGCCGAACGGCTACTGCGGGCTGCCGCTGCAGCGCAGCTGCCCGCACTCCAACGCGTGCCTGACGTGCCCGGTTTTCCTGACCGGGCCGGAGTTCCTGCCCGAGCTCCGTGAACAGCAGCGGCGCACCCTGACCCTGATCGACGTGTCCGAACGCAGCGGGCAGGACCGCATGGTCGAGATGAACCGGCAGGTGCTGACCAGCCTGAACCGGATGATCGGCGAGATCGAGAAGACCGCGACTGAGGACATGGATGCGACCCGTGCGAGCTGACAACTCCCGCCACATCGTCACCGCCGCCCGCGACCGGGCCATCGCCACACGCCGCCGCGCCGTCGCCGCGATCCGCCGGATGGACAACGCCGGGCAGCCGATCTCATTCGACGCGGTGGCACGCGAAGGGAAGGTCTCGCGGTCCTGGCTCTACAACCAGCCCGACCTGCGCACCGAGATCGAACGGCTCCGCGCCCGGCAAGACCCGGGACCCACCGGGCACCGCCTTCCCGACCGGCAGCGCGCATCCGACGCCTCACTACGGCGCAGACTCGAGGTCGCGACCGAACGAAACCGCCAGCTCGAAGCCGAGAACCGCCACCTGCGCGAGGCACTCGCGGCCGCTCTCGGCGGACAAAGAGCCGCCTCGATCATCGGCCAGCCCGGCGACACGCCGAAAAGGAAATCTCAGCCCGTCACCGGACCATGCTGATAGCCCGCGTCGATGGCACTGACCACTAAGTACCGATGCAGGTCGACGCTGTTAGCCGGTTAGGCAGCCTCCGGAGGGAGTCTCACGCCTGGGGGTGGTGTGTCCGTCCAGGGGAAAGGGCGGCGCTGTTCCGCCAGGGTCTGGTCCAGTTGCCCACGCTGCTCTTTGGCCGTCTGCTCTGCATCCCTGCCAGCCGCCCGGTAACTGAAGTACTGCGCGGCTAGGGTGCCCGCAGGGTTGGCGCATGGACGCCAGCCGCGATCCACGCGGCCACGACCGCTGGTGATACGTCCAACGGCTTCTCGGCGGTTGCCGCAACCTATTTCGCACCCTCAGGTTCATCACCATCAACGACTTCATACTTCGGAGTTATTACCAGAGATCTCAGTTCATTGGTACCTGAGTCGTATATTTTCAGCATAATAAAATATTTGATCTCAGGGTGCTCTTTTTCTTTTTTCTTTCCTAGCCACTTTTTCAGAGTATTGTAAATGTCGGTAGACACATTATTCAGTAGGGCCGTTGCCACGCCTGAGCCGAGGAATATTGCAATTACATCGAAATCGAGGTGGACGGAACCTATCGTCGCCCTCGCGCTGGCCTGTAGTCCGGGCATCGGAGCAAGCCTGGAAGTCACTTGATATTCTTGACTCTGAAGAAAATCTACTAGCGCCTCGGCGAGCGCGGAACTGTCTTCTTTTGTGTAAATCAGCTCCAATTCCTCCATAGCCTGAAGCCTATCGGGAATCGTCAACAGTGAGAAGGAGTTCCCAGGCAAAGAAGCTCCTAGCTTCACGGCGGCCCGCCCTACTTCTTACTACGGCGTCAATGGCGGCCCATACACCGTCACCGGCCTGTCAGCAACTAAGGCGAGCTGTCGTTAGTAGCGGGTGACGGAACACGGCGGATCACATCGCCGGCCCTCGCTTCTATGCCCCGGATTGATCCTTCTTGGGGAGTTTTACGCTTGAAGGTGGTGTGTCTGTCCAAGGAAATTTTGAGCAGGCCGACCAGTCCTTAACCTCGCTGAAGTCGACCGTGCCGCCAGAGAACTTAGTGAGGTTGAAGCTGACGTTGCCGCGAGACAACTGGGCACCGCCGAAGTCGACCTCAGCGCCGCAGAACTGGGTGCCATTGAAGTTGATTTCACCGCCGAAAACCCAAGCGGAGTTGAAGCTGACCGTTCCGCCGGAGAGCACATTGGACATGAAGTACAATGCACCGCCCGAGAATCGAGCGAATTTGAAGCTAACCACGCAGCCAGAGAATCGAGCGTGGCTCAAGTGGACTGTGCCGCCGGAGAATTGAGCGTAGCTAAAGTCGACCGACCCGCCGGAGAACTCGGCAAATCCGAAGATCTGACCGCCAGAGAAACGGGCGTCACGGAAGTCGACAGCGCCGCCGGAAATCTTAGCACCGGAGAAGTCGACCTTGCCGCCTGAGAAGTTGCCACGGTTAAAGTGGACTGAGCCACCGGAGAATTGAGCGGAACGGAATTCCATCCATCCGGACAACTCAGCTCCTATAAAGTCGACTGTGCCGCCAGCAAACTTAGCTGAGTTGAAGCTGATCCTGCCATCGGAGAACTCGGCTGAGCCGAAGCTGACCGTGCCGCCGGAGAACTTGGCGAGGAAATTCACAGTGCCTCTCACCCCTGCTGCCCACCCCGTGAGCAACACTGTCTAAATCGCAAAACGGCAGGTCAGAGGCATGTTGATTCCTCCGGCTGAAGATAACGCTCGGATCCCCGCCACGTTCGTCTACGCCGGGATCGACCTGGAGCGCCAGGGCCTGTTCGCCGGCATCCGGGGAAGCCAGATCGCCGGCCGCTTCACCCTCATCCCCGCCCACCCCTTCCCCCTCGTCGGCGAGTGGCGGGGACTCCTCGCCACCCTCGAAGACGCGCTCCGCCTGCACCGCCATAAGCCCGGGACGCTGGCCGGACTCGACCGCTACCTGCACCAGCGCACCAGGGGAATGATCGGCAGCCTGTCCCACCTGATCCGCGGCGCGGCAGTCGAGGCAATCCTGGCCGGCACCGAGCAGATCACCAGGAAGCTGCTCGACACCATCGACATCGACCACGCCGCCCAGCACCAGCCCGCCCCCGGAGCGGGCAGGACGGCCCGCCCGTGACCGCGCAGGCAGCCCGGCCCCCCCGGCAGCCGCTCCCGCTCCGGCCCCGCCCGGCCAGCGGCGAGCCGGCCTCCTCCTACATCCGGCGCCTCGCCCTCGCCAACCACCTGCGCCCCGCTCACCTGCGCCACTACCTCAAGGACCCCGCCACCGGCGGCATCCGGCTCGGCTGGCTCGCCACCCTGGCCGGCCGCCCCGAGACGTCGCTGCGGCGCGCCCTCGCCGGCCAGCAGCCCCCAGGCGGCTTCCCCGCAGGCAACCGCCAGAGGCAGCCACCGCCACCCACGGCGGCAGCGTCCCGCCGTGATCCCCGCGACCGCCGCCCGCCAGACCGGCCCACCCCGCAGTGGTGCTCATTCTGCAGCCGGAGCACCGGGCCGGCAGTCAGGCTCGTCGCCGGCCCCGGCGTCGCCATATGCGCAGACTGCATCGGCCGGTGCACCCAGGCCATCGCCACGAAAGCAGCACCCCAGATCGGCAGCTGGCACGACACCTACGCCAGCGAGCTCCTCGCGAGCCTCCCCCGCCAGCAGGCAGTCGCGCTCCAGGTCGAAGCCGACTTCCAGGACCGCATCGACGCCCTCCGCGAACGCGGCGTCAGCTGGGAAAACATCGGATCAGCCCTCGGAATATCCAGACAGGCCGCCTGGATGCGCTTCTCCGGAGAGTCCACCCACACCCCTGCGCCGGGCCGAAAAAACTGAGACACAAGCCATAACCGGCCCGATTCAATGAGACAGGGCCGACTTATCTGCGACAGGACACCGGATTGTCGGCTGCCCGCTCGGCGTGCCGGGCTGGAATGTCGGTGGGTCGTAGTAGTGTTCGAGTATCAGCTTCGGATGGAGTTGTTGATCGAACGGGGCGGGCTCATGGGATTCCGGGCAGACGACGGCTCCTCGCCGGGCGAGGCGCCCGGCGAGGGCGGGGGCCTGCCCGGGCTGCTCGCGGGCTTCGAGCACGGCGGCGCGTGGGACGCCGCGATGCCGTCGGCGGCGCTCGCGACCGCGCTGGAGACGGCCGCCGGGGCGGCCGGGCTGTACGAGGGCGCGGACGCGGGCGCGCTGGTCGGGATCGCCCGGCAGTGGGCCGCGATCGAGTCGTGGGCGGCGGCCGGGACCCTCGCCGCGCTGCGGGCCATGACCCGGGAGGACGGCGAGGGCCGGCCGCTGACGCGCCGCCGGATGGACCTGCCCGACGGGTGGGACGACAACCTCAACTACGAGATCGCCGCCGCCCTCGCGATGGGGCCGGTCTCGGCCGGGAACCTCGCCGCCCTGGCCTGGACGCTGGGCGCCCGGCTGCCCGGCATCGGGCGGCTCCTGTCCGGCGGCGCCCTCACCAAGGCGAAGGCCAAGCTCGTCGTCCAGACGTTCGAGCCCCTCGACGAGGGCGAGGCCGCCCGCGCCGAGGCCCTCATCCTCGGCGAGCTCCCCGGCAAGACCTGGTTCCAGGTCCAGCGGCTGGCCTGGCGGGCCGCCCTCGCCGTCGCCCCCGACATCGCCGAGCGGCGCCGCGCCGACGCCGAGCGCAGGCGCGCCCGGGTCACGATCTTCCGCGAGGAGTCCGGCGCGGCCGGCCTGTCCGGCCGCGACCTCCCCGCCGCCCAGGCCCTGTCCGGCCACGCCAACGTCCTCGCCCGCGCCCAGCAGTACGAGAAATCCGGCGCGTTCCCCGACCACACCCCCGGCACCCTGCAGGCCCTGGCCTACCTCCACCTCCTCAACGACGTCACCGCCCCCGACGCCATCGCCTTCGCCCGCACCGGCACCGCGGAACCACCCGACGACACCGGGCACCACGAAGACGACGAGCGACCCGTGGGGCGACGACCCAGGCGGCGATGGCCAGCGCCACGGCGACAATGACGAAGGACCCGACGGCAGCGACGCCGACGCTCCCGGCAACGGCCACAGCAACAGCAACGATCCGGGCGGCGGCGGGGATCCAGGCGATGGCATGGATCCGGGCGGCGGGTCCGGGCCGAGCGACGGCGATGACCACGACCCAGGCGATGACGGCGGTCCCGGCGATGGCCTGGGGCCAGATGGCAGCAGCCCAGACGGCGGCCCGGAGCCAGATAGCGACGGCCCTGGCGGCCCGGAGCCAGGTGGCAGCAGCGCAGGCGGCCGATCGGAGCCGGATAGCGGCGATAGCGGCCCCGGCGGAGCCGGGGGCCGGCCGGCCCTGCCCGAGGTGACCGCCCCGCTCGCCACCCTGCAACGGCGAGCGGAGCGGCCCGGCGAGAACCGGCTGCTCGGCCCCCTCGACCCCGCCCTGACCCGCGACCTCGCCGCCGCCGCCGCCCGCTCCCCCAACGCCCGCTGGGAAGTCACCATCACCGACGACCACGGCCATGCCGTCGGCCACGGCCTCGCACGCCCCCGCCGCGGCAAACGGCAGCAGCCGCAGCCGCCCGGGCCCGGCCCTCTGCGCGCTGCCCGCGCGGGTGAACATCACCGTCACCCAGACCCTCCTGCACCAACTGGCAGCACAGCCGCGCTCCGGCGCCCCGCCCGGCGACTGGGAACTCGCCCCCCGGACCGCCGGGGCCGCGGACGGCGCGTGGGCACTCACCCTGCCCGGCGGCCGGGAACTACTCGTGCGGTTCGACGTCGTGCCCACCCACGACTGCGACCACCGGCACCAGGTCAACGCCTACGAGCCAGGCGAGAAGCTCCGCCGCCTGGTCCAGGTCCGCGACCACGAGTGCACCTTCCCGCCCTGCTCCCGCCCCGCCCACCAGTCAGACTTCGAACACGCAATCCCCTACCACAAGGGCGGAAAGACCGACGCCTGCAACGCCGGCGCCCGCAGCCGCCGATGCCACCAAGTCAAACAGTCGCCAGGGTGGACGGTCAGCCAGCCCAAGCCAGGCTGGCATTCATGGACCACCCCCACGGGCCGGACCTACGTCCAGGAACCCTGGCGGTATATCGCATAACCACCTGCGCCAGCCGAACCGCAGGCGCTGACCACCGGCTCTTGGTGGATGCGGCCGTCGGTGGTGGTGAGGGCCTGGCCGGTGCCGCCCCAGCGGAGCTGGATGAGCTCGGCGGCGATCGAGATAGCCGTCTCTTCGGGCGTCCGCGCGCCTAGGTCAAGGCCGATCGGGGAGCGCAGCCGGGCCAGCTCCGCCTCGGACACGCCGATGGCGCGGAGCCGCTCAACGCGATCGGCGTGGGTCAGGCGCGACCCCATCGCGCCGATGTAGCCGGCCGGGGTGCGCAGCGCCACCTCCAGGACCGGCACGTCGAACTTCGGGTCGTGGGTGAGGACGCAGATCACCGTCCGCTCATCGACCTCGGCGTCGGCCAGGAACCGGTGCGGCCAGTCGACCACGACCTCGTCCGCATCGGGGAACCGGGCCTCGGTGGCGAAGATCGGCCGCGCGTCGCACACCGTCACGTGGTACCCGAGGAACTTGCCGACCCGGGCTACGGCGGCCGCGAAGTCGATCGCGCCGAACACCAGCATCCGCGGCGGTGGCGCGAACGAGTTCACGAACACGGCCAGCTCGTCGCCCAGCCGCTCGCCGTGCTCGCCGTACCGGCGGATGCCGGTCAGCCCCTGCGAGAGCATGCCGCGCACATCGTCGTCGGCCGCGGCGTCAAGCCGCTCTCCGCCGCCAAGCGACCCGGTGGACGGCCGGGCAGCCTCTCCCCAGATCACCCGGCGCGCGCCTACGTTCCGGGCCCCGCCCGGGCCGGGACCCGAGATGACCGTCACCACCGCCACCGGCTCGCCCTGCTCGACCGCCGCCGCGATCTCGCCCAGCTCGGGGAAGGTCTGCTTGCTGACCGGCTCGACGAAGATGTCCAGGATTCCGCCGCAGGTCAGGCCGACCGCGAACGCGTCATCGTCGCTGAACCCATAGCGCTGAAGGGCGGGCTGGCCGACCTCGATGACCTCATTGGAAAACTCGTAGACGGCACCCTCGACGCAGCCGCCGGAGACCGAGCCGATCACCTCGCCGCCGGACTCGACGGCCAGCGCTGCTCCGGGGTCACGCGGCGCGCTACGGAACGTGCCGACCACCGTGGCCAGGGCGAAAGTCTCGTCTCCGTCCCACCACTTGACGATCGTGTCCAGGATGTCGCGCACTGCCCCACCTCGAAGTCTCACTGGTAACAGCACGCTACGGCAGCGCCGCCATACCGGGCTACCGTGGTTTTAGCGATTGGTTAATTGAAGGCGGAGCAGGTGCGCGATACGGGTCGCCCGGCCCCCGCACCAGGTCACAGCCGTGCAGAAGCAGCACGCGCCCCTCCTGATCGACAGGAAGGACGCGCGCCGTGTTACGTCGAAGACTCACTCCACGATCTTAGAGATCGGGATCTCCAGGATGTCGCGGGCGCCAACCGCCTTGAGCGCGGGGATCAGGGTGTTGACACCGCGCTTGGGCACGACCGTCTCCAGCGCGTTCATGCTCGTGTTGGCCAGCGCGGTCACCGTCGGGGAGGACATCGCGGGCAGCATCGCGGTCACCGTCTCGAGCTTGCCGCTCGGCACGTTGAGCTTGAGCAGCACGTGGCCGCGCGCTTGGATGGCGCCGCGGAGCAGCAGCGCGATGTCCTCCATCGCGGCCCGCTTCTCCTCGTCGGCGTAGGCCGCGCCGCAGGCGACGAGCTCGGTGTAGCTGGTCAGGATCGTCTCCAGGATGCGCAGCCCGTTCTTGCGCAGCGACGACCCGGTCTCGGTCAGGTCGACGATCGCGTCCACGATGTCGGGCACCTTGGCCTCGGTCGCGCCGTAGGACGGCACGATCATCGCCTTGACGCCGTGCTCGGCGAGGTACCGCGCGGTCAGCGACGGGAACTCGGTGGAGATCCTGATCCCGTCGGGCAGGTCGGAGACCGATTGCCACGGCGCGCCGTCCGGCACCGCGAGCACGACCCGCACCGGGTTGGACGTGGCCTTGGAGTACTGCAGTTCGCCGAGCGAGGTGACGTCTGCCTGCGTCTCGGTGATCCAGTCCCGGCCGGTGATGCCGATGTCGAACAGGCCTCGCTCCAGGTAGGAGGGGATCTCCTGCGGGCGCAGGAAGCGCACCCGCTCGATCCTCGGGTCATCGATGGAGGCGTGGTAGTCGCGGTCCGACGACCGCCGCACGGTCAGGTCGGCGGCGTCGAAGAGGTCGAGAGTGGCCTTTTCGAGTGAGCCTTTGGGCAGTACCAATGACAGCATGGGATGAATCTCGCTTCTGGAGAAGAGCTTTCGCGGGTTTGGACAGGGAAAGCGCCGACGTCACGCGCGACGGCCCTTGGCCCAGCGGACTCGCCTGAGCAATCGGGCGCGCTCTAGCGGCGCTGATTGCGCAATCGGAGGTGGGGCTGGGGGTGCAGGCGCGGCTAACGCGGCGCTGCTAATGTCGCGAAGCGTCCTTCGGGAGATCACCGCAACGGATGGAGCGGAGCAGGACGGCGGTGTCGAGCGCTGCCACGACCGCCTCCCATCCCTTGTCTTCGCTGCTGCCGGGCAGCCCGCCACGGTCGCGGGCCTCCTCGATCGTGTTACACGTTAGCACGCCGTTGCCGACGGGGGTGCCGGAGTCGAGGGCCACCCGGGTCAGCCCGGCGGTCACCGCGTCGCAGACGTACTCGAAGTGCGGCGTGCCGCCCCGGATCACCGCGCCCAGGCAGACCACCGCGTCGTAGTGCTTGGACAGCTCCTGGGCGACGACGGGCAGCTCGATCGCGCCCGCCACCCGGACCACGAGCACATCGTTTACCCCGCACGCCTTGGCCGCCGCGGTCGCCCGGTCAGTCAACGAGTCGGTGATCTCCGCGTGCCACCGGGTGCAGGCGATGGCCAGGGCCAAGTCGGAGGCATCGACGGTAGCCAGCGGCAGCAGGCCCTGTCCGCTCATACGACCCTCTCCCTCATCGACCTAGTCGACTGCGAGTGTACTGACTTTTAGGTATCCCCCATGACCTACGCGATCTGGTGGCCGAGGCGGTCGCGCTTGGTTGTCAGGTAGCGGAGGTTGTGCGGGGTGATCTGCGGGGGCAGCGGGATGCGGGTCACGCCGAAGCCGTGGGCCGCGAGCGCGTCGACTTTGGCCGGGTTGTTGGTGAGCAGCCGGACCGAGCGGACGCCCAGGTCGTCCAGGAGCTGGGCGGCCACCGAGTACTCGCGCGCGTCCACCGGCAGGCCGAGTTCGAGGTTGGCGTCTACCGTATCGATGCCGTTGTCCTGCAGCTCGTAGGCCCGGAGCTTGGAGAGCAGGCCGATGCCCCTGCCCTCGTGGCCGCGGAGGTAGAGGACCACGCCGCGACCGCGCTCGGCGATCTTCGCCATGGCGGCGTCGAGCTGGGCGCCGCAGTCGCAGCGCTGCGAGCCGAACACGTCGCCGGTCAGGCACTCGGAGTGGACCCGGGTCAGCACGTCCTCGCCGTCGCCCGCACTCAGGTCGCCGTAGACCAGCGCCAGGTGCTCGGTGCCGTCGATGTCGGAGCGGTAGCCGTAGGCGTTCCAGCGGCCGTAGGCGTTCGGGATGACCGTGTGGGCAACGCGGGTGACCAGGCGCTCGATGCGGCGACGGTGCTCGATGAGCTGCTCGATGCTGATCAGCGCGAGGCCGTGGGAATCGGCGAACTTCCGCAGCCCGGGCAGGCGCATCATCGAGCCGTCGTCGTTGACGACCTCGCACACCACGCCGACCGGCGGCAGGCCCGCCAGGGTGGCCAGGTCGACCGCCGCCTCGGTGTGACCGGGGCGGACGAGCACGCCGCCATCGCGGGCGCGGAGCGGGAAGATGTGGCCGGGCCGGGCGAAGTCGCGGGCGGTGGCCTGCGGGTCGGCCAGCTTCCTGATGGTGGTGGTGCGGTCGGCGGCGGAGATGCCGGTGGTGACGCCGGCCGCCGCGTCGACCGACACGGTGTACGCGGTACGCATGCGCTCGGTGTTCTGGGTGGTCATCAGCGGAATCTGGAGGCGGTCCAGGTCCTCGCCGCGCATCGGGACGCAGATGACGCCGCTGGAGCAGCGGATCGTGAAGGCGAGCAGCTCCGGGGTGGCCTTGCTGGCGGCGAAGATGATGTCGCCCTCGTTCTCCCGGTTGGCGTCATCGACTACGACGACCGGGCGGCCGTCCGCGAAGTCCTTGAGTGCCCTGGTCACTTCGTCGAGCGGGATCGCGGAGAGCTCGGCGTCCAAGTTCTGCATGTTCAGCTCATCAGCCAAAATCTGGGTTGGCGAAAGGTCCGTCACCTGGTGCCTCCGGTCAGCTTCTCCACGTACTTCGCGATCACGTCGACCTCAAGGTTGACCTCGTCGCCCGGCCGCTTGGCGCCCAGCGTGGTCCGCTTGAGCGTCTCGGGGATGAGGCTGATCTCGAACCAGTCCCCGCCAGCCGGCCCGGGGGGCCCGGGGGGCAGGTGCCCCCCGCCAGGGGGGCCGGGGGGAACGGGGGGCAGGTGCCCCCCGCCAGGGGGTATGGGGGGCAGGTGCCCCCCATGCGCGGGGGGGGTTTGGGGGGGGTCGTCCCCCCCGGGAGATACCTCCCCCCCGGGAGATAGAGCCGAGACCGTCAGGCTGACGCCATCGACGGTGATCGAGCCCTTGTGCACGACGTAGCGGGCGAGGCCGGCCGGGAGGCTGACGCGGACGACGTCCCAGTCCTCGTGGGAGACGCGGCTCTGGATCGTCCCGGTGCCGTCGGTGTGGCCCTGGACGAGGTGGCCGCCGAGGCGGTCCTTAAGCCGGACCGAGCGCTCGAGGTTGACCTTGGCGCCGGGGCCGAGGGACTTGAGGCTGGAGTGCCGGAGGGTCTCCCCCATCACGTCGGCGGTAAAGCCTCGGGGGGGCCCGGGGGGCCCGGGGGGAATGGGGGGGCGGGCAGCCCCCCCATGCGCGGGGGGCCCGGGGGGAATGGGGGGGCGGGCAGCCCCCCCATGCGCGGGGGGGGTTTGGGGGGGGTCGTCCCCCCCGGGAGATACTGCGATCAGCCCTGTAACGGTCAGGCAGACGCCGCTGACGCAGATGGAGTCGCCGGGGCGGGCGTCGCTCGTCACGACCGAGCTGCGGACGTAGATTCTGGCGAAATCGCCTTGATGGTCGATGGCTTCGACCTCGCCAAGGTCCTCAACGATGCCGGTGAACAACCGCGTCCTCCTCCGGTCACTGGCTCCGGGGGGACGCGGTAGCCCGCCGAAACGGCCGTGCCCGGGTAGCGGCGCCTAATGCCCAGCCTGGGCACGGCCAGCATCAGCCGACCGCGCGCGTGCTGCCTCCCATCCGGACTTTAACCGTCGGTCCCGGAGTTCCACCGGATCGGCCAGCCGCTGGTGCGGCCAGTTCGCGGACTATCACCGCCGGCTCGGAGTTTCACCGACCCCGGAGCACGCTTACTTCCGCTAACCAGTGTGCCACATGAGATATTCCGGACATAGCGCAGGGTTTTGTGGGGTTGATTACACGCCCGGGCCTATCCGGGAGAAACTTCGGTGTCGGTGGAAACCGACGGCGGTTCGCGCGCCGTCTAAGGGTTGTCCGCGCAGAAACGAGGCACTCACATGATCACCCCGATCACTTCCATCGCACCGCTCGCCAGGCAGGCGCGGGCCGCCTCCGCCGCGTTGCTGGTGGCCGGCGTGCTCGCCGCCGGGTGCGGGACCGTGGCTGCCAACCCCGGCGGCCCGAACGAACATGCCAGCTCGGCGTCGGCGTCCGTAACGGCATCGGCACCGGCACCGAGCGCTACCCCGGTGCCGACCGTTACCGGCGGGCCCGTCACGGGCGACACCCCCTGCGTGGGCTGGCCGTCGGACGCGCCGCACGGGAAGCTCACGGCGTTCTTCCAGCCGGTGGCGGTGGAGCGGTGCGTGACCGGCTTCCAGGCGATTCGGGGGAAGGGCGAGTGGGCGACCGCCACCCTGGAGAAGTCGACCGACAACCTGGCCGCCCTGGTCGAGGTGCTGCTGCAGCCGTCGACCCGGGTCCAGCCGGGCGTCTTCTGCCCCGAGTTCGCCGTTATCCCCCCGCAGGTGCTGCTCATCAGCTCGACCGGCAAGGAGCTGATCCCCCAGCTGCCGGTGGGCGCCTGCGGCGTCACGGACGCCCGGGTGCTGACCACGCTGGCCTCGATGAGCTGGCAGGCCGTCTCGGTCCGGCTGATCAGCAAGGTCACCCCCACGGTGACGCCGCGGACCCTCCCGGGCGCCTCCATCGGGTCCGGAGCGCCGCACGCGCTCCGGACCGGCGCCCCGGCGGCGGCTAACTAGCCGGTTACGCCCCAGCCGTTAGGATCGGTTCATGGCGGTTCGGGCGGTTATCTCAGCGAGATCCCGTGGACCAAGCCGCACCCGGAGGCGTTCCGCGCCGCGATGGCCGCCATCGGGGTGACCGACCCCGCGTCGTGCGTGTTCGTCGGCGACCGGCCGTTCGACGACATCTTCGGCGCGCAGCGGATCGGCATGCGCACGGTCTTCATCCCGCACAGCAACCTCCCCGCCCATGACGGCGCCGTCCCCGACGCGGTCATCACCCGCCTGGCCGACCTGCCCGCCGTGCTGGACCAATGGTGAGCGCGGGAAACCTTCGCGAAGTTCTTCAAAACCCGAGAAAAGCTGTTGGTGTTTGGCCGCTTCCCTCCTCATAACTGCGTGGGACGGGAGCGGTGAGCCGCCGGACTGCCGCGAGGAGGTGGGCGGCAGTCCGGCCCACCTCGAGCACAGAACAGGAGGGGGCCGACACTCATCATGCCTGCGCGTGAGTCCCAACTGGCGACGGCCGGACCTTACCTGGTCGAAGCAGGTATACCGACAATAACGCCCGTTTCGCCATGCAACAAAGCAAGCACCGCTAGCGTAAACGCATGCAGGACAGCGAGGTTGACGCGTCCGATGTGGCAGGCGAGCCTCGCGGGCTCGGCGCTGCCTACGACCGGTACGCGGATCCCCTCTACAAATACTGCCGGGCGCTGCTGCGCGATCCGGCCGATGCCGCGGACGCCGTGCAGGACGCCTTTGTCATCGTGGCATCGCGACTCGCCGGTCTGCGCGACCCCGGCAGGCAACGCGCCTGGCTCTACACCGTGGCACGGAACGAGGCTCTGCGGATCCTTCGGTCCAAGAGGGGGGCGTCGACGCCTGAGGAGGCGCCGGACGTGACCGACGACCCCGTCGACATCGGCCACCCCGCCGAGGACGCCGACCTGCGCGCTCTGTTCGAGGACGCCTCCGACGGGCTGAACCCGGGCGAGCGGGAGGCCATCGAGCTCCAGCTGCGCCAGGGCCTGGATCCGGCCGAGGTCGCTACCGTGCTCGGCGTGTCCCGCAACCACGCGCACACGCTGCTCTCCCGGGCGCGCGAGCAGCTGGGGGCGTGCCTGGCGGCGCTGCTCGTCGGCCGGGCCGGCCGCGACGACTGCGCCGAGCTCGACTCCGTGCTGGCCGGCTGGGACGGCCGGCTGACGGTGCTGCTACGCGAGCGCGTCCACCGGCACATCGAAGACTGCGCAATCTGCGGCGCCAGGCAGGCTGCCGAACTGCGCCCGGCCGAGCTGTTCGACCTGTCGCCCGCAATGGCGCTCGCGGCCGGGGCGGAGTTCTCCCTCCGGCTCGCGGCCGGCCCGCCCGAGGGCCTGCGGGCGCACACGATCACGATCGCCACCGGCCCGGAGGTCGGCGCGGTGGCGCACCGCGCGGCCGTGCTCAGCCGGGCCGGGGCGTTCAACCACGACGGGTTCCCCAAGCCGGTGCACGGGGGCAGGGCCGGGCTCGCCGGGCTCGCTGGGCTCGGCGGGCACGGCGGCAAGGCGGGCGGGGCGCGGGGAGCGCTGCGCTCCCTGCCACGGGTCCAGGCCACGGAAGCCGCGGCCCTCGTCGTCGCCGTGGCCATCGCGGCGGTCGTCTTCGAGCTGACCGGTGGCACCCAGCTTTTTAAGTCGGCTGCCGCCCCCAAGCCGCCGACGGCGCCCGCGGCGGCCATCGTCTCGCCGACCGCCGAGCAGACCCAGCCCAAGCCGACGACGCACGCCACGTCGGCGGCACCGACGCGGACGGCACCGTCGTCGGCCAAGGGGGGCAAGAAATCGACGTTGCGCACGGGGGCACCGACGCCGACCACGGCGAGCCGGACACCCACCACGGCGAGTCCGACGCCGACCAGGGCGAGCCCGACGCCCACGCCGGGAACGCTATCGGAGTCCCCGCAGGGCGGGACGGCGGCGGCACCGGAGTCCCTTGTGCTGGTGCCGAATGGGGCGGGCGCGCAGATCGACCTGAGCGCGAGCGGCAGCGGCGACTGGGATGTCGACTGGTCGGTGACCGTGGCCAACGACTCCGGTGGCGCCGTCAGCGTATCGCCGCCGGACTCGGGAACCCTGACGCCAACCGACGCGACCGCCACTCTGAGGGTCACGGCGGATCAGTTCATCCTCTGCGGCTCCTCCTCTTCCCCGACCATCACGGTCGATCCCGGCGGCGCGGTGTACTCCGTCTGCACCACCCTGCTGTAGGCACTAGTGGCCCCGCCGCATCGTCGGCGGGACCCATCTGACCGTTTATCGTAAAGTTACGTGCAATTGCCGAACACAGAGAGTCCGAAACCGCTACGGTGAGCGCATGCGCGACAGCGAGGTTGTCGCATCGATCGTGGCGGGTGATCCGGAGGGGCTCGCCGTGGCGTACGACAGGTACTCGGGCTCCCTGTTCGGCTACTGCCAGTCGCTGCTGCGGCAACCGGAAGACGCCGCCGATGCGGTGCAGGACACATTTGTCATCGCCGCCTCGAAGCTGGGCAGGCTGCGCGACCCGGAGCGCCTCAGAGCCTGGCTCTTCGCCGTGGCGCGGAACGAGTGCCTGCGCCGGCTCAAGTCCAGGAAGGAAACGCCGACGCTGGACGACCTCCCAGAACAGCCCGATGAGAGCGTCGACGTCGGCGGCGAGGCCGAGCGCGCCGAGTCACGCGCCCTCATCCGCGCCGCGGTCGCCGGGCTCAACGACGGCGAGCGGGACGTGATCAACCAACTCTGGCACGGCCTCGAGGTCCCCGAGGTGGCCATGGTGCTCGGGGTCTCGAGAAATCACGCCCATTCGCTCTTCTCCCGAGCGCGCGTCCAACTCGAGGCGTCGGTCGCGGTGCTCCTCGTCGGCCGCTCGGGACGTCAGGACTGCGCCGCGCTTGACCAGCTGCTGCATGGCTGGGACGGGCGGCTGACGGCCGCGCTGCGCAAGCGGGTCGGTCGGCATATCGACAGGTGCGCCGTCTGCTCGGACCGGCGGCGCAAGGAGCTTAAGCCCGCGCTGCTGCTCTCCCTCGCTCCCGGCGCGCTGCTCGGCCTCGGCGTCGGCCAGCCGGTCGCGCCGCCGGGGGCCGGGCTCCGCGCCACCGTGCTGCACCTCGCCACCGATCGAGGTCCGCACGCCGCCGCATACCGCGCGGCGGTGGGGCAGCGCACGGGAACGTTCCATATCAACGGGTTTCCGAGGCCACCGCAGAGCTGGCACCTCGGGCTTACGCGGATGGCGCACCTGCCGCTCAGCGCTGTCGGCGGGACGGTCGCGGCGGCGACCGCGACCGTGGTGGTGCTGGCGGTCGTACCGCACGCCGCCCGCACCGTTACGGCCGGGACCGGGCCGAGCGGCCAGCTGGCCACCGCCCGGGCGGCCGACGCGGCGGCGACCGCGACGGGCGCCGGGACCGCGCGCGGCATCCGGCTGGCCAGCCGGCCGTCGGCCAGCGGCACGCGGGCCTCCGGAGCGCGGAACCAGTCGGGGCCGTCGCCGTCCGGAGCGGCCACGGCGACCGCGCCAGGCGAAACGCCAACTACCACCCTGACCACGTCTGATCCGACGGCCACCCCGTCGGCGAGCGTCAGCGTGAGCGCTCCGGCGCCGCTGACGGGGGCGCTCGGCCTGTCGACGACCACCGTGGAGCTGACCCTGCTCGGCCACGGCACGCTCACGCTGACGGCGAGCGGCGGGCCGGTCTCCTGGTCCATCTCCGAGCCGCCATCGCTGGTTGGCTCGCTGGCCGTGAGCCCGTCGTCGGGCACGCTGGCCGCGGGCGACAGCGTGCCGGTGCAGATCAGCGTGACCGGGCTCGCCTCGCTCGACACCACGCTGACGGTCAATCCGGGCGGGCACGCCGTGGCGGTGGTGCTTGGCCTCGGCTGAGCTGCCTCGCTAGGCGGTGCGCCAGCCCGCCCGCGCGGTCGCCCGCTCGGCCTGCTCGCGCAGGTTCCGCGCGGCAAGCGCCGGGTCGGTCGCGCCGTAGACCGCGGACCCGGCGACGAACACGTCCGCGCCGGCCTCCGCGCACCGCTCGATCGTCTCCTCGCTGACGCCGCCATCGACCTGAAGCCAGATCTCGCCGAGCCCGCTAGCGGCGAGCATGGCGCGGGCGCGGCGGATCTTCGGCAGCACGATGTCGAGGAAATGCTGGCCGCCGAACCCCGGGTCGACCGTCATCAGGAGCAGCATGTCGAGCTCGGGCAGCAGGTCCGAGAAGGGCTCGACCGGGGTGGCCGGGTTGATCCCCAGTCCGGCCCGGGCGCCGGCCGCGCGGATCGCCCGCAGCGTTCGCACCGGGGCCCTCGCGGCTTCCGCGTGGATGGTCACGCTCCGCGCGCCCGCCTCGGCGTAGGCCGGCGCGTCCCGGTCCGGGTCATCGATCATGAGGTGGCAGTCGATCGGCAGCGCGGTCGCCTTGAGCAGCGACTCGACGACGGGCAGGCCGATCGTCAGGTTGGGCACGAAGTGGCTGTCCATCACATCGACGTGCAGCCAGTCGGCAGCGGATTCGACCGCCGCGGCCTCGTCGGCGAGACGCGCGAAGTCAGCGGAAAGGATACTGGGCGAGATCTGAACGGCCATGGCAGTAACCGAGTCTAGAGGCGGTCAGCCGACGGTGTTGCGCGGACCCCGGAATGTCGCCCCCCGCCGTTAGCATTGGGCAATGAGTTCTAATAATTTGCTGCTGGAGGGTAGCTATGCAAACTGATCTTCTTGACCGGGTTCGGAAACTGCTGGCCAAGGCCGAGGGCGAGGGCTGCACTCCGGAGGAGGCCGAGGCGCTGACCGCCAAGGCCGCCGAGTTGATGGCGCGCTACGGCATCGACCGGGCGCTGCTCGGCGCCGCACGGCCGGAGACGGACCGTCCCGCGAACCGGAAGTTCGGCTTCGAACGTCCGTGGGCTGACGTGAAGGCGCACCTGCTGGCCGCTGTCGCCACCGCGCTGCGCTGCCAGTGCGTGCAGACGCAGACTGCTGAGGGCACGCGGCTGCACATCTTCGGGTACGCCTCCGACCTGGAGCGGGCGGAGATCCTCTACACCTCCCTGCTCGTCCAGATGGCGCGGGCGCTCGCCCGGGAGCCGGTTCCCGCCGCAGGGAACGGCGCGAAGGCGTGGCGGCGGTCGTGGATGCTCGGCTACTGCTCGGCGGTGGTGGCGCGGATCCGGGCGGCTGAGGAGGCAGCGGTCGCCTCCGCCTCGACCAGCGCAGACGCCGGGGCCGCCGCGGCCGGCGGCCAGTCGGCCGCACTGGTGCTCGCCGACCGCTCGCTGACGGTCCGGTTGCAGGTCACCGCGGCCTACCCGCGGCTGAAGAAGAAGCGCGTCACCTACTCAGGCGGCGGCTACGGGGCCGGCTACCGCGAGGGCCAGAAGGCCGACATCGGCGGCCCCAAGCTACGCTCGCGCCCGGCCGGCGTCCTCAGCCACTGACCCGTCCTGCCCGGCTGAGAGCTCATGTGTACCACGGCGGAGCAATGCGATGAAGATCGCGTCGGTTCCGTGCCGGTGCGGCCACATTTGGGCGAACAGCGGGCTGAGCGAACGCAGGCCGGGAACGCCCGCCAGCGCCGAGGGCGCGTCGAGGATCTCGACGCCCGGGTCGGCGCTGACCACGTCGGTGACTACGTCCGTGGTTTCCGCCGGGACCGGGGAGCAGGTCACGTACGCGACGACTCCACCGGGGCGGACCGCCGCGAGCGCCGAGCGCAATAGCGCCCGCTGGAGGTCGGCGAGGCCGGGAATGTCCGATTCTTCCTTGCGCCAGCGCGCCTCGGGGCGGCGGCGGAGCGCGCCAAGTCCTGAGCAGGGGGCGTCGACCAGCACCCGGTCGAACACGCCGTCGGGCCACGGTGGCCTGGTGCCGTCGGCCACCACTACCCGGGTCAGCGCCCCGGCCACCAGAGCGGCGCGATGCGGGTGGAGTTCGGCGGCGATCAGGTTGGCCTGCGGGGTGACGATGCTGGCCAGGCCGGACAGCAGCCGGGCCTTCCCGCCAGGGCCGGCGCACAGGTCCAGCCAGCGCTCGGGGCGCGCGGGATCCGCCGGGCCGACCGCGGGGGTCAGCGGGGCGCGGGTGAGGGCAATGGCCGCCAGCTGGCTGCCTTCGTCCTGGACGGCAGCCTGCCCGGCCGCGATCCGGCCGGGGGCCATGAGCGCGGCCGGATTACCCGAATCCAGGGTGAAGGCGTACGGTGACCAGCGGCCGGGCTCGGCGCCCGGCGGCATGACCTGCTCGCGCGGCTGACCGCCGGGGAGGGCGGCCATGGTGACCCGCGGACGCTCGTTGTCCGCGGCCAGCGCGGCCTCGAGCTCGGTGGCCTCAGCCCCGTCGGCGGGGAAGGCACGATCGGCTGCGTCGCCCAGGGCCGACCGGTACGCGTCGACGATCCAGCGGGGGTGGCTGTAGCGGATGGCCAGCCGGGCGTCGGGATCGCTGCCCGTGTCGGGGGCGACGATCTCCAGCCAGGCATCGGTGTCACGGGTGGACACCCGTCGCAGTACCGCGTTCACGTAGCCCGCGGGGCCATGCCCGGCGACCGACTTGATCAGGTCGACCGAGGTCGCGACCGCCGCGTGGGCGCCGATCCGGGTGCCGAGCAGCTGGTGGGCGCCGAGCCTGAGCACCAGCCGGACAGGCGGGTCGAGCTTGGCAAGCGGGCGGTCGCTGCACGCGGCCAGTACCGCGTCGTAGGTTCCCTGGCCGCGCAGCGTGCCGTAGGTGAGCTCGGTCGCGAGGGCGGCGTCGCGGCCGGTGATGTCGCGCTCGGCCAGCAGCTTGGGCAGCAGCAGGTTGGCGTAGGCCTCCCGGCTCTCCACGGCCGCAAGGACGTCGTAGGCGGCACGGCGCGGGTTGCCCGACCGGCGGGCGGTATCGCGCTTGGCCGCGCTGGCGTCGCGGGCAGAGCCGAGGCCGGAAGCAGCGCCGGGCGCGCGGTGCCGGGGCCGGGAACGCCGGTAGACCCCCACCTCAGCCGAGCCCGAGGCCGGACGCGGAGTCGGCGCGCAGGCCGCGGGCCCAGTCGGCGGCCGGCATCCGCCGCTTGCCCTGCGGCTGGACGTCGCCCAGCTGGACCGGGATGCTGCCGGTGCCGGCGGAGACCGCGCCGCGCTCGACCCGAAGCTCGCCGGGGGCCAGGCCAGGCAGCGCGGGGGCGCCGGCGGCCGGGGTGACCGGCCAGAGCTTGAGCCGGGTCGATTCGAAGTCGGTCCAGGCGCCGGGCTCCGGGGTGCAGGCGCGGATCTGCCGGCCGATCAGGTGCGCGGGCAGCTTCCAGTCGACCCGGGCATCGGCCGGGGTGAGCTTGGGGGCGAGGCTGATGCCGTCGGCCGGCTGCGGGACGGCGCGGACGCTGCCGTCCTCGATCCCGTCCAGCGTGGCGACGAGCAGCTCCGCGCCGGAGACGGCCAGCCGCTCCAGCAGGTCGCCGCTGGTGTCGGTGGGGCGGATGCGCTCGGTCAGCGTGCCGTAGACCGGGCCGGCGTCGAGCTCCTTCACCAGGTCGAAGGTGGTCGCGCCGGTAATGTCATCGCCGCGCAGCACCGCGTGCTGCACCGGGGCCGCGCCGCGCCAGGCTGGCAGCACGGAGAAGTGCAGGTTCACCCAGCCATGGCGGGGGATGTCCAGCGCGGCCTGCGGGATCAGCGCACCGTAAGCCACCACCGGGCAGCAGTCGGGCGCCAGCGCGCGCAGACTGGTGAGAAACGACGGCTCGCCCAGTCGGACGGGCTTGAGGGCTGCTATCCCCAGCTCCCCGGCGAGCGCGGCGACCGGCGAGGCCACCATCCGCCTGCCGCGCCCGGCAGGCGCGTCCGGCCGGGTGACGACCGCCGCCACCGTGTGCCGGGAGGCGGCAAGCGCGCGCAGCGCGGGCAGCGCGACATCCGGTGTCCCTGCGAAGACAAGCCGCACCTGGCACGCTCCCTAGGAAATCCGCTGCGTCGAGTGCGGGGATACCTTGACCTCGGGGATGGCCAGGCCGGACCACTCGGCCTCCCTGATCGCCTTCATCGCCAGCTTGCGCTGCTTCTTGTCGAGCCGGTCGATGAACAAGATGCCGTCCAGGTGGTCCGTCTCGTGCTGCACGCAGCGCGCGAGCAGCTCGGTGCCCTCGATCGTCACCGAGTCGCCGTACATGTTGAATCCGGTCGCGACGACGCGCGGCGCGCGCGGCGTCGGGAACTGCAGGCCCGGCAGCGACAGGCAGCCCTCGTCGTCTTCCTCTTCCTCGCCCTCGAGCTTCAGTACCGGGTTGACCAAGTGGCCGGGCTCGTCGTCCACGTAGTAGGTGAAGACCCGCAGGCCGACCCCGATCTGCGGCGCGGCCAGGCCGACGCCGGGCGCGTCGAGCATCGTCTCGGTGAGATCGGCGACGAGGTTGCGCAGCTCCAGGTCGAAGTCAACCACCGGCTCGGCAGGAGTGCGAAGCACGGGGTCACCGAAGAGCCTGATGTCCCTGAGCAACTGAAGGGTCCTCCTCCGACGGCGGATGACGCCTGTCCCCCATGGCAAGCGCGTGTTCACCTTCAATTCTATCGGGGCTCTAGATCAGCCCGGTTCTAGATCAACTCCGCCGGATCGAGCTGCACCCGCACGCCGCCGCCCTCCTTGCGGGCGCTGCGCCCGGCCTGCGCTGCCGCCAGCGCGCGGGCCAGCTCCGCGCCCCGTGCCCTGGACGCCCGGATGAGGGCGCGGACATGTTCGCCGGCCGCGGTTTCCGGCGGTTGCTCCGGTCCGGCATGCTCGACCGGGACCGGGCCGAGCACCTCGAACCCCGGGTCGGTGCCTGCCAGCAGGCTGGCCACGGCGGCGGCCTCTCCGGTCACCGCGGCCATCCGGACGGCGGGCGGGAACCCGAGCTCGGCGCGCTCGGCGAGCTCGCGCTCCGCGAACGTCACCGGATCCCAGCGGATCAGCGCCTGGGTGGCCGCGAGGGACTGGTCGGCGTGAACCAGGACCGTGCCCTCCGGCCGGACCAGGGCGGCGGCGGCGAGCCAGCGGCGCAGCGTCTCCTCCCCCGCGCGCAGGCTCGGCCGGCCGAGCAGCGCCCAGCCGTCAAGCAGCAGGGCGGCGGCGTAGCCCAGCCCCGGCCCCGCCAATGGCTCGGCGCCGGGCGTGGCGATGACCAGCGCGGGCTGGTCGGGGACCCGCGGCAGCACCAGGTCGCCGCCGGACGCGGCGACCTTGACCCCGGGGAAGGCCCGGCCGAGCTCCTCGGCGGTGCGGGTGGCGCCGGTGACGATGGCACGCAGCCGGTCGTGGCCGCAACCCGCGCAGCGCCAGCTGGCCGCCAGCGCGCCGCACCAGCGGCAGTCCGGCGTGGCGTGCTGGCCGGCCAGCCGGAGCGGGCCGTTGCACGGCGCTCCCCCGATGAGGGCGACGCACCTGGCCTGGGCCCGGCAGCGACCGCAGGCGATCGCGGCGAGGTAGCCGCGCCTCGGCACCTGGACCAGGACCGGGCCGCCCGTTTCGAGCGCGGCGCGGGCGGTGCGGAGCGCGAGGCCGGGCAGGCGGGCCGTGGTCGCCGCCTCGTCCCGGCCGAGTTCCCGCTCGTCGGCGGCGGGCCGCACCCGCGCGGCGGTGGCGCGGAGCATGGCCCGGTCCGGGGTCAGGTCCCTGGCCCAGCCGGCCTGCACGAGCTGTGCCAGCTCCGCGGTGCGGGCGAACCCGCCGATGAGGGCGGCGGCGCCGGCCCGGTGGGCGCGGAGCGCGAGCACCTCCCTGGCGTTGGGGTACGGGGCTCGCTGCTCGGCGTGCAGGTCGTCGCCGTCGTCCCAGAGCACCACCAGGCCCAGGTTCTCCACCGGGGCGAACATGGCCGCGCGGGTGCCCGCGACGATCCGGGCCTGGCCGCGGCGGGCCCTGAGCCAGCGGCGGTACCGTTCGGCCGGGCCGAGCTCGGCGGTCAGCGTGACGTGGCCTTCGGGGCCGGCGTGGGTGGGAGGGCTGGGGAAAAGCGCTGCCAGGGCCTCGTCGACGCGGGCCAGGTCGCGCGTGTCCGGTACGACGATCACGGCGCCGCGGCCGGCGCTCGCGGCGGTCACGGCGGCGCGGGCGATCTCCTCCGGCCAGGTCGGTCCGGGTAGCGCGGTCCAGGCGGCGCGGGCCGGGCGGCCCGCGGCGACCGCGTCGAGGAAGGCGGGGCCGGCCGGGTACCTGGTCCACGGGCCGGCCTCTGGCCGGGGCGCGAGGCCGCTCGGTTCGGTGCCCGGGTCCGTGGCCGGCCGGTCGCCCGTCGCCTTGCCCGTTTCCGTCGCGGCATGGCGCTGCGGTATCGCCAGGCGGAGCACGTCGGCCAGCGTGCCCGCATACCGGTCGGCGACGGCGCGCGCCAGTCCGGCGATCTCCGGGGTCAGCACCTGCTCGGCCGAGACGACCCGCTCCAGGTAGCTGAGCCTGCCCTGATGCTCGCTGCTGTCGACCCGGTCGAGGATGAAGCCATCGGTGAGCTGGCCGGCGAACCTGACCCGCACCCGGACGCCCGGTTGGGCCTGCGCTCCGAGCCGTTCCGGCACGAGGTAGTCGAAGGGCCGGTCCAGATGCGCGAGCGGCATGTCGACGGCGATCCTGGCGATGGGGCGATCGGCGGCAGGTCGCAGGGTTTTAGCGTCTTTCGACCTTTTTGCCTTTTTTGTCCCTGAGGTGTTTTCCGACCCTTTAGGGATTTCTGCCGCTTTTTCTCCCTCTAGTGGCGGCATGTCCGGCAGCAGGTCTAGTGCGCCGTCGTTCCGAGTTTCCGCCACCGTCCCGTCCTACCAGATAACACATACGGCCGGGCACGGGGAGCCGCAATCACCCGTGCCCGGCCGCACGCGGACTCGCCTGACCGTCCTGTTGAGGAACAGGCAGGATGAGCCAATCCGCGGGGCTTTGCTGCCCGATCGGCCGTGATCAGCCGATCAGGTAGTCGAACTCGCCGGAGCGGAGCGCGCCAACCATGGCGCGCACGGCCGTGGCCGGGTAGATCAGGGCGGTGCCCCGAGGGTCGCGCGAGTTGCGCATGGCGACCGTGGCCGAGTCCAGGCGAGCGAGCTCCACGCACGCGCCCTGGGAGTTGCTGCGCTGGCTCTTGCGCCAAATCGCGCCCTCAAGCTCTGCCGCGCCGATCCCGTTGTGAATGTCCTGCATCGTTTCTCGTCTCCTGACGGGTATGACCCCGCCCGTTGCCCGGCAGATGCCGCTCACGGGAGCAGGGCACAGGGGCCCCGCGCGAAGCGCTCACGACCCCGGCTTGTTCTCCTGTTTTCCCCCCGGACTTACAAGACTGATCCTAGCGCATGCACGTGCATCCGCATCGCATTTTGCACTTTCATACGCATACGCATCTGCACGGCTCGTTCTACCTAGGCAGCTATCGACCAGCCAGTCTTGCGCTTCCGCGCATTGCCGCAGATCAAGGCCGCCTAGAGCGACATGACCGCAGCACAGGAAAGCATCCGCTACCCCATATGAACGCCGGCATGCACTAAGATCACTCATTGTCTATGATCACTTTGGATGATCACTGTACACCGTTAAGTAATCAAAGTGACGCACGCCACACTCCCCCGCGGGCGCTGGCGTGCGCGGGGTTGCCAGACGGGATGCCTCAGCCTGCGAGCAGGGAAATTAGCCTAGAGGCCCGCGGCGGCGCGGAGCAGGGCCGCGCGGTCGGTGCGCTCCCAGGTGAAGTCCGGCTCGGTCCGGCCGAAGTGGCCGTAGGCGGCGGTCTGCGAGTAGATCGGGCGGAGCAGGTCCAGGTCGGCGATAATCGCCCTGGGCCGCAGGTCGAAGACCTCCGACACCGCGTCCTGGATCCGCTCAACCGGCACCTTCTCGGTGCCGAAGCACTCGATGAACAGGCCGACCGGCTTTGCCTTGCCGATCGCGTAGGCAACCTGGGCCTCGCATCGGTCGGCCAGCTCGGCGGCGACCACGTTCTTGGCCACCCAGCGCATCGCGTAGGCGGCGCTGCGGTCCACCTTGGACGGGTCCTTGCCGGAGAAGGCGCCGCCACCGTGCCTGGCCATGCCACCGTAGGTGTCAATGATGATCTTGCGTCCGGTCAGCCCGGCGTCGCCCATCGGCCCGCCGATCTCGAACCGGCCAGTCGGGTTGACGAGCAGCCGGAACCCGGTGGTGTCGATGTCGAAGCTCGCGAGCACCGGGTCGACGACGTAGTCCTTGACGTCGGGCGCGAGCAGTTCCTTGAGGTTGATGTCGGGGGCATGCTGCGTGGAGACGACCACCGTGTCCAGCCGCGCCGGCTTGTCGCCAACGTACTCGACGGTCACCTGGGTCTTGCCGTCCGGACGCAGGTATGGCACCGTGCCGGAGCGGCGCACCGCGGAGAGCTGCCGCGCCAGCCGGTGGGCCATCATGATCGGCAGCGGCATCAGCTCGGGTGTCTCCCGGCTGGCGTAGCCGAACATCAGCCCCTGGTCGCCGGCCCCCTGCCGGTCGTAGTCGTCGCTGCCCTCGCCCTCGCGGTACTCGAACGCGTCGGAGACGCCCTGGGCGATGTCCGGCGACTGGGAGCCGATGGAGACGGAGACGCCGCAGGACGCGCCGTCGTAGCCCTTGGCCGAGGAGTCGTAGCCGATCTCGAGGATCTTCGACCGGATGATGCCGGGGATGTCCACGTAGGTCTTCGTGGTCACCTCGCCCGCCACGTGCACCTGGCCGGTCGTGATGAGCGTCTCGACCGCGACATGGCTTTCCGGGTCGTCCTTGAGCATCGCGTCCAGGACGGCGTCGCTGATCTGGTCGGCCATCTTGTCAGGGTGGCCTTCGGTAACCGACTCCGAGGTAAACAGCCGACGGGCCACGTTCGATCTTCTCCATCCGTAAGCTCAACTGACCAGCCGAAGTCTAGCCTGACCGTCAGCTCAACCGGGCGGCAACCAGATCCCAGACGAAATCGGCGAGGGCGTCCTTGGACCGGCGCGGTATCGGCGTGACGGTTCCGTCCGCGGCGAGCACGACCGCCTCGTTGTCACCCGCACCGAAGCCGACGCCGCCGCCGACCTGGTTCATGACCAGGAGGTCGCAGCCCTTCCTGGCCAGCTTCGCGCGGGCGATCTCCAGGTCCGGGTCGGTCTCGGCGGCGAAGCCGACGAGCAGCTGGGCCGCCGGACCACTCTGGTTGCGGCGCGCGGACAGGTCGGCGAGGATGTCGGGGTTCTCGGCGAGGGCGATCGGCTCGGGCAGCCGACCGTCCTTCTTGATCTTCTGCCCGGCGCGTGCCACCGGGCGGAAGTCGGCCACCGCCGCGGTCATCACGATCGCGTCCGCGTGCGGCGCCGCCGCGAGCATCGCGGCGTGCATGTCCAGCGCCGAGACGGTCCGGACGACCTTCGCGCCAGCCGGGTCGGGAAGCTCCACGTTCGCGGCGACCAGGGTGACATCGGCCCCGCGGGCGATGGCGGACCGGGCGAACGCGTACCCCTGCGTGCCGGTCGACCAGTTGCCGAGGAAGCGAACCGGGTCCAGCTCCTCGCGCGTGCCGCCGGCCGAGATCAGCACGGTGCGGCCGACTAGACTCCGCTCGCCACCGGGGGCGGACCCCGGGCCTGCCGGGCGAAGCCACGCGTGCGTTCCAGATGAAAGGAGTCTTTCCGCCAGCGTGAACAGTTCTGCTGGCTCGGGCAGGCGGCCCTTGCCGCTGTCGGCGCCGGTGAGGCGGCCGACGGCCGGCTCGACCACGATCGCGCCCCGGCGGCGGAGGGTGGCGACATTCTCCCGGGTGGCCGGGTGCTCCCACATCTCGGTGTGCATCGCGGGGGCGTAGACGACCGGACAGCGGGCGGTGAGCAGGGTCGCGGTGAGCAGGTCGTTGGACATCCCGGCCGCGGCGCGGGCGAGGACGTCCGCGGTCGCGGGAGCGACGAGGACCAGATCCGCGTCCTGACCGAGCTTGACGTGCGGGGCTTCGGCGACGCCGGTCCAGACGTCGGTGGTCACCGGCTCGCCCGACAGTGCCGCCCAGGTGGGCTCGCCAACGAAGCGGAGCGCGTCACGGGTCGGCACGACCCGGACGCTATGGCCCGACTCCTTGAGCAGGCGGAGCAACTCGCAGGCCTTGTACGCGGCGATGCCGGCGCCTACGCCGAGGATGACGCGGGCCATGTCAGGGCAGGGCGTCAGCCCTCGATCTGCTCGACCTTCAGCATGCCCTCGCGGGTCTCGCGAAGCGCGATCGACAGCGGCTTCTCCTGCACCCGGGTCTCCACGAGCGGGCCGACGTACTCAAGCAGGCCCTCGCCGAGCTGCGAGTAGTAGGCGTTGATCTGACGAGCCCGCTTGGCCGCCAGGATCACCAGCCGGTACTTGCTGTCGACGACGCCAAGCAGCTCGTCGATCGGCGGGTTGATGATGCCATCTGCGCCTTGGGTGGCTGCCACGTGTCGCCTTCCTCACCGATTTTCTGACCGAACAATCAACTTTACCATCTGACGGCAAACCTCATCGACAGATGTGTTCACCAGCGTCACGTCGAACTCGCCGGCCGCGGCGAGTTCCTCCCGCGCCACCGCCAGGCGGCGCTGCACCACCTCCGGCGGCTCGGTGCCGCGGCCGGTGAGCCTGCGGACCAGCTCCGCCCAGGAGGGAGGCTCGAGGAACACCAGCAGCGTGTCGTCCCGTTTGGTGGACCCGCGGATCTGCCGGGCACCCGCGAGGTCGATCTCAAGCAGGGTTGGCAGCCCCTGCTCGAGTCTCTCCCGCACCGGCGCGGCGGGCGTGCCGTATTTGTTTCCCGCGAACTCGGCCCACTCAAGAAGTTCTCCAGCGGACGCCATGCGGTCAAACTCTTCGGATGTGACAAAGTAATATTCCCGCCCGTCCACTTCTCCCGGCCGGGGCCTTCGAGTGGTGGCGGAAACGGAAATCCAGATCTCCGGTGAACGACGCCGGAGTTCCGCGACGACTGTGCTCTTCCCGACCCCAGAAGGCCCGGAGAGCACAGTCAGTCGCGAATTCTTCCGCACTGCGGGAAGGTCGGCGCCGGCCGGCGCCGCTTTCCCCGCGGCGCCGGTCCCGCGCGCCTTACCGCCGGGCGCGCCGACCATGTCCTCGCGCCCGGACCGGCCGCCTGCCGGGCCGGCTAAGCACCGGCGCCGCCAGCGTCAGAGATCCGCACCGAACTCCTGCTCAAGCGCGGCGCGCTGGTTCGCGCCGAGCCCGCGCACGCGGCGCGACTCGGCAATGCCGAGCCGCTCCATGATCTGCTTCGCACGGACCTTGCCGACGCCGGGCAGGGACTCCAGGAGGGCGGAGACCTTCATCTTGCCAATGACGTCGTCGGTTGAACCGTCCTTGATCACCTCGGACAGGGTCACCGCGCCGCGCTTGAGGCGATTCTTAACCTCGGCACGTTCCTTGCGCGCTATCGCGGCCTTCTGCAAGGCCTCTGCGCGCTGTTCGGGAGTGAGGGGAGGAAGAGCCACTCGGGGTCACCTCGGGTTTCGTCGTAAAAAAGGTTGGACGGGAGGGGAAACTAGCGAGTCAAACGCCTTTCGGCAACGCGAACCTCCGTTTATGTCATCACAAATTTAAATATATTACTCTCTACACACGCATTACTACTCAACGTAGCGACAGGCAGGTCCCGAGCCCTCTCCGACTCTCGCCCGGCGAGACATGCAACGCGAAGCGCGCCACTGCTCGACCGCTTCCCTGCCATCGGCAAAATATTCCCTTTGTCCGATTCTGGATGCCCGACCGGGCCTGGCTCGCCTGCCCCCGAGGCGCTGCCGCCATCCGGCGCTCTAACCATACACGCAGCGACGAAGCCGGGACGTACCGGCGCAAAGACCAGCCCAGCGAGGTGCCGGGACCGGCCCGCGCCGCCATCGTATTTTTTCATATTCGAGGACGTTTCACGCTCGCCTTGCCCTGAATGGGCATTTTACCCACAGGAGCCTCGCGATCACAGCGCAGCTCCAACGAATCGCCGCAGGTAGGGTTTGTTACGCCGAACACATCTCCGGTCACGGGGCAACGCTCGATGCCAGTGTGACCGATCAAGACTCACTGGACTGCCCGCGCCCGTTCCGGTCACCCGCCGCGCGGCGGAGCGAGGTGGCGATCGCCGCGGCGGCGGCGCCCGGGTCGGCGGCCCTGGTGATGGGGCGCCCGATCACCAGCAGGTCCGCGCCGGCCTTGATCGCCTCCTCCGGGGTCGCGATGCGGGCCTGATCGTTGCTGTCCGCGCCGGACGGGCGGATGCCCGGGGTGATGAGCACGATGTCCTGGCCTACCTCGGCGCGGACCGCGGCGACCTCCTGCGGGGAGCAGACGAGGCCGCGGGCGCCCGCGGCGACGGCGAGGGCCGCCATCCGGCGGACCGCGTCGCTGGCCGTCCCTGGCACCCCCAGCGCCGCGAGGTCGCCCTCGCCGATGGAGGTGAGCAGGGTGACCCCGGCCACCATCGCGGCTGGGGCGGACTCCACGGCCGCCTTGATCATGTCAGCCCCGCCGGCGGCGTGCACGGTGATGATCTCCGGGCGCAGCCGGGACACGGCGCGGGCCGCGCCCGCCACCGTGTTCGGGATGTCGTGCAGCTTCAGGTCGAGGAACACCTCGACCCCGCTCCCCCCCGCACGGTGGCCACCACGTCCGGGCCGTAGCGCAGGTAGAGCTCCAGGCCGATCTTGACCGTCGACACGTACGGCGTGACGAGCGCCGCCCAGTTCGCCGCGGTGTCCAGGTCGGGCGCGTCGAGCGCGACGGCGACGGGCGCTCTGCTCCCGGCCCCTCTGCTCTCGGCCCCTCTGCTCTCGGCCCCCGGCCGGCGCATGCCACTCTCCTGTCTGGTGGCCGAGCCCCGGGCGGTGAGACTCGGTTTGCTCGCTTGCGTAACGGCCTGGCATGTTAAATCACACCCCGTAATTGATTGATTACATCCAACTGCGGCGCTCGGTAGCGTACACGGCGGCCTTGTGGGCCCGCCCGATGACGTCCGAGACCCGGTCCACCCCCCGAGCGGCCAGTTCCTCCTCAAGCTCGCGCTGAATGCGGGAGCAGGCCGACGGGTCGTGGAAGAGCACCGTGCCGACGGCCACCATGGACGCGCCCGCCAGCAGGAACTCAAGGGCGTCGCGCCCGGTCCTGACGCCGCCGCAGCCGATGATCGGCACGTCGGGCAGCGCCTCGCGGACCAGCCAGACGGAGCGGACCGCGATCGGGCGGATCGCCGGGCCCGACAGGCCGCCGGAGAGCCCGGCCAGGGCCGGGCGGAAGGTCACCGGGTCGATGGCCATCCCGGGCAGCGTGTTGATCATGGAGAGGCCGTCCGCGCCCGCGGCGACGCAGGCGCGCGCGATGGCGACGATGTCGGTGACCTCAGGCGAGAGCTTGGCGAAGACCGGGATGTCGTACCGCGCGGACCCGCGCGCGGAGGCCACCACGGCGCCCGCCGCCGCGGCGTCGAGCGCGAACGGCCGACCGGCCGCCGCCGCGTCCGGGCAGCCGAGGTTGACCTCGAGCGCGGTGACGCCGGCCGAGTCCGACAGCCGCGAGGAGACCTCCCCGTACTCCCGGCTGGTGTGCCCGGCGACCGACACGAACGTGCGGGCGCCGCGCGACAGCAGCCACGGCAGGTCGCGCTGGAGGAAGCCGTCCAGGCCCGGTCCCTGCAGGCCCACCGAGGAGAGCAGGCCGCTGGGCGTCTCGGCCATCCGGGGCGCCGGGTTGCCCGCCCTCGGCTCGAGGGTCACCGATTTGGTGATCACCGCGCCGACCCGGGCCACGTCGGTGAAATGGGCAAGCTCGCGCCCCGAGCCGGCGCAGCCGGAGGCGGTGAGAATCGGCGAGGGCAGATCCAGGTGCCCCACCCGCGTCCGCAGGTCAGCCGGCATGGGATCGGCCCTCTGTGATCGCGCCCTGGCCGCCCCCGTCTGCGGCCGCGGCGGCGCCGGCCCCCGGCCGGGGCTTCCAGCCGGGGGCGCCGAGTGCGTCGAACGGGATCGTGCCCACGTCGTCCCAGCGGACCAGGTCGCCCCGGAAGACCGGGCCCTCCACGCAGGCGCGGACCATGCGGGTGACCCCGTCGTTGCCGACGGCGGGCAGCACGCACCCCATGCACAGCCCGGTCCCGCAGGTCATGGCCGGCTCGGACACCAGCGCCTGGACGGGGATGCCGTACCGTCCGGCCAGCGCGCACACCGACCGCAGCACGGCGACCGGCGCGGACGCGTAGATGACGTCGGTGCGCGCCTGCTGCACGACGGTCGGCAGCATGTCCACCACGGACCCGCGCGAGCCGAGCGACCCGTCCGCCGTGGTGATCACCGCCGACCGGCCGGTCCGCCGCGCGGTCAGCGCGCCGAACACCCGGTCAGCGCTCTCCGCCCCGAGCAGAAAGTCCGTCGCCGACTGGCGCTCGGCCAGCCGGGCGGCCAGCGCGAACAGCGGCGGCGCGCACGCGCCGACGCCGAGCAGCAGGCAGGAGGCGGGGTCACGGGGCATCGGGAACGGCCGCCCGAGCGGCCCCACCACGTCAAGCACGTCCCGGGCGCGGCAGTCGGCGAGCCACTGCGCGCCCGGCTCGCGCGGCAGGAACACGAACTCCACCGTGCCGCCGTGGTCCGGCCGCACGTCGTGCACGGAGAAGGTGCGACGGCCGAGCATGCCCGACTGCGGGCCGCCCACCGCGATCGCGATGAACTGGCCGGGCCTGAACCGGGTGGCGATCGCCGGGGCGACCACGGTCATGGCGACGTAAGCATCGACGCGGCGCACCGTGAGCACCGTCCCGCGTACTTGAACAGGCGCCACCCCGCCCTCCCGATCGTTGCCTGCCATGAAGCAGCCGCCGCCCCAGTCTCCTCAGTAATCGTGTACGAGAGTAATCGTCTACGAGCGCAGCCCGGCGGCGTGCTCCTGCAGGGAGCGGACGCCGATCTCACCCCGGATGATGGCCTCGATCCCCTGCACCGCCGCCGCCAGGCCGGCCACGGTGGTCACGCACGGCACACCGCGCCGTACCGCCGCGGTCCGGATGTCGTACCCGTCAAGCCGGACCGACGCCGAGGCGGCGGAGAGGCTGCCCCAGGGTGTGTTCACGATCAGGTCTACCTCACCATCTAGGATGCGCGTAACCACCGTCGGCTCGCCATCGGGGCCGGCGCCGTCGCTGTGCTTGCGCATGATCTTGGCACGAACGCCGTTTCTGCGCAGTACCTCCGCCGTCCCTGATGTCGCCCAGATCTCGAAGCCGAGGTCGGCGAGGCGCTTGACCGGGAACACCATCGCGCGTTTGTCCCGGTTGGCCACGGACACGAACACCCGCCCCTGCACCGGCAGCGACCCGTACACGGCCTCCTGCGACTTGGCGTAAGCGGTGCCGAAGGACTCGTCGATCCCCATCACCTCGCCGGTCGAGCGCATCTCGGGGCCGAGCACGGTGTCCACGCCTGCCCCGGCAGCGTCCCTGAACCGGCCGAACGGCAGCACCGCCTCCTTCACCGCGACCGGGGAGTCGAGCGGCAGCGTGCCGCCGTCCCCGGTCTGCGGCAGCATCCCGGACGCGCGCAGCGACGCGACCGAGGCGCCGAGCATGACCAGCGCGGCCGCCTTGGCCAGCGGCACCGCGGTCGCCTTGGAGACGAACGGCACCGTCCGGGACGCCCGCGGGTTGGCCTCGAGCACGTAGAGCACCCCGGCCGCGAGCGCGTACTGGACGTTCAGCAGGCCGCGCACGCCGACGCCGCGCGCGATCTGGCGGGTCGCCTCGCGGATGGCGGCTATGTCGGCGCGGCCGAGCGTGATCGGGGGCAGCGCGCAGGCCGAGTCGCCGGAGTGGATGCCGGCCTCCTCGATGTGCTCCATGACCCCGCCCAGGTACAGCTCTGAGCCGTCGTAGAGGCCGTCTACGTCGATTTCGATGGCGTCGTCGAGGAAACGGTCGATCAGCACTGGGTTGTCCGGTCTGGCGGCTGTGGCGCGGCCCACGTAGGCGCGCAGCGTCGCCTCGTCGTAGACGATCTCCATGCCGCGCCCGCCGAGCACGTACGAGGGCCGCACCAGCACCGGGTAGCCGATCTCGGCGGCGGCGACGGCGGCCTCGTCGGCCGACAGCGCGATCTCGCCGCGCGGCGCGGTCAGCCCCGCCTGGGCGAGCACCTCCGCGAACGCGCCGCGGTCCTCGGCGGCGTGGATGGCGGCGGGCGAGGTGCCCACGATCGGCACCCCCGCCTCCTCGAGCGCGCGCGCCAGGCCCAGCGGCGTCTGCCCGCCCAGTTGCACGATCACGCCCGCGACCGGCCCGGCGGCCTGTTCGGCGTGCACCACCTCAAGGACGTCCTCCAGCGTGAGCGGCTCGAAGTACAGCCGGGAGGAGGTGTCGTAGTCGGTGGAGACGGTCTCCGGGTTGCAGTTGACCATGACGGTCTCGTAGCCGGCCGCCCGCAGCGCGAACGAGGCGTGCACGCAGGCGTAGTCGAACTCGATGCCCTGGCCGATCCGGTTGGGCCCGCTGCCGAGGATGATCACCTTAGGCGTGTCGCCGCCCGGCACCTCGTTGCCCTCGTCGTAGGTCGAGTAGAGGTACGGGGTCCGGGCCGCGAACTCGGCCGCGCAGGTGTCGACCGCGTGGTAGACCGGCCGCACGCCCAGCGCGTGCCGCAGCCCGCGGACTTGATCGGCCCCGAGGCCGCGCAGCTGCGCAATGGCCACGTCGGAGAACCCGGTGGCCTTGGCCAGCCGGAGCAGGTCCGGGTCGAGGGCGGGCGCGGCCGCGATTGTCTCCGACGCCTCGTGGATGCCGACGAGCTGGTCGACGAACCACGGGTCGACGCGGGTGGCCTCGGCCACCGCCGCGGGCGTGGCGCCGGCCCGCAGCGCCTGCAGCATGGTGTTGAGGCGGCCGTCGTGCGGGGTGCGGCAGGCGTCGAGGAGCCGGCCGGCGTCGGGTTGCTCTCCGGTTTCAGTCAAAGTCTTCGTGAAGTTGAACGGACCGGTGTTGCTCTCCAGGCTCCGCTGGGCCTTCTGCAGCGCCTCGGCGAAGGACCGGCCGATCGCCATCGCCTCGCCGACCGACTTCATGTGCGTGGTGAGCGTGGTGTCGGCGCCGGGGAACTTCTCGAACGCGAACCGGGGGATCTTGACGACGACGTAGTCGAGGGCGGGCTCGAACGACGCCGGGGTCTGGCCGGTGATGTCGTTGGGGATCTCGTCGAGGGTGTAACCGATCGCGAGCTTGGTGGCGATCTTGGCGATCGGGAAGCCGGTCGCCTTGCTAGCCAGCGCGCTTGACCGGCTGACGCGGGGGTTCATCTCGATGACGACCATCCGGCCGGTCACCGGGTCGACCGCGAACTGGATGTTGCAGCCGCCGGTGTCCACCCCGACCGCGCGGATGATGCGGATCGCGGTGTCGCGCATGTGCTGGTACTCGCGGTCGGTGAGCGTCATCGCCGGGGCGACGGTGACGCTGTCGCCGGTGTGCACGCCCATCGGGTCGACGTTCTCGATCGAGCAGACGATCACGACGTTGTCGTTGCGGTCGCGCATCAGCTCGAGCTCGAACTCCTTCCAGCCGATGATCGACTCCTCGAGGAGGACCTCGGTGGTCGGGCTGGCGTCAAGCCCGGTGCCGGCGATGCGCCTGAGGTCGGCCTCGTCGTAGGCGATGCCCGAGCCGAGGCCGCCAAGGGTGAAGGACGGCCGGACGACCACCGGAAAGCCAAGCCCTGTGTTTCCCAGGGGGGCTGCGCCCCCCTTCGACCCCCCGAATGGGTGGGTCCCTCCCCCATCCCCCCCGGCCGGGGGCGCTGCCCCCGGATCGGCGGCTTCGCCGCTTCTTGCTGTTATCTCGGAGTTGGCGTTAGTGCTGGGAGTTTGACCGCTGTCAGCGGCAAAACTCCCAGCGCTGACGGCGCCGGCGGCGTCGGAGCCGCCCGCGCCGGCGCTGGCGCCGGCGCCGGAGTCGGAGTCGGAGTCGGAGTCGGAGTCGCCGTAGACGGCCTGCAGGCAGTCGGTGATCGTGTGGCAGATGAGCGATCGCGGCACCTCGGCGCCGAGGCCGATGACGATGTCCTTGAACTTCTCGCGGTCCTCGCACGCCTCGATCGCGTCGATGTCGGCCCCGATGAGCTCGACGTTGTACTTCTTCAGGGTGCCGTTCTCGTGCAGCGAGACGGCGGCGTTGAGCGCGGTCTGGCCGCCGAGGGTGGGCAGCAGCGCGTCCGGGCGCTCCTTGGCGATCACCTTGGCGAGGACCTCGGGGGTGATCGGCTCGACGTAGGTGGCGTCGGCGAACTCCGGGTCGGTCATGATCGTGGCCGGGTTGGAGTTGACCAGGGAGACCCTGATGCCCTCGGCCTTGAGCACCCGGCAGGCCTGGGTGCCGGAGTAGTCGAACTCGCACCCCTGCCCGATCACGATCGGGCCGGACCCGATGACGAGGACGGACTTCAGGTCGTCACGGCGCGGCATGGGTCACTTTCCCCCGTTCATCAGGGCGGCGAACTGGTCGAACAGGTCGACCGCGTCGTGCGGGCCCGGGGCGGCCTCGGGGTGGTACTGGACGGCGAAGGCGGGCCGGTCGAGCAGCTTGATCCCCTCGACCACGCCGTCGTTGAGGTTCACGTGGGTAACCTGGGCCGCCCCGTACGGGGTGTCAAAAGGCTGGCGGGCGGTTATTCCGGGGGGGACAACCCCCCAGGACCCCCCCGCGTATGGGGGGGCTGCCCGCCCCCCCATGCCCCCCTGGCCCCCCCCTTCCGGGGGGGCTACCTGCTCCCCGTCTCCGACGGGGAGCGCAGCCGCGAAGCCGTGGTTGTGGCTGGTGATGTAGACCTTGCCGGTGGACAGGTCCATCACCGGCTGGTTCACGCCCCGGTGGCCGTAGCGCAGCTTGTAGGTGTCGAGGCCGACGGCCCGGGACAGGATCTGGCTGCCGAAGCAGATGCCGAAGACGGGCATCCCCGCGTCCAGCACGCCGCGCATCGCCGCGACCGCGTAGCCGGCCGCGGCCGGGTCGCCCGGGCCGTTGGAGAAGAACACGCCGTCCGGGCCGGCGGCGAGGATCTCCTGCGCGGTGACCGTGGCCGGCAGCACCCGCACCTGCATGCCCCGGGCCGCCATGTTCAGCGGGGTCGCGTTCTTGATGCCGAGGTCGACGGCGGCGACCCGGAACCTGGTCTTCGTGCCGGCCGGCGGCGCGACCGTGTACGGGCGCGGCGTGGTGACGATCCGGGCCAGGTCGGCGCCGGTCATGCCGGGGCTGGCGAGGACGCGGTCGAGCAGCCGGGCCGGGTCGTCCTCGACGGTGGAGACCGCCGCCCGCATCGCGCCGTGCTCGCGCAGCCGCATGGTCAGCGCGCGGGTGCCAGGGACGGCGATACCGGTGATCCCCTGGGCCTTGAGCTCGGCGTCAAGCGAGCGCCGGGCCCGCCAGCTGGAGGCGATCCGCGCGGGCTCGCGGACCACGTAGCCGCTGACCCAGATCCGGTGCGACTCCTGGTCCTCGTCGTTGATGCCCGTGTTGCCGATGTGCGGCGCGGTCATCGCGACGATCTGGCCGCAGTAGGACGGGTCGGTCAGCGTCTCCTGGTAGCCGGTCATGCCGGTGTTGAAGACCATCTCCCCGAACGCCTCGCCGTGGCCGCCGAACCCGGTGCCGCGCAGCGTCGTGCCGTCTTCCAGGACCAGCATCGCGTCCGGTCCGGTGTTGCTCATCTGGTCGCCTTTCCGTCAAGGACCGTCGCGGTGCCGCGCAGGAACGTTGCGAGCACGGCGCCGGGCAGCGCCATCCCCTTGAACGGGCTGTTGCGGCTCTTGGAGGCGTGCGTGCGCGGGTCGACCGGCGCCGCGGGGGCGGCCGCGTCGTACAGCGTCAGGTTCGCAGGCGCGCCGGGGGCGATCGATACGCCGTGGCCGGCGACCCGGCCGATCGCCGCCGGCCGGACGGACATCCGGTCCGCGACGCCAGCCCAGTCGAGCAGCCCGGTGTCCACCATGGCGAGCTGGACGACCCGCAGCGCCGTCTCCAGGCCGGTCATGCCATTGGCGGCCGCCGCCCACTCGGCCTCCTTGGCCTCGACAGGGTGGGGTGCGTGGTCGGTCGCCACGCAGTCGATGGTGCCGTCGGCGAGTCCCTGGCGGAGCGCGTCGACGTCCGTCTGGATGCGCAGCGGCGGGTTGACCTTGAATAGCGTGTCGTAGTCCTCGGCGAGGTCGTCGGTGAGCAGCAGATGGTGCGGGGTCACCTCGGCGGTCACCCGCCAGCCCTTGGACTTGGCCCAGCGGATGATCTCCACCGAGCCGGCCGTGGACACATGGCAGACGTGCAGCGCGGCGCCGACGTGCGCGGCGAGCAGGCAGTCGCGCGCGATGATCGCCTCCTCGGCGGCGGCCGGCCAGCCGGCCAGGCCGAGCCTGGACGCGACCTCGCCCTCGTTCAGCTGCGCGCCCTCTGTCAGCCGCGGCTCCTGGGCGTGCTGCGCGATCACGCCGTTGAACGCCTTGACGTACTCCAGGGCGCGGCGCATCAGCAGCGGATCGGCGACGCAGAATCCGTCGTCGGAGAAGACGCGGACCCGCGCGGCGGAGTCAGCCATCGCGCCGAGCTCGGCCAGCTGCTTGCCGTGCAGGCCCACGGTGACCGCGCCGACCGGGCGGACATCGACATGGCCGGCCTGCTCGCCCAGCCGCCAGACCTGCTCCACCACGCCGGCGGTGTCCGCGACGGGCTCGGTGTTGGCCATCGCGTGCACCGCGGTGTAGCCGCCGAGAGCGGCGGCGCGGGTGCCGGTCTCCACCGTCTCCGCGTCCTCCCGGCCCGGCTCGCGCAGGTGCGTGTGCAGGTCGACCAGGCCGGGCAGCGCGACCAGGCCCGCCGCGTCGAGGACGCGAGCCGACGGAACGTCGAGGCCGGCGCCGACCTCGACGATGACGCCGTCCTTGACGCTGATATCGGCCGGCTCGCCGCCGATAATCGAGGCACCCTTGATCAGCCATTCATCGCTCATGATCACGCCTCCATCCGCGCCGCGGCGCTTCTTGCTGTTATCCCGCCGGCCGACGCGTGACCACGAAGGATTTGATCCTGGCGAAGGATCCGAATCGTATAGGTGCACCAATCCTTCGTGATCATGGTGCGCGGCGGTGAGCCCGGCCGTTTCTTGCTGTTATTGACGCTGATCATGCTGCGCCTTCCGCCGCGCCGCCCAGCATCAGGTACAGGACCGCCATCCGGACTGTCACGCCGTTCGCCACCTGGGCCACGATCGTCGACCGGGGCGAGTCGGCCACCTCGGCCGCGATCTCCACGCCCCGGTTCATCGGGCCCGGGTGCATGACGATGGCGTGCTCGGGCAGCAACGCCATTCGGCCCGTGTCCAGGCCGTACCGTCGGCGGTACTCGCGGACGGTCGGGAGGAAGGCGGCGGTCATCCGCTCCTGCTGCACCCGGAGCATCATCACTACGTCCGTCTTGCGCAGCTCGGCGTCCAGGTCGTAGCTGGCCTTGCAGGGCCAGGTCTCTACCGCGTAGGGCATCAGGGTGGGCGGGGCGACGACCGTGACCTCGGCGCCGAGGGTGTCGAGCAGCAGCACGTTGGACCGGGCCACCCGGGAGTGCAGCACGTCGCCGACGATGGTCACCCGGACGCCGTCCAGGCCCTTGCCGCGCTGGTCTTGTCCCGGGGACTTATCGGAGACCAGCCGCTGTCGCATGGTGAACGCGTCGAGCAGCGCCTGGGTGGGGTGCTCGTGCGTCCCGTCGCCCGCGTTGATCACCCGGCCGCTGACCCAGTCGGCCAGCCGGCGCGGGGCGCCCGAGGCGGGGTGCCTGATCACGATGGCGTCGGAGCCCATCGCCTCCAGGGTGAGGGCCGTATCCTTGAGCGACTCGCCCTTGGCGACGCTCGATCCCTTGGCGGAGAAGTTGATCACGTCGGCGGACAGCCGCTTGGCGGCCGCCTCGAACGACGTCCGGGTCCGGGTGGAGTCCTCGTAGAAGAGGTTGACCACGGTCCGGCCGCGCAGCGTGGGGAGCTTCTTGATCGGCCGTCCGGCGACGCTGGCCAGCTCGGCGGCGGTGTCAAGGATCAGCACCGCGTCATCGCGGCTCAGGTCGGCGGCGGAGATGAGGTGCCGGTTCACTGGGCACGCTCCCCGAGTAGCACGGAGTCCTCGCCGTCGATCTCGGCCAGCAGCACCCGCACCGCCTCGCGGTGCGCGGTCGGCAGGTTCTTGCCCACGTAGTCGGCGCGGATCGGCAGCTCGCGGTGGCCCCGGTCGACGAGCACCGCGAGCTGAACCGACCTTGGCCGGCCGAGGTCGGTGAGCGCGTCCAGGGCGGCGCGCACGGTCCGGCCGGAGAAGAGCACGTCATCGACGAGGACGACGGTCTTGCCGTCCACCCCATCCGGCGGCACCTCGGTCCGCTGCAGCGCGCGGGCCGGCCGGAGCCGCAGGTCGTCGCGGTGCATGGTGACGTCGAGGGAGCCGACGGGGGCGGGCGTGCCCTCGAACTCCCCGATCCGGGCGGACAGCCGGCGCGCCAGGTAGACGCCCCGGGTGGGGATGCCGAGCAGGACTATCCCCTCGCCCCCGTGGGTACGCTCCAGGATCTCGTGCGCGATACGGCTCAGCGCCCGGCGGATCTCCTCCGGAGTGAGTACCGCCTTCCAGTCCTGCCGGTCGGTGCTTGAATGGCCGGCGCTCGGATGGTCTGGGCGGTCAAGATTGCCGGGGCCGCTGTCACCCGGCTCGTGTACTGGCTCAGGTCGCATTGCGCACACCAGTCACGACCTCCTTCCCCGTCTCACGGGACGGTCCTTTAAAGGATGCCTACACAGATCACCGTACCAGGCGCGTTGGCGCAGGTGGCGGCGCGTCCGCCCGGCGACGGCGGCGGAGGCGGGGTGCAGGCGCGGATGCCGGCCGCGACGACACCATCGCTTCGCGACCAATAGCAACGCAGCAAACACTGTTGGTCACTACAATGGGACTGCCTTCCGACAGGAGCGACCCTCTGTATCCCCCGGGGGACATACCCAGCCGAAGGGCGCTGGCTCCGAATGTTGCGACATCCCCGACGAACTGGACGTCCCCCTGCGTAACTTCGCTCTCCGTCGGCCGCGCCGGTCGGTCACCGCGATCCCCTCGCACGCCGGCGGGCCGCGCCCCGCCCGGTGATCACGAAGGTTGTGATTTACATCACATTGGACATAGGGGTTCATAACATTCCGAGAGCACCGGAGGGCGCCGCTTTGCCCGCTCTGTGCACGGGAAAGCCGATTACAGCGGTGGTTGTTGCGTTCTGACCGAGGGTAGGTAGGGATAGGAAGGGCGATGTCGGTTACTAGACGAGTTCAACCAGTTTTTGCCATTCGGCTTGACCTTGTCGCTCTCGCCGCCTACCGTCACTGTGCGTAACCGTTACCGTAAGCGACGACTGGCCGGGAAACCGAGGAAAAATGCCATCTGAGTACGCTAAGACCCTGGGCGCGCGACTGCGCGCCATCCGCACGCAGCAGGGACTCTCGCTGCACGGTGTTGAGGAGAAGTCCCGCGGCCGGTGGAAGGCCGTCGTCGTGGGCTCCTACGAGCGCGGTGACCGTTCTGTCACCGTCCAGAAGCTCGCCGAGCTGGCCGAGTTCTACGGGGTTCCGGTCTCCGAGCTGCTGCCAGGCGACGCGGCGCCAACCCCGATCGCCAGCGCGCCCAAGCTCGTGATCGACCTGGAGCGGATGAACCAGCTGCCCAAGGAGAAGGTCGGTCCGCTGGCGCGCTACGTCGCCACCATCCAGGCCCAGCGCGGCGACTACAACGGCCGGGTGCTGTCGGTGCGGCATGAGGATCTGCGCTCGCTCGCGGTCATCTACGACAAGTCGCCTGGCGACCTGACCGAGGAGCTCATCAGCTGGGGCGTGCTCGACGCCGACGCCCGGAGCAGTTCCATCGAGTCCTTCTAAGGCCTAAGGCAAGGCCCTAGGTCCGCCTGATCTGCCCGCCCACCCGGCGTGACCCGGCTCGCGTCGGGCGGGCGGATCAGCTCGCGGACGCCAGCGGCAGCATCGGCTCGCCCGCCACGCCGAGCGCTCGCTCGGCCACCGTCAGAAACGTACTCGCGTCCCGCAGCAGTTCATCGGCCTCCTGCGCGGACGCCGCCCGCGGCAACCCGGCCTCGGCAGCGGCCCGCTTGGCCGCGCCCGCCGCGAAGAACGCCGCCCACTCGGCAAGCGCAGGCTCGACCTGCGGCAGCAGCTCCCAGACGGACCTCGGCCGCCTGCGGCGCGCGCCGCTGCCCGGCTCGCCCCTGGCCGCCACAACCGCGGCGGCGGCGCGCAGCGCCGCCAGGTGCGCGCAGATGTAGCGGGTTCCCGGATCGCCCTCCGCGTCCGCCTCGGCCAAGCCGTGCCGCGCGGTGCGCAGCAGGCTCAGCGCCGCCGACGGCACCCGGCTCGGCAGCGGCACGGCGTTCGGCTCCGCGTCAAAGAGGCCCGCGTTGCCTGGCACGCGGTTGCGCGCACGCGTCCCCGTCGCCGTCATCGTCCTGATCATGGTCATCACTCCTTCAGGTGATGCTGCGTTCTCCTCGCTGGGGGTTTCCCGTCGGCCGGGCGAAGCGCTTCCCCACGCCCCGCCCGGCCGGCACCGGCCGCCAGGGGTCGCGGCGACCGGAGCCAATCCCCGTTATTCGAACACATTGTCATTCGAACACAGGTTCGCGCAAAAGTCCAGTCCGTCGGCCATCCATTTGCTTACGAGTTCGAACCTACGCCAGGGGTCTGACATTCGGGCGCCCGCGCGACACGCCCGGGTGCGCGATGGAAACCCTGATACTCCCCGCAGCGATTGACCACACCCCCCGCGAACCTACGGTGCCCCTAACAGGGCTAACCACTAAGCTTTCCAAATGGAGGTCAGCCACAGCGAGCTAGGGCCGCGGGAGTTTCGTGCGGTGACGGGTGATCTTGTCGCGGTATACGCCGCCGCGATGAACCCGCCCGAGCGGCTGATCGGCGGGCGCGAGTCCATCATGGACCGGCACGCGGCGAGCCCCGGCTTCCGCTGCCTAATCGCGCGCGCGGACGGGGTGGTGGCCGGGTTCTGCTACGGGTTCCACGGGGAGAACGGGCAGTGGTGGCACGACATGGTGGCCGGCGCGCTCGCATCCCGATCCAGGGTGGGGTACTCGACGTCGGCCGACGGGCCCGCCGAGGCCAAGGTGTGGCTCGAGGACTCCTTCGAGGTCGCGGAGCTGCACGTACTCCCGGACTATCAGGGCCGGGGCATCGGCCGCACGCTGCTGCTCTCGCTCACGGCCGAGCGGGAAGAGCGGACCGCGGTGCTCTCCACGGCTGACGCGGAGACCCGCGCCCGGCGGCTCTACCGGGGGGTCGGGTTCACCGATCTGCTGACGGGGTTCCGTTTCTCCGGGAGCGAGCCGCCCTACGCGGTGATGGGCGCCCTGTTGCCGCTCGGGCTGGCCAGGCCAAGCAGCTGGTAGATCTCCGTGGTCGCGCGGGCGGCGTTGAGCGTGTAGAAGTGCAGGCCCGGCGCGCCCTCCGCGAGCAGCCGCTCGGAGAGCGCGACCGCGTATTCCACGCCGATCGCGCGCCCCGCGGCCTTGTCGCCTCGCTCGTCGGCCGCTCGGAGCTGATCGAGCAGGCTGACGGGGATCTTGCAGCCGCCCAGCTCGATCGAGCGCTCCAGGATGCGGGGGTTGGTCGCGGGCATGATCCCCGCGATGATCGGCACGTCGCACCCCAGGGCGCTCACCCGGTCGCGGAGCCGTAGGTAGTCCTCCGCGTAGAAGAACATCTGAGTGATCGCGAAGTCCGCGCCGGCCCGGCATTTCGCTATGAAATGCCGGGTATCGGTGTCGGCGTCGGGCGAGCGGGGGTGCTGCTCGGGGAACGCGGCCACGCCGACGCAGAAGTCGCCGGAGGCCTTGAGCAGCTCGACCAGCTGGACCGCGTGCGCGAGTCCGTCGGGATGGCTTACCCAGGGCGCATTGGGGTTGCCGGGCGGGTCGCCTCGCAACGCCAGGACGTTGAGCACGCCCACGTCGGCGTAGCTGCCGATCACGTGCCGCAGCTCCTGGACGGAGTGGTCGACCACGGTGAGGTGGGCCACCGGGTCGAGCGAGGTCTGCGCGGCGATGGCGCCGGTCACCGCGACAGTGCGCTCCCGGGTCGAGCCGCCCGCTCCGTAGGTCACCGAGACGAAGGTCGGCTTGAGCGGCTCAAGCTGGCGAATGGCGTGCCAGAGCTGCCGCTCGGCTTGCTCGGTCTTCGGCGGGCTGAACTCGAATGAGAACGATCGGCCGGTCTTCAGCACGTCCGCGATGCGTGGAGCGCGCGGGCGATGAAGAAGTTGCGGCGCGCGCGGCGTCTGAGGCTGGCGCGGTCTCGGCGGCATGTGGCTAAGCATAACCCACCAAGCAGATTTCTGTGCTGCCACCACAAGGCGAATTTGCTCATGCGGGGGTGCAGGGGGTCGTCCCCCCGCAGCCAGCTAGAACGCCAGCGCCTGGGCGCGGCGGTTGACCTCGGTGCCGCGATGAGCGTGGAGGGCGTCGATGGGCGTCCCTGGGAGGGTCTCGTCCGCGGTGAAGAGCCAGCGGAGGGCCTCTTCGTCGCCGAAGCCGCAGTCGAACAGGACCGTCAGCGTACCGCTGAGGCCCTTGACGATCTGCTCACCGTCGATGAGGGCGGAAGGGATGGCGCGATCACCGCCCGGCCGGGTCGCGGCGAGCAGCTTGCGGTCGCGCAGCAGCTGCTTAACGCGGCTGACGGGAAGGCCGAGCCGGGTAGCTACCTCAGGGAGTGACAGCCATTCGCCGACCAGCGTGTCGGCTGCGGGGTTTATCTGTGCCACGTGTCCAATGTCCCACATCAGGGCCGGTTCCAAACAACCGACATTCCATTACAATAGGGGATCTTTCCCATGGTCAACTGCGAGTTATTGGCCCAGCCACGCCGCCGTCCGAGCCAGCAGCCAGTCGGCCGTGGCCTTCAGCCCCTCCGGCCGGACGCTGAACAGCACCTGCCGTCCCGCGCGCCTCCTGGTTACCAGCGCGCACTCCTCGAGCACGGCCAGGTGCTGGGCGACCGCCTGCCGGGAGACCGGCAGCCGGGCGGCGAGAACCCCGGCGCTGGCGCCGGGCGTGTCCGCGAGCAGCTCGAGCAGTTCCCGACGGCGCGGGTCGGCGAGCGCGGCGAACACCCGCCCCGGATCGCGCAGTCCCGGTGCCGGCGCCTCCCCGGGGGATGACAGCTCGTCACCGACCCTGCTCGGCGCGGGTCCGCAACCCGGCGAGCTCGTACTGCCAGCCGCCGGCGTTGCCCTTGCACGCGTCCTCGCGCAGCGCGTCCGGCAGGTCGAGCGAGGTGAACCCGCTCTCCACGACGGTCACGCCGATCTCATCGCGGACCGACCGCAGGTAGAACTCGACCAGGGTCGCGTTGCCCGGCGCGGGCGTCACGCCGCCGAACGCGCTCGCCCAGCGGAACGAGGCGTAGCCCTGCGGCTCCACCCGGACGATGTCGATCGCGTACGGCCTGACGTCGCCGCTGTACTCGACCGACACCCGTCCCGGGCCGCGGGCGGGCTCGGTCTTGCTGCCGGGCAGCCACCAGCCCGGCCGGGTGACAAGTTGCCACACCTTGTCCTGTGTCGACCGGATGATGATCCGATGTTCGATACGGTCTTCCATGACAACGCCTCCTTGATCCCGACCCGCCCACCCTGATCCCGCGCCGCCCGCCCCGCACCAGACCCGCCCGCCCTCAGTCACGGCGAACTGCCCGCGAAGTCTCGCATATCACTGCTATATCTGCAACTCGACACTTGCACATATGCCCGCCACCGACCCGGTTTAGTCCGGCGGGGTGGCGTCGGCCTGGTTGAGGCATGACAAAGTAATGAACAGGGCGAAGCCCGGCGCCGGCGGGCCGTAAAATCGGCGGTAATGGAATCTGCGCCCGCGGACCTGCTCACGGGGCGGATGCTCGATCGGCGTTACCACGTCCGCTCTCGCATCGCGCACGGCGGCATGGCCACCGTCTACCTCGCCACTGACACCCGACTCGACCGGGAGGTGGCGCTTAAGGTCATGCACGCCGACCTGGCGCGCGACGCCGAGTTCGTGGACCGGTTCATCGGCGAGGCAAAGTCGGTGGCGCGGCTCTCCCACCAGAACATCGTCGCGGTCTTCGACCAGGGCAACGACGGGCAGTGCCTCTATCTGGCCATGGAGTACGTGCCCGGGCCGACGCTGCGGGCGCTGCTGCGCGAGCGCCGCTGGCTCCCCTGGCCCGAGGCCCTCGCCATCATCGAACCGGTCCTGGCCGCGCTCGCCGCCGCGCACCAGGCCGGGATCGTGCACCGGGACGTCAAGCCGGAGAACGTGCTGATCACCCCCGACGGCCGGGTCAAGGTGGTGGACTTCGGGCTGGCCCGGGCCTCGGCCGCGGTGGGGAACACGCGGGCCGGAGTGATCATCGGGTCCGTCGCCTATATCGCCCCCGAGCAGGTCACCGGGGCGCCCACGGACGCGCGCACCGACGTGTACTCGGCCGGCATCATGCTTTTCGAGATGCTCACCGGGCGGCAGCCGTACAGCGGCGAGACGCCACTCGCCGTGGCCTACGCGCACGTCAACTCCATCGTGCCACCGGTCGGCTCGCTTGTCGGCGGGGTTCCGCCGGCCGTCGACCAACTGGTTCGGGCGGCGACGAGCAGGGACCCGCAGTGGCGGCCGGCCAACGCGGAGGTCTTCTTGCGAGTGGTGCGGTCGCTGCGCGGCGTGCCCGAGCCGGCTGACTCGGTCAGCGGGGCGTGGACGGCGCCGGCGGGCGCCACGACGACCTCGGCGGACATGATGGCGCTGGGTGACAGCTTCAACAACGGCGCCGCGGAGTACCCGGCAACCGGGCGGTATGAGACCAGTGTGGCGCCGTTCCACGGGACGAGCATCATCAGCGGCGGGTACGGCGGGTACGGGACCGAGCTTGACGCGGCCGGTCCCGGCGAGCCGGGCGCCCGGGAGCCGTTCCTGCAGCGCTGGCTGTTCAGCCGGCGGCTCGCGTTCGTGGCGGTCGCGGTGGTGGCCGTGATCGGGCTCGGCGGCGGCAGTTGGTGGCTGACCTCCGGGCGGTACGCGGCGGTGCCCTCGGTGGCCGGGCTGACGGCGGCGGCCGCGCGACAGGAGCTGCAGCAGGCCGGGTTCACGGTGACCAACGGGGCCACCGAGATCGACAACGGCGTGCCGAAGAACGACGTGATCAGCACCTCGCCGTCCGGGCGGGCACTGCCGGGCGCGACGGTCACGCTGACCGTGTCCCTAGGGCCGAGGATGATCATCGTGCCGCCGGTGGCGGGGAAGACGAAGCCGGAAGCGATGCAGGCGCTGCGCCAGGCCGGGCTGACGGTCAGCTCTGCCACCCAGGGGGTCGGCGTCACCGGGGTCGTGGTGCCGGGCGCGGTGGCGGGCACCGTGCCGCCCGCCGGCACGTCGTGGCCGCAGAACCGGCCCGTCACCATCCAGGTGGTGGCCGGCCTGGCCCTGCCCACCCTGGTCGGGCAGGACATCAACGCGATCGAGCAGTGGGCGGGCCAGAACAAGATCCAACTGCAGCAGACGCCGGTGAAGAGCGACAAGCCGCAGGGCATCATCGTGGCCCAGGGGACCCCGGCCGGCACGCCGGTCCAGTCCGGATCGACGGTCTCCGTCTCGGTCTCCGAGGGACCGCCGGAGGTGCCGATACCAGGCAACCTGGTCGGCGAGCCCTTCCAGCAGGTGCAGCAGACGCTTGAGGCGCTCGGCTTCCAGGTCAACGGCCAGCAGCAGTTCGGCTTCGGGCGCAAGGTCACCAGCATCAGCCCATCGGGCGAGGCCCCGGCCGGCAGCACGATCACCGTTAACTACGGCGGGTTCAACGGGCTGGGTCTCTGACCTCATCATGGGGAACACGCGCGGCACAGACGCCGCCAGGCGCGCAAAGGGGCGGCTCTAGATGGTAATCGTGATGGCCGCGGATGCGAGCGTTGCCGATATCGAGCATGTGGTGAGCGTGGTCCATGAGGCGGGCGGCGAGGGGTTCGTCAGCCGGGGCGGGGCTGCGCCGATCATCGGGATCTCCGGCGACATTGACCGATTCGCCGCGACGCTGAACCTGACCGGGCTGCCGGGCGTCGCCAACGTGGTCCGGACCACCGCGCCGTACAAGCTGGTGAGCCGGGAGCATCGCCGGGAGCGTTCGGTCGTCCGGGTGGCGGGCGTGCCGATCGGGCCGGACACGCTCACCGTGATCGCCGGGCCGTGCGCGGTGGAGACGCCCGAGCAGACCCTGGCCGCCGCGAGGATGGCGCGCGCCGGGGGCGCCTCGCTGCTGCGCGGCGGGGCGTTCAAGCCCCGCTCCTCGCCGTACGCGTTCCAGGGGCTCGGCGAGGTGGGGCTGAAGATCCTCGCCGACGTCCGGGCGGAGACCGGGCTGCCGATCGTGACCGAGGTCATCGACGCCCGAGACGTCGAGCTTGTCACGACCTATGCGGACATGCTGCAGGTTGGCACGCGCAACATGCAGAACTTCCCGCTGCTGCAGGCGGTCGGCGCGGCGGGCAAGCCGGTCATGCTCAAGCGCGGCATGTCGGCCACCATCGAGGAGTGGCTGATGGCCGCCGAGTACATCGCGCAGCGCGGCAACCTCGACATCGTGCTGTGCGAGCGCGGCATCCGCACCTTCGAGAAGGCGACGCGGAACACGCTGGACATCTCGGCGGTGCCGGTCGCGCAACGGCTCTCGCACCTGCCGGTTATCGTGGACCCGTCGCACTCCGGCGGCCGCCGGGACCTGGTGCTGCCGCTCTCGCGGGCGGCGATCGCCGTCGGCGCGGACGGCATCATCGTCGACGTCCACCCGCACCCGGAGACCGCGCTCTGCGATGGGCCGCAGGCGCTCATCGATTCCGACCTGCGAGAACTCGCGAGCATCGCGACCCACCTGTCACCGCTGGTCGGCCGGACCCTGACGCCGGCCCCCGCGGTGGCTTCGCGCGCTTAGCTTGGGTTACTTGGGCCGGTATTCCTGGGCGGCGTCGGCCAGCTGCTCGGCGATCTCGGCGGCGTCCAGGCGGCCCTCGATCTTGCGCAGATCGTCGATCTTGGCCCTCGTCTCCGCCCGGCGCGGGGTGAGCAGCGTGCAGCAGTCCTGGTCGGGGAGCTCGGAGATGGACAGCGTGCCCAGGCGGCGTGCCTCGGCCATGATCTCGGTCTTGTCCCAGCCGAGGAGCGGGCGCAGGATCGGCAGGCTGACCGCGTCGTCGAGGGCGGTGATGTTCGGCAGGGTCTGGCTGGATACCTGGCCGAGGGAGTCGCCGGTCACCAGCGCGTCCGCGTGCAGGCGGGTTGCGAACACCTCGGCCGTCTTGAGCATCAGCCGGCGCTGCGCGACCACCTGGAGGCGGCCGGCTCCTGAGGTGGCGAGCGACTGCTGGGCCTTCCCGAACGCGACCACGTAGAGCTGCGACTGGCCCTGGAACCGGTCGAGGCCGCGAACGAGGGCGTAGGCCTTGTAGATGGACTCGGGGCCGGTCAGCGGCATGCCGGAGAAATGGAGGAACACGCAGCGGAGGCCGCGTCGCATCATCCGGTAGGCGGCGACCGGGGAGTCGATCCCGCCGGACATCAGCACGACCGCCCGGCCGCTCATCCCGACCGGCAGCCCGCCCTGGCCCGGCTCGCCGCCGGTGAACACGAACACCTCGCGGGCATCGACCTCGACGAAGATCTCCGTGTCCGGGTGCTTGAGGCTGACCTTGAGCCCGTGGGCCTGGTTCACCTCGCTGCCGATGAGCACGTTGAGCTGCTCGGACGTGATGGGGAAGCGCTTGTCGCGGCGGCGCGCGCGGACCGCGAAGGTGCCGCTCGACGGGCTCGTCAGGGCGATCGCGGCAGCGATCGCCGCCTCCGGCGTCTTGTCCACCCGCAGCGCCCGGCAGACCCGGACGATCCCCGGCACGTCGGCCACCCGCGCGGCCACCCGGTCCATCGCCGCCGCCCGCTCCACCGCCGTCATGCGCTCCGCCGGCTGGCCGTCGCCGTGCGCGAGCCGGAGCACCAGGACCCCCTCGCGCACCGTGAGTTCCACGGGCACGCCGGTGTGCCGCACCGCCGCGCGGACGTTGGACTGCTGCATCCGGACGAACTGCTGGCGGTTCTTGCCCTTGAGGAAGATCTCCCCCAGCTTGAGCAGAACGCACGGCTCGCCGACGGCGGCACGATTCGCGGTTTGGGCGGCCGCAACTGGATCGGTGATGGACATCCTTCCAGTCTGCCAGCTCCGCCGACCTCGCGGTCGCTCCGTCGGCAACGGGACGTAGCGGCGGTTAGGGAACTCGGTTAGGGAACTGAGGCGACCGGGCACGTTTGCGGAAGAACCAGGCCATCTTGCCCCGTAACCAGGGAGCGGCATACGGTGAGACGATATCTCCCTAACCGCCGATCCTCCGAGGGAGAACTCCCATGTTCGAGCGGTTCACCGAGCGCTCGCGGCGCGTCGTGGTCCTGGCGCAAGAAGAGGCCAGGATGCTGGACCACAACTACATCGGCACCGAGCACCTCCTGCTCGGGCTGATCCACGAGGGCGACAGCATCGCGGCGCAGGCCATCGAATCGACGGGACTCACCCTCGAAGCGGCCAGGGCCGAGGTCGAGCAGATAATCGGCCTCGGCGCCAGCGCGCCGTCCGGGCACATACCGTTCACAGCGCGGGCGAAGAAGGTGCTTGAGCTGGCGCTACGTGAGGCCCTCGCGCAGAAGAAGAGCTACATCGGGCCCGAGCACATCCTGCTCGGGCTGATCCGCGAGAGGGACGGAGTCGGCGCGCGGATCCTCGAGCGGCTCGCCGCTCCGCTTCCGGTCCTGCGGGCACAGGTGATCGAGCTCGCCGCGGCCGAGGCGACAGAGCCGGAGCAGGACTGGCCGCTGGGCCCGGAGTGGCTGCCGCGCGCAGAGTTGCACGGGGCTGGCGCAGGCTTCCGGCGCCAGCCGCGGGCCGTCACCGCCGCCCGGGCCCAGGAGGTCGTCAGGACGGTCAGCGAGTTCCGCGAGACGCTCGCGTCCCTCGGCGAAACGCTTGCGGGACTCGACCTGCGGCTGGGCGCGATCGAGCGTCAGCTCGGCATCGCCCCAGCGTCCCCGGAGGAATCGGCGGCTCCGCAGGAAGAGACGCCCGAGGACGACGCATCGGAGGAATCCGCGGAGTAAGGGCCCTCGCGCAAAAGAAATCAGGTCGCACCGATGCTGGTGTTCACCCTCGTCAGCGGGGTATTCGCGGACCGGCTGCGGCCGCAGTGGGTGATTGTCGCCGGCAACCTCGCCGTCATCGCGGGCGAGGGCACGTTCGGGTCATCGTGGTCGCCTCGGCGCTGACGCTGATACCGCGTGAGATCTGGACGATCCGCTTCGACGACGTCGGGCGCGGCGACGCGCCGGCGGACGCGAGCGAAGCCGAGCTGGCCGAGTCCGCTCAGGCACCGCTCGGACGAGCGGATTACCCATTCTGACAAGCGGGTTCATGACGGTCGATGGAATGTCGGACCCTCGGCGTAGCGTGTCTGGCATGAACCTTCCGAAGCGCCTTTCCGGTCATAGGAACCGCACCGAGTACCCCGACCAGGTTGGGGACGCCGCCGGGCCCGATCCCGGCGAGGTGGCCCACCTGAACTGGGTCGCCGCCACGGTTGGCGAGTACGGCTGGGCCGTCTCGGGCAGCCGCGCCGAGGGCAAGACGCCGCCGTGGGCGTACAGCATCGGGATGTGGCTGACTTGCATGCCCCCGGCCGGCCAGAGTCCGGAGTTGATCCTCTGCGGCCTGCCGGTGGAGGGCGCCGCGTCCATCATCAACGCGGTCGGCGCGCGGGTCGCCGACGGCATGGACGTCACCCCCGACACGGTGCTCGACGACGTCTGCCCGACCCCGCTCGCGTTCCGCCCCGTCGAGCTGAGCTGGCGCAAGACCAGGTTGCTGACGGTATCCGACACCTTCTACGGCATGGTCAGGGTCCCCTACCTCCAGGTCGTCTGGTCCGACAAGGATGGCCGCTTCCCCTGGGAACGAGGCTTCCAGCGCTGCTTCGAGCGCAGGCAGCCCATGCTCTGGCTCCCCCGCGACGACAACCCGCCGTCCCCCTGGACCCGCTTGGACCAGCCTCGCTGAGGTACGGCGAGACAACGGCCCGAGTGGGACAGGACTACTCAGCCGAAGAACACCTCGGCCTCGGCGTAGCGCTCCGGCGGGACCAGTTTGAGCTCACGGGTGGCCTCGGCGATCGGGACGAGGTCGATCTGGGTGCCGCGGAGCGCCACCATCGAGCCGAACGTCTCTTCGTGGACTGCCTGGACCGCGCGCAGGCCGAACCGGGTCGCGAGCACGCGGTCGAACGCGGTCGGCGTGCCGCCGCGCTGGACGTGCCCGAGGACCGTGCAGCGCGCCTCCTTGCCGGTCCGCTTCTCGATCTCGCGCGCCAGGAAGTTGCCGACGCCGCCGAGCCGGACGTGGCCAAACTCGTCGAGCTCGCCGGACGTCAGGGAGAGCTCGTCGGAGACCGGGTGAGCGCCCTCCGCGACCACCACGATCGGCGCGTACCTGGTCTGGAACCGGTGCTCCACGTAGCCGCAGACCTTCTCGATGTCGAACGGGCGCTCGGGGATGAGGATGACGTTCGCGCCGCCGGCCATGCCCGCGTGCAGCGCGATCCAACCCGCGTGACGGCCCATCACCTCGACGATGAGCGCCCGGTGATGGCTCTCCGCCGTCGTGTGCAGGCGGTCGATCGCCTCCATCGCGATGTTCACCGCGGTGTCGAAGCCGAACGTGTAGTCGGTGGCGCCGAGGTCGTTGTCGATCGTCTTCGGCACGCCGACCACGTGAATGCCCTCGGCGTTCAGCCGTCCGGCCACGCCGAGCGTGTCCTCGCCGCCGATCACGATGAGCGCGTCCACGCCCAGGCCGCTCAGGTTGTCCTTGATCCGCGCCACGCCGCTGCGGCCTGGCCCGCTCTCCTTGAACGGGTTGGTCCGCGACGAGCCGAGTATCGTCCCGCCGCGCGGCAGGATGCCGCGGACCGCGGCCACGTCGAGCGGCACCGTGTCCGCCTCGAGCGGCCCCCGCCAGCCATCGCGGAACCCGACGAATTCAAGCCCGTACTCCTGGATCCCCCTGCGCACCACCGCGCGGATGACGGCGTTGAGCCCAGGACAATCGCCACCACCGGTCAACACTCCAACTCGCATAGGGCAAAGCCTAGCCCTCCTTAAGACTCTTGCAAGGAAACGCCGGACAACGTTGCCGGGTAACTCACCGGTAACTCTGGTTCCGGCAGGTCACGTGCACCCGAAGAGTCCGACTTAACAGTCTTGTCCGCTTGCAGCTGCGCCTTGGCCTCCTGGGCGTAGCCGGGGACGTACTCCTGGCCGGACAGCTTGGCGATCTCGGCGACGATCTCGTCGGTCACCGCGCGCAGCGCCGCCCGGTCCGTCTCCTTGCCGTAGTACCGGGAGAACTCCATCGGCGGGCCGAAGATCACCCCCGGCCTGACCTTTGGCTGCGGGCGGAGCGTGCCGGGCGGCAGGAACTCGAAGGTGCCGATCATGGCGCACGGCACCACGGGGGCCCTCGACTCGAGCGCGAGGCGGGCCACGCCGGTCTTGCCCTTGTAGAGCCGGCCGTCCGGTGATCGGGTGCCCTCCGGGTAGATGCCGAGGACGTTCCCCGCGGCGAGCACGCGAAGGCCGGACCGGAGCGCGCGATCGCTGGCGTCGCCGCCCGTCCGGTCGATCGGGATCTGACCCACGCCGCTGAAGAACGCCTTGCTCAGGAGCCCCTTGACGCCCTTGCCGGTGAAGTACTCCGACTTGGCGAGGAACACCACCTTCCGCGGCAGCGGCAGCGCTCCGAAAAAATGATCGGCGAACGACAGGTGGTTGCTCGCGAGGATGGCCGGGCCGCGCCTCGGCACATTCTTCCGCCCTCGCGACCAGGGCCGGAACATCAGCTTCAGCGCGACGCCCAGCGTGTACTTCGCTACCCAATAAAACACAAACACATAGTCGCACGTCCTGCGGGAGATCATGGGGGGAGTCAGGCGCGAGTGGCACGGGTCGCGATCATGGAGGTAGGGAACGGGCCGTTCCTTCGCCTGGCCGCGTCGGGCGCCCTCTTGCTGCGGGGCGGCAGGTTTCCGTGGGATTATTCGGGGGTGTCGTCCATATCGCCTGTCGCCGGGGCCGTCGTGCCGGGCACGTCGCGACGCTTGACAACGACGCGCTTCGTGGGCGAGAGGCGGCGGAGAAGCGGGTATAAAGGACTGCACTGTGGCTGACGGGGATGTGCCGGGCGGAACCGGTGCTGGCGGCAACGCGACAGGCGGAGACGGCGACGAGGCCGTCTGGCTCGACCTAGTCGCCCGGTTCGGCGCGCCCTCGCCCGCCGACGGGGAATCGCCCTGGCCCGACCGGGAAGACCTGGCGGGCCCGGTCGGGGTCACCCCGACCATGGGATCCACCCCTGACACGATGCCCGCCGACGCGCAGCCGGGCGAGCCGCCCACCAACCCGACCGGGCTGCCGGTCATGCCGCCGATACCGGACGACCCGTGGCCCTACCCGGCCAGCGCGGCCGGCACCGGGCCGCGGGACGCGCCGCTGCCCCAGAACCCGGCGGAGGAGCATTTCGTGCCGCCGGTGCCGCCGCCGCTGCCCAGGCTGCAGCCAGCCACCAAGCTCGCCTGGATCGCGCTATTCGGCGGTCCCCTCTACCTGCTGATCAGTACCGCCGTCGGGGCCACCATCTCCGGGCTCGCCGCGTTCCTCGCGGTCGCCGCTTTCGTGGGCGGCTTCGTCGTGCTCGTACTTCGAATGGACAACGGTCGGCCACCCGATTCCGGGCCCGACGACGGTGCCGTCGTCTGAGCTAACCCACGTCTGCGTGTCCGGCTTGTCCGGCGCGGGCGGCGCGGGCGGCGCGCTGGGTGTCGGCGGGCCGGCCGGGCCGGCGGTGTCCGCATCGCCGCCTCGAAGAGGCTGAACGCGTCCCTGGTGAGCCCGGCCAGGGCGTCGGCGGCGCCCGCGAACTGGCCGCCCAGTCCGGCCGAGGGCGTGCTCCCCTCCCTGGCCCGGCGGGCGGCCCGGCAGATCGGGCACCACTGGCACTCGGGCGGCTCGTCGGTTGGGTCCTCGGTGGTCGCGGTATCCCAGACGTCGGCGCGCTTTCCCGCGTTGCCGTTGGCGCCGCCGATGGTGGACTTCACCCGGTCCGTCACCTCCCTGGTAACGCTGCGCGCGCCCGCCCTCATCAGCCAGCGCTGGAGATCACCGATCGGGTCGCTTCCCGGCTCTTCGCTCATACTCGCAGCGTAACTCGCGCCGGCACCTGCGCGCTCCAGTCAGGTGAGGGCGCTCCCCGCCTAAGGTAACAGCGCTGCGCGCTTCTTGCTGTTATCTTTGGCGTAGCGTTACAGGTCCACAACGTAGGGTACGCGGGTGGCGCGGAAGTGGCCGACGTTGACGCACTCGGTCCGGCCGACGCGGACCCGGCGCGCCAGCGGGTTGTGCACGTGGCCGAAGAACGCGTACCTGGGCTGGGTGCGGCGGATCATGTCGAGCAGCGCGGTGGACCCGGTCTCCATCCGGCGGGCCACCGTGTCGTAGAGCAGTTCGGGGATGGCCGGCGGGATATGCGTGCAGATCACGTCGACCGCGCCGACCGCGTCCAGCTTGGCGGCGAACTCCCCAAGCGGGATCTCGTTCGGCGTACTGTACGGAGAGATCAGCCCGGCGCCCGCGAACCCGAACGACAGTTCCTTTTTGCCCGCCCTCCCGCCCTCGCCCGCCCTCCCCTCGCCCGCCCTCCCGCCCTCGCCCGCCCTCCCGCCGCCGCCAGCGCTTACCACCACGCGGCCGCCGTCAATCACCTGGTGGCCGGGCTTGAGATAGTCGTTCCAGATGCGCGGCACGTCCACGTTGCCGTAGGTCAGGAAGGCCGGCTCGGCCAGCGCGCCGAACATCGCGGCGTACTGCTTCCTGATCGCCTCGTCGATCAGCGTGCCCAGGTCGCTGCCGCGCTCGGCGGTCAGCTGCGCCGCGATCCGCGCGGTGAGCTGCCTGGCCTCGTCGAACCGCCGCCGGGTGCGCAGGTCGATGTACTCCCAGGCATTCTCAGCGCCGTAAAGCTCTGCGAAAATGCCCTGCGTGTGGTCCGCGTAGTCGAGGAAGAGCAGCATGTCCCCGAGGCAGATCAGCATGTCCGCGCCGTCGCCGGCCTGCGCCAGCGCGTCCGCAGTGCCGTGCACATCGCTGACTACGTGAACCCGCATGGGATAAACATAGACTCGGGTGGACGAGGAACGGAGTTGTCGTGCGCGAGTACAGCATGCCTGCCCTGGCGGAGGTCCCTGCAACAGCGAACCTGGCTGACATCGTGGCACGCCGCGGGGCCGAGCAGCCCCGGGCTGTCATGCTGCGCCGCAAGGACGGCGTCGGCGGCTGGGAGGACGTCACCGCCAGCCAGTTCGCCGACGAGGTGCGGGCGGTCGCGCGGGGGCTGATCGCGGCCGGCGTCGCACCCGGCGACCGGGTGGCGCTCATGTCGCACACCCGGTACGAGTGGACGCTCCTGGACTACGCGCTCTGGAGCGTCGGCGCGGTCGTCGTGCCGATCTACGAAACGTCCTCGGCCGAGCAGGCCGAATGGATCCTGTCCGACTCCGCGGCCCGCGCCGTCATCGTGGAGACCGACGGCTTCGAGCAGATGATCGCCGCGGCGCGCGACCGGCTGCCGGCGCTTGAGCACCTCTGGCGGCTGCGGGAGGACCTGGACAAGCTCATCGCCGGCGGTGCGGACGTCAGCGACGAGACCGCGGCCGAGCGGGCCAAGGCGGCCACCGCCGCCGACCTGGCCACGGTCATCTACACCTCGGGCACCACCGGGCGCCCCAAGGGGTGTGAGCTGACCCACGAGAACCTTCTCAGCGCCATCCGCAACACGTTCCTGGGGCCGCTGGCCGCCATCCCCGCCGTCAGCGGGGCCTCCACGCTGCTGTTCCTGCCGCTCGCGCACGTCTTCGCGCGGGTCATCGAGATCGGCTGCCTTGAGTCGGGCATCGTGCTCGGCCACTGCGACGACATGGCGAACCTGCTGCCCGAGCTGGCTTCGTTCCAGCCGTCCTTCGTGCTCGCGGTGCCCCGGGTCTTCGAGAAGGTCTACAACGGCGCGGAGAGCAAGGCCGTGGCCGACGGCAAGGGCAAGATCTTCGCCCGCGCCGCCGCGACCGCCGTCGCCTACAGCGAGGCGCTCGCCTCTCCCTCGGGTCCCGGGCTGCGGCTGCGGGCGGAGCACGCCGTCTTCGACCGGCTCGTCTACCACAAGCTCCGGGCGGCCCTCGGCGGCCATGCCGCCCTGGCGATCTCCGGCGGCGCGGCGCTCGCCCCGCGGCTTGGGCACTTCTTCCGCGGCGTCGGCGTCGCCGTCCTCGAGGGGTACGGGCTCACCGAGACGAGCGCGGCGGTGTCGGTGAACCGGCCGGACCGGCAGAAGATCGGCACCGTGGGGCTGCCACAGCCCGGAGTCGCCATCCGGATCGCCGAAGACGGCGAGGTGCTCGTCCGCGGCAAGCCGATCTTCTCCGGCTACTGGCGCAACGCCGAGGCCACCTCCGGCGCGTTCACCGCCGACGGCTGGTACGCCACCGGCGACCTCGGCGAGCTCGACGACGAGGGCTTCCTGTCCATCACCGGCAGGAAGAAGGAGATCATCGTCACCGCCGCCGGCAAGAACGTCTCCCCCGCGGTACTCGAGGACCGGATGCGCATGCACGCGCTGATCAGCCAGTGCATGGTGGTCGGCGACGGGCGGCCGTTCGTCGGCGTGCTCGTAACGATCGACCCCGAGGCGTTCGGGTCATGGAAGGCGCGGCGCGGCAAGCCGGCCGACGCGACCGTGGCGGACCTGCGCGACGACCCTGACCTGCGCGCCGAGATCCAGGAAGCCGTGGACGACGCGAACCAGGCCGTCTCCAGGGCCGAGGCCATCAAGAAGTTCCGGATCCTCGACATGGACTTCACCCAGGAGGACGGCCACCTGTCGGCCAAGCTCGGCATCAAGCGATGGGTCCTCGCCAAGGAGTTCGCCGGCGAGATCGACGCCCTCTACTCGGATTAGGTCTCGATTAGGGTGCGGAGGCGGGTGGCGGTTTGGTCCCAGGACCAGTCCCGTTCTACCCAGGCTCTGCCCTTTTCGCCCATGGCCTTGGCGACGGGGGGATCGGAGAGGAGGGCGACCAGCCGGTCGGACAGGGCCGCCACGTCGCTGCCGCCGACCACGTAGCCGGTTTCGCCTTCCAGGATCGCGTCGGGGGCACCACCGGAGTCGCCGCCCACGACCGGCAGGCCGGCGGCGGAGGCCTCCAGGTAGACGATGCCCAGGCCCTCGACGTCGAGGCCGCCGCGCCTGGTGCGGCAGGGCATGGAGAAGACGTCGCCGGCGGCGTAGTGCGCGGGGAGCTCGGCCCGCGGGACCGGGCCGGTGAAGTGGACTGAGGGAGTAAGCCCGGACCGCTGCGACAGGCGCTGAAGGGGCGCGCCGTACGGACCAGCGCCGACGATGAGCAGGGCCGCGTCGGGGACCTGCCTGATCACCGCTGGCCACGCCCGCAGGAGCGTGTCCTGGCCCTTGCGGCGGACCAGGCGGGAGACGCAGACCACCACCGGTCGGTCGGCGAGGCGGTACCGTTCCCTGATCGCCGCGCGGGCCGCCGGGTCGGGCTTGAAGGCGGTCGCGTCGACGCCGGGATGGAGCTGGGTCAGCCGCGCCGCCGCGGCCGGGGTGAGCGCCCGGGAGAGCCGGACCCGGAAGTACTCCCCCAGGTAGGTGACGACATCGGTCCGTTCGCCGATGCGGCGGAGCAGGCTCCTGGCGACCGGGAGCGCCGCCCAGCCGGCCTCGTGGCCATGGGTGATCGCGATGGCCTTCCGCACGCCGACGCGGCGCAGCGCGGGCGTGATAAGCCCCAGCGGGGCGGCGGCGCCGAAGATGACGACCTCGGCCTTCCGCGACCTCGCGAGCTCGGCGGCGCGGCGGGTGACGCTCGGGCCGCCGATCATCAGCGACGTGGGGTGCCGCACCACCTCGAACGGCTGCCTTGTGTCGAACTCCGGCGCGCCGTCCCACTTCGGGGCGTAGACGGTCAGGTCATCGGGGTCGAGGCGCAGTGCGAGCTCGTGCACGAACGACTGGATGCCGCCCTGCCGGGGCGGGAAGTCATTGGTGACGATCAGCGTGCGCCGCATGGTGCCTGCCAGTCTAGACAGTGTCGGCAGGATCCATCACGGGACGGCGGCGCCGTCGAGGTTGTCCGCGTACCAGGAGGTATCCATCGGGAGCTCGCGCACGACCTGCCCTGGTGTCGGCGCGTCGATGATCATGCCGCCGCCTACATAGATGGCGACGTGCCCGATCCCGTTGTAGTACAGCAGGTCACCCGGCTTGATCTCGGACACCGGGATGTGCGGCAGCGCGGCCCACTGCTCGTAGGTGTCGCGCGGGATGGTGACCCCGGCCGACGCCCAGGCGGACATCGCCAGGCCCGAGCAGTCGAAGCCCTGGTTGCACGGGCCCGTCGCGCCGTAGACATATGGGCAGCCGAGCTGGGCGAAGACGAAGGCCACCGCCGTGTCCGCCTGCGTGCCCGTCGGGCCGGTGTAGTGGCCGGTGGTGGTGCCGCCACCGCCGTTCGAAGTGCCCGTGTTCACCGCCGCCTGCTGCTGCGCCGTGAGCGAGTCGAGGATCGCCTTCTGGTCATCCAGCAGCGTGAGGATGTGGTTCTTGGTGTGCGACGTTTCCGCGGCGAGCTGCGCGATGCCCTGCTCGGTCCGCTGCTGCTCCTGCTGGACGTTGCTGAGCTCGCTGGCGTCGGCGAGGAAGGTCGCCGTCTCCTGGCTCCTGGTGTCGGTCAGCTGCAAGACGATCGACGCCTCGCCGAGCACCTGCGCGGGGTCGGCCGCGGTGAGCAGGCCCGCGAGCGACGTCTGGGCCGAGTCCTCGTAGGTGGAGTCGGCGATCTGCACGACCCGCTGCCGCGCCCCCTGGTACGTGGCCTCTTCGCTTGCCAGCTGCTTGTTCACCGTGCGGAGCCTGGCCTTGGCCGCGGTCAGCTGCTGCGCAGCGGTGTCGTAGAGCTGGTTCGCCTTATTGAACTGGGTGGTGAGGCTGTTGATCTTGTCCTGCACCGACGATATCGACGGCTGCGGGAGCGCCCCGGCGGTCTGCGTGACCGCGGCGACGAGCCCGGCCGCTGCCAGGACGGCGACGCCGATCAGGGCGACGCGCCGGAGCCCCCTCGACGTACGGGTAGCCAGTCTCGCGCGCAACGTGACCTTCACGCTCCCTCACCATATGCCGTTTACCGGGTCGAATCCTCGCTAGGCTATTGAATTGGATAGCGGCATTTGCCCGTCTTCTGGCAATTGTGATCATCGCGTGATTGACCGCCCGACAGCTTCCGATAGCGCGCCCGAACGGGAATGTCGGTGGTCCGCTCTACCGTGGTGATCATGACTGAGACCCGCGACCGTGCCGTTTGGGACACCCGGCTCGCCGACCTGGACTTCACTGTGGTGGACGTGGAGACCACGGGGTGGGCGCCGGACGACGCGGGCATCACCGAGATCGGCGCGGTCCGGGTGCGCGGCGGCCGGGTCGTCGCGGAGTTCGAGTCCCTGGTCAACCCGGGCCGGCCCGTGCCCGCCCCGATCACCGAGCTCACCGGGATCGACGACCAGATGCTGACCGGCGCCCCGCCCGTCGCCGCCGTACTGCCCGGGTTGCTCGCGTTCGCCCGTGGCAGCGTCTTCGTCGCCCATAACGCCCCGTTCGACCTGCGGTTCCTCACCGCCGCGTGCACGGGCACCGGCCTGGACTGGCCCGGCTTCGAGGTGCTGGACACGGTCCGGCTCGCGCAGCACCTGATGGCCATCCCGCAGGAGGTCCCGGACCGGAAGCTGGCGACGCTCGCCATGTTCTTCGGCACGCCCGTCCGACCCTCGCACCGGGCGCTTGACGACGCGCGGGCGACCGCGGCCGTGCTCGGACGGCTGCTGGCGCGGCTCGCCGACCGCGGCGAGGTCACCACCCTCGCCCAGCTCGACGCCTGGCTGGCCGACCGCGACGCGGTGACGTCTGCGGCGGCCCGTCGTCACCGCGTGCGCGGCCCGCTGGCCCGGCTGCTTCGCCCGCTCACCCGGCTGTTGCGGGCTGGCGGGCGGGTGACGGTGGCGGGCACGGCCTTGCCTAACGGGTGGTCGCGCCCCGGCGATAGGGTTGAACCGCGATCAGCCCAGCACATCGGGAGGCACCCAGTGGTCACCGCCATCGTCCTCATCAAGGCCGAGATCCAGCGCATCCCTGAGGTCGCCGAGGTCATCGCCCTGCTGCCCGCGGTGAGCGAGGTCTACTCGATCACCGGGGACTTCGACATGGTGGCGATCGTCCGGGTCCGCGCCCACGACGAGCTCGCCGACGTCATCCCCGGCGGTCTCAACAAGGTGCCGGGCGTCACCGCGACCCAGACGCACATCGCGTTCCGCACGTACTCGCGCCACGACCTCGACGCCGCCTTCGCCATCGGCCTCGCCGGCGCCTGAGGCCGGACGCCGGACGCCGGACGCCGGACGCCGGACGCCGGACGTCGGCGAAGCCGGCCGGCTAGAAGGTGCGGATGGCGATCTCGGCGGGTGCCGCCAGCAGGCCGGCGATCTCGTCGTCAAGGCGGCTGAGCGTGATCGACGCGCCCGCCATGTCGAGCGACGTGCAGTACTCGCCGACGTAGTTCCGCCGGACGTTGATGCCGCGCCTGGCCAGCTGCTCGTGGGCGTCCCCGTAGAGCAGGTAGAGCTCGCTGATCGGGGTGCCGCCCAGGCCGTTGACCATCAGCGCCACGTCGTCGCCGGAGTTGAACGGCAGGTCGCTCACCACCGCCTCGAGCAGCTCGTCCACGATCTGGTTGGCGCTTGCCAGCTTCTCGCGGCTCCGGCCGGGCTCGCCGTGGATGCCGACGCCCATCTCCATCTCGTCCTCGCCGAGGTCGAACAGCGGCGACCCCTTCGCGGGCGGCGTGCACGAGGTGAGCGCCATGCCCATCGTCCGGGTAAGGGAGTTGACCTTGTTCCCGATGCGGAGCAGTTCTTCCAGGTCCGCGCCCTGCTCGGAGGCGGCGCCGACGGCCTTGATGACGAAGAAGTTCCCGGCGACGCCGCGCCGCCCGACCGTCCACGTCGAGTCCTTCACCGCCACGTCGTCATTGACGATCACCGTGCCGACAGTGATCCCGTCGGCCTCGGCCATCTCCGTTCCCATCTCGAAGGCCATCCGGTCGCCGGTGTAGTTGTTGACGATGTGCAGCACGCCCCGGGGCGAGGCGAGCAGCTTGGTCGTCTCGTATACGTAGTCCATCGGCGGGGCGGAGAAGACGTCGCCGGGGCACGCGGCGTCGAGCATGCCCTTGCCAACGGCCATCACGTGCGCGGGCTCATGGCCGGAACCGGACCCCTGGATGACCGAGACTTTGTCGTCGCGCGGGGCATCGGCCCGCATGATGAGGTTGTACTCGGGGATGTACTTGAGCGTATCCGGGTTGGCCAGCGCAATGCCCTGGAGCATCTCCGGAACGAACTGCCTTGGATCGTTAACGAATTTCTTCACGACTGTGCCTCCTTTGGTCACGGTTGTCGTCGGTCACGGTGCCGGGCTGGTCGGCGGGGATCATCGGTTGTCACGCTGACGCCGGGCGCTTGGCCCAGTCCTCGGCGAGCGCCTCGAACATGACGGCGATGGCGATGGCGCCCGCGTCCAGGGTGCCGATGCTGCGCTCGCCGGTGTAGGCGGCTCGGCCGCGCTTGGCGATCATCTGCCTGGTGGCCTCCGCCCGCTCGCGCGCGGTGCCCGCCGCCGCCCGCAGCACCGCCGCCGTCGGCTGCCCCGCCTTGACTTGCTCCTCGATGACGTCCACGGCGGGCTCGAGGGCGTCAAGCAGCGTCTTGTCGCCCAGGTCGGACTTGCCGCGCGCCTTGATCCCGGCGATCGCCGCCCGCAGCATCGCGACCACCTGGGCCCCGTCGAGCGTTGTCACGGCGCCCGCGGTGGCGCCCGCGCGCAGGAAGGCGGTGCCCCAGATCGGTCCGGAGGTGCCGCCGATGCGGCTGGTGATCACGACCGCGATCTTCTTGAGGAAGGTGCCGATATCGGTCCGGTCGAAGCCGTCCCAGCCGGACAGCACCAGCTCGAAGCCGCGCGCCATGGAGTAGCCGAAGTCGCCGTCGCCGACCACCGCGTCCAGGTCGCCGAAGTACCTCTCGTTGTCCACCGCCACGGCGGCGATCGTCTTCACCACCGTCTCCACGTCAGCGAAGTCCGCTTCTGACATGCGCGCTCCCTCCGTTGCCGGCGCTGGATCGGTGCCTGACAGCAGGCCGTCCAGGTCACCCAGCGTGATCAGGTCGCCCGGCGCTGCCGCCTGGCTGTGGTTGGCGAGGAGCACCGCCGCTTCCCCGTCGGGGCCGGGATCGCCCAGGGACGTGACGACCATGGCCGCCTCGCTGAAGTCCTCATCCGCCGTGAGCTCGTTGACCGTCACCAGGCAGGTCAGCCCCGCGCCGATGGCCGCGAGCAGCCCGTTGCGCGAATCCTCGACGACGATGGCGCGCTCGGCGGGCACCCCGAGCGAGCGCAGGGCGAGCAGGTAGATGTCCGGGGCGGGCTTCTTGCGCGGGACCACGTCCCCGGCGAACACGGCCACGCGATCGGTCGCGGTTGGCTCGCCGACGGCCCGCGCAAGCGTCGCCCGGACCGAGGGCTCCGCCGACGTCGAGGCGACGGCCACCAGCCACCCGGCCGCCAGCGCCTCGCCCACCAGACGAGCCACTCCCGGCCGGGGCGGGACCGCGCCCCGCGCGACCAGGTCGGTGTAGATCTCGGTCTTACGGCGGTGCCAGGCGGCGACGGCGGCCCGCTGCCCCTCGGCGTCGGCTGGCAGGCCGGCCGCCGCGACGAACTCCGGGGTAAGCAGGCTGGCCAGCCGCTCCTTGCCGCCGCCGATGCGGACCTTCTCCCGGTACTCCTCGACCGACCACCGGACGGGCAGCCCGAACTCCTTGAAGACCTGGTTGAACGCCATCAGGTGCCCGTGCACCTCGGTGTCGGCGAGCACGCCGTCGCAGTCGAGGATGACCGCCTTCGGCACGGTTGTCACCATGGGGGGCGTCACCATGGCGGCGTCACCATGCCCGGCCCCCGCTGCCGAACCGGCGCATGTGCCCGGCGGCCATCGCCATCACGTCCGCGCGCACCGCGGCGAACAGCGACGGCGGATCCCAGCTGCCGCGGCTCTCGGCGCCGGCCAGGAAGGCGAGATTGGACTTCATGTAGGCGATCTTCAGCGCGGTGGAGATGTTCACCTTGGCGCAGCCGCGGGCGATCAGGTCGGTGAACTGGGCGTCCGTCATCCCGGTGCCTCCGTGCAAGGCGATCGGGATATGCTCGGCCGCCACGATGTCGGAGACCCGCTCCGCGTCCAGGCGGGGCTCGGCCTTGTAGACGCCGTGCGCGTTGCCGATCGCGGGCGCGAACACGTCGATCCCCGTCTTCCGGATGAAGTCGAGCGCGACGGGCAGCGACTCCCGGTCAGCTTCCGCGTCGGAGCCGATGCCGTCCTCGACGCCCGTGATGGCCTCGATCTCGCCCTCGACGTTCGCGCCGACCGACCGCGCCTCGGCCACGACGTCGACGGTCTGCCGCAGGTTCTCCGCCACCGGCAGCCGCGATCCGTCGAAGAGGACCGAGTTCCAGCCCTTGCGCAGGCAGACGCTGATGAACTCGCGTTCCGGGCAGTGGTCGAGGTGCAAGGTCACCGGGACCTCGATCCCCGCCGTCATCTCGCGCCACATGGCGAACAGCAGGTCGACGCCGATGGACCGCACCGTCTTGACCGACGTCTGGATGATGACGGGGGCGCGCTGCTCCACCGCCGCCGCCAGCACCGCCTCCATGGTCAGGTCGTTGACCACGTTGATCGCGGCGACGCCGTAGCGCTCACTGAACGCCCGGTCGACGATCTCCTTCAGTGACACCACCGGCACGCGCTGACGCCTCCTCGCACTCGGGTGACGATTTCGAATTTAAGCCGCCCGCCAGCCGCGCGAATCGGTGGAATCCCCCGCTTTCAACTGAGGGCTTCCCCTACCTCCCGCGACACTGCCTCCCGCGACACTGCCTCCCGTGACACGGTCTCCCTCGTTCCCCGCGCCCGGTTCGCCTGGGCGGCGAGCTCGGTGCGGTTCCTGGCCCCCGTCTTCCGCAGCACCGCGCCGGCGTGCTTCTCCACGGTCTTGATCGACAGGACAAGCCGCTCGGCGATGACCTTGTCGGGCAAGCCCAGCTCCATCAGGCCACGCACCTGTCGTTCCCGCCTGGTGAGCTGTTCATGCCCCGCCTCGCGCAGCCCCCGGTGCAACCGGTCAAGCACCGGGCCGGACAGGATCGCCTGGCCGCGCGCGGCCGCGACAACCGCCCGGGCGAGCTCGGGGCCGTCCGCCCCCATGTCCACGCAGCCGAGCGCGCCGGCCCGGATCGCGGCGGCGACGAGCGCATCGTCTCCGGCCTCGCACAAGCCCACCACCGCCAGGCCGGGGAAGGCCGCGAGCAGCACGGTCGCGACGGCGGGCAGGCCCAGGTCGGCGAGCACGACGTCCGGCTCGAGCTCCCGGCAGGCAGCGAGCGCGGCCTCCGTGGCCGCCGCCTCGCCCACTACGTCGAACCCGGGCTCGCCGGCCGAGAGCAGCCGGGCCAGCCCCGCGCGCAGCAGCGGCCTGGCCGCGGCGACGAGCACGCGCAGCCTCGGCCCGCGCCACGTCTCACCGGGTCGGCGTAGCTCGGCCGCGCGCTTGGCGGTCTCGGCGAGGTCCGCCTCGGCGGCGTCGAGGTGCAGCCTGATGGACATCAGGCGCCGCCCGAGGCTCTCCTCGATCTCCCCAAGGAGCCGGTCGCGCTCGCTCGCCGTCGCCTCGGCGCGGGCGCGCTCCTCGGCCTCCTCGTGCATCCGCGCGGTCGCGAGCGCGATCGCCGCGTGCCGGGCGAACAACTCGAGCAGTTCCGCGTCATCGGGGCCGAACACCCGGCGATCGTCGCGGCTGAACACAACGCAGGCGCCGATGACCCGCCCGCGCCACTCCAGCGGGACGCCGATGACCCCGCGCAGCGTGGCGCGCTCCGCCGCGACGACGTGACCGCCCTGCACCTGGTCATACCGGTCGAACCAGACCGGCCCGCGCCGGGCCACCACCGCCCCCGTCATCCCCTCGCTGAGCGGGAAGACCTGCCCCGACTGGCACGCGACCCCGATGTCGGCCTCCTTGCGGTAGGTCCCGGCGGCCTCGTCGACGCTGCAGATCGACCCGGCGGTGCAGCCGAGCAGTTCCGTGCAGCGCAGCAGGATGCGCTGCAGCAGCGGGCGCAGCGAGAACTCCCCGGCCAGGTCCTCTGCGATGGCGATCAGCCCGGCCGCGCGGGCGGCGGCATCGGCCGGACGACGGCGCGGCAGGCGGGAGCCGCGCCGGTGCTCTGCGGTCGCGGCGGTCGGCGGGACACTTCCGCGCCCTCCGCATCTGCGACAGCGCTGTCGCCGCGGGCCGCTCGCGCGGCGGCCTGTTCCGAGCATCACCCCGCCCGCGCGCCTCGTCAAGGCAGCGGGCACGGAGCGGGAGGGGGCTGGGCGCCGCGGGCGGTTCGGGTGGCGGGCCGTGTTCCGAGGGCGAATGGCAGGCCCCGCCGATGCCGCGGGATTGGCGCCTCGTCGGCGGCAGCTGCCGCCACCGGGGAACCGGCTTAGTGCTCCTCATGCGAGTCGCCGCCGTCGGCGCCGATGGCGGCGTGCTCGCCGCCCTCGACCTCGCCGTGGCCGTTACCGCCGTAGCCGTGAGCCTGGCCGTCGCCGGGCTCGACGGTCTCGGTGAAGGCGCGGTTGGCAACCGTCCTGGCCCAGCCGAGCGGCCCGCGGGCGGCCGGGGCGGGGATGCCGTTGGCGTCCTCCTCGATCGGCGTCGGCAGGGCCTCGAAGACGTGCTTGGAGTCGATGACCCCGCGCTCGTCCTCGGTGAGCGGGCGCTCCTCCTCGACGAACTCGCCGCTCGGGAGCTGGTGGATGATGCCGATCTCCACCCCGTGGGTGAGCATCTCGGTGTCTTTGCGCTGCAGGCCCAGACAGATGCGTTTTGTGACGAAATATCCGCCGATGGGCAGTATGAACACCGCGAACCGCGAGATCCAGGTGATCGTGTAGAGCGGTATGTCGAACCGGTCCGCCAGCACGTCGTTCGCGCCCTCGGCCCAGAGCACGCCGTAGAAGCAGATCGCCGCCACGCCGACCCCGGTGCGGACCGGGGCGTTGCGCGGCCGGTCGTTGATGTTGTGGAACGACTTGTCGCCGGTCGCCCACTGCTCGAAGAACGGCCACAGCCCGGCCCCGGTGAAGATGATGCCGAGCGGCAGCAGCGCCGGGATGAGCACCGACAGCGACAGCGTGTGCCCGAGGAAGTTGATCTCCCAGGCGGGCATCATGCGCAGGGATCCCTCGAGGATGCCCATGTAGAAGTCGGGCTGCGATGCCGACGAGATCGCCAGCGGGGTGTACGGGCCGTACTGCCAGATCGGGTTGATCTGCGCGAACGTCGCCAGCAGGACCAGCGCCCCGAAGATGAAGAAGAACCAGGCCTGGCCCTTGAGCAGGAAGTACGGGAAGAACGGCTGCCCGACCACGTTCTTCTCGGTGTTCCCCTTCAGCGGCATCTGCGTGTGCTTCTGGTGGAACATGATGAACAGGTGCGCGCTGATCAGCGCCAGGATGATGCCGGGGATCAGCAGCACGTGCAGGATGTAGAACCGCGGGATGATCTGCGTGCCGGGGAACTCGCCGCCGAACAGGAAGTACGACGCGTACGTGCCGACGATCGGGATGCCCTGGAGCACGCCCTCGGTGATCCGCAGGCCCGCGCCGGACAGCTGGTCGTCGGGGAGCGAGTAGCCGAACAGGCCCTCGATCATGCCCAGCGTGAACAGCACGATGCCGATCAGCCAGTTGATCTCGCGCGGCTTGCGGTAGGCGCCGGTGAAGAACACCCGGAGCATGTGCGCCATGATCGCGACCATGAACAGGTCGGCCGCCCAGTGGTGGATCTGCCGCATCAGCAGCCCGCCGCGGACGTCGAACGAGATGTTCAGCGTTGACTCGTACGCCTGCGACATCGTGATGCCGTCGAGCTTGGCGTACGAGCCGTGGTAGACCACGTCGGCCGCCGAGGGCTGGAAGAACAGCGCCAGGTAGGTGCCGGTCAGCAGCAGGATCACGAATGACCAGAGCGCGATCTCGCCCAGCATGAACGACCAGTGGTCGGGGAACACCTTGTGCATCAGGGTTCGGACGCCCTTGGCGCCGTGGAACCTGTCGTCGAGCCAGCCGCCCACGCCGTCCAGGGGGGCCGGGATCTTAACTGCGTCGTCGCTCATCCGCGCTCCCAGAAGCTCGGTCCGACCGGCTGGGTGAAGTCGCTCGCCGCCGCGATGTAGCCGTTGGAGTCAACCATCAGCGGCAACTGCGGCAGCGGGCGGGGCGCCGGGCCGAAGATCACGGTTGCCCCGGTCGACGCGTCGAAGGTCGACTGGTGGCACGGGCAGAGAATGTGGTGGGTGGTCTGCTCGTAGAGCGCGACCGGGCAGCCCACGTGGGTGCAGATCTTGGAGTAGGCGACGATCGAGTTATCGAGCGTCCAGTTCTGCGTCGAGACCGTCACCCCGCCGACGACGTTCGTCGGGACGTTCAGCTGGCCGGGCTCGAACTTGATCAGGATCACGCCCGCCTTGGCCAGCGCGTCCTGGTCGTCCGCGTACCCCTCGGGGATCACCGTGATCATCGAGCCGGCGACGGTCGATGTCGGCCGGCGTCAGCGGCCGCAGGCCGCCGAGGGTTACCGCCCGCAGCCCCTTGCGCCAGACCGTGTGCCGCAGGTCCGTCTGCGGCAGCGGGCCGAGGTCGCGCAGCAGCACCAGCGGCGCCAGCGCCAGCGGCGCGGTGGCCAGCAGCATCGTGCGGCGGACGAGCGGCCGCTTGGTGATCTGGGAGTAGGCCGCGCCCTCGGCGAACGACCGCTTGAAGGCGGCCCGGTCGGCGGGCGCGGACGGCATCTCGTGCCGCTCCTCCTCGATCTCGACGTTCAGGCGTCAGGTGCCTGACCCAGATCATCGAGCCGGCGCCGAGCGCGAGCAGCGCGACGGCGAGCGAAGAGCCGAGCGCCAGGTTCGACCGCAGGGCCGCGACGACCGCGTCGGCGCCCTTCGGCGTCGTGGCCGTCCCGACCTCAAGCCCCACGTAGGCGGCGATGAACCCGCAGCCAGCGAGGAAGGCCAGAATGAACAGCCCCGCGACGATCTTCTCGGCGTTGTTGGCGTGCTCGGTCTCGGACGGGGCGGCGTTGAACGTCGGCTCCTCCGGCCCGACGGGCACGTCGACCGACCTGGGCGCGGGGGAAGGAGTCCCGATTACCCGGCGCGGGCCGGAGGGGTCCTCCGGAAACTCACTCATCAGTGCTGCTCCGATCCAGCCTGGACGCGGTCACGCCGCTTGGCGGTGAGCCACAGGGCGACGAGTATGAGGAAGCCGAGGCCGCCCAGCCAGGCGAGCAGGCCCTCGGTGACCGTGCCGGTGCGGCCGAGGGAGAAGCCGCCGGGGTTGGCCTCGTTCCGCGTGTCGATGATGTAAGCGATGATGTCTTTCTTCTCGGCGGGCGTGACCGTCCCGTCGCCGAACGCCGGCATCGCCTCCGGGCCGGTCAGCATCGCCTCGTAGATCTGGGTGGGCGTCGCCGCGTTGAGCGACGGCGCCGCCTTGCCGTAGGTCAGCGCGCCGCCCGCCCCGGCGAAGCCGTGGCACTGCGCGCAGTTGGTGCTGAACAGCACCTGGCCGAGCGCCGTGTTGGCGCCGGCCGTCGAGACCTGGTTGGCGTCCGGGATCGAGGGCCCGCCGCCGAGGGAGGAAATGTAGCCGGCAATCGCGTAGATCTGCGACTGGGTGAAGTCCGACGGCTTGCGGTCGTTCTCCGCGCCCAGTTCCTTTGCGGGCATCCGGCCCGTCGACATCTGGAAGTCAACCGCAGCCGCGCCCGCGCCGATCAGCGATGGCGCCACCGACGTGCCCTGGGCGTCCAGCCCATGGCACGAGGCGCAGGTTGCGATGAACAACGAATGACCTTCCGCGGTCTGCGTTGTGCTCTGGGCAGGTGCCGCCGCCGACGCGCCGCCGCCGGTCAGCGCGGCATAACCCACGCCGACGACGACGAGGCCGACGGCGACCGCCGCGTAGCCGGCGGCCGGGTGCCTGCGCCGGGCGATGATCGAACTCACTCGGTATCCCCTGGGTTACTGGATGAGGTAGATGGTCGTGAACAGCGCGATCCAGACAACATCGACGAAGTGCCAGTAGTACGACACCACGATCGCGCTGACCTGCTGCTCATGAGTGAATCTCTTGGCGGCGTAGGTACGCCCGAGCAAGAAGAGGAACGCTATGAGGCCGCCGCACACGTGCAGGCCGTGGAACCCCGTGGTCAGGTAGAACACCGACCCGTAGTTGCTCGACGAGATCGTCAGGTGGTCCCTGGCGACCAACTGCGACCACTCGTACGCCTGCCCGCACACGAAGTACAGACCCATCAGGAAGGAGAGCACGTACCACTCGCGCAACCCCCACTTCACGAAGTTCCAAATGCTTGCCGCACGCCTGACCTGGCCACGCTCAACCGCGAACACGCCCATCTGGCAGGTGACGGACGACAACACGAGCACGGTCGTGTTGGTCGCGCCAAGCGGGATGTTCAGATGAGCCATGGGCCAAGGGAGGCCTTGGCCTTTGTCTACCGAACGGATCGTGAAGTACATCGCGAACAGCGCAGCAAAAAACATGAGCTCGCTGGACAACCAGATGATGGTGCCCACGCTCACCAGGTTCGGTCTGCTGGCCGGGGTGCGCGGTACCGGTTCGGTCTCGGTCACGGATGCAGTCGCCACGAACGTCATTATTACGACACCCCGTAGGGGATCTGCAGGCGACCCCCCAACTTCGTTAGCCAGCCGGGAGGAAATTTGACGGCGACGGGTCCGATCCGCGCCATTTGACCGGCCGCTGGCCGCTGGCCGCAACCGCCTGCGCCCCGCTGCGCCCCGCCGTGCCCCGCTGCGGCTGGACCAGTAGGATGACCGTCCATGAAGGTCGTTGTGTACAGTCACGACGCCGACACGCGGGCAGAGATGAAGCTCGCGATCGGCGCTCGCCCGGCCCCCGATGCGCCGGAAGCGGAAATCATCGAGGTGGCGACCGCGCCGGCGCTGTTCCGCCTGCTCGACGCCGGCGGCGTGGATGTCATGGTGCTCGACGGCGAGGCACAGCCGGCCGGCGGCATGGGAGTCAGCCGCCAGGCCAAGGACGAGATCTACAACTGCCCGCCGACGCTGCTCATCATCGGCCGCGCCGACGACCGCTGGCTGGCCACCTGGTCGCGGGCGGAAGCGGTGATCAGCCACCCGATCGACCCGGTCGCCCTGGCCAGGGAACTGGCCGCGCTCATGCGCTCGCGGGCGGCAGCGGTCGGCGCAGCCGAGTAGCAGCAGACCAATAGCGATCCGTAAGAGTTCAAAAGCATAACGATATTGAACGGGCCGTGGCTTCGCCCCTGGCGTGCAGCTGTCTCCTGAATAGGTGCTGACGATGGATAGACCGAGCTGGCCAGCGCTGATCCGCGCTCTCATCGGCGGCCGGGCGCTGACCGCCGAGCAAGCGGGCTGGGCGATGAACGAGATCATGGAGGGGGCGGCCACGCCCGCCCAGATCGCCGGGTTCGGGGTGGCGCTGCGTGCCAAGGGCGAGACCGCCGAGGAGATGGCCGGGCTGGCCGCCTCGATGCTGGCGCACGCGACCCCGATCACCGTCCCCGGCCGGGTCACCGACCTGGTCGGGACCGGCGGCGACGGCCTGCACACGGTCAACGTGTCCACGATGGCGACCATCGTGGCGGCCTCGGCCGGGGTGCCGATGGTCAAGCACGGGAACCGGGCGGCGTCCTCAGCGTGCGGCGCGGCCGACGTGCTGGAGGCGCTCGGCGTGGTGATCGACCTGCCCGCGTCCGCGACCGAGGCGCTCTTCGGCGAGATCGGCATCGCTTTCCTTTTCGCGGCCATGTACCACCCGGCCTTCCGGCACACCGGCCCGGTGCGCAGGGAACTTGGCGTGCCGACGGCGTTCAACTACCTGGGGCCGCTGACCAACCCGGCCCGGCCCACGTCCCTGGCGGTCGGCGTCGCGGACCCGACCATGGGGCCGGTGCTCGCCGGGGTGTACGCCAGCCGCGGCGAGTCGGCCCTGGTATTCCACGGCGAGGGCCTTGACGAGCTCACCACGACCGGGCCGTCCACCGTCTGGATCGCCGCTGACGGCGCGGTGGCCGTCACCGAGTTCGACCCGGCCGCGCTCGGTCTGCCCCGCGCGACCATCGACGACCTGCGCGGCGGCGACCCTGAGCACAACGCGGACGTGGCGCGCCGGCTGCTGGCCGGCCGAACCGGGCCGGTCCGCGACATCGTGCTGCTCAACGCCGCCGCCGCCATCACCGCCGCGGGCGGCCTGTCCGGGGTGACGTCCTCGGACGCGCTGGCCAAGGCCCTGGGCGACGGACTGGCCCGCGCAGCCTCGGCTGTCGACTCGGGCGCCGCGGCCGCCCTGCTCGACCGGTGGACCCAGGTGAGCAACCGCCTGGCCACCGCCCGCCCGCGCTGCTGACTCCGTGACGCCAGCGCCCTGCGGGCGCTTCTTGCTGTTATCCGATGAAACCGGTGGGCGGGGAAGGGTGCGGCCGAAGGGGCGAGCGGGCCGGGTGCGGGGTTCGGTCGGCGAGACGGGAAGAGCCTGGGACCGTTCAGAAGGATGGGGGTGTTGAATTCAGGCGGGGTCGCCCTGGATCGCGAAGGCCGACAGGCGGCGGGTGGCGAGGACCAGGGCGCCGACGGTCGCGATGACGCCGAGGATCACCGAGGTGGTCAGCGTGAGGCCGGCATTGAGGTTCTGGTCCGGGTGGATGGCGTTGGCGATGCCGAGGCAGTAGTGCGCGATGGACAGGATGCGGGCGCCGCCGACGAGGTTGCTGAGTAGGCCCTCCCAGATCAGCACGTAGAGCAGGCCGTACGCGATCGCGCGGGTGGTCAGCACCGAGGCCAGCACGAATACCGCGCTGTAGATCACCGACCCCGCCAGGGCGCCGACGAACAGGGCGACCGCGAGCCGACTGCTGTTCGGGGCGAGCAGGCCGGCCAGCAGCTCGGGCACGGCGGCGAAGATCGCCGTCGTGACCGCGGCCACCGCGAACTTGGTCACCACGATGGACCCGCGGCGGACCGGCGTCGCCAGCAGGTGGATGGCGCTGCCGTCGTCGATCTCCGCCCCGAGCACACCGGTGCCGACGATCAGTGCGGTGAACGGCAGCAGCACGGAGAAGCCGAAGTCGCCGAGCACCCGGTCCGGCCAGAGCGCGTCCTCGGACCTTGACGCGCGCAGCACCAGGGTGAGCGCGATTAGGACCACGGCGGGGATCGCGAACAGGAGCGCGCGCCTGCGGCCCAGCGTCGCGCGAACGGTGAGCCCGGCGATCGTCGGGTTGAAATACGCTGACATGTCGGTTCAGTTCCCTTGGCTCGAGATCAGGTAGCCGAAGACGCTCTCCAGCGATTCATCGGTGGGCAGCAGCTCGCGCAGCGCGATTTCGTGGTCCCGGGTGAGCGCGGCGATCTGCGCGCAGAAAGCGCCGAAGTCACTGGTCCGCACCTGCAGGCCCTTTCCCGTGAGCTCGACTGCCGTGGTGTACGGGCGGCCGACGAGCAGCGCCGCGAGCCTGCGATCGTCGGAGGACCGGACGTTGAACACGTGCGGGCGGCTGGTCATCAGCCGCCTGATGGCGCGAAAGTCCCCGGAGGCGGCGAGCCGCCCGGCGACCATCACCTGGATGGTGCCCGACACCCGCTCCACCTCTTCGAGGATGTGGGAGCTGAACAAGATGGTGCGGCCTTCCGCGCCGAGCTTGCCAAGCAGCTCCATCATATGGATGCGCTGCCTGGGGTCCATGCCGTTGAACGGCTCGTCAAGCAGCAGGATCTCCGGGTCGTGGACGAGCGCGGCGGCGACCTTGATCCGCTGCCGCATGCCCTTGGAGTAGGTGGCGATCTTGCGGTCGGCCGCTTGCGACATCTCGGTCATCTCGATCGCCTGCCGGGTCGCCGCGCCGGGGTTGGCGAGGTTGTGCAGCTTGGCCGTGGACCGGACGAACTCCTCGCCGGTGAGGAAGGCGTAGACCGAGTCGCGTTCCGGCACCAGCCCGAGGCTCCGGTAGATGTCGGGATTCCGCCACGTCGGCACAGGATCGCCGAGCGCCGGGTGCACGGTCAGCGTCCCGCGCGACGGCGCCAGGAAGCCGGCGATCATGTGCAGGATCGTCGACTTGCCCGCGCCGTTCGGCCCGAGCAGGCCGGTGACGCCGGGGCCGATGTCCATCGTGATGTCGTTGACCGCGACAACATTGCCGTACCAGCGGCTGACGTTCTCGATCTTGATGACGCTCATGCCAGCCGCGCCTTCCGGTAACGGGCGGCCAGGCCGACCAGGCACAGGGCCGTGACGATGACGAGCACTAGGGCGTAGACCGCGCCGAGGCTGCCGGGGTTGTAGACGCCGTCGGCCATGTCGGTCCCGCCCAGCCACATGCGCACCCCGTCGAACAGGGTGAACGGGCTGAACAGGCCGGAGACCTTCTCCGCCAGGCCGGGCACGTAGGCCAGCTGCTGCTGCAGGTAGACCGTCCCCGGCGGCGGGGGGCCGCTGCCCTTGACCTGCTGGACCTGCTGCCCTCCCGGCTGCTGGCCTTCCACCTGGAGCAGGATCTCGGCCAAGGTGAAGGTGAGCAGGAAGAAGATCGCGACCGCCCCAGTGGCGAAGGCCCGGCGGCCGGTCAGCGAGGCGAGGAACAGGCTGATCGCGGCGAGCACGACCGCCCACATGAGCCCGACCAGCAGCCCCGGGATCAGCGCCCTGGTCTGCGCCCAGACGGCGGCGCCGCCGTGCACGTTGGCGATCGAGCCGCCGTAAAGCAGCAGCAACGGCACCTCCAGCATCACCAGGCAGGCGCCGGTGAACGCGAGGTACTTGGCCAGCGGGTAGTCGATCGTCTTGATGGGGCGCGCGAAGTACAGCGGGAGCACCCGGCTGCGCAGGTCCCTCGACACCAGCTCGGGTGCCTGGACGGCGACGAAAATGGTCATGACGAGGTCGCGCAGGGTCGGCGTGTAGGTGTCGTAATCGACCAGCCGCGGGTTCCCCCTGGACATCGCGAAGGCGTTGACCACCGCGGGCAGGCAGAGCGCGATCAGAGCGACCAAGGGAACGATCTTGGCCTTCGCTCCCCGGCCGAAGCCGAACGCAGAGCGGAAGCTGTGCCAGGCCAGCGCCCGGACAATCTGCGGGCGGCCTAGGCGCGGGCCGTCGTAGCGGCGGTAGCCGAGGTCGTGGATGACGCTGCTGTCGCCGGCCGCTCGGGCGGGGCCGGTCGACTGAGCGGACGTGTCAGCGGACATCTGCTGCCTCCGGGGCGGCCCCGGGGCCGGCGTTTCTGGCGGGATCGGCGCTTGGGTCAGTGGTCCCGGCGCCGTCCGGGCCGGAGTCGCGGAACAGTTCCTCGACCTGGTGCCGACGCTGCTCCATCCGGCTCAGCGGCAGGCGGAGGTCGGCCACCGCGTCGCGGACGGCGTCGTAGGTGGCGTCCCCGCCGATCGGTACCAGCAGGCTGCGCTGGTAGGCGGTGGGCCGCAGGCCACGGCGGATCAGTTCGTCGTGCAGCGCCGCCAGCCCCTCCTCCACCTCGATGAGGAGCGTCTGGCTGGACCGGGTGAAGCTGTCGATCGTGTCGGCCCGCAGCAGACGGCCGCCCTCGATCGCGACCAGATGGTCGCAGATCCGCTCGATCTCCCCCAGCAAATGCGAGGCGACCACGATCGAGATCCCGAACTCCAGGCCGATCCGCTCGATCAGCTCCAGCATCGCGTTCCGGCCGGCCGGGTCGAGGCCGTTCGTCGGCTCGTCGAGCAGCAGCAGCCGGGGGTCGCCGGCCAGGGCCTGGGCGAGCTTCACCCGCTGCTTCATCCCGGTGGAGTAGGTGCCGATCTGGCGGTAGCGCTCCTCGTGCAGCCCGACGTGGCGCAGCGCCTCGGCGGCGCGTTCCCTGGCCGCGGTGGCGGGCAGGCCGGTCATCCGGCCCATGTGGGTGACGAACTCCGTCGCCGAGACGTCGGGCGGCAGGCAGTCGTGCTCCGGCATGTAGCCGACGACCTGGCGAATCTGCTCGCCGCCGGTGACGCAGTCATGGCCGAGCACCTTCGCGATGCCGGTGGTGGGCGTCACAAGCCCGAGGAGGATCTTGATGAGGGTCGATTTTCCTGCGCCGTTGGCGCCGATCAGGCCGGTGACGCCGGGCGCGAAGTTCACGGTGAGGCCGCCGAGCGCGGTGACGCCACCCGGGTACTCCTTGGTCAGCGTGGCTGCCTCGATGACCGCGGGGGCCTCGGGGGCCTCGGGGGCCTCGGCTGTCGGCGGGTTGCCCGATCCGGTTGAGGGGGTCATGCGCCTAGGGTCCCAGCCTCCGCCGGCGGGCGCGTCCATCTGTACGGTGAGAATTGCGCCGCTTCCTGATCCCGCGTGCCCGGTCGGGTACGCACCGGGGGCTACGCCTGTGGGATGAGGCACCGCCGCCGTAATGCGGTTACCTTTGATTCGTGGCCTCCGAACGCGACATGTCTCACTCGCGCCCGCTGCCGACCTTTCCCCAGGGACGGCCGGCCGCGGTCCGGGCCGCGGCCGCGGTCCCGGCGGCGCCGCCGGCGCCGCGGCCGCCGCATCCGCCGCTGACCCAGCGGATGCGGACCTGGCACTGGATAGCCATCGATTTCGTGGTGGCCGCCTTCGCCGCGCTGTTCGTCGTGGCCAAGGTCGGCCCCTACGTGCTCATGCACAACGGCCAGCCCTGGCTCCCGGTCGCGTTGCTGGTGGCGGCGGGCGTCTTCGTGCCGGTCGCGCTGCGCCGCCGGGCTCCGATGGTGGCCTTCGGCGGGCTGCTCGTCCTCGCCGTAACGGTCTCCGGGATGGCGATCGCGGCGGGCGCGGTGATCTTCGTGGCCGCCGCCTACGCGCTCTACGCGGTGACCCTCACCAGCAGCAAGCGGACCGGCGTGGCCGCGCTCGGCCTGGTGCTCGTGCTCATGGCGCTCATCACGACTACCGGCCGCGGCCGCCCGCCGTTCGTGCTGGGAGGCGCTTACGCCCCGGTGGCGCTGGCCAATGTCCTCGCCTGGACGGTCGGCTACTCGGTTCGGCAGCGCCGTCTGTACGTGGTGCAGTTGCAGCAGCAGGCGGCGAGCAGCGCGGTCGCCGACGAGCGGCTGCGGATCGCCAGGGAACTGCACGACGTGGTGGCGCACAGCATGTCGGTGATCGCCGTGCAGGCCGGCTACGGCCAGTACGTCATCGACGACAGCCCCGACGGCGCGCGCGAGGCTCTCGGCGCGATCCAAGTCACCAGCAGGGAAGCCCTCGATGAGATGCGCCGGATGCTCGGGGTGCTGCGAGCGCAGGACGTCACGCCGCCTACCCAGGGCCTGACCGGCGGATCGGTCACCGGGACCGGTTTCCTTATCGATGGCCTCCCCGCCCCGGCCACCGAGCTGGATGAGGGCATCGCGGCTGGCCACGACCGTGGCGGCCCGGCGCCGCTCGCGCCTGCCCCGGGTCTGGCCAACCTCGACCGGCTCATCAAGCGCACCTGCGGGGCCGGGGTCCGGGTGAACCTGGAGGTCTACGGGCAGGCCCGCCCGCTGCCCGCGGGTCTCGACCTGTCGGCCTACCGGATCATTCAGGAGGCGCTCACCAACGTGGTCAAGCACGCGGGGAGCGGCGCGCGCTGCACGGTCCACCTCGGCTACGACGAGGGCGTGCTTGCCATCCGGGTGACCGATGACGGCGGTCAGTCCATGACGCTGCCCGGGTACGGCGGACCGAACGCCGCCAGCCACCCGCTGCAGGCCGACCTGGCCGCCGACAGCCGTGTCCGGGCGGCGGCGGGAGCGAAGCTGGCGGCCGGCCCGGGCACGGTCAGCGGCTGGCGGATGCCAAGCGAGCCGTCGGTTTGCGCCGGGCACGGGATCATCGGCATGCGGGAACGGGCGCATCTGTGCGGCGGCGAGCTCACCGCCCGGCCGTTGCGCGAGGGCGGGTTCCAGGTGACCGCCAGCCTGCCGCTGACCGCCACGCTCCCCGACGCCGAGAGGATGGCATGACGATCTCGGTCGCGGTGGCGGACGATCAGGCCCTGGTCCGGGTCGGGTTCTGCGGCATCATCGCCGCAACGGAAGGGCTCAGCGTGGTCGGCGAGGCCGCCAACGGCGAGGAGGCCGTCGCGGTCGCCCGCGCCGGCCTCCCGGACGTCGTGCTGATGGACGTGCGGATGCCGGTACTTGACGGCATCGAGGCAACCCGCCGGATCACGTCCGCGCCGGAGTCATCGGGGGTCCGGGTGATCATCTTGACCACCTTCGACCTCGACGAGTACGTGTTCGGCGCGCTGCGCGCCGGGGCCAGTGGTTTTCTGCTCAAGGACACCCTGCCGGCCGACCTGATCACCGCGATCCGCGTTGTCGCCGCCGGCGAGGCCCTGCTCGCACCGAGCGTCACCCGCCGCCTGATCAGCGAGTTCGCCCGGATTCCGCCGCTCGGGACGACGGGACCGGTGGCTTCTTCGCTGCCGACGGTCGCGCGAGGCCGGTATCCGGCCGCGAGCGGATCGCGGCTGCCGGAGGGCGCAAGCAGCCCGGCGTCCTCGGCATCGCGCGCGCCCGCCGAAGCGGCGTTCACCCGGGCGGACCAGGTCACCGCACTGCTCACCGACCGCGAGCGCGAGGTGCTCCGCCTGGTCGCCGCCGGCCTGTCCAACGCGGAGATCGCCAACCGGTTGTGCATCTCTCCCGCCACCGCGAAGACCCACGTGGCCCACCTGCTCACCAAGCTGGACGCCCGCGACCGAGTCCAGCTGGTGATCATCGCCTACCAGGCCGACCTAACCAGCTGCTAGCGGGTTTTTCTCCGCTTTAAAGCCCGCCGGCTAGTGCGCGAAGCGGCCTCGGTAGTACTCGAAGACGAAGCCGATCGACGTGAGGAAAAGGGCCACGAAGCCGATCAGGACCATCCACCAGCCAATGGCGAAGCCGAGCGCGGTGAACGCGGCGGCCGCGCCGACGAAGAGCGGCCACCAGCTGTGCGGGCTGAAGAACCCGATCTCGCCGGTACCGTCGGAGACCTCCGCCTCCGTGTTGTCCTCCGGTCGCAACGGCAGCCGCCGACCGGTGAACATCATGTAGAACCCGGTGAGCAGGCAGAGCCCGACGGCGAGCGCGAGCGCCGTCGTCCCGGTCGGATCGTACGAGGTGTACCAGTAGACGACGTCGGCCCCGATGAGGAAGAAGCCGCAGCCGAGGAAAAGCCAGCCTTCTACTTTCATGTCGTGTGCCCGCCCCTACTTCTTACCAGCGCTGATCGCGGGGATTTCTTGTTCGAGGCCCTTCGACGCCGTGCCCGACTTGATGTGCGGGTAGTGCAGGTCGAACGCCGGGCGCTCGGAGCGGATCCTCGGGATCCGGTGGAAGTTGTGCCGGGGCGGCGGGCAGGAGGTGGCCCACTCAAGCGAGGAGCAGTAGCCCCACGGGTCTTCCTCCGTGACCTTCTTGCCGTACCGGACGGTGACGTAGACGTTCCATATGAACAACAGCACCGAGAGGGCGATGATCCACGAGCCCACCGTGGAGATGATGTTCAGCGTGGTGACGTTGCCCGGCAGGAACGGGTAGTTCGCGGTGCGGCGCACCTGGCCCTCGACGCCCGCCCAGTGCTGGACGAGGAACGTCATGTTGAAGCCGATGAACAGCAGCCAGAAGTGGACCTTGCCCATCTTGTTGCTGAGCATCTTGCCGGTCATCTTCGGCCACCAGAAGTAGAAGCCGGCGAACATCTCGAAGAGCACGGTGCCCGCGAGCACGTAGTGGAAGTGCGCCACCACGAAATACGAGTCGGAGACCGCGAAGTCCATCGGCGGTGACGCCAGGATGATGCCGGTGATGCCGCCGAAGAGGAACACGACCAGGAAGCCGATCGTGAAGAGCATCGGCGGCTCGAACGAGATCTGGCCCTTCCACATGGTGCCGGCCCAGTTGAAGAACTTCACGCCCGTGGGGATCGCGATCAGCAGCGTCATGAACGCGAAGAACGGCAGCAGCACCGCGCCGGTGGTGAACATGTGGTGCGCCCACACGGTCATCGACAGGCCGGCGATCGCGATCGTCGCCGCGATCAGCGTCTTGTAGCCGAACAGCGGCTTGCGGCTGAACACCGGCAGGATCTCGGTCGCGATCCCGAAGAAGGGCAACGCGAGAATGTATACCTCTGGATGGCCGAAGAACCAGAACAGGTTCTGCCAGAGGATCGCGCCACCGCTGTTCGCGGAGAAGACCTGGGCGCCGAGGCGGCGGTCGACCTCAAGAACGAGCAGCGCGGCGGCGAGCACCGGGAAGGCGAGCAGCACCAGGATCGAGGTGAGCAGCGCGTTCCAGGTGAAGATCGGCATCCGGAACATCGTCATGCCCGGCGCCCGCATGCAGAAGATCGTGGTGACGAAGTTGACGCCGCCGAGGATCGTGCCGAAGCCGGACAGCGCCAGGCCCATGATCCACATGTCCGCGCCGATGCCGGGCGAGTTCGTCGCACTGGTCAGCGGCGAGTAGGCGTACCAGCCGAACGCCGCCGCCCCGCCCGGGGCGAGGAAGCTCGCGAACAGGATGAGCCCGCCGAACGCGAACAGGTAGTAGCTGAGCAGGTTCAGCCGCGGGAACGCCACGTCTGGCGAGCCGATCTGGAGCGGCACCAGCTCGTTCGCGAACCCGACGAACAGCGGTGTCGCGAACAGCAGCAGCATGATCGTGCCGTGCATGGTGAACAGCTCGTTGTACACCTGGTCGGACAGGAACGTGCTGGTCGGGCTCATCAGCTGAATCCGGATGAGCAGCGCCATGATCCCGGCGAACAGGAAGAACACGAACGACGTGATCAGGTACATGTGCCCGATGATCTTGTGGTCCGTGGAGGAGAGCCAGCCCGCGAGGACCGAGCCTTTACGCTCGGTGCGCGCTCCTCTCACGGCTGCCGCGCGGCGTGCGGCTGACTGCTCGTCAAGGCTCACTGGGTGCTCCCTGAAGCTATCTTCTGGGTCGCCTGTTCCTGGGCGATCCACGTCTTGAACTGGGCAGGAGTCACGATCTTCACCGTGAACAGCATCCTGCTGTGGTAAAGGCCGCACAGCTCGCTGCAGTGCCCGGTGAAGGTGCCCGTCGTGGTGGGCGTGATCGCGAAGTGGTTCGGGTGACCCGGCACCACGTCGCGCTTGAACAGGAACTCCGGCACCCAGAACGAGTGGATCACGTCGGTCGAGGTCAGGTTGAACTGGATCGACTCGCCCACGGGGATCTCAAGCAGCGGCAGCGGGCCCTGCCCCCACATGTACCCGTCGGTCGTCACCCCGGTCTGTACTGAGTTCACCTCGTAATTGAACTCCCAGGACCACTGGAAGCCGGTGACGTTGACCGTCACGTCCGGGTGGGCCGGGAGCGCGTCGATCGTGTTCTCGTCCTTGGCGGTGTAGTAGAACAGCACCGCGATCAGCACGAACGGGACGACCGTGTACAGGATCTCGATCGGCATGTTGTACCGGACCTGGGCCGGGAGCTTGTCACCGCGCTTGCGGTGGAAGATCACCGACCACAGGATCATGCCCCAGACGACGGCGCCGACCAGCAGGCCGGCGATCCACGAACCCTGCCAGAGGCTGAGCGTGATCTTGCCCTGCTCGGTCACGGGGTTCGGGAAGCCCATCCGGGTGAACGTGTCGTTCGGTGAGCACCCGGCGAGGCAGAGCAGCAGGACGGCAAGCGCGCCGACGCGCAGCGCGTTGGCCCGGCGGCGCGGGCGCTTGGCCGTGCCGCGCGGGGCGCGATCGTGGTCGCGCCCACTTGGCGCGGCCTGCCGGCGAATCAGAGTCAAAGGAGGCGCCTTCCCAACAACGTCGCCCGGTGCCTTCTTATGGTTGTTCGGCACCGGTCCACGGTCTTCTACAGCGTGTCGTGGAAACAGTATCGCGCGCCTTGGACGGGTTGCATCCGGCCCCCGGCGTTCGGCGGGTGCTGGGAGGGTACGAGTCGCAATTGGCCACTCTGCGCGTGCGGACCGCCCCTTTGCGTGTTCTATGGCGTAGGGATCGGCCGGCCGGGGCACCATTGACACCGTGAGCGTGATCGCATGAGCCGGATGTGGCTCGGACGCTGGGGCAAGGCGGACCACCGCCGCGTCGCTCCCGGTGCCCCTTCCGACTCGCTCGACTCGCTCGACTCGCCCGTCACGGAGGCCGCGCGGGTTGCGGCCGCCGGCGCCTGGGTCCCCGGCACAGTGCCGCCGGGCGCGGCGCCGTTGCTGAGCATTGACGCCCTTGGCCGCAAGTGCCCGATCCCGATCATCATGCTCGCCGAGCAGATACGCGACGTGCCGGTCGGCGGGGTCATCGCCGTGCTGGCCGACGACCCTGCGGCCTACACCGACGTTCCCGCCTGGTGCGCGCTCAAGTCGCACGAGTGCGTGTTCCGCGCCGAGCTGCTGTCCGGCTGGGCCTTCGGCATCCGCCGCGGCTACTGAGGCTTACGGCGGCAGTCAGTTGGATGGCCCATGAAATCCGATGATGGTGGACCGTTGTGTACACGGGGATGTACACAACGGTCCATTATCTTCATCAGGCGGCAGGCTAGCCGCGACCGTAGCGGTTGGTGATCCGAGGGTCGGACTCCCACCAGGGACGCTCGTCATCGTCGGGGTCGCGGACGTCCAGCTCGGCGTCGATGGCGGCGGCCTCGGCCTTGTCCTCGCGCATCATCTGGATCAGCTGAACGGCGAGGAACGGCAGGCCGACGGCGTCGCCGAGGATCCAGATGATGCCGCCGCCGAGAACCTGGCTGGTGGCGAGCGTCGGGCCGAACGGGTAGCCGACCGCATGGTAGTGCGGTGCGGCCAACAGGTTGGTGTCGGCGATGATCGCGATGCCGAAGAACGCGTCGCCGACCACCTCGGCGGCGGTGATCCACATCGCCACGCCGTACGGGTACTCCTTGGGCACCGGGTCGACCCGGAGCAGCGTCCAGAAGAAGACGCAGCCGGGGATCATGAGGATCAGGTAGGTGAGCTCGCGGACCGCCCCGCTGTTGAAGGCGGCCGCGTACCAGGAGGTGAAGTACATCGCCATCGGCACCGCGATGAGCAGTAGCGCGGTGATCGCCGGGAACGTCACGACCTTGGCGACCCGGCTGCGGATGACCGCCGCGACGCGGCCCCCCACGGCGGGCTGGGTCTCGATCAGCAGCGTGATCGGCTTGCCCATCATCAGGAACAGCGGCGAGACCAGCACCAGCAGCACGGTCTGGGTGGCCCGAGCGTAGAACAGCGCGTTCTGGTACGCCCCGACCCAGGACATCGTGGCGATCACCCAGAATCCCAGGCCGAGCCAGAGGAACGCGATCGTCCGCCCGGTCCCCCACTGCCCGCCCTGGCGTCTCAGCTTCCGCGTGGACATGACGTACCAGGCGGCGATCAGGGCGATCAGCACCAGCATCGGGACGTCAACGCGCCATTCGGTGAACGCCCGGACGAGGGTCAGCTTGGGGGGGCCACTGTAAGCGGTCGCGAGCGGGGCCATAACCCAAAACTACTCCCTGTCGTAGCTGTTAGGCCGGGAGGTGGTCGGCTAGCTCGGCGGCGGCCTCGGCGCCGTAGGCGCGCTTGGCGCGGTCGGCGAGGAGGGCCGGGGTGAGGTCGTACTCCTGGGGGCCGACCGTCTCCAGAGCGTGCACGGCCATCAGGTTGCCCAGCTGGACGGCGCGCTCGATCGACAGGCCCCAGGCCGTCGCGGCCAGGAAGCCGCAGCGGAACGCGTCGCCCGCGCCGGTGGGCTCGACGAGCGTCGCGTCCTTGACCGGGCCGACCACAATCGGGCCCGCGCCTTGGCGCTCGACCCGGGCGCCCTCGCTGCCGAGGGTGACGATCCGGGTCCCGACCCGGGCCAGGACGTCCTCGCCGGTCCAGCCGGTCTTGGACTCGATGACCGCCGCCTCGTACTCGTTGCAGAACAGGTAGGCGGCCCCCTCGATCAGCGTCCGCATCGCGTCGCCATCCAGGAAGGCCACCTGCTGCGAGAAGTCGGCCGCGAACGGGATTCCCGCGGCGCGGCAGCCGGCGGTGTGCAACTGCATCGCGGCCGGGTCGCCCGCTCCGATCAGCACCAGCTCGATCCCGTTGGCGGCGGCGAGCGATGTGATGTCGATCTCGCTGTCCTCGCTCATCGCGCCCGGGTAGAACGAGGCGATCTGGTTCCCCGACTCGTCGTTGGTCGCGGTGAAGCGCGCGGTCTGCCTGGTGGCCGAGGTCCGCACGCCTGACGTGTCCACGCCGTGCTCATTGAGCCAGGCCCGGTACTCCGCGAAGTCCGGTCCAACGCAGCCGACAAGCAGCGGCTTGAGGCCGAGGCACCCGAGACCGAAGGAGATGTTCCCCGCCACCCCGCCGCGCCTGATCTCCAGGTTGCCGACAAGGAAGGACACAGAGACCTTGTCTAGCTTGTCGGCGATCAGCGTGTCGGTGAACTTGCCGGCGAAGGTCATCAGGTGATCGGTCGCTATCGACCCGGAGACGGCTATCCGCATCGTTTAAGGATCTCTATTCAGGTATTCGCTCGGAGGTGGGTGATTAGTGGAACGAGTCGCCGCAGGCGCAGGACCCGGAGGCGTTCGGGTTGTCGATGGTGAAGCCCTGCTTCTCAATCGTGTCCACGAAGTCGATCGTCGCGCCCATCAGGTACGGGGCCGACATCTTGTCGGTCACCACGCCCACGCCGTCGAAGTCGGCGACGACATCGCCGTCGAACGCGCGCTCGTCAAAGTAGAGCTGGTAGCGCAGGCCCGAGCAACCGCCCGGCTGCACTGCCACTCGCAGTCGCAGGTCATCCCGGCCCTCCTGGGCGAGCAGCGCGCCGATCTTGGTCGCGGCGGCCTCGGTGAGGTTGACACCCTGCTTGGTTGCTTCGTCCTGAACGGTCATCTGCGACTGGCTCCCGTCGTTGTCGTATGTGCTGAGCCGCCGGCGCGGCCTCGTCGTTCGCTTTCAACTCTACGCACCCTACGGGAATTCCTCCACGCAGCGTGTTCTCCGCCGAGGGTGGGGCGGGCGGCCAGGAGGTGGGGTGGGCGGCTGGGCAACGGCGTCACAACCCGGGGGCGCCCCAGAGCGCCATCCACTTGGTGAGATCAGGCTCGATCTTGAGATCGTCGCCGAGCACGCCCTTGACCTGGAGCTCAAGGGCGTTATCGCGTTGCTGCCCGGACCCGTTGCGCGGGGCGAACGGGTAGAACGTGCCTCGCTTGTACAGGTAGACGAGGGCCATCCGGCGATGGTTCTCGTCCGCGAAGGCGACCATCGTGCAGAGCAGCTGCGGGCCGAAGCCGTTGTCGACCAGCGCGCTGTTCACCGCGTGCAGATCGGTGACCAGGGTGTCGACCTCGTCGCTCATGTGGTTGCTGATCAGCCAGGTGTACCCGTAACTGTCCTTGGTCACCTCGACCGGCAGCCCGCCGGCGCCGCCCGGCCTGCTGTTATCGGTGTCGAGGAGCTCGCGGACCTCGTTCTGGATGTCCGCGAACGTCTTGCCCTCGACCGCGCGGAAGCAGACCGAGCCCGAGCCGGTCGGGGTGAACCCGGTGGCCGCCTGGAGCTGGATCGCCGCCGACGGCAGCGCGAACAGGTCGTCGAGCTTCGGCTGAACGGGCTTGGTCCGGCCGAGCAGCACGTCGAGGAAGCCCACTACCGCAGGCCCTTGGTGCCGCCCGGGCTGACCTCGCCCAGCTGGGCCTGGATCTTGGCCAGTTGCTCGAGGCGCTTCTCGAGCGACGGGTGGGTGGAGAAGATCGCCCCCAGGCTGGCGCGACCGTTGCCGTTGCCGTTGCGTGTGAGCTTCATCGCCGGGGCGAAGTAGAACGCGTTCAGCGTCTCGGCCTTCCGCAGGTCCTGGTTCGGGATCCTGGACATCCCGCCGCTGACCTTCTGCAGCGCCGACGCCAGGGCGCTGGGCTGGCCGGTGAGCAGCGCGCCGCTGCGGTCGGCCGCCAGCTCGCGGTAGCGCGAGAGCACCCTGATCAGCAGGAAGCTGATCGCGTAGACAACCACCGAGACGACCATGATGATCGCGATGATCGGCAGCGCGTTCTGGTTGTTGCTGCGCCGACCGCCGAAGATCTCGGAGTAGAAGGCGAACCGCACCAGCAGGCCAGCCACGATCGCGAGCAGGCTGGCCACGGTCATGACCTGGACGTCCTTGTGCGCGACGTGCGACAGCTCGTGCGCCAGCACGCCTTCAAGCTCGTCCTTGGTCAGGCCAAGCTGGGTGCTGAGCAGTCCCTGGGTGACGCAGAGGACCGAGTTCTTGCTGTTGCGGCCGGTCGCGAAGGCGTTCGGCATGGATGTGGGGGCGATCGCCACCCGGGGCTTGTCCATGTCCGCAAGCGCGCACAGCCGGTCGACAATGCCGTGCAGCTCGGGCGCCTCCTGAGGCGATACCTCGCGTGCCCCGGCCGCTGCCAGCGCGATCTTGTCGCTGTAGAACAGCGAGATGAAGGCGGACCCGCCGCCGAAGACCAGCGCGATGACCACGATGAACGCGGCCGACTGGTGGGTAGCCACCATGACGCCGATGATCGCGGCGACAAACGCGACGAAGACTAGTCCGAGGAGGAACATCGTCACCGTCATCCGCACGGTCAGACCCCGGTCTGGGGCGTACCTCGTACGCGTCGCCATGACGCACCTCCGAATCCGCCAGGCCGGTAGCCGGGCACGCTCCGTCCGGGTCTGCCTGGTTCTCAATTGGCAATCTATCTCAACAACGCTAAACGGAGGCTGAAGCCTTCCGCTCAGGAGGCTGAATGCGCCTATCGTCGTTGCGCCCACGGCGAATTTCGACGTGGGCGCTCACGCAGCGGACCGGTGCCGCAGGCAGCCGGCGGCGGCCGCTTGAACGACTGCGGCGGGCCGGCTAGGAGTGGCCGAGCGAGTCCCCGTGCATGGTTCCGTCGGCGAGCAGCTTGCGCACCTCGGCGACGGTGGCGTCCGAGAACGGCAGGATGTAGTCCGCGGTCACGAACTCATCCGCGCCGACCGGCGACCCGGCCGACCTGACCAGCTGCACGGCGGCGCCGAGGGCCAGCTTGAACACGGCCTCGTCGTCGGCGTGCACGGCCGCGTCCAGGTCCTTGTCAAGCACTGTCAGCTTCGCGGTGGTGTCGTCGTCCACACGGAACTGCCCCTCGCCGAGAATGCGGACTATCACAGCCCATCACCGGCCTGCGGTTGCTGGGCGGCCGGAGCCCCGGCGGCCGACGCCGACTCGCCGCCGTCGCCGTTGGCCTCGAGCTGCTTCGGCGCGTTGTTGGCGATCTCGCGCTTCATCGCCTCGAGCTCGGAGTCGACCCCGCTGGTCGCGCCGAGCTTGTCCAGTTCGGCCTGGATGTAGTCGGCGCCGCCGCCCACGTGGTCCTCGAGGGCGCCGGAGGCGAGCAGTTCGTCGATCGCGCCTGCCCGGGCCTGCATCTGCGCCGTCTTGTCCTCGGCGCGCTGGATGGCCAGGCCGACGTCGCCCATGTCCTCGGAGATCCCGGAGAAGGCCTCGTTGATGCGGGTCTGCGCCTCGGCGGCGGTGTACGTCGCCTTGATGGTCTCCTTCCGGGTACGGAAGGCCTGCACCTTGGCGTCGAGCCGCTGGGAGGCGAGGGTCAGCTTCTCCTCCTGCTCCTGCAGCTGCGTGTACTGGGTCTGCAGGTCGTCGTACTGCGTCTCCAGCTGTCCCCTGGCCTGCAGCGCCGCCCTGGCGAGATCCTCGCGGCCCTGCTCGAGCGCCGTCTTGGCCTGGTTGGTGCGCTTGGTGATCTCCTTCTGCAGTGAGGTCATCTGCAGCTCGACCCGCTTGCGCGAGGTGGCGACGTCCGCGACACCGCGCCGTACCCGGGTCAGCATCTCGACCTGCTGCTTGTACGAGTAGTCCAGGGTCTCGCGTGGGTCTTCCATCCGGTCCAGCGCCTTGTCGGCCTTGGCCCGGAATATCAGCGAGACTCGCTTCATCACGCTCATAGACGCGGCCGTCCCCTTCATTTACCTGAGCGCCGCCACCGGGCGGCGCTGCTGGCGCAACCGAGCGACGGCGAAATTGCCGCCGGCTAAACGCAATCAACCCTACGCGCTGCTGCGACCTGTAGCCACTTATCCCCGCGCAGCGCTGGGTCAAATCAAGGCGGCGCGTATCGTGCGCCCGGAGGCGCTGCGGGTTACGCAGCGCCTGCCTACAGCACCACAAGGCTCTAACCCAGCCACAGTCGTGGGGGCGCCGCGCCTTTTGCGGTGCCCCCCGCCGGGAGGGCGGGACCCCCATGCGCGGGGGGTCGGCAGTAGGGGCGCCGCGCCTTGGTGCCCCCCGCGGGTATGGGGCGGAGCCCCCATGCGCGGGGGGTGCAGGGGGGTCGTCCCCCCGCAGTGAGCACAGTAAGCTATCCCCGTGTTCCGACGCAGCAGCGCCGGGGCGACCGAAGGCCAGGCCCAGGATTCCCAGGGCACGCAACCCCCGGAAGCTCCGGCCAAGAGCAAACCGCCCGCGCAGACGGGCAAGGGCCGGCCGACGCCCAAACGCAGCCAGGCCGAGGCCAACCGGTACCGGTCCATCACCGGGACCACCACCAGCGGCCGCGGCCGCCCCGCGGCCGCCACTCCGGGGCGCAAGCTCACGCCGGAGGAGAAGACCAAGGCGCGGAACCAGGCCAGGACCGAGCGGGACCGGCAGGTGCAGGCCATGCGGCGCGGCGAGGAGTGGGCCCTCTCCCCGCGCGACCGCGGCCCGGTCAAGAAACTCGCCAGGGACTACGTGGACGCGCACCGGCGGCCGAGCGAGTTCTACATGTACGCGCTGGTTCTCTTGGTCATCGGGCTGGTGGCGGGCAAGTCGCACAGCGCGATCAGCGGCGACATGCAGATCGTGCTCATCGTGATCATCTTGGTCATCGTCGTGGACGCCCTGCTGCTGCGCCGGTCGATCAGCAAGCTGGCGGCCGAGCGGCTGCCCAGCGAATCGACGCGAGGCATCACGTTGTACGCCGTGATGCGCGCCCTGCAGCTGCGCCGCTTCCGCACCCCGGCGCCCCGGCTCAAGCCCGGCGACAAGTTCTAGCGAGCCTTAATCCTTAACCCCAGCCACCGCAGACCCCCGGGGTGCCCGCGGTTTCTGCGGGTACCCCCCGGGGGGCATGGGGGGCGGGAGCCCCCCATATCGGGGGGTCACCGGGGGGTCGTCCCCCAGGGGATACTCAGACCCCCGGGGTGCCCGCGGTTTCTGCGGGTACCCCGGGGGCATGGGGGGCGGGAGCCCCCCATATCGGGGGGTCACCGGGGGGTCGTCCCCCGGGGGATTACTCAGCCCTCCGGGCGCAGGGACATCGGGCCGTACTCCTTGCGGGCGTCATCGAAGAGGGTGACCTGGTCCACGCCGCTGTCAACCAGCTCGTGCCAGTTCTCGCCCAGCCAGCTCTCCGCGTCCCCCTGGCTGGCGAAAATCGCCTCCTGCTGGCCAGCGCCGCTCACCACCGCGCCGTCGATCTTCTCGTACCGCCACGTCCAGGGCATCGCGCCACGCCTCCCGTCTCGCTGTTGCGTCAAGCGAGGTTAGCACCAGACGCCGCGATGGCCTCGAGTCTCCGGCGACCGGACCGACCGTTGGCTGACCGCCTGACCCGACACCCCCCTCCTGCCGTGGGTCGGCTCAGGCGGCTAGCCGCTGGTCCCCCGACGGTCACGCGCAGAACAGCACCGCCCAGACCGCCTTGCCGCGGCCCGCGACCGGGGACCAGCCCCAGACGTCACTGAGCGCGTCCACCATCTGCAATCCCCGGCCCGCTTCCTCTCCCGAGGCCGGCGCCTTGAGCACGGGCGCCTTGTCGCTCGGATCGAGCACGGCGCAGATCACCTCGCCGTTGCGGCGGAGCAGGCGCAGCCCCAGCCCGTCCGCTGCCTGCCGACGCTGCGACGGCACGACGGCGCCCGCAGTGGCGGCGGTATGCGTGACGGCATTCGCGACGAACTCGCCGACGATGGTCTCCGCGTCTTCCGACAGGAACGTCAGACCCCAGTCGCGCAGCGTGGATCGAGTCAGGCGGCGCGCTGTCCGAGCGGACTGCGGTCCGCGCGGCAGCGGGCAGCCAACCGCCGTGGGCGAGTCCCACCAGTCGGCGGGCATCCGCATCATGCGCGGTCGCCGGGCCGCGGGTTCCTGTCGGGTCACCACTCGTAGTGGCTGGCCGACGGCAGGAAGTACCCGCGTGCGGGTAGGCAGCTGGTTCAAGCTCATGGCAACCCCGAGGAGCGTCCAGCGTCATCCGGGTGATTGACGCGTTACACATCCTGCCGTATGAGCGCATGCAGCTGCAAGGCCAAATGCACGTTCATTTTGCGCGTGCAGCTAACCTCGTGCCTTCGCACCCCTCATTTGGCTCGCTACCACAAGGACCACGATCGCGATCGAGACCCACAGCCCGTACTTGGAGATCTCCTGGGCCACGTCCACCGCGTGCTGGCCAAGCGCGTACCCCAGGCCCGCCAGCAACCCGGCCCACATCAGCGAGCCGATCGCGTCCAGGACGAGGAACGTCAGCCAGCTCATCCCGGTCCAGCCGGCCACCGCGTAGACGAGCGCGTTCGGGATCGGCAGGAAGGGCGAGACCACCACCGCGGGCCAGGTGAGCCAGCGGCCCGAGCGCTGCACCCGGGCCACGAACTTCGCGCTCCGCTTGCCCCGCCCGGAGAAGATCAGGACCACCCGCTCGCCCCACAGGCGCCCCGCCCACCAATAGATGAGGTCGAACTTCATCAGGCCGGGGATCGAGGCGAGCAGCACCACGATGATCGAGCCGTGCCCCACCTTGGCGAAGGCGGCGGCCGACACGATCGCCTCGGTCGACCCGTTCAGCAGCACACTCGCGATGGGGTGGGTGCCGACCAGGCTCGCACGGAATGGCAGCAGGGCCAGGTAGTAGAGCCCGCTGAGGCTAATCGCCGCCCAGCAGGCGATGTCCACCCGGCGCGGCTTGCCCTCCCAGGGCAGCCTCGGATTGTGCCAGGGGTCGCTGGGCTGCTCTTCTTGGGAAGGGGCGGACTCGGCCGTCGCTGGCGCCGACCCCTCCGCCGTCGCTGTCGGCTCCTCGCTCACGCGCTCACGTTACCCGGCACCTCAAGCGCGAGAACCCCGCCTCCGTCCAGAAGAGCGAAGATCACAAGCGCGCTTCCGAACGGGAGCGGGGTTCTGAGTTAACGGACCGGATTGCCGCCTGCCGCCGGCCGGGGGCCGCGTAAGACTAGCGCTTCTCCATCGCGATGAAGTCACGCTCGCCCGGGCCGGTGTAGACCTGACGCGGGCGGGCGATCTTGGTCGCCGGGTCGTGCACCATCTCGCGGTAGTGCGCGATCCAGCCGGGGAGCCGGCCGATCGCGAACAGCACGGTGAACATCTTGGTCGGGAAGCCCATCGCGCGGTAAATCAGGCCGGTGTAGAAGTCGACGTTCGGGTAAAGCTTGCGGCTGATGAAGTAGTCGTCGCTCAGCGCCACTTCCTCGAGCTGGGTGGCCAGCTCGAGCAGGTGGTCGTTGGGCGCCAGCTTGGTGAGGAGCTGGTCCGCGGTCGCCTTGACGATCCGGGCCCGCGGGTCGTAGTTCTTGTAGACCCGGTGGCCGAAGCCCATCAGCTTGACGCCTGGCTCCTTGTTCTTCACCCGGGTGACGTACGCGTTCACGTCGCCGCCGGCGTCGCGGATGTCCTCGAGCATGTCGAGCACGGCCGCGTTGGCGCCGCCGTGCAGCGGGCCGAACAGGGCGTTGATGCCGGCCGAGATGCTGGCGAACAGGTTGGCCTCGGAGGAGCCGACGACGCGCACGGTCGAGGTGGAGCAGTTCTGCTCGTGGTCCGCGTGCAGGACGAACAGCATGTCCAGGGCCTTGGCGACCTCCGGGTCGACCTGGTACGGCTCGGCCGGGATGCCGAAGGTGAGCCGCAGGAAGTTCTCCACGTAATTGAGCGAGTTGTCCGGGTAGAGGAGCGCCTGACCGACCGACTTCTTGTAGGCGTAGGCGGCCAGCGTCGGCACCTTGGCGAGCAGGCGGATGGTGGACAGCTCCACGTTCGGCTCGTCGAACGGGTTCAGCGCGTCCTGGTAGAACGTGGACAGCGCGGAGACCGAGCTTGACAGCACCGGCATCGGGTGCGCGTCGCGCGGGAACCCGTTGAAGAAGTCCTTCAGGTCCTCGTGCAGCAGGGTGTGCTTGGAGATCTGCGCGGTGAAGTCCTCAAGCTGGGCCTGGGTGGGCAGCTCGCCGTGGATCAGCAGGTAGCTGACCTCGAGGAAGGTCGATTTCTCGGCCAGCTGCTCAATCGGGTAGCCGCGGTACCGGAGGATTCCCGCGTCGCCGTCTATGTAGGTGATCTCCGAGGAACACGAGGCCGTGTTGACGAAGCCGGGGTCCAGCGTGACCATGCCGGTCGTCGACAGCAGCTTCGTCACCTCGATCCCCGCCGATCCCTCGGTGGCGGTCTTGACGGGCAGGTCGAGTTCAGCGCCATCGCCGTACTGAAGCGCTACTTTGCCATTGCCGACCGATGCTTCGGGCATTCGCGGTCCCTTTCACGATCTGTCACGGGACGCGAACATCGATGAGCGGCTGGGGTCGCCGGCCGCGGCACCGCCCCGTTGGGGTCCTGAGGTCTATACCCAAACGCTAGTCTCCCGCGGGCTTCGGTGAAACCAGGAGGACATGGGACAACGATCACACTGCGTCTCGGGGCGCTTTTTTCCGGCATGGGGGGCTCCACTCCCGCATGGGGGGCCTCCACTCCCGGCGCTCCTGAGGCTCGGGCGGCTGCTTATCCGCGCGCGCTAGCCACTTGCTCTTTCTCGTGGTGGCGGCGGCGAACGACCTTGCGGATGACTGGGAGAGCCGCGAAGTAGCTGCCCGCCAGGGAGCTGCCGGTGACCGCCAGGTCGACCGAGATGCGGCCCTGCTTGGCCCAGTAGACGTCCTTCAGGTCGAGCAGCAGCGCGAACTCGTCCATGATGAGGGCGAGGCCGACTCCGTAGGCCAGCGCGGTCGCGGGATGGCGGCGGAGCCGCTCGTCGCCGCGGACGGCGACCGCGCCCACGCCGGCCAGCAGGCCGATGCCCCACATGTAGTGGTGCAGGTGCTCGCCGCCGACGCTGAGGTTCCGGAACGGCCCCTTGCCGTCCCTGATCGCGTGGGTCACGCCCCGCACCCCGCCGAACGTCCCGGTGAAGGAGAGCCAGCTAATCAGCGCCGACTGCTGCCCCGCGTCAAGCTCGCTGCCGAAGGCGTCGCGTATCTGCGTGACGATCGATTCAGTCCCCATTCCGAGCACGATACCGGTCCGGCGGCCCGGATGTTAGCGTGAACGCGTGGCCGAGGCGCGCCGGGCCGACGTTCCGGTCGTGTTCACCCGGCACGTCTAATCGGCGCGGCGGGCCGACTGCCGTCACCAGTGCTGGCGCCCGCTTAGCGCCGGGGCCAGCCGCGCCGACAGCCGCCAGCCGAGCAGGAACAGGGCCAGGAAGGCCAGGGCGACGGCGATGAAGGCGGCCGCGGTGCCCTGGCCGGAGACGACGCGCAAGACCATGCCGATCGCCACCGTGGACAGCCAGACGACCAGCCCGCCCGGGACGATCGCCAGCGGGCGGCGCCAGGCGCGCGCCGCCAGCCAGCCGACACCGAGGCCGATCAGGAAGGGCCAGGAGGTCGACGCGATGCCGCCCAGGCTCTCGCCCTTGGTGTGGCTGGCCCGGCCGATGATCACGAAGATGAGCACGCAGGCGACGTCGAGCACCACCGCAACCCGAGCCGAACGCATGTGCGTATCTTACGGGCTCCGCCTGCGGCCTACTCCCGCATCCGGTCCCCGCAGAGCAGCCAAGATCACGAAGGATTTATTCCTGACGAAGGATCCGAATCGAATAGCTGCACTAATCCTTCATGATCATGAGCTTAGCGGCACGGCCCAGTCACGGGCGCGATCGGCTCGGGTGCGACGGCCTGGCTAGGGGTGTGATCGGTTCGGCACGGCACGAGGCGGTTGGGGCTGGTGTGGCTGGGCGGGTCTGGGCGGGTCGATGATCGCGGCTGTCAAACTAGTTACCTTCCGCTCATCGCCTTTTCGGGTAATAGGACGATGATGGAGGTATGGGTACCTGGGTGCTGCGGCTGCCCAATGACGGCGACGGCCCGCGGCTCGCGGTCAAGGACTGCATCGACGTGGCCGGAGTGCCGACGACGGCGGGCTGTCCGGTCGTCGCCGAGATGGCCGAGCCGGCCGAGATCGACGCGGCGGTGGTCGCCTCCGCCCGTGAGGCGGGCGCGCGGATCGTCGGCAAGACCGGACTGACCGAGCTGTGCTGGTCGGCGAACGGGGTGAATCACTGGTCGGGGACGCCGACGAACCCGCTCGATCCCCGGCGAGTGCCCGGCGGGTCGTCCTCGGGGTCGGCGGTGGCGGTGGCCACCGCCGAGGCGGACGTGGCGTTCGGCACCGACACCGGCGGGTCGGTGCGCGTCCCGGCCGCCTGCTGCGGGGTGACCGGGCTGAAGACCGCGTACGGCCGGATCTCGGTGAAGGGGGTGTACCTGCTCGCCCCGTCGCTGGACACCGTCGGCGCCCTGGGCGCGGACGTGGCCGCGGTCGAGGTGGGGATGCGGCTGCTTGAGCCCGGGTTCACGGCCGCGCCCGCGCCCGCCGCCCTGATCGCGGGGCGGCTCACGGCGACCGGCCTCGACAGCGGCATCGATCCGGCGATCGACGCCGCCGTCGACCGGGCCCTCGCGGCGGCGGGCGTGGCGGTCGCCCGGCTGCCGGCGCTCGACGTCGGCGCGATCCTGGAGGCCGCCGGGGTGATCATCGACTCCGAGGGGTTCCGGGTCAACGCCTACCTGATGCAGTACCTGAAGCAGCTCAGCCCGCACGTGCAGCGGAACCTTGAGCGCGGCGCCCGGCTGGGACGGGCCGACCGCGCGGCGGCGGAACGGGTCCGGGCGGCGGTGCGCGCCACCCTTGAGTCGCTGCTCGCCGACTCCCCCGTGCTGGTGCTGCCGACGCTCGCGGGGATGCCGCCGCTGCTCGGCGAGCGGGGGTTCGCGCTGACCGCACTCACCGCTCCCGCTAGTTTCGCAGGGCTCGCCGCCCTCTCGCTTCCGGTGCCCGCGGCCGACCATGTGATCGCGTCCATGCAGGTCATCGGGGGTTCCGAGGAGCAGGTGCTCGCGTTCGGGCGGGTGATCGAGGCCGCAGTCAGCGGGTGAGTTCGGCGAGACTGCCGCCCGCGCGGGGCTTGCCGCTGCTACGCTTCCGGACACGCTCGCGATGCTTGCGGTGGCTGGCTTGCGGCGGTGGGGACCGTCGCCTCGCGTGCGGCGTACGGCAGGTCGGGGTCAAGCCCGCCCGCTTCCTGACGGCGGACTGAGGGTTTGAATTTATGCGGTTTTCATGCGCTGCGGCCCCCGAGGCGCGCTCGCTTGTGGCGTTGCGCGACTCCTACGGGCTATTCATCGGGGGCTCGTTCGCGGGCGGGGCATCGGTCTTCAAGACGATCTCGCCGGCGACCGAGGAAGTTCTGGCCGAGGTGACGCACGGGGCGACCGAGGACGTGGACCGGGCGGTGCTCGCCGCCAGGCAGGCGTACGAGCGGGTGTGGTCGGCGATGCCGGGGCGGGCACGGTCCCGGTACCTGTTCACGATCGCGCGGCTGATCCAGGAGCGGGCGGGTGAACTCGCCGTCCTCGACACGCTGGACGGCGGCAGGCCGATCAGGCAGACGCGCGGCGTGGACGTCTCGCTGGCGGCGGCGCACTTCTTCTACCACGCCGGCTGGGCCGACAAATTGGGCTACGCCGGATTCGGGCCGTCGCCGCGGCCGCTCGGCGTGGTCGGCCAGGTCGTCTCCTGGAGCTCGCCCCTGCTCATGCTCGCATGGCAGATCGCGCCCGCCCTGGCCTGCGGGAACACCGTCATATTGAAGCCGTCGGAGGCCACGCCGCTGACCGCGCTGGCGTTCGCCGAGATCTGCAGGCAGGCCGATCTGCCGCCCGGGGTGGTCAACGTCGTGACCGGCGACGGCAGCACCGGCCAGCTGGTGGCGGGCCACCCGGGGCTGGACAAGGTGTCGTTCACCGGCTCGGCCGAGGTCGGCAAGGAGATCGCCCGGGCCTGCGCGCTGTCGGGCAAGCCGCTGACGCTCAAGCTCGGCGGCACGGCGGTGAACATCGTCTGCGCGGACGCGGACATCGAGGCGGCGGCCGGCGCGATCGTCGCCGGCGTCTTCGTCGACCAGGGCCACGTGGCCTGCGCCGGATCGCGCGTGCTGGTCGAGGCGCCGGCCCGCGACGCCCTGGTCGCGGCCATCAAGCGGCGGATGGGCGCGCTCACGCTCGGCGACCCGCTTGACGCGAACACCGACGTCGGCGCCGTCGTCTCCCGCACCCAGCTGGACAAGATCGCCGACCTTACCGCCTCGGCCGAGGCGGCGGGTGCGCGGCGCTGGTCGCCGCCCTGCCTGCTGCCCGACCATGGATTCTGGTTCCCGCCGACGATGTTCACCGATGCGCCGGGCGCCCGCGGCGTCGGCAGCGCGGAGCTGGCCGGGCCGATGCTGACCGTGTCGACGTTCGCCACCCCGGCCGAGGCCGTCGAACGGGCCGGCGGCACCCGCTACGGGCTGGCCGCCGGGGTCTGGACCGAGCGCGGGTCGCTGGCCGGCTGGCTGGCGTCCCAGCTGCGGGCCGGGGTGATCTGGACGAACGCGTTCAACCGGTTCGACCCGACGGCACCGTTCGGCGGCTACCGGGAGGCCGGCCTCGGCCGCGAGGGCGGCAGGCACGGCCTCGAGGCCTATCTGGACATACCCGGCGGACTCGATGTCTGAGGCGTCTGACGTCGCCGTCCGCACGACCTACCGGCTCCGCATCGGCGACGCCTTCCGCCGCTCCGAGAGCGGCCGCACGGTCGAGGTGCGCGGCGCGGACGGCGGGTTCCTGGCCCGCGCGGCGCTCGCCTCCGGTCGCGATGCCCGTGATGCCGTGGCTGCGGCGCGAACGGCGTTCCCCGCCTGGTCGGGCTCCAGCGCCTACCACCGGGGGCAGCTGCTCTACCGGGTGGCCACGATCCTCGCCGACCACCGCGCCTGCTTCGCCGACCAGGTCCGGCGCGCCGTCGGCGTCACCGCGGCCGCCGCGTACGCCGAGGTGGACGCGGCGGCCGACCGCTGGCTCTGGTACACCGGCTGGACCGACAAGATCGCGCAGGTGCGCGGCAGCGCGAACCCGGTGGCCGGGCACTACGTCAACCTCTCGGTGCCCGAGCCGGCCGGCGTGGTGGCCGTGCTCGCCCCGCAGGACAGCGCCCTGCTGGGGATGGTCAGCGTGCTCGCGCCCGCCATCGCCGGCGGCAACACCGCGGTGCTGGTAGCCAGCGAGCGGTACCCGCTGCCCGCCCTCGGGCTGGCCGAGGTATTCGCCGCCGCCGATCTCCCCGCCGGGGTAGTGAACGTGCTCACCGGCGAGGTCGCCGAGGTGGCCCCCTGGCTGGCCGCGCACCAGGACGTGAACGCGATCGACCTGGCCGGGGCCCCGGGCGCGCTCGCCGACGACCTGGCGGTGGCGGCCGCGGGAACGCTCAAGCGCGTGGTCCGCCTCGCCGACGCCAACTGGATCGCCGAGCCGGGCCTTGAGCGGATGTTCGCCACCCTGGAGACCAAGACGGTCTGGCACCCGCTCGCCCCCTGACGCCGCCAGGTGATCGACGCCGGCTAATCGGCTGGCTGGACGCCGGGGCAAGCCGCCAGGAGCGGCCGCCATGCGCCCGCTCCGCGGCGGGCATTTACCATTCATCATTAATTGTCATCGATAGTTCGTTTGCACGTAACGGTGTAGTGGCTAATTTCGAACACCGCACGGGCGATCTTGATGGCATGAGGATCGCGATCATTACGGAGTCGTTTCCGCCTGACGTTAACGGCGTCGCGCACTGCGTGGTGCGGGTGGCGGAAAACCTCGTCCGTAAGGGCCATCACCCGCTCGTCATCGCCCCGGAGGCCGCGCGCTCCGGCACCGACGCTGACAGCTCGCTCCCCTACCCGGTGGAACGCGTGCCGTCAGTGCCGCTTCCCGGCTATCCCACCTTCCGGCTCGGCCTGCCGACGCCGAAGACCCGCCGCGCCATCGCCGGGCACGGCACCGAGGTCGTCCACCTGGCCAGCCCGGTCGCTCTGGGCGCGTGGGGCAGCCACGTGGCCAGGGCCATGGAGCTGCCGACGGTCGCCGTTTACCAGACCGACCTGCCGAGCTACGCCCGCGCCTACCGGCTCGGGCGGGCCACTGAGGCGTTCGCCTGGCGCTGGCTGCGCGACATCCACAACACGGCCGACCGCACCCTCGCGCCGTCCAGTGTGACCGCCGCCGACCTGCGCTCCCACGGCCTTGAGCGGGTCCGGCTGTGGGGCCGCGGCGTGGACACCGAGCGGTTCCACCCGGGCAAGCGCGACGAGCGGCTGCGGGCCGAGATCGCGCCGGGCGGCGAGGTGATCGTCGGCTACGTGGGGCGGCTCGCCGCCGAGAAGCGCGTCGACCTGCTGGCCGCCCTGGCCGGCCTGCCGGGGGTGCGGCTCGCGATCACCGGCGGCGGCCCGATGGAGGAGGACCTGCGCGCCGCCCTGCCGACCGCGACGTTCCTCGGCATGCGCAACGGGGAGGATCTGGCGAGGATCTACGCCAGCCTGGATGTCTTCGTGCACACCGGGCCGTTCGAGACCTTCGGCCAGACGGTTCAGGAGGCCGCGGCGAGCGGCCTGCCGGTCGTCGCGCCCGCCGCCGGCGGCCCGCTCGACCTGGTGGCTGACGGCGTGACCGGGTACCTGGTCACGCCGGGCGACCCGGGCGCGCTCACCGCGGCAGTGGGCAAGCTCGCCGCCGACCCGACGGCGCGGGCGCGGTTCGGCGGGGCGGCGCGACGCCGGGTGCTCGGGCGCACCTGGTCCGCGCTGACCGACGAGCTGATCGATCACTACGACGCCGTGCACCACGACGCCGCGCCTGCCGCGCGGCTGGCGGCTTGAGCGGGCGGGCGGGTGCGCTCATGACTCGGATCGTGACCCTCGGCGACTCGATCACCCTGGGCATGGGCGACCCCGTCCCCGGTGGCGGCTGGCGGGGCTGGGCGCAGTACCTGGCAGCGGCCCTGCCCAGCCCGGAGCTGCATAACCTGGCGGTCCGCGGAGCGCAGGCCAAGCAGGTCGAGCGGGACCAGCTCCCGGCCGCCCTCGACCTGCGGCCGGACATCGCCAGCGTTGTCGTCGGCATCAACGACACGCTCCGGGCCGGCTTCGACCCGGTGCGGACCGGCCAGGCCGCCGCGCGGACGGTCGCCGCGCTGACGGCCGGCGGCGCGACCGTGCTCACCATGCGGCTGCCCGACCCGGCCCAGATGTTCGGCCTGCCGACCGGGCTCGCCCGGCCGCTGACCCGGCGGATGCGCGCGGTCAACGCCGAGCTCGACAAGGTCGCCGCGCACTACGGGACCCTGCACTGGGATGCCTCGAGCGACCCGGAGACCTACGACCGGCGGAACTGGTCGGCGGACCGGCTGCACCCCAACGAGCGCGGGCACCGACTGATCGCCTGCCGGTTCTGGGACCGGCTCGCGGCCGCCGGGCACGAGGTGACCGGCCGGCCCGACGCGGAGCCGGCCGGCCCGGGCCGACCCGGCGCGACGACCTCCTGTGGCTGGCCACCAAGGGCACCTCGTGGTGCCTGCGCCGGTCGATCGACCTCATCCCGTACCTGCTGTTCACCGCCGCCCGCGAGGCGCTGGCCGAGCCGAGACAGTGGGGTCCGGACCTGTCGGCTGCACCATCGACACCAGTGCGGGCGGCCGACGGCGTGGGCGACCGGGCGCGGTCCGGCGCGGGCGAGGCGGGCTAAGCGGGCAACCCCGGCGGAGGTCCGTACGTGCGTTGTCCGGTTTCTCCGGTTACGCTTCGATAGCTATGAATTCGGAGGCGGGACTGGGCGGCCTGGTTCCGCCATTGCTGCGGGACCGGGTGTTTCGGCGTTACTGGGGCGCGTCGACCGTGTCGATGTTCGGCGACCAGGTCTCGTCCGTCGCGTTGCCCCTGACTGCCGTCCTGGTGCTCCGCTCCGACGCAGCCGAGATGGGCTTCCTGACCGCGCTCACCTGGCTCCCCAGCCTGCTGTTCGCACTGCACGCCGGGGCCTGGCTTGACCGCCGGGGGCAGCGCAGGAAGGCGATGATCCTGGCCGATCTGGGCCGCGCTGCAGCGCTCGCCACCATCCCGGTCTGCTACGCGCTGCACGCCCTGACGCTCGCGCAGATGTACGCGGTGACGTTCGTGGCCGGCACGCTCTCGGTGCTGTTCACGGTGGCGGACGGGACGCTGTTCGTGTCGATCGTGCCGCCCGACTCCTACGTCGACGGGCAGTCGCTGATCTACGCCAGCCGCGCGTTCTCCTTCATGGGCGGGCCGTCCGTCGGCGGCCTGCTCGTCCAGGCGCTGAGCGCGCCACTGGCGGTGGTCGCGGACGCGCTGTCCTTCCTCGGCTCGGCGGTGCAGCTCGCCGCCATCAAGCCGGCCGAGCCGCCCTCGTCCGACGGCTCCGACGGGGTCACCGTCGGTCTCCGGTTCATCGCGAACTCGCCCCTCATGCGGGCGTCGCTGACCGGGGTGGCCGTGATCAACTTCTTCAACCTGATGTTCAGCGCGCTTTTCATGCTCTACGCAGTGCGCTCGCTGCACGTGCGCCCGGGGGTGCTCGGCGTCGTCATCGGGGCCGGCGCGGTCGGCGGGATGATCGGCTCGGTGACCGCCAAACGGCTCGGGACCAAGCTCGGCATCGGGCTGGTCTACGTGGCCGGGTGCTTCGTCTTCACGCTGCCGCTCGGGCTGGCGCCGCTGGCCGCCGGCTTTCACGGAGTCCCGGTGCTGCTCATGCTGTTCGCCGCCGAGTTCGCTAGCGGGTTCGGCGTGATGGTGCTCGACATCTCGATCGGCGCGATCTCGGCCGTGGTGATCCCGGCCGCGATGCGATCCCGGGTGTCGGGCGCGTTCCAGGCGATCAACTACGGCACCCGCCCCGCCGGGGCGCTGCTCGGCGGCGTGCTCGGCACCGAGCTCGGGCTGCGCCCGGCGCTCTGGATCGCGGTGGCGGGCGGGGTGGCCGGCGCGACGCTGCTGCTGCCGTCGCCGCTGCCCGGCTTCCGCATGCCGGCCCCCGAGCTCAGGGGCGAACTGGAGGACGCCGAGTCCGTCTGACCTCCTTCCCGGGTTGCAAAGCCTAGAGCAGCGTGCGGAGGAGGCGGACGGGCGGGGATCCGTGCGCGAGCATGGTGTCGTGGGCCGTCCTGACGTCGAGGCCGGCCTTCATCAGGTCGGCGGCCAGGTCAGAGACCTCGGTGTACCCCACGTAGTACGTCGACAGCTGAGCCGAGGTGAGCTGCACGCGGCGCCACTTGCCCGCGGCTTCGCCGTCCTCCTGGAAGCCGCGCTCCATCATCAGCGCCATCGCGTCGGCCTCGGTCATGCCGTGGGCGTGCACCCGCGCGTCCAGGATCGCGTTGATCACCATCCGCAGCTGCATCTTCAGCTGCTGCATGCGCACCGCGGCCCGGTCGTGCTCCCCCTGGTACCCGTGGTCAGCCATCAGCTCCTCGGCGTAGACCGCCCACCCCTCGACGAACGAGCCCGACCAGAGCGCGGCGCGCGCCCGGGTCGAGCCGGTGAACCGCCGGGCGTGCTGCAGCTGCAGGTAGTGACCGGGCATCGCCTCGTGCACCATCAGGTTGTGCACCATGTGCCGGTTGTACTCGCGGTAGAACGAGGCGACCCGCTCGGCGGGCCAGTCCCCGGGCGTCGGCGAGACCGCGATGAACGTCGGCAGCGGCGCGGTCTCGAGCGGGCCCGGCGGGTCGCAGTAGGCGACCGCGATGCCCCGGTTGATCTCCGGCATGTCGATCAGCTCGACCGGGTCGCGGTAAAGCGTGATCAGGTCGTGCTCGGCGACGAACGCGGTCTGCGCGGCGAGCGCCTCGGCGCAGAACCGCAGGATCGTCGCCTCGTCCGGCGCGTCGGTCCCCAGCCGGGCGAGCACCTCACGCGGCGTGCCGCCGAGGCCGGACGCGACCCGGGTGATCTCCTCGGTGATCCGCTCGAGGTCGGCCTCGGCCCGGGCCAGGATCGCGTCGGCGTCCGCCGCCGCGCTGAGCGTCAGGGAGAGCTTGCGGGAGAACAGCTCTGCGCCCAGCCGCGGGTCGGCGAACTCGTTTACCGCCGGGCCGCCATCCCCCACCCGCCCACCCTGCGGGCCGCCATCCCCCACCCGCCCACCCTCGCGCCGCCATCCCCCACCCGCCCACCCTGTGCCAGCCTGGCGGCGAGCCAGTCGCGGTGCGCCGCGATGGCGTCGAGCGCGGCCGGCCGCACTCTCTCGACATAACCAGTAGCCGACGGCGCGGCCCGCAGCGCCCGGTCCACCTGCTCCGTCAGCAGCGCGATCGTGCCGCCGAACTGGGTGATCGCCGTCTCCAGGTGAACCTTCGGCGCCATCGTGAGGCTGGCCCGCGCCGCCGCGAGCGAGTCGGGCACCGCGGCCAGCCGACTGGCCAGCGAGCGCAGCCGCTCCGGCAGGGGCGCGTAGTCCCGCGCGAGCAGCAGGTAGATCGCCTGGCCGGGGTTGGCAAGCAATGGGTTCCAGGTGTGCTCGCGCAGCTCCTCGATCTCGAGCAGGCGGCGGGCCACGTCGTCGGCCATCATCGCGGCGTCCACCCGCAGCTCGGGCGGGAGCGCCACCAGGTCCAGGTCGGTGAGCCGGGCGGCGTAGCCGTCGAGGCTGCGGCGCTCGTCCGCGAGGGCCGCCTCCGACCGGTCGGGCAGCAGGCCGTCGAACCGGTGATCGCCAAGCTCGGTGGCGGTATCCGGATGGCGGCGCATCAGGTCATCGATGTAGGCATCGGCGAGCCGACGTAGCTCGTCGCCCGCCGCTCCCACGGGTCCCGCGGGGGCAGGGACGGTCTCTGCGCTCAACACGCACTCCTGTCGGAAAGTGGGTCATTGTCCGTATGCGAGCCGCCACGCATCCGTTCGAGATAACTGTACGGAGGGCAGTGGCGCGGAGCGCAATGTATGCGACAAAGAGATCTTGACGAAAAACCTGTAAGACCGTAACGGCGGGAACTGACACTCAGCCAAGGCTGAAGGTTCCTGAGGGAACACTCAGGTAACCAGTAGGTTGGGATGAGGATCCCTTCGGGGTGCGCCAAGGTTGGCGGGCGATTCTCTTACCTGTAACGAGCGACCAGCCACGAGCAGGATTCGGGGTGGCAGTACCAATGAGTGAGCCATTCGGGCAGTACCCGCAGGGCCAGTACTCCTACGGCGCCGGCGGCGCGTACCCAGGCGGCGGGTACCCGGTGCCGGAGCCGCCACGGCGGCACCGGGGCCGGCACGCGCTCGGCCTGACGGCGACCGCCTTGCTGGCGGCGGCGATCGGCGCCGGCGCGGCCGTCGGGCTGTCAACCGGGACTTCCGCGGGCGCCGGTGCGGCGGCGACCTCGAAGGAGGTGCTGTCCACAACGCAGATCGCCAGCCGGATCGATCCGGGCCTGGTGGACGTGACGTCGACGCTGGGCTACGCCGAGGCCACCGCCAAGGGCACCGGCATCGTGCTGACCTCCAACGGTGAGATCCTCACCAACAACCACGTGATCAACGGCGCGACGTCGGTGTCCGTCACCGACATCGGCAACGGCAAGACCTACCAGGCAACGGTGGTCGGCTACGACGAGAGCCAGGACGTGGCCGTCCTGCAACTGACCGGCGCGTCCGGCCTGACGGTCGCGAACACCGGCAACTCGAGCAGCGTCGCGGTCGGCAACCCGGTGGTGGCGCTCGGCAACGCCGGCGGCCTTGACGGCACGCCGTCGGTGGCGGCGGGCTCGGTGACCGCGCTCGACCAGTCGATCACCGCCTCCGACGAGTCTTCAGGCACCTCTGAGCAGTTGTCCGGCCTGATCGAGACCAACGCGGGCATCCAGCCCGGCGACTCGGGCGGCCCGCTGGTCAACGTCTACGGCCAGATCGTCGGCATGAACACCGCGGCGTCAAGCAACTACCAGTTCGGCGGCGCCGGGAACGGCGGGTACGGGAACGGATCGGGCGGGTCCGGCGGGTCGTCTGGCAGCACGTCCGCGACCCAGGGCTACGCGATCCCGATTGACACGGCGCTGTCCATCGCCAAGGAGATCGAGGCCGGACAGGAATCGTCCGTCATCCACATCGGCGGGACCGCGTTCATCGGCATCGAGATCGCCGGGTCGAACGACCAGACCACCTCCGGCGTGGAGATCGCCGGCGCCCAGCCGGGCACCCCGGCCGCCGAGGCCGGCCTGGCCGAGGGCGACGTGATCACCGCGATCAACGGCACGTCGGTGAGCACCGGCACCCAGATCTCCGAGGCGCTGATCCAGCAGCACCCGGGCGACAAGATCACGCTCACCTGGACCAGCACCGACGGCCAGTCGCAGACCGCGACCGTGACCCTGGGTACCGGCCCCGCAGCCTAACCAACCCGGGGGCCGCAGGCCGCAGAAAGAGCCAGGCCGCAGAAAAGAGCGAGGCGAGGTGCATTCCGTACCTCGCCTCGCTGCCTGTCCGGCCCCCGCCGCATCCCCGCCGGGCCGCACGGCCACACCAGGTCCATATCGTGAAATTTCCGGAATGTCGGGGTGCGGTCTTTGCGCCCCGACATTCCGGGTCTGCCGGTGAACGTCATGATCGCGAAGACTTTTAGCATGACGTAAGAAATTCGCGCTATACGAGCGAAAAGTCTTCGCGATAAAAAAAGTCTTCGCGATCACCGGTTACTCGTGGGGCAGACGGGGGATCGCTCGCTTAGAATTGCGCGCGCAGTGAACGGCGCCGCGCTGCTGGGGCCGGCCGCTTTGGAAAAATAGGAAATCGGGGCGATGGCGGCTTTCCTGGGGCGATCGTGGAATTGGGCGGCTCGCCGCCTGGCGCTGGCGTTTGCCGTGCTTGCCGTTATTTCGCTGATTGGCGTGATTCCGGCAAACGCGGCGTTGAGCCCGCAGTTGCGGCATGCGCTGCACCTGCGAGCACCAGGAGCACCTTGCTCATATCCGCTACCTGCGCTCGCGGCCGGGGGAGATCCAGATCCCGGCGATCGGGGTGGCGGCCGACCTGGGGACGCTCGGCGATCCGGACGGCCCGACGCTCCCGGTCCCGCCGCTGGCCCGGGCGGCGACCGAGGCCGACTGGTACCGGTTCACCTCGGTGCCGGGGAGCGCGGGCAACTCGGTCATCGTCGGGCACGTCGACACCTACGTCGGGCCTGCGGTCTTCTACAACCTGTACCGGCTCCTCCCGGGCGACGCCATCTACGTCGAGACCGGGGCTGCCGCGGCGGCTTTCGCCGTCCGCTGGGTGCACGAGGTCGCGAAGGCGCAATTCCCGGTGAACCAGGTATTCGGCAGCACCAGAAAACATCAACTGTGGCTTATTACCTGCGGCGGCGCTTTTGACTACCAGACCGGGCATTATCTGGACAATATCATCGTCTCGGCGGTGTGGAAGCCTACCGCGAAACGCCATGCGCGGCGCCACTCGACACACCACGTTAAGCACCGCGCGACGCACCGCGCGACGCATCGCAGGACGCATCAGTGAAAATGCTTAGGACATCACGAGCCGAACGTCAACCGTTTGTTTTTAAATAGGGGGAAACACATGAGACGAGTCATGGGCGCGGTTGCCGCGGCCGCTGCGGTAACCTTCGCCGCGACAGTCGCGATGGCGCCGGCGTTCGCCGCGGCGCGCCCGGCCGACCACGCCACGCTGGCCCGCACGGCCGCGCACGGCAAGACCCACAGCCGCGCCCGGCGGACGCTGGCCGACGTGATCACCAGCGACTTCGGCGACGGCAAGTACGTGACCGTGGTGCGCTGCACGGGCTCGGGCTCGACCCCGCCCCCGGTCCGCCTCGCCCGGCTCGACGACCCGCTCACCGTGCGCGGCGCACGTCCCACCGCGGCGGTCGTCAAGCTGCTCGCCAAGCCGAAGGCCTACAAGACCGTCTACACCTGCACGGTCATCGTCGAGCAGAAGGTGCCCACGGCCACGAAGAAGCCCCACCTCCTGGCCAAGAAGAGCTGCGAACTCGGCACGAGCCGCGGCGGCGGAGGCAGGTCGCGGAGCTGCCATCCGGTGGTCATCCTGAACACCGGGTTCGGCGGCGAGGCGGGGCCGGTGGCGAGCCACCACCCGGTCGGCTAGCAGCCCCGTTCGGTTACGCGACAATGGAGGTATGACCGAGCCCGAGCGGGCCGATTCCGCAACCCCTGCCGCACCCGCGACCGCCGTGACCGCCACCCGCACCGAGTGGCTGTCGAGCGGGAAGACCCCGCTACGCCAGTTTCTGCGCGCCGAGACCGGCTCCGCCGCCATCCTCGCGACCGCGACCCTGACGGCGCTGCTGTGGTCGAATTTCGGCGCGGGCAGCTACGGGGCCCTGTGGTCAACCGAGCTCTCCGTGCACGTGGCGGGCCACGGCATCCAGATGGACCTGCGCGAGTTCGTGAACTCCGGCCTGATGGCGCTGTTCTTCCTGGTGGTGGGGCTGGAGGCACGCCGCGAGTTCGACATGGGCGAACTGCGGGTGCGCAGCCGGCTGAGCGCTGCCGTTCCTGGCCGGCCTGGGCGGGATGCTGGTGCCGATAGCGATCTACCTCGCTTTCAACGCCGGCCGCAGCACCGCGCACGGCTGGGGCGCCGCGATGTCAACCGACACCGCGTTCGCACTCGGCGCGCTGGCCCTGGTTGGCGGCAGGCGGCTGCCGGACCGGGTGCGCACCTACCTGCTGACCTTCTCCGTGGTCGACGACCTCCTCGGGCTCGCGGTCATCGCCATCTTCTACAGCAGTCACGTGCGGTGGGCGGCGCTGCTGATCGGCGTCGCGCTGCTCGCGATCGACGCGGTGTTCATCAGGCGCGGCACCAGGAACGGCCCGCTCTACCTGCTGCTGGGCGTCGCCGCCTGGGTGGCGTTCTGGGAGTCGGGGGTTGACCCGATCGTCGCGGGACTGGTCATCGGCCTGATGACGTGCGCCTACCCGGCCGCGCGGCAGGACCTCGAGCAGGCCACCGACGCGTTCCGGCTGTTCCGCGAGCAGCCCACCGCGCGGCTGGCCGCCGAGGCTCGCGAGGTGGTCCGGAGTGCGATCTCGCCCAACGAGCGGCTCCAGGAGCGCTACCACTCATGGACCAGCTACGTGATCGTCCCGCTGTTCGCGCTGGCCAACGCGGATATCAAGATCAGCGCGTCGTTCCTGGCGCACGCTTACACATCGCCCGCCACGCTCGGCATCATGATCGGCTATATCGTCGGCAAGCCGATCGGCACCGCGGGCGGGGCCTGGCTGGTGAGCAAGGTGACCAAGGGCCGGCTCGACTCCCCCGGTCGGCTGGGGCGCCGTCGTCGGCGCGGGCGCGGTCGCCGGGATCGGGTTCACGGTCTCGCTGCTGATCGCCTCGCTCGCCTTCAAAGGCCCCGAGCTGGCCGAGGCCAAGCTCGGCATCCTTTCCGGCGCGATCTGCGCCACCGGGCTCACCTGGGTGATCTTCCACGGACTTGACCGGCTCTCGCCGCGGACCCGGCTGCGCGCGCTGCTCGGCACCTCGACCACGGTCACCGACCTGGCGGTGCCGGTGGACCCGGAACGCGACCACATCCGCGGGCCGGAGGACGCCATCGTCACCCTGGTCGAGTACGGCGACTTCGAGTGCCCGTACTGCGGGCAGGCCGAGCCGGCCATCCGCGAGCTGTTCCGGGAGCAGGCCGCGCTGCGGTTCGTCTTCCGGCACCTGCCGCTGACCGAGGTCCACCAGCACGCGCAGCTCGCGGCCGAGGGCGCCGAGGCGGCGCACAAGCAGGGCGCGTTCTGGGAGATGCACGACATGCTGATGGACCACCAGGGGGCGCTGACCGCGCGGGACCTGGTCGGGTACGCGGGCGAGATTGGCCTCGACACCGAGAAGTTCGCGGCCGACCTGCGCAAGCACACGGGCGCCGGGCAGATCGCGGAGGACGTCGACTCGGCCGACCTGGCGGCGGTGTCGGGCACGCCGACGTTCTTCATCAACGGGAACCGCTACTACGGCGGGTTCGACCTGGGGGCATTGCAGGAGGCGGTGCACGCGGCCAAGGGCCGCGCGGTCGTGGGTGCTCGCTGAGGGGGTGCCGACGCCGCTGATACTCGGCGATACGACAGGGCGGCCGGTGGTGAAAGGATAGATACGACCGAATTCGCTGGGCGGGAAGGCGGAGCGTTGTCCGGGAACAGCATCGCGATCACGCACGGGTACGTCGTCCCCATCGAGGGGCCGCCCATCCCCGGCGGGACGGTCCTGGTGGTCGACGGCAAGATCGCGGCAGTCGGCGGGCCGGACCTCGAGCCGCCGCCCGGCGTCTCTTCGGTCGACGCGACGGGTAAGTGGGTGCTGCCCGGCCTCATCGACGCGCACACCCACCTCGGCGCCCGCGAGGAGGGCGAGGGCTGGGCCGGACACGACACCAACGAGCTGACCGGCCCGGTGCAGGCGCACGTCCGGGTGCTTGACGCGATCAACCCGACCGACGAGGGGTTCCGCGACGCGATCGTCGGCGGCGTCCTGGCCGCCGGCGTCACCCCCGGGTCGGGTAACCCGATCGGCGGCCAGACGGTGGCGATCCGCTGCTGGGGCCTGACCGTCGATGACATGGTGCTCCGCTCCCCCGCCGGGATGAAGTCCGCGCTCGGCGAGAACCCCAAGCGGGCGCTGGGCGAGCGTCGGCTCAACCCGTCAAGTCGGCTCGGCACGGCGGCCGTCATCAGGTCCGCGCTGGTGGATGCGGCTGGTTACCTGGCGAAATCAGAAAATCCTCGCAGCCATTCGGATGAACGGTCCGTGGTTACCCCGGCCCGCGACCTCAAACTTGAGGCGCTGGCCCGCGTCCTCCGTCGCGAGATCCCCTGGCGCCAGCACTGCCACCGCGCCGACGACATCGCCACCGCGCTCCGGCTGGCGGCGGAGTTCGGCTACGACCTGGTCCTCGACCACTGCACCGAGGGGTACCTGCTCGCGCCGAAGATCGCCGCAGCGGGGGTGCCGGTGGTGACCGGCCCGCTGATCACCGCCAGGTCCAAGGTCGAGCTGCGGAACCGGACCATGGCCAACCCGGGGCTGCTCGCGGCGGCCGGGGTCACGGTGGCGATCGCGACCGACCATCCGGTGGTCCCTGTCCACCTGCTGATCGTCCAGGCGGCGCTGGCGATGAAGGAGGGCCTGGATCGGGAGACCGCCCTTCGCGCAGTGACGATCACCCCGGCTCAGATCATGCGGGTGGCCGACCGGATCGGGTCGCTTGTTCCCGGTAAGGACGCGGACCTGGTCATCTGGTCCGGCGACCCGTTCGACGTGATGTCCCGGGCCGAGGTCGCCTACATCGAGGGCCGCGAGGTCTACCGCTACGACCATGCCTCCCGCTCCGGCCTGTTCGCGACTGCCTACGGGCGGCGTGAATATCTTTAGCTTCCCCCTGCAGGACCGAAGTTCTCTTTAATTTCCGCAACTGACTTGCATCTTTCGGCTAACTGTATCGCTACTCGGTCGCCGCATCGTAGGTAATGAAGCTACGGAGCGGTTGAGTGGCACATCCCGCGTCGCCAATCCGCATGGCAGGTCAGGGGGTGCAGCGTGCTGACAGTTTCGGTGGTAATCGCGGCGTACGCGGACGAGCGTTGGAATCAGCTCTGCAGTGCGGTCGAGTCCATCCGCTCGCAGACCGCGCCGGCGCTTGAGACGGTCGTGGTCGTGGATCACAATCCGGCCCTGCTCGCCCGCGCCCAGAGTGAATTCGCAGATTGCACGGTAATACCGAATACTTGTTCCCGTGGGACGTCCGGGGCTCGCAACACCGGCGTCGCGTCCTGTCGCGGCGAGATCGTCGCGTTCCTTGACGACGATGCGCAGTCCTCAGCCCATTGGCTCGCGGCGCTGCTCCGCAATTTCACTAGGGAGGACATCGTCGGCGTCGGCGGGCGAATCGATCCGCTGTGGGCCGTTCCGCGACCGCGCTGGTTCCCGGTTGAGTTCGGCTGGGCCGTCGGCTTTTCTTACCTGGGAATGCCGGAAGTAGCGCAGCCGGTCCGCAATGTATGGGCCAGTAACATGGCTATCCGATATTCCGTGTTTAACGCGATCGGCGGCTTCCGCGAGGATTTCGGCAAGGTCGGCGACGTGGCGCGTCCGGAGGACACTGACCTGTGTCTGCGGGCCGCAGGCGGCCGGGGGATCTGGCTCTATGAGCCGACCGCGAACGTGGGACACTGGATACCCCGGCAGCGGACCACCGTCCGCTATTTCGCGCGCCGGTGCTTCCACGAGGGGCTGGGCAAGGCAGCGCTGGCGGCGCTTGACGGGGCGCGGGAAAGCACCGCGGCCGAGCGGAACTATACGTACCGGATTCTCCCCCACGGAGTCCTGCTCGGCTTGCGCGACGCGGCCAGGGGAGACGCGTGGGGCGCGGCGCGTGCCGGGGCCATCGCTCTCGGCTTCGCCACCGCCGCCGCCGGCTTCGCGGCCGGCTCGATGACTGGGATCAGTCGGCCCCTCCCGGGGAACCCACGCGGCCGTTCGATACCCGGCAAGCACGCGGACGCGACCGAACCGGCCCGCCTGACCTCAACCGTGGCGGGGGTCCGATGACAGCGGCTTCTCCGGCGCGAGTGCCTGTCTTGATGTATCACGAGATAGCAGAGGCCTCGGAGACCGGAAGCCGCCTGGCGGTCTCTCCCGCGACCTTCGCAGCGCAACTCGGCTACCTGCGTAGCGCAGGCTTCACGCCCATCACCGCGAGTGAACTCTCGGCGAGATTGGCCGGAGAGATCGAGAAGCTCCCGGACCGGCCCATCGTGCTGACTTTCGATGACGGGTACCGGGATTTCCATAGTCGGGCCATGCCTGCGTTGGATCTCTATGGCTGCACTGCCACGCTGTTTGTCACGACCGGCTGGGTACAAGACGCCGACATGCGGCAGGCCGCCCCGGGCCGGATGCTCAACCGGACCCAGCTCACCGAGGTGGCAGGCGCTGGGGTCGAGATCGGGGCGCATACCCGCAGGCACCCGCAACTGGATCAATTGCCCCAGCGACTGGCCCGCGAAGAACTGCACTCGAGCAAGCAGTGGCTCGAAAGCGAGCTCGGGCTCCCGGTCCCCGGACTTGCCTACCCGTTCGGTTACTCCAGCGCCAGGGTCAGGGAACTGGCCCGCGAAGCGGGCTACGGCTATGCCTGCGGCGTCGGCAACAGGACGGCGAGCCCGGCGTCAGACCTGCTCGAGCTGCCGCGACTCACTATCCGGCGGGACACGACAATGCCGGCCTTCCGTCGGCTCGTCGACGGCCACACCACCATGCGGCTGCGTGAAGACCGCGCACTGACCAAGGGCTGGGCGGGGGTTCGCCGGGTCAGGGCAATGCTGAACGCAGCACGTTGACCAGTTTCGTTAGCGGAGCATCATGATTGCAGGCAGATTGATGCTATGATGCCTCCATGCGTACCACGGTGACGCTGGATCCGGATGTCGAGGCGAGGCTCCGAGAGGTTGCGCGGGAACGAGGCGTGTCCTTCAAGGAGGCGCTTAACACGGCCATCCGCGCTGGCCTTATGGCCGCGCGCGGTCAGCGCGAGTACCGCACGCCATCCCGGTCGCTTGGCCTGCGCCCGGGCGTCAACCTGGACAAGGCGCTCCAGCTGGCGGCCGACCTTGAGGATGCCGAGGTCGTCCACGAGCTAGAGCGCGGCAGGTGAAGCTGCCCGACGCCAACGTCCTGCTGTACGCGCTCGATGCCACCTCCGCGCGGCACGCGGGCGCGAAGGCGTGGCTAGACGAGACCCTGTCAGGCAGCGAAGAGGTCGGCTTCGCCTGGGTTGTCCTGCTCGCCGTGCTCCGGCTGACAACTAAGCCCTCGATATTCGCTCGTCCGCTGCAGACGGCGGAGGCGTTCGACGTCGTCGACGACTGGCTGGCCCAGCCATGCGCGCTCGTGCTGAATCCGACGGTTCGCCACGCGGCTCTTATGCGCGGCTTCCTGACGGCGGCCGGCACTGCGGGGAACCTGACGACGGACGCGCACCTGGCGGCGCTCTCCGTCGAATACGGCGCGGCGATCTGCTCCTACGACGCTGACTTCTCCCGATTCCCCGGCGTCAAGCTGACCACTCCAGACCAAGACTTGTAAGTCCAAGGCTCGTGGTCGCCTGTTCGGGCCGCGCGGCTGGCGGGCGGGCTGGGCGCGTGGGCCGCCTTGCCCGTCAGGGACCAGCGGGACAGCGCGGGCAAGATCGAGCTGGCACCCGCATGCGCCCCTGGAGTGAGCCGGTGCGGGATACTGGCCGCATGGTTGACGACACTGCACGGGACCGGGCCATCTACCACGCACTGAAGGCAGCCGACGAAGTCGCGGCAGCCCTCCAGACTCACCTCATCGAGGAACACGGGGCTGATCCGGAGCGCGCCGCCCCGCAGAGCACTTCCAGCAACTCCCTCAAGCTGCTGCGGCAAGCCCGCGAGCACCTGGGGGAGGGACTGCGCGCCGTCGAGGCAGACCGCATCGCCGAGTCCGATGGGATATCCCTGCGCAGCCAGTAGGTCCCACCGAACCGTTCCTGCCGAGCGCCCGGTCCGATGTGGTGCGGGCTTTGGACCATCCCGCGACCGGCTTATCGTGACCGAGGACGGCCATCGCCAGGAGCACACGGTGACCAGCGACGTCGAGATCCTGGCCGCTTACCGCCGCTATTCGAGCGTTCATGCGCAAGACGCCCTTGACCTTGGCGTCGCCGCCACGCAGTATGTGAGTGAATGTTTCGCTATGCTTCGAGCTAGGAGGCCAGATGCGCGCACGTTTTCTCGGCACCGACCCCGACTCCCAGGAAGGACAGTCACCGACGGTACGGGTGGTGAGCGTGCCGCTCACCGAATACAGCCGCTTCGGCGTATTCTGCTCCAAGTACACGGGTGAGGCTGGTGAGGAAATCCGCTACCTCACGCGGGAACAGGCCAAGGACCTGCCGGACTACGACTACTGGCTGTTCGACTCGCGGAAGCTTGTCAGGATGCACTTCGATGCAGAAGAAAACTTCCTTGGCGGTGAGATGATCGATGATCCGGCCCTGATCGTGCAGCACAACTACTGGCGTGACGCTGCCTGGCATAAGACAGTACGACGGGACGACCTTGCGGCCGAGTAAGTTGTCGGGCGTTACCAGCATCCACGAGGCTCGCACCGCGCTCGGGCAACGACTCCGCGAGCTACGCTCGTCAGCCGGAATCACCGGCCGTGCGCTCGCGGAGTCGTTGTCGTGGCCTGCTTCCAAGGTGTCGAAGCTGGAGAACGGACGCCAGACGCCGACCGACGAAGACATCCGGGGCTGGACGCGCATAACCGGCAGCGAAGGTGAAACCGACGCCCTGCTCGCTTCCCTGCACACGCTGGAAGTCCAGCACGCCGAATGGCAGCGCCAGATCAATGCGGGGCTGCGCCCGCATCAGCGCGAGATCGCGGAACTGGATGCGAATACGCGGTTCTTCCGCGCGTTCGAGTCGACCTTCATTCCCGGCCTCCTGCAAACTGCCGAGTACGCACGGCACCGCTTCGCCCAGAGCATCACGGTGTTCAAAGTTAAGAACGACATCAACGAAGCGGTACAGACACGGGTCAAGCGACAGGAGATCCTGTACCGGCCGGACAAGCGCTTCCACTTCGTGCTCACCGAAGCAGCCCTGCGGTACCGGCTCTGCCCGGCAGAAACCATGCTCGGCCAGCTCGACCGCCTGGTGTCCTTCGCCGCCCTGCCCAACGTGCGGCTCGGCATCATCCCGTTCGAGACGGCCTACGTGGTCGCCCCCACACACGGCTTCTGGCTGCTGGACAGCGAGCGCGTCATGGTCGAGACATTCTCCGCCGAGCTGAACCTGGCACAGCCGCAGGAGATCGAACTCTACGCCAGCATCTTCGAGCAGATGGCCGCCGTCGCGAGCTACGGCCGCGCAGCCCGCGCCATCATCACGCGCGCCATCGACGACCTCGCGCCGGAAGCTGCCGGCGATGACGATGGTGGCTCGGAGTTGCTCGTCCCTGATCACAGAAAGTAAGTTGCGAGAAATACTGAGAAACATTCTTCTCAACTGACGACGCCGGTTCTACGCTGCCGCTTGGACGCTTGGTCCAGATCGGTTCCAGCGAAAGAGGAACCCGGTGCGCACGTTCGTTCCACTGCTTGAGGCCGCGCAGCTCGACGGCCTGCCGTCGCGTGCCCGTGAGGTCATCGAGTACCGCAAGAGCGGTCTGAGCCTCAATCACATCCAGGGCTGTCCGCTGGACTGCGCCTACTGCATCCGGCACACCTACGGCCTCTGGGACCAGCGCCAGCCCCGAGCCCTGATGAGGGATGCCGAAGCGGTGGACCAGCTCGTCGGTCATCGCTACTTCCAGGCGCACATGACGCCGTTGCAGCTTCTCAACCGGGCCACCGATCCGTTCCTGCCGAGCGTCCGCCCCCACACCTTCGCGGTGCTCGATGACCTCGACCGGCGTGGCCTGCGCAACCACGTGCTGGTCATCACCCGGCACCAGTACCTGCAACACGCCCTGGGATTCCAGATGCACGACATACGGCACCCACATCACGCTCACCGCCACGGCCGGGCTGATACGGGGTGGCAGGACAGGGACGTCTCATGACGGACTGGACCAGCCTGCGCTACGCAGTCGTTGACGTCGAGGGCAACGGCCAGCAGCCACCTGACTTGGTGGAGGTCGCCGTGGTACCGATCGTCGGAGGCGTGATCGGCGAGCCGACAAGCTGGCTGGTGAAACCCGAACACCCGATCAAGCACTTCGCTACTCGCATCCACGGCATCACCAGTCAGGACGTGGACGGCGCGCCCGCCTTTGCAGCCATCGCGGACGAGGTAGGCCGGGCGCTCGACGCGCCCGCGCTCGTGGCGCATAACGCGCACGTGGATGTGCGTGTACTGGAGCGTTACCTGCCAACGTGGGAGCATCCGGAGGTCTTCGACACGCTCAAGCTCGCGAGGCGCCTGCTCCCGAAGCAGCCGGGCTACCAACTCGGCATGCTCGTCAAGGCACTGGACCTGGCCAACCGGCTACCCGGCAGCCTAACCCCGCACCGGGCGGCCTATGACGCTCTGGTAACCGCCCGGCTGTTCGTGCGGCTCGCGACCGACTCGGCTACGCGGCCGTTGTCCGTAGAAGCGCTCCGCGGCGAATCGCCAGGCAGGGATGACCATGAAGACTCGTCCCTTTTCTAGCCACGAGCGGGGCAAGTTTGTCAGTGTCGACGGCCCAAGCGGGGCTGGCAAATCCACTATCGTCCGGCACCTCGCGCAGTTGCTCGTGGCCGCAGGCGAAGAGGTCCACGTCACCGCCGAACCTTCCGGCGGCCCGATCGGCAGCCTCTGCCGCGAACTGACCGAAACCGTGACCGGACATGCGCTGGCTTGCCTCTATGCCGCCGATCGGTACCACCACGTCGAGACCGAGATACGACCGCACCGGGAGGCCGGACGAATCGTCCTCTCTGACCGCTACATTCCCTCGGGCTTGGTCATGCAGCGCTTCGACGACGTTGACCTCGCATTCCTCTGGCAGCTCAATGCCGAAGCCGATCGCCCTGATCTCGCGGTCATCCTCGAAGCCCCATAACCGCTTCCAGCTCACGCCGGGCAGCAGCAATGCAGAAGTTCAGTTTTACCGGCAAGCGACCGAGCACCTGATCCAAGCCGGGTTCGACGTGCTACGGGTGGACTGCAACCAGCGTGCCCCCGAGCAGTCCGCCGCATTCATCCGGGACCGGCTGAATGCCTGGTTCACGACAAGCAGGTGAGAACGCATGGCGACGACCACAGGCGAGTTCCCGAGCCACGACCACCCGCAGCCCCGGGCAGCCCACACTTCATGGCCGCTGACCAGCACCATGACACCGCTCGGGGCACTGCCCACGGCTCCGGCGTGTGCACGGGTGCACATTCGAAGTACGCTCACCGTGTGGGATATGGCAATGCTGGCAGATGCCGCAGAATTGGTCATTAGCGAACTCGTCACCAACGCGGTCCGCGCTTCGACCGACGAACGCGGACACCCGCGGTACGCGAACGGGCGCATGCCCGTGATCCACGTCCGGATGCTGGCTGACGGCGTTCGCCTCCTGCTAGAGGTCTGGGACATGGCTCCAGCGCTGCCGGTCGTGCGGCATGCCGCCGACGACGACGAAGCAGGTCGGGGTCTCCAACTGGTCGAAGCCCTGGCGTACCGGTGGAACTGGCAGACCGTTCCCAGCTGGCCTGGCAAATGCGTCTGGGCTGAGCTGCGCCGCTTACTGATCATCTGAGTGTGCGGTTCGATCGCCCGCATACCTTCGAGGTGCTCGTCTGGGCCAGCGTCACTCTGCGGCGTTATACCCCGACCGCGTTTCGGTACTGCTCGACGATGCCGGCCGGAACCCGGCCGCGGTCCTTGATGTCGATGCCCTGTTCCTTGGCCCATTCGCGGACCTTGGCAGTGTCAATTACGTCAGCGCTGCGGCGTCCGCGAGGAGCACGCCGGGCCGTCCCGCCAACCTTGCGGGCGTGCTCGACATATTTCCCGAGCGCCTTGCGCAGTTGCTCGTTGTGCTTGCCGCTCAGGTCGATTTCGTAGTCTGTGCCGTCGAGGCAGAAGTGGACGGTTCCCTCGGCTTCGCTACCATCGAGGTCGTCGATGAAGAGCGTCTGAATCTTCTGGGCCATGGCTAAGACTCCATTCCTCGCTTATATCTCACAACAAATCCTAGAGGATCAGTGATTCCCAACGCCTGCAACACTCCGATGCCGGTACGTCCGGACTAGTTTTACGGGGAGGGTCAGCCGTGATCACGACGGGAAATGTGTCGTAAACGCCGCCTTCCGCTATTTGCCGCCGGATAGGCCTTGCACATTCGGTCGTGCCTGCCCGTGCTGCTGTCCGTCTGAAAGACAGGGATACGCGCCCAATCGGGTTCGCCGCTCAGCGATACCGCTACTGCTCGCCAACAGCCTCGCGTAGCTGACGGAACACGTCTGTAATGCGAGGTACCGTCCATAGAGCGTTGAGCCCGCTGGGGTTCGGGAGAATCCACCGGCTGGCGGTCCCGAGGGGTTCCGGCTGGGGGCCGATGACGGCCTTGGGGAGGGCGAACGCGGTGCGGTACGCGGTGATGCCGGCGATCGCGATGACGCGCGGGCGGCGGGCGTCGATCAGGGCGAGCAGGCGGGCGGCGCCGTCGCGGAGCTCGGCGGGAGTGAGCTCGGCGGCCTGGGCGGTGGCCCGTGGTGCGATGTTGGTGATGCCGAGGCCGTAGCGGGTCAGCCCGTCCTGCTCGGACGGCTTGAGCTGGCGCGGGGTGAAGCCGGACTGGTGCAGCGCCGGCCAGAATCGGTTGCCGGGACGGGCGAAGTGCCAGCCGGTCGCCGCGGAGTAGAGCCCCGGGTTGATCCCGCAGAACAGAATGCGGAACGGCTCGCCGGCGGCGGGCAGCACGTCGGGGATGGTGGCGTCCCGCGCGGCCGCCAGGTCAAGCTTCATGGGGCAATTCCCGGACATCGACGTAACCCCACGGGTTCCACTTGGTCGTTGTCATGATCATGAGCCTAGTCCGGCGTCGCCGCGCCGCTAGCGGGCCGTGTGGCTGGCGGGGACGCGCTCGGCCGGTAGCGGGGGGGCCGGCGGGGTGCCGGCGCCGAAGGGGCGGCCGGGCAGGGACCCGCGGCCGTGCGGGGTCAGCCAGCCGGAGAGGTCCGGGCCGTCCGGGACGATGCCGGACGGGTTGAGGTTGGTGTGCACCCGGTAGTAGTGCTGCTTGATCTGGACGAAGTCGATCGTGTCGCCGAATCCGGGGGTCTGGAAAAGGTCGCGGGCGTAGGCCCACAGCGCCGGCATCTCGGTGAGCTTGTTCCGGTTGCACTTGAAGTGACCCTGGTACACCGCGTCGAACCGGGCCAGGGTCGGCCAGAGCCGGACGTCGGCCTCGGTGATCGTGTCGCCGACCAGGTAGCGGCGGGCCGCCAGCCGTTCTTCCAGCCAGTCCAGGCGGGCGAACAGCCTCTCGTAGGCCCGGTCATAGGCCTGCTGCGTGCCCGCGAACCCGCAGGCGTAGACGCCGTTGTTGACGTCGGCGTAGACGAGCGCGCTGACCTCCTCGATCTCCTCGCGCAGCTTGTCCGGGTACAGGTCGGGGGCGCCCGCGCGGTCGTAGGCGGCCCACTCGCTCTCCAGGCCGAGCGTGATGTGCCGGAAGTCGGCGGTCACCACCGCGCCGCTCGGGATGTCCACGATCGCAGGGACGGTGACCCCCCGGTCATAGCCGGGAACTGCCTTCTCGTACGCCTCGCGCAGCCAGTGAATGCCGAGCACCGGGTCCTTCTCCCCTGGGTCGAGGTCGAACTTCCAGGACCGCCAGTCGTGCGTCGGCCCGCAGATGCCCATGGACAGCGCCTGCTCCAGGCCGAGCAGCCGCCGGACGATCATCGTCCGGTTCGCCCACGGGCAGCCGCGCGCCACGACGAGGCGGTACCGGCCCGACTGAACCGGCCACCCGTCCCGCCCGTCCACCGTGATCCGCGCGTCGAGGTACGTGGTGTCCCGCTTGAACTCGCCATCCTTGCTCATAGAACCAAGCTAGTCCGACGGACCCGCTTCTGTCAGAAGCCAATGAGCAGGTGGCAGCCACCGATGGTCGGTAAGCGCGTCCTTCTTCTTCATGCCCCGGTTCGAGGATCGCGGAAGCATATCGTCAGTGGTTGCCCGTAGCGTGACCGGCAGAAGCGATAGTCACGCGAGAAGGGGATCCTCATGGCACTGGCGGCATCCGAGATCGACGCCGAGCGCAGCGACCTGCTGGCGATGCTCGGCAAGCAGCGGCACTTCCTCCGGTACACCATCCGCGGCCTGACCGATGAGCAGGCGCGGGCGCGGGCAACCGTCAGCGAGCTGACGCTTGGCGGCCTCATCAAGCACGTCGCGGACGCCGAACGGGGCTGGGCCGCCTTCATCGTCGAGGGGCCCTCAGCCCTGGGTAACGCGTCGGACATGACCGAGGCGGACTACGCCCGGTGGCGGGATAAGTTCCGGCTGCTTGAGGGTGAGACCCTCGCGGGCGTGCTCGCCGAGTACGAGGCGGTTGCGGCGGCGACCGACGAACTCGTCCGGACGTTGCCCGACCTCGGCGCAACCCAGCCGCTGCCCACCGCACCCTGGTTCGAGGCCAATGCGCGGTGGTCGGCCCGGCGAACGCTGCTGCACATCATCGCGGAGACGGCGCAGCACTCCGGTCACGCCGACATCATCCGCGAGTCGATCGACGGCCAGAAGACGATGGGCTGATCACTTACGGGGTATCGGGCCGGGTTCAGCCGGCCGCGACGGCTGCTGCCAGGCGGCGGACGATCTCGGCGAGGACGGGGCGGGGGGTCGCGAAGTTCAGCCGGACGTGGCCCCGGCCGGCGTCTCCGCAGTCCGCGCCATCGGTGAGGATGACCTGCGCCTTGGACAGGAAGAACTCGGCCGGGCTGACCGCACTCTCGCCCGCTGCGGCGAACAGGTCGCGGCAGTCGAGCCAGGCCAGGTAGGTGCCCTCGGGGGGCTGGTAGCGGACGTCCGGCAGCTGCTCGCGGAGCAGGTCGGCGAGCAGACGCCGGCTTCCGTCCAGGTACTCCACGACCTCATCGAGCCAGGGACCGCCGTCGCGGTAGGCGGCGGCGGCCGCCTGCACGCCGAGAGTGGATGCGCCGTGCTCGTACGAGTAGGCATCCTCCGACCAGACCGCCGCGTCCTTGTCGTTGGAGAGGATGAGCAGCCCGCATTTGAGGCCGGGGAGGTTCCAGCCCTTGGAGGCGGAGGTGGCGGTCACGGTATGGGCGGCAGTCAGCTCGCTGATCGACGCGTAGGGGATGTGGGCGCCGCCCGGGTAGATGAGCGGGGCGTGGACCTCATCGGCGAAGACGCGCCCGTGGTTGGCCGCGACGACGTCGGCGACAGCGGCGAGCTCGGCCGCCTCGTAGACCCGGCCCACGGGGTTGCAGGGGTTGCAGAGGATGAGCAGACGGCCGCCGCGCTTGAAGGCCGTGTCGATGCCGACCAGGTCGAGGACGGCGCGACCGTCGTCGGCGGTCGCCATCGGGACCTGGATGATCTCGCGTCCCAGGCTCTTGGGCACGGACAGGAACGGCATGTAGGCGGGGGTCGGCAGGATGACCTGGCTGCCCGGCTCGGAGTAGACCGTGATCGCGGCCCTTAGGCCTGTGATCACGTCGGGCAGCGGCCGGATCCAGGCCGGGTCCGCCGCCCAGCCGTAGCGGTCGGCCTGCCACCTGGCACAGGCATCCGCCAACTCGGCGACCGCGTGATCGCTGAGGTAGCCGAAGTCCGCGCGCTCGATCACGTCGCGCAGGGCCGCCTGTATCGGCGGGGCGGCGCCGAAGTCCATCTCCGCCACGAACGCGCCGATCACGCCGGGACCGCCCCTGGTCCACTTCACGCTGCCGCGAGCCCGGAGCTCGGAGACGGTGATCTGGTCGGCGATCGCGGCGAACGAGGGCATGACACCTGCTTCCGAGGCGTGACGGCGGCCGGGTTGTCCTGTTGACAACGCTAACAGGCGCCGGGCAACACGCCGGCCACGCTAGCGGCGGGCGGCCCGGGCGATGACCTCGTCCTCGGTCAGCGGGCTGGACGGGTGGTGGCTCAGGCACATGGGGGCGCCGATCCGGCGGATGGCGCTGCCCTCGGTGGCCAGGTAGAACTGGCCGGTGCCGAGGCGGGCGACATCCGGGACGTCAGCGCCCTTGGCCCTCGCGAGCTCGCGGGCCGCCGCGATCTGGACGGGGCTGTTGAGCAGCCCGAACAGCTGCGTGGTGGCGTTGCCGGGGATGGAGTTGTGCAGGGCCTTGGGCGACTGGGTGGCGAAGAGCAGGCCCAGGCCGTACTTGCGCGCCTGCGAGGCCAGCCGCCTGGTCGACTCGCTGCACGCGGTCGTGCCGACCGACGGCACCAGATCCTGCGCCTCATCCATGACCAGCAGGCCGCCGAGGGGGCGGTCGTCCGCCGGATTCCGCTTTACCCAGGTGAACAGCGCCATCTGCAGCTGGTTGACGAAGCCGTGCCAATCCTCGTCGCTGGCCATCCCGACCCGGCTGACCACGCTTATCCGGGCACGCTTGCCGGGCGGCGGCGTGAGCAGCAGGCCTGGGTCGGCCGGCTCGCCCGCGCCGGCGAACAGCGGGTCGGTCGTCCGGACGGCCCGCAGCCGGTCGGCCAGGTCGGCCGCGATCTGCGGTCCCCTGGTCTGCTCGCTGACGTGCTCGGGCAGGTTGGCGAGCAGGTCTATGAACGCGCCGAGGTCGTGGCCGGCGCCGAGGGCGAACCACCACATCGCCTCGGTGAGCACCGCCTTCTCGCGCGCGGCGCGGGTGCCCCCCTTGTTGGCGCCGACCCGGGGAACGAGCGCCTCGACCGCGGCGTCAACGGCGGCGTTGCGCTCATCGACGTCATCGAGGACCGAGCCGAAGTCGGGAAGCGGCTGGAAGGTGAGCGGCCGGCCGCCCTCGCGGCGCGGTGTCCAGATGACCACGTCGGTGTGGTCGTGGTAGTCCCTGGCCTGCTCGGCGTCCCCGGTGAGCCACGGCGCCGGCGGCGCCGGCCACTCATCGCCCAGGCGGGCCAGGTCGTTGTTGGGGTCGAGGACGATCGACGAGACGCCCTGCAGCGCGCACTCCTCGATCACCCGCCGCAGCAGCACCGTCTTGCCCGAACCGGAGCCGGCGAAGATCGCCAGGTGGCGGCGGAGGGACGCCAGGTCGAGCTGGGCGCCCGGATGCCCGGCGGCGGGGAGGCCGACGCGGAGGCCGGTGCCGGACAGCATGCGTTCAGTGGCGTGCACGCTAGTGTCCGGCTCCGGCTGCGCAGACGACTCCGGCCGCGACGTCGGCTCCGAGCGCGGGGACGGGTCAGGCTGAGCTGACGGCCCGCGCTGCGATGACGGCTCGGGCAGATCCGGAACGTCGCCGAGCGCGCGGCGCAGAAGCTCGGTCGAGTGCGCCGGCTGACGCGCGAGCAGCCAGGCGTTCAGCTCCGCGTGGTGGCCCCCGAGCAGCTCGCCCAGCGCGACGAACGTCCTCAGGTCCGCTTCCCCGGCCGGCAGGACCAGGCCGCCCTTGTCCGCGAACTCCGCCGCCGCCTTCTCGGTGACCGGGCCGCTCGGCCACGGGGCGGACCTGAGGACGAACAGGCGGCGCTCGGCGTCGCCCACGCCCCCGGCGGCGAGGCCGGCGCCCTCGATCGCTTTCCTGAGACGGGTCTGCACGGCACGCGGGCTGTCGGAGGCGATGGCGCGGAACGCCCAGCGCCGCTGGGACCGCTCCGTGCGCAGGTCGAGCAGCATCCGCAGGCACGCGTGCAGCCGGGGGTTCCTGCCCGGCGGCGAGTCCTGGACGAAGGTCTGGTTGTCACCGTCGGACTCTCGGGCCCAGGCCTCGAGGCCGGCGGAGAGCAGCGGAGGCATCGCCACGTCCTCGGTGTCGTGCGCCAGCGCGGCGCCCACGTCGGCGTCCTTCCGCAGCCGCGCGAACAGCTCGTCGAGGGCGGCCAAGCCTGACGAGCCCTCGGGAACGGCGGCGGACAGGACCGCCGGCTCAACGCCGAGCGGTCCGGCCACGAAATCGGGGCCCGGCCAGTCAAGGTCCAGGCGGGCCAGCTCAACGATGGCCCGCTCGTGCAGGCACCAGGCGACGTGGGCCTCGATGCGCTTGAGCAGCGCCCGCGCGGTGTAGTTGCTCGCGTCCGCGAACGCTTCCGGCCGGATCGGCCAGGTCGAATACGGCGGCGCGAAGCCGACCCGCGCGAAGTCGGTTGCGAACCGCTTCTCGATCATGCGGCATCCGATGTCGGCACTGGGGATGTTCCGCATCTGGCGGGCCATCCGGAACCGGTCGGCGACGGGGCCCACGCCGTAGGTACGGATGGCGTCCCAGCTCTCCGGCAGGCAGGAGACGACGGTGAGGGTGCGGTGGGCGACGTCGCGCAATGACATCAGGCCGGTCGCGACGTCCGCAAGCGACCGCGACTGCGCGTGCGCCGCTTCGCCGGCGCTGATGCCGATGAGCTCGTCGATCAGCGCGTCGACCTGGTCGATCGCGATCACGATCGGCCCGGTCAGCGCCAGCAGCTGTGACACCTCGTTGACGAGGAGCCGCGCGATCTTCCTGGTGGTGTTGATCCCCCAGCGCCGACGGTCCTCCAGATCGACCTCGTAGCCCGTCAGGTAGTAGTAGCCGACGTCCTGGTCCTCCTGCTTGGGGGACGCCAGCAGGGCGAGCGCCCGCGCCGTGTCCTGGCAGGTCAGGCCGATCTTCGGGTCGCTGCGGCGCAGCGCCGCGATGAAGACCTTGAGGGCCTCGGGGGACGGCGGCACCTCCCCGGTGACCTCGGCGCGGAAGTTTCCCTCAAGCCCCACGCGATCCGCGAGCCCGGTCAGCAGTATGGCCAGCTGGTTGCGACTGCCGTCCGGGAACGGCAGCAGCTGCTCCACGACGGAGCCGAGTACCTGTTCCCAGAAGGCCTTGGTGAACAGGTCGCCGACCAGGAAGAAGTAGCCGCCAGCGCGCTGCACCTGCGCCCGGGTCCAGCCGAGGAGGTGGGTCTTGCCGACACCGCGCTCCCCCTGGATGACGATGCCGAGCGGCCGGGAGGAGTCGGCAGTCGCCTCGCCGATCCCGGCGCGGATCAGGTCGGCCGTCTGTTCGTGCAGCCCGTCGACGTGATAGCTCAGGTCCGTCCACACATCGTCGAGCGCGCGGGTCCAGTTAAAGGTGAGCGCGGCTAGCGCGGTTAGCTCTTCGGTGCTCATTCGCTGCTCGTTTCGCTGCCCGATGCAATTACTCAATCGAGATCAGGTGCTTATTTTCGCCGCCGATGCGAAGCGCCGATTCGCGGTCCGCGGCCGACAATGCCTGCTGATTTTCCTGGGGAATGAGATTGATCCGCTGGCTGGTGAACATCACTGCGAGCGCCGAATCCACGTCGGGGCGCGGTATGTCCGCCAGCCGCTCGCGCAACTCGCGCAGCTTGACGAACTCGCCGCTCGCGGGCGCGAGTTCCAAGTACCCGGCCTCAACGCGCGCCGCCACATCAACCGCGTGGCGGCCGCGCGGCCGGCCAGCAGCGTGCGCTCCGGCGTCGCGGCTGCATCGAGGGGCGGCGCGACGAATTCGGCGAGGCTCAGCCCGGCGGCGCTCAGGTAGCGCGCGAACACGCCGAAGACGAGGTAATGCGCGCGCTCCAGGCTGCTCCCGCGCCCAGCCGGCCCGGCGGCCAGATCCTGGGCGCACCACCGCCAGCCGGCGTCGGAGAGCTCGTGCGCGAAGGCACCACGCGCCACCTTGGTCGACTCGACAAGCTTGCGGTCGTTGAGCCTGCGCCGCTCCTCCCCGACCAGCCGGAAGCCGATCAGCGCTTCCAGCTCCGGATTGGAGACCTGGCGCGCCTCACCGAGCAGAGCGAAAAGCACTGCCCGTTCCTTGACCGATAGCTCATCACGCAACACGATCTAACAACTCTTTTCATCGTCAAAGGGAGCGCTGAGACAAGGGTTACCGAGAAATCCTATGGCTGAACGCCCGGTAACCGCCAGAAATCCGCGAATACCGCAAATCTAGGCGGTACCGTCCAGCGGGACACCCTGCGAGCCAAAGGGTCCCGAGCCCCGGCGGCGAGCGGGGAAGCACCAGCGTAGGCTTGGGCAATGGGTTTCAGCGGGTGGCCGACGGCGGCACTGGAGTTCTACGAGGGCCTTGAGACCGACAACTCGAAGGCGTACTGGACCAAGCACAAGGCGGTCTACACCGAGCAGGTCCTCCGCCCGATGGAGGAGCTGCTCGAGGAGCTGACCCCCGAGTTCGGGGCGCCGAAGGTCTTCCGCCCGTACCGGGATGTCCGCTTCAGCAACGATAAGACGCCCTATAAGACGCACATCGGCGCGACGCTGGGCGGGACTGGATACGTGCAGCTCTCCGCCGACGGGCTGTCCGTCGGCACCGGGATGTGGCACCTGAAGCCCGACGAACTGGTCAAGTACCGCGCCGCGGTCGCGGGCCCGGACGGCGCCGAACTCGCCGCCATCGTGGCCGGCCTGGCGCAGGCCGGAGTCGAGATCCACGGCCACGGCACCCTCAAGTCCGCGCCGCGCGGCTACACCGCCGACCACCCACGGATCGACCTGCTGCGGCACAAGGGCCTGACCACGTGGCAGCACTGGAACCCGGCGCCCTGGCTGTCCACGCCGGTCGTCGCGGGGAAAATCTCTGAATTCTTCAGAACGAGCGCGGCTTTCTGCGACTGGCTCGGCTCGCACATCGACCGCTAGCCGGCGGGACCGGCGGCTTTCGGTTTTGGCTGCAGGATCCGGGCGACGACGAGCGCGGGCCCGTGATCGCCCAGGCGGCGGCCACTTTGCATAGCTGCCGGACACTTTTTCGACTTTGCATAGCTGCCGGACACTTTCAGGCCTATTGAGACGTTTATTTTGTCCGGGAGCTATGCAGAGTCGCCAAGGTGAGCGAAGACCGCCCCCGGAGGCGCACCGGGCGGGCGAGGAGGGCAGGGCGGGCGAATGCCCACATTACGAGATTGCGGGTAATCGGATGTCAGGCCGCTGTTGTAGCAGTAGTCCGTTGGGTTTGTCGCTATCATCTACGGCTGGCCTACGACAAGGCGACATTGTCTAATGCATTCGATTCGCCGACTAATTTTCTGAGCAACACGGAAGCGCAGTTAGAGAAATATGGGCGAGATGGGTCAACGGCTTCCGTTGACCCTGGATAGTTATGGCGCTATGGCTAGTGGCCTTCCAGGGCGCTCGGGTCGGCGGGGACGTCGACCGAGTGCTCTTGGAGCGCGGCGAGCGGGACGATGTCCAGGGCGCGCTCGTGCGTGGACGCCAGGACGACGGGCGACGCGCTGCCGTCCTGGTAGGCGCGGAGCCAGTTCACGGCGGTCACGCACCACCGGTCCCCTGGCACCAGGCCGGGAAAGCGGTGCTGCGGCATCGGCGTGGTGAGGTCGTTGCCGATGCTCCGCTGGTGCGCAAGGAACTCCGAGGTGACCACGGCGCAGATGGTGTGACTCCCCTGGTCCTCCTGACCGGTGGTACAGCAGCCGTCCCGATAGAACCCAGTCAGCGGGTCACTTCCACAGGGCTCAAGCTCGCCGCCCAGCACGTTCCGGTCGCTCATCCCAGCAGTATCGGTACCGGCGCGGTCGGCCCGCAACCCCCGAAAGACGATCTTGACGACCGACAAGCGCAGAGTTCTCCCGGGGCCTCTCCGGCTGGCTCCGTCCGGAGTGTTTTCACCCGCATCCGCTTGACAATTATTAACGGAATAGTTAATAATTTTAGGCATGAGACATGACGTGGACGTGACGGCGGGGACGGTTATCGAGGCGCTGGGCGATCCGGTGCGGCGTCAGGTGGTCGCCGCGCTCAGCGGCGGCCCTCGGCGGGCCGGCGAACTCGCCGCCGAGATAGGCATGTCGGCCCCCGCGATGAGCAGGCACCTGCGGGTCCTGCTCGCCGCCCAGGTCATCGAGGATGAGCGGCTCAATGAGGACGCCCGCGCGCGGCTGTTCCGGCTCCGACCGCAGTCGATCACGGCCGTCCGAAGCTGGCTCGACCAGATCCTGGCAGGCCTGCCCGCTTGATCCGCTGAGCCGCTGGTTAAAGGCCGGAGGTGAGCTCGGCCACGATTTCCGCGGCTGGCTGTGACTGCCTCGCCAGGGCGACACTCTGTCCGGCCCACATCGAGAGCGCTTCGATCTCCCCGGCGGTCCCGACCATCGGCGGCGCCGGCTCGTAACGAACGATCGCTTCGCCCGAGGCGAAGTGCGCGATCACATCGCCGTATCCCGGCCGTTGCGCAAGTGGCGGCCGGCCCGCGGCCTCCCACGCCCGAGCGGTGGAGTTGCCGAGCGCGCGGTGGGGAGAGTCCGGCCATCCGACCTCGTACAGGTTGGGGTACAGGTGCGCATCGGTCTCGGACGCGGCTATCACCCGGCGCCGGTAGTCCTCGTGGATCGGCATCTCCTCGGCCAGCAGGAACCGCGTGCCCAGCCAGGCCGCCTGGGCGCCGAGGGCGAGCACCGCCGCGACGCCCCGAGCGTCGCCGATCCCGCCCGCCGCGATCACCGGCACCGGCGCCACCGCGTCCACCACGGCGGGCACCAACGGCAGGGTCCCGATCGTGCCCCACACGTGTCCGCCGGCCTCCAGCCCCTGAGCGACGATAACGTCCGCCCCGGACGCGACAGCCCGTCGCGCCTCCTCGGCGGTGCCGACCGTGTGCAGGACAATCCCGCCGGCGTCGTGCACACGCTGGATGTAGTCGCTGGGGTCTCCCCAGAGAAACGAGACGATCCGCAAGCCGGCCTCGAGGGCCTGGTCGAGGCGACGGTGCCGATCCTTGGTGAGAACAAGGTTGCCCCCGAACGGCCGCGCGGTGAGCGCCGCCGTCTCGCGAACGGTAGCCCCGACGTCTGCCGACCAGGTCAGCGTTATCATGCCGAGCGCGCCGGCGTTCGAGACGGCCGCGGTCAGCCGGGGAATCTCAGCTATCGGCGCCTGGACGATCGGCTGTTCAATCCCAAGCAACTCGCATACGGGTGTGCGCACCGTGTTCGCCCTTTCCGGGATCCTTGCCAGCCGCCGGGTGACCCGCCTTGTGCAGTGACAATCGCCGCTCTGTCACGTATACGAAGTCGGCACCGACGCGGGCGCCTGCCGGTCCCATCCGTGGAACTTCGAGAAGTCGTTGGCGTCCCATGCCTCGCGCAGCCCCGGCGTGCTCAGGTCCCAGTCCGGGCGGATCTCGGCCGTGGCCGCCCGCAGGTCGTGCCACAGGTCGTAGAACGACGGGCGCCCCCAGAACCAGTAGCCGTTGTAGACACTGTGGATGATCAGCCCCGGCTTGAGGACGAGCGTGTGCGGGATCATCGGGTTGTGCTCGGGGTCGGTGTACTCCTGGATGTCAAGGTCCTTCTGGACAATCCGCCCGGGGTCAGACAGGAAGGGCCACTGCGCCCCGACCGACGCGCGGAACTCCTGCAGTGTGTGATGGTCGTCGGTGGCGATCGTGGCGACCTGGGTGTAGGCCACCGCGATCTCGGGGTAGTGCTCGGCTAGCTCCAGGTGCTGCCGGTGCTCTTTGGGGCAGTAGTTGCCGCGCGCAAGCGTGAGGATCAGTGGATCGCCGCCCTGAAGTTCGCTGAGCGTGCGGACCGTGCCGGTGTGGTCGGGGAGGGCGTAGTCCGGGAAGGTGCCGCCTGGTCTGATGTCAGAACGCATCGGTGACCGCCTCTCACAGCCTCAAGGGCGCAATAACAACCTGACTGTACCCACAGGCATCGGGCCGACACCGAGGGTCGCCCGGCCCCCTCGGTGCAGGCCGTCGCGCTGGAGAGCGGCGAGGAAGCCGGGTGTCTCCCGGAAGAGCAAGGTCAGCGGGTGCGGGCGGCGATCAGCACCCCAAGGCCGTCCAGGATGCGGTCGATGCCGAAGACCAGGGCGTTGTCGCGGTCGCCGGGCGGGCCGGATTCGGTGAAGGCGGCGACCGTCCGGGGGTAGCGGCCGACCTGGGCGGCGAGAGCCTGCGAGAGCTGGCGGCCGAGCGCGGCCTCCATGTTGTCGTCGCCGGCGGCGGCCGCCTGCAGGGCCAGGCCGCGGACGTGGCCGGCCAGCAGTGCGATCGTGTCGAGGGCCTCCGCGCCGGTCAGCCCGCTGTCGGCCAGTGTGGTCAGCGCGGACTCCATCCAGCCGACCTCGTTCGGGCCGACCGGTCGTACGCCCTGGGCGAGCTCGTCCGCCCAGGGATGAGCCAGCATCCGCTCGAACATCGTCATCGCCCAGGCGCGCAGCTGCGCGCGCCACCGCTCCTCGTCGTCCTTGTCCGCGTCCGCGTCCTCGTCGCCGAGGGCGCCAGCGGCCGGGTCTGGTGCCGCGCCGAGCGCGGCGTCCAGCATCAGCGCCTCAAGCTCCGCCTTGCCGGGCACGTACCGGTACAGCGCCATCTTCGCGCAGCCCAGCCGCTCGGCCAGTCGCTGCATCGACACGCTCGCCAGGCCCTCGGCGTCGGCGTGCTCGATCGCCTCGGTGACGATCCGCTCCAGCGTTAGCGAGGGCTTGGGCCCGCGCTTGGGCCGTTGCGCGCTGCCCCAGAGCAGGTCGAGGGTGGTCGGTGCCGACATGTCTCCATCATTGCCGCCGGATGGGTGCGGCGTCCAAGCCGGCCGCCGACTTCACAGGATCTCGGTCGAAGAGCTTGACGTAAAACTGCGTCCATCATACGCTAAATAGCGTCCAGCAGACGCAGTTAAGCATCGAGGAGTCACCATGAGTGCCAAGACGGTTCTGATCTCCGGTGCGAGCGTCGCCGGCCCGGCCCTGGCCTACTGGCTGGATCGCTACGGCTTCCAGGTCACCGTAGTCGAGCGCAGCGAAGCCCTGCGTCCGGGCGGCCAGGCCATTGACTTCAAGGGTCAGACCCAGCTGACCGTGCTGGAGCGCATGGGCGCGCGAGAGGAGATCTTCCGCCGCCAGACCGGACGGGCCGACATGCAGTTCCTCGACGCGTCCGGGCGACAGCTGGCCCTCCTGACCGGCGAGTTCCTCGGCGGCGAGGTGGAGATCCTGCGGGGCGATCTGGCCGCCGTCTTCTATGAGCGGACCGCCGGCCGCTGCCAATACCTGTTCGGCGACTCGATCATCGCGCTCACCGAGACTCGGGACGGCGTGCATGCGCAGTTCGAGAACGCCCCGGCCCGCACCTTCGACCTCGTCGTCGGCTGCGACGGTGTGCACTCGGCGGTGCGGCGGCTGGCATTCGGTCCCGAGCGGGACTATGTCCGCCACCTGGGCTACTACTATGCCGTCGCCGGCGCGCCCGCGTGGGGGATGCAGGCGGACCGGCCGCAGCGCAGTGTCGCCCATGCCTGGAGCGCGCCCGGCCGAGTGGCGGTCAAGGGCGGCTCGAAGGCCTCGCACCTGTACATATTCGCCGCGCCGCAACTCAACTGCGACCGCCGCGATGTCGCCGCGCAGCGCCGCCATGTGGCGGAGCAGTTCGCTGCCGTCGGCGGCGAAGTGCCGAGCATGCTGGCCGAGCTGCCCGGACTGGACGACTTCTACCTGGACTCGATAAGTCAGGTGCGGATGAAGGGGCAGTACACGACCGGCCGGATAGCGCTGGTCGGTGACTCCGCCTACGGCAACACCCTCGGCGGCGTCGGGACGGGACTCGCCGTTGTCGGGGCGTACGTGCTCGCCGGCGAGCTCGCTGTCGCCCGCGGCGACCACACCGTCGCCTACGGCCGGCACAACGAGATCATGCGCCGCTACGCCAAGATCGCCGGACAATCCAACGCCGGCCGTTTCCTGGCACCGCGGACGGCGCTCGGCATCCGCGCACGGAACTGGCTCGTTGGCTCGCGGGCCTTCGACCTGATGATGAAATACGCCGACAACGCGTCCAACGACATCGAGCTGCAGGACTACCCGAGTCTGGTTGCGGCGGCACGCCCAAGCTGAGTGCGAGTATCGGCCGCGATGCGCGCTGCTTGGTGACCGGGCCGCTATAGCCTTTGGCGGTGACCGATTTCTTGAGCTGCCGGCCCAATTCTGGAGCCAACCGGGGTACCAGAAAGTCCTTGAAAGAAATCCGGGGGCGGTGTCGGATCGGGGCAGAGGTGTTCGTAGCAGGGGTGAGCGGCCGCCCGCGGGGGGCGTCCCCGAAGCACAGGAGATGATCCGAGATGCAGTACCTGGTTTCCGTGATCTTTGACAACGCCGACTTGGCCACCCCGGACGAGGAGGCTCAGATCGACGTGTTCAACGACCGGCTCGTGGACGAGGGTCACTGGGTCTTCGCCGGCGGCCTCGCGGCGCCCAGCACGGCCACCGTCATCGACAACCGGGGCGATGAGGCGATGTTCACCGACGGGCCCTTCCTGGAGTCGAAGGAGTTTATCGCCGGCTTCTGGATCATCGAGGCCGCCGACCTCGACGTGGCGCTCAAGCTCGCCGCCGACGGGTCGAAGGCCTGCAACCGGAAGGTCGAGGTGCGGCCGTTCCTTTGAGCGCGGCCGACGTGTCGGAGGCGATCACCCAGGTCCACCACGAGGAGTGGGCGCGGGTGGTCGCCTCCCTGACCAGACGTTTCGGTGATCTCGACATCGCCGAGGAGGCGGCCGCCGAGGCGTTCGCGACCGCCGTCGAGCGGTGGCCGGCCGACGGCGTACCCCCCAACCCCGGCGCCTGGCTGACCACCACCGCCAACCGCAAGGCCATCGACCGGATCCGACGCGAGGTCAAACGCGATGACAAGCAGGAGGAGGCTCAGCTGTTGTACGACGACGACCCGCCCGGGCCTGCCGGCGCCATCGACGACGAGCGGCTTCGGCTGATCTTCACCTGCTGTCACCCGGCGCTCGCGATGGAGACCCGCGTGGCGCTGACGCTGCGCATGGTCGCGGGTCTGACCGTGCCCGAGATCGCGCGCGCCTTCCTGGTACAGGAGACCGCCATGGGGCAGCGGATCACCCGCGCGAAGGCCAAGATCAAGGCGGCTCGCATCCCTTATCGGGTGCCGTCCGCGGAGGATCTCCCGGCACGGGTCCCCGGCGTACTCGCCGTCCTCTTCCTCGTTTTCAACGAGGGCTACCTGGCGACCGGCCCCGGCACCGGTCCCGTCCGTCACGACCTGACCGCCGAGGCGATCCGGCTTACCCGCCTGATCCGTGCCCTCATGCCGGACGACGGTGAGGTGGCGGGGCTGCTGGCGCTGATGCTGCTGACCGAGGCCCGTCGCACCGCCCGGGTCTCGGCGGGCGGCGAACTGGTCACCCTCGCCGAGCAGGACCGCGGGGCCTGGGACGCGGCGCTGATCGCCGAGGGGCACCGGGTGGTGCGCGAGCGCCTGGCAGCCGGGGCGGTGCCGGGTCGCTACCAGATCCTCGCGGCGATCAGCGCCGTGCACACCTCCGCCCGCGACGTACGCGACACCGATTGGTCGCAGGTCGTCGCCCTCTACGACCAGCTCGTCCGCCTCGACCCCTCGCCCGTCATCGCCCTCAACCGGGCCATCGCGGTCGCCGAGCTTGACGGCCCCGAGGTGGCACTGGCGGCCGTCGACCGTCTTGCGGACAAGCTGGCCGGCTATCACCTCTACCATGCGACCCGCGCCGACCTGCTGCGTCGGCTGGGCCGCAGCCAGAACTCCCGCGCGGCCTACGAACAAGCCATCGAGCTGGCGGGCAACACCGCCGAGACCGCCTACCTGACACGCCGCCGCGACCAGCTGGGGTAGTGCTGCTCACCACCCGAGGCTGCGGAGTCACTCGCGGGCTAGCCGGGCTAGCCGTCGGTAATGTCGCCGTCGCGGTCTCCGGAGCCGGCGCGCTCAGCCGGACGGTGGTCGAGGCCGGTGAGCACCGCGAGCGACGCAAGAACGCCGGTGTCCCTGTTGCCGACCAGTTCCCAGGCGCGCGCGATTCCGATGAGCAGCAGCGCGATCAGGGTGTTGCTGAGGAACCCGAGGCCGAAGACGGCGGTGTCATTCGAGAGCAGGCCGATTCCGCAGGCGAGCTCGCCGCCGAATGCCGCAAACAGAACCGTGATCAATCCGGCCTGCCGCCGCGCATGGTCGGCTGACACGTCGGGGCTGGACACAATGGACCGGACGCTGGCCGCGGTGAACAAGATGCCGATCGCACTCGAGGCGACGGCCGCGTACCCCGCGCTCTGCCCGGGCACCAGGGCGAACAACGAGACCGCGAGGGCATTGCTGAACGCCAGCAGCGCGGAGGCCGCACGGACCTGCTGGATGAGGGCCGGCCGGCCGGGCACGCCTTCCCGCGGCCCGACGGAGATGGCAACGAACAGCAGCCCGATCAGGCCGGCCGCGCAGGTGGCCACCGCGGTGAACAGTTCCCGGTAAGTCTCATTCAGCACCGGCCCGACATTACCGGCACGGGGACCACCGCGGCCAATCCCGCGACGGATTTCTGTCAGTGCCGACCAAGCGATCCTTCTGACCGAGAGAATCGGCAACTAAACGATGAAGCGGAAGTCAGCTCGTGGGTTGGGTGGGCGGCTGGGCCGGATCGAGCAGGGCGACGGCATCGGCGATCGCATCGGAAAGAACGATCTTGCTTATAGGGCTGTAGAGCGGCCCGGTGCCGTCGGTGAGCAGCAGGTACGCAGACGCGATGCCGCGGGCGGGCACCGGCGTCGGCGCCCGGAGCAAAGTAGTGAGCTCGCGTATCCACGGCTCCGCCTCGGAAACTCGATCCCGGCGCAGAACGGCGCGACTGTTCCTGGTTGCCGCCATGCGCCCTGTCGCGATTCCCAGTACATGGTCCCAGTCATCGGCGAGCTCGGTGCGGAATGCCGCCGACTCCAGATGGTCGGCACGTGCGGCGTGCAGCCGTGACCACTCTGGCGGGCGCCCCGCGGCCAGTTCCCCGTCGAGGCGCCAGGACAGCAGTCGGGCGAGCGGCCGGTCCACTACGCGAGACCGGAGAATGAAAAAGGCCTGCCCGCGTTGCGGACTGTCCGCGATATTTCTTCGCACTTTCTTATGTTGGCGCGTCCGACCCGAGTCAGCAAGTAGTTTCAAATAGTTGACCGAGCCAGATCGGGTCACAAACCTCAGTCATGAAACATTGCCTCAGGTGTAAGCAAAAACCACACAAGCAACCTCATTCACAGGCAACACCGAAACATGTTAACATCGACATTCGTTAATCAACCGGTTTACCTCCAGTATCGTTGAGTTGACTCTTTAGTGGCATCCTTAGCACCTGGTCTACCTGGACGCGTTTGGCCGACGTAGGGCCCCGAGCCGACGGGTTCCGTCGCTGGAGTGTCAGTACCCCGGCCTATGGTGGGAACGTGGCAGACACAGCGACGACCAGTAGTTCCGGAAGCGCCGACCTTGAGGTCTACCGGCGCGAGCTGACCGGCTACTGCTACCGGATGCTCGGCTCGGCATTCGAGGCGGACGACGCCGTGCAGGAGACGATGCTGCGCGCCTGGCGGAGCGCAGACGGGTTCGAGGGGCGGGCCTCGCTGCGATCATGGCTGTACCGCATCGCGACCAACGTGTGCCTGGACGCGCTGCGCGGTGAGAAGCGGCGGGCGCTGCCGATGGATCTGGGGCCGTCGTCGCCGCCGGTCGAGTCGCTGCTGCGGCCCTGGCCGTCCGAGGACATCTGGGTCACGCCGATCCCCGACGCGCTGGTCATCCCTGACCATGGGGATCCGGCCGAGATCGCGGCACTGCGCGACTCAGTGCGGCTGGCGTTCGTGACCGCGCTCCAGCACCTTCCGGCCCGGCAGCGGGCGGCGCTGATTCTCTGCGAGGTGCTGAAGCTGTCCGCAGCTGAGGCCGCCACCGCCCTGGACGTCACCGTCGCGGCGGTCAACAGCGCGCTGCAGCGGGCGCGCGCCACGCTTTCGCAGTTGCCCGATCACCAGCGACCCGCTGCGGTCGACCCGGAGAACGCCGCGCTGCTTGACCAGTACGTGGACGCGTTCCAGCGCTACGACATGCCGGCGCTGCTGGAGATCATCCGCGAGGACGCGGTGATGACGATGCCCCCTTTCGAGCTGTGGATCCGAGGCAACCAGGACATCACGACCTGGATGGTCCAGCCGGGGCCGAGCGCGTGCGCGGGGTCGCTGCTCGTGCCGGTGCGGGCCAACGGCGTGCTCGCCTGGGGTCAGTACAAACCGGACGCGCAGCGCGGCGGGCTCGCGCCGTGGGCGCTGCTTGTGCTCGAGATCCACGGCGGGAAGTTCAGCCGAATGACCTTCTTTCTCGACGTCGAGCGGCTGTTCCCGTTGTTCGGGTTGGCAGCCCGGGTCTTTGACGATCGCTAATGCCGTCCGTCATCCTCGCATCCGGTTTCGGCGTGCGACGGTTCTCACACCGGTGCGGTGGCGTCTCGGCCCGCTCGCAGGCTTAGCGTGAGTCTGTGCCGCATGATCTTCTGCAAGCTCTCGCCATCTTCGCGGCAGGCCTGGCGGCGGGCACGATTAACACTGTCGTCGGCTCAGGGACGCTGATCACCTTCCCGACGCTGCTCGCCTTCGGGTACCCGCCGGTGCTTGCCAACGTGTCCAACAATGTCGGGCTGGTACCGGGCGTGGCCAGCGGCGTGCACGGGTACCGGGCTGAACTCGGCGGTCAGCGGCGGCGGTTGATCCGGCTCGGCTCCGCGTCGATATGCGGCGGGCTCGTCGGCGCGATCCTGCTGCTCACGCTCCCGCAGAGCGCGTTCAAGGCCATCGTGCCCGCGCTGATCGGCGTGGCCGTGGTGATGGTAGTCATCCAGCCCTGGCTGGCCAGATGGGTCGCGGAGCGGCAGCGGGCGCGGGCTGCTCTCGCCACTGCGGATGGTGCGAGCGCGGACGCCCCCGCTGCTTGCGCCGAAGGTGCCTCGGCCGCCGAGGAAGCGATCGGCGGCCCCGTCCTGTGGGTGCTCGTCTTCCTGGCCGGGATCTACGGCGGCTACTTCGGGGCGGCGCAGGGGGTGCTGCTGATCGGCATGCTCGGGATCGCGCTGAACGACTCCCTGCAACGGATCAACGCGACCAAGAACGTGCTGGCCGGCCTGGTGAACGGGCTCGCCGCGGTGGTGTTCATCATCGCGACGCACATCGACTGGGGGGTGGCCGGGCTGATCGCGGCCGGCTCGATCATCGGCGGACAGGTCGGCGCGCGGATCGGCCGGCGGCTCCCGCCGTGGGGGCTGCGCGTGGTGATCGTCTGCGTCGGCGTCGCGGCGCTGGTGAAGCTCCTGGCCTAATTGGCGCGCCGACGGTTCCTGGTGTTTGATGACAGTGATCGACGCGCCGCTTATGTCCGGGTCAACCACTCGGCCACGAGCTATCGCGCCGTCCGGCTAGTCTGGTCGCTTGTCGGCAGGAGTGACCTCGGCGAGCAGCGGGGCTGCAAGCGTCGGCCGGCCCGCTCCCGGTTGAGCCCTTTGCACCCCGAGACCACGGAAAGGGAGGCACGCCCTGTGTCGTACCACCTCACGTACCTCCAAGCGGTCGTCACCGGACTCGTTCAGGGCGTGACCGAGCTGTTCCCGGTCTCCAGCCTGGGGCATAACGTGCTGTTGCCCGCGCTGATCGGCGGAAGCTGGGCGAAGACGCTGAACGTCTCCGCTACCGGCTCGCCGTACCTGGCGTTCATCGTCGGACTGCACGTGGCGACGGCGGTCGCGATGATCGCGTTCTTCTGGCGGGACTGGCTGCGGATTGTGCGGGGGTTCTTCTCCTCCATCGGGCAGCGCCGGATTGCGACGCCTGACCAGCGGCTGGCCTGGATGATCATTCTGGGGACGATCCCGGTCGGCATCGTCGGGGTGGTGCTGCAGAAAGAGGTCACGAAGCTGCTCGCCAAGCCCGAGCTGGCGGCGGTGTTCCTTGCGATCAACGGGGTGATCCTGCTAGTCAGCGAGAGGATGCGGCGAGCTCGTGAGGCTCGCGGGGCTGGCCGGACAGACGTGGCTGCGGCGGCGGCAAGGCCGGCCTTCGACGGGCCCGCGGGCGGGCCGGGCTATGGGCCGGCGGGCGGGCCGACGCAGGGGTACCAGCAGCAGCCGCGGCAGCAGCAGCCGCGGCAGCAGCAGTGGCAGGGGCCGGATCCCCGGTACGGGCGCGACGACTGGCAGCAGCCGCAGAACGGGAACGGGGAGGGGCAGTACGGCGGCAGGCAGTACCGCGGGGACGGGCAGGGCGGCCAGTACGGACGCGACCAGTACCGGCAGGGGGGACGCCACCGTGCGGCGGCGAGCGAGGCGGAGACGGACCCGGCGGTGGCCGCCGACAGGCGGCTGTCTACGATCACGCTCTGGCGAGCGGTCACCATCGGCGCCGCGCAGATCCTGGCGCTGCTGCCCGGCATCAGCCGTGACGGCATTGTCACGGTGGCAGGCATGGGGCGCGGGCTCCGCCGCGAGGACGCGGTGCGGTTCTCCTTCTTGCTCTCCGCGCCGGTGATCCTCGCAGCGGGCGCGCTGAAGATGGGCGACCTGACCGGGCCGGCTGAGCAAGGGCATGCACGGGCCGATCATTGTCGGCTCGCTCATCGCCGGGATCGGCGCCTACGTGTCCATCCGGTTCCTGACCAAGTACTTCAGCGAGGACAAGTCGCTGAACCCGTTCGGGTTCTACTGCATCATCGCGGGGCTAGGGAGCCTCGCGTACCTGGTGCTCAGGTAACACTGGCATGTGCCGCCTTGAATATCGGGTAACCGTGCGACGTTGGGGGTCCATTTCCGGATCTTTCGCCGCACGATTATCCGATTTTTTCGCTCTGTCCCACGAAGGATCGCGGGTCTATGCTGTCGACAACGGCATCTGGAGACAGAACGAAGGCGATAGCCATGGGCCGTGAGTTTTTGCCGCCCGAGCAGGCGGACTCCTGGGGCGAATACCGTGCGCGGCTCGAGATGGAGGCCGAAGCCCGGATGGATCCGTGGCGGCCGCTATGGTGGAGCCTCGGCGGGCTGCTCTTCGGCTCCGCGCTCATCTTCTGCCTTTACGCGGTCCAAGACCATTACTGGTGGTTCTGGCTGGCCATGTGCACAGCGCTCGCTGTCACCGGCGTCATGTCTACGCGGGCCTTGGACCGAGCGAACAGGGACCGGGCGCGGGCGGCCGAGCTCGCCCAACTTGAGGCCGCCTGGCTGGAGCACCTGGATCGCCGAGGCTAGCGGAAGAGCGACGCTACGGGCGAGGGTCGGGTGTCGTGCGGGACGGTACTCGACGTGGCGGTACTGGGCGCAGCGGGCTGAGGATGGCGGGACGTTACCGTCCGGAAGAGCTCAGCGGGGACGCGGCACTGGTCGCGGAGGTCGCAGGAGCTGATGCCCTCGGCGGCAAGCAACTCTAGGGCGCGGGGCAGCATGGAGGGCTGCTCCAGGACCGTGACCAGGCCAGGCTCGGTGCGGCGCCAGCCTCTGCTGGTGAGCGTCGCCATGGCGTTGCGGTAGGAGACCTCGGTGAGCGCGCCTAGGCGGCGGGCACGGTACAGGAGCGCCTGGATGCTGGCGCCCCAGCGCTCCTTACACCGGGCCAGCGACTGCCAGGCGGCGGCGTTCATGGTGTTGGGCAGCTCGGCGCGGATCTCGGCGGCGGGCATGAGGAACTCGGCGGCGAAGCGATTGGCCTGGTCCTCGACGGTCCGGCCGCCGGGTTCTGCATCGGTGTGCATGACCAGGTGGCCCAGTTCGTGGGCGACGTCGAACCGCTGGCGGTAGTAATCGTGCTTGACCGGGTTGAGCACGACGACCGGGCGGAGGCGGCTGTCGAAGGAGTACGCGTCGACGGTCGCGCCCTGGGGCGGGCTGAACACGACGAGGACACCGTGGTTCTCAAGCAGGCGGACGAGGTGCGGCGCCGGCCCTCCGCTCATCCCCCAGCAATCACGGACACGCCGCGCTGCCTGTTCCGGCCCGCCGACGTCAAGTCCGGCTACGCCCAAGTCGCCGGCGTCCATCGGCACCGGGAAGCTCGGCACGTCCGGGTCGGGGCACTCGACGTGCTTCTCCAGACTGGTCGCGATGTCCACCGCGAGCTGGCCGTAGGCGAACGCCTGGTCGCGGGCGAGTTGTGTGGTGGAGCGGAGCGACCGGAAGTGCGGGGTGGAAGAGAGCGCGGCCACGTCGTCGGGGCGCATGGCGAAGAAACCCGGATCGACGCCCAGGCGGAGCGCGAGCCTGGCGACCGTGACCGCCGTCGGCCGTTTGGCACCGGACTCCCACCCGGCGACCGCGGTGGGGCTCATGTCGAGCAGCTGCGCCAAGTCGGACTTGCGCAGGCCGGCCAGCTGGCGGGCGAGGGTAAGGCGGGCGCCGTCGAAGAACGCGGCGACATCTGCCGCACGCGCACGGTCGGTGGTCACGCCCGTCCGCCATCGCGTTCCCGGCCACTGCTGCGACCGCCGTCGATGATGCGCAGTCGGACCGGGGCGTCGGGCACTTCGGACGGGTTGTCGATCTCCGCCGCCGCAGGGACCTCGGTGCGGCGAACTACGGGGAGCGGCACGTTCAGGAGGTCCTCGCGCCAGTGCCAGGCTGGGCCACCGCGCAGGTTGAGCTTGGGGCGGCCGAAGGTCAGCTCGATCTGGCCGGTGCTGGCATCGAGGGTGTGCGCGACGATGAACGCGGGCAGCTTGAGCTCTCGGTCCGCGGCTAGGAGCAGCGGATCCAGCCGTCCGGGCAGGGCCGTCCCCTGGAGCACGCCGTCGGGCGACGCTCCGTCGGGTAGGAACTCGTCCGGCAGGACTCCGTCGGTGAGCAGATCCTCGAACAGCGACGGCTGGCGGAGATCGGGGCTGGGCTGCATGGCGACGAGTTGCTTGGTGACGGACTTCTCCTGCCACGGCAGCGTGTCGAGGCGGCCGAACTCGGCGGAGGCGATCAGGAACCAGTGCCGCCGGTACGCCCACCCGGCGCTGCCGCGCAGGTCGGACCGGCGGACCAGGCCGGGTGCCAGGCGCGGCATCGTCGACAGATCCCGCTCGGAGAGCTCAGCGGTCAGAACGTCGACGTCAAGCCGGCCGTCTGCGGCCGGGATGGCGTACCGCTGGCAGCCGAAGACCCGGTCCAGGCGGTCACGGAACAGGGTGAACCGAGTGTGGCCGAGCCACGCGGAGTCGTGGCCGTCGGCATCGGAGTAGATCTCAAGCGACCGCCTCGTCGCGGACTCGTACGCCCAGCGGATGCCGGTGAGCACGCCCGCGGCGGTGAGCCCCTCGATGACGTCCTGCTGTTCAGCCATGAGTCCAAGGTACACCGCAGGCAGTAAATAACGCGGTAAAATGAACCGTATCGGCGTGTTGCGGTACTTTAGCGGACCAGGCGAAGCACGGGACCGTTCAGGCGAATCTAGATTGCGCCAATCAGTCGGAGGTCGGCGATGAGGGGATCGGCGACGGACTCCTCGTAAACGGCGCGGCCGGTCGCGCTCATCGCGTCGGCTAGGGCCGGGTCCCAGCGCGTTGGCTGGGACATGCCGCTGAGCTTCACGTGGTCAGCGTCTTCGCGGATGGCTTCCTGGTAATCGGGAGCGGACATGCGCCACGGGATCGCGTTGTGGCGCTTGATGACCGCGTTGGCGATCGCGATGCCTGGCCAGTCGAAGTCGCCGTGATAACGAAGGGCTCCTGAGGCGTTCGTGATGGCAGTGGCCAAGCGGTGGAATGCGGTGGAGGGCTGGCCCTCGGTGCAGATGAGCGGCCGCGACCGCGGACCGAGGTCGGCAGCGGCGCGGCGCAGGACGGCGGGGTTCTCGCAGACGTACGCGGTCGTTCCGGCGAGCGGGGCGACCGGCATGGCGATGAGCTGCTGGAGCGTGACGTAGAACGGGACGCCTCGGGTTGTGGCGTCGGTGAGCCACTCCCCCAGGCCGCCGCCTCGGGCCGCCAGGTTGAGCACGAGGACGCGGCTGGCGAGGTCGTCGACGATGACGCCGCAGGAGTCCCACAGCTCACGGCGCTGCTCAGTGATGCTGGGTCTGCTGGTGCCCGCGCGAATCGCGAGTGCGCGCAGCACCAGGGTGGCCAGCGTGGTTCCGTGGTTGAGCGCCTTGGTGTCACCGGTCGTCGCCACCGCGAGCTCGGCGAGCTGGACCGGCTCGGCCCGCTGCTCGATCACCTCGAGCACGCGGGCGGCCTGGCCGACCCGGTCCGCGTCGGCCGCGTTGACCAGCTTGGTGAGCGTCCCGTCGGCGACGATCTCCGTCAGCCAAACCCGGAACCAGTCCCGGTCATTCAAAAAGCTCATTTCGAGTGAACGGACCGTTGCTTCGCGCCCGTCCGCAAGCCTTCGCCGGTCTGCGGGGCGGTCCTTAACCGGCGGCCCGATCCGTTCGAGCAGATCCACCAGGCCCCCGCCGGTGGTCTCGCGGACAGCGGCGTCGAGATCGGCGAGGCGGACGGCGATCTGGATCGCGGCTTCGGGCCGGTACTGACCGGTGATGCCGATGATCGCCTTGCGCTCCGCGTCGTCGGGCTGCTTGACAGTGACGGCGGCGCTCAGGCTGCCGCCGGTGCGCTCGAGGGAACGCCGGGCAGCGTCAAGCAGTCGCCGGTACTCGGGCCCGGCGTACCGGGCATGCGGCCCGTGGTCTGTCATCCCACCACAGCGAAATTGTCCGTGACGCCGACGAAGCAGTCGTAGATCCGAGCGATGCTTGGCGTTTTCGCGTCGAACTCGGCCACGCGCCAATCCTATTCGAAGGCGAGGTCGTCGTCTGCTTGGTCGTCGTCTACGTCGGGGCCTAGCGCCTGGGACGCTTGCGAGTAGAGAGTTTCTGCCGCCCCGAGGGGTGCGTGGCGGGTCGGGCGGAAACCCAGGAGTTGCGTCGTGAGTTCCTCGTTGTCCCGGTAACCTGCCGTGGCGTCGATGAGCTGCTGGCCATCCCAGAGGATAAGGAGGGCGCTTGTGGTCCTGGTGACCTTGTCGTGGTAGAGGTCGTAGTGAGCGATCATGGGGACCGTGTCGGTGGTAACCCAAAGGTCGTGGCCGGTCATGAACAGGTCCAGGTCGAACTTGACCGCCAGGCCGAACAGGTCGGGCTTGTAGCGTTCGTCGATGCCGACGAAGGCCTCGTCCAGGGCGATGAGCCGGGGGCAGTGCGGCTTGGCGCTTGAGTACAGCGCGTTGGCGGCGGCGAAGAGCGGCAGGTGAATCGCGGCGGACTTCTCGCCGCCGGACATGACCGAGTGCTTCGCCCGGGTCAGTCGCTGTTCGACATCGCCTGGCGTGATCAGAATGAGCTCGAAGGCGTGCCAGGACCGGTAGTCGAGAACGCTGCCGAGAGCCTCCCGGTAGGTCGCCCGGGGGTGCCCGGCCCGGTACTCGCGGATCATGTCCCGCAGCACGCCTCTTAGCTCGGCGAGGCGTTCCGGCCCGGGCGTGTCCCGGTCTAGCAGGCGCGACGCCTTGCGCTGTGCGTCGGTGATCCGGTCGGACTGGGTCCAGCGGATGCCGATGGATATGCCGCTCGACATCGGCTTGGAGCGGGTGTCGGAGTTCATGTTCCTGGTCAGGTCGCGGGCGGCGACGACCCGGGCGTGGATCTGCCCGGCCAGGGCGGCGAGCAGCTCGTCCTCGAGGACCTTGCGCTCCCGGTCTTCGAGGAGGACCCCCTGGTCTTTGGCGCGCTCGTCGATTCTTCTTGCGAAGCCGGCCACGGGCTTGCGCCCCTCGTCGTCGATGACGTTGACGATGACCAGGCCGGCCCCGCCCGGCTCCCAGTCGACTCGGTAGTCCTCCTCGCAGGCGGCCAGGGCGTCGGTGAAGTCCTTGAGCGCGACCGACATGCGGTCGGCGGTGTTCTTCAGCGCTCCCTCAGTGACTTGGCGGCCGCCTCTGGTCGCGGCGGCGAACGCGTCGAGGATGTCGGTGGCGGCAGCCGGGAGAGCGGCGCGGACGGCCGCGGCCGGGTCGGCTTGGCCAGCCGCGTCTGCTTCGGCGGCTGCGTCTGCTGCGTCTGCTTCGGCGGCGAGGACGTCGGCGAGATCCTCGCACGCCCGCCCGGCGTTGGGCCACGCTGCGGGGTCCGGCCACGCTCGCGCGGTGCTCACGCCGAGGAGGGGGCGCAGGTCGGGCCGGGCAAACTCGCCGAACGCGCTGGCCTGGTCGAAGAGCTGGCCGATCGCGTCGGCCAGCGACTGACGCTCGTTGAGCAGGTCCCTGTCGGCCGCGGTGACCTTGTCATGCTCCTGCCGGGCTCGCCCGTCGTTGCCCTGATACGCGTCCTGTGTCGCCTTGAGGTCACGCTCGGTCTGGCGGATCTGCTGGAGAACGCGCTGAACGTCGGTTTGCAGCGCCTCCTGCAGGGAGCGGAACTCCTCGTCGAGGGCGGCCTGGGCCCGTTCGGCTTCCCCGAGGACGGCCTCCTGCTCCGCGTATTCGATGCGCTGGCGTTCGACGGCCTCGCTGCGCTCCGCCAGGTCCTCCTCCGCGCGGACCAGGGCAGCCCGCTCTTTGTGCAGGTCCGACGCCGCACTCTCGAACTCCGCGGCGGCTCTGGCGATCGCATCGACGTCAGGTGAGTCAGTGGGCATCCGGCGTTCGGCGGCAGCCTGTCTGAGCTGGCGGATTCCGCGCGTCGGTCGCCGCCACGGCGCTGTCGAGGGTGGCGCGTGCGGTCTCCGCGTCCTCCCGTGACCGGGCGAGCAGCGCCGCCTGGGTGCTCGCGGCTTCGGCCGCCTTCGCGACCGGCCGGGTGTCGGGGAGCTGGCGGCGGGCGCGGCGGAAGTCTTCTTGCTGGCTGACGGCGCGGCGGGCGAGTTCCGCGAGCGTTCTTTCCTCTTCGGCGGCCATTGCGATCAGGTCGTCTTGCTCTTCTAGCCGTGCGCGGCGACGGTTGGCGCGGTTGGTCGCGCCGATGTACTCCGGGGTCTGCTTGGGCCGGGCGCCGACGTGGACGCCATAGCTGAACTGGGCCTTCGTTGAGATCATGGGCTGGTTAGCGGACGCGACGGAGCGGGCGGCCCGCGGCGCGGGCGCGTATCCGAAGACGTAATCGACGCCGCGAGACGCGGCCCGGGCCGGAATGTCAGACCCGGATGCCATGATGTCGTCAGTGAGGGTGATGGAGCGGAGCACAGCGACAATGACGTCGGAGGGGACGTGCTCCTGATCCTCGGTGATGAGTACATCGGCGAGGGTCTTCGCACCGCTTGAGGCAGCACCGGGGCTGGCACCGGGCGCGCTGCCGGAGGCAGTGGAAAAACTGCCGGCGGTGGGGATGAGGTAGCCGTCGGCTTCGGCGGCTTCGAGCGCGGCCGCGGTCAACGCCGGATCTGGGTGCACCCAGGCGGTGAGCAGGCCCGCGCCGTATAGGGCACCCTCGATCGCGGCGGCGGTCTCGTCGGGGATTTCGGGGGCGAACCGGACGAGCTGCCAGAGCGGGGCGCCGGGACGGGCGTCGCGGGTGGCTGGGCGCAGGTCACTCGCGGGGGGCGCGTCGTCCTGCTCGGCCGCGATGATGTCACGCTCGGCCCGCAGGTCCGTCAGGCGCCGGCGGACCTGGCCGAGCGCGGCGTCGAGCGTGGTGCGCGCGGCGATCGCGGCGGCCTGGCGCGCGGCCGTCCGCTCGTCGTACAACTCGGCCAGGCCGACCGCGCCGGCGTTGCCGATCAGCTCAAGCACCTCGGCCAGGGATTCGGCCAGTTCGTCTTCGTCGGCGACGGCGGCCCACCGAGTGGACCACGTGGCGAGATCGGCGGCGGCGGCCTGGCGGGCTTCCGTCAGACGGGCGGCAGCGGTGTCGGCGTCACGCTGCTGTCGCTCGTGGGCGGAGACCTTGCGGGTCAGTTCCTGCTCGGCGTAGGCGCGCATCGCCCTGGCGTCGCGGATAGCGTCCAGGAGGCGGCGGATCTCGCCGATGTCGTCGCGGCGGGCGGCCACCCGGGCGCGGGCGGTCGCGAGGAGCTCGTCGCCGGCGTCGACCGGGCCGAAGCCATCGTCGGTGATGCCGGAGCGCTGGGCGGCGTCGGCCAGGGCGACGGCGAGCCGGCCGGTTTCGGCGCGGCTGCCGGTGACACGCTTGGCGAGCTTGCCGACCGCGGCGGCCTGGTCGGCGAGGCGGCGGCCGTCGCGGTCCAGGCTGCCGCGCTGCCGGGCGACCTCGGCGGCGCGACTGGCCACCTCGCGGCGCTTGTCCTCGATCCGCCCCTGGGCCTTGTACTCCTCGGAGTTCTTCAGGCCCGCCAGGCGGCCCTGCAGCATCTCCCCCTCGGACCTGCTGGCCTCCCGGTCGGCCTCGGCCGCCCGTTCCGCCGCGACGGCGCGGCGGCGGGAGGCGGCGGCGACCGCCAAGCGCGCGGCGTGGCCGGCCGCGACGTCCGACCGGGCCTGCACCCGGTCAAGAGCGAACTTCACATGGGAACGGAGGTAGGCCTCATAGTGCGTCGTGAACTCGCCCACGGCCGCGTTGGCGGCGGTCAGGTCGTCGAAGAGCTTCTGCACGGCGGCGAGGTTCTCGAAGTCCCTGGCGGCCTGCTGCACGAGGTCGTCGTCCACCGGGGAGAGGCCGGAGGTCAGCGTGTCCGAGACCTTGGCCGGGTCGAGGTCCTTGGCGAGCAGCGGGCGGCGCAGCGCCAGCAGCAGGTCGAGGAGCTGGGAGTAGCGCTCCCGGCCCAGGCCGAAGAGGCGGTTATCGACCAGGTCGCGGTACTCGGTCGCGGTCCGCCGCCAGGCCTCGGGCTCGAGGACCGCGCGGAGCTGACGTTCCGTCAGCGGGCGGGAGTCCGCCGACAGCAGGCCGAAGTCCACGCCGACCCGCAGACGCGTAACGAAGAACGACATCCGCACGCCATCGGTGTTCCGGTGCGCCCGCATGCCGACGATCAGCGTCACGGTCTCGGCGCTCGTCCCTCTGGCCTCACTGGCCACCATCGGCTCGCTGGCGCCGGTGTCCCTCCGGGCGAGCGCGAACTCCATCCAGGCGTAGCCGTACTCGGATTCCTGCCCGCGGAAGAGCAGGTTGGACTTCATCGTCCTGTTCTCGCCCGAGAACGGGTCGAGGCGACGCGAGTCGGCCACCCCGTCCAGGACGAACGGGAAGAGGACCTCGAGCGCCTTGGTCTTGCCCGAGCCATTGTGGCCGCGGAGGGCGATGCGGCCGTCGGCGAACGCCCACTCCTCATCCACGTAGTCCCAGATGTTGATCACGCCGGCCCGGGACGGCTTGAAGCGGTCAGTCATCGCCCGTGTCACCACCGAATAGGTCGAGCGCGAGCTGGCCCTCGGCGTGCCGGACCGGGAGCGCGGCCTTGATGTTCCGGTACCGGGCGGCGGCCGGCAGCACGAGGGCGCCGCCGTCCACCCGGCGCAGCAGGCGCAGGTCGCCGAGGAAGGCGACCGCCGCGTTCAGCAGGCCACGCTGGTCATGCTGCCACGTGACGGTGAAAGAGGCGGGACCGAGCTCGTCGTACAGATCGTCGATCATGGCGCGCAGGGCGCTGTCGGCGATGAACGGCGCCGAGTATTCAGCGGCGGGCGGCGGGGCGACGGTCCGTTCGCGTGCGCCCTGATCTTCTTCCGGGGCGGACCAGGCCAGCTCCGTGACAACGCCGGCCAGCGGGAGCGCGGCGTCGATCCTCTCCAGCAGATCGCGCTGGTCGGCGGCATCGAGCGGCGCGGGGAGCAGCAGAAGCTCCGCATCGGGGTCCTCGAGGACATCGGCGACCTTGGCGAGAAGCAGGCCGGCCGCGCGGTTGACCGCGCCGCCCCGGCCGGGGAACGGGCGGTCGGTGAATCGGCCGCCCGCGTCAGCGAGCAGCACGCCCTCCGCGCGCCGCTCGACCGCGAGGCCGGTGAGCCGGGCCAGGCTCTCCGCCACGCCGTGCTGCCGCAGCGCCTCGGCCACCTCCGGCTCGACCTGCGCGTAGTAGACGACCGGGTGCTCGAGCAGGGCGCGGGCGGCGCGCTGGGCTGCCGCCTCGCGCTGCGCCCCGCGTTTGGCGGCGACGTAGGTCGCGTCGAGCAGTCCGGCCGCGCTGGTCAGGTGCTGGACCGGGCGGGCCGGGCGGAACAGCGTCGCGCAGATGTCGTGATCGATGTCGTAGAGGGCGTCGCCGCGTTCGGTGTCGGCGGACCACGCATCCACCGAGCCGTCGGAGAGCCGGAGGGCGCCACGGTCGGCCAGCCAGTCGAGGACATCGACCACGGCGGCCTTGTGCGCGGACACGATCGGGTCGAAGCCGAGGCCTTCGATCGCGTTCGCGCTCGGGGTGAAGGCGCGGACCAGGTCGGCCAGGCTGACCTCGACGCGGGAACGCTGGAAGGAGGCGAGGATGAGGCAGAGGTAGGCGAGCCGACGGCGGTCGAAGGGGCGGCCCGATTTGCCGGTGAAGATCGTGGTCTGCGTCGGGTCGAGGCCGTCGAGCCGGCGGATCAGCCGGACCGCGCGGGTTGTCGCGATCAGCGTGTAGCCGAGGTGGTCGCGCAAGTCCTTGCTGAGCTGGTCGGCCCAGCGGAGCACCGCCTCAAGCATGCCCGGACGCGGCCGGGTCGCGGTGATCACGTCGTTGGTGAGCACCAGGCGGACCGCGTGCTGGTAGGCGCCCAGGTCACTGAGCTGGATGTTCGCCGCGGCTGGCTGCGGTGGCATGCCGGTTACCGCCGCCCCGGGCCGGTCGACTCAAGGCGCATTTCGAAGCCGGGGAGGTGCAGGGTGCCGTGCTGCGTGCGGACGGCGCTGCCGGTCTCGCTCGGCACCAGGCGGATGGTGAGGATGTCGTTGCCGCCGGCCGCGGTGGTGAGCCTGCCGGCGACCACCGTGCGGGCCTCGGTGGCGAGGGTGAGCAGCCGGAGCAGGACCCGGGTCTCGGCCTCGTCGAGCACCCGGTCATGCGCGCCCGCCACGAGCAGCGACCGGGCGGCGGCGCGCTCGGCTGCGCGCTGCTCCGCCTGACGCCGGGCCAGCGCAGCCTTGACCGCCGGGTTGTTCCTGGCCGGCTGCGGGACGCCGGGGGTGGGGGTCTTGCCCCGCCTGAACAGGGTGACCGAGACGTCGACGCCGGGCGCTTCCCACCACGTGGCGCGTGCGGAGATCTGGTCGGCGTCATCGTGCGCGCCGCCAACGTGGCGGGCGGTACGGAGGTTGAACCCGGCGGTCATCAGCGCATGCGCGGCCGGCTCGTCGGGACACGCGAACACCCACTCCGCCAGGTGCCGGAGCTGCGACGAGCGGTTCACGCCGCCGCGCTGCGCCTCGGTGACCTGGCGGAGCAGCGCGATCACGGCGGAGACGGCGGCGCGGGTCGCGGTGCTCAGCCCGGCGGCTCTCGATTCCACCGATGGGTCGTCGGCGAACCAGGCCCGCAGCGCGGCCCAGCGGCGGCGCCAGTCGTCGTACTTGTCGTCGTCGGACAGGAACGGCCGGTCGTCGGCGCGCGCGGCCAGACCGAGCATCGCGCCCGCGCCCGCGCCGTCGATCACGGCGATCGCGGCGGCCAGCCTAGGCAGGTACCGGTCCAGCTCGGCCATGAAATCGGTCATGTGGGTGAGCAGCGCGTTCTTGTACTTGAGGAACGCCTCGGGCGAGGTGTCGGTCGAGCGCATCAGCTCGGCGAGGGTCAGGTGGAACTGCGCGGCACGGCGGGACATGTCATCGAGGACGGTGTCCAGCCGTGACAGCCTGCGGTACGCCTGGTCCTGATCGCCGGTCGTGGCTGCCGCCGCCAGAGCACGCAGGTCGTCGAGAATGTCGGAGAAGACCAGGCGGGACAGGTTAGCGTCGCGGATGCGCGCCGCGAGCACGTCCTCGACGGCGGCATACGCGCGGTACCCGAGCTCGCTGAACTGGTAGACCGACTGGCGGTTCCGGTAGCGGGCTAGCGATCCGGCCCGCGAGGCGTCCTCGAGCCGGTGCAGGATCCGGTCGTCCGCCAGCGCGTCGAGGCGCTCGCGGAGCCGTACCAGGTCGTGGTGAGCCGGGACCTCCTCGTGCACGGCCGCCAGTTCAGCGAGCGCGACCGCCACATCCTCCGAGTGCGCTTGCACCTGGTGCACCGCGCGGAGCCGGTCGAGCGCGCGGAGCACCCACAGATAAGCGAGGTGATCGTCGCGCCGGGTGAAGTTGAACAGCCGGAACCGGTCGCTGACCGCGAGCGCGTCGAGGTGCAGCGAGTCGCGTCCGGGGTCGCGCCCGTTCTCGCCCTGCTCGTCCATCTGGCCAGCACAATACCGGCACAGACGGCACCACGCGCGATTAGCGGGCGGCGACTGCGACCCCGACCGCTTCGGCCTGTCAGCCGCTCTCCTCTTCTTTAACCGCCCGGACGCACGGAAATTTCGGTAACTCTCGCGCGTTAACTGACAACTCATCGTAGTCTTGCCTGGGCGCGGTCTTGTTTGGCCGGGCCGCACCACCGGGGGCGGGGTGAACGATGGACGCTGAGCGGATCGCCGGGTACCAGGGAACGGGGCCCGACCAGCCCGCGGACGCTGCTTGGGTGGACAGCGCTGACGCCGCTGGAGGCGGCGACGTCGCCGCCGCCGACACGGCCTGGATCGACGGTATCGACGTGCGCTGCGATCCGCTTGTGGTGCGGGATGGGTGCTCGCCCGACCGTATCCCGGCGGGACGCTGGCCGTCGGATGGTTCCCTGATGCGGAGCGAGCAGTTCGCAGTCAACGAGGCCATCGCGCAACGCGGGCTGTTCGCGGTACACGCGCCGCCGGGTACCGGGGTAGCCGAGGTATTCGGCGACCTGGCCGCCGCGATCATCACCGAGCGGGCCCGCCGCATCGCCGAGCTGCCCAGCCCGGCGGCGGCCTTCGGGGAACCGCGCACCTGGTCCACGCACCGGGTCGCCGCGCCGAACCCGGCGCTGACCGGCTTCGAGATCGTGCTGGCGGCACCGGAGCCGAGGGCGCTGACCGCGCACGGCCTGCCGCCCATCGGGGCGGGGTGGCGAGAGGCGGCCACGACGATTGACTACTTCGGCTCCACGGCGCGACTGTCCGACGGCGCCGGGGCATGGGCGATGCTCGCCGTCCGGCTCGGCGACGGCGCGGCGAACCGCGCGTTCGCCGAGCGCTGGTGGCGCGGCGCGGTCCGCGGCACCGACGTCCTGTTCCCGGCGGGCGAGTCGATGGCCGGCGCGCTGCGGCGGCTGAAGCAGGAAGGTCCGGCGGTCGACTGGCCGACCGCCGTCGCGAGCTTCCGGGCAGCGCTGGCGCGAGCCGAGATCCTGGCTTCGGAACGGTCCGGGGTTGCTGCGGCTGTCACGCGCATCTCCGCCCTCGAGCAGGCCTGCGAGGAGGCGTCCTGCCTGGCCGAGACTGCGCAAGCCCGGCTGGTGGCAGCTACCGGGCGCGGGTCCGCGGTCCGCGCGGCGCTGGCCGCTGCCGAGGAGGAGCACCGGGCCAGGCTCGCCGACCTGGGGGCGCACCAGCTCGGCCGGCCGCCGGTCGCGACTGTCACGGCAAGGGGCAAGGCCGCGCTGCGGAGCTCCGCTGCCCTGTCGGTAGCCCTGGCTGGCGGCGTGCGCCGGGGCAGGAACTGGCGAGAGTGGTCTGTCGCCCGGCGCAGACTGCGCGGTGCCTGCGCCGCCGCGGAGGCACGGCGCGATGCCGCAGCGGAAAGGTCGGCGGCGCTTGACGCCACCCTGGCGGCAGCGCAGGCGTCCGTCACGGAGACGGCGGCCGAGGTCACCCGGCTCGAGGCCGAGATCGGGCCGCTGGCAGAGGCGGTCGCGGCGGCCCGGCAGCTGTGGGGCGACCACGTTCCCGACGGGCCGTCACAGGCCGAGACCGCGGACGCCGCGCTGATCGAGTGGCGCGAGACCTCGGCTCCGTGGGCCGACGACGAGTACGCCACGGCCCGCGCCGAGGTCTTCCTCGCCGCGCTCGAACTGCACAAGGCCCTGATCACCGCGCAAGCCGATGTCTTCTTGGCGAACCTGGGCGCGCTAATGGGCCTTCTCAGTGACCAGGCGGGCATGCTCGGCACTGACCAGGCACTGATCCCGCCTCAAGCTGCGCCAGCCTGGGCGGAGGATGCTGCCGGGGCGAAGGACGCTGACAGGCTGTGGGCCGCAGACGGGAAAGCACCGACCGGGGCAAACGAGGCAGACGCGACAGCGCGGACCGCGGCGGAGCCGCTGACATCGGCCGTTGCGGCCGCGTGGCAAACGCTCTTTCTCCTTGTGCCCGTGGTCCACGTGCCGTTCGGGGCCATCGGGGCGCTGTTTGCTGACCTCGGGTCGGCCCGGCTCGGCTGGCTGCTCGCGGACCATGCCGAGCGGCTGCCCGCACGGGAGTCGCGCGCCGTTCTTGGCCGGATCAGCAGCGCCGTCTTCGCGGGCGACACCGCCGCCGTCGGGAAGCCCGCGCCAGCTGCCACCGCCGCCATCACGACCACCAGCGCCATCACGACCGAAAGTGTGCAGCGGCTCGCCGAGAGGACGGCCCGCTACGGCACCTGGCTCCGGTCAGGTCGGACAGAGCGCCGGCAGCGCCGACAGCGCCGACGAGATCTGCGGAGGGCGCGCGGCGGATCTGGGTCGGCACCCCGCTTCGAGTGGTGCGCGGCCTCGACCGGACGACGATCGACCTGCGCAATGACCTGGCCTACGACGGTCTGCTCGTCTCGGACCGCGACTAGCGCAACCGAAAGACCGACCAGAAAAACAAGGATTAAACAAGCTCAATTTTTATGTCGAGTTTCTGTCACTGGTCCGTCCACCCACGCTGAGTCTTGCCCAGTCAGAGCGTTCCGCTCGCATTGACGCCCTCGGTTCCAAGCACGTTCAAGAGAGCCAGGGCCTCGGCGCTGCGGGATCCCGGCCGCGCGGTGTACAGCACGAGGCGCTGGTCGCGGTCGGTGAGCGCGAGGGAATCGCAGTCGACGGTGACCTCCCCGACGACCGGGTGCCTGAACGTCTTGGCGAGCGTCGGCGCCGACTGCACGTCGTGCCGCTCCCAGAGCCGGGCGAACGCGGGGCTGCCGTCGCGGAGCTCCTCGACGAGGCCGGTCACCGCGGGGTCGGTCGGGTACCGGGCGAGGGCGGCACGGAGCTCCATGACGACGTGGCGCCGGAACTCGGCGCCGTCGGAGACCCCGTACAGCGGCGCGCCGGGCGGCGCCGGCCCGAGGAACGCGCGGCGCGCGAGGTTGCGGTCCCGCGGGGCGAGCCCGGCGAAGTCCTCCATGAGCGCGGCCGCGAGGTCGTTCCACGCGAGCACCTCGAAGACCGCGGACATCACGAACGCGGCCGTCCGCGGCAGCCGCTCCAGGAGCGCATGGATGCTCGGGGGCACGTCGCGCCGGTGCAGCCCGGTGCGGGCCGGCGCGGTGCCCGCCAGGGCGTGGAGGTGGCCGGACTCCGCCTCGGTCAGCCGCAGCGCGCCCGCGATCGCCGCGAGGACCTCGCCCGACGGCCGCGGCGCCCGGCCCTGCTCGAGCCGGGCGTAGTACTCGGTGGAGATGTGCGCGAGGACCGCGATCTCCTCGCGGCGCAGCCCCGGGGTTCTCCGCCGCGGTCCGGAGGGGAGCCCTGCATCCTCCGGCCGGAGCCGCTCGCGACGGCTGCGGAGGAACGCCCCGAGCTCTTGCTTGTCCATACCGCAAGTGTGCCCGCTGCGTGCCGCGAACCCTGGTACCGCCTGTGCCTGGATCCGGATCCCGGGCCGCCGCGACCCTGAAGAATGAGTTTCCTGATGGGCGAAGCAACGGCACGTTAACCCAAACTTGTCTTGAGTTCTTGCTCTCGGACCGTCGCTCTCGCGGCACGCTGGCGCAGGATGCCGGCCACCGCGGTGCCCCAGACCAGGACGGCGACGCCGTACAGGCCGAGGGGGGCGGCGGCGGCCGGGCCGAAGGCGGCGGCGGCTAGGCCGGCGGCGATCGCGAAGTCGCGCATCGACGTGGTGAGCAGCAGTGCGGTGGCCGTCGGCCGGGCGGTGCGCGCGCCAAGGGCGCGGCCGGCCAGGGCCGATCCGAGCAGGAAGACGAGCAGCGCGGCGGCGACCGCGAGGTAGGCGGCGGACAGGCGGACCTCGGCGGCGATCAGCGCGACCAGGGCGGCGACGGCGGCGAGGGCGATTCGCGCCGCGACCGCTTCCGCGCAGGGGGTCGATAGGAAGCGCGTGGCGGCGAGCCGGCCGGCCGACGCTCGGGCGGCAAGGCCGACCGCGAGCGGCAGCGCGACCACCAGGGCGAGGTTGGCGATGATGCCGCCCGGCGACACGCCCGAGTGCCCGGCCTCCAGGGTCAGGATCGGCCCGGCGAAGGCGACCGCCGCGACGGTGGACCCGATCAGCACCCCGGCGGCGACGGCTGCCTCGCCGCCGGCCATCGCGGTGGTCGCGACCGAGGCGATCTCGCACGGGGCCAGCCCCACGGCCATGACGCCGTCTCTCAGCGACCCGGCGGCCACCAGCCGGGAGACCGCCCAGGAGAGCGCGGGGAGCACGGTGATCCCGACGGCGAGCGCGGCCAGCAGCGAGCGCCAGGCCCGCGCGAGGCGGCGAAGCGCGGCCGGGTCGATCGTGACCGCGGTGGCGAAGACCAGGATCGCCAGCAGCACGTTGATGCCCTGGTGGCCGGCGAGCCAGGCCAGCGGCCGCTGCACGGACAGGCCGAGGATCGCCGCCGCGAGCACGGCGACGAGCTCGGGGTAGCTGGCGAAGATCGCTCTCGCGCGCGACGGGATTCCTGGCACGTTGTCGATCTTGCCAGCAGCCGCCCCGCGGCCTGTTACGGCGGGGCGGCTACCAGGTAAAAGCGCAATCTTTCGGCGAGACAGGTGGCGTTGTGTGCGCTGTTCCACGTTCTGGATGAGCGCGTCGAACCAGAGCAGTTCGCTGGCGAAGTCCTCGTCCGCGGTCCGCTCCTGGATAATGGGGGCGTGAATGAGCCTCAGTACCCTTCGCGGCTGGCGGGACGAGTGATCACTATCGATCCGGCGGGGCGGGTGCTGCTCTTCCGCTACGACGACCCGCCGCCGAAGGGAAGCCACTGGGCCACGCCGGGCGGCGGGGTCGAGAGGAACGAGGACTTCTACCAGGCCGCCTGCCGGGAGCTTGTCGAGGAGACCGGCTGGACCGACGTCCCCGTCGAGCCCACCGAGGTCTACCACAGGGCATTCATGCAGTGGTCGGCCAACCACCTAGGGCTGATCAGGCAGACCGACCACTACTTCATCGGCCGGGTGCCCGACGAGCTGCGCCCGCTCGGCGAGGTGGCCGCCATGCACGTCACCGACGGGATCGACGCGTCCCGCTGGTGGACCCTGGCCGAACTCGACGCAACCGACGAGAACATCTACCCGGAGATCCTCGCGGACCTAGTCAGGTCCGCCCTCGCCGAGCAGCCGTTTGCGCCCGGATTGGACCATAGTCGGTCAGATACGCGCATAGAGAAGTGATCTGCCTTACGCGACATCCACCGGATACCAGCCGTCCGGGCTACCCGGACTGGCCTGGAAGTCGTAGCGGAGGGCGTCCGGGGCCAGGCCTACCAGCGTCACCGAGGTGGTCCCCCAGACCTGGCCGTCCGGCAGGTCCCTGCGGGCGATGATGGCGGCCGGGTCGGTCGGCTCACGGTTGCCGCCTCGGGCGAGGGTGAGCCAGTCGCCCCAGGCCTCGGTTACCGGCAGCGCGGGGTCGGCGGACGGACGGGACGCGGCGAACGCGGCCGCGAAGTGCAGGGCCTTCGGCTCGGCGGCAGGGTCATCGGGGTGGGTCGGGTCGGGCGGGTAGGCGTGACCCGCATTGGTCAGCAGGTGCGTGCCCGGGGCCAGGTCACGCGTGCTCGCGCTTGCGCCGTCCCAGCTCAGCAGGGTGGCCGCAGCGGAGACCGCGCAGACAAGGTGAAAGGGATCGTAGCCGCGGAGCGCGGCCGGATTGTCGGCGAGTTCCTTGAGCACGCCGGCGCCGTCGGCTGCGGCGCGCAGCGGCAGCTCTCCCCGGCTCCGGCGGCGGGCCGGGTCGGCCTCGGTCCCGCGCCCGTTCAGCAGGCAGGCCATTCGGGGGATGTCCGGATGGACCGCGAGCCAGGTGCCGCCCGCCTGCTCATCGATACCGCCGAGCAGCGGCGAGCCCGGCCAGTGCCGCGCCGGCGGCCGCCAGGGCCGTCCCACCAACTCGTCGCGTACACCGAGCAGCACGAGCGGCATCCGCTCCCCCGGCTCAAGGCTGAGAACAACCGTGCACACCCATCCATCATGACGGCTGTCCAAGGCCCGCAGGAACATCCGGTGGGCCACGCAGACGGAGGACACCCCGGCCGATGACTCGAACACCCCCGCCAAGGCAAAATAGTAGCTATGACGCTGCCTGGGCTGGTTGAAACGGTTGGGGAAGGGAGTAAGCCGCGTCCGTTCCATCCGCTGGTTTCGATTTTGGGTGCGGGCAACGTCACGGTGCTGAGCGGAGCCGGGCTGTCGACAGAATCCGGCATTCCTGACTACCGGGGGCCGAGCGGGCAGGCGCGGCGGGCCGGGCAGCCGATGACCTACCAGGCGTTCACCGGGTCGGCGGCGGCGCGGCAGCGGTACTGGGCGCGGTCGCACCTGGGCTGGCGGCACGTCACCGGGGCGACGCCGAATGCAGGCCACCGGGCGGTCGCGCTGCTCGAGCGGGCCGGGCTGGCGCACGCGATCATCACGCAGAACGTGGACGGGCTGCACCAGGCGGCGGGGGCTTCCGCCGTGACGGAGCTGCACGGGTCGCTGCACCGGGTCGTCTGCCTTGGGTGCTGGGAGCGGTCGCCCCGGGAGGAACTCGACGCTCGGCTGCGGGCCGCCAATCCCGGATGGGCGGCCGCCCCGTCGGCGGACGAGCCGGCGGTGAACCCGGACGGGGACGTGGCGCTCGAGGACACGTCCGGGTTCGCTGTGGTGGACTGCGTCTCGTGTGGCGGGGTGCTTAAGCCGGACGTGGTGTTCTTCGGGGAGAACGTGCCGCGGCCGCGCGTCTCCTCCTGCTTCGACCTCGTCTCCGCGTCCTCGGGGCTGGTGGTGCTCGGGTCGTCGCTGACGGTGCTGTCCGGGCTGCGGTACGTGCGGCACGCCGCGTCGCTCGGGATACCGGTGGTGATCGTGAACCAGGGGCCGACGCGCGGGGACTCGCTGGCGACCGCCACGCTTGACGCGCCGCTCGGGCCGACGCTGACGGGGGCGGTGCGCGAACTCGGGCTGCCCGCGGCTATATAGACGCGGCCTTCACGCGAGATACTTCGCTTACTCGTTCCTGGGCGGCGGTCGTCGCTAGCGGGCGATGTCAGCCTCCGCGCCGACGACGGCGGCCTTCGTCTCACTAGTCGGCGAGAAACTCCGCACAACCATGGCCAACCGGGCGAAGTCTATAGAAGGGGTGTAGAGAGTGTTATTCGGTGTCACGCTTAGCTGCGGCGTCCGGGCCGCGGAAAGAGGTCGGCGATGTTGGGTTCCACCAGGTCCGCGGGTCGTCTGGCGGCGGTTGCGGCTGCTGCTGTTGTCGGGATCAGCGTGGCCGGATGCACAGCCGGGGCGTCGACCCCGGCTTCACCTTCGGTCACGCCGACGGCCGGGGCCTCGTCGGCGACAGCCTCGTCGGGCTCGTCTGCCGCGTCGGCCGCGTCGGCGAACGCGAGGGCGGCAGCGTCGCCACCGGCGGCTTCGGCATCGGCATCCGCCTCGTCGGCCGCGCCGGCGGCCTGCCCGACCCGGTACCTGGCGGCCAAGGCCGGCCTCGCCCAGGGCACCGCCGGGTCGATCTACCAGGTCATCGACTTCACGAACATCTCCAACGCGCCATGCACGCTGTACGGGTACCCAGGGGTCTCCCTCGCCAGCGGCACCCCGGTCACTCAGGTCGGCGCGGCGGCATCGCGGTCGACGGCCACCGCCGCCACGCTGGTGACGCTCGGCCCGGGCCAGACCGCCAACGCGCTGCTGCGGATCGTCGCGGCGGGCAACTACTCGCCGACCACGTGCACCCCGACCACGACCACCTACCTGCAGATCTACCCGCCGAACCAGACCACGCCGATCTACCTGGGCTACAAGTCGACCGGGTGCGCAGCGCCCTCAGTCAAGCTGCTCTCCGTCAGCGTGGTGACAGCGGGGACCGGCGGCTGACGGCGCTCTCCCACGCCTCATCGGTCGCTCGCGTTTGCCAGCGCGGAAATTCAAAATCCGGACACTTAACGGACCGTTGCTTCGCCTCAACCGTCCGCTAGTGCGCTGTCCGCGGGATTGCTGGCAGACTTAGCGTCATGGTGCGCGCGCTGCCGCGGCCCAGGCCGCGATGAGCCAGCCTGGGGAAGACGCCCCGGGCGAGGCGCAGGTGGCGCTTGCGACGGTGCTGCGGGAATGGGGCCGGATCGGCTGCATCGGCTTCGGCGGGCCGCCCGCCCACATCAGGCTGCTGCGCCAGCTGTGCGTCGAGCGCAGGGGCTGGCTGAACGCCCGGGAGTTCGAGGACGCCATCGCCGTCTGCAACCTGATGCCCGGCCCTGCCTCCACCCAGCTGGCCATCTTCTGCGCCTGGCGACTGCGCGGGCGGGCCGGCGCCCTCATCGGCGGCGCCGCGTTCATCATCCCCGGCCTGATCGTCATCCTCGCGCTGTCCGTGCTGTTCGTGGCCAGCTCCCCGCCGCTGTGGGTGCTTGGCGCCGGGGCCGGCGCGGGCGCCGCCGTCCCCGCGGTCGCGGTCCAGGCCGGCTGGTCGCTGCTCGGCCCAAGCAGGCGCAACCGGACCTCCGCCGTCCGCTGGCTGGTCTACCTGGCCGCCGGGCTCGCCGCCGCCGCGACCATCGGCACCTGGCTGGTGCTGGTGCTTCTCGGCTGCGGCGCCGTCGAGCTGCTGGCCCGCTACGGCCCCCGCCTCGGCCGGGAAGGGGCCAGCGGCGGCGGCGAGCGCGGCGGCAACGGCCACAGCGACGTCGACGGAACCAGGCTGCACGGACTCCTCGCCGCTCCCGCCCTCGCGCTGGCGGTCGGGGGCGGGGTGCTGGCGTCGGTGGCGTGGGTGGCGTTCAAGGTCGGCGGCCTGGCGTTCGGCGGCGGGTTCGTGATCATCCCGCTGATGCAGGCCGACGCGGTCAGCCGCTACCACTGGATGACCGGCGCCCAGTTCCTCAACGCCGTCGCCCTCGGCCAGGTCACCCCCGGCCCCGTCGTGCAGACGGTGGCGGTCGTCGGCTACGCCGCCGCCGGGCTGGCCGGCGGCCTGCTCGCCTCCGCCGTCGCGTTCGCCCCGTCGTTCCTGATCGTCTTGCTCGGCGGCCCTCGCTTCGAGCGGATCCGCTCCGACCAGCGCGCCCGCGCCTACCTCGACGGCGCGGGCCCCGCCGCCATCGGCGCGATTCTCGGCTCGGCCGTCACCCTCACCCGGGAGCTCACCCACCCCTGGCAGTACGCGGTCCTGGCCGGCGCCCTGGTGATGCTGCTGCCGCTGCGGCGCGGCGTCGTCCTCGCCTTGTTGTCAGCCGCCGCGGTCGGCGTCACCATCGCCCTGGCCGCGGGCACCGTCTCTGCCTGACCAGCGCGCGACCCTCGCATGGCCGCGGCGGCTCACATCTGGTCCGGAGCGGCGATCCCCAGTAGTCCGAGGCCGAGCTTGAGGGTCCGGGCGGTCAGGTCGCACAAGACGAGCCTGCTGGCGCGGACGTCGCCTCCGGCCCGGAGCACGGGACAACTCTCGTAGAAGTCTGTGAAGGCTGACGCCAGGCCGTACAGGTACTGGGCCAAGCGATGGCATTCCAGGTTTTCGGCAACTTCCGTTACCACGCCCGCGAATGCCAGCAGCTCGATGGCGAGCGCCCGTTCGGCGGGCTCGGCCACGATGACGTGCTTGGCGTCCGGTGGCTCCAGGCCCGAGCGCCGGAAGATCGAGCAGATTCGCGCGTGCGCGTACTGCAGGTACGGCGCGGTGTTGCCCTCGAAGGACAGCATCCGGTCGTAGTCGAAAACGTAGTCCTTGGTCCGCTGGGTCGACAGGTCCGCGTACTTCACCGCGCCGATGCCGACGGCCTTCGCGACGTGCTCGCGGGCCTGCTCATCCAGTGCCGGGTTCTTCTCCGCGACGATGGCCGTCGCCCGCGCTATGGCCTCGTCAAGGAGGTCGATGAGCTTGACAGATGCTCCGGCGCGGGTGCGCAGGATCTTGCCGTCGTCGCCGAGGATCGACCCGTGGCCCACATGTTCGGCGCGGGCTGGGGGAACGAGCCAGCCGGCCTCGCGCGCGGTCTCGAAGATCATTTCCAGGTGCTGGCGCTGGGGCAGGCCGACGACGTACAGCAGTCGCGTCGCGCCCAGGACCCGGAGCCGCCGACGGATCGTTGCCAGGTCAGTGGCCGCGTACCCGAAACCACCGTCGGTCTTCTGGACGATCAGCGGAAGCGGCTCGCCCTGGCGGTTCTTGTACCCGGCGGGGAACACGCACCGCGCGCCGTCGCTGACCTGGAGCAGGCCGAGCCGGTCAAGCTCGTCCACCACCGACTGGAGCTGATCGTTGTAGAAGCTCTCCCCGAAGAAATCCTGCTCGGTCAGGAGCACGCCCAGCCGCTCGTAGACCGTGAGGAAGTACGCCTTGGACTCCGTGACCAGGATCTCCCAGAGACGGAGCGTGGCAGGATCGCCGCTTTGCAGCAGGACCACCCGGCCCCGCGCCCGGTCCTTGAACGTACCATCGGCGTCGAACTTCTTTCTCGCCGCCTGGTAGAAGCGGTTCAGGTCGCCGACTGCGAGTTCCTGTGCCGCCTCGGTCTCGCCGATGTCGATCAGGTGCTCAATCAGCATCCCGAACGGCGTGCCCCATTCGCCGATGTGGTTCTGGCGGATCAGGTCATGCCCGCGCCAATGCAGAATCCGGACCACGGCGTCACCGATGATCGTCGACCGCAGGTGGCCTACGTGCATCTCCTTCGCGGCGTTCGGGGCCGAGTAGTCGACCGTGACAGTCTCAGGGGCGTCGGTCAGCGGAGAGCCAAGCCGGTCATCTCCGGCGATCTCTGCAACCATGCCGCCCAGCACCTCATCCGCCAGCGTCAGGCTGATGAAACCCGGCCCGGTAACCTCCACGCGAGAGCACAGATCGCTCAGATCGGCCTGCTGCAGGACCTGCTCCGCCGCCTCACGCGGGCTGATTCCCAGCTTGCGACCAAGCGCCAGGGCACCGTCGGCCTGAAAATCCGCATGCTGGGAGCGGCGGACGGCCGGGCTCACTGACTCGCCGGCCACAGCATCGAAAGCCGGCGCTAGCCGCCGGCTGAGCAATTCCTCAACGTCCGCCATGGATGGCCAGTCTAGCCGAAACGGGAAAGCCCCCAGTCGATTAAATAGGCACCCGCAAGTGCCTCCTGGCCGCGCCCCTGGCGCAAGGCCAATCGCGCGTTACGCGGACCACGGGTCGATGATGCCTATCCCGGTTTCCCTAAAATCCTTGACGTTCCGCGTTGCCAGAGCAGCGCCCCGGGTCCGACAGAGGCCGCGATCTGTGCGTCGAAGCCCTCCATCGGCGAGCCGAGACCGGCGCAGCCGGTTAGGACGGGACGGCGGCGGAGACGGCCGCCGGGACGGCGGCGAGGAGGGCGCGGGTCCAGTCGCGGTAGCCGTCCTGGCTCGGGTGGAAGTTGTCGCAGGCGAACTTGCCGGTCCACGGTGCGATGAACTGCGTGCTCACCTCGGCGAGCGGCAGGTTCCGTGCCGCTGCGACCTCGTGGATGACCCGGTTGATACGGGTGATGTACGGGACGCTCATGTGCCCGACGATCCACCAGAACCCGGCCGGCAGCGGCAGGTCGAGCAGCACCGTCCCGTCGGGAACCGCGGCGAGCAGCGCCCTGAGGTCGGCGAAGAGCTTGGCCGGGGCGCTGAACAGCATGTCGTTGACGCCGGCGCCGCAGGTGACGAGGTCGGGCTGGTGATCTGCGAGCTGGGGCACCTGCTCAGCGAGCACGTCGCGCATCAGCGAGCCGGAGACGGAGAGGTTGATAACGCGCCAGTGCTGTCCGGTGGTCCGCCGGAGGTGGGCCAGGGTCTGGCCGACGTACCCGCCCTGCGGGCTCGGCGCGCCCAGCCCCTGCGCGGTGGAGTCGCCCAGGACGACCCAGAGCGGACCCGGCGCTTCCTCGGTGGCCTCGCGCGCTCGGATGACCCGCTCGTTGTGTGCGTCCCAGTACGCCGCGAACGCGGCGCGGTCCCCGCGCATCGTCTCCACGCCGTCGGTCCAGCGGCCGAGCCTGCCCGTCCGCACCCCGGTGGCTTCGGCATACGAGCTGTGCGCGACGACGGACGCGGCGGTCGCGAAAATCTCAATCGGAGACTTCCTGCTGGCACCGCCGGTCCCCGACAGCGAGTTCAACGCGTGCACCCAGGAAGGGCGGGACACTACCGCCGTCGACCGCATTCGCCCACACTCCCCGACTACGACCTTGCCGCAAGGTAAACGAGGATAAACGACTACTTCGACAAATGTTAACGCAGAGGCGACTAGCTGGCACCTATGCGGTTGCGCAGAAGGAAGTTGTATGGAACGGACCGTGGCTTTTTCCGCCCTTGCCCGTTCGGCCCCTGCCCGAGCTAGAACACCACGACCTCGGCGCCGATGGCCAGGTGCTCGTTGTAGTAGTGGGCGTTCGCCATGGTCAGGTGGACGCACCCGTGCGATGGGACGGTGAGGCTGCCTGCGTGGAAGGCGGCCCCGTCGTAGGTGAACTGCACCGCCCACGGCATCGGTTCGTTGTACTTGTTGCTGATGACGTTCGGACCGCCTTTCCATATCACTGTGAACGTGCCGCGCGGCGTCGCACTCGCTGATCCTGGCGGGCCGGATTCCATACGCACTGGTCCGAAGGTAACCTTGCCGTCTGATTGCAGCCAGGTCAGGTGCCTTGACAGGTCCACGCACGCCGCGGCGGCTGACGGGCACGTACTGTAGTCACGGTCGGTCAGCACCAGAGACCCGGGGACCGGCGGCGTGGCACCGGACTTCGAGGGCAGGCTCCGCCACGGGCCCGTTACGGCGCCGAGGTTTGCCGCCTCCGTGGCGCTGCCGGGCGTCTGCGTCGCGCCCGGCCGGCCCAATATGGCGCCTCGGATGTCGGCGGAACCGGCGACCGCGACGTACACCGCGATCAGCACCAGCGCTGTCGACGCCACGCCCGCGGTCACCAGCGTGGCAGGACGCCCCCACCCTGACGGTTTTCGGACGCGATGCTTGCCGTTCTTGCCCATGCCTCACTCCCGGCTGTGTGCTGAAGGAAGTATCCATTCGATTACTTGGAGTTACCAACTCTGGGGTGTCTTATGCATCAGGAAGACGGAAACCTGTCCCGGAGGGGTCACGCCGCGCTTAGCCTGTCCGTTATGTGAGCGTTAGCGCCATGCCCGGCAGCGCACCTCCCCCGCCATCCACTCCGAACCGGACAACCGGATGGGCGCCAAGGCGCACAGCCCCCTGGCTGTGAGGGAGCGTCTACTGCTCGGCGCCTACGTCGGCAGGTCAGCCGACAGGGAGGCCGATGACCACCGGGAAGAGTGCCTTACCGGAAACATCACCGACTGCGGAACAAGGATCGGCGGGACCGATGACCTTGCTGTGCTGCTGTGCGCGGCTTCAGCTTGCGTCACGCTCGTGTACGACAGGTCGTGTACGACACACGCCTTCGGAACCGGTATGCTAACTGCGTTCCACCTCGTAGGGTGCTTCGGTACGAGGCAGCCGGTTGGTGGGCTGCGGGGCTATGGCGCAGCTGGTAGCGCGTCTGCATGGCATGCAGAAGGTCAGGGGTTCGAATCCCCTTAGCTCCACCGATTTTCGGATACACGTTCGAAGTTCAGTGACATTCCAAGTGACATCAATTCGCATCTGGACGGCTTACTCGCCAGTCTTCGCATCCGCGTATCGATGCGCTTGCGACCGGGATTCAGCGGTTCGGCTCCAACCCACCAGCGACTCCAGATGGAGCGTCGTCCATCTGACTGGGCTTCGCTCCCCTTGAACGCAGGACCGACAAGGACCCAGCACCCATCGCAAGCAGTGGGGGATGCGGCGAGAGTTCATGATGTGCGTGTTGTCGATCATTAAGATCCCACTGCCGCCGACCAGGTCCGGGCCGGGCTGTGATGGTATCTTCATGGCTGCCATCGAGACCTCGATCTGTCTCTTATTGTCAGCATGTGGCTCGTCCTCGTGACATGATGACTAGGCCGAGCAGTTATAGGAATGAACCACATGCGTCACGACCACGGTCGGGCTAGGATGACGGTTCCGAAGGCAATGAATTAACTGGCCACACCCCTCAATAGTTAAGGGAGAGAAGTGGGCGATGACTAGTATAACCGAGGGTCTTCCGAGGGTTCGTGCACTTACGCGCCTCAGCGTGGAGTGCCTATTCGGTCATTACTCCTATGATCTACCGATGGCTAGCGAGACCTTCGATTCTCAACTTGCAATAATTTACGGCGAGAATGGCGCAGGTAAGACTACACTCCTAAAGCTTCTTCACAACTCGGTATCGAGCGCACACGGACGAGGGCATAAGACAGACATACTTGCAATTCCCTTTAAATCATTCTCTGCACACTTTTCAGGAGGCGTCGTTCTTAGAGTCTCCCGAGACCGCGCGGTAGCAGGCACCTATGAGATGGAGTTTCGCCGCCGCGGGCAAAAAGCAATCACTCAAGTCTTTGCAGATATCGACGGCGCAGTACCGTCTAAAGGCCCTTTTGCCGAAGAGCAAGATCGTTTCTTGAATGAGGTCAAGAAGGGCCTCGAACTCGACTCCTACTTTCTTGCCGATGAGCGCATCCTTGACAGCGATTTGTTCGATGAAGAACAAGAAGACGTAGTAATGGAGACATGGACGAATGTAGAGGGTCGCCTAGTAAGGAGTACAGGTCGCGCACGGTTTAGAACCGAGCGCGATAGGCAGCTAAACCTCGCGCTAAGGCGTGCCGTACAGTGGGTTCGGCCTCAAGCATTGACGGGCGCTAATACTGGATCGGTTAACGCAAATTCCATCTACGCGGACGTAATCAAACGACTAAGCATGGATTCGGGATTCAAGGATTCCCTCGATCCACCAGTCACCGAGTCTGACATAATCGATGAAATCAAAAGAATAGCAGAGCGCGCCGCGAATCAATCTCGCTTCGGATTGACGCCTCGCATTCAGACCCGCGATCTTCTTGATGCCATCCGACAGACCCCTCCCGAGCGCCGGGGCCTCATCATCAACCTTTTGCAGCCTTACCTTGATAGCAACAAGGCGCGACTTGATGCGATGGATCAGCTCTATATGTCCTTGAAAGCGTTCACCGAGCATCTCAACAGTTTCCTCATTGACAAGCACATCTTGTTCGACGTGCGTCGCGGGCTAGTTGTTCGGTCCAGGCAGGACGTCGTAATATCGCCAGAAAACCTCTCCTCTGGCGAAAAGCATCTCTTGATGCTTTTCTGCAACCTGTTGGTCTCGCGCCAACATCCGAGCCTATTTCTGATTGACGAGCCAGAGTTGTCACTTAACATCAAATGGCAACGAAAGCTAGTCCCTGCACTTCTATCAATGACGACAGGAAGTCAAATTCAGCTACTCATGGCGACCCACTCGATTGAGCTACTGTCCAGCTACACGGATCGCGTCATGAGACTGCCGTTTGGAGTCGATTAGGGCGATGTTTGAAATCCCCCGCAGATCGGTCACCGATCTTGTCGCGATGTACACCTACGAACCCTCTTTGCAGGACGTGTATGTTGAAGGATCGACCGATAAGGCATTGCTTGAATATGCTCTTCAAAATGACAACATTCGAATCGTTGACACCAGCCAGATAGACCTGCCAACCCAGATTCTAGAAGAGTTCGGCCTTACGCCTGGAAACCGGGACAGAGTCATCGCTCTTGCAGCCTTGCTCGAACGAGAGCTAGCGACCTCCATTAAAGGAATCCTCTGCGTTATTGACGATGATCTCGACCGTTTCCTTGATCGAGAGATCACAGGTTATCGATATCTAATAAGCACTGACTTTTGCTGTTTGGAATCGTACTGGTACGGACAACAGCAGCTGCTGAAATATCGGAAGCTGGGCCTCCACGACAAGGGCCCGCTAAGAGAAACCGATCTGATAGAGACGCTGGATCCAGTTGTTAGAGAGTTCTTCCTTCTTCGTGCGGCCGCGGCTTCTCTGGGGCTGAGACTAGGATGGCTCGATCCGACGGGGCAGTGCGCAAGACTTGGTAACCGAATAGATTTTGACGAAGATGAATTCATCACACGGTGGCTAAATAAGAATAAGGCGTCTGGCCAAAGACAGGCTCTAATCGAGGAACGCGAACGGCTTAGGCCGCTCCTCGATACTGATACTCGTCTTTGTATGCATGGCAAAGATTTCATCCTGATGCTTTCCTGGTTTGTGCGACCATACGTCGGCAACCAGCTGGCGCATACCGAAGTAGTCGCACGGATGCTTGCATGCTGTGTCGACCGCGCCGGGTTCGCCTCCCTTGGATTGTTTAAGGCCCTGACGCACCTTTCGATCACCAGGGACGCTACATAGCTAGCCGACGCTGTCGCCTTCCGGGCATAGCTCCCAATCAGAGGCAGATCAGATGGCACACGAGAGATTCTCGCCGAACTGGGTGCCTATGCCCTGCCGCTGTCGTCTTCGGCTTCATCGAAGATACTGTCCATCACGGTCGCTCCACCGCGGATTGCGGGCACGATGACGTGGCGGTATACGGTCTCGGTTACGTGGGTTGACTTGTGGCCTACGGTGTCGCTGATCTCTTGGATGGGGACGCCGTTGCTGCTCATGATTGAGACTGCTGTGTGACGGGCTTCGTGGGCGTGCCAGTGGCCGATGCCGGCCTTCCTGAGTCATCCTGGAGAAGCGCCAGTTGAGGCCTTCGGACGTGTAGGCGGCGCCGTTGGCGTGGCAGAACACGAGGTTGTTAGCCTCCCAGGCTTTGCCGGCTTCACGGCGCTCACCGGCTTGCCTGGTCTTATGCGTCTTGAGAGCGGCGATCGCGCGCTTCGGCATGATGAGGGAGCGCTTCGATTTCGGGGTCTTAGTGTCGCCGGTCTTGCTGGCCGAGCGCCAGACGTGGACTACTCCCCCGTTGAGATCGACGTGATCCCATGTGAGTTTGCGCAACTCCCCCGGGCGCAGGCCGAGCGTGATGGCCAGGACGAAGAGCGCTTCCAACCGGGCCGCGTCGCCGGCGCCATCGAGGTCCAGTTGCGACTGGCACGAGCGGCAGGTTGCTTCCTTTGGTTCGCGGGTCACTTCGGTTATGGGCGCGTTGGCGTGCGGCTTGGTTCCGCAGGCTAGTTCGCCGGTCTCGGTGGCCGCGTGGGTTGCTCCGTATTGGCCCTTGCTGGCCTTCACGACCTTGACGAATCCCGTTGCCTTGCCGCTCGCGGTCTTGAGCACCTTGGCGGCTTGGGCCTCGGTCATGGCGCGTGACGGGTGGCCTGGCTGACCGGCAGGGAGGTCGACCAGCTCGACAACGTTCCTGGCGATGAGGTCGTGAACTTGGGCTCGGCGGATGGACCGGCGGAGCGTGCTCTTGATCATCATCAGCGTTCGTTTGCTGAGGTGCTTGCCGAGTTCCTTGAAGAAGCGATCGGCGTCGGTTGCGGTGAAGTCCTTGAGCTTGGTCGCGCCGATCCTCGGATAGATCCACTTCTTGGCCTGGCCGCGCCAGGTGGCGAGGGTGTGTTCGTCGCGCTCGATCGTGTCGAGCCAGTCGTTGACGCACTGCTCGATGGTGTAGTTGACCGGCGTGCGGATACCGGCGTTGATCTCGTCGTGAGCTTGGTCGAGCTTGTCTTTGACCTCGGCCTTGGTCTTGCCACGGACGGTGCGGCGGAGGCGCTTGCCGTCCTTGAAGCCGAGCGAGATCGTGCCCATGTAGCACTTGTTGATCTTGTCCCAGTGAATGCCGTCGTCGCCGTGGTCGCGATAGCGCTTCTTTGGTCTAGGGGGTTGGCTGGTCACCGGCTATCGCTCCCTTCCGCTCGACGTGCTCCTTCCATTGACTATAACTCAAGAAGTCCCTAGACGTCCCCTTGGTTGGATCCCCGAGTCAGGCGGCGTGGTCTTCGAGTGAGGCGATGAAGTCGGCTAGGTGCTGGTCGGTGATGCGGCGGGATTTGCCGATCTTGATGCTTCGTAGTTGGCGGGTACGGAGCAGGTAGTAGACCTTGTCGCGGCTGATGTGGAGCATCTTCGCGACTTGCTCGACCGTGTATGCCTGCAAGTTGGCACCACCTCCTTTGGTTGTCGGGTCGGCCTTGGCGGCTCCTTTCGCGGTTACCTTGGGTAGTTGTCTATGTCTTTGTCTAACGGCTGCGTCCGCGCCTTTAACGTGCAGACACGCGCGTTGGACGTAGACGTAGACGTAGACAATCACTCTGTGTCGTCGGTTACAGCTCGCCAGCGTCCTCGGCTGACTTGGATCACGTGGCCTCTGCTCGGCGAGGTCGCGCAGGCGAAGGTAGATCCACGGGCGGCTCATGCCGGTCGCGGTCATCAGGTCGGGAACGGTGGTCCCATCTTCCGGGGCGAGCATCAAGGCGAGCCAGAGCAAGGTTTCGGGGCCGTCTCCCCCACCGTCGGTGGTCATGGCGTCGGGATCGGGTGGAACCACGGTCCGTTCGGGATAAGGATCTTGATCTTCTATCGCCTGTTGGGAGACCGCATCGAGCGGCGGGCGAAGGTCGGCGTAGTAGGTCGCGGCGGCTTCGACGGTTTGATCCGTGAGCAGGTAGGCGCGGGCACGCTTGGGCGTGTCGTGCTCGGCGGCGGCGATGAGGAACTTGCCGGGGGCGTTGAGGGTGTGGGCGTGCCAGCCTGCGGCGAGCATGCCCTGGCCGAGGATGAGATCGACGTCCTTGCGTTCGCGGACGCGGAACGAGATGCGGACGTCCATCTGTGAGCGGACCGCGCCTTGGCCCATTGCCTTCTGGGTTGGTCGCTGGGTCGCGGCGACCAGGTTGACGGCGACGGCGCGACCGCGGCGGGCGATCGAGTCGGCGTGCTTGATGGCGTCGGGTGCGTCGTCGGAGAGTTCGGCGTATTCGTCGATGATGATGACCAGCGCGGGCATGTCGGGAGTTGGCTGCCAGACGCGTTGGCCTTGTTCGGCGAGTAGGGCGGCTCGAGCTTCGAGGACCTTGACCGCGTCGGCCAGGAGCTGGCGGGCTTCGTCGGGCGTGGTGGCCAGGCGGTCGATGCACGGCGCCCACGGGCCGAGTTCCATGCCTTTCTTGAGGTCGATGGCCCAGATGACCACGTCCTGGCATGCGGCCAGGTTGCCCATCAGGACGTTGAGACCGCTGCTCTTGCCGGCGCCGGTCGCGCCGCCGAAGAGGACGTGTCGCCGGAGGAAGAGCACGCGGCAGGGTGCGGCGTCTTCGAACGGGCCGAGGTCGATGGGTTCCGTGATCGTGTTGGTTGACGGGCCGGGCCATGGGATGGCGTCGGCGTGGGGGTCGATGTCGAGGACGCGGAGTTCGCATCGGTTGGCGAGGTCGTCGGGGGTCGGGTAGACGCGGACGGCTCCTCGGAACGTGCCGAGTCCGGATTCGAGCGCTGGAATCTTCGAGATGACGTCGTTGATCGTCTGGCCACGGGCGAGGCGCAGCCTGGCTCGCCAACCCCAGACGTCGACCAGGGCGGACATGATCTGCGATCCGGGTAGACCGGTCGCGTTGGCGATCTCGGGCCACGCGTCGAGCATGCGATCGACGCGGACCTTGGCGCGGCGGCGGCGGTTGGTCCACCACGGGATGCCACAGGCGATGGTGAGCGCCACGGCGATGAGTCGGCATCGGCGGGGTTGTCGGGCCGAGCGCGGTCGCGGTGGTGAGCCAACCGCCGATTGTGATCGTGACGGCGACCGCGTAGGCGCGTTCGGCGGGGTGGTCGAGCATGGCCCATGTCTTTCGCGCCCACGTCGGGGGCGGAACTGCGAGAGCCGCGACGGTGGCCAGCGTCGCTAGCGCCAGCCAGGGCCACGCGGCGTGGTGGGCGCGGTGGAGTGTGTTCGCGGCTATGAACGTCGCGACGGCGACGGCGATAGGGACGAGTTCGGAACGGTAGCGCCAGATGGCGCGGACGAGCGCCGTCGTGGCCATCTCGGGAAGGTCGCTGCCGGAGTTGATGAGCATCATCGGCTGGTAGCCGTCGCGGGTGAGTCGGCGGGCGTGCCGGCGGAGTTGGCCTCGCGTCGGGCGGCTCGCTCATGGCCGCTCCTGGTGGCGCTGCTCGGCGCGGAGATGGCCTTGCGCGGTGAGTTCGTCGCGGAGGTAGTAGAGCGGGTCTTCCTCGCCGTCGGTGTGGGCGCTGAGCGTGGCCTTGGCAGCGGCGAGCAGATTGTTGAGGTCGCTAAGGGTGGTGGTGAGCCGTCGGCGTAGACGGGTGATCTCGGCGGACAAGAGCGGGATCGTGTCGAGCGCTCGGCCGAGCTTGTCTATGACCGCGGCCGCGGTGTCGTGGCGGCTGGCTACCTCCTGAAGATTGGTGTCGGGGTCGATGCGGTTGGACGTGTTGACCACCTCCTTCGGTTGTGGGTTGCTCAGCCCTGGCCGGTCAGGGCGTGAATGATGCTGGTGACGGTGGTGCGGATTTCCGGGGCGACGCTGCTCGACGCCAGGTAGAAGCCGAAGAGCATGCACACGAGACCGTGCCAGAGCTTCAAGGCAGCGAACTTGTAGAGCGCCCACACCGCGACGGCTAGCAGCGCGATGAGCGAGATCGAGATTGCCGTTGTGATCACCTCCCTTCCTGGGGGGTCGACCCTGGTGATGGCGAGGATGTCCGGCGAGCCGCACACGGGGCACGGCTCGCCGAGCGGCCAATCGGGCGGGTGGTGGTCAGTTCCGCCCGCCTTTCGTCCACCAGTCGGTTGAGCTTCCGGTAAGGCACTCTTCGCGGTTGTCCTCGGAGTCCGCGTCGGCTGGCTTGCCGACGTAGACGCCGAGCAGCCGGCGAACCATCACGGCGAGGGGTCGCTGCGCCCTGGTGGACATCTCCCGGTAGCCGGACTCGGAGCGGATGCCGAGGACCACCGCGACGAACATCGAGCACGGCGAGGATGGCCAGAGCCGTGACCAGCGCGAGAACTATGAGCGGCGACATCAGACCTCCAATCCGTTGTTGATGCGAGCACGGAGCGCGGCGAGCGATGCGCGACGCGACGGTCGACGTCGGTGGACTTGCGGTGGGTGGATGGTCTTGCGGCGCCAGGCTTGCGGTCCTGGCACTTGCGGCATAGCCCGAAGGGTCGATCGGCGACAGCGCCACACGGGCACTGGCGACGCCTCTGGTCGGCGAGAATGACGGTGAGAGCGAGATTGAGCATCCGAACCTCCCTTCATTCGGCGCCTTCCGGATTGTCCGGCTTGGCGCTAATGCCCCGGTATGAGCAAGGGTGGCGCGAGGAGTGAGGACGCAGTGACTACGCGCTAGGACATCCCACGGACGCGGCGGGACGTCTCCGCTAAGATGAAGCCGTCCTATTGCGTCCTTGGGCACGGTGGCATTGGCAAACGAGAGACTTCGAGCGCTCCTGCTTGAGCGGCGGGTCACTGCCGCCAAGCTCGCTGAAGCCGTGCAGGTAGACGCCAAGACGGTCGAGCGATGGATCATCGCTGGCCGTGTTCCCTATCGGAAGCATCGGTACAACGTCGCCGCGTTCTTCGGCGTAGACGAGTCGTTCATCTGGCCTGATGCGCTCGATCACGACCAGGTCATGGCCGCGTCTGAGAGCGAGATCGTCGCCGTCTACCCGTACCGTCGAGCTGTGCCGCGGGACGCATGGGGACATCTCTTCGGCCAGGCCGAGCAAGAGATCGGCATCCTTGCCTACTCGTGTTACTTCCTCGCCGAGGACGCCGGCTTGCGGCAGTTGATCGCCGAGAAAGCTGCGTCCGGAGCGCGGGTGCGCATCCTGCTCGGCGACCCGGATAGTCCGTTCGTGCTGCAACGCGGGCAGTCGGAAGGTATCGGCGACACCATGCCGGCCAAGGTGCGGAGCGCCATCGCGATGTTCCGCCCGCTCGGGTCGGTGGAGAACGTCGAGATTCGGCTGCATGGGACGATCCTGTATAACTCGATCTTCCGCGCCGACGATCAACTTTTCGTCAACACGCACATCTACGGGGTCATGGCCAACAACGCGCCATTTTTCCACCTGCGGAAGATACCGGGTGGCGCGATAGCCGCTACCTACCTTGAGAGCTTCGAGCGCGTCTGGAACGAAGCGGAACCGCTACCGGAAGGGAACGACGGGTGAGCCCTCGCAGGATCGACTACTACGACGATCCGAGCGCGCCGAAGGCCAACAGCCTTGTTCCGTCCGTGAACGTGGTCGTGGTCAACGACGCTGGTGAGATCCTGATGATCCGCCGGACGGACAACGACAACTGGGCTGTTCCTGGCGGGGCGATCGATCTCGGCGAGTCAGTCGGCCAGGCCGCGGTTCGCGAGACTCGCGAAGAGTCCGGTATCGAGTGCGAGATCACGGGAATCGTCGGGATCTACTCCGACCCGAAGCACGTGATTCTCTACACGAGCAACGGCGAGGTTCGGCAGGAGTTCTCGATCGTCCTGACGGCTCGACCGTTGAGCGGCCAGCCGACGCCGAGCAGCGAATCGAGCGAGGTGCGGTGGGTGCCTGTGTCAGAGGTGCCTGATTACACCATGGACCGATCGATGCGGATACGGATCAACGACTACCTTGACCGCAAAGAATCGCCCGTGATCATCTAGCGCGTTTTACTGCGCTAGGAAAAGACGCTGACCCGTACGCGTGACGCTGGAAACGAGCTCCGGTTCTGCCCTACGGATGAACCGCGTCACCACGTCGTGTGGCCCGTAGCGCTCGACTATCTCTGAGAGTCGATCGTGCACGGAGACCACTTCGCCGGTCGGGGTCGTCGTCATGTCGCAGTAGGCCAGGGCGTCATTGAGCTTCGGGATCTGGGGATGGAAACTCGCTCGACAGGACATCGGCCAGACCGCGCTCGTCGGCTTCGAGGATCGCGCATGAGTGGTTCGCGACCAGGCTGCACAGCCGCGGGTCGGCGTGCTCGACGTCACGGAGGTAGCGAGCACCATCGAGCGGGTGAAAGCCCGTATCCGCAAGCTCTGGCGAGTATCCGATGTCGTGAAGCCAGGCGGCGGCTTCGAGTAGATCGGCGTCGTCCCCGAGGATCGGAGCGAGGGAGCGAGCTTGCGCGGCGACACCTTGGACATGAGCCCAGCGACGCGGGAGCGGGACTTCGAGTAGCTTGCGTGCCAGTTCAGCGGCCCAGTGTGCTTGGCTCATGACTACTGACGCTACCCAACGTCTAAGGGACGTTCACGGACGTGGCGCACCGTCTCGGGACGTCCCATGAATCTGAATCTCTGATATCGCGATGCGGCGCGCTGTGGTGTGGGTGGGCGGGTGCACAGTGGTTGTCGTACCGTCGGCCCACGTGATGGTTATGCATGTCGACGCCAACAGGGGCCGTGGCGGCGTCCTCGGCGGGGGCATCGTCGGATGCGGGCTCGGAGTCGGACGCGCTGGGGACATCTGCGGCACGGTAGTCGTCGTGGTGGCGCAGGAGTAGACCGTGGGCACCAAGGGCCTCGTCGGCGCGTTCCCAGAAACCTCTCGACTGCCACAAACGGCCGGTTTCAGCGTGCCCAACGGTCGTCACGGACACGCCAACGATAGCGGCCAGCTCCATCTGCGTCATTCCGGCGCTGCGGCGCCGGCTAGCTAGCGCACTAGACAAGACGCGTTCAGCATCTATAGCAGTCTGCTCGTCATGGGCCGGACAAGCGACACGGGGCCGAGCGTTCACGCTGGGACCAGGGACCAAAACGCCATCTTTGATCAGTAGGCGAAGTGCCTTACGGCATGTGAGTTGAGAGGACCCTGTTGTTCGGGCGAGTGCAGCACCGCTCGGTGCGGATGCACCCGGCAAGAGACTGCCCATTTCAATTTCGGCTCGCACGCTACCGGCGACCTGCAAATACTTCGGAAGACCGCTCCCGCGTCCACTTGGCCGACTCACGCGTGGTCCCAATCAAGCCGGAACCAAGCGACTCGGCACGCGGCGTCGCCGTCGATGCCCCAGTTGCCATCGCCAGCGACAGCGGAAACGATGGCTAGGCCACGGCCGTGCTCGTTGTCGAGCTCGTCGGCCCTCCACGCGCCGCCCTCGTCGATGATTTCAACCCATGCATAGTCGCCTGGGTAGAGCGTTGCTCGGACCGTAAATCTCCGGCCGGGGTGTCCAGACCGACTGTGCAAGATGGCGTTCGTTGCCATCTCAGACGCCAACAGGATCACATCATCGGCGGCCGGGCACTCGACGGCGATCTTCGCCAGGTCCGCGCGAACGTGCTGGGGCTGGCTGATGATGCCTGGATAGTCGCGCTCAAAGGTGATCGCTTCGGGTGGGGGTTGGTCGTCTCTATCTGCATGGGGCGCGCCTCATACCTTTCTAGGCGGCTGAACTGGGACGAGAGCAACCGCGCTATTGCGCGTGGTCGCCGTGCCGGGTAACTAAGCCTGCCGAGAACGGTGGAACTTCTAAACAACGACTAGGGACTTCTAGGGACGTCTTCTGCTACGGTGAAGCCGTGGTCCCGCTGTGTGACGGGAGGCAGGAGACCTTGAACGAGTCGCTACGCCGCGCCATGCTGCGGGCACGGCTTCGCGAAAACGATGTCGCAGCGCACTTGGGCGTCGATCCGAAGACCGTTCGACGGTGGCTGAGCGGGCGCATACCGTATCCGGGCAGTCGAGCGGCGTTGGCCGACCTAGTGGGTGAGGACGAAGTCGACCTATGGCCCGGAGCCCGAGGTCCACTATCAGGACGATCACGTCCAGAAGAACTCGTTGCGGTCTACCCGCATCGTTGGGCCATCCCCCGCGATGTATGGACGCGCTTCTTCGAGTCAGCCGAGCATGAGATAGGCGTGCTTGCGTACAGCGCCCTGTTCCTAGCCGAGGACGCTGGCTTGCTAAGCATCCTTGCCGACAAAGCAAGCTGCGGCGTGCGAGTCAGAATCGCACTCGGCGAGCCAGACTGTGCTGCCGTTGCACAGCGCGGTGCCGACGAAGGGATCGATCGCGCCATGGCCGCGAAGGTACGAAACGCTCTTACGCTGTACCGGCCGTTTGTCGGAATCGAGCACATTGAGATCCGGCTACATGAAGCCGTCTTGTACAACTCAATCTATCGCGCCGACAACCAACTGTTTATCAACCAGCATGTCTACGGCGTCCCTGCGGCTCGCTCTCCCGTGTTCTGCTACCGTGAGTCCGAGTCCGGCGATGTGACCAATACATACCTCGAAAGCTTCGAAATGGTCTGGGCATCAGCAAAGTTAGTCTGAATCAAATCTGGCAGCCATGGCTGACTCTACGGACGGCACCCTTACTCCTCCGTCTCCGCTGTGACTCTCTCGGGTTGCAGCCAGGTATGGATCCCAGTCAAAAAATTATATTCAGATTGTTTCACGCTATAAGTGTGCGCATTCTCATTCCTAATTCTATTCAGTTCGCCCATCCATGATGTCTTGGATTTCCATGCCTTTTTTTCATCTCCCGGGCGCGTGTACTGACTTTCAAAGATGTCTACCCAGATCTTGTTGTTCTGTTGCAGGATTTCCTGATAATTAATCAGGTGCAGGCAATCCCACGGCTCAACTTCGTCATCCTCATCCCTTTCACGATTTTTTTCGGCTGCAAGCGCGATGGCCTCCTGATATACCTTCGAAGGCACTCCGACCTTGAACCACTTAGCGCCAAAATAATCTTGCAGTCTTGTCCTAATATCATTCTTAAGAAATGTTTCGATATCACGGATCATGTTGAACGACTCCGTGTTGAACGCCCTGGTCTCGTCCCTCAAATACGCGGTCAAGCCTGGTGGAGAAAACTCGGGGATAGCGGCATTAATTGCGGTCTGAAGCTTGCGCCAATACCTGGCACGACCAGCACTACCGTAGAGTCGCTTGAAGTCCGCCGCGTCATTGTAGTTAAGCCCGTTAAAGAAGCTTATCAGAGGGATCAAGTATGTTTGCACCTCTGCGAATACCGCTTCAGCGTTGTCTCGACGAGGATCGATTCGGCCCTCGGACACTAGATGATCGACTATATCGCTCAAGACGCGCAAGAAGCTCTCTACCCCTGCATTAACGAACACATACCCGCCCTCAGCTCTTCCGAGCTGCCATTGCAAGGGCAGGTTATCACGGAGGTAAGCGAAGCTCAGCTCCAAGAAAGGAACTAGTGCTTTGAGCGTGGCATCGTTTCCACCCCTGTAGAAGGTTCCTCGATCTCTCATGTCAGACTTCGCTGCGGAGCCAATGAAATTGCCGCGATCGAGACCAAGACTTATCGAGTCGATTGTGATGCAGCGGATAGGAGTCGACTGCTCTTCGCCAATTGTGATTCGACCTCGCAGAGGCGAAAGTTTGCGTTCTTCCAGTCTTTGAGCAATACGCAGGCGGAGAGCTTTGATTTGTTCTCTAACATCCGGCGAATCATACAAGAGGTCTGCGTTTAGCGTGTTGCGCAAATTTTTGGGGACAGCCTGTTGATTTTCATTTATCTGCATAAACAGCTGGACCTGAGTCGCTCGCGGCATGCCCACGAATGCGACGACGGGTATCAGATCCGTCTCGGCCCGATGCGAGTCTGCATATCCGTAAAGACGATGCTGCCCATCAATGATGTATGCGGCCCTGTAAGTCTGCGGAAGATGGAGCACACCGACTTTGGCTTCAATATCGGAAGCGACTGATTTGTCGAAATGAAGTCCGCGAGTGCCCGATTCAATACTGACTATTATGGAATTGGGAAAGAACCCCCCGCCTTCGACGAACTGGGTGACACTTTTGAGCCTAGACTTCCGGATGAGACGCTGGTACGTGGGCATCAGTTCGCTATTAGCCTTATTCCTGTGCAAGATGTAACCAAGCTTAAGCAAGCGCTCTGGCTCAATCATAAATGAATAGTAGAGGTAGCCGCCCATCTTTCCTTGGATAGCGGCAACCCGCGGATCAAGGCCTGGAATCTTTGTGCCCGCGAACAAGTTCCCGAGCAGTTGGAATCGCGCAGCGCGGCCTAGATGTTCCGCAAGCTCTAGATAGTAGTCAATCGTGTCTTCATCCATATGAACTATGTCAGTACTCTTGAGCCGTTCCAACGTCGAATCTGATACGTCAAAGTTGTTTGTAGCAAGAACAAACTTTACTTTTCTGTCTGGAAAATTGGCTCTCAACGTCCGCATGATCTGCGGACGCGCGCTTTGAATGTCTTCAATTTCTTGCCTGAAAGAACTTGAAGCAGCCGCCTCGGTTGACTTGCATACGATGACGAGCGCAACTTCGTCGTCCGCCGCAAAGACATTGGCCCGCATCGCTTCTACGGAACTCTCACCGCAGTCAAAAGAAAACGTTCTTGATTTGTTCAACAGAGGAAAGTTCAATTTCCCCATCGCTGCCCATACTCGATCCTGAAAAAGCATATCGTGTGACTTCAAACGCCGCATGACGACCGACCGCTTAAGTCTGTGGTCCATCACCCAGCCGTCAACTTCATAGTCCGCTTGGCGCGCCGCCAGTATCGTCTCGAGCTGATATCGTGACAGCCGCGTTCGGATCTCTCTGGCGATGCTCTTCTCGGGGATTAGTTTCCCGGTTAGGAAATCTGCACCGGGGCTACTCATCGCAAGGCACATTCGTAAAGACATATTCAGTCGCGGATCCGCGCTTTGCCTTGCTTCCTCCGACCGAGTTGCCGCGCTTCAACTCAAGCCGTCGATCACCTTTAGCGAAGAGTGTAGCGATACTTTCGTGTGCGGCATTAGTTAGGATGTAGTACGCACCTCGTTCTCGCACGCTATCGATAACCTTACTCAGTCGTACTTGGTCCTCGAAGGAGAACAATCGTTGATTGTATTTTACAAACCCGTTGTTATTATGAGCAACCGTATAAGGCGGGTCGAGAAAGACTAGGTCACCCGTCTTGACGTTCTCCAGGATCGCCGCGAAGTCTCCCGCTGCTATTGAAGTTCCCACGAGCTTACGTGAGACCGCGGTAAGAAGCTCCGCATTTGGCAACCCTCCCCAAACGCGGTTTCCGTACGGAACGTTATATTGACCCTTTAGGTTGACCCGATATATTCCGTTGTATGATGTGTGATTTAGGTAGATGAACCTTGCGGCACGGGCGGCAGGATCTGATGGTTCAGAGGCGCGGACGGCATAGTAATGCTCGGAGGTGTTTACGTGAGTATCTAGATACTTTGCGATCAAGTCTGGATTATCGCGCACCTGCATGTAGGTTTCTATGAGTTCTTCGTTCAAATCAGAGAGATATGCTTCGCCCGTAATCCGTGTACCAAGAAAGACGGCGCCTCCCCCGAGAAATGGTTCGTGATACCTCCCAACTTCAAAATTTCCCACAATATCGGCGAGATGATGGAGCAACCACCGCTTGCCCCCTGCCCACCTGAGGAACGATTGTGCGGTCCTATCCTCATCTGGAGTGATGCAAGTAGCCGACTGAGGTGCCTGTGCGGATGGGCTCTCAGAGGGTTTATCTATAGCCTCAGCTGCTACAGACATCGAGCTCATCGTCATTGAGTTGTCCCTTTCCTTGTCTTCGTCCACCTCCCGGAGTAGGTGGTGAAGCGCCACGCTGAGTCGAGCATAGTCCTATGTAACCCCGCGTTGGGGTTTTCGACACGGTTCTGTTGTAGATGCATTACCTCGCCACGAGCCGCAAGTACACGTATGCCGCTATCCGCGTAGTCGCCGGCGTCTAGCCGCGCACGGTCGATGGCCTGATGAGCGCTCGATCACAGGACAACTTTTCTCGCTGATCGAGGACGTATGGGTTGTTATCGCCCGTTGCCGAAGATCAAGCGCTCGGCGAACGTGAAGCCTTGATCGGCCTGCTGCGAGACAACAAGGCGGCACGGTGGGGTCAAGACGAACCCGTGCGCCGTTCCCGTCGGCTTCTGAGTGCTGGGGAGAGCCGCGCCCCGGCAACGACGCTGTCGGTGATCTGTGGAGTCATCGACCTAGCGTTGATGTGAACCGGCGTCCGGTTGGGTCTTGGAGCGGAGAACCGGAAAAACAGTGACAAACCAAGTGACATCGGCCCTGGACAACGTCAGATCAAGATCGACGTCACCGCACCACGAAAGTACTCTGACCTGCGATGACCCGACCTGATGCGACGCCATCAGACGAGACTTGCGTGCATGGCATGCAGAAGGTCAGGGGTTCGAATCCCCTTAGCTCCACCGCAGATCAGAGGCCGGTTCCGATCTCGGAAACCGGCCTTTTTCTTACCTGTACAGCAGCGAAGTACAGCAGCAACGGGACGGGACCGAATTCCGTAATTATCCAGTGGATCCCGACTCGGAAGCCAAACAAAGCCCGTACTCTGTTGCGACCTTTGAGGTCATTTGTTGGATCGTGCCCTGGGGTTGCACAATTCCATATATGCGTCGATATGGCGAAGTCTTGCAGTTGAAAGCGCTAATACTGAACGGCTTAGAACCTTGCCCAACAGTAATCGCCTGACGAACTCCATTAACGATGTATCCGAACTGAAACCTAAATGACGAAGCATGGCTCGCCGTCGATGCCACAATGAGTAGAGTTGTCGGCTCCCCCGGAGGAAGCAAAATGTTGCCGTTTGCAAAGAATGGCTGCTTTCCTTGACCGATCGCAACAGGAATCGTATTATCAAGGTTAAAATTCATTTTTATGTTTGTGACGTACCCTTGCCCCGGCGCCGATATGAGTGTTCCCGTCCAGGGGGCCGACAAGCTCCGGTCCACGATGCTCGCATCAACGATATCAACGGCCTTGTTACTTGTATTCGTAAACGTCAACGTAATGAAAACGGAGCCGACGTCTGCTCCTCCGGAAGCCTTGAAGCTCTGGTAAAGCTGAGGAAGACTGCTTTGAATTGCATTATAGGTGTCTGAATGGCTTTTTTGCCATGACGTTAGATTATATATGCCTGGGAAGGCGATTTGGAATCCGCCATCGGGGGACACGGTAGACACGTTAACCTTGATGAAGCCTGAGCGTATGGTAGTTGACTCGGGCAGCGGGCTAGCCGATGATGCCGGATTGCCAGATTGGTTTGAGCTATTGAAGTTGACGAACTTGAAAATTACAGCGACAATCACGGCAACAAGAACACCCGCGATCACCGTGCCCAATATAGTGCCTGTACTCCAGGTAGAGCTCTGCTTATACCAAGGTTTTACTTGAGTCGGTTTAGCTTGACCTGAACCAGCCAGCTTTCTCTTTCTTCTGCCCACCCCAATTCCCCCTAGACCGAAGGAGCGCTAGCGCTCGCCGATAGTCTGGGCGGATCATACCTTGTATGTTGACCGGAGGGAATACCGTTCCAGCGCTTCCTCCTTCATCCATCATCATCTAACAGGGCATCGGACTGCTCACCTCCGGACTCATATGGCGGTTTCTTCGTAGCCCCCTGTATCGAGATCATCTGTGACCGCTTCGGCATCACCTCGCGGGCCGCCGAGTAGGTCGCTTAGCCGCTTGAGCGCGTCGCGGGTGGTCTCAATGCCAGCGGCTTTCGGACGAAACGGTTGAAGGCCGGTTCTGCTCTTTAGTTGCGCTGTGTGATCGTTCCTGGCTGCAGGGTTGTTGCCCGGGTTTCCTGCGAGACGGGTGAGGCTCCGGCTAGAAGTGTGACTGTCTAGATCCCACTTCCCCAGCCGGAGCCTCACGTGCCTTCTTCTTACCCTGTCCCGGATGCTGGCGTGCCCGTTTCGGCCGGGATGATCATCGCGGTGCCCGCGGAGCTGCTGGCCTCGCCGCTGCGGAACGGCCGTGACCTGGGGGAATCTGACCGGTCGGCGCTGGTCGTCGGGGGGACGCAGCAGGTCCGCACGGGCGGCCGCCTGGTCTTCCTGAAGGTGGTGGCGGTCACGCAGGCCGTGGTGAGCAGGGACGGGCAGGTCCGTGCGCAGGGCCGCCCGTGCGACCACGCGACGCTCGGCCCGCTGGAGGACTGGCTGGAGGACCAGGCCGGCCCCGGCGTGATCGGCCGCATCGCGGACCGCGCGGTGCTAGACGGCCGGTACGTCAAGGGAAGGTACCGGCGGCTGCTGTCGGCCGCGTTCATGATCCGGGCGATCGTGCTGTGGACCCTGATGCCCGAGGCGCAGATGCCCGACGTGATCGCGGCGCTGGCCGGGGACCTGGCCCTGCTGCCGTGGTCGAGGCGGTGGCGGGCGGCGTCGGAGCGCGCCTGCCTGGACTGGCGCACGGCGCTGGGCGCGGCACCGCTGGAGGAACTGCGGGATGTCGTGCTGGGAGCGGCCGCCGGCGAGCACGGCAGGCGCGCGGAGCGCCAGGCCCTCACCACCGGAAAGCGCAGGCCGCTGAAGGTCCACTCAGCCGACGGGTCGCTGCTGCGGGTCCCCGACACCCCGGCGAACCGGGCCGCGTTCGGCTCCGTCGGCACCGCCGACGACTCCGCCGCCTGGCCGTGCGTGCGGCTGTTCCCGCTGGCCAGCGTCTTCACCAGGTCCCTGCTCGCCATCCCCTGGGGGCCCGCCGGCACCGACAAGGCTGCCGCGGAGCAGGGCCTGCTCGACGCGGCGGTGCGGGACTGCGCGCGCGTCTTCGCGAAGGACCAGGTCTGGCTGCTGGACCGGCTCTGGCACGGCGTCCGCCGGATCGCCGTGCCGGCGCAGCTCACCCACGTGCTGGTCCGCGTCAAGAGCGACGTCCCGATCAGGAGGACCTCGCCCATCCTGCCCGACGGCTCCTACCTGGCGGAGGTCTCCGGCGACGGCGCCACGATGACCCTGAGCGTGATCGAGTACTACGCCGAGGTCGAGGGGCAGCTGGTACCGGAGATGTTCTGCCTGGTCACCGACCTGCTGGACTGGCGGGACTACCCCGCCATCGAGCTCGCCGGGCTCTACCGGTGGCGGTGGGACGGGTCGGAGACCAGCCTGCGGGAGGCCAAGGCCCCGCTGCACGGCGCCGGGCCGGGCACCGGGGCGATGCTCCGCTCCGGCAGCCCGCAGCTCATCGCCAGGAGATCGCCGCCTGGGTAATCTCGACGGAGATGACCCGCGGCGTCACCCGCGACGCCGTTCTCGCCGCCGCGCCCGCCCGCAAGGGACGCAGGGCCGGGCAGCCCGTCCGCCCCCGCGACCTGTCCCTGGCCCGCGCCCGCCGCCTCATCCTCGCCGCGATCCGCGCCGGGCCACGCCGGCTACCAGGCGCTGACCGGCAAGATCGCGGAGTACCGGACCGTGGTCGACCGGAACCGGCACCGCGCCCGGAAGTCCAAGTCCCCCAGCACGTTCCCGCACGCCGCAGCGGGCGACACCACCACGCGCACCGCCCCCGCCGTCATCACCCTGGCCAACACGCCCGCCTGACCAGCGAGAACGCCGACAGCCCGCCCAGCCGAAACCCGACAGAACATCTTAAAACGCCCAGCCGGCCCGTGGAGCCGGCCCGCAACCGGCGCGGCACGCCGGCTACCGCCATGCCCGCAGAACACAGACTACGCAACGTCACCGAAAGAGAACCGCCCATCAAGGCTCAAACCCCGAAAGCCCGTGGCATTGCGCCCAAGGCCAACAGCCTCGTCCCCGCCGTCAACGTGGTCGTCGTCAACGTGGTCGTCGTCAACGACGCAGGCGAAATCCTGCTAATCCGCCGCACCGACAACGACAACTGGGCCGTCCCCGGCGGCGCCGTCGACGGGAGCTCGGACGGCGGGATCCACCGGACGTCGCTTGACGTGGGCCACAAGTCAACCCACGTCACGGAAACCATGTACCGACACGTCATCGTGCCCACTCAGCGCAACGACCTAGGACTCCCATAACGGGGTGCGGAGCAGGTAGTAGACCTTGTCGCGGCTGATGTTGAGCATCTTCGCGACTTGCTCGACCGTGTACGCCTGCAAGTAGGCATCACCTCCTCTTTGTCGTTTGGGTTGGCGCTCTGGCGGCTCCCTCATGTGATTACTTTGAGTAGTTTTCTATGTCTTTGTCTAACAGCGCCTTCATCCGCCATATAGTGCAGACACCCGCGGTAGACGTTAGACGTAGACAATCACGGAACGTCATCGATCACGGCGGATTCGTGGTCGACCCTGCGGTTTACCTGGAGGTTCGTGTCCCGTGATTGACATCGACTGGCCAGCTTCGGATGAGCTTGAAGAGCGAATTGCGGCCATCGGGGCGGTGGGCGAGGTGTATCAGGCGAATTCCTCCATCCTGGAGCATCTTCTTGTAGCGCTCGTCGAGTTTTTGAACAGGGGGGAAGGTGAGCAGACAGGCCGGTGTCGCCGCGCTCCTGGCGTTCATCTCGGCAGAGCCTCCCAGGCCCGGCGCGGTGGAGGCCGTTGAATTCGTGGCGGGTGCGGTGGGCTGGGAGGAGCTAAGAGAAGGGCTAGATAAGCTTCGCGATTCTGAAAACGCTTACTACGTCAACAGGGATCTTGCCCGCAGCGCTCTTGAAGCTTTCGACCCGCGCTGGAGGGGCGGGGCGTATCGGACGTTCAGGTACAGGCGAGCCGCGAATTAGCCATGTTCGTCGGCTCGCCAGCGGCCACGGCTGACTTGGATGACGTGGCCTTGATCGGTGAGGTCACGAAGTCGGAGGTAGATCCACGGGCGGCTCATGCCGGTCGCGGTCATCAGGTCGGGGACCGTGGCGCCTTCATCGGGGGCGAGGATGAGGGCGGTCCATAGCAAGACCTCTGGACCGGCTTCGGCGTGCTCGGGGGTCATGGTGGCGGTGTCTGGTGGAACCAGCGACCGTTCTGGATCGTGGGTTTCAACAGGGGCCTCACCGAGCTGGCCGAACGAGTCGGGATCACCATTGTCAACCTGTCGATCCTGAAAAACGGCCGGGCGCGGGCGATCCGCTTCACCACCTTGGCCAGCCTCTGCCAGGTACTCGGCTGCCAGCCCGGCGACCTGCTCAGCTACCAGCCAGACAGCCGCCCGCGCGACGGCGCCGCCGGCACGCCACCGCAGTGATCAAGATCCCTGGCCGTGTCGCCGTCACCTATCACCCTGGCTGGCCGGCCTTGCCAGTGCTCAGGGTGCGATGTGCAGTGCCGGATCGAGTCACCAGCGATGGTGAAGCGCCACAATAAGACGGTGCGGCGCCGGCCGGCGCGGTGCCGGTGCTGCGGGAAGTCCCGGAGGCGCGCGCTGGTGACCGGGTCGGAGCGCCGACAGGTCATCGACATCCCCCCGGTCCGCCCGGTGGTGACCGAGCACCAGCTCCTTACCCTGGCGTGCGGGTGCGGCGCTGAGACGAAGGCGCAGCCCTCGGACGGGGTGACGGCGCCGGTGCAGTACGGGCCGCGGGTCGTGGGCGCGGGCGTGTACCTGTGGCATCCAGTTCCTGTCGCGGGACCGTGCCTGCCGGGCGCTTGGCGAGCTGTTCGGCTGCGCCCCGAGGAGTCGCCATCGTTGTCGATGGCGGCATGAAGGTCTGGTGAGAGCAGCGCTCATAGCCTGTCGACCGGAGGTGGGAGCCGGTCCAGGTCCGAGCGCTGGACGGCCGGGAGCAGATGCAAGGAGGCCCGAGCTCGTGGCCAGCGTATCGGTCAGGTTCGGCGTGGGCGCCGACAAGGGTCTACCTGCCACGTGTCGTGCAGCACCCGATCTACCTGGACCGATCCGGGTCGGGCCGCTTTCCGAGCCGTCAAGCCGCTCCGACTAGGGGATTCCTAGATGCGAGGCGATCTCGTTCGGAACAAGGTAGGGGAAACGTCCCTTGACGGGCAGACTGTCGGTCAGCCGAACAGTCTGACCATCCCAATCGAGAAGGAGCCCGAAGTGTCCCTCGAAAACGAGAAGCACATTCGAAAGACCTACTAGGTAAACATTCAGCCATTCGCGCGTAGTGAAGGAGGAGTAGCCGTGGCTACCGTGCAGGCAGATCAGCTGGCCGAATTCTTCGCGGCCGTCGGGAGGCGGACAAAGCCGGACCTGGACGTGGTAACGCGCCGCGACATCCTGGAACGGATGCATCTGTGCAGCAGCGAACCCGAGGCGGTTACCTACGCCGAAGTGGACGCCGGCGGCGTGCCCGCGATGTGGTGTATCCCGGCGGGCTGCGACGACGATACCGTCATGATGTGGTGTCACGCCGGCGGCACCGTGGTGTTCTCGATGCACTCCGACCGCAAGACTGCGGGTCATCTGGCCAAGGCGGCGGGTATCCGTGCTCTCGTCCTGGACTTCCGGCATTCACCGGAGAACAAGTTCCCCGCCCAGCAGGACGACGTGGAGACGGCATACCGGTGGCTGCTCGCCCAGGGGTACCGGCCTGAGAAGATCGCCAGCTGCGGCCACTCGGTCGGCGGCAATCTGGCCGTGAGCCTGGCCATCAGGAAGCGCGACCAGGGGATGCCTCTGCCGGCCGCCATCCTGTCGGCCTCGGCCTGGTTCGATATCGAGCTCACGAACCAAACGCTGGAGACCAACGCCGAGACCGACAAGAACCTGTCCGTGCCGCTGATGAAGTTCTTCCGCGAAAGCTGGCTCGGCGGCACCGGGACCGGCTACGACGATCCCCGGGTGAACTTGCTGTACGCCGATCTGACCGGACTGCCGCCGATGAATATCTATTACGGCGAGTACGAAATCCTGGCCGGCGCGGCGGTCGAGTTCGCGGGCCGCGCGAAGGCGGCGGGCCTCGACGTGGGCCTCCATTCCGTCCCGGCAGGACAGCATCTTTTTATGCTCGGCGCCGGACGGGTCCCCGAGACGGACGCGGCCATTACTGAAATGGGCCGTTGGCTGCGATCCAAGCTGGGCTTGGGCCTCGCCGCGCTGCCCGTCGGCTGACGGCTTCAGCCAGGACCGGGGGTGCCTTAGACGCTCAGGCCGTGGGGCGGGAGTGGCCTACGTCTTCGCGCTGTCGGGGCAGATCGCCGACCCGGCGCCAGGGCCCGCGCCCGGCGCCCGGACTGGCCAGCTACGACCGCCTCACTGCCGCCCTCGCGCCTTAGGTCGATCTCAACACCGGCGCTGTTCGTGCCCGGCATCACCGCCGCCCTGGTGATCGCGCGAACGCGAATCAGCGCATAATCGAACATGAAACGTCCCACACTGGCCGGCATGCCAATCCGGACCGCAGTCATGACCAAGCTGACGGCTGTTGTGGGACCCCAAAGGGGGAAAGTCGTGCGTGCGGTGACCGTCAGCTATTACGGAGCATCTCCTGTCGTAACGGACCTGCCAACCCCGGCGGCCGGCCCCGGCCAGATCCGGATCAAACTTGCGGCTGCCGGGGTGAACCCGATGGACGCCTCGCTCGCGTCGGGCGAATGGAGGCCCGGCTCCCGCCACGTTCCCTATGGTGCTCGGCGTCGATGGTGCAGGGACTGTAGATTCGCTGGGCGAGGGAGTTACGAGGTTCTCGCTAGGCGAGCGGATATTCGGTCAGTTGCTCCTGGCACCGATCGGCTCGACAGGCACCTACGCCGAGTACGTCGCGGTCACCGCAGAGGCGCCCTTGGCCGCGGTGCCCAAGGGGCTGGACCTGATCGAGGCTGCGGCGGTCCCAACAGTTGGCGGAACCGGAGTCACGCTCGTGGAGTCGCTCGAGCCGCTCGAGGACAAGACGGTGCTGGTCGTCGGGGCAGGGGGCGGAGTCGGATCCTTCGCCACCCAATTCGCCGTCATCGCGGGTGCGCGGGTGATCGCCAACGTGCGTGCCCAGGATGAGGAGCGGGTGCGCTCCTATGGGGTGGCCGAGACCGTCGATCACAACACGATTCCCCTGGCCGAGGCTGTTCGCCGAGCCCACCCCGACGGCATCGACGTGCTCATCGACCTTGCGAGCGACGCCGAGTCCTTCGCCTCGCTCGCCTCGCTCGTCCGGCCGGGGGGCGCCGCGGTCAGCACTCGCTACGTCGCAGACACCCGGGCTCTCTCGGCGTCGGGCGTTCGCGGTGTGAACTTTGTCCTGCGCCAGACGAGCGAGGTCTTGGAAAGGGTCGCAGATGATCTCATCGATCGCCGGATCGTCGCGCCTCCCGTGACTCGCATCGCATTGGACGAGGTGCCGACTGTAATGGGTTCTAGGTCTCATCGCCACCACGACGTTAAGACAGTCATCGTTCTTTGATCATTCGCTGCACCGGTGAGATGAGAAGGAGTGATTCACGATGCGGAACAACCTAGAGCGGCTCGGCGAGCACCTCGCCGCCGCGCTCTTCGGTCGGGTGACGCCATGAGCGCAAAGGTGGCGATCGTGGCTGGTGGAGGCGGTCCGCTTGGTCACGCGACGGCGGTAGCCCTCGCCGCCGACGGTCTCACGGTCGTGGCGGTCGACCGGAGTGAGAGCGCGCTGGGTGACCTCCCCGAGGACATCCGGCGCGAGGTGGCCGACGCCACCGACCCCGCCGAGGCGGCGCGGCTCATCGGCCGGATCGCCGGCGAGGCCGGGCCCCCTGACGTGCTGGTGAACACCATCGGCGCGTTCCGTCCAGAAGACGTGCTCGCCACGACACCCGAGATGCTGCGGCTCATGCTCGACGTCAACCTGGGACCCGCGCTGTGGCTGACCCAGGCGGTGGCGCCGCACATGCGACAGCAGGGGTCAGGTGCCACCGTGCACGTGGCCGCCCGCCCGGGGATCGAGCCCGCCAGCGGCATGGGGGCCTACAGCGTGAGCAAGGCCGCTCTTGTCCACCTGACACGCATTCTGGATATCGAACTGCGCCCGCAGGGGATCCGGGTGAATGCGGTCGCGCCGCAGCTGCTCGACACCCCCAGAAACCGGGCCATATTCCCGGCGGAGGTGATGGCGCACGCGGTCGCGCCCGAGGCGATCGCCGGCGTGATTGCCTTCTTGGTCAGCGACGCCGCAGCCGCGGTGAGCGGAGCGATATTGCCGGCGTACGGCGCCTGATGAGGCTGACCCGGCGCGACGCACCTGCCGGGCCGGGCGAGCGACTCCCGCCAGACGTGAGTCTTCTCAGATTCGCTGTGACGGGCGCGGGGTGGATTCGAGGACAAGCTTTGCCAGCTGGGTGCGGGACTTGACGCCGAGTTTGGCGAACACCTTGCCGAGATGGTACTCGACCGTGCCCGGGCTTATGAACAGCTGGGCGGCGATCTCCGGGTTGGTCGCACCTTGCGCGACGAGCTGTGAGATCTGCGCCTCCCGGGGCGTTAGGTCGGTTCCCGTCTGCACCGTGCGCTTGCGCACGCGTTCACCGGTAGCGTGCAACTCGGTGCGGGCCCGCTCCGTGAATCCTTCCATGCCGAAGCCGCTGAACAGCCCGTGGGCGGTCCGCAGCTGTTCGCGAGCGTCACGGGGCCGGCGCTCGCGTCGCAACCATTCCCCATAGAGGAGGTGGGTCCGGGCCAGGTCGAAGCCCAGTGCCGTGGGCGTTAGCAGCTCGATTGCCTCGCGGTACAGCCTCTCGGCCGCCTCGTCGTGGCAAAGCAGGGCACGACATCGCGCCTCGACGGCGCAGGCCCACTCCGTCCCGCTCGCTGAGGTACCCTGCACCAGGCGTTCCAGTTCCGGCGCCGCCGCGTCTTCCCTCCCTATGCGGCTGGCCGCCTCGACCAGCTCGACCGTCGCCAACGGGGAGAACCACACCTCGTAGGGGTCTTCGAGTGCCTCTTCGGCGGCTGCGAAAGCGTCCTGGTACCGAGCCAGCGCGTTATCAAGGACCGCGGTCGCCCACAGCGCTATGGTCAAGCCCAGGCCGTCGCCCCTGGAAGCGAAGTCCATCGTGCTTGCGTCGATCAGCTGACGGGCATCACCCTCACGCCCCCGGAAAGCGGCGACTGTCAGCGCCGAGTACGAAGCCGGACGGTTGCCGATCGCGTCAGCTACCGCCTCCACCTGTTCGACTACCGAGGCGGCGAGCGCCAGCTTCCCGGAGAATAGATGCAGAGCGGCGCGAGTACCCAGGCTAAGGGGGAGCACCGTGAGGGCACCGGCGTCTCGGGCGGCTTGAATCTGGCGCGCCGTGAGGACGTCCCAGCTGTCGTAATCCCAGATCAACGCTGCCGCTCGGCCGGCCAGCCACAACCATCGCAAGCGCTCCTCTCTACCCAAATCGTCGGCCCGAAACGCGCGCAGCGCCTGCTTCAGGACCGGGGTCCCCGAGGCGTACCCATCGGTAACAACAAGCGCCAGACCATCGAGCAGAAGTTCCGGGGCACGCTGGGACTCTGCGCAAGGCCGGGATTCAATGGCCGCCCGTGCGACCACACCCGCGCTGGCGTCTGTCGCACGCCGACCCGCGGATATCGCAGCGGTCAGGGCATCAAGGTAGGTCTCGCGCGCCCGTCTCACGTCGAGGCGCTCGAGGCCCTGTGCGGCCCTGAGCAGGAGGGGGGGTGCATCGCTGCCCCGGTCGGACGCGAAGGAAACCTGGGCCCGGAGCAGCTCCAGCTGCGCACGCTGGAAGTCCTCCAGCGGGCCTCGCTCAGCCATATCGGCCAGGCGAAGGGCGGAGTCAACAGCGCCCGCTTGGCGCTTGGCTTCGGCGGCGACCAGCGCCCGGCCCGCCCGCCGCGCCGGATCGACTGTCAACTCGGTCGACCGTTCCATGAAAGCAGCCGCCGCCGCGAACCCGCCGCGGGCTTGGGCTCGCCCAGCGGAGAGCTCCAGGTCGGCCGCCACGTCTTCATCGGGGCGTGACGTGGCCTGGGCGCGGTGCCAGGCCCGGCGATCCGGGTCGACGGCGGGATCGGTTGCCTCCGCCAACGCCCGGTGCGTCTGTCGCCGTTCTTGGGCAGATGCGGCGCCGTAGACGGCGGAGCGGACCAGCGGGTGACGGAACGCCACCCCCGCGGTGAAGTCCACCAGGCCCTCGACCTCGGCAGCCTCTGCCGCTGAGTCGGCGATGCCGAGCAGCCCAGCGGCCCGCCACACCAGCACGGCGTCCCCCGTCGGATCAGCCGCCGCGACCAGCAGGAGGCGCCGCGACGGCGAGGGAAGCCCGGCCAGGCGACGCCGGAAGCTCTCCTCGATACGCCCGGCCAGCGTAACCGACACCGGCAACCCGAACCCGCCGGCCAGCTGGGCCGGGCTCAGCCCTCGTGGCAGCTCAAGCAAGGCGAGCGGGTTGCCGTTCGTTTCGGCCACGATCCGATCCACCACCGGCTCATCGAGCCGATAGGGAAAAACCGATCCAAACAGTGCCCGCGCATCTCCGTCGCCCAACCCCTCGACGACCATCTCGGGGAGCCCCCGGAGCTCGTCAGGCACCTCCCGGGCCCCGAAGACGAACGCCATAGCCTCGGTCGCCAGGCGACGTGCCACGAACGCGACCGCCTGCGCGGACGCCCGGTCGAGCCACTGTGCGTCGTCGACAAAGCACAGCAGCGGCCGCTCCGCAGCCATCTCGGACAGCAGGGTGAGCAGAGCCAGCGCCACCAGCAACCGATCCGGTGGGTCGCCAGCGCATAGCCCGAACGCGACCCTCATGGCGTCGCGCTGAGGCACTGGGAGCCGCGCCAGACGATCGAGTCCCGGTGCGCAAAGCTGTTGCAACGCAGCGAAAGCGAGTTCCATCTCTGCTTCGTGGCCGGCGGTTTGAAAAACCCGGAAGCCTTCCGCCGACGCGAGGGCCTGCTCAATAAGGGCTGTCTTGCCAATGCCCGGCTCTCCCAGCACCACGATCGCCCCGCCGTGGCCGTCCCGCGCCCCGACCAGCAGCCGGTCCAGTACACCGCGCTCGCGCTGCCGACCGAACAGCACCTATCGTCCCCCCTCCTGGCCTGGGCGTGGACTGCGGACATCTCATCAGAAAGTCTATGAGCAGCGGCATAGCGAAGTTCGGGTACAGCCGTGGTTCCTCATGTCTCCACGGCCGACGTCACGACGGCCTGTAGCTGGCCGGGCGCCGCTGCGCCGCCATCGCTACTCGAGGGTGAGGATGATGCGCTCGTGGACGGTGCCGCTTTCCAGCTGGCGGTGGGCCTCGGCGGCCTGCTGCATGGGCATGGTTTTGTGGGCGCGCAGGCGGAGCCGGCCATCGGCCAGCAGGGCTATCGTCTGGTCCAGGGCGCCGGGGGCACGGTCGGGCGCGGGCTGGGACAGCGTGACGCCGAAGTCAGCGGCGGCCGGGTCGGACAAGGTGATGACCCGCTCGGGCCCGCCGGCCAGGGCGATCGCGTCGCCCAGGACGCCCGTGCCTGCCGCGTCGAACACGGCGTCGACCGCGCCGAGCGCGCGGACCTGGCCGGCCAGTCCCGCGCCGTAGCGAACCGGCGTCGCTCCCAGCTCGCGGGCGAGCGCTTCGTCGTGCTCGCCGACAGCGGTGATCACCTTGATCCCCCGGGCGACCGCGAGCTGCGTCGCGATGATGCCGACCGATCCGCCGCCGCCGAACAGCAGCAGCGTCTCACCGCTTTTCACGTTCAACTGCCGCAGGACGCCGACGGCGGCCTCGGCCGAGCTGGGCAGCGCGGCGGCATCGATCCACGAAACGGCGTCGGGCTTGCGGGCCCAGATCGACGCCACCGCGTACTCGGCGTAACCGCCCAGGCTGAACAGCAGGGCCATGACGCCGTCACCGGTGGATGCGCCGGTGACGCCGGGCCCGACCGCTTCGATGGTGCCTGCCGCCTCGAAGCCGAGCACGGCATCAGGGGGCAGCGGGATGCCCTTGAGATAGCCGGCCCGCAGGGCGAGATCGGTCGGGCTGATGCCGGCGGCCTTGACCTTGATCCTGATCTGTCCCTCGCCCGGCTCGGTCAGCGGGACCCCGGCCCACTTCAGCACGTCGGGAGGTCCGTATCCGGTCATCACAATCGCGTTGGGCATGGCAGTTCCTTCCTGGTGGCGGCTTGGGAATGGCCGCGAACGGCAACTCCGGCGTGTTCGCTGCGCGCTGCGGCAGGCCGGTCGTTGGCGCTGCACGCCAACATACGTGACACATCACGTAATAGTAAGTGACAGATCACGTAATTGGCAACCGGGAGGTCGGCCGGGGTTACGAGGACCTTGTTAATCGGCAGGGGCAGGGGCTGGTCAGTCCTCCGCCGGGTGCCAGTCGACCGGCGGCGGGAGCGAGCCCTGTTTGATGATGTTGGCGTACACGCTTTCCAGTGCCTCGCTGAGCGGTCCCTCCAGGTCGGTCGGCAGTCCGTCGAAGAACAGACGCCGGACCAGGTCCACGTGCCCTGGCGCCGCCGCGGCGAGGGCCTGTCGCCCCTGGTCAGTCAGGCTCACCTCGGTGACCCGCCGGTCGGCGGCGGACAGGCCGCACGCCACCAGGCCCCTGGCGGTCATCCGCCGCACGTGGTGGGAGACCCGGCTGCGCTCCCAGCCGATCTGGGCGGCGAGCACGGTGATCTGCATCCGCCCCCCGTCGGCGACACTCAGCGCCGTCAGCACGTCGTAATCGGGCAGCGACATGCCGCTGTCGGCGAGGAGCTGGCGGTTCATCTCGTAAGCAAGGCGCAATTGCACCCGGATGTAGGCCAGCCACGCCCGCTGCTGCTCCCCGTCGAGCCATCCGCTCGCGGGCGCCTGACCGGCGTCGCCGTTACGTGACATATCACCCGAGTTTACTACTCGCGGCGTCACACCGGAGGCCAACAGCATGGTTCCGTCCGTCAACGTGATCGTGATCGGGATCGGATGCGAGATAACCGGAATCGTCCGGATCTACTCTCTGTCGCCCGCAGCACCGTGCCAGCGGCGTGTGCGGCGCGTGCCAGCGGGCGCGGCCATTCTCGGTGTCATGACAGAACTAGCGATTGAAGCCACGGGGCTTACCAAGTCCTTCGGCGAGACGAAGGCCCTCATCGGGGTGGACCTCGCGGCGCGCCGGGGCAGCGTGCTCGCCGTGCTCGGGCCGAATGGCGCGGGCAAGACCACCGCCGTCCGGATCCTCGCCACGCTGCTGCGCGAGGACGCGGGAACCGCCCGCGTCAATGGGTTCGACGTCCGCAAGCAGCCCGACAAGGTGCGGGAGAGCATCGGGCTGACCGGTCAGTTCGCCTCGGTCGACGAGGACCTGACCGGGGTGCAGAACCTGGTCATGATCGGCCAGCTCCTTGACCTGCCAAAGCGCGCCGCGCGGCAGCGCGCCGCCGAGCTGCTCGCGTGGTTCGATCTGACCGAGGTCGCCAGCAAGGTGGCCAAGAACTACTCGGGCGGCATGCGGCGGCGCCTTGACCTCGCCGCATCGCTGGTGGGCAGGCCGCAGGTGATCTTCCTTGACGAGCCCACCACCGGCCTCGACCCGGCCAAGCGCGAGGACATGTGGGACGTGGTTCGCAGCCTTGTCGACGACGGCTCGACGGTGCTGCTCACCACGCAGTACCTGGAGGAGGCCGACGCGCTCGCCGACGAGATCACCGTGATCGACCACGGGCGCGTGATCGCCCACGACACCCCGCACGCGCTCAAGCGGGTAATCGGCGGGCAGCGACTGACTGTCCGGCCGGCCGATCCGGCGCGGTACGACGCCCTGCTCGACGTGCTCCGCGCCATCAACGGGCAGCGCCCGGAAGAGGACGGGCGCGGCACGGTGACCGTCCGGGTCGACGGCGACGACGTGCTGCCCGACGTGGTGGCGCGGTTGCGCGCCGCGGGGATCGCGGTCGAGGAGTTCTCGCTGCACCTGCCGAGCCTGGACGAGGTCTTCTTCACGCTCACCGGGACCAGGTCCCACGACGAGAACAGGGAGGCACTGGTATGAAGAAGCGTTTCAAGCAGCTGCGGCACGCACTCGTGCTCTGCAAGCGCAGCCTGATCAAGCTCACCCGGACCCCGGAACAGCTCATTGACGTCACGCTGCAGCCAATAATCTTCCTGCTGCTGTTTCTCTACGTGTTCGGCGGGGCGATCAGCCACGGCTCGCAGCACGACTACCTCCAGTTCCTGCTGCCCGGCCTGATCGGCCAGACGATCGCGATGAGCAGCATCTCGATCGGGCAGAACATGAACGCCGACATCGCGAAGGGAGTGTTCGACCGCTTCCGGTCGCTGCCGATCGGCCGGTCGGTGCCGCTGGTGGGGGCGGTGCTCGCCGACTTCTTCCGGTACCTGATGCTGTGCGTCATCATGGTGGGCTTCGGTTACCTGCTCGGTTTCCGTATCTCGACCAATCCGCTGATGCTGCTCGCGGCGCTCGGCATCTCGATCTGCTTCGCCCTGTCGTTCGCGTGGGTCTCGCTGTGGGTCGGCCTGACGGTGCGCACCGCCGGCGCGGTGCAGGGCGTGATGTTCCTGCTCATCTTCCCGCTGTCGTTCGGCAGCAACGCGTTCGTGCAGACCTCGACGATGCCCGGCTGGCTGCAGGCGTTCGTGAACGTCAACCCGCTCTCGCACCTCGTCAGCGCGGTGCGCGGCCTGCTGCTCGGCGGTCCGGTCGCTACCCAGATCGGCTGGACGTTCGCGTGGATCCTCGGGCTGCTCGTGGTGTTCTTCCCGCTAGCGCTGCGCGGGTACATCCGCCGGACCTAGCCGAGCCCGGCCGGGTCCAGGCGCTCGATCGCCTCGGCCCGGCTGAGCGCTTTGCCTGCCTGGCGCGCGCGGGCGTAGCGGTGGTCGCCGAGGGCGGTGCGCAGCAGCGGTGCCAGCTTCACCGCCGTCGGATCGGTCGGGTCATCGGCGCCGCGCACCACCGCCCCCGCGCCAAGCAGCTCGGCGGCCCGCTCGGGCTGGCCGAGCGCGAGGGCGAGCTCGGCCGTCGTGCCCGATGCCAGCGCAAGCAGCGGCATGTCCTGGGCTGCGACCGCCGCGGCGTACGACCGGACGGCCTGCTCGCGAGCGGCCCGCACGTCCCCGTCGGCGATGGCGATCCGCGCGCCCGTGGCCGCCACCATGGCCTCCAGGTGCTCGCGCGCTGGGTGCGCGTGACCGAACCGCGCGAGGTGCCGCTCCGCGGTCGCTTGGAACGGGCGCGCCGCGTCGACGTCGCCGCACCCGACCTCGAACGCCCCCCACCACGCGGCCACGATGCCCTGGTCGAGCGGTGATCCTTCTGACTCCGCGGCCGACCGGGCGGTCGCCGACAGCTCACGGGCCTTGGCCAGGTCACCCCGCCTGGCCGCGATCTCGGCAAGCCGGAGCTGGACCTGGGACAGGTCCTCGCCGCGGGACCCGAGCTCTGCCAGCAGGCGGCCGGCCTCGGTGTACGCGGCGGCCGAGCTGTCCAGGTCGCCGTCGAGCATCCCGATGTTGCCGATGGTCCGCAGCGCACTGGACAGTCCCCATCGTTCACCGAGCGCGCGGAACCGGTCCACCGCCTCGACGGCGGCGATGCGCATCTCCGCGAGGTTCCCGTCGTTTTCCGCCATGCTCGCGGTCATCATCCAGGTCGCCGCGACGAGCCACTCGTCCCGGCCGGCGCGCGCCTGGTCAAGGTACGTCCGCAGGCGCTCGTCGTCCTTGACGAACACCGCGTAGACCGGCCGCAGGAGCCCGGCGACAGGATACTTATCGATGTCAAGGGCGTCCAGCCGCTCGGTCAGGCCAGGGTAGGCCACGGCTGCCTTCCCCTCGCCCGTGCCTATCGCCGTCGAGTCCATGACGCTGGTCACCAAGTGCACCGCCTCGGCGATGGCCCGCAGGCCCGCGTCCGCGTCCCCGGGTACCGCCAGGGCCTCACCGATCCACTCCACCATGTCCGAGTCGTTGCCGAGCAGCAGCGCCATGACGGCGAGCGACACCGCCAGGCTGAGCGCGTTCCCCGCGTCGTCGGCGTCGCACCAGTAGCGCAGCGCGGCGAGGATGTTGTCGTGGTCGGCCCGCAGCGGCGTCAGCCAGCTCAGCTGGTCGCGGGTCAGCAGCCTGGGCGCCGCCTCGCCCATGAGGGCGGTGAAGTGCGCGGCATGCCGCCGCCGCAGTTCGCCGACCTCACCGCGCCCGGCCAGCTTCTCCGCGCCGTACTCGCGGATCGTCTCCAGCATCCGCAGCCGCGTCCCAGCGGCAAGCGGCTCCAGCAGCGACTTATCGACCAGGGACGACAGCAGCTCATCGGCCTCGCCAGCCGCGAACTCCCCGTCGGCGAACCCGCTGCCCGCACACACAGCGGCGACCGCGGCGGGCGTCGCCCCGGCGGGGAAGACAGAGAATCGCTCGGCGAGCAGCCGCTCCGCGGGGGTAAGCAGCTCCCAGCTCCACTCGACGACGGCACGCAGCGTGCGGTGCCGCGCCAGCGCGGTGCGGCTGCCGCCGGTCAGCAGCCGGAACCGGTCGGTCAGCCGGCGGGAGATCTCGGCGAGCGGCAGTGTCCGGAGCCGGACGGCGGCGAGCTCGATCGCCAGCGGCAGGCCGTCAAGTCGCCGGACCATATCGAGGATCAGCGGGCGGGTCTCGCCGTCCAGCGTGAAATCCGGGCGGACCGCCGCCGCCCGGTCGGCGAACAGGCGCACCGCGGGGGCCTCGTCAAGGGGCGGGACGGCGAACAGCGACTCCCCAGTGATGCCCAGCGGCTCCCTGCTTGTCGCTACGATCCGCAGCCGCGGGCTGCGGGCGAGCAGCGCGTCCGCCAGGTGCGCGCACGCGTCGATGAGATGCTCGCAGTTGTCCAGGACCAGCAGGGCGCGGGCGTCGGCCAGCCCTTCAAGCAGCCGGGTGCGCGCGTCGCGGCTGGTGATCCGCTGCGTGCCGTCGGGCAGCAGGCGTGATTCCCGCAGGCCGATCGCGCCGAGCACTGCCTGCGGTACGTCGGCGGCGTCGGTGACCGACGCGAGTTCCGCGAGCCAGATCCCGTCCGCCGCGTCATCCGGTGCGCTGTCTCGCACCACCGCGGCGACCTCGGCGGCCAGCCGCGTCTTGCCCACACCGCCGGGGCCGACCAGGGTGATGAGACGGCACGTCTGCAGCGCCTTACCCACCCGGGCGACCTCGTCCGTGCGGCCGACGAAGCTGGTGAGCGGTGCACGCAGGTTCGTGCGGACACGGCCGTCGGGCGCGGGCGCCACGGCAATCTCGCCGCGCAGCACCGCAAGGTGCACCGCCCGCAGCTGCGAACCCGGATCGAGGCCGAGCTCGCCGGCCAGCCGGGTCCGCAGCGCCTCGTACGCGGCGAGCGCGTCCGCCTGCCGTCCGGTCGCGGCCAGCGCCCGCACCAGCAGCCCGGCGAGCTTCTCGTGCAGCGGGTGGTCCGCGACCAGCGCCTCAAGCTCGCCGACGCAGGCGGCGGCCCGGCCCGCGTCGAGCTCCCGCGTCAGGAGGGTGACCGTCGCGTCCAGCCGCAGCTCATCAAGCCGGCGGGCGAACGGCCCGGCGAAGTCCCCGGCATCCGCCAGCGCCGGCCCGCGCCACAGCGCCAGGGCCTCGGCCACGGCGCCCTCGGCGACGAGCCGCTCGAAGCGCAGCGCGTCCACGTCGTCGGGTGTGACCGCCAGCCGGTACCCGGCCGCCGACTGCTTCACGGCCGCGGCCTCGCCCAGTGCCCTGCGGGCCCGCGAGACTAGGGTCTGCAGCGCGTTCGCCACGTCGGAGGGGAGCGCGCCGTCCCAGACGGCCTCGCACAGCGCGCCGGTGCTCACCGGCTGCCCGCCTGCGAGGGCCAGCCGGGCGACCAGGCCGCGCAGCCGCGCGCCGGCGACAGCCACCGGCGCCCCGCCGTCGTCACGGACCTCAAGCGGCCCCAGTATCGCGACCTGCACAGCTCTATTTTGCCTGGGGGGACGACTCGCCACGACCTCCGGAATGGGCCGCGACCGCCCGCCCGCTGATGGCCGCGGCCCTGGCCAGCGACAAGGAAGAATCGACGAGGAAGAAACAAGGCGCCGGCGGTGTTCGAGTCGGCCTCGTGGTGTCGCCCGGGGACCAGCATTCATCGGGGCGGTACGCGAGATCGAATCCGCCGCCCTACGGAAGCAAAGAGAGTTAAAGGCAAAGGTCTGCCGCGGTTCCGCAGTCCCGCCGCCGCCCCGAGCGCCCCGCCTTCATCTCCAGTGATGCGGAACGAGCGCGCCCGTCTCCCTCCTGCCCATTCCCCTTCCTGGCGAGCGCAGCGCAACCGGTCGCGTGGGCCTCCTGCCGGAAGGCAGGGCCAATGCCAGAAACCGTGGGGGATGGACTCAGGCCTGCCACCGAACCCGGCGCTATGCCGATGCCGCCAGGGTGCATCCCGCCGGGTTTACCCCCGCCGGTAACGGCGCCGGAGTCGAACTGCGCATGCGGTAGGTGTCCAATCGGCGGCGGCATGGGACGATCAACTGTGTGACAGCAACCAGGCCAGCGGCCGGCCGGCCGAGGCATGCGCCGCCACAGCGACAGGGCGATACCGGGCGCGAGCAGATCCTGGACGCGGCGGCCCAGATGTTCAGTGAGCTGGGCTACGAGGCTGCGTCAACCAGGAAGATCGCCGAGGCGGTGGGGGTCAAGCAGTCCTCGCTGTACTACCATTTCGCCAGCAAGCAGGACATCCTCGCGACGCTGCTCGCGGGGACGGTCAAGCCCTCGCTGGCGTTCGCCGGCAGGCTCGCCCGCAGCGGGGAGCCGCCGCATGTCCAGCTCTACGCGCTCACCCACTTCGATGTGGCACTGCTGTCCAGCGGGCGCTGGAACATCGGTGCGCTGTATGTGCTGCCGGAGCTGCGCGCCGAACCGTTCGAGGCGTTTCGCCGGGACCGCCGCCTGCTCCAGGGCGCCTACCGGCGCAGGATCCTTGACGGCATGCGGGCAGGGCTGCTGCGGGCCGAGTCCAGCACGGTCGCGAGCGCCCTGGTGTTCGCGCTCGCCGAAAGCGTGATCACCATGCGCTCGGACGGCATGCGCATCCACCCGGCGCTGGCGGACACCATCGCACGCGCCTGCCTGCAGCTGCTCGAGTGTGCCGACGAGGACGTGGCGAGCGCCTCGAGCGAATGCAAGCGGCTGCTGGCGCTGGCCCAGGGACTCCTTCCCGGTGGCTAGCCCGGCCGCACAAGCTTGGATGAGAGCTGGGAGACTGGGGTGGTGCTGGCCAGGCCGAGCACCGGGAGCTTGCGCGGGCACCCGGACCGGGTGACTGACCGTTCAGCGGCGACCGATCCACGCGCGCCAGCCGCCGAAGCGCGTGATGTCGGCGGCTCCCCGCACCGCCGCCGGCTCGCAGAGGAATCCCAGCACGTCACGGCCGTCGTCCAGCCGGACCCGGCCGATCGCCATGGGGACGGCAAGCCCGGTCATGAAGCGAGCGAAACCCGCTGCGGGCAGCCGCCACACCTCGCCCGCGATCGACGCCCCGGCCTGCCTCGCCCAGCCTGCCCCGCGGCGGATGCCCCGGCAGCCGCCGCGGGCAGCGGCCCGACCCGGACCAGGCCGGGCTTGGGCGGCTGGGTATCCAGGGCGTAGAGCCGGTAGGCCGGCGCGGTGGCAGCCGGTCCCAGGAGCGCGCCGCCCGCCGCGAGGAGCTCATGGTTCAGCGGCTGCCCGCTCAGGTGCGCGCCGACGACCAGCAGGTCGACGTCGGCCTGGTCGCAGCGCGCGGCGATCTCGGCGAGCCGCGCGTCGCTGCCCGCCGGGCCTGTCAGCATGATCCCGAACGGCAGCCCCGCGACCGTCCCGGCCGGCACCGCCAGGGCTGCCAGGTCGAGCAGGTTCGCGAAGTTCGTGTAGGTTCCGAGCCGCGCGTTGACGCCGACTGGGTCGTCCCGCACCTCGGTGATCGTGGGGTGCCGCGTGGTCGTCGGGGTCAGCAGCGCGTCGCAGCCGTCCAGCGCGTCGGCGGCGCGCGCCGCGAGCCGGTCCAGCCGCTCCCGGTCCGCGAAGTAATCGGCAGCGCCGTGCTGCGCGGCGTCGAGGATGATCGTCGCGACGACCGGGTCAAGGTCGCCGCCGATGAGCTCCGCATGCTCGCGGACGTGGTCGCCGACCGCCGTGTACCGCTCCGCGACGAACGACCCGCCGTACAGCAGGCTCGCGGCCTCAAGCAGGGGCGCGATGTCGACATCGGCGACCTCGGCGCCGACCGCCCGCAGCCGTGCGACGGCCGACTCGAACGCCTCCGCCCAGCCGTCGGCCAGCCCGGCGAGCTGGGCCGGCAGCGGGACGGCGAGTCGGATCTGGTCGGCGTCGGCCCCGGCCGCGGCGCTGCGGGGCCGCCAGCCGCCGCGTGGCCGGCTGCCGAGCAGGGTCGCCAGCGGGTCCACGCCGTCGGGCCCTGCCATGACCGCGACCGCCCGGCGGGCCAGCGACACCGATCGCGCGAACACGGTCACGCAGTCGAGCGACCGGCAGGCCGGCACTACGCCGGTGCAGGGGATGACGCCCCGGGTGGGCTTGACGCCGACGATGCCGTTCAGGGCCGCGGGAACGCGACCCGAGCCGGCCGTGTCCGTTCCGAGGGCGACATCGACCAGGCCGAGCGCTACTGCGACAGCCGACCCGGAGCTGGATCCGCCGGAGATCCGTTCCTGGTCCCACGCGTTGCGGACCGCGCCGTACGGGCTGCGGGTGCCGACCAGGCCGGTCGCGAACTGGTCGAGATTGGTCTTGCCGAGCACCACCGCCCCGGCGGCCCGCAGCCGGGCGACCGACGTGGCGTCCCGGGCGGGCCGGTACTCGTACGAGGGCGCGCCCGCCGTGGTGGGCAGCCCCGCCACGTCGATGTTGTCCTTGACGGCCGCGACCAGGCCGGCCAGCGGCAGTTGCTCGCCGGCGGCGACGGCGGCGTCGATCGCGGCGGCGTCGGCCAGGGCGCTCGGCCGCCGGACGCAGCGTGATCCAGACCTCGGGGCGCTCGGCGACGTCGATGGCGGCGTACGCGGCCGTGACCCGGGCGACGGCGCTCAACGGGCGACGGCGTTCATCGAACGGGGCGGCTCAGGCGCGGCCGGGCCGGGCTCGTCCCGGGCAGGCCCGTCCGGGACCAGCGCCAGGAGCACCTGGCCCGCCGCGACCTGGGCCCCGACGGCGGTGTAGACCTCTGCCACGGTCCCGTCGTGCGGCGCGGCGACGATCGTCTCCATCTTCATGGCCTCCAATGCCGCGAGCTTGTCGCCCTTGGCTACCCGCATGCCCGGCCGGGCGTCGACCTGCCAGACGCTCGCGATGAACGGCGCGGTCACCCCGGTCGCCCCGGCCGGCACCCGCACCGCCTCGCCCATGTCGTGGGCGCCGACGCCAACGGCGGCGCCGGGCTCGCGCCCGGCCGAACTCGGCCCGGTCGAACTCGGCCCTGTCCAGCTCGCCGCTGGCGCGCCAGCGCTCCTTCTCGGCGGCGAATGCCGCCGACTGCCGCGCGCGGAACGCCGCGATTGACGCCGCGTTCGCCGCCAGGAACCGCGTGTACTCGCCGTAGTCGAACACTCCCTCTGCCACGTCCACGTGCCCCCGCCCGGCCTCGGTCTCGGCGCGCAGGTCGAGCAGTTCCTCGGCGCTGACCGGGTACCACTCGATCCGGTCGAAGAAGCGCAGCGCCCACGGCTGCTCCGCGAACAGCCCGGCGCGGCGGAACCGGTTCCACACCTGGGTCGTCCGCCCGACGAACTGGTAGCCGCCGGGTCCCTCCATGCCGTAGATGCACAGGTACGCGCCGCCGATGCCGACGGAGTTCTCCGCCGTCCACGTCCGCGCCGGGTTGTACTTGGTCGTGACCAGCCGGTGCCGCGGGTCGAGCGGCGTGGCCACCGGCGCGCCCAGGTACACGTCGCCGAGCCCGAGCACCAGGTACCGCGCGGCGAAGACGATCTCCCGGACGTCCTCGGGCGTCGCCAGCCCGTTGATCCGCCTGATGAACTCGATGTTCCACGGCGTCCACGGCGCGTCGGAGCGGACGCCGTGCATGTATCGCTCGATCGCGAGCCGGGTCGCCGGGTCGTCCCACGACAGCGGCAGCCGCACGGTGCGCGACGGCACCCGCAGCTCGTGGGCCGGGGGCAGCGTGTCCTCGACCCGCTGCAACAGCGGCAGCAGCGACCTCGCGGGCAGCCGCGTCGGCGTCGGTGTGGATCTGCAGTGACCGGATGCCGGGCGTGAGGTCGATGACCCCGGCCAGGCCCTCGGCCGCCAGCGCCTCCTGCAGGGCGTGCACGCGCATCCGCAGGCCCAGGTCGAGCACGGGATCGCCGTACTCGACGATCACGTTGTCGTCGCCGTCGCGGCGGTAGACCACAGCCGGCGCGCGCCCGGCCCGCCGTCGCGCCGGGCCAGGATGCCGTCGTCGCCGTCACCGCCGGTGCGCGCCAGCACGGGCGTGGCGCGCCGATCCCGCAGGGACGCCGCGTCCGCCTCGCGCACCGGCACGAAGCGCACGGTGTCCCCCGGCCGAAGCTGTCCCGTCTTCCACAGCTCGCCGCTCGCGATGACCGCCGGGCAGACGAACCCGCCGAGGCTCGGCCCGTCCGGGCCGAGGATGATCGGCGTGTCCCCGGTGAAGTCGAGCGCGCCGACCGCGTAGGGGACGTCGTGGATGTTGGACGGGTGCAGCCCGGCCTCGCCGCCGTCCTCGCGGGCCCACGACGGACGCGGCCCGATGAGCCGGACGCCGGTGCGGGCCGAGTTGTGGTGCACGGTGTAGCTGCTGGCGTACAGCTCGTCGATGTCGGCCCTGGTGAAGAACTCCGGTGCCGCGTGCGGTCCCTCGGTGACCCCGATCTCCCAGTCCGACACGATCGCGGGCCGCCGGCCGAGAGGTACAGGCGCGAGTGCGACGGCCGGCGCGGCATCACGCACGCGCTCGGAGGACGTCGCCGACCGCCAGGGCGCGCCCGCCGTGCCCGCCGAACCTGCCCAGCGTGAACGTCGACGCGCTGCCCAGGTAGGAGGGCACGTCGAAGCCGCCGCGCACGGCCAGGTAGCAGCGCAGCCCGGGGCCGCCGATCGCGCCGATCGTCAGGGTCGCGCCGGCCGGCACGGTGAACGGCTCCCACCAGGGCACGCGCCGACCGGCGGGGCCGCCGGGCTACCGACGCCGCCTAGACCGCCAGAGCCAGCGGGACCGTCGAGGCCACCGGGGCGACCAGAGCCGTCGTGGCCTGTCGAGCGACGCAGCGGAGACCGCCCCGCCCAGGCACACGACCGTGTCGTGGGAGAACCTCAGGCTCGGCCCGATCGCGGTGCACTCCAGCGCAGGCGCGCCCTCGGGGTTGCCGACGGCGAGGTTGGCCTCGCGCAGCGACACCTCGTCCATCGGGCCGCTCGGCGGCACGCCGACCTGCCAGTACCCGAGGCGCCCCGGCCAGTCCTGCACGGTCGTCAGCGCGCCCGGCTCGCAGCACCTCGATCCGCGGCTCGGGATCGGTGAGCCCGTCCAGCGTCGAGGTCGAGTGCACGGCGGACCGGAAGTCCGGGAGCGCGAGCGCCGCGCGCAGCAGCCCCAGGTTGGTGACGACGCCGTCGACCCGGGTGTCGCGCAGCGCCGCGCCAAGGCGTGTCCAGCGCCTGCTCGCGGTCGCCGCCAACCGCGATGACCTTCGCGAGCAGCGGGTCGTAGCTCGGGGAAACCTCCAGGCCCGCCTCGATCCACGCGTCTACCCGCACGCCCGCGGCCGCCCCTGCATCCGCGGTCGCCTGTCGATCCGCGGCCGACCGCTGCGTCCGCGGCTGGCCGTCGCGTCCGGCCGGCGAGGGCGGCCAGGTGACGGCAGTGACCAGGCCGGGCTTGGGCGGCCGCCGTGGTTGGGGTCCTCGGCGTAGACGCGGGCCTCGACCGCGTGGCCGCGCGGCACGTGCCGCGCCGCCATGAACCCCGCGACGCCGTCGGCGCCCTGGCCGGCCAGCCGCAGCATCTGCTCGACCAGGTCGACCCGGTATACCTCCTCGGTGACCGGGTGCTCCACCTGCAGCCGCGCGTTCACCTCCAGGAACGACGCCTCCTGCCGGGCCGGGTCGTACACGAACTCGACGGTCCCGGCCGAGCGGTAGGCGACGGACGCGGCGAGGTCCCGCGCCGCGTCGTGCAGCTGGCGGCGCAGCGACGGCGGCAGCCCGGGGGCCGGGGCCTCCTCGATGACCTTCTGGTTGCGGCGCTGAAGCGAGCAGTCCCGGTCGCCGAGCACCACCACCTGCCCGGTACCGTCGCCGAAGACCTGGACCTCCACGTGCCTGGCCGGCCGCACGAGCCGCTCAAGGAAGACGCCGGCGGCGGCGAAGTTGGCAGTGGCGAGCCGCTGCGACCCGGGCGAACGCGTCGGCGACCTCGCCCGCGTCGTGACAGGCCAGCATGCCGATGCCGCCCCCGCCGCCGGTGGCCTTGACCATGACGGGAAAGCCGATCCGGCGGGCCTCGGCCACGGCCTGCTCGGCGGAGGCCAGCAGCCCGGTGCCGGCCATCATCGGGACGCCGACGGTGCGGGCGAGCGCACGGGCCGTGTGCTTGGCGCCGAACGCCTCCAGGTGCGCCGGGGTCGGCCCGACGAACGCGATCCCCGCTTCCTCCACCTGTCGCGCGAAGTCGGCGTTCTCGGAGAGGAACCCGTACCCGGGGTGGATGGCGCCGGCGCCGGAGAACTTGGCGGCGGAGAGAATGCCGCTTCCGTTCAGATAAGAGTCTTGAGGTCTTGCCTTTCCGATCAGTATCGCCTCGTCGGCCTCGCGGACGTGCGGCGCGGCGATATCGGCCGTGGAGTAGACGGCGACCGTGCGCAGGCCGAGGCGGCGCGCGGTGCGGATGACGCGGCGGGCGATCTCGCCCCGGTTGGCGACGAGGACGGTGTCGAACGCCCAGCCTGCGCAGCCGACCGCTCACGCGGCCCCTGCCGTCACGATCATCCGCAGCGGGGTGGGGTTGAAGTCGTTGCACGGGTTGTTCATCTGCGGGCAGTTGGAGACGAGGACGAGGATGTCCATCTCGGCGCGGAACGCCACCCGCTTGCCCGGCCCGGAGATGCCGTCGACGATGCCGAGGGTGCCGTCGGCCTCGACGGGGACGTTCATGAACCAGTTGAGGTTGGACACGATGTCGCGGGCGCCCATGCCGTACTTGGCCGCCTCGGCGAGGAAGTTCTCCCGGCAGCCGTGCTCGGCGGCGGTGTGGTGGCCGTACCGCAGGGTGTTGGACTCCTTGCCGCACGCGCCGCCGATCGTGTCCTGCCGGTCGATCTCGTTGGCGATGACCGTGGCGAGGGGGTTGCCCTGGTTGGACCGCAAGACGGTGCCGGTGCGCACGTAGACGTTGCCGGACCAGGCGATCGTGTCCGGCACGCTGTACCGCTCGTCGGTGTCATGGGCGTTGTAGAGCAGGCAGTCGCCGGACTGGTTGCCGCCCACGTCCACGATGGTGAGAATGTTGCCGCGGCTCACGACGGCCGACCACGGGGCGCGCGCCGGGACGACCTCGTCCAGGAGGATCGCGCCATCGAGGAGCGGACCGGCCAGGTCGAGCACGGTGCCCTCGGCGTAGTTCGCCGGGTCGAGGACGGCGTTTCGAGTCTGCGCGCTCATTACGTCACAGCCCCCTTGCGGCCAGGTAGTCGGCGGTGTTGAGGTAGGCGCGGTGCGCCTCGGGGGTGGCGTCCCAGCCCGGGTCTCCGGGCGTCGTCGGCGCCGACCGCCACGCGTGCACCCGCAGCGGGCCGCAGGTGTAGGCGGGGCTCGGGTCGACGGGGTGCGGCACGTTGGCGATGAGGATGATCAGCGGAAGCTCGGCCAGCAGTTCGACGGCCCTGCCCGGGCCGGCGCTGCCGGTGAAGGCCAGGCCGCCGTCCGCGCCGACGCGCACGCCCTTGAAGAACGAAACGGACGGCGGCAGGTCGCGCGGCGCCAGCCCGTGCTTGGCCGCCGCCAGCACCAGCAGCTCCCGGCCGGACGGACTCGGCCCCTGGGGGGCCGAGTCGCCGTACTTCGCCCGGTTGGCGGCGGCCGTGCTGGTACCGCAGAGGGCGTCGTGCCGCCCCGAGTCGTCACCGACGATCGTCGCCAGCACCCGGCCGTCGCCGGACAGCAGCGGGTGCCCCGTGGTGAGGTAAGCCTGCCAGCCGATCTTGACGGTGTCGGCCACGTTGAGCCGCTCCCATGGCTCCAGGGCGTTGTAGAGGAGGACGTGCGCGCACGCCTCGCCGACCACGTCCTCCAGCCGGATACGCGTGCCGCGCGCGACGACCTTATGCGTGTAGTTGCCGCCCGCGACGGTCTCCGCCCAGGTCAGCGCGCCGGTCTCTACACCGGGCGGCGGGTACGGCGTGCTGCTTGCGGGCAGGTACGGCATCGCGTCGGCGACCCTGCCGCCCTGGGCCCGCGCGTCCGCGCGGGCCAGGGCGACTGTGTCGGTCTCGTGCTCCGAGGCTGCGGCGGCCATGGCGGGTTCCGTGCTCCATTCCTGGCGGGGCTTGCTGCCGGAATATCTGTCATGCGACAGATAATTGGCACTAGCGTCCGTCGGCGCTGCTTCCAGCGCTTTGCCATCTGATGACAGGTATGTGACGAGACGGGCGGAACGTTACGGCCACGGTCACTGAACTCTTACCTCACTCTTACCTCTGCGAGCCGACCCTGTGCTCACACCTGCCTGCCAAGTCCTGTGCGTTGGACTTAACCCCTGATGATCGGGCGCAGACACAGCCGCGTAATGAGCGGTTCGTACGGTCACGAGAGGCGAGAACGGACCGAGCACTGCAAGGGAGGCGCCCGTGGCCGCGCCGGGCGCACCGAGTGAGGGCATGACGAAGGTCCGGACGGTCTGCTCGTACTGCGGGGTGGGCTGCGGCATGGTCCTCGATGTCGGCACTGGACTCGACGGGCGGCGTGCGGTACTGAAGGCGACCGGGGACAAGGAGCACCCAGCGAACTTCGGCCGGCTGTGCACCAAGGGCGCGACCACCGCGGACATGCTCGCCGCTCCGGGTCGGCTGACTACCGCCCTCGTCCGACCGGACCGCGGCGGGGAGCCGCAGCCCGCGCCCGTGGCAGCGGCAGTCGCCGAGACCGCCCGCCGACTGCGCGCGATCGTCGACGAGCACGGCCGCGACGCGGTCGCCCTGTACGTCTCAGGCCAGCTGAGCCTGGAGGCGCAGTACCTGGCGAACAAGCTGGCCAAGGGATTCATCCGGACCAACCAGATCGAGTCGAACTCCCGGCTGTGCATGGCCAGTGCAGGCACCGGTTACAAGCTGTCGCTGGGCGCGGACGGGCCGCCCGGTTCGTACCAGGACTTCGACAAGGCCGACGTCTTCTTCGTCATCGGCTCCAACATGGCCGACTGCCATCCCATCCTCTTCCTGCGGATGATGGAACGGGTGAAGTCGGCGGGCGCCAAGCTGATCGTGGTCGACCCGCGGCGCACCGCCACTGCTGACAAGGCCGACCTGTTCCTGCAGATCAAGCCGGGCGCCGACCTCGCTCTGCTCAACGGGCTCCTGCATCTGCTGCACGCGTTCGGCCACACCGACGCAGACTTCATCGCCGCGCACACCGAGGGCTGGGAAGCGATGCCCGGCTTCCTCGCCGACTATCCGCCCGCCACCGTTGCCGAGATCACCGGAATCGCGGAAGACAGCATCCGCGAGGCGGCACGGCTGATCGGTGCGGCGAGGGAGTGGATGAGCTGCTGGACGATGGGCCTGAACCAGTCCACGCACGGCACCTGGAACACCAACGCCCTAGTCAACCTGCATCTCGCCACTGGCGCGATCTGCCGCCCAGGCAGCGGGCCCTTCTCACTCACCGGGCAGCCCAACGCCATGGGCGGCCGGGAAATGGGCTACATGGGCCCGGGGCTGCCTGGTCAGCGCTCCGTCCTCGTCGATGCCGACCGGGCATTCGTCGAGGAGCTGTGGGAGCTGGAGCCGGGCGCTCTGCGTGCCGACGGCGTCGGCAAGGGCACAGTCGAGATGTTCCGGAAGATGGCCGACGGAGACATCAAGGCGTGCTGGATCATCTGCACCAACCCGGTCGCCTCCGTCGCGAACCGCAAGACGGTCATCGAGGGACTTGAGGCCGCTGAGTTCGTCGTCACGCAGGACGTATTCGCCGAGACGGAGACGAACCCGTACGCCGATGTCGTGCTGCCCGGCGCAATGTGGACCGAGACCGAGGGCGTGCTGATCAACAGTGAGCGCAACCTCACCCTCGCCCAGCCGGCCACCGATCCGCCCGGCGAGGCGACCGCGGACTGGCGGCTCATCGCCGCCGTCGCCCGCGCGATGGGCTACGAGAAAGGCTTCGCGTACGACAGCGCCGAGGAGGTCTTCGAGGAGATCAAGCGCGCCTGGAACCCGGCGACCGGCTGGGACCTGCGCGGTGTGAGCTACGAGCGGCTGCGTGCCACCCCGGTGCAGTGGCCGGCGGCCACTGCGGACGGGGCCGGTCGCAACCCGATCCGGTACGTCGCCGAGGCCGGCTCGCCGACCTTCCCGACCGCCAGCGGCCGAGCGGTCTTCTACGCCCGCCCGCACATCCCGGCGGCGGAGATGCCCGACGACGACTACCCGTACGTGCTCAACACCGGCCGCCTCCAGCATCAGTGGCACACGCTGACGAAAACGGCCAAGGTGACCAAGCTGAATAGGCTCAACCCCGGTCCGTTCGTGGAGGTGCACCCGCGGGACGCGGCCGAGCTAGGCCTCGCCGATGCAGATCCGGTGGAGGTCGCCTCGCGGCGGGGGCGGGCCGTGCTACCCGCGGTGGTCACCGACCGGGTGCGGCCGGGCTGCTGTTTCGCGCCGTTCCACTGGAACGACCTGTTCGGGGAGTACCTCAGCGTCAACGCGGTGACCAGCGACGCCGTCGACCCGCTCTCTTTCCAGCCCGAGTTCAAGGTGTGCGCGGTTTCTCTGACCAAGGTGGCCACCCCGGTGACCGCGCCCGTTCCCGCTCCGTTCGGGCTGGAGCCCGCGCCGCCGCAGGTCCTGGCCGAACACGAGCGCCGGTATCTGACCGGCTTCCTGGCCGGCATCCCGTCGGGCGCCCCGGGCGTACCGGTGCTGCCGCCGGGCGCCCCGTTCAGCCCGGAGCACGCGCTGTGGGTGAACGGCGTGCTGGCCGGGATGTACTCCAGGGCCGCGGCGGCACCTCCCACTGCGTACGGCCCTGGCGGCTTCCCGCGGTCGTCCGCCCCGTCCGCGGAGGCTCCCCGCCGCCAGGTGATGGTCCTCTGGGCATCCCAGACCGGGAACGCCGGGGAGTTCGCGACGGCCGCGGCGGAGCGGCTCACCAGGGAAGGCCACCCGGTCTCCCTCCTGCCCATGGCGGAGGTGGACCCCGCAGCGCTGCCGTCCGACGCCGACCTGCTGCTGATCACGAGCACGTTCGGAGTCGGCGACGCCCCCGACAACGGGGCCGGATTCTGGGACGCCCTCGCGTCGCCCGACGCCCCGCGGCTGAAGGGCAGGCGCTACGCCGTCCTGGCCTTCGGGGACTCCTCCTACGACAACTTCTGCGGTCACGGCCGCCGCCTCGACCGGCGCCTGGAAGAGCTCGACGCGGTGCGGCTGGCCCCCCGCGCCGACTGCGAACCGGACTACGAGACCGAGGCCGGAGCCTGGCTCGACCAGGTACTCACCGCGTTGAGGAGCACCGGGCGGCCCGACTCCGGGCAGTCGGCACCCGACCCTGTCCCCGGCGCCCCGGCGGTTGCCCGGCCGAGGCGTCCCGCTCCGGCCACCGCCCGCCTAACCGGCAACCGCCTGCTGAGCCTGCCCGGTGCGGGCAAGGAGGTCCGGCGCTTCACCTTCGACACCCGCGAGAGCGACACCCCGCTGGTCTACGAGGCCGGGGACGCCCTGGCGCTGCACCCGGTCAACTCGCCGGACCTTGTGACGGAGTGGCTGGCCGTTACCGGGCTGGACGCGGACGCGACCGTTCAGGTCAAGAGCGCCGGAGACGTGCCCTTCGCCGAGGCCCTGCTGCGCCACCTCGACATCACCCGCATCACTCCCGGCCTGCTGCGGTTCGCCGCCGAACGCGCCCGCGACCCGCGCGAGCTGCGGAAGCTGCTGCGGCCAGGGAACAAGGGCAAGTTGGCGCAGTGGTCCTGGGGTCGTCAGGCGGTGGACGTCGTCGCCGAGTTCGGCGTCCGGGCCGGCCCGCAGGCGTGGGCCGACGTGCTGGGGCGTCTGCAATCCCGCCGGTACTCCATATCATCCAGCCCGCTGACGGACCCCCTCCTGGTATCGCTGACGGTCTCCGTCGTCCGCTACGAGAACCCGGGCGGGTGCCCCCGCCAGGGCGTGTGCTCCTCCTTCCTGGCCCACGCCGAGTCCGGCACCCCGGTGCCGGTCCGCGTCCACCGGGCACCGCACTTCCGCCCGCCCGCCGACCCCGCCACGCCGACGGTGATGGTAGGCCCCGGCACGGGCATCGCGCCCTTCATCGGCTTCCTTGAGGAATACCGGATCCGCGGCCGCCGCGCCCCGAACTGGCTGTTCTTCGGCGAACAGCACCGCGCGACCGACTTCTACTACGAACAGGAGCTGGCCACCTTCCTCGCCGAGGGCACGCTCACCCGCCTGGACACCGCCTTCTCCCGCGACCAGCGCGCCAAGGTCTACGTCCAGGACCGGATGCGCGAACACGGTCCATTGCTGTGGTCGTGGCTCCAAGACGGCGCCCATTTCTACGTATGCGGCGATGCCTCCCGCATGGCCAAGGACGTCGACCAGGCCCTGCGGGAGATCGCCGCCGTCCACGGCGGCCTGGACGAGACCGAGTCGGCGGCCTACGTCAAACAACTCGCCGCTGACAAGCGCTACGTGCGCGACGTGTACTGACCACGCCCGGGCGGAACCTGACCGCGGTGACGCGATCGCACCGGGGCCGCCGTGCGGCGGAGAGTTGGCCGTTTCGCGAATGTAACGCGCTTGAAGACTGCGGATAACGGGAGCGATGCAGTGTTGAAGCGTGCCAGTGCCTGGAGTTCTCATGACCAACGCCGGCGTCGGGTCAAGCGTGAGCGGATGAGGGAGCCCAGCATGCAGGACCAGCAACGCCATCTCGTCGTCATCGGCAACGGGATGGTCGGACAGCGGCTTGTCGAGGCGGTGCGGGACCGCGACGAGCGCCGGACGTGGCAGGTTACCGTGCTGTCGGAGGAGCCGCGCCGCGCCTATGACCGGGTAGCGCTGTCATCGTATTTCGACGGCGTCGCCGCGGCCAGCCTCGATGTCGTCGCCGCGGGCTGCTACGACACGGCCGGCTACGCGCTGCGCCTGGACGAGGCGGTGACCGCCGTCGACCGGGCCGCCCGCACCGTCGCCACCAGCCGCGGCGCCGTCCTCGGCTACGACGCGCTGGTGCTGGCCACCGGGTCCTACCCGTTCGTCCCGCCGGTCCCGGGCAGGGACCTGCCCGGCTGTTTCGTCTACCGCACCCTCGACGACCTCGAAGCGATCCGCGCCGCGGCGCAGCGCGCGGCCGTGAGCACCCGGGGCAGGCGGGCCGGACTGGTGGTCGGCGGCGGGCTGCTCGGCCTTGAGGCAGCACGTGCGCTGCGCCTGCTTGGCATGTCCCCGCATGTCGTGGAGCTGGCCCCGCGGCTCATGCCGCTGCAGGTCGACGAGGGCGGCGGTGCCCTGCTCCGCGAGATGATCGAGGACCTCGACGTCACCTTGCACCTGGGTACCTCGGTCGCCTCGATCCGGCGTGACGCGAAACGGCTGCTCGCTACCCTGGCCAACGGCACCGAGCTTGACCTCGACGTGGTCGTGTTCTCGGCCGGGGTGCGCCCGCGTGACCAGCTCGCCCGCGACGCCGGCCTGGCCGTCGGCGAGCGCGGCGGCGTCGTGGTCGACGACGGGTGCCGGACCAGCGATCAGGACATCTACGCCGTCGGTGAGTGCGCCTGTGCCGGCGGGCGGGTGTACGGCCTGGTCGCGCCCGGTTACGCGATGGCCGAGGTGCTGGCCGACCGGCTCACCGGCGGCACCGCCAGCTTCACCGCCGCCGACACTTCCGCGAAGCTCAAGCTGATGGGCGTCGATGTCGCCAGCTTCGGGGACGCCCTGGCCGCCTCCGACGGCGCGCTCGAGGTGACCCTCAGCAACCCGGTAGCGCGCAGCTACGCCAAGCTCGTCGTCTCCGACGACGCCAAGACCCTGCTCGGCGGGATACTCGTCGGCGACGCCTCGAAGTACACGATGCTGCGGCCGCTAGTCGGGCGGCCGCTGCCCGGCGACCCGGTCACGATGATCGCCCCGGCGGGCGCAGGCGGCGCGGTGGGCGCCGGCGCGCTGCCCGGCGACGCGCAGGTCTGCACCTGCCATGCCGTGACCAAGGACGCGATCTGCGCCGCGATCACCGGCCGGGGCCTGGCCGATGTCCCCGCCCTCAAGGCAGCCACCAAGGCCGGCACGGGGTGCGGGTCGTGCGTCCCGCTGCTGAAGACGCTGCTGGCCGACAGCGGCGTCGCGGTGAACCCGGCGCTGTGCGAGCACTTCGACGTCACGCGCGCCCAGCTGTTCGAGATCGCCGCGGGCAGCGGGATCACCACGTTCACGGAGCTGATCGAGCGGCACGGCCGCGGCAGGGGATGCGACATCTGCAAGCCGGCCGTCGCCTCCATCCTGGCCGGCCTGGGTCACGGCCACATCCTCGACGGCGAGCAGGCGGCGCTGCAGGACACCAACGACCACTTCCTGGCCAACATCCAGCGCAACGGCAGCTACTCGGTGGTGCCGCGGATCCCCGGCGGCGAGGTCACGCCGGACAAGCTCATCGTCCTCGGCGAGGTCGCCCGTGACTTCGGCCTCTACACGAAGATCACCGGCGGCCAGCGCATCGACCTGCTCGGCGCCCGGGTGGAGCAGCTGCCAGCGATCTGGGGGCGGCTGGTAGCCGCCGGGTTCGAGTCCGGGCACGCCTACGGCAAGGCGGTCCGCACGGTGAAGTCCTGCGTCGGGTCGACCTGGTGCCGCTACGGCGTGCAGGACTCCGTCGCGCTGGCGATCGAGCTGGAGCTGCGCTACCGGGGCATCCGCTCCCCGCACAAGATCAAGGCCGGCGTATCCGGCTGCGCCCGCGAGTGCGCCGAGGCACGGTCCAAGGACATCGGCGTCATCGCCGCCGACGACGGCTGGAACCTCTACGTCTGCGGCAATGGCGGCTTCCGGCCGCGGCACGCCGACCTGCTGCTGGCCAGCACTGACCGCGAAACCCTGATCCGCACCATCGACCGGTTCATCATGTTCTACATCCGCACCGCCGACCGGCTGCAGCGCACCGCCAGCTGGCTGGAGTCGCTCGACGGGGGCCTGGACTACCTGCGTTCCGTCATCGTCGATGACAGCCTGGGCATCGGCGACGAACTGGACGCGGCCATAGCCGGGCACGTCGAGCGGTACGAAGACGAATGGGCCGCGGTGCTGGCCGACCCCGAGCGGCTGCGCCGCTTCGTTTCCTTTGTCAACGCCCCCGGCACGCCCGACCCGAGCATCGCCTTCGTCTCCGAACGCGGCCAGCCGCGCCCGGCCGCCCTTCCCGTGCCCGTGCGGGCCCGGCCGGCCGCGCGGACGGCCCGGCGCTGGAAGTGATCCGGTGACCAGCGCGGCAGCGGAGCCGGCGGCCGGGTGGACGGCCGTGTGCCGCTACCGTGAGCTGCAGCCCGAGCGCGGCGTCGCGGCGCTGATCGGCCGCGTGCAGGTGGCGCTGTTCCGCACCTTTGACGGCACGGTGTACGCGATCGGCAACCAGGATCCCTTCACCGGCGCGTACGTGCTCTCCCGCGGGATCGTGGGAAGCTGCGGAGAGATCCCGACGGTCGCGTCCCCGTTGCACAAGCAGGTCTTCGACCTGCGCACCGGGACCTGCCTCGACGACGGGACCGCCGCCGCAGGAGTCTACGGCGTGCGGATCCGCGACGGCCTGGTGGAGGTGATGGCAGGGTGACCGGCGAAGCAAACGCAATCGAGCCGCTGGCAGGCTACACGATCGGCATCACCGCCGCCCGCCGCCGCGAGGAGCTCGGCGCGGCACTGGAACGCCGCGGGGCGGCAGTGGTCTACGCGCCCTCGATCAAGATCGTGCCGCTGGCCGACGACAGCCAGCTCCGCGACGCGACCGAGCGCTGCCTCGCCGCTCCGCTGGACATCGTCATCGCCACGACGGGCATCGGGTTCCGCGGCTGGATCGATGCGGCCGATACCTGGGGCCTCGCGGAGAAACTGACCGCGGCGGTCGACCGCTCCACGGTGCTGGCGCGCGGCCCGAAGGCCCGCGGCGCGATCCGGGCCTCCGGCCTGCGGGAGGCGTGGTCACCGGAGTCGGAGTCCTCCAGTGAGGTCCTGGCCTACCTGATCGCCGCCGTTGACCTCGAAGGCAAGCGGATCGCGGTCCAGCTGCACGGCGAGCCGCTGCCCGACCTGGTGCAGACGCTGCGGCTGGCCGGCGCCGAGGTGATCGAGGTTCCCGTCTACCGGTGGGTGCTGCCGGAGGACCCCGTGCCGCTGCGGCGGCTCACCCAGTCTGTCGGCGTCGCCGGGCTCGACGCGGTGGCGTTCACCAGCGCGCCGGCGGCAGCGAGCTTCCTGCGTGCCGCCGACGAGCAGGGCTGCGGCAGCGCCGTGCGCGCCGCGCTGCGCGGACCGGTCGTGGCGGCCTGCGTCGGGCCGGTGACCGCCGGCCCCTTCCAGCAAGAGGGCATCCCGGTGATCCAGCCTGCCCGCAGCCGGCTGGGCGCCCTGGCCAGGGAAATCGTCGAACAGGTTCCGGACCGCTGCGGACGGCGGCTGCCGGCGGCGGGCCACACGGTGGACGTGCGCGGGCACGCCGCCGTGGTCGACGGCCGACTGGTCCCGCTCAGCAGCGCGAGCATGGCCCTGCTGCGGGAGCTGAGCGACAAGCCCGGCCACGTTGTCTCCCGCTCCGCCCTGCTGAAGATCACGCCGGGCGACAGCAGCGACGAGCATGCCGTCGAGGTCGCGGTGGGCAGGCTCCGGACCGCCCTCGGCGACCCGCGCATCATCCAGACCGTGGTCAAGCGCGGCTACCGGCTCGCCTACGAGCCCGAGCGAGCCGGTGACCGCGACGGCGCATGGCGGTACTAGGCGGTTTCCCCTCCGGCGGGCTGCCGGTTACGCGCCGCTGCGCGCCCGGGCGGAGGGTGGCGTCCCGAGCGGGTTGCGGCGAGCGGGCATCCGCAGCGTGACCATGCGGTGCCAGCCGCCGAGCCGCTCGTAGAGGTAGACCGCGTCGATTCCCCGGGCGAGGATGGCGGACTTGAGCCTCGACCAGTGCAGCGTCCGTCCCAGGTGGGCCATGACCGCCTTGCTCACATCGCGGTAGACCGCGATCTCGGCGCGGGCGGTGGTGCGCAGGATGGACTCGATTTCGCGGCGGTGGCCCGCCTCGACGAGCCGAAGCAGCTCCTCATGGCAGTAGGCCAGGTGGTTGTCCTCGTCGGCGGAGATCACCGTGACCGCCCGGCTGACGTCGACGTCAGTCGAGTACCGGCGCAACGACCTCATTTGCTCAGCCGCCCGCTGCTCGGTCACCCGGCTGTGCGCCAGGTAGGCGATGATGTCCGCCTCGGTCAGCTGCCGGTCCGCGCGCAGCTTGCTGTGCGCCAGCCCGATGCCCATGCCCTCGAGCCGCATGGTGTAGTCGGTTTCGGCGGGCACCGGTCCAGGAGAAAGGCGCCGCTTGCGCAGCAGAGCATGGAAGATGCGCCCGTGCTTGGCCTCGTCGGCCCCGTGCCTGGCGATCTTGGGCGCGAGGTCGCGGCAGGACTCGGGCACCAGCGCGGCGATCCTGCCATTCTCCCAGCCTCCCTGGGCCTCGCCGCTTGCCGCGATGGAGCAGAACAGGCGGAACGCCTCGTCGTTGCGGAAGATCTCGCCGTAGATTGCCCTGGGTGAAAACATCCTGGGTACCTCCGGTTCGCCGGATCCCGGTGACGCCGCAGCCGAGGACCGGGCGTCCTGCCGCTCCAGCGCCCAACTCGCCGGGTAAAGCACCGGACAGCCAAGGCCGATGCTCGGCCATGTCACTCCTTATTGTCACCGCCGGAAGCATTCCGTAATCAGAGCAGTTCACCGCGTCTCCCCGGCACGGCGGACCACCGTGGGGAATCAGGTGGTGGCAGTAAGAGTAAGGTTAATCGCACAGATGTGCTACTCAGGAGGTATCTGGTGGGTGGGCGGGGACCGCTGGTAATGGCGCTGGATGACCTTGACGCCGTACCCGGGCTGGTCGGAGGCAAGGGCGCCTCGCTGGCCCGCCTCGCCCGTGCGGGGTTCCGCGTCCCACCGGGGTTCCACGTGACCACCAGCGCTTATCTCGATTTCATCGACCGTGACGGCCTGCTCGAGCCGATGCTGGCAGCCATGTCCGCTGTGCAGGTGTCCGACGCGGCCACATTCGACGCGGCCTCGTCGCTGATCGGTGAGCTGTTCGCCGACCAGGCGCTGCCGGCCTCGACCGCAGCGGCCATCTCCGGTGCCTACGCCAGCCTCGGCGACGACGTGCGGGTCGCTGTACGTTCCTCGGCCACGGTCGAAGACCTTGCTGGCACGTCCGCTGCGGGGCAGCACGACACTTACCTCAACATCCAGGGCGAGGCGGCCGTGCTCGACGCGGTCAAGCGGTGCTGGGCATCGCTCTGGTCGGCGCGGGCCATCGGTTACCGCGCTCGCCATGGCATCGACCCTCGCGACGTGAGCATCGCCGTCGTCGTGCAGCGGCTGGTGCTCGCCGAGGCGGCCGGCGTCATGTCCACCGTCGACCCGGTCAGCGGCGCTCACGACCAGGTCGTCATCAGCGCGAACTGGGGCCTAGGCGAGTCCGTCGTAGCCGGCGACGTCACCCCCGACGCCGCGGTCGTCGACCGGGCATCGGGGAGGCTCGTCAGCTACCAGGCGGGCGGCAAGCGGACGATGATCGTGGCCTACGGCGCGGGCGTGCGGGCGACAGACACGCCGTCCGACCTGCGTTCAGCGGCGGTGCTCGCGCCAAACCGGGCGGCCGAACTGGCCCGGATCGGCCTGGCGATCGAAAAGCTCTATGCACAGCCGATGGACATCGAGTGGGCCCTCGCCGCAGGCGAGGTGTCTGTGGTCCAAGCCCGGCCGATCACGACTGCCCCCGGCTCTGGCGAACAGTGGAACGACAGCCTGCACGGGGACTATCTGTGGACCAACGGCAACCTGGGCGAGGCACTGCCCGACGTCATGACGCCTGCCACCTGGTCGTTCATCCAACTGTTCATGACGCGGATGATGTTCCCGCCGAGCCTGCCCGGTTACCCTGGTTACGGGCGGATCGGCGGGCGCTGCTACGCGAACGTGAGCATGTCGATCTCGCTCGAAGCCCTGGTCGGCATCTCGCCGCACCGGTTTGTCTCGCTCCTGGGTCCGGTCCTCGGCACGCTACCCCCGGTCGAGGAGATCCCGCATCCGCATCTTCCGCGCTGGAAGGTCACCCGGCTGATGCTGCCTGCGACGATCGCGATGGCGCGCAGGGTCAGCGCAAGCCAGAAGCGAATGTCGGATTTCCTCGCCGAGGCGCCGAGCCGCTGCGACCAACTCCGCGCCGAAATCGAGCAGACCACCGACGCCACGACTCTGGCGCGGCTGTGGCGTGACCAGGTCCGGCCGCTGATCGAGGAGGCCGCGGACATGCTCGCTGCCGCAGGCGCGCATGGCACCACGCTGCTGTCAGGTCCCGGCAAGCTGGCGAAGCTGGTTGGCGAGGCCGACGCGGCCCTGCTCCTATCGGGCCAGCCTGCCCGGGGCACTCCCCTGGCCAGCCTCGGCCCGGTCATCGGCCTCACCCGGCTGGTCCGGGGCGAGATCGACCGGGGCACCTACGCACGCCAGTACGGGCACCGAAGCGCCCACGAGGCGGAGCTCTCGATCCCGCGGCCCGCCGAGGATCCCGCCTGGATCGACGACCAGCTCGCCGCCCTCCAGGACACCAGCCTCGACGCCAAGGTGATGCTGGTGAACCAGGAGGCGGCCCGCGCCGCAGCCTGGAAGCGGCTGGAACAGCAAGACCCCAAGAAGGCGGCCGCGGCGCGCAATATCATCATGCGCTGGGCGCCGATCGCCCGTGACCGCGAGGCGGCCAGATCCGAGGTCGTACGGTCGATGTGGGTGGCGCGCACCTGGGTGCTGCGAGCCGGGGAGCTCGCCGGCCATGGCGATGACTTGTTCTTCTTGGGGCTGCCGGAGATCCTCAACCTGCTCGGCGGCAACCCGGCGCCCCTCGCGAAGGCGCCCGCACGCCGGGCCGCCTACGAAACCTACCGGGCGCTGCCGTCCTATCCCGCTCTGATCCGCGGGCGCTTCGACCCCATCCGCTGGGCGGCCGACCCGAACCGGCGCAGCGACTATTACGACGAGCACGCCGAGACAACCCAGCCGGACCACGCGATCACTGGATTCCCCGGCGCCGCAGGCGTGGTCGAGGGCACCGCGCGGGTACTGCGCACGCCCGAGGACGCCGCCCAGCTCGTAGAGGGCGAGATCCTGGTCACCACGGTCACCAACATCGGCTGGACTCCGATCTTCCCCCGCGCCGCCGCGATCGTGACCGACGTCGGTGCGCCGATCTCCCACGCCGCGATCGTGGCCCGCGAGCTCGGCATCCCCGCAGTCGTCGGGTGCGGCAACGCAACCATGCGCCTGCACAGCGGCAACTGGGTCAGGGTCGACGGCGGCAAGGGCACCGTCGAGCTCCTCCGCCCGGCATCGTGAACGTCGGCGAGTAGGCTGCGGGCGAGGACTCTGCGGATAGCCTCACATCGCACACTGGGTTTATCGATATTTAATAAAAGAGTCCCCTATTGCACACACTGCCAATGTTCGCATAATCCTCTATGGAACGGATTCCGTTTAGTTGACGATTCCCGCCGCCGCCAGCCTTATGGTGAATGGCGCACGATGAATGACATTCGGCAGCAACAGCCAGCCCTGAACGTGACGTTCTATCGATACGAGGTGGCATACTGAGAAATGCGAGCCTATCTGGCAAAGATCATCTGAACCCGTGCTCATGAACGGACGGCGAAATGAGAGCAAAACCCAGCACCGTGGGACGACCCGGGCTGGGCCCAGGCCCCGCAGGCCCGGACGACACGAAAATGGTGACGCTCCGCTCGATAAGCAGAGGCCTACGGATACCAGGGACAATCGGGTGGCCGCGCTGACTGACGTGACGACCGATTTCCCTGCTGGCACTTTCACCGCCATCATGGGTGCCTCCGGATCGGGCAAGTCGACGCTGCTGCAGTGCGCTGCCGGCCTCGACCGCGTGGATTCGGGTGAGGTGGTGATCGCCGGGACGACCCTGTCCAGCCTGAACGAAAACGCGCTGACCCGCATGCGCCGCGAGCAGATCGGTTTCGTCTTCCAGTCCTTCAACCTCGTGCCATCGCTCACCGCCCGGCAGAATGTGGAACTGCCGATGCGACTGGCCGGCGCATCGCGCCGGACGATCGGAGGTCACCAGCGCGCTCGCCGAGCTAGGCCTGGCCGACCGAGAGAGACGCCGGCCCAGCCAGCTTTCCGGCGGACAACAGCGAACGGGTGGCCATCGCCCGTGCTATGGTGACACGGCCGAAAGTGCTCTTCGCCGACGAGCCGACCGGAGCGCTAGACTCGGCTTCCTACGCGAAACGTCACCTCGCCATCCTGCGCGACCTGGTCAGCCGCCGCGGTCAGACGATCATCATGGTGACGCACGATCCCATCGCCGCTGCCGCTGCCGGGCGGGTCATCTTCCTGGCCGATGGCCGCCTGGTCGGCGAGTTGCTCGACCCAACGGCTGAGACGGTCGCCGGACGGCTAGCCACTCTTGAGGCCGCGGCGTGCTGAGGGTGGCGCTTTCCGCGCTGCAGAACCGATGGGTGAGCTTCGCCGGGGCCTTTCTCGCCTTGGTCCTGGGAACGGGGCTCGTCGCTATGACGATGACAACCCTGTTCACGGCCTCGGCAGTTCCGTTCCCCGGCCCGCAGCGCTTCGCGGCGGCACCGGCCGTGGTGGTGCCGAGCAAGACCGTGACGGTGATAGAGGATGGCGCCCCAGCGAAGATCTCGGTCCCTCAGCCCGGCGGGGTTGCCACCGCGGTGGTGACCCGACTGGCGGTGACGGGTCGGACAGTCGTGGATCGCACGTTTCCGGCACGGCAGGCGGGCGGGCCGTCCGGCCAGGTGGGACATGCGTGGTCGGCGGCTTCCTTCACGCCGTACCGGCTGACGCGCGGCAGGGCTCCGGTCACGGACAGCGATATCGTGATAGGAGGCGGGAATCCTGACCTGGTAGGCCGCCGGGTGCCGGTGACGACGGCGGCAGGCACCAGCACCTACACCGTTACCGGGGTGACGGCACCGGTCTGGTTCGAGCAAGCAATCTTCTTCAGCGACGCTGGCGCGGCCCGCATTTCCCCTGAAATCAGTGCGGTCGTCGCCTACGGACCGCTCGGCGCGGTCCGTCAGGCCGCTGCCAGCGGCCCCACGCAAGTGCTCACTTGCGTCGCCAGGAAGACCGCGGATCCCGATCCAAGCGGCGGCACCGATGAGCTGATGAACACCGTGGCCGCGGCTGGCACCTCGACCGGCCTCGGCATTTGCGTCGCGATTTTCGTGATGATCGGCACCTTCGCTTTCGTCACCGACCAACGTCGGCGCGAGCTTGGGCTGCTGCGTACCGTCGGGGCGACACCACGCCAAGTGCGCCGCATGATCATCATCGAGGCGGTCTCTCTCGGTATCGTGGCGTCCGCCGTCGGGTGCGGGCTGGGCGTACTCGCCGCAGGGTCGCTCCAAACATGGATGATCGACCACCAAGTGGCACCGAGCTGGTTCACCATTCATATCACCGCGCCTCCGCTGATCATCGCGTTCGCCGTCGGGCTTGCCTCGGCGATCGTTGGCTCCGTTGCCTCCTCCTGGCGGTCGGCGCGGGTGCGCCCGACCGAGGCGCTCAGGGACGCCGCGGTCAGCCCGCGGATCATGTCGGTCCCGCGCTGGCTGTTCGGCGTGGGCCTGCTCGCCCTCGGCATCTACGTGGGTATCAGGACGGTCAGCAAGTACCCCAGCGACGCGCTGACCGTGAAAGATGACCTGGCCGCGTTCGTGCCGATCATCGCCGGATTCGCGCTGCTTGCCCCCGTTATACTCAAGCCCGTCACTCGCATTGCCACCTGGCCGCTGGGCCACCTCGGCGCCGGCTCGCTGGTGGTGCGGCAGAATTTGCTCACCGGGGGACGCCGGACAGCGGCCTCCGTGGCGCCGATCGTGCTGGCGCTCGGGCTGGCCGGCACAATGCTCACTCTCGAGGCCGTGGCGAACGCCAGCCATAACTCCGCGGTGCGGCAGGCGGCGCTAGCCGACTTCGTCGTCGCGCCGACCAGTGGCACGGGACTGAGCCCACAGGCCGTCGCCGCCATTAGCGGAATTCCAGATGCCAATGTCGCCGTGTTCAGGGCCGCTTCGATAATCCTGGCGAACGACAAAAATGCGTACATCGACACGCTGGATCAGGCACTGGCGGTGGATCCGGCCGCCCTGACCGCGACGCAGCGGCTCACTCCGGTCACCGGGTCGCTCTCCCACCTGGGCCACGACTTCCTGATCGTTGACCAACTCACGGCACAGGCCGACGGCTTGAGCGCCGGACAGCACGTCCGGGCCTATCTGCCCGACGGCACCCCCATCCGGCTGCGGGTGGCCGCCGTGATCAGGACCGGCGTGACCGATCAGACGGCGTTTCTTGGCGCCACAAGCACCGGCGATGGACCACCCATTCAAATTGCCGTCACCGCCCGAGCGGGCACGTCCCCGGCGACCGTGGGGGCGGCCCTGCGCACTGCCGTCCGCGGCTATGGCGCCGAGGTCACCCGAATCGGACCCTATCTCGACTCGCTGCGCTCGGCGGAGGAGTCGCAGACTCGGCAGGCCACGACCGTCATCCTCGGCGTCGCGCTCATCTATGGCCTCATCGCAGTGGCCAGCACGCTGGTTACGGCCATGGCCGGCCGTAAGCGTGAGATCGCGGCCCTCAGCCTCGCCGGCGCCACCCGCCGCCAGACGCTCAGGTTCATCGCCGCCGAGGCGGCGCTTGTCACCGCGATCGGGGCGATCCTGGCCACCGGGGCCACCGTGATAACGGTCATAGGCCAGGTGGTCGCGCTGAACAAGTTCGCAGGAGCAGCAACGCTCAGCATTCCGTGGGCGCTTATCTTCGAGATCACCGCGGTCTGCGCGGCCGTCGCAGTCACGGCTTCCGTCCTCGCCGCATGGCGTCTGCTGCACAGCACCGTCGGCGAACTCGCCGACCTGCGAGAGTGATACCTGCGGGTGATGCAGGCGGTTGAGCGCGGCGATCAGCCGCGCCGACTCGATCCGCCAGACCGCCTCGACGGTCGGCTGCACCGACAACGGCCCCGACACCAATGGCGGCGCCTACCCCTCGGTGGTGGCCGCGGTCTGGGCGCGCAGCCGCGCCTCGTTGTCCAGAACATCCTGTGGCAGCTGGCCCTCGAGGTCGGCCGGCTCGAGGATCTTGCGCAGGTCTACCATCTGGTCGCGGAACGGGGCCCGCTTCAGCCACTCGACCGCCTCCTCCATCGAAGAGACCTGCCAGATCCAGAACCCGCCGATAATCTCCTTCGCCTCAGCGAACGGGCCGTCGGTGACCCGCGATCCTCCGTCCGCCGCGAACGTGAGCCGCTTGCCCTGCGACGACGGCTGGAGCCCCTCGCCGGCCAGCATCACCCCGGCCTTGACCAGCTCCTCGTTGTACTTGCCCATCGCCACGAACTCGTCGGCGTGCTCCGCGTCTTGCCCTGCTCGCTGTCCTCGGTCGCGTGGACGAACACCATGACGCGCATCTGCAGCTCCTCTCCCCGGCCGGACGTTCCGGCTCACTGTCACGTCGAACGGCAGCCCGCGAATTCGACACGCCCTCGACGTTCTTCAGTCAAAGATCAGTTTCATCCCGAACGGTCCCGTGGCTTCGCCTCTCCTGCCCCGCGCATCCAGCCCAGCCTGCTGCCCGTCTACCCCGGCCCTCGGCATCAGCTCAGTCCCCGCGCGTCGAGCCATTGTGCGGCGCGCCGGGCCGAGGCGCGGGCGAGCCAGGCGTCCTGCACCACCTCGGCGAGCTCGCCGTAGCTGAGGCTGGGCAGGTCCTTACCGCGGATCAGCACCGACAGGTGCCCGTCGAAGTGCGGCGTGGTGAAGAACGGCGAGTCCTCGTCGTCCACCATCGCCCGCTTGTCGGCCTCGTCCGCGACCCAGAAGACGATCACGTCGTCGTACCGCTTCCCGGTCACCGGATCGACTGCGTCGGGGCGCGGATTCCGGAAGAACACGAACGACTTCCCGCCGACCTGGTAGACCGGCGGTTTCCCCGGCGGACCGCCCCACCGCGTGACATACGGCATCGCCATCGCGAGCTCATGCACGTCCGCGACGCTAGCCGGCCGACTGTCCGGGGCGACCATGGCCCAAGCATAGGCCCGGCAGCATGGCCCCGCGGGGACGAAGGGCCCGGCGCCTCGGCTGGTCAGACGTGCTCCATGATGATCACGCCCGAGGTGTCCGGCTCCAGGGCGTCGAAGATGTGCGGGACGTCCCCTGGGTAGCGGAGGTAGTCGCCGGGGCCGAGTTCCACGGCCTCGCCCTCCGGGCCGGCCAGCACCCGGCCACTGCCGAGTATCACGTGCTCCATGGTGCCCGGCATGTGCGGGTGAGCTAGATGGGGCGCGCCGGGCTGCCCGATGACGCGGTAGATGTCACGGCGCGCGCCCGGCGGGCAGGACGCGAGCATCGCCGCATCGTAGGCGGCGCGCTCGGCGTGCATGACCGGCCCCTCCCCCGCGCGTATCACCTGGATGCCTTGTCGCGGCGGATCGACCAGGCGGCTGAGCGGGATGCCAAGCGCCTGGGCGAGCGCCCAGAGCGTCTCCAGGGACGGGTTGCCGACGCCGTTCTCCAACTGGGACAGGGTCGATTTGGCGACGCCGGCCCGCCTGGCCAGGTCGCTCAGGCTCAGCCCGGACCGCGCCCGCTCGCGGCGCAACGACATCGAGATCAGCACGACGACGTCCGCCGCGGTGGCCGCTTCTGACACGCGTTCGCTCCCAACTCCCAATCGTTCGGTTTGACGAACCGAAGCTCTTCGTTCATTATATTGAACATGAGTCCTTTGCGGCGAACAGGCGGGTCGCCACCGGGCGAGTCGACGCCACCGCGGGAATCGACCCCGCGGGGCGGATCGACGTTGTTTCGCGATGTCGCGCTCGTTTGCCTGGCGGACGGGCTCGTCGGCGTGTCGTTCGGCGCGACGACTGTGGCCGGCCATCTTCCCTGGTGGGTGCCGGTGGCGATGTCACTGCTCGTCTTCGCGGGCGGTTCGCAGTTCGCGGCGGTCGGCGTGGTCCTGGCCGGCGGCAGCCCCGTCGCGGCCGTCGCGGCGGGCGCCGTGCTGAACACCAGGCTGCTCCCCTACGGCTTCGCCGTGGCGGATGTCGTCGGACCGCCCCAGCGCGCCGACCCTGGCGGCACCGCCCGTCCCGGCGTTGAACTTGACCGCACTGACCTTGACCGCACTGACCTTGACCGCACTGACCTTGACCGCAGTGACCCGGATCGCGCTGACCCGGATTGCACTGGTCACGACCGCGCTGCCCCTGACCGCGCCGAACCTGACCGCACCCGCCCGGTCCGCTGGCGTTGGCTGATCCGCCTGCTTGGCGCGCAGGTGATCACCGACGAGTCCACCGCGTTCACGCTGCGGCAGACCGAGCCGGCGCGCCGCCGGGCGGCGTTCTGGACCTGCGGCCTGTCGCTGTTCGCGGTCTGGAACGTGTCCGTGCTGCTTGGCGTGCTCGCGGGATCGGTGGTGCGCAACACGAGCGCGTTCGGCCTGGACGCGACGTTCCCCGCCGTGGTGATCGCGCTTGCACTGCCCGCACTCGCCGACCTCCGAACCCGGTTCTCGGCCGGCACCGGCGCGGTGATCGCGGTCGCGCTCACCCCGGCGCTGCCCGCCGGCCTACCGGTGCTCGTGGCCCTGGCCGGCCTGTCCACCGGCTGGCGACCGCGCCGCCGCACGACAGCCCACCCGGCACTCGCCCAGGCGACAACCCACCTGTCGTCCGATCAGGCGACAACCGACCCGTCATCTGACCACCGGACAGCTGCCCCGACGATGTCCCGCGCGACGTCTACCCCGACGACGGCCCACCCTACGGTTGTCGAGACAACGAACTCGGCGAATGACCCGACGGCGCCGCGTCGGGCGAGCGGCCGGACGGTGGCGCACTCGCCGAGTGACAGAGGAGAACTCTGATGCCACTGCTAGCCATCGTCGCCCTCGCCGTCATCACCTACGGGTTCCGGCTGGTCGGTCCGCTCTGCCGGGGCCGGCTGACGCTGCCGCCCGCGGCCACGGTGCTCTTCGCTGACGCCGCCGCCGTCCTGCTGATCGCGCTGGCCGCGACGTCCGCCCTGTTCAACGGCCACGACTTCGCCGGCTGGGCCCGCCCAAGCGGGGTGCTCGTGGCCGGCATCCTCGTCACCCGCCGCGCCCCGTTCCCCGTCGTCGTCCTCGCCGCCGCCGGCGTCACCGCCCTCCTCCGCCTGGCCGGCGTCGCCTGATCGCGTTACCCCCAGGCCGCTCCCCAGCCGGCGAACCTGTCACTTACTCCAAACGACAGGACGGTCCCGCTCTCTTTCTCGCCGGTATCGCCCTGTCCCCAGACAAGGTGAACGCGGGCGCCATCTCCGCCCGCTCCTCATCTCCGCCCGCTCCTCGCCGACATTGCATAGCTCCCGGACATTGCATAGCTCCCGGACAAATTGAGCCGTTTCAGAGCCTCTAATGTGTCCGGCAGCTATGTAAAGTCGGAAAAACGTCCGGCAACCATGCTAGGTGACCGTCGAGCGGGAGGCTGACGGGACTTCCGGGACTGACGGTGAACCGGGGACAAGGGCTGGCCGGGGAGCGGGACACCATCGACCTGATCCCCTGACGGGACTGGGCGGCTGGGGCGGCTGGGCTGTTGTTACGCGAAGCCGGGCGAGAGACGGGCCTGCGGCTTTCGCCGGGGACTCGCTGTTACGTGATGGCGGGCGGGATGAGGCGAAGCAACGGTCCGTTCAATGTGACTGGGTCGTTGATTTCCTTGGTCTTTAGCGGTCGTCGCCTATGACCGGCTCGGGGAGGGTGCCCGCGTTGTACTCCAGCAGGCGCCAGCGGCCGTCGAGGACGGACAGGACCGACCAGGAGCAGTTGGCCAGCGGGCCGAGGACGCTGCTGCCCTGGGCGGGCAGCCCCAGGAGGCGCTCCATGCCCAGCCGAAGCGCTGCGCCGTGGCTGACCACGACGGCCAGCTGGCCGGGGGCCACGCCGACGGAAACGCGGGTGATGGCCGCGGTCACCCGGTCGGCGACCGCGCTGGTCGGCTCGCCGTTCGGCGGGTCCCAGGTGGCGCGCTCGCGCGGGTAGCGCTCGTTGATCTCGGTGTCGGTCAGGCCCTCCCAGACGCCGCCGGACCGCTCGCGCAGCCCCTTGTCCAGGTTGACCGGCAGGCCGGTGAGCCGGCTGAGCGGGGCGGCGGTCTGCTGGGCGCGGACCAGGTCGGAGCCGAAGATGGCGCTAGGCATCAAGGTGGCCAGCCGACGTGCGGCGTACTCCGCCTGCGCCTCGCCGGTCTCGTCGAGTGGAATGTCGGTCTGGCCCTGGAAGCGGTGCTCGACGTTCCAGGTCGTCTGCCCGTGCCGCCAGAGCACGAGCCGCTTGGCGGCGCTCAGCTCTGGGTCCCCTTAGCCGCGAGGGCCCCCTCGGGTAGCGCGATCCGCGGGCAGTCGTTCCAGATCCGCTCGAGGGCGTAGAAGACGCGCTCCTCCCTGTTCTGCACGTGGACCACGATGTCGTTGTAGTCAAGCAGCACCCAGCGGCTCTCGTTCTCGCCCTCCCGCCGCTTGAGGGTGGCGCCGGCCAGCTTGAGCTTGAGCTCTACCTCATCGACGATCGAGCGGACCTGCCGGTCGTTGGCCCCGGTGCAGACCAGGAACGCGTCGGTGATCGCAAGCTGGTCGCTCACATCGAAGGCGACGATGTCGCTGGCCAGCTTCTCCGCCGCGGCCAGCGCGGCGATCTCGGTGAGCTCAATGGCCCTGGGTGTGGCAGTCACGTGCTGCGTCGGCCTCCTCGGTCGAGGGTTGTTCTTTTCAGGATCTCATGGCCTGGAATACAATCCGCGCTTGCCGATGTACTGGACCACGCCGTCGGGCACCAGGTACCAGACCGGCTCGCCCGCGGCGACCCGATGGCGGCACTCGCTGCTCGAGATCGCCAGCGCCGGGATCTCCACCAGGGAGATCTTCCCCTCCGGCAGCCCCTGGCCGGTCAGCCGGTGGCCTGGTCGGGTGCAGCCGATGAAGTGCGCAAGAGAGAAGAGCGCTTGGACGTCATGCCAGGTCAAAATGTTCGCCAGCGCGTCCGCGCCCGTTATGAAGTATAGGTCGGTGTCCGGACCGTTCGCGTCCTTCAGATCGCGCAGCGTATCGATCGTGTAGGTCGGGCCCGGGCGGTCGATATCGACGCGGCTGACGGAGAACCGGGGATTGGAGGCGGTGGCGATCACCGTCATCAGGTAGCGGTCCTCGGCCGCGGAGACCTTCCGGTCGTCCTTCTGGTACGGCTCCCCGGTGGGCACGAAGACGACCTGGTCCAGGCCGAAGTGGTGCGCTACCTCGCTGCCGGCCACCAGGTGGCCATGGTGGATGGGGTCGAACGTGCCGCCCATCACGCCAACCCGCTTGCGCCTGTTAATCAACCGCCATCTCCTTAGTTCAACGGTATCGAGATGCTATAGGGTTGCCGACCCCGAAAATGTTCCGCTGATCCCCGCGGGTTAAGCCTTCCGGGCGATGCGCGGACTCGCCGGGGGAGCTACCATTCGAGATATGACTTCAGTTCCCGATCGGGCCCGTGTCCGGCTCACCGGCATCTCGTCCCGCGCCTACGAGCACCCGGCCGACCGTTCGGCCCTCGTCGCGCTGCGCAAGCTGAGCGGCTTCGACGTGCTGCTGAGCAAGCTCTTCGGCCTCTTCAATGAACGCGCCCTGCGACTATCGTTCCTGGCGGGCGCGGTCAAGGTCTCCGAGCGCCAGTTCCCGCACATCCACGCGCTGGTGCGGGACGGCGCTTACATCCTCGACCTGCCCGACATCCCCGACTGCTTCGTCATTCAGTCGCCGCTCGTCAACGCCATGGCGATCGGCAAGGACCGGCCGTTCGTGGTGCTCACCACGGGCCTGGTCAACCTGCATGACGAGGAGGAGCTTCGCTTCGTCGTCGGCCACGAGCTCGGGCACATCCTGTCCGGGCACGCCGTCTACCGGACGATGCTGCTGATCCTGATCCAGCTTTCCATGCGGATCGCGTGGATGCCGATCGGGTACCTCGGGCTCCGCGGCATCATCTGGGGCCTCGAGGAGTGGTTCCGCAAGTCCGAGCTCTCCTGCGACCGGGCGGGCCTGCTGGCCGGCCAGGACGTCGACGCGGCCAGGCGGGCGCTGATGAAGCTGGCCGGCGGCCCGTACCTGTCCGAGCTCAACCCGGACGCGTTCCGCGAGCAGGCGCACGAGTACGACGCCGTGCCCGACCTGCGGGACTCGATCCTCAAGCTGCTCCAGCTGCAGGGAAACACTCACCCGTTCGCCGTCGTCCGGTTCGCCGAGCTCGACCGGTGGGCGACCAACGGCGAGTACGAGGCGATCCTGTCCGGCGACTACCCGCGCCGCGACACCGACAAGGACGCGAAGTTCACCGACGAGGCGAGGAACGCGGCCAACTCCTACCGCGAGACGTGGAACCGGTCGGAGGACCCGCTGGCCGGCATCTTCCGCGGCGTCGCCGAGACCGGCGCGCGGGCGGCTTCCGGGCTGTTCGACCGGTTCGGCGGCGGCGGGAACCGGGGCGGCGGCAACGGCGGCAACGGCGCCGGCAACGGCGACAGCTAACGCTGGTTCTTTTTGTTCTGCGGTTCTGCGGTTTGCGGGGGCGCTGGGGATTCCTGCCTGGCGCCCCGCAGTGCGTTTGCTCGAGCCGGGGCGATCCGGCTAAGAGGATGACCAGGTCGTCGCGGTGGACTACTTCGCGCTCGTACTCGGCGCCTAGCTTGGTGGAGAGCCAACGGGTGGAGCGGCCCATGAGGGCGGGGATTTCACTGGCGTCGTAGTTGACGATGCCCCGGGCGACTACGGCTCCGGCCTCGGTGGTCAGGTCCACCGGGTCGCCGGCATCGAAGGTGCCGTCCACGCCGGTGATGCCCGCGGGGAGCAGGGACGCGCGGCGGACGGTGACCGCTTCGACAGCGCCGTCGTCGAGTTTGAGCGCGCCTCGGGCCACGGCCGCGTGAGCCAGCCACAGCAGGCGAGTGCTCGGGCGGTGGCTGGTGGGGGCGAAGTAGGTGCCGGTGCCCTCGCCCGCCAGGGCGGCGGCGGCTTGCGCGGCGGCGGCCACCACCGTCGCGATGCCGGCCGACGTCGCGATCAGCGCGGAATCGACCTTTGTGGACATGCCGCCCGTGCCCACGCCGGACTGGCCCGTCTTGCCCGCCCTGACGTGCAGCAGGTCCTCGGGGCTGGCCACGACGTCGATCCGGCGTGCGCTTCCCTTTCTCGGATCGCCGTCGTAGAGGCCGTCCACGTCGGAGAGGAGGATCAACGCGCTGGCCCGTGTGACGTGGGCGACGAGCGCGGCGAGACGGTCGTTGTCGCCGAAGCGGATCTCGTCAGTCGCCACCGTGTCGTTCTCGTTGATCACCGGGACGACCTTGAGGTCGAGCAGGCGGTCGAGGGTGCGCTGCGCGTTCCGGTAGTGGCCCCGGCGCATCAGGTCGTCGGCGGTCAGCAGGACCTGGCCGGTGTCCAGGCCGTGAGCGGCGAACGCGGCGGTGTACCGGGCCATGAGCAGACCCTGGCCCACGGAGGCCGCCGCCTGCTGGGTGGCCAGGTCGCGTGGGCGCTTCTTCAGGCCGAGCGGGCCCAGGCCGGTCGCGATCGCGCCCGAGGAGACGAGCAGTACCTGGTGGCCGCCGCGCACCCGGTCGGCGATGGCGTGGACAAGCGCGGCGATGCGGGCGTCGTCGATCGCGCCATCGCGCGTCGTCAGCGACGACGAGCCGATCTTGAGCACGGTCCTTGGCGACGCGGCGACATCGGGACGCGCCGCCGCCCTCTCCCCCACAGCGTCGCCCAACTCAGTGTCGTCCAACCCAGTTCCACTTCAGCCCGGTGCTGTCATCATTGCAGGCGGCGGTCGGTGCCTCGGGGGCCGGCCACGTGGGTGCCGCCGCCTGCGACGAGGTCGGGGTCCCAGTCGAAGATGACCGCGTCGTCGGGGTCGCCGATCAAGACGGTGTCATGAGAGTTCGCGCCCGCCTTGGCGAGGGCTTCCTCGACGCCCAGCCGGGCGAGCCGGTCGGCGAGGTAGCCTACTGCCTCCTCGTTGGTGAAGTCCGTCTGCATGACCCACCGGGACGGCTTCTCGCCGCGGACCAGGTATGAGCCGTCCTTCCTGCGGACCACCTCGAAGCCTGGGTCCTTGACCGCCTTCGGGCGGATGATGACGCGCTCGGGAACGGGGTCGGTTCGCGCCGCCCGGGCCGCCACCACTATCTCAGCCATCGCGAACCGGAGCTCGCGCAGTCCCTCGGTAGTCGCGGCCGAGACCTCGTACACCGCAAGGCCGCGGGCTGTCAGCTCGGCTTTGACCATGTCGGCGAGGTCGCGGCCCTCGGGGACGTCCACCTTGTTGAGCGCGACGATCCGCGGGCGGTCCATCATGTGAGTGCCGGCCAGGCCGAGCCCGACGACCTCCTCGTAGCGGGCAAGCTCGGCCTCGATCGTGTCCAGGTCGCTGATCGGATCGCGGCCGGGCTCGTCCGTCGCGCAGTCGAGCACGTGCACCAGCGCCGAGCACCGTTCGACGTGCTTGAGGAAGTCATGGCCGAGGCCCTTGCCCTCGCTCGCGCCGGGGATCAGGCCGGGCACGTCGGCGACGACGAACTGGACCTCGCCCGCCTCGACCACGCCGAGGTTCGGGATCAGGGTGGTGAACGGGTAGTTGGCGATCTTCGGCCGGGCGGCGGACATGGCGGAGATCAGGCTGGACTTGCCCGCGTTGGGGAAGCCGATGAGGCCGATATCGGCCACCGTCTTGAGCTCTAGGGTGAGGTCGCGGGCATCCCCCGGCTCTCCCTTGAGCGCGAAGCCCGGCGCCTTGCGGCGCGGCGAGGCGAGCGCCGCGTTGCCGAGCCCGCCCCGGCCGCCCGCCGCGGCGATGTACTGGGTGCCGGTCCCCACCAGGTCGGCGAGCACCTCTCCGTCGCTGGAGAGAACCACCGTGCCGTTCGGGACCTGGATTATCAGATCTTCGCCGGCGGCGCCGTTGCGGTTCGACCCTTCGCCCTGACGGCCGTTCCCGGCCTTCCTGACCGGCCGACGGTGAAAGTCGAGCAGTGTTGAGCTGGATGCGTCGACCTCGAGGATCACGCTGCCGCCGCGGCCCCCGTTGCCGCCGTCGGGGCCGCCCAGCGGCTTGAACTTCTCCCGGTGGACCGATGCGCAGCCGTTCCCGCCATGGCCGGCCTGCACCTGCAGCACAGCGTGGTCAGCGAACTCAGCCATGATTGATCCCCTTTACAAGTTATCTCCCGGGGGGACGACCCCCCGTACCCCCCGCGAAATGCAAATGGCGGGCCGGGAAACCGGCCCGCCACGCACGTCTCGCTTTGCTTCGGCCGATTAGGCCACGTTCTCCACGTTCAGCTTGTCCACCTGCGGGACGATGTTCACGGCGCGGCGACCGCGGTACCTGGCGAACTTGACCTTCCCGGTCACCAGGGCGAACAGCGTGTCGTCGTCACCGCGGCCGACACCCTCACCCGGGTGGAAGTGGGTGCCACGCTGCCGGACGATGATCTCGCCCGCGTTCACGTTCTGGCCGCCGAAGCGCTTCACGCCAAGCCGTTGCGCGTTGGAGTCGCGACCGTTGCGGCTGGACGACGCGCCCTTCTTGTGTGCCATCTCTGCTGTCCTTAAGCCTTCGCGATGCCGGTGATCCGGACCTGGGTGTACTTCTGGCGGTGACCCTGACGGCGCTTGTAGCCCGTCTTGTTCCGGTAATGGACCATGTTGATCTTCGGCCCCTTGGCCGGGCCGACGACCTCGGCCGTCACCGAATAGGCGCCAAGCTCCGCCGGGTCGCTGATGACATCGCCGTCGTCCACCACGAGAAGCGCGGGGAACGTGATGCTCGACCCGGCCTCCTCGTCTGCAAGCTTATCGACGGTGAGCACGTCATCGAGGGCGACCTTCTCTTGCCTGCCACCGCAGCGCACAATCGCGTACACCCGAGAACTGCCTCTCCCTGTATGCGTGCCCCGCTGCCGTCGGACGCGACCGGCCATTATGGCTGGACTGCGGACCTGTGGCGGGCTCGCCATGAACCTGACATGCCATCCTACGCGCATGAAACGACCACAGATGCTGACCATCCGCCAGCCACCGGGTCGTTGCGCAAAGCATACCAGCTCCGCCGGCCGGGCGAGACCGGGGCTGCATGCACGGGCGCGTTCAGCCATCTGGGCTAGCGCTGGGAGTTAGGCCGCTGTCAGCGGCCTAACTCCCTACGAGGCTTGCACTTTGCACTCCCGGATCAGATTGCGGGCTATCCCTCGGGGTACTCCTCGACGACCGCCTGCTCGTGCCCCTGCTCCGGCTCCGTGCCGATGAAGATCAAATCCTCGAAATCCATGGCGATTCAGCCACCATGCCAACTTTTCTTAGTGCATAGCTTATATGCCTCTGAAGTGCGAAGACACTACAAGAATCACGTAGATCTTCTTCGGCGGACCGGCGGACCGGCGAGCCAGGGACTGGCCTCGTGCCGGAGCGGGTACCGCCCCTGCCCGCGCCAGCAGGGAGGCGGTACCCGCCGTGCGGGAACCGCGCCCCGCGTGCAAACGAGGGTTCCCTTCTCAACCGCGCGGCAGCACTGACGATGATGCGCGCCGCGCGGGAGCCTGGTTGCGGGCTCCGCTTCGGGGATGCTCGTTTACCCGCGGGCGAAGGGGGTGGAGGGAGTGCTGCTCAGCCTAGGTTGATCTCGGCAGGCCGCCATCGCGCCTCCGCGTGCTGATCCATGGGCGGAGCCATGATCACGAAGGACCGGTGCACCTATACGATGCGGATCCTTCGCCGTAAATAAAGTCTTCGCGATCACGGCGGCAGCCGGCCGGCCGATGTGATCCGACGTCACGAGAGCGGACCAACGCATCACCTGCCCCTCGCAGCTAAGGGGTAATGCTCCGCTTGCCCCCAGGTGCGCAGCCCGGTGACCTCGATCTCGTTTATCCGGTCGTGGATGCCTGTCAGAGTTTCAGTCACCGGGGCTGTTTCCGCGCCTTGCGGCAGCCATCCCACAGCACATTAAGGGCCAGCCTCAGGATGCGGGTGGACTCCAGCGCTGCGCTGACGTCTTCGGCGTCGGCGGGGACGCCGTATCCTCGCTCGCTGCTCATGGTCTGACCGGGCCTCCTTCAGGCGCGCGGGGCGTCATGAGCGTCGCGCCACGGGAGGGCGGTGACAGCGGCTTCCGGGAGCAGGAGCGCGAATTCCACGCGGTCCTTGAATATCCCGAGCTCGACTTCGAGCGGGTCGGACACCAGGGACAGGCCGGGGGCGGCTTCAAGGATCACCCGGGCGGCCAGCCGGAGTTTCTCCAGGTACGTCCGCTCGAATTCGTGAATCGCCGGGCTGGGGGTCGCATTTTCGCTCATGTTCACCTGTCCTGTTCGTGTCGACTTCCATGTGTTCATGCGGGCAGGCGGAAAACCGTGAACTCCGGGTCTTGGATCACCGTGCCACCATCCATCGAAGTGTCTGCCTTCTGGTCATCTCGGCGTTCAGCCGCCTGTACCGATCGGTGAGCTCGGCCAGCGCCGTCATGACGTTCTGGCGTTCCCTGATGACTTCGAAGTCGTCCATCCGCTTATCTCGTCTTGCCCGGGCTGCTGGCTCACTGCCTCATCGCCCCCCGATGGCCATGAGCACTGGAATCCGGCCGTCCCCAATTCGGGCCCGAAGGCTGCGGCGCAATTCCGTCCAAGTGGTCTGGCCGTTGTCGGACTGTGCGGTCCACACGCGGCCAGTTCGGCCGTACCCGGATCTCATCCATGTGCCGCCGTCGAGATGCGTGGCCGCTTCCACCGTGGCCGTGGTCCCGCCGGTCGTGGTCATGCCTTCCTCAGCCGCGCGGCACGCCGAGGCTGCGTCGTCGCTAACCCCGCTGGCACCACCGCGCGGGCCGTCCGCGTCCCATAGCCACAACACGATCACCCGGCCAGCACCCCCAAATGAGTTCACTTGCCAACAGAAGGTGCGAGCCCTCCCGCTGGAGAACGACTAGCGTGTCGTTTCGACAACACACAATCAGCGCGCTCGGACTGCGAATAGTTGGCAAGTGTCAACAGGTGTTAACATGGGGGTGTTAACCTCTCTTCTGTAGCCTTGTGAAGACCACTACCGAGCAAAGGTCAGTCCCCCGATGAAGACAGCTCTCCAAGCCGCGCGCCACGGTAGGGGCTGGTCGCAGGCCCGCGCGGTATCGGGGTTGATAAGGCTCGCAAATCAGAGGGAAATAAGCGTAGCTTCGGCGTGTAGCCTGAAGACCCAGCTATCACGCTGGGAGAACGGGCATGTGACCCCGCAGTTCTATCAAGCATTGCTGTGCGAGCTTTACAATTTGTCGCCCCTTCAACTTGGTTTCGGCATCCAGGAATTGCCGTCTGACCCGAGTGGCGAAAACGGGGGCGCTGTGATCTTGCTCAATAAACGCAAATGGACGCGGGACGATCTGCGTAGCCTGTCGGCATCTTTCGATGAGGCAACAGCCAACTCCGCGTTGTCGGACATAGAGATGCTGGCTCATGAGTGGCTGACCGCCGATAAGCCTCAGATTCTAGAGCTTAGCGCTGGACGCCGTATCGGGGATTCGCTTATCACGACGATCGAGCGTCGAGTGGCGCAGTTGCGCCGGGCGGACGATCTCGTGTCTGGCCGCACGTCCCATGCTCTCGTGCGCCAGGAAATTAAGGCAACAACCAGTTTGCTCGATAACGCGTCTATGACTGAGAGCCAGGCTCGCCGCGTTCTCTCTATCGCTGGCGAGCTTGCGCAACTTGCCGCATGGGTTGCCGCTGACACCGGACTCTACAGAGACGCCGCCAAATACGCTGAGAGCGGCGTCGTGGCCGCAAATGCAGCAGGCAACGCGCCCCTGGCGGCGCATATCATATCGACGTTGAGCTATCAGTTTGCGAATACGGGAAACCCGAGGCAGGCCGCATTGCTCGCCCGCACCGCGTATGCCGGGGACGCCGCGACGCAACAGCCACTACTAAGGCGCTGCTCCTAGAGCGCGTTGCATGGGCAGATGCCAAATCCGGTGATCTCGCTAGCTGCGAGCGGACTCTAGGTCAAGTCGATGACAATTTCGGCCACGCGAACGCCGAAGATGACCCAGACTGGGTGTACTGGCTGGATAGAACAGAGATAGACGTGATGGCAGGCCGCTGTTACACCGAGCTAAAGCAGCCCGAAAAATCCGAGCCATTGCTCCGAAATGCCATCTCTGGCTACGACGCAACGCACATCCGCGAGAATACCCTGTACTTGAGCTGGCTTGCGGAAGACTACATACTCCTAAATGAGATTGACACCGCCTCTGAAATCGCGGATCAGATCTTGGAGCTCAAGAGCCTGGCAAACTCTGTCCGTACAGACGAGCGTCTACGCCACTTGGCAAGACTGCTCAGACGCTACCGCGACGTTCAAAGCGCAGCAGACTTTCTCGATCGATACAAAGAATCGGGCCGACAAATCGCCTGAGCCGAGACGAGGTCTGGGACGGGGCAGCGGCGCGAAGCGTCGGCCAGCCTCCGGTTCTTCGGGCCCGGCCACGGTATAGGTCAGGAAACCGGTTCCCAGCGCAAGCCGTCATTGTCTTGACAGATGATCGCTTCGCCGTCACCTGCCACACCCGACATGCCTTGATCAGAGTAAGGGCAGTATTCGCCCGGTTCGTAACAATTGCCCTCCTCGCTTAGCGGGTAGCAACTAGCGGGTGCTCGCGAAGCGGGGGCCGGAGGTGGTGCCACGGTAGGTGCCGGAGGTGGTGCCACGGTAGGTGCCGTCTGCGGAGGTGTTGCCGCAGGTGTTGACGGCGAAGCTGTTGTCGCGGATGCTTTCGGCGTTGGGACGGGGGTCGGAACGGATAGTGCCGCAGCCGCACACGCGGGACCCGCGTGCGCAAATACATGAACCAGCGGAGGCGCTGTCGTCGCGTGGGAGTGATAGCCGGGATTATCGGCAACATAGGCAATCTGAGTCAGTTTCCTGCGCTCTGGGGTGCGGTGGAAATTGTTAGCTGCACGGGCGTGAGACACTTTCTGGCGGCACCATCCCATCTCCACTCGCCTCGGATTTGCTGCACTTGCGGGGAAATGCCAGGAATCACCGCCCGGACATAGATGTTGCCTGAAACTGCCGGGCGGTTAACACACGCATTTTCTTTTTTCGCGAGCGCACCACGACCATTGGACGTCCTTGAGTCGTCGCCTCCGGTAGATGCCTTAGCGACACTTGTCGTACCGGTTATATGTGCTAGAGGCTTTCCAAGAATGCCAAATATCGTACCAAGTACGTAAATAAAGGCAATGACTAGAAGGGTGATAATATACCGCTTGCGACGCTTTCGTCGGAGATGCAAATCCCGCGTAGGAGAGGGATGAATGATGGGTGATTCGGCTCGCTGCGCTGTCCGATAAATCTCGCTTGGCGGTTGGCTCACAACTCCCCCTAATCTAATGAACGCGGGGTAGTCTATATGAGGCCCAATGCAGTCGACAGGGATTTTGTGACAGTCGAACACATTGATCGACGCCACCTGCGCCTCTTAGCGACGGTGCGCATCCAAAAGGTACTAACGCGCCTAATGCGAGATTAGTACCGCGCTCGCTAGCCGGATTGGGACACCCGAATGAAACGGCGAGTCATGGCGCGAAGCGTCGGCCCGCCCCCGGATGATCTATGTGACCATCACGAGTGGAAGGCGAGCAAAGGACGCGAAGCGTTGGGTGTCTCTCGGCTCCTCGTTCGGACCATGGGACTGCTACGCGCGTACTCGAAAGGGCTATTCGGCAAGCAGTGGACTCCCGTTCCTGAACGCCTCCATCCGCAGTGCGCTCAAGTGCAGTTCCACGTTTGCCACGGTGGCGGAACCGCCCACACGGTCTGGCCGTGGGCCGTCGTCTCAACGTGGGCGGCGGTGTGATGGCTCTCTCAGTTCTTCCCCAAGTTTCGGAGATCCAAGTGATCATCCCGGTGTTGTCGCAGCTCTGTGGCTTGCGAGTTCTGCACTAAGAAAAAAATGGGCATACGGGCGGAAACGCCATGGATAATTTGATCTTGATGCTTACATGGTCGAATTCGGGTGCCGGGCGGAGCAGGAAGGGGGGAAGAGCGAAGCGCGGAAAGGGGTGTTGGTGGCGGTGTGTATCACCGTCACCAACACCCCTTCATCGTCGAGTAGCCGGGGGAGTCTCACCCCCCGGCTACTCGACCCCCTTCATCCGTTGCGTGCTTGCTTCAGCGCCGTGCCTCGTTGAGGCTATCCCTCGGGGTACTCCTCGACGGCCGCCTGCTCGTGCCCCTCGTGCCCCTGCTCCGGCTCCGTCGGCGCGACAGGCGCTTCGGGGGTCGCGTGCGACGCCGGGTCTTCGGCGATGACCGGGGGCTCGTCCGTGACCACGACACCGTCCGGATCGGCCAGGATCGGATCGATTGGCGGACCTCCGGTGCCGCGAGCGCGCCCGAGACGGCGAAGGCTTCCGGCTCAGCGCTAGCGATTGGCTCCGGCTCGTACGTGACGAACTGCGTGAGCGTCGCCTCCGGGTCGGCGGGAGCGGCTTCCGGTTCGGCGACGGTGACCGATTCGGGAGCGGCCTCCGGTGCGACGGAAACGGCCTCCGGCTCGGCCACGGTCGCCGATTCAGGAGTGGCGTCCGGCGCGGCGGAACGGCCTCCGGCTCGACGACGGTAACCGATTCCGTGGCAGTTTCCGGCGCGGCGGCCGGGACCTCGGGCTCCGTCAGGGTCTCCGGGACCGCCGCCGCTACGACGGGGAGGTCCGGCGCCAGCGTCGACTCGGGAGTTGGCTCTAGGTCGGATACGACCGTGACGCGAGCCACGGCCGAGCCTGCCCGGGTGCGGCGGACGGGCGGCCCCGAGTCCTCGGGGGCGGCCGGGTCGCCGGAGGTGCCGGTTGCGACCGAGGTGAACCCTACGGACTCGGGCTGCGCGTCGGGCGCCGCGGTCACCACGGTGGGCTGCACTGGGGCGGTGTCCTCGACATTGACCGCGGCGGCGAAGGCGGTGCCGCCGTTGGTCGGGCGACGGGTGCGCCTGCCGCCATTGCGGGCGCTGGGTGCGGCGTCGTCCACGGCGCCGTCGCTCAGGTCCGCGCCATCCAGGGCCAGCTCGGCCAGGGCGGCGTCGGCCAGCGCGGCATCGGCCAGGGCGGCGCCGGCTGTGGGCTGCGTCGTCGAGGGATGCGTCATCGACGGCGGTTTCCGTTGGGGTTCGCCAGTCGTTGTCAGAGCGGCCGCCGGACCTGCGGCCGCCCGACCTGGCGTTGCCTGACCGGGAGTCCGAGCCGTTCCCTCGGCCTCTGCCGTTGCCGTTTGCGCTGCCGCCGTTGCCGGAGCCGTGGCCGTTGCTGTCGGCGTCGTGCACGGGCGGAGCCGGGATGGGGCGACGGGTGCCCGCCGAGGAGCGATGGGCCGTCTCGGCCGGCACCTCAAGCGTGAGGATGACACCACGGCCGTTGCAGCACTCGCACTGCTGCGAGAAGGCCTCGAGCAGCCCGGCGCCGACCCGCTTGCGGGTCATCTGCACCAAGCCGAGCGAGGTCACCTCGGCGACCTGGTGCTTGGTCCGGTCCCTGGCCAGGCACTCCAGCAGCCGCCTGAGCACGAGCTCGCGATTGGACTCGAGCACCATGTCGATGAAGTCGATGACGACGATGCCGCCGACGTCACGGAGCCGGAGCTGGCGGACGATCTCCTCCGCCGCCTCCAGGTTGTTCCTGGTGACGGTCTCCTCGAGGTTGCCGCCCTGCCCGGTGAACTTGCCGGTGTTGACGTCGATGACCGTCATCGCCTCGGTGCGGTCGATGACCAGCGAGCCGCCGCTCGGCAGCCACACCTTCCGCTCGAGCGCCTTGGCGAGCTGCTCGTCGATCCGGTAGCGGGCGAACACGTCGTCGCCGGGGTCGTCGTCGTGGTCCCAGCGGCTGATCCGGTCGGCCAGGTGCGGCGCGACGAACCTGACGTACTCGTCGATGATCTCCCAGCCCTCGTCGCCAGAGACGATCAGCTTGGCGAAGTCCTCGTTGAAGACGTCGCGGATCACCCGGACGGTCAGGTCCGGCTCGCCGTACAGCAGCGCCGGCGCGGTCGCCGTCTTGGACTTCTTCTCGATGGTCTCCCACTGGGCGGCCAGCCGGGTGATGTCAAGGTCAAGCTCGGTCTCGGCCGCGCCCTCGGCGGCCGTGCGCACGATCACGCCGGCGTGCTCGGGCGTCACCTTCTTCAGGATGGCCTTGAGCCGGGTTCGCTCGTTCTCCGGGAGCTTGCGGCTGATGCCGGTCATCGACGCGCCTGGCACGTAGACCAGATACCGGCCGGGGAGGCTGACCTGGCTGGTAAGCCGCGCCCCCTTGTGCCCCACCGGGTCCTTCGTGACCTGCACGATCACGGACTGGCCCGCCTTCAGCGCGGACTCGATCCGCTTCGGCTGGCCCTCCAGGCCGCTGGCGTCGAAGTTGACCTCGCCGGCGTAGAGCACGGCGTTGCGGCCCTTGCCGATGTCGACGAACGCCGCCTCCATCGACGGCAGCACGTTCTGGACCTTGCCCAGGTAGACGTTGCCAACGTAAGACTGGTGCGTCGTCCGGTTGACGTAGTGCTCGACTAGCACGTCGTCCTCAAGCACCGCGATCTGGGTCCGGTCGCCGCGCTGCCTGACCACCATGGTCCGCTCGACGGATTCCCTGCGGGCGAGGAACTCGGACTCGGTGACGATCGGCGGGCGGCGACGGCCCGACTCACGCCCCTCGCGCCTGCGCTGCTTCTTCGCCTCAAGGCGAGTCGAACCCTTGATGGAGCGCACGTCGTCCTGGGGGTTGTACGGCTCGCGCACATGGACCACAGTGTCCGGCGGGTCGTCAGGGGAGAGCACGTCGGTGTCGGCCGCGCCGCGGCGCCGCTTGCGGCGGCGGCGACGGCCGGAGGCGCCGCCCTCGCCGTACCCCTCGTCGCCGGAGTCGCCGCCATCGCCGTCGACGCCGGAGTCGGAGTCATCCGCGCTCTCGCCAAGGCCATCGACACCGTCATCGGCCGCAGCGGCACCGCCCGAGCGCCCGGTCCGGCTGGTCCTGCTGGTCCGGCTGCTACGACGACGCCGGCTCCGGCGGCTAACCGCGCCTTCGTCCGTCTCGTCGGCGCCGCTCGCCTCGCCGCCAACCTCGGCCTCGTCACCGCCACCGGGATAGGGGTCGGAGACGGCCTCGGCCGCCTCCGCCACCGCACTCGCTACGTCTGCGGTGTCGGGGCTGTCAACGCTGAAAAGGTCGTCGTCGGGCGCGGTATCGCGGGCCCGTCCCCGCCCGCGCCCGCCTCGGGTCCTGCGGGCGGGCCGGCCCGCGTCGGCGTCCGCGGCGGGCTCACCGTCGGCGCCGTCCGCGGCCGGCGGAGCGATCCTGCCGGTCCTGGTACGGGTGCGGGTGGACCGGCTCGTCCGGCCGCCCCCCTCGGCGTCAGGCTCAGCCCTGTCGTCGGCAACGGGCGCCGCCGATGCGGGCGCCGGAGCCGCGGCGGGCTGCTGGAAGAGCACCTGCGGCGGCTGGAAGACCGCCGCAGGGATGGCCGGAGCTACCGACGCGTTGGTCGACGCCGGGTCGGTGGCGGCAGCGGGCACCGCTGCGTGGCCGGATGACTCGTTATTGTCTGTCTCGCGGTTGCTGGGCTCGCTGTCGAGCATTCGGGCAATCTCCAGTCAGGCCCCCGGGCGCGCTCGCACGCAAGGTGTCGGCGCGCCGCACGGAGGCTTCTAGTGTTCGTTCGCCTGGCCCGCTGCGCTCGGCACCGCGCGGGAAGCGGTCACGCGCGAGGCTGCGGTCGCAAAGGGGTCCAGGCATGGGCATGTACTTCAGCTCCGGGGCGGGGACGGTCATAGGTCGACCACCGTCCCGGATTCGCCGAGAGATCCCTGCGCCAGCCGCGTCACACGGTGCGCAGCGGCCGGGATCACATCGGAAACGTCGCGTAGCGCACTGAGCACGTCGTCCGGCCGCACGGCCGGGGAGGTGTGCCGGACGACCATCCGCAGCGCCGTCGCTTCGTCCGCATCTGCGTGGACGTCGAGGGTGACTACGGCGGACCTAGCGTCCATGCGCCGCAAGCCCTTGGAGGTCAGCCGCTCCACCGGCGCCTCCGTCAGGGCGAGAAATTTCCGCACAATCGGTGTCACGCTGTCCGGCGTGACACCGGGGAGGTCTACCTGCCACTCGGACGCGGTAAGGCGACTGGCTGGCAGTCCACCAGCGTCCTCAGTGACAACGATCACGTCTATCCCATCAGGCAGCGCCGCGTTCAGCCGCTCCCGTGCGCTGCCTGTCTCGATCCGGCTGGTCAGCGCGAGGCTCAGGTACTCTGCCTCGCTCGCGACCCCGGTCGGGGCACCACCCGCATAGGAGATTTTCGGATGTGGCGTGAACCCGGCTGAGTACGCGATGGGCAACCCTGCCCGCCGCACGCCCCGCTCGAAGGCCCGTGCCACATCCAGATGACTGGCAAAACGCATCTTTCCCCGCTTAGCATACCGGACGAGAAGATGCGTAGTCGTGACCATGCTTTCCCCCGGGGGACTACCCCCCGGGGACCCCCCGATCGGGGGGACCAGTCCCCCCGAACCCCCCTTGGGGGGGACAAGCCCCCCAGCAGTCGGGTGGTTGCTCACCCCCGCACCAGTCGGGTGGTTACTCACGGCGACCACTTATCTCCCGTTTGTAGCTAGCACGGGAAGCAGGCGCCTTCCGTCCAGCCGCTCTCCTGTCGGACCCGTCTGGATCTCTGTACCCATCGCTGAGCACACTCCACACTCGTAACACGGGGTCCATCGGCAATCCTCTACCTCGCCTGCGCCGACCGGCGCAACCGCGGACTGCCAGTCCTCCCAGAGCCAGTCTCGGTCCAGGCCGGAGTCGAGGTGGTCCCACGGCAGTACCTCGCCGTAGCCGCGTTCGCGCGTAGTATACCAAGCTAGATCGACCACAGCGGATGCCAGCCCCGCCTGACACGCCGCCACCCAGCGGTCGAACGAGAAGTACTCCCCCCACCCGTCGAACCGCGCGCCGTCCCGCCAGGCAGCGAGGATCACCGCGCCGACCCGCCGGTCGCCACGGGAGAGCAGCCCCTCAATGAGGGACGGCGTGCCCTCGTGGTAGCGGTAGCCGATCGACTTGCCGTACTGCCGGTCGCCGCGCAGCGCCGCCCCGAGCGCCCGCAGCCGCTCGTCCACCACCTCGGGCGGGCACTGCCCGGCCCACTGGAACGGCGTGTGCGGCTTCGGCACGAACCCGCCGATCGAGACCGTGCAGCGGATGTCGCGCTTCCCGCTCGCGGCCCGGCCTGCCGCGATCACCTTCTTGGCCAGGTCGGCGATGGCCAGCACGTCCTCGTCGGTCTCGGTCGGCAGGCCGCACATGAAGTACAGCTTCACCTGCCGCCACCCCGATGAGTAGGCGGTGGTCACGGTGCGGATCAGGTCCTCCTCGGTGACCATCTTGTTGATCACCTGGCGCATCCGCTCGGAGCCGCCCTCCGGGGCGAACGTGAGGCCGGACCGCTTGCCGTTCCTGGACAGCTCGTCCGCGAGCGTCACGTTGAACGCGTCAACGCGGGTGGACGGAAGCGAGAGGCCGACGTTCGACCCCTCGTAGCAGTCGGCCAGGTCGATCGCGATCTCGTTGATCTCGCTGTGGTCCGCACTTGACAGCGAGAGCAGCCCGACCTCGGAGAAGCCGGTGGACTGCAGCCCCGCGGCGACCATCTTGCCGACGGTGGTGATCGACCGCTCGCGGACCGGGCGGGTGATCATCCCCGCCTGGCAGAACCGGCAGCCCCGCGTGCAGCCGCGGAAGATCTCCACGCTGAACCGCTCGTGCACCGACTCCGCGACCGGCACCACCGGCGCCTTGGGGTAAGGCCAGGCGTCAAGGTCGAGCAGCGTGTGCTTGCGGACGGAGGCGGGCACGCCAGGTCGGTTGGGCGCCACCCCGCCGATGCGGCCATCGGGCAGGTAGGTCACATCGTAGAACTTCGGGATGTAGATGGATCCCGTGGCCGCCAGGGAGAGCAGCAGGCCGTCGCGGCCGCCGGGGCGCCCCGCGTTCTTCCATTCGCGGATGATGCGGGTAATGAGCAGCACCGCCTCCTCGCCGTCGCCGAGCACGACCGCGTCGAGGAAATCCGCCAGCGGTTCCGGATTGAACGCCGCATGGCCCCCGGCTATGACGAGGGGTGAAACATCGGTCCGTTCAGAAGAAAGAATTGGAATTCTCGCAAGGTCGAGAGCGGTCAGCAGATTCGTGTAACCGAGCTCGGTCGAGAAGGACACGCCGAGGACGTCGAAGGCGCCGACCGGGCGGTGCGCGTCCACCGTGAACTGCGGGACGCCGCGCTCGCGCATCAGCGCCTCGAGGTCCGGCCAGACGCTGTAGGTGCGCTCGGCGAGGACGCCTTCCTGCTCGTTGAGGACCTCGTAGAGGATCGCGATGCCCTGGTTGGGCACCCCGACCTCATACGCGTCGGGGTAGAGCAGCGCCCAGCGGACATCGGTCTCATCCCACTCCTTAACGGTGGAATTAACCTCGCCTCCGACGTACTGCACCGGTTTGCGGACCAGTGGCAGCAGCGGCTCGAGCTGTGGGAAGACCGATTCGACAGGCATGTGTCCGAGGATACCCACGCTCTGGAACGGACCGTGGCCGCTGCGTTCCAGCCCGGGACTCGAAATGTCAGGCCGTCGCCAGGGCGGGGGCGACCTTTTCCATGAAGAGCGTGAGGCCGGAGCGGTCGTAGGCCACGTCGGGAAGGTTGATGATCGCGTAGGTCATGCCCAGCTGGCCGATCTGGCTGAGCCGCTCGGCGATCTGGTCGGGCGTGCCGACCAGGGGGCCGTTGGCGAGATTGCGGACCTGGCTGTCGGCTGCCACCGCCGGAATGTACTTTCCGAGGTGCGCGCGGATCCAGGCCAGCCGGTCCTGCACGTCCTTGTCGGTCGCGCCGATGATCACGTTGTAGTTGGCCGACCGGACGATCGCGCCGAAGTCGGTGCCGACTTCCCGGCAGTGCGCCGCCAAAATTTCCGACTTGCGCTTGAAGACGTCGGGGCTGCCGTCGAAGTTGGTGTACTGCGCGTAATGAGCGGCGATGCGGAGGGTCTTCTTCTCGCCGCCGCCGGCGATCCACAGCGGGATGCCGCCGTCCTGGAGCGGCAGCGGCCGGCAGATGGCGCCGTCTACTTGATAGTGCTTGCCGACGAGGGTCGCGGTGCCGGTCTTCCACAGCTGGCGCATGATCTGGACGCCCTCGTCCAGCATGGCGAGCCGTTCGCCCGCGCCGGGGAAGCCGTAGCCGTAGGCGCGCCACTCGTGCTCGTACCAGCCGGCCCCGATGCCCATCTGCGCCCGGCCGCCGGAGATCACGTCGACGGTCGCCGCGACCTTGGCGAGGTAGGCGGGGTTGCGGTAGGCCATGCAGGTGCACATCTGCCCGAGCCCCACCCGGCTGGTGACCGCGGCGAACGCCGCCATCAGCGTCCACGCCTCGTGCGTGGCCTCCTGCGTGGGCAGCGGCACCGTGTGAAAGTGGTCGTACACCCAGATCGAGTCGAACGGGCCGTCCTCCGCGGCCTTGGCCACGCCGAGCATGGTCGCCCAGTGCTCAGCCGGGTCGATGCCTGCCAGATCAAGCCGCCATCCTTGTGGCACAAAAAGTCCGAAGCGCATGATTCATCATCCTAGTCGTGCCAAGCCAGCCTGTTAGGTCGGGATGTCTGGCTTGCGTGGCGGGCGGCCGCAGGGCAGAGGGGCGGGAGGCGGCCGACCGGTGTCGGACGTTTTTTCGACTTTGCATAGCTGCCGGACATTTTCAGGCCTATTGAGACGTTTATTTTGTCCGGGAGCTATGTAATGTCGCCCGGCTGGGCGAAGACCGCCCTCGACGGGCTCTGCGGCAAAATCGTTTGCGTGGCGGGCGGGCTACCGAGACCATTGGCTGCATGGTCGTGGTGCGTGAAGTCAGCCCTGATGAATGGGAGAGCCTTCGCGATGTCCGCCTGACCGCGTTGCGGGAGGCACCGTACGCATTCGGCTCGACATACACGCGGGAGGCGCTTTTTACTCAGCAGCAGTGGCGGGCCAGGATCAACGACCGGAGCGTCACGCTCTTCGCCCACCTGCCGGAAATCGCGGAACCCGCCGGGCTCGCCGGCGTCTACGTGCAGGACGGCGTCCCCGACGTGGTCTCCATGTGGGTGCGGCCGTCCGCGCGCGGCAACGGGGTAGGCGAAGCCCTGATCACCGCGTCCGCCGACTGGGTGCGGGCCCGTGACCACGATGCCCTCTACCTTTGGGTCACCGAGTCCAACGCGCCGGCCCGCGCGCTTTACGAGCGGTGCGGCTTCGCGCCAACGGGAGAGAGGCAGCCGCTGCCGTCGAACCCCTCGCTGACCGAGATCCGGATGCAGCGGTTGCTCTCACCGCCTCCCGCGTGACAGTGCTACGGGGTGGCTACGGGGTGACCCTGTTGGGGCCGCGGAACAGGAATGTCGCCTCGCGGCTCGCGTCAAGGCCCAGCAGCGGACGGGATATCAGGTCCAGAGCACGGAGACCGGGGCGGCGACTAGGCGATCGCCAAGCGGGAAGACGCACGGTCCTGTGTGGAGGACGAGACCAGCAGCGAACGCGTCGCCTACCTCGTCGCGCAGCCACGCCAGATGCCGGGCGTCGTGCGCCGTCACGGTGGCGGAGGCTTTGACCTCAATCCCGATAAGCGTCCCGCTGGCGGTTTCGATGACGAGATCGACTTCTCGGCGGCCGTGTTCCTCGCGCAGATGGTACAGGCGAGGGCCAAGGTCACTGACGGCCAGCTCCGCCCGCAACTGAGCGGCGACGAAGGTGTCCAGGAGACGGCCAAGCATGTCCGGGCCATACAGGATGGCTTCCTGGCCCAGGCCCAGGATCGCGGCCACAAGGGCTGGATCCACCAGATAGCGCTTAGGGATCTTCACCAGCCGCTTGACCCGGTTGGAGAACCACGCGGGGACCAGATCGAGGACAAACATCCGCTGAAACAGGGCCTGGTACTCGCGGGCGGTCTTGGTGTTGATGCCTGCCGCCTCCCGCAGGTTCTCTTCGGCGACGAGCCCGGCGCTATTGACGGCCAGGGCGGACAGGTAGCGACGGAGCAGGTCCGGATCCCGGCGCGGTGCTATCGCCGGAACATCACGGGTAATCATCTGCTCGACGTAGCCATCGAACCATCGCCTCCGTGCCATCGCGGGAACCCGGAGAGCCGGCTCGGGAAAGCTTCCTTCAAGCATTAGATCCAGGTAGCCGCGGATGCTGACCTCGCCGCCCGGAGATTTCAGAATCGAGGCCCCCTCGAGAGCGACACGGTCAATAAACGCCGGCTCGGCCGCACGTCCAAGTCGTTCGCGTACCGACATGCCGTACATCGGAACCTGCAGAATGCGTCCGGTTCCCGGCCAGACCTGATTGTCAAGCTCGGCACGGACGGAGCCCGTAAGGATGTACCTGCCCGGTCTCGGATCGTCATCAACGGACCGCTTGACCGCGCCAAGGACATCCGGCGCTTCCTGCCACTCGTCGATAACGACCGGTTCCGGCAATCCCTGCAGCATCGCATCGGGGTCTGCGGCGACGGCGCTGCGCACATTTGGGCGATCGAGCCGGAGCACCGTGCCCGCGCGGCGTACAGCCGTGGTGGTCTTGCCCACCGCGCGGGGTCCCACCAGGGAGATCGCGCTGAACGACACGAGTAGTTGATCAAGCAGCGCGTCCACGAGTCGAGTTACGTACTCGTTTGCCATGACCTCGACGGTACCTGATTTCGACAGCATCGGATACCTGATTTCGACACCAGTGAGTACCCAGTTTCGACAGGTTACGGTACCTGTTTTCGGCATCTTTATGGTCGGCGACGTTTCTCCCAAGGTAGGACTTATCTCATCAAACGGTCTTGACGTTGGCCTCGATGTCGCTGAGCTTGCGGACTAGCCGACCCAGGCGAGGGGTCGCGGCGAAACCGGTGGGCATTGTCGTCGATTGCGTCAACCACCACATACCGGCCGCCGACCTGCTGACTCGCCGCGGGCCGACCCCGGCTGCCGACGCCTCCTCACCCCATGCGGCGCAACCGTCGCACCACCACCACAATGCCCGCAGACGTAGCAGCCTGCTCTCCCAGAACCAGTCAGCTTCCTATCAGTTCTAACCACTTTTTCGCCTTCCTATCGGTTCTGACCATTTCTATGTCCGCTTTGATATGATTTGTCTGATCAAAAGTGATAGGAAGATGGACGGCGTGGTCAGAACTGATAGCAAGTGAGGGCCGACCGACGCGGCGGAACCGATGCGGAGTGGGGCACGGGCGCATGGGGGCAGCTGGGGCTCGGGGTGAGACGAGACGCTTCGCGGTGGCGTAGGAGGCGGACGCGGGCGCGTCATCCTCGCCTAACCAGCAAAAGTAATCGTAACGAGATGCGAGCCAGAGCCGGTTTTGGGTCTCGCTCCATGACCGGAAGAGCGGGGGCGCGAGTGGTGCGCCACCGCGCGTTCGGTCCCGCCAGGAGCGGTTCCCTCCGGGCGGGGCCGACAGCGCGGGAAGCACCACCGCGACCCCAGCGACCCACATCTGGGTTTGACTTGTTCGATGCCGACGGGCGGCGGGGCTCGGTGAACGGCTGAGCTAGCTGAACAGGGCGTGGTGGCGGCGGACGGACTGGATGAGGCCGACGGCGATCATGTCGGCGAAGATGGCCGAGCCGCCGTAGGAGATGAACGGGAGCGGGAGGCCGGTGATGGGCATGATGCCGATCGTCATGCCGATGTTGACGAAGGACTGGAAGATGAACCAGATCGCGACGCCCGACGCCACCAGCATGCCGAACATGTCGTCGGCGATCTGGGCGGCGCGGATGGCGCGGAACACCATGACGGCGAGCAGCGCGACGATGACCGCGCAGCCGACGAAGCCGAGCTCCTCCCCCGCGACCGTGAAGATGAAGTCCGTCGACGCCGACGGGACGAAGCTGCCGCCGGTGAACGGGCCGTGAAACAGCCCCATACCGTGCAGGCCGCCGGAGCCGACCGCGATCTTCGCCTGCAGGCCGTTGTAGCCGGTCCCGGCCAGGTCCTGCGTGGGGTGCAGGAACGAGGTCAGCCGGGTCAGCTGGTACCCCTTCAGCAGGTGCAGCTTGGCGATGGCGTAGACGCCGACGGCCACGGCGGCGAGCAGGCCGAGGACCCAGTACAGCCGGATGCCCGAGACCACGACTAGGCCGGCCAGCGTGAAGACCAGCACCAGCATGACCCCGAGGGCCGGCTCGCGTTCGACGAGGAGGATCAGCGGGGCGGCGGCGAGCGCGGCCAGCCCGGCGTCCCGGAGCCTCGGCAGGCCGGCCGGGTCGTTGCGACGGGAGAGCAGCCACGCGGTGGAGAGGATGAGGCCGAGCTTGGCGAACTCCGACGGCTCGACCTGGAAACCGCCGGGCACCTGGATCCAGGCCTTCGCCCCGTTCACCGACTGTCCGACCGCGAGCACGGCCAGCAGGAGCAGCAGCGACAGGCCGTAGATGGCCGGCGTCCAGCGTCGGATGCGGCGGTAGTCCGTGCACGCGGTGGCCATCATCAGGACGAACCCGAGCACGGCCCAGAGGATCGCCTTCTTCAGGTAGGTGTGCGGGTCGAGCCCGGCCTGCCTCAGCGCCGGCTCGGTCGCCGCCCAGACCAGCACCGTGCCGAGCGCCGCCAAGGCGCAGGTGACGGCGAACAGCAGCCAGTCCCAGGACCTGGCCACCCCGCCCTTGGCGAACGCCCGCCCGAGCAGGGACCGCCGCCGGGGCGCGAACGTGCCGGCCCGTGGCCCGGCCCAGCCGCGCGACGGGAGCCCGACACTCATCGCTGCACCTTGGCTTCCCCGGTGCCCGGGATCGGCGGCAGTTTCCCGCCGGGCAGCGCGGCCTTGTGGCCCTCCAAGCCGTAGATGCCGTCCCAGATCGCCCGGACGGCGGGCGCAGCGGCGTCCGCGCCGTAACCGGAGTTGGGCAGCATGACGACGACCACGAACTGGGGATTCTGGCAGGGGGCGAAGGAGGCGAACACCGAGGTCGCGTTCTTGCCCTCGATCTGCGCGGTACCGGTCTTGCCCGCCACGCAGACGTTGTTGAGCGGGAACCCGCCGAACGCTCCGGCCGCGGTGCCCGAGGTGACCACGCCGGCCAGCGCGGAGCGGATGTACGCAAGCGTTTCCGACGCGACGGGAAGGTGCCTGACCACCGGCGGGTTGAGCTTCTGCACCAGCTTCCCCGACGGGGAGACGAGGGCCTCGCCGATCCTCGGGCCGTAGAGCGTGCCGCCGTTGGCGAGCGCGGTGTAGGCGTTGGTGAGCTGCAGCGGGGTCGAGGTCACGTAGCCCTGGCCGATCGCGGCGATGGCGGCCTGGCCGGGTTCCCAGACCCAGCCGCTCTGGCAGTCGTCGTACTCGATCTGCTGCACGTAGGAGCCGCTGGCCTTCCCGTTCTTGCACCAGTCCTGGCCCTTGTGCGCGTTGTCCTCCCACATCGAGTAGAGCCACTGACGGGTCGGGATGGTGCCGGGGGACTCTTCCGGCAGGTCGACGCCGGTGTAGTTGCCGAACCCCCAGTCCAGCTCCATCTGCTGCATCTTCTGGGTCGGTGCGTGCGGGTTGAGCTTGTAGTTGGCCGCGTTGTCGTCGCTCTGCCACATCTGGTAGCCGATGTTGTAGTAGACCGAGTCGCAGGACTGGATCAGCGCCTGGGCGAACGTCATGTTGCCGAGGTTCGGGTTACCGTCGTTGATGAACTTCTGGCCGTCGATGTTCACCGACGCCGGGCAGTCGTACTCGCCGTTGAGCGAGAACCCGTCGGCCACCGCGGCGGCGGTCGAGGTGACCTTGAACGTGGATCCCGGCGGGTACTCGCCCTGGGTGGCCCAGTTAATCACCGGCTCGCCCGAGGCGGTGCCGAACAGATAGTTGAACTCGCTCTGCGAGATGCCGTTGCTCCAGACCGACGGGTTGTAGTCCGGGTAGCTCGCCATCGCCACGATCCGGCCGCCGGTCGTCTCCACCACCGCCGCGCCCTGGTTCACGCTGTTGCCCGCCGCCTTGGAATTGGCGATCGCCTTGTTCAGCGCCTGCTGCGCGACCGCCTGCACCTTGGCGTTGAGCGAGGTCACCAGCGTGTCGCCGGTCTGCGCGGGCTTGCCGCCGACGGTGCCGAGCACATCGCCTGCCGCGTTCACCGAGACGATCTGGCTGCCCGGATTGCCGGTCAGCTCGGTGTTGTACTGCGCCTCAAGGCCGGCCTGTCCGACCAGGTCATCGCCGGCGAAGCCGGTCTCGGGCAGGTGGTCGGCCGCCATCTCCGACTGGGTGATCGGCTGCAGGTAGCCGATCACCTGCGCCGGGTTCGCGCCGTCGGGCATCGGATAGTCCACCACCGGCTGGAGCGACGCCGTGATGCCGGTGAACACCTTCGGCTCCTCCATGATCTGGAGCGCGATCGCGTCGCTGACGTGCTCCGCCACCGGGATCGGCTGGTAGGGCGACCCCGTCCAGCAGGGCTGCGATACGCCGACGGTGCAGAGTCTGACCTGCTCGCTGAGCTCCTTGTCCGACATGTGCAGCAGCGGCGCCAGCCGCGCCAGGACGGCCGCGCCGTTGTCGCTGGTGTTCTGCGAGAGATCCATCATGTTGACCGAGACGACCATCTCGGTCTGGTTCTGTACCAGCGGGGCGCCGGTGTCGTCGGTGATCATGCCCCGGACCGCGGGTACCACGATCTCCCTGGTCTGGTTCACCGCGGCGAGCTGCTTGTACTGCGTCGTGTCGAGCACCTGCAGGTACCAGAGCCGGCCGCCGAGTGTGACCAGCAGCGCCGCTGCGATCACGTACAGGCCGAATAGCCGACGGCGGGACCTAGGGATCATCGGCGATCTCCCGTCGGGAGCAGATCACGGACAGTGGACAGCAGTGAGCCAGACAGCGACCGGCGCCGGGTTCTCCACCGGTCCTTGGCCCGGGAGCGGCGGACCCAGCCAGTCGTCGGGCCGTTTGAGTACCAGTTCGGCCGGGGCGGCCGGGAGGGGCGGAGCCAGCCCTTGCCCGGCTTCGCCCGCCTCGCGGTCGGCGGCTTGCGCCGACCGGCCTCCAGCCAGCCCTTACCCGGCTTCGCCCGCCTGGCAGTCGGCGGCTTGCGCCGACCGGCCTCCAGCCAGCCCTTACCCGGCTTCGCCCGCCTCGCGGTCGGCGGCTTGCGCCGACCGGCCTCCAGCCAGCCCTTACCCGGCTTCGCCCGCCTCGCGGTCGGCGGCTTGCGCCGACCGGCCTCCAGCCAGCCCTTGCCCGGGCCCTTCGGCCGACGGGGCGTGATCGCGGGCCGGTCAGCGGCGAAGTTGAGCTTAGGGGTCCGGCCGGGACGGGCGAGCGCGCTGCCCTCGGCGGGTTTGGCGCTGCCTGAATGCGCGAAGTTCAGCTTGAGGGCGCGGCCGCCCGCCAGGGGCAGCTGGGCGCTGTTAGTGCCGCCGCGGTCCGTTCGGGCGAGGGAATTTGATCTAGCGTCCGCTAGCCGCAGCTTCGGCTCACGGCGCACCGGGCGGGCATCGGAGAACTTCGCGCCCGTGCCGACCAGCCGCAGATTGGGGGCGGCGCCCGCCGACGCCAGCCGGAACACCGACGCCAACCGCTGTGCGCCGAAGAACACCGGTGTCGGCGCGCGCTCGGACACCGGGCGGGCGAGCCGGGCCACCCGGGACACCAGCCAGTACACGACCGGGGTGAGCAGCAGGTCGTAGAGCACCGCGCCGGGCAGCACGTGCCTGATCGCCGGCCCGGTCACGTTCGGGTCGGAGAGCAGCTGGCCGAGCCCGGCCTTGCCGGCCTCGCCCGCCGCCGCCGCGACCGCCATCACGGCCAAGGCGATGGACGGATCGCGCTCGCCGCCGCTGGAGGCGACCGTGATCGCGGCCATGGCCCGGGCGGTCAGGTACCCCACCAGGCAGAAGACCAGCGCGTACTCCCCCGCGTAATGCGCCACGGGCGGGGCGATGTCTAGCGCGAGGCCGCCCGCGAAACCGGTTAGCGTGGCAGCCATCGTGTTGTTGCTGGTGACCGCGACCGCGGTCACCAGCAGGAGCACCAGGTCGGGCGCGTCGCCGCCGGGCAACGGCAGCCGGTTCACGACCGTGAGCTGGACGACGACGGCGACGAACAGGGCAACGGGGAGGGCCACCGCGACGAGCGCCTTCCGCAGCCCGGGCGGCTCGTAGTCGAACTGCTTGATCACCTGCCGGTCTCTCACTTGCTGATCACGACCCCGAGGACGCCGAGCCCGGTGAAGTCCGCGAACGGCTGGACCAGCGCGGTCGGTGTGAGCGAGCCTGGCTCGGTGGTCACCGTGGTGACCCTGCCGACCGGGATGCCCGGTACGTACGGGCGGCCGCCCACCGAGCCGAACGTCACCAGTTCCTCGCCCGGCTTGAGCGTGGCGGTCGCGCTGAACAGGGTGAGCTCGAGCGGGGCGGTGGCGCCGAACGAGTCGGCGGTGCCGCTGAGCGCGCCGATCTGGCCTGAGCTAGCCATCCGGATGCCGACCGTGGCCCCCGCGTCGTTGGCGAGCTGAACGGTCGCGGTGGTCGAGTTCGTGGCGATGACCGTGCCGACGAGGCCTTCGCCGTTGAGCACGGTCTCGTTCGCGGTGATGCCGTCGCTGCTGCCCTCGTTGATCGTCACCGTGTCCGAGTAGGCGCCGCCCGCGGCGATGACGGAGGCGGGGACGATCTCGTCGCCGTGCTTGCCGGACAGGCCGAGCACCGCGCCAAGCTGGGCGACGTCCTGGCTGCTGACCTGGGCCTGCGCCAGCTGCGCGCGGAGCGACGCGTTCTGCTGCTGCAGGGCGCTGATCTCGGCGCTGTTGCCGCCGCCGCGGAACCAGCCGGTGACGTCGTCCGACAGCCGCTCGACGGGGCCGAAGAGCCGCCCGCCGAACGAGTGCGCACTGGAGGTGCCGCCGTCCCTGAAATCGATGGTGATCAACACGATCGCCACGATGAGCAACGCGATAAGGACTGAGCGTGTTCGTTTCGTTTCAAGCACCTGCGCAACTCCCGTCCCGCGCGCTCCGGCTGCCCCCCTTGCTGCCAGGCTACCGTCTCTCGGGTACGAGCACCTGGCGCAGTGTGTCGAAGTCCTCCACGCACTTGCCGGTGCCGAGCACGACCGACTCAAGCGGGCTGTCGGCGATGTGCACCGGCATCCCAGTCTCCTCGCGGATGCGCTGGTCAAGGCCTCTGAGCAGGGCGCCGCCGCCGGTGAGGGCGATGCCTCGGTCCATCACGTCGCCGGCCAGCTCGGGCGGGCACTTGTCGAGCGTGGTCTTGACCGCGTCGATGATCAGGTTGATCGGATCGTCGATCGCGTGGCGTATTTCGGCCGCGCTGATCAGGATCGTCTTGGGCAGGCCGCTGACCAGGTCCCGGCCGCGGATCTCCGCGTTCGGCTCGTCTGCCGCCTGGAACGCCGAGCCGAGCGCCAGCTTGATCTCCTCGGCGGTCCGCTCGCCCAGCATCAGACTGTGCTCCTTCTTGCCGAACGTGATGATCGCCTGATCGAGCTCGTCCCCGCCGATCCTGATCGACTGGGACGTCACGATCCCGCCGAGGGAGATCACCGCGACCTCGGTGGTGCCGCCGCCGATGTCGACCACCATGTTGCCGGTCGGCTCGTTAACCGGCAGTCCGGCCCCGATCGCGGCCGCCATCGGCTCCTCGATGATGTAGACCCGGCGCGCGCCCGCCTGGTGGCCGGCCTCCTTGACCGCCGACTGCTCGACGCCGGTGATGCCGCTCGGCACCGCGACGACGATCCTCGGTTTGGCCATCCGGGTCCTTCTGTGAACCTTCTGGATGAAGTACCTTAGCATCCGCTCGGTCACGTCGAAGTCGGCGATCACGCCGTCCTTGAGCGGCCGCACGGCGACGATGTTGCCCGGGGTGCGGCCGATCATCCGTTTAGCATCGACCCCGACCGCGACAACCTGTCCGGTGGTCGTATTGAGCGCGACCACGCTCGGCTCGTTGAGGACGATCCCCCGGCCACGCACGTAGACCAAGGTGTTAGCCGTGCCAAGATCGACCGCCATGTCACGGCCGAGGAATGTCAGCGCATTGCCCATCGGGAGCGGGAACCCTTCCGATCAGAGGCCTTCTGAACTGGTCATGAGCCTATCGGATAAGCGGAGAGCAGCCCCCGCGCCTAAACGCGGGCACAATTCTCCATAAATTTCCTCAATATTTCGTACTAGGCCGGCTGCTTGGTGATGATTCGCCGGACGTTTCCTGAACAGCTGGTGAGCCCTGCCCTGTCCCGGTCACGCTCGTCGGCGCGGTCGGCCTAGTACTGTACTTATCTAACCCAGCGCCGGTTAAACGAGCTCGGGGAAGAAGATCTTGATTTCTCGCTCGGCGCTCTCCGTGGAGTCCGACCCGTGCACGATGTTCTGCGCGACCTGCAGGGCATAGTCGCCCCTGATCGTGCCGGGGAGCGCCTTGACCGGGTCGGTCGCGCCGGCCAGCGCGCGGAAGGCCTCGATGGCCCGGTCGCCCTCCGCCACCAGCGCGACCAGCGGGCTGGAGGTGATGAAATCGACCAGTTCGCCGAAGAAGGGCCTTTCCGCGTGCTCGGCGTAGTGCGCCTTCGCGGTGTCGACCTCGATTGTGCGCATCTCAAGCGCGATTATCTTCAGGCCCTTGCGCTCAATTCGGGAAATGACATCACCGATGATGTTGCGGCGAACGCCGTCCGGTTTGACCAGGATGAGGGTGCGCTGCGACATTATCACTCCTTGCGTTTGTTCTACGGGATCACGCATGAGCTTACCGGGACTGGCGCTTGCCCTGGTTGCCGCCTCAGGTCAGAAGGTCAGACCGCGTTCGCGCCGGGCTCCCTCTCCCACTTCCTGGCCAGCCAGATGCCGGTGAACCAGAGCGCGGTGAAGATCACCCCCAGGATGTACATGACCGAGACCAGGACACCGGACGCGATGACGGCAAGCTGGAGCACCGAGCCTGCGTACAGCGCCCACTGCCGCCGTCCCACGTACCCGGAGAGCACCAGGGCGACGATCGCGATGGCGCCGCAGACAGCCGCCGCGGTGCCGCCGCTCACGTGCCCGATAACCTTGGCCGGCACGATCGCCAGCAGCGCGATGACGGCCTCCATGGCCAGGACGGTGCCGCACAAGCGCCTCATGAGAGCTCTCCCCTCCGGGTGGTGAGCGAACCGGGGTTGGCGCTGCGGCCAACCGCGCTGGCCGGGGCGAGCAGCAGCTGCGCGTCGCCCGCGGTGACCACCGAGCCCGTGACCAGCACGGCGGACGAGCCGGGCAGCCCGTCGGCGGCTGCGTCGGCGTCGGCGGCGTCGGCCAGCGAGAACGCCAGGTCGAGGGCGTCGTCCAGCCGCTCCGCGACGCTGCACCCGGTCCTCGCCGAAGATGTCCCTGGCCAGCTGGGCCAGTTCGTCGGCGGGCAGCGAGCGGGGCGAGGAGTTCGTGGTCACCACGATCTCTGTGAGCACCGGCTCAAGCTCGTCGAGCACGCCGGCCACGTCCTTGTCCTCGGCGACCGCGACGACGCCGATAACCCGGTCGAAGTCGAACGACTCGGTCAGCGCAGCCGCGGTCACCGCCATGCCGGCCGGATTGTGCGCGGCGTCGGCGATCACCGTCGGCGAGCGGCGCAGGATGTCGAGCCGGCCGGGCGAGCTCACCTTGAGGAACCCCGCGCGGACCAGGTCCGGGTCCAGGCCGGCCTCGCTCGTCCCCGGGCTCTCGCCGACGCCGGCGAACGCCTCGACCGCGGCCAGCGCGCAGGCCGCGTTGGACGCCTGGTGCGCGCCGAACAGCGGCAGGAAGATGTCCGCGTACACGCCGCGCAGGCCCTGCAGCACCACCTGCTGACCGCCGAGGGCAAGCTCGCGGGCGAGCACGCCGAACTCGAACCCCTCCCGCGCCACCGTGGCGCCGACCAGCGCGGCGCGCTGCAGGAGCAGCTCGGCGGCGGCCACCTCCTGTTGCGCCAGCACCGCGACCGCGCTTGGCTTGATGATGCCGGCCTTCTCGGTGGCGATCTCCTCGATTGAGTCGCCGAGCCACTGCATGTGGTCCATCGCGATCGGCGTGATCACCGCCACCGCGCCGTCGGCGACGTTGGTCGCGTCCCACCGGCCGCCCAGGCCGACCTCGATCACCGCGACGTCCACCGGCGCGTCCGCGAACGCGGCGAACATCATGCCGGTGAGGATCTCGAAGAAGGACAGCGGAACCGGCTGCTGGGAGTCGACCAGCTCCACATACGGCGAAATTTCGTCGTAAAGCTCGATGAAGCGCTCGGCGGACAGCGGTTCCCCGTCCACGCAGATCCGCTCCCGCATCGACACCAGGTGCGGGGATGTGAATCGCCCGGTACGCAAGTTCCTTTCGCGCAGCAGCGTATCGATCATTCGCGTGGTCGACGTCTTGCCGTTGGTGCCGGTGACGTGCACGATCGGGAAGGCGCGATGCGGATCCCCGAGCACGCTCACGAGCGCCTCGATCCGGTCGAGGGTCGGTGAGATCTGGTGCTCCGCGCGCCGCGACCCGATCTCGAGCTCTATCTCGCGCAGACGTGCCTCAATGTCCACGGATGTAACCGTACCCGCGCCGTTGGGCTGAGTGCTCATTGGCGCTCACTGGTGCCGCCTCGTTGGCGGCGGTCCCGGTCTGATCCGCGTCTGCGGCGCCGGGTTCCTGTTTCAGCACGGCGCGCCCGGCCGTGAGGCCGGGTCTTACCGCCGCTCCGCAGGCATTTACCCTGTCCGCCCCACTGGCGGCCAGCGACAGCAGATTACGGGCCGCGTTCACGTCGCGGTTCATCACCAGTCCGCAATCGTCGCACTGGTAGACCCGGTCGGCGAGAGTCAGCTTGGCTTTCCTGCTCATCAGTGAGCGCCAGGAAGCGCTGAAGACCACCGCGAGGGCAGCAGTCGACATTCCGCTAAAGACTGCGCTCGGTGATCTTGCTTGGGGCGCTACCAGCGGAGCGGCGCTGTCAGCGGAGCGACGCGAGTCGGGCGGCTAGGCGGGCTATGTCGGCTTCGGCGTCGGCCAGGCGCTGGCGGGACTTGGCCACGACGTCCGCCGGGGCCTTGTCGGCGAAGGCGGGGTTGCCGAGCTTGGCGGCCATCTGCGCGGCCTCCTTGCGGGCGGCGGCGAGGTCCTTCTCCATCCGCGCTCGCTCGGCCGCCACGTCCACGGTGCCGGCCAGGTCGATCTCCACGGTGACACCCTCGGCCACCAGCGACGCGGAGACCGCGAACCCCTCGCCGACGACGGTGAGCCGCAGCAGCGACCTGATCGATGCCTCGTGCTCGGCGAGCGGCGTCGCCGCGATGCCGGCCAGCCGCGCGGCCACCCGCTGCCCGGGCCGTAGCCCCTGATCCGACCGGAACCGCCGGATCTCGGTCACCAGCCGCATCAGCGACTCGACCTCGGCCTCGGCGGCGGGGTCGCTGAAGGAGTATGTCGGCCAGGCCGCCATCATCACCGAGTCCTCGCCGGTCAGCGCCGACCAGAGCTCGTCGGTGACGAACGGCATCACCGGGTGGAGCAGCCGCAGCATCTGGTCGAGCACGAACCCGAGCACCCGCCGGGTCCAGTCTGCCGACGCTGCGTCGTCCTCGGGCCGGGGGCCGGATTGCAGCGGCGCCTTCGCCAGCTCCAGGTACCAGTCGCAGAACTCATCCCAGGCGAAGTGGTAAAGCGCCTCGCACGCCTTGCCGAACTCGAACCGGTCAAGCAGCCCGTCCACCTCGGCGATCACACTCGACAGCCGGGAGAGGATCCAGCGATCGGCGACCGATAGGTCGCCTTCCACCGGCGGCCTGCCGCCGGCCAGGGGGGGACGGGGGGACGGGTAGTCCCCCCGTGCGCGGGGGGATCGCGGGGGCCCGGGGGAATGGGGGGCGGGAGCCCCCCATGCCGGAGGACTGTCCCCCCGGGGCAGCACAGTATTGAACGGACCGTTGGTTCCAGTGGCAGCGACGGTCGCGCCGTTCATCAGGGCAAACCGGGTGGCGTTCCAGAGCTTGTTGCAGAAGTTGCGCGAGCCTGCCGCCCACTCCTCGCTTACGGCGGTGTCGCTGCCCGGGTTGGAGCCGCGCGCCAGGGTGAACCGGACCGCGTCGGCGCCGAACCGGTCGATCCACTCCAGCGGATCGACGGTGTTCCCCCGCGATTTGGACATCTTCTTGCCGTGCTGATCGCGCACCAGACCGTGCAGCACCACGTTGCGGAATGGGACGGCGTCGGTTGGCGCCTTGCCCCGGTTGGCGTAGAGGCCGAACATCATCATCCGGACGACCCAGAAGAACAGGATGTCGTAGCCGGTGACGAGCACGCTCGTCGGATAGAAGGCCCGCAGGTCCGGGGTATCCTCCGGCCAGCCGAGGGTGGAGAACGGCCAGAGCGCGGAGGAGAACCAGGTGTCGAGGACGTCGGGATCCTGGGTCCACCCGTCGGGAGGAGTCTCGTTGGGGCCGACGCAGCGCACCTGCCCTTCGGGCGAGTAAAAGACGGGAATCCGGTGACCCCACCAGAGCTGGCGGGAGATGCACCAGTCGTGCATGTCGTCCACCCAGCCGAAATACCTGGCGTTCATTTCGGCCGGCGACAGCTGGACGCGGCCGTCGCGGACGGCATCGCCCGCAACCTTGGCCAGCGGGGCGACGCGGACGAACCACTGCAGCGACTGGCGCGGCTCGACCGTGGTGCCGCAGCGGCTGCAATGCCCGACCGCGTGCATGTAGGGGCGGATCTCCTTGACGATCCTGCCGTCGGCGCGAAGCGCGGCGACGATCGCGGGGCGGGCCTCGAACCGGTCAAGGCCCTGGAAGGGCCCGTGCGCGGTGATCACGCCGCGCTCGTCCATGATCGACAGGCCCGGCAGGTCGTGGCGGCGGCCGATCTCGAAGTCGTTTGGATCGTGGGCCGGGGTCACCTTGACCGCGCCGGTGCCGAACGCCGGATCGACGTGCGCGTCGGCGACGATCGGGATGGTCCGGCCGGTCAGCGGGAGCTCGACGGTCGTGCCGACCAGGTGGGAGTACCTGTCGTCATCCGGGTGCACGGCCACGGCGGTGTCGCCGAGCATCGTCTCGGCGCGGGTGGTCGCAACGACGATCGCGTTCTCCCCGTCGCCGTAGCGGATCGAGACGAGCTCGCCCTCGTCGTCGCTGTGCTCGACCTCGATGTCGGACAGCGCGGTCAGGCAGCGCGGGCACCAGTTGATGATCCGCTCGGCCCGGTAGATCAGCTCGTCGTCGAAGAGCCGCTTGAAGATCGTCTGGACGGCCCGCGACAGCCCCTCGTCCATGGTGAACCGCTCACGTGACCAGTCGACGCTGTCGCCCAGCCGGCGCATCTGGCCGAGGATCCGGCCGCCGTACTCCGCCTTCCACTGCCAGACCCGCTCAACGAACGCCTCTCGGCCCAGGTCGTGCCGCGACAGGCCCTCCTTGGCCAGCTCGCGCTCGACGACGTTCTGGGTCGCGATTCCGGCGTGGTCCATGCCCGGCAGCCAGAGCGTGCGGTAGCCCTGCATCCGGCGGCGGCGGACCATCGTGTCGCTCAGCGTGTGGTCGAGCGCGTGGCCGATGTGCAGCGAGCCCGTTACGTTCGGCGGCGGGAGCACGATGCTGAAGCTCGGCGCGCCGGGGTTCTCCTGGGCCTCGGGCGTGAAGTAGCCCGCCTTCTCCCAGTGCTCGTAACGACGGGCCTCCACCTCGGCTGGCGCGTACTGCGGCGCCAGGGGCTGTCCGCCTGGCTCGTGGTCAGTCACAGAGCGAGTCTACTGATCAGGACTTGCGGGTTTCGACGCTGGAGCGGAGGGCCAGCGTGTCCGCCGCGCCCTTGTACTGGGCGGTGGTCAGCACCTCGGGTCCTGACCCGCTGAAGAACTCGGTGACGCCGAGGGTTGTCGTGGTGACCCAGACGCAGACGCCGCCGCTCGCGGCGGTCGCCGTCGCGGGAACGTTGGCGCAGGCCATCTCGCCACCATGCGGGCCGGCGCCATAGGTCCCCTCGCTCGAGCCGAACGATCCCAAGTTCGTCATGACGGTCTTCGGGTTGAAGGTGCCCTGGTAGCCGACGAACTCGATCGTCTGCTCATCCGGCAGCGTGTAGGAGGCCGCGACCGGGTTGCCTGTCACCGTTCCGCCCTTGCCGCTCACCGCCGACTGCTCGATGGACGTCGCGGCCGCGGTGGTGGTGGCCAGGAAGTGAGGGTCCGTCCCCATCGGGTAGCCGCCTGCGACGGAAGGGGTGGACAGCACGTAACCGTCGGTCGTCGCGCCGCCGGTCGCGTGGGAGGTGGCAGCGGACGTCGCCTTGGCCGCCGCGGTCTGTGCCGGGCTCGCCGGCGTCGACGCGGCGACGGTCGGCGTGATGTCGTTAGCGGCGTTCGAGCCGCTCGAGCCGCTCGACTCATGGGTGAGAAGGTAGGCGCCGACCGCGACCACGACCACGACCACCGCGCTGACCGCGATGATCCGGCCAGCGCGGCCGCCCGGCGACTGGTAGCCGGCCGGGTCATCCCGCGGATCCACCGGACGGCCGGGAACCCGCGGGCCCGCGAGGCCCCTGGCCAGGGCGCGGGGTAAAGCCGGGGCCGGCCGGGGCGAAGAAGTCCTGCAGGGCCGGGTCCATCCGGGCGGACCTTTCCTGCTCCAAACGAGCGGGGGTTGGGAGCCCATGGCCCGCCTGGTCCAGGTGGGCGGCTTGGTCCATCTGAGCGGCAAATTCCATCTGAGCGGCGTAGTCCGGCTGGGCGTCGTAGTACGTACGCCCCGGCTCGCGATGGGGGAAGTCCTGGTCGGCGGGGTCCTGCGGGCCGAATTCCTGGCCGCCGAAGTCCTGGCCGCCGAAGTCCTGACGGGCCAGGTCCGGGCCGCCGTACTCGTCCTGCCGACCGAAGTCCTGACGCGGGGTGTCCTGCCACTGGGGCTCATCCCACGCCGGGTCGTGGGCGCCTGCTCCATTCGCTCCCCGCCCATTCCCGCCTCGCCCGCCCCCATCGCGACCGCGTCCGGCCTCGTCTCTGGCGGACAGGTTCCATGACGGCTTGTCGGCGGAGCGTCCGAGGGACGCGCCGGGCGTCCGCCGCTCGAACTCCGGCTTGAAGAACTCAGGCGGCGGACCCGAGAACGCGTCGCCCGCGCCGGGAGCACCGAAGTCCGTGCTGCCAGACTGCGGTGATGCGCCCCAGCCAGGACCGGCGGGCGTTGCCCAGGTATCGTCGTCACCGGCCGAGGTGTCCGGGACTGAGAAAGCCTGCGTGCCATCATCGGGACCATCCTGCGGGTCCCAGGTGGGCCTGGATGGTGTATCCCAGCCGGTCATCTGCGCTCATTCTCCGGGTTGCGGTCCCTCACCAACTGACCCTTTGAGGTTATCCGCGTCGGGTGCGCAGCCGAGGCAATACAGACAAAGAAGCCGCCTCGGCGGCATCCCGCGACACGAACAGCCGGGAAAAGAGTTAAGCCGACTTGTCGCGCGGAATGCGACGGGAGACGTCGCGCGGGACGATGGTGGGGTTGACGTTCTCCAGGACCGCCTCGCGGGTGATGACGACGCGTTCGACGTCCTTGCGGCTCGGCACCTCGTACATCACCGACAGCAGCACTTCCTCCATGATCGCGCGCAGCCCGCGCGCGCCGGTGCCGCGGAGGTTGGCCTGGTCGGCGACCGCCTCGAGCGCGTCGGTGGTGAACTCCAGGTCCACGCCGTCCAGATCGAACAGGCGCTTGTACTGCTTGACCAGGGCGTTGCGCGGCTCGGTGAGGATCTGGATGAGCGCCTCGCGGTCCAGGTTGTGCACGCTGGTGATGACCGGGAGACGGCCGACGAACTCGGGGATCATGCCGAACTTGAGCAGGTCCTCGGGCATCACCTCGCCGAAGGCGTCCTCGGAGATCTGCTTGGAGCGGACCCGCAGCACGCCGTTGAAGCCGATGCCGTTGGAGCCGGAGCGCTGCTCGATGAGCTTCTCCAGGCCGGCGAACGCGCCACCGCAGATGAACAGCACGTTCGTGGTGTCGATCTGGATGAACTCCTGGTGCGGGTGCTTGCGGCCGCCCTGCGGCGGGACGCTGGCGGTGGTGCCTTCCAGGATCTTCAGCAGGGCCTGCTGCACGCCCTCGCCGCTCACGTCCCTGGTGATGGACGGGTTCTCCGACTTGCGGGCGATCTTGTCGATCTCGTCGATGTAGATGATCCCGGTCTCGGCCTTCTTGACGTCGTAGTCAGCGGCCTGGATCAGCTTGAGCAGGATGTTCTCGACATCCTCGCCGACGTAGCCGGCCTCGGTGAGGGCGGTCGCGTCGGCGATCGCGAACGGCACGTTGAGGAGCCGCGCGAGGGTCTGCGCGAGCAACGTCTTGCCAGAACCAGTCGGGCCGAGCAGCAGGATGTTGGACTTGGCCAGCTCCACGCCGTCGCTGCCGGGGCGCTCAGTGCCGGTCTGGACCCGTTTGTAGTGGTTGTACACCGCGACGGAGAGCGCCTTCTTGGCCTTGTCCTGGCCGATCACGTACGAGTCGAGGAACTCGTAGATCTCGCGTGGCTTGGGCAGCTTGTCCCAGGTGGGCTCGGTGGTCTCGGAGAGCTCTTCCTCGATGATCTCGTTGCAGAGGTCGATGCACTCGTCGCAGATGTACACGCCTGGCCCGGCGATGAGCTTCTTTACCTGCTTCTGGCTCTTTCCGCAGAACGAGCACTTCAACAGGTCCGCGCCATCACCGATGCGTGCCACCCAGTTTCTCCTTTACATGGGGCTTTACCTTGGACCGCCATGCCCGGCCCGAGCGCTTGCCCAGGCCTGGCACGGCGGGCCTGTCCCGCCATGCCGTCAACCGCTTGCTATCTGACGGTACCGCCTTGCGGAGTCCGATGGATCAATCAAACCCCTCAGCGGCACGGGAGGGAAGAGGCGAACCCTTCCCCTCGCTAGGAAACTACCGCCGGGACCTTCTCCGAGCCCCGCTTGAGCGCCGTCAGCACCTCGTCGATGATGCCGTACTCCTTCGCGTCGGCAGCCGAGAGGAACTTGTCACGCTCGATGTCCCGCCGGACGATCTCCTCGTCCCTACCAGTATGCCGGGCAAGGATGGTTTCCATCGCGGTGCGCATCCTGAGGATCTCGTTGGCCTGGATCTCCATGTCCGACGACTGGCCGTAGCCGCCCTCCGTCGCCGGCTGGTGGATCAGGATCCGCGAGTTCGGCAGTGCGATGCGCTTGCCCTTTGTGCCCGCCGCGAGCAGGATCGCCGCCGCGCTGGCCGCCTGGCCGATGCAGCAGGTGGTGATCTCCGGCTGGATGAACTGCATCGTGTCATAGATGGCCATCATCGAGGTCATCGACCCGCCGGGCGAGTTGATGTACATCGTGATCTCGCGGTCCGGGTCAATGGCCTCGAGCGTGAGCAGCTGGGCCATGACGTCGTTCGCGGAGGCGTCGTCGATCTGAACGCCGAGGAAGATGATCCGCTCCTCGAAGAGCTTGTTGTACGGGTTCATCTCCTTGACGCCGTACGAGGTGCGCTCGACGAAGGAGGGCAACACGTACCTGGACTGCGGGAGCCTGCTTAGCTCGGTCACGTTGTTTTCGCTCCTAACGCGATTCAGGGTCGTTCTGGCTCAGGAGACCGGGCAGGCCGACGGGACTTCGGAGGCGCTGCGGACCACGTGGTCGATGAAGCCGTACTCCTTGGCCTCCTCGGCGGTGTACCAGCGGTCGCGGTCGGCGTCCTTCTCGATCTGCTCGAGCGACTGGCCGGTGTGGAACGCGGTGCGCTGGAACAGCGTCTTCTTGACGTACAGCATCTGCTCGGCCTGGATCTTGATGTCGGTCGCGGTGCCGCCGATGCCGCCGGACGGCTGGTGCATCAAGACCGTGGCGTGCGGCAGCGCGTACCGCTTGCCCTTGGCGCCCGCGGTGAGCAGGAACTGGCCCATGGACGCGGCCATGCCCATCGCGTACGTGGCAACGTCGTTGGTCACGTACTGCATCACGTCGTAGATCGCCAGACCCGCGTAGACCGAACCGCCCGGGGAGTTGATGTAGAGCGAGATGTCGCCCTTCGGGTCCTCGGCGGAGAGCAGCAGCATCTCGGCGCAGATCCGGTTGGCGATGTCATCGTCCACCTGCTGGCCGAGAAAGATAATGCGGTTCCGCAGCAACCGCTGGAACAGCAGGTCTCCTGGAATAACGGGTGCGTCAGGGCTAGCCGACCTGAGAACTGGCTGTGTCACGTGCTCACCTGCTCCGATCACTTCGGGTGTCGTTGCATGCGACATTAACGCCACCGCGGAGTGACGGGGTCCGGTGTACCCCGCTGTTCGCTTTGGGCGCATCGCGTTGCGGCTTTTGCTACAAAAAAGCATGGCCCAGGGCCGCAGCCCTGGGCCAACTAGTTAGAGCAGGTCAGGACTCGTCCTCGTCCTCGTCCTCGTCGTCATCGTCGTCATCGTCCTCGTCGTCTTCCGCGTCCTCAACGATGGCCTCCGCCTCGTCGACGACCTCGGCCTCAGCTTCGGCCTCGGCGACAGCCTCGAGGACGACCTCGGCCTCAGCCTCCTCCTCGGTCTCGAGGGCGTCGGCAACGTCGATCGCGAGGTCCTCGACCGCGATGTCGCCCCCGGCCTCGGCGTCGGCCTCGGCGGCCGCGGCCTGGGCGGCGAGCATCGCGTCGACGTCGGCGTTGAGGCCCTCGATCTCCGCCTTCACGTCGATCGTCTCGCCCTTGTCGTCGGTCACCGTCACGCGCTCGGCCGTGAGTGTGGCCGCCTTGCCGCGGAGCACCTCGGTGATCGCCACGCCGACCTGGCCGCTCTCGGTGAGCTGGCGGGCGAAGTACTCGGGGCTGATGCCCATCCGCTGCGCCTGGTCGGCGACGAAGTAGGAGAGCTCTGCCTGGTTCACCGAGAGGTTCTCGGAACGGGCGACCTCATCGAGGACGAAGCTGACCCGGACGGAGCGCTCCGACTGCTCGACGAGGTCGGCGTCGAACTCCTCCTCCGTCTTCTCCAGGGTCTTGAGGTAGTCCTCCCTGGACATCTTCATCTGGACGAGCTGATTGTCGATGTTCTCGCGAGCGTGGGTCAGCTCGTGCTCGACGAACTTCTCCGGCAGCGGTATTTCGATGCTGTCGACGACCGCGTCGATGGCCTTGTCCCGCGCCTGGGTGGCCTGCTGGAGCTTCTTCATCCGCGCAAGCTGCTTGCTGGTGTCCTCGCGCAGCTCGTCCAGCGTGTCGAACTCGCTGGCCAGCTGGGCGAACTCGTCGTCGAGCTCGGGCAGCTCGCGGACCTTGACCGACTGCACGGTCACGGTCACGTCGGCGTCCTGGCCGGCCGCGTCGCCGCCCGCGAGCTCGGTGCTGAAGGTCGCCGACTCGCCCGCGGACAGGCCGGTGAGCGCCTCGTCGAGGCCGTCAAGCATCGTCCCGCTGCCGACCTGGTACGACAGGCCGGTCGCCTGCGCGTCCTCGACCAGGTCGCCGTCGCGCGACGCGGACAGGTCCATGGTCACGTAGTCGCCGTCCTCGGCCGCGCGCGGCGCGGTCTTCAGGCTGGCGAACCGCTCGCGCAGGTTAGTGAGGTACTCGTCGATGTCACCAGGCGTGACCTCGGCGCTGTCCACGGTGACCGTCAGGGTCGAGAAGTCGGGCAGCTCGAACTTGGGCCTGACCTCGACCTCGGCCGTGAACGACAGCTCCTTGCCGTCCTCCAGCTGGGTGATCTCCACCTCAGGCTGGCCGAGGACGAACACCTCGGCCTCCTGCACGGCCTTGGTGTAGAACTCGGGCAGCGCGTCGTTGACCGCCTCGGTCAGCACCGCGCCCCGGCCGATCCGCATGTCGATGACGCGCGGCGGCACCTTGCCAGGGCGGAACCCGGGGATGCGCGCCTGCTGCGCGACCTCTTTGTAAGCCTTGTCGAGGCTCGGCTTGAGCTCCTCGAAGGAAACCTCGACGCTCAGCCGGACACGGGTCGGGCTCAACTCTTCGACAGCGGTCTTCACGGCGGCGTGACTCCAGAGACGTGGATGGTGGCTGCGCATCTTGACAGGGCGCAGCAAAAGTGTACGGCGGATTAGTCTACGGCCTTACAACGTGCGCGGGGTCGCCGCGCCAGCCATGCCGGAGGGCAGTCCCCCCGCAGGCAAGCTCAGCGCCGATCACCGTCGTCGGGGATGAGCAGGTGCGCAAGCCAGCTGATGACGGCGACGATGAGCGCGCCAAGCACGGCGGACGAAAAGTTGAGGACGTGGAACGGCTCGTGCAGCTTGTCATAGGCGATGTAGCTGGTCAGCAGGAGCAGCGCGCCGTTGACCACAAGCGCGAAGAGCCCCAGTGTGAACACGTAGAACGCGCAGCCCACGGTCTTGATGATCGGCTTGAGGACGACGTTGATGACGCCGAAGATGGCCGCGACGATCAGCAGCGTCTCCGCCTGCGCCGCATGGTCGTGCCCGGTGAGCTTGATTCCCGGCACCAGCCAGGCGGCCACGCCCAGTGCCACCGCGATCACCAGGAATCGGATGATTATTTTCATGGGCTCTTTTTACAGCACGACCTGCCCAGGAACCGCCAGAACTTGCCATCAATCGTGACGATCTGTCGGGACGGCACGGGCTCGGCTCCCCCTGGGTAGGCCGGATAGGGCCCTAGCGTTTCAGCCAGGTCGGCGAGCCCAGATCCGGGTCCGTTCCGGATCACTCCGGCTGTCTTGGGCTTTAATCGGGCCCGGAGGTAAGCGGTTGATGTCTTCCGCCAGAGCAATGTGACGGCGCCGAGGCCAGTCAGCCAGACAGGATGCCGGTCAGCAGCTCGTAGCTGGAGTGCGGTCGCGCGAACGTCGAGAGCACGGCCAGCGTGTTGATGGCGAACAGCGCGGTGGCGGCGATGCGCGCCCAGCTCTTTCCCGCGCTGTTCGCCCGCGCCATCCAGATCCACAGGCCGACGGCCAGCAGCCCGGCCACGACGGTGCCGCCTACTTCTATGAGCTACGAAGCCTGTGGATCTGGCCCGTTGAGTACAGCGGGTATCTGTTCAGGATGGCGCGCCTGATGCTGCTGACAGTGGCGAGGTTGATGATGATCCCCAGGATATTCAGGGCTGCGCCGCCATACATGAGCTTGGCTGCGGTCCGCGTGGATCGTGGTGCGGGCCGCTGCGGCCCTGATTCCTGGCCGCCGAGGAGAAAGGCTTATACATCATTGCTCCTTGTCACTGTCCTCACGCCTGCGAGCCGTATCAAGGTGTCCATTGCTAGTCAGGGGCCCGGGTGCCGCAGCGCGGCCCGGTTTCCCCGTCCCCTTTCAAGTCCGATGGTGTGCACGGCTGACGGTCAGGCGCCGCGGATCAGCTCGGCGTTGCGCAGCCCGAGCCGCCCGCGGCCGGTGAGGGTGATGCCGAACCGGACGACGACCGCGTCGCCGGGGACCTCCGCGGCGACCTCATGCCCGGTCCAGTCATGGCTGCCCGCCACGGTGACGATGTGGTCGTCACGGGTGTCCTGCTCAGGGTGTCCCTCGGCGGCGACTTGCAGATGCAGCTCAGCCCTCTCCGCGACGCCCTCAGCGCGGACCTCGGCGCGGAAGGTGACCGCGCGCCGCGGTAGTCGTCGGCGAAGATCACCTGGCCCAGAAACGCGAACCCGTAAGGTTCGGGCACAGCTGAGGACAGGATCGCGGCCCGTTCTCGGCAGTGCAGGAATAGTCCTGCCCGTGCGGCCCGCTGGGGTGGCGCAGGAAGCTGCCGCCAAGCACCCAGCCGTCCAGGCCGTCGGTGAACGCCAGGTTGCGCGGCTCATGACGCCATCGCCTGCCATGGCCGCCGGCCGTCGGCCTGCGGTCCAGGAACGGCCCGAGCAGGTCGCCGTCCGGCACCGGGACGGCCAGCCGGTCCATCACCGCGTCGGCCACCCGGACCGGCGCGCCCGCGGTGACCGCGATGGCCAGGCCCTGCCCCAGGCCGGCCGTGACGTGCTGCGTTCCGGCCAGGCCGGCCAGGCCGATCCGCGCCGCAGTCACCTCGGGACCCAGCTCATCGATACCCACCCCGGTCACGGAGGCTCCGGCCGCGCGCAGCAGGTGGCCGGCGAGCTGCTCCGGAACCCCGGCCATCTCGGCGTCCCTGGCCGGCGGATCCAGCAGCAGCCAGAGCGAATGGCCGTCGGGCCCGGTCAGCCAGACCGGCAGTGCCCGGCCTCCGGCGTCGTCGGCGAGCACGACGAGGACCTCCTTGACGGCGAACCTGCCGTCGCCCAGTTTCCCGGGCCTGGGCTCAGCGTGCGCGATGCGAACAGTGGTCATGACCTTCCTCCGCGAGGCGACAGGGACAAGATCGGGGCGGTGCGCGGTGATGTGCTCGCGCAGCCGGCGGCGTGCCTTAAACAGGCTGGTCTTAGCCGCGCAGGCCGAATCGGCGATCCGGCAGGCCGGCAGGTCGGCGTAATAGAACATCTCGACAGCCCTCCGCTGCCCGGCAGGCAGGTCCGCGATCGCCTGGCCCAGCGCCTCAGCGCGGTCGATGTCGTCGGCCGAGGGCAGGCCATCGGCCGAGACCGGGTGCAGCCGCTCCGGCCAGTCGGCCACCAGCACCAGCGGGACCCCGCGCCGCTGGACACGGTGCACGTTCAGCACGATCCCGCCCAGCCAGCCAGCGAACCGGTCCGGGTCCCGCAGCCGGTCCAGAGCCACGAACGCCTGCAGGAACGACTCCTGCACGATGTCGTCCGCATCATCCGGATTGGAGCACAGCCGCCCCGCGCGGGCCCGCGCCATCGGCAGGTGCCGCTCGACCAGCAGCCGGAACGCCGCCGAGTCGCCGGCCCGGGCCAGCCGCACCAGATCACCATCCGAGATATCCACACCCGTTAGCGTCAGGCATGCGCCCTTAGGTCACCCGAATCGCGAGCACGTCCAGAATGAGGGTGTGAGCGGCTAACGCTGGCGGGCAGGGTTCGCGGCGAGGGAGCGGCAGCCCCCGAGAGAGATTCCTGGGCCAGCAAGGCGGGCGGCAAGTCCGCACGAGCGGCGCGTTGCCGCAGTACCCTGCACTGTGCAGCAAGCGGAGCCAGCGGCCTTTGCCGTTATCGGGGAAACTGTTATCGATCTGGTCGATCCCGGGGACGGGTCGGCTTGTATCGCCCATCAGGGGGGCGGGCCGATGAACATTGCGATCGGGCTGGCCCGGCTGGGGAACCGGACGGCGTTTTTCGGGCGGATGTCGCGCGACCCGCTCGGGACCGTGCTCTACCGGCACCTGGAGCGGTCCGGCGTCGAGACCGACCACGTCATCAGGGGGGCCGAGCCGAGCACCATCGCGCTGGTCGAGTTGGCCGGCGGGCAGGCCCGTTATGAGTTCTCCGTCTCGGGGACCGCGGATTTCCAGTGGTCGGCCGAGGAGATCGCGGTGCTGCCCGCGGGGGCGCCCGCCGTCCACTTCGGATCGCTGACCTCGTGGCAGCCGCCCGGCGACGAGGTGGTCAACCAGCGGATGGCGGAACTGCGGGCAGCCGGGTCGGTGCTGATCAGCTACGACCCGAACGCGCGGCCGACGCTCCAAGGCGACGCCGCCTCCGCCCGGGCCAAGGTAGCCCGCTCGGCGCCGCTGGCGCACGTGATCAAGGCGAGTTCCGACGACATCGATTACCTCTACGACGGGCAGGAGCTCGGGTCGGTGGCCGAGGGCTGGCTCGGCCGGGGCGTTGCGCTTGTGGTGATCACCTCCGGGTCCGGCGGGGCGACAGCGTGGGTTCCCGGGCAGGCGCCGGTGAAACGGCCGGCGTTCCCGACCCGGGTGGTCGATACCGTGGGGGCGGGGGACGCCTTCATGAGCGGGCTGCTCGGCGGGCTCGGCCGACGCGGTCTGGCCACGCCGGCGGCGGTCGGCTCGCTGGCCGACCCGTCGGTGCTGGCCGGGATCCTCGACGAGGCGGGGGCGGGGGCCGCGATCACCTGCAGCCGGGCCGGCGCCGACCCGCCGACCAGGGCCGAGGTCGACGCGTTCCTGGCCGCGCGCTAGTCAGGGCCGCGCGGGCGCTGCGCGGGCTGCGTATGTGCAGCTGAGTAAACGTCGCGGGCATCTTCCTGCTCTCGACGGCCTTCCGGCCGGCCGGCGCCTACGTCGCGCACGTGCGCGAGCGGATCATGGTGCTGACCAGGGAGAGCACGCTTCCGCGGGACGATGTTGTCACCCTGCGGCAGAAGGTGGAGCAGCTCGAGCAGGCCGTTGACGACTTGCGAACGGGCCTTGAGCACGGTCGCGACGATCTTCGCGCCAGGGAGTCTGCGCTGGCTGGCAGCATCGCGCACGCGCAGCTGCTGACCGCAGATCTGAGTCGGCTGGAGGAGGCGCAGGCGGCCGACCGTGCAGCGGCCCGTTCCCGCGATGATGAGCTGAGCCGGCGGATCGACCAGATGGCGCGCAGGATCGAGGCCGCGGTGGACGGCATCAGCGATCAGCAGGAGCTGCTGGCGGGGCTCCGCGCCCTGGTGCGCATTGTCACGGCGGATCCGCCCTGACCGGGGAACCCCACGAGCGGCGCCGGCCCTGGGCCGGAGGCGCTAAACTCGTGACGTTGCGGGCTGTAGCGCAGCTTGGCTAGCGCGCGTGCTTTGGGTGCACGAGGCCGCGGGTTCGAATCCCGCCAGCCCGACTTACCGTTCCGCCGGGCTGGCCGGTGTCGCCGTGCTAGCCGGCCTTGGTGTGCTGGCTGGGTTCGCCGGCCTGGCTGGGGACGGCGATGTCCAGGGTATCGAGGCGGGCAGCTTCGGCGGTGTCGTCGTCGGGCTCGGTCTGCGACTTGCGTTCCGCCGCGACACGGCCCACGTAGGCGTCGACCTCGCGCTTCTTCTCCGCCTCATCCCAGCCGAGGATGTCGGCCATCAGCTCGGCGACCTTCGGGGCGGCGGCCACGCCGCGGTCCCAGGACTCGATCGAGATCCGGGTGCGCCGGGCCAGCACGTCGTCCACGTGGCGGGCGTCCTCGTGGGTGACTGCGTAGCGGGCCTCGACCGCGAGGTAGTCGTCGGCGCCGGGCAGCGGCTCGGCCAGCGACGGGTCCGCACGGATCATGTCGAGAAGCTCGTGGATCAGCGAACCGTACCGGTTGAGCAGGTGCTCCACCCGGGCCACGTGAATGCCCGCGCCGTCCGCGAGCGACTGGCGCTGGTTCCACAGCGCGTGGTAGCCCTCGGCGCCAACGAGCGGCAGGTCGGCCGTGACCGAGTCGGGCACCCTGGCGTCCATCGCCCGCGCCGCCTCGTCCACCGCGTCTTTCGCCATCACCCGGTAGGTCGTGTACTTGCCGCCCGCGACCACCACCAGGCCGGGCACCGGATGCCCGACCACGTGCTCGCGGGAGAGCTTGGAGGTGGACTCCGACTCGCCCGTCAGCAGCGGCCGCAGGCCCGCGTAGACGCCCTCGACGTCCTCGCGGGTCAGCGGCGAGTTGAGCACCGAGTTCACGTGCTCGAGCAGGTAGTCGATGTCGCGGGAGCTGGCGGCCGGGTGCTCCTTCGACAGCGACCAGTCGGTGTCGGTGGTTCCGATGATCCAGTGCCGGCCCCACGGGATGACGAACAGCACGCTCTTCTCTGTCCGCAGGATGATGCCCGTGTTCGACTGCAGCCGGTCGCGGGGCACCACCAGGTGGATCCCCTTGGACGCGCGCACGTGGAACTGGCCGCGGGTGTCGGCCAGCGCCTGGGTGTCGTCGGTCCACACGCCGGTGGCGTTGATGACCTGGTTGGCCCGCACCTCGAAGGACCTGCCGGTCACCAGGTCGGTGACCTTAGCGCCGGTGACGCGCTCGCCCTGGCGCAGGAAATCGGTCACCCGCACCCGGCTGGCGGCCAGCGCGCCGAACGTGGCGGCCGTGCGCACCACCGTCATCGTGTGCCTGGCGTCGTCCACCTGCGCGTCCATGTACTGGATGGCGCCGGTGAGCGAGTCGGCCCGCAGGCACGGCGCCTCGCGGAGCGCGCCCTTGCGGGTCAGGTGGCGGTGATGCTTGAGCCCCTTAGCGGTGCCGGAGGCATAGGCCATGCCGTCGTAGATCAGTACCCCCGCACCGACGTAGGGCCGCTCCCAGAACCGGTGCTGCAGCGGGTACAGGAACAGCACCGGCCGCACCAGGTGCGGCGCGATGACGTTCAGCAGCAGCCCGCGCTCGTGCAGTGCCTCGTTGACCAGCCCGAAGTCGAGCATCTCGAGATAACGCAGCCCGCCGTGCATCAGCTTGCTTGACCGGCTCGACGTGCCGCTGGCCCAGTCGCGGGATTCGACGATGGCCGTTGAGAGGCCGCGCGTCACCGCGTCGAGCGCGCTGCCCGCCCCGACGACGCCGCCACCCACGACCAGCACATCCAGCTCGCGTTCGGCCATCTTGGCGATCGCGTCTGCGCGCGCCGCCGGGGACAGTGCAGCTACCACGACACCTCCGTTTAGTTAGCTGACATCCACCCAGTCGAGGGTGCGCTGGACAGCCTTCTTCCAGCCGGCGTAGCCCCGCTCGCGCTGCTCGGCCGTCCACTGCGGGGTCCAGCGCTTCGACTCGTTCCAGTTCGCCTGGAGCTCCGAGGTGGTCGACCAGAAGCCGGTCGCCAGGCCGGCCGCGTAGGCGGCGCCGAGCGCGGTGGTCTCCGCCACCACCGGGCGGCTGACCGGAACGCCGAGGATGTCGGCCTGCATCTGCATGGCCAGGTCGTTGGCGGTGACGCCGCCGTCGACCTTGAGCACCTCCAGGTGCACGCCGGAGTCCTGCTCCATCGCCTCGGCGACGTCGCGGCTCTGGTAGCAGATCGCCTCCAGGGTCGCGCGAGCCAGGTGGGCGTTGGTGTTGAAGCGGGACAGGCCGACGATCGCGCCGCGAGCGTCGCTGCGCCAGTAGGGCGCGAACAGGCCGGAGAAGGCGGGCACGAAGTAGACCCCGCCGTTGTCGGCGACCTGGCGGGCCAGGCTCTCCACCTCGGGGGCGCCGGAGATGATGCCGAGCTGGTCGCGCAGCCACTGCACCGCCGACCCCGTCACCGCGATCGAGCCCTCCAGCGCGTAGATCGGCTTGCCCGAGCCGAACTGGTAGCAGACGGTCGTGAGCAGCCCGTTCTTGCTGCGGACGAGCTCCTCCCCGGTGTTCAGCAGCATGAAGTTGCCGGTGCCGTAGGTGTTCTTGGCCTCACCGGGAGCGAAGCAGACCTGGCCGACCGTGGCGGCCTGCTGGTCACCGAGGTCGCCGGTGAGCGGCACCCCGCGGACCGACGGCAGGCCGGTGACCTCCCCGTAACCCCCTGGCGCGGAGGACGGCCTGATCTCCGGCAGCATCGACCTCGGGATGTTGAAGAACCCGAGCAGCTCGTCGTCCCAGGCGAGGGTCTCCAGGTCCATCAGCATGGTCCGGCTGGCGTTGGTCGGGTCGGTGACGTGCGCGCCGCCGTTGACCCCGCCGGTCAGGTTCCAGATGACCCACGAGTCGGTGTTGCCGAAGATGGCGTCGCCCGCTTCGGCGGCGGCCCGGACCCCGTCGACGTTCTCCAGGATCCACTGGATCTTCCCGCCGGAGAAGTAGGTCGCCGGCGGGAGGCCGGCCTTGCGGCGGATCACGCCGCCGCGCTCGTCGCGGTCGAGGGCGCTGGCGATGCGGTCGGTCCTGGTGTCCTGCCACACGATGGCGTTGTAGTACGGACGCCCGGTCCTGCGGCTCCACACGACCGCGGTCTCCCGCTGGTTGGTGACGCCGAGCGCGGCGAGGTCCGATCCCGTCAGGCCCGCGTCGTGCAGCGCGGACTGGACGACGGCGGCGGTCCGCTCCCAGATCTCAACCGGGTTGTGCTCGACCCAGCCGGCCTGCGGCAGGATCTGCTCGTGCTCCAGCTGGAACTTGCCGACCTCGTTCCCGGAATGGTCGAAGATCATGAACCGTGAGCTTGTCGTGCCCTGGTCGATGGCACCGACGAAATCAGGCATGGCTGTCCTCCTCGCTTATGTGCCGGCCCGCGGATCTCTGGGTGTCTGCACGCCGGTCTCCGACACGTTCGTCTCCGACGACCGCGGGAGCCGGGCTTCCGGAACCTCGGCGGCGGAAGAATCCGCCATCGTGCCGACCGGCTCGGTTTCCGCGATCGGACCCTTGACGTCCTCGACCATCTTGAGCCGTGCGTGCAGGATGTCGCCGATGAAGAGGTCGTAGATGAGCACGCCGATTGTGCCCCCGATGAGGGGACCGACTATCGGTATCCAGAAGTAGCCGGTGAAGTTCGGGCCTCCTATCGCGTGATATGTGCCAGGCAAGGCAACGTGCCCCCAGCCCGCGAAGAAGGCGAGCAGCCGGGGCCCGAAGTCACGGGCGGGGTTGATGGCGTATCCCGCGTTCGGGCCGTAGGACATGCCGATAGCCGCGACGATAAAGCCGATGATCAGCGGTGTCATGTTGGACTGCACCGCCGCGTTCCGTGCATCGATGACAGCGACGACGAACATCAGCAGGAACGCCGTGCCGACGATCTGGTCGATCAGCGGCCCGCCATAACCGCCGCGGAAGTACCCGGCAGGGAATGTGGCGAAGATCGAAAATGTCGTCAGTGCCTCCCCCCCGCTCTTCGGCGTACCGTGCAGGGCGTTGATCAGGTTGATCGCGTTGTCGTAGACAAGCCACACCAGGGCCGCGCCGACGAAGCACCCGAACACCTGGGCGCCCCAGTAGGGCAACACCTTGAGCCAGCTGAACTTTCGTCTGACCGCGAAGGCCAGGGTCACCGCCGGGTTGATGTGGGCGCCGCTCACCCCGCCCGCCACCCAGATGGCGAAGGCGACGGCCATCGCCCATCCCCAGGTGATCAGCAGCCAGTCGCCGGCCGCGTCGAAGATCGTGGTGGGACTCGAAGTCCGGCCAGAGCCGGGCAGGCCGGCCACGGCCACAGCCACAACTCCGTCGCCGAACGCGATGAGAACGAAACATCCCAGGAACTCTGCAAGGAGTTCGCCCCACAGGCCGGTGATGCGTCCGACCGTGCGGCCCTCACCTCGCAGCGGAGTGATATCAGCCATGATGCCCTCCTGCCCCCGCCGCGCGTCGTTGCGGGCGGAACCTGCTGTCTCGGCCAAAGTACGACGCAGATCGATCAACGGCAATGGGCTAGACGAGTAAAGTTTTGGTAAAATCTGAACGAATCGGACAGACTCTTGACGGGTGAACGGCACAGTCCTATGTTTTTCGCAAAACGTCGTTCTGTAATACCGAACGTCATTCTGATGAATCCGCGACCTGTGGGGCGTCAATGAAGAAGCTCATCAACAGCCCGGACACCGTGGTGACCGACGCGCTCGCGGGTATCGCCGCCGCGCATCCGTCCCTCTCGGTGGACATCGAGAACAAAGTCATCCTGCGGGCCGGCGGCCCGACGGCCGGGAAGGTCGGCCTGGTATCCGGCGGCGGTTCCGGGCACGAGCCGCTGCACGGGGGGTTCGTCGGGTACGGCATGCTCGACGCGGCGTGCGCGGGCGAGGTCTTCACCTCGCCGGTGCCCGACCAGATGGTGTTCGCCACCAAAGCGGTCAACGGCGGCGGCGGCGTGCTGCACATCGTGAAGAACTACACCGGCGACGTGCTCAACTTCCAGATGGCCGCCGAACTGGCCGACGACGAGGGCATCGAGGTCGCCTCGGTCGTGGTCAACGACGACGTCGCGGTGCAGGACTCGCTCTACACGGCCGGCCGCCGCGGTGTCGGCGCGACCGTCTTCGTGGAGAAGATCGCCGGCGCGCTCGCCGAGCGCGGCGCCTCGCTCGCCCAGGTAGCCGCCGTGGCCGCCGAGGTCAACGAGCGCAGCCGGTCATTCGGCGTCGCGCTCACGTCGTGCACCGTCCCCGCCGCGGGCAAGCCGACCTTCGCCCTCGCCGAGCAGGAGATCGAGCTCGGCATCGGCATCCACGGCGAGCCGGGCCGCACCCGGGCCGCGCTCCAGCCCGCCAGCGCGATCGTGGGGATCGTGATGGACGCGATCAGCGCCGACATGCCGCTCGACGGCGACCTGCTCGTCATGGTCAACGGCATGGGCGGCACCCCGCTGATCGAGCTCTACGGCGCGTTCAACGAGGTAAGCACCTATGTCACGGGCCATGGCGCGCGGATCGCCAGGAACCTGGTGGGCAACTACATCACGAGCCTGGAGATGCAGGGCTTCTCGGTGACTGTATGTCACCTGACAGCCGCGCTGGCGGAATTGTGGGACTCGCCTGTGGACACACCCGGGCTCCGTTGGGGACGGTAGACGCGACAGCGTCGTCAACTACCGCGAGGAGCCCTTATGGACGCTGAATTCTTCCGCGCGTGGATAGCGGAGATCGCGGCGGTCGTCGAAGCCCAGCGAGACCACCTCACCCAGCTCGACTCCGCGATCGGCGACGCCGATCACGGCATCAACCTCGCCCGCGGGTTCAGCGCCGTGCAGACGGCGCTGGCCTCGGCCGACACCCCAACCCCGGGCTCGGTGCTGCGGCTGACCGGCTCGACGCTGATCTCCAAGGTGGGCGGGGCGTCCGGGCCGCTGTACGGCACCGCATTCCGGCACGCGGCCAAGTCGCTCGGCGACAAGCCCGAGGTGGAACTGCCCGAGCTCGCCGAGGCGCTGGCGGCGGCGCTTGACGGCGTCAAGAGACTCGGCGCCGCTACCGAGGGCGAGAAGACCATGGTCGACGTGCTCGCCCCGGCCGTCGCGGCGTTCAGCAAGGCCATTTCCGAGGGGGCGGCCGCGTCGGCCGCCTACGCCGCGCTGACCGACGCGGCCGATGCGGCGAGCCGCGACACCATCGAGATGCAGGCGCGCAAGGGCCGGGCCAGCTACCTCGGCCCGCGCAGCGTGGGGCACGAGGACCCGGGCGCGGCATCGTCTGCGCTGATGCTGCACGCGCTGCGCGACGTCGCGGCCCGCCAGGCAGGATGAGGGCCGGAGGGCGCGGAGAATGAGGGCGGACCGGGCGGGATGAGCACCGAAGGGCGGGGATGAGTCGACGTGGGCGGTGAGAGGGCAGGCGCGACGGACCCCCCGGTCCGGTTCCGCGGTCTGCCGGTGTCGGCGGGGACGGCAGCGGGCATGCTGCGGATCATCGGTGACACCGCCGTCGAAGACACCACTGCGGCCGCCGCCACGCCCGAGGACGTCACCGCCGCGTTCGCCGCGGTGGCCGCCGAGCGGTCCGACCTGGCCGAACGGCTCAGGGGCGCCGGGCGCGGGTCCGAAGCGGACATCATCGCGATCGGGGCGCTGATAGCCGGCGATCCCTCGCTCTCCGCGCCCGCCATCGCGGCGATGCTCGGCGGCGCGGACGCCTGCACCGCGGTGCGGCAGGCCACCGAGGGTCACGCCGCGGCGATGGAGAAGCTGGACAACCCCGAGCTGGCCGAGCGGGCAGGCGACATCCGGCAGATCGCCAGCGCCGTCCTCGAGCGGCTGCGCACGGGCCGCGGCGCGGCCGGCCCGGAAACTGACGCCGAGGCGGGCGACTTCATTCTGGTCCGCCGCGAGGTGAGCCCGGCCGACCTCATCGAGCTCGCCGAGGCCGGCCTGGTCGGGGCGGTCTCGGTCGCGGGCGGCGCGAGTTCGCACGCGGCGATCGTCGCCCGCGGACTCGGGGTTCCGATGATCGCCGGCGCGAGTCCCGAGGTGCTGGCCCTGTCCCCCGGCCTGGCCGCCGTCCTCGACGCCGATTCAGGCGAGCTCGTGGTCGGCGGCGGAGGAGGGGGCGGAGGAGATGGCGGAGGGCGGGGAGAAGAAAGCGGATGGCAGGGAGAAGAAGTGGCCGACGCCGAGCGCGCGTCCGGCAGCCGGCGTCGCCGGCGTCGCCGGCGCGGCCGGGAGGTCGCCGACGACGAACGGCTCGCGGAGCCGCCGCGGACGGCGGACGGGCACCAGGTCGTCGTGCTGTGCAATGTGGCCTCGGCGGTCGAGACCCGGCGGGGGCTCGCCGCGGGCGCCGCCGGCGTCGGGCTGCTGCGCACCGAACTCCCCTTCACGCAGGCGGCGGACTGGCCCACGCTGGCACAGGATCGCGATCAGCTCGGCCCGATCCTCGAGCTGCTCGCGGACAGGACCGCCGTCGTGCGGTTGCTCGACTTCTCCGGTGACAAGATCCCGCCGTTTCTCGGCATGGAGGTGGGCGGAACGTCGGCGGCAGAAATCAGCCTTGCCGGCCGGGGCCGGCCTGGCTGCGCTGCTCGCGCATCCTTTCGCGCTGGCCGACCAGTTGCGCGCGATCCTCGAAACCGGGCGGGACGCGCGGCTTGGCGTGCTGATCCCGATGGTCAGCTCGCTGCGCGAGGTCAGCCGGGTGCGCGAGGCCCTCACCGAGACGGCCGCGGCCCGCGGCGTGGCGACACCGCCGCTCGGGATCATGGTGGAGCTCGAGTCGACCGCCGCGAACGCCGCGGCCTTCGCGCCCGCGGTGGACTTCTTCTCGATCGGGACAAACGACCTGACCGGCGACGTGCTCGGGCTCGGCCGGCGCGACCAGGCGGCGGGGCCGGCGCTGGCCGCCCACCCTCGGGTCCTGGCGCTGGTCAAGGGGGTCGCCAAGGCGGGCAGGGAGGCCGGGATCACGGTCTCCGTCTGCGGGGACTCCGCGGCCGATGCCAGGGTGCTGCCACTGCTTGTCGGGGCCGGCGTCGCGACGGTGAGCGTGCCGGCTGCGAGAGTATCCACGGTCCGTTCATGGATATCGAATTTGAACTCCCTCGCCTGCAAGGAGCTGACCGAGCGGGCCCTGGCGGCATCGACCGCGGCCGAGGTGTGGGACCTGGTGCCCGGGCTATGAGGGCCTCAGCGCAACGCCGACAGCACCGCTCCGCTGCGGCCCGCGCCCAGGTCGCGGGAGATGGAGCGGGCGGACTCCAGGACGGCGCGGGCCAGTTCGGCCTGGGTGGCGTGGTCGAGGATCCGCTCGGCCGGGCCAACGATCCCGATCGCGCCTGCCACCACGCCCTCCCGGCCGATGATCGGCGCCGCTATCCCGGCGCCGCCGACCGTGGCCTCCTCGTTCTCGACGGCGTAGCCGCGCCTGCGGACCTGGGCGAGCGCCTGGCCGAGAGCCGCGCGGGTCGTCTTGGTGCGGCCGGTGAGCACCGACCGCTCCTCGGCCATCACCCGCGCTGCCTCCTGGGCGGGCAGGTACGCGACGATCGAATGCCCGAGCGCGCACGCGTGCCACGGGATGGCCGCGCCCACCTCCAGGATCTGCACCGTGTTGTCCGGCCGGAACACGTGGTGCAGCACGATCACCCGCGTTCCGGACATGGTCGCCACCCACACCGCCTCGTTCGTCCGCTGGGCGAGGGACTCGGCCCACAGCAGCGAACGAGCCCGCAGTTCGGAGCCGTCGAGGTAAGCATTGCCAAGCTGCAGTACCCCGGCGCCCAGGCAGTACTTGCCGCTGGCGGGGTCCTGCGCGACCAGGTCATGCGCGACCAGCGCGCGGAGCAACCCGTGGACGGTCGGCTTGGCGAGACCGACCCGCTCTGCAATCTCCGTGACGCCGAGCCGCGGCGTCCCCGACCCGAGCGCGGCGAGGATCGCCGCCGCCCGTTCCACAGACTGGATCATAAGGTCCTTTTCGGTAATGTCGAACAAGCTCAGGATAGGGCATAGTGCATGGCAGCCAGGGTAGGTATCGTGCTCGTCTCACACAGTGCTTCGCTCGCCGAGGGCACGGCTGAGCTCGCGGGTCAGGTCGGCGGCGGAGCGGTGACCATCGCCACCGCCGGCGGGACGGACGACGGGCGCCTTGGGACCAGCATCGACAAGGTCGCCGACGCGATCCGGCGCGCGGACGCGGGGGCCGGCGTGGTGATCCTGCCCGACCTCGGCAGCTCGGTGCTGACCGTGCGGACGCTGCTCGCCGATGACCCGGACGACCTTCCCGGCCCGCTTGAGGTCGCGGACGCCCCGTTCGTCGAGGGCGCGGTCGCGGCCGCGGTCACCGCCGCCGCGGGCGGCAGCCTCAAGGCTGTCCTGGACGCGGCGCAGGAGGCACGTCATGCCAGAAAACTCTGAAGAGACGATCACGCTGGCCGGCGACCTGCACGCGCGGCCGGCCGGCCAGCTGGCAGTGGCGGCGGCCCAGTTCTCCTCGACCGTGCAGCTGGTCGTGGCCGGCGCGGCCGACGCGGCCGACGCGGCCGACGCGGCCGGCGGGGCGGCGAACGCGAAGAGCGTCCTCGCGGTCATGCAGCTCGGCGCGAGCAGCGGCCAGCAGGTCACCGTGCGCGCGGCCGGACCCGATGCGGAGAAGGCGGTGGAGACGCTCATCGGCATCCTGTCCACCGTCGGCAAGGGCGGCGACTGAGCTCATGGAACGGGCGGATGCTTCGCCTGTCAGCTCACGGCGAGGGCGTGGTGGATGGGCTGACGCCCGGGGACGCCGTAGCGGAGGACGACGCCGAGGCAGCGGACGTCGAGGCAGCGGACGTCGCCGCGCTGACCGCGCCGAGGGCCGGCCCGCCGGTCGGCTCTCCGGGGATGCTGTACAGCGCCTCCCACGCTGACCCCGACGCGTCGGTTGACTCGGTTGCTGGGGAAGCTCCCTGGTTGGACCACTTGGCCTGATAGGGAAGCCCCTGGTAGAGCACCTTGTCGCCGGCCTCGTAACGGGTGTCGGTCGACCACGCCGGGTAGGTGCCCGCAGGCACCGTGGCGATGTCCGCCCCGTGGTCGCCGGGGAGAACCGGGCCGAGCAGCTCCCACGGCGACTGGTACGTGTACTGCACCTGCGCCGACGGGTCGTCACCGGTGTTGTACCACTTGGCCTGGTAGATCTCGCCGTCCTCCACGACCTTGTACCCGAGCGGGTAGTCCGCGCCCGCCGACCACTGCGGGTACGGCGCATCGGCCGGGTCGGTGTCCGCCACGGCGGGCTGTACCTTGCCCGCGCTCGGCGAGGCGACGGCGCTGCCCTGCATCTGGTCGAAGATCTGGGAGAACTGAAGGCCGAACTGCGTCGTGCCGCTGCACGTGTTGGAGAGCAGGCCCGTCTCGGGGAAGGACGAGCCGCACTGGCTGTCCCGGTTGATCGACCACATGGAGATCCGGCCGAGATGGCTCGCGGAGGCGAAGCGGACCAGGGTGTTCGCGTCGCTCACGGTGAAGTTCTCGCCTTGTATGTCGTTCTGGCCGATCATCACGGTCGCGCCGAGCCGCTGCCAGATCTGCTGCGGGCGCAGGTGGATGCCGTACCTCGGGTATATCGACCCGAGTTGCCCGGCCGTGGCGTCCAGCGCGTCCTCGGCCGACTGCGCCATGGTGCTTCCCGCGGCCGGGGGCGAGGTGAAGTCCATCGTCATGACGTTGACGCCGGCGATGGAAACGTGATCGCGCAGCATCGACTCGATCACCGAGATGGCATCGTCTTGCAGCCCGGTCGGTTCGACCGGAAGGGTCAGCCAGACGCTGAGGTTGGGATCGGAGCTCTCCAGGCTGGCGATCGCCTGAGCACGGCGCTCCTCGGCGGCGAAGTTGTCGAGCGCGGACCCCTCGATGTCCAGGTCGATCGTGGTGAGGTGGTAGGCGCTTAGCACCGACTGATAGGCAGAAGTCAGCGCCGCGGTGGTGGGGCAGGCGACATCCAGGGAGGTGTTGGCCTGGCCGCCGAACGACACGATCGCCTGTGCCCCTTCCTGCTGCAACTGTGCGATGCGGGCGCTCACCGCGAGCGTCTGCTCGGCCGCGTTCAGCGTGTAGGCGGCGCCCCAACTCGGGGTGCACTCCGAACTCGACGCGGCGACCACGAACCCGAGTACGGTCTGCCGCGCCGGATCATCGGAAGTGCTCTGGAACTGATAGGTCGGCGTGAGCGTGACGTCGACATAGGGCGCGAACCAGGTCTGGTGAATGACCGCGGAGGTGCCGAGCAGCCGCGTCTTGAGGCCCGCGTAACCGCCGTAGCCGACGCCCGCCACGACGACAAGGGCAACGAGCACGCGCACCAGGGACAGCCGCCGCTTGGGCGGGCCGTCTGGCAGTGCGGCGGCGGGCGTCGCCACGGGCGATGCGCTCACCGACGGCCTGACCCGGGCGGGCTGATACTGGGACTCGGCGTAACCCGTCTGCAGCACGGCCCGCCAGTCGGTCGGCTGGGGCTGTTCCGCCGGGCGCCGCCACAGCGTCAGCAGCCGTCGGCGCCGCTTGGCGGGCTTGTAGAGCAGAGAGGTGCCGTGAATCCAAACGTCGATGAGCGAGTTGCGCAGGCCGATGAACGCCTTGACCGCGTAGCAAGCCAGTACGACGTTCAGCGCGGCGTAGAACATGTTCTCCGCGAGACCGTGCACGTACGCGCGGTAGAACGTGTAGCCCGCGAGCGCGATCAGCACGTAGGGCGCGATCAGCAGGAACAGCGGCACGACGGTGCGATCGCGGACCTTGGGCGTGCGTATGAACGCGGACTTGGACGCGGTGATCCCCTGCACGATGGACGAGAGCGTCCCCGCCAGGTTGACCCCGAGCAGGACCAGGTTGAAGCCGTAGATGCGCAGCACGTCAAGGCGCTTGTAGCCGCAGTAGCGCAGGTCGCTTGCCATGGCCATGAAGTAGGGCAGGGCGATCAGGCCGAGCAACGGGCTGATCAGGGCGGCGCTGAACGGGAAGGCGAGCAGGATCAGGAGGCTGACGGAGCTCCAGGAGACGGAGGCCATGTAGTTCCAGCGCAGGAACAGCTCGCTGAACCGGACCCGCTTGCCCTCGGACCGGCGGACGCGCCACTGCCGGTGCAGCTTGGAGATGATGAGCAGGCCGCCGTTGGCCCAGCGCTGCCGCTGGATGCAGAGCGACCCGAAGTCCGGCGGGGTGGCGCTGTAGCTGAGCCGTTCGGGGTAGTTGAACAGCCGCCAGCCGTGGATCCCCATGTCGATCGTGGACTCGGTGTCCTCGATGACCGTCCGGTCCTTGATGTACTGCTTGATCTCCCAGTCGCCGAGGTAGGACGTCTCGGCGATCTGATCAAGCGCCTTCTTGCGGATCACCGCGTTCGCGCCGACCCAGAACGTGGCGTCGTAGTAGGTCAGGCCCTGGTGCACGATGTGCTGCAGGTCCGTGGTCGCGCCGGCGATCCGCTCCAGGCGGGTCGCCGAGCCGGGGAACGCGCTGTACGGCGTCTGCGCGATGGCCATGTCCTCGTACTCGTGCTGCTCGAGCAGGTGCACGAGGCGCAGGCAGTACTCGGGCAGCAGCATGCTGTCAGCGTCAAGCGTCACCACGTAGTCCGGGTTCGGGACGTGCCCGCCGGCACCCGGCGGCGCCGGCACCAGCGCCGTGCCTCCCACGGTCTGTATCTCGTGGTAGGTGCCCCCCATCAGCCCGATGTAGCTGTTCAGGTTCGTCGCCTTGTTCGGCTCATGTGACAGCGACACATAGCGCTTGCGCTCGAAACTCGAGACCCGGGCGCTGAACGTCCACACGAGCCGACGGTACAGCCGGCGGAACAGCTGCGGATGGAGCACGACGCCCTCGCCGGCCGCGTCAACCAGCGCCGTCTTGACCTCGCTGAGCGAGTCCGCCAGCCGCAAGACGACCTCGTTGACGAAGAAGGCGTCCGTGTGGTCGATGATCTCCAGGCCGTCGGCCAGGTTCTCCAGCCAGGTGACCGCGTCGGTGTAGGCGCTCGCCAGCGCGGCCATCGAGTTCAGGGTGGGCTGCTCGCCGCGGTCCATGGCCACCTCGAACGACTTCATCTCGGCGGCGAAGCGGCTGGTGGGCTCGGCTAGCAGCCGCTCGACCTTGCCGGGAAGCGCCCGCGCCGACTCAAGCTGCTCGCGGGCCTGGCGCGTCTTCGGAACGTACGGGTCGTCGATCAGCAGCACCACCCGCTTGTCCGGGTACTCCTGGAGCGCGGCCGACAGGAGCGTGGTGCGGATCACCCGCTCCTCCTCCTGGTAGGAGGGGATGATCGTGGTCAAGGTCGGCTGCCGCGCGTCGTAGTACTGATCAAGGCTGGCGCGGGCCGCCCGGTGATGCGTGCGCGTGCGGTAGAAGAACCCGAGCCGGGTCAGCAGGTACGCGAGCGCGGACACCGTCAGCAGCGTGACGATGAGCAGGTACAGGATCTCCTCGGTCCTTGCGACCGCGTTCTCCGACCCAGGGTGGAAGAAGTCGTCGAAGAACCACGTGCCCAGGTAGGCTAGCCACGCGAACACCGTGACGATGATGGCGAGCCGCCCCATCGCGACCCGCGTGTCGCTGACCGGCTTGGGAACCATCGACAGGGCCGTGGTGCGCCGGTCCCGTCCCCACTGCCTGCGCCGTCTTCCCGGCTGCTCCCGCGGCCGGGCCTCGGCCGGCCGGGGTGGCGCAAACATGCTCCGCCTGTAGTCGGCCATGGCGTCCCCGTACAGGTCGGGAGTTGTCAGATCGCTCCTGGGGAACTGATCCGACTCAGGGCGCCCTGACCGCGTGGACGTCATCTGCGCTGATCACTCCTTGTGGCTCGCATGCACCTCGGCGCACGCCACGCACGTGCTGCCAGTCGGGGGACGCGCAGGAATCCCCCCCGTGTGTCCAAGGAAAGACGCTAAATCCACTATTCTGGTTTACGTGACCAATGTCAGATCTTGATAAAATGTGGAAATTTGTATCAAAGATTTGCAGTATTTGTAGTAAAGACTTGCGGTATGAGCAGCCTGGTGGACGGGCGGCGGTCGCGGCCCGGGGACTGCGATGGGGGTTTGCTTCGCCTCACCCCGCCCTGGCGGCGCTCTTCGGCGCCGGCGTGTGATGCCATCCAGCCCGGCGGCGTAGTCAAGGCACTATATTTTCCTCGGGGTGACTCCGGCCTGCCGTGCGGGAAGGCGGCGCGAGCCGGTACGCTAGGGGACGCCTGTTCGGCCTGCGCCGACAGGGCGCGCGGATGTAGCTCAATGGTAGAGCCCCAGCCTTCCAAGCTGGCCATGCGGGTTCGATTCCCGTCATCCGCTCTCTTGGATTCTGTCTGTTCAAGGGCGTGATTCGCTGGTGTTCGCGGGGCTTCTAGATCGCCCCCGTCGCCGAGGCAGCAGTGCCGGGCAACAACGTCGACGCAACCGATCACGGCGAAGGTTCGCTAGCGAGAGACCGTAATGTAGCGACTCTGGTAGTGACTAGGACTTCAGGCCTCGGCAGATCGAGTGCGCCGACCTCAGACGAAGACAACCTCTGAACAGCAGAAACCAGACCCACGGCGACCGTCTCAGACGAAAACAATGTGCATGGCGCGCAAGCGGTCACGGTTTCGGTTGCGCCGCCGAAACTTGCGGGGCGGGCGTCCATCGCACTGATTGCGGGAGGGCCTCGATCTCCTGCCAGGAGTTCCCGGCAAAGCGAACGAGGCGATCACTCACTGATTCCCCAGGCCTCCGCGAGCTCACTGCGCGACAGGGTAAGCGCGGCGTCGCCCGGGCCGGGGTCCGCCTCCATGCGCGCCCTGGCCACGCTCCGCCCGACCTCGCGCCGAAGCCGCCTCACCTCAGCCCTCAGCGCGTCGAGCTCGGAACGACGGACCGTCACCATCTCAGACGCTTCCGCGGTCACACGCAGCTCCCTCCACTCACTACCGTTGCCATCGAGTCTAGTTCCGAGACCGCCCGGTCGCGGGCACCCACGATCCACCCCACCGCCATGGCGTGCCCGTTACGTGCCCGTTGGGACAGCAAAACAAGGCAAGTCACGGTCACTCACGGACAGCGGACTCCCCACCTGAGCTGCAAAAGCGCTGCTCAGCGACCCCGCGCCTGAGCCTTCCAAGCTGGTCATGCGGGTTGATTCCCGTCATCCGCTCCCTTACTTTCCCTGTTCTAGGGGTAATTTCGATGCCGCCACCGCGACCCCTTCCGCCTTCCGCCGGCCCTCAGTCAGCACTTTGAAGGGTTAGTGCATCCATCGTTCGTGCAGTCCGCCGAGCATCCGGATGACGGGGTCTCCGGGTCGTCATCGACCTGCATGTCGAGGTCGAACAGGTCGGCGAGTACCGCGCCCAGGTCCGCTTGAAGCGCGAGGGTTGATGCCGTCATGTCGGTCGTCCCTTCCATGGTTGATTATGACTTTACGTACTCATTTATACACTATCGGTGATTGGACGGTTGGCGAGGATGATGGCTGCCGTAGGCGCCGATCGCCGATTTCTGATTGATCTGGGCGAACAGCCAGTCAGGCCGAATAGCCAATCCGGGCCGTCGTTGAGGTGCCTTCGCGCATTACTGCGACGCCGCGCACGGCGGACCCGGCTCGGTAGTGTGAGGCCATGGTCACTGCCAAGGCCGACGAAGACGAGGCCTGCCGACTGCGCGCCTCGATGGTTGACTCGCTGAGGCCGGCGGTGCCGCTCTCGGACCGGGTTGTGCAGGCGATGCGGACGGTGCCACGGGAGCGGTTCCTGCCCGGGGTCCCGCTCCAGGACGCTTACAGCGACGGCATCGTCACCACCGACCGCGACGCCGACGGGACCGTACTGGAGCTGCACGACCGTCCCGAGCACCGTCGCGGGCATGCTTGAGCAACTCGATGTGCGCCCCGGGCACCGTGTCCTGGAGATCGGCGCGGGCACCGGCATCAACGCGGCCCTGCTCGCGCACCTGGCCGGGCCGGGCGGCCGAGTCACGACAATTGACGTCCTGCAGGAGGTAGCCGACCGGGCACGCCGCCACCTGGCCGCCGCCGGCTACATCACCGTGCAGGTCATCATCGGCGACGGCGCCCGCGGGCATGAGCCGGGGGCCCCTTACGACCGGGTCATCGCCACGACCGCTGCCTGGGATATCTACCCGGACTGGACCGGGCAGGCCGCCCCCGATGCGCGCCTGGTGATCCCGCTGCGGATCGCCGGCTTCACCCGTGAGGTCACCCTCACCCGCGGCCTGGCGGCCCGGAGGGCCGGCCTGGACCAGCGTGCACTCTCACCCGTCGGGGTTCATCAAGCTGCGCGGCCCCGGTCACCACGGCGAGCGCGACGTGCCCATCGTGTCCGGCGGCCAGTCCGAACTGCGCGTCGAAGACGGCGTCCCGGTCGACCAGGCCGCCCTGGTCCGTGCGACCGGACAGCCGCCGCTGCACCGCTGGACCGGAGTGCATCCCGCCGACCCGGCCCTGCCTGACCTGGAGATCTGGCTGGCCGGCCTCGGCGGCCTCACCCGGCTCATCAACCGCCGTCCCGGCCACGGCCTCGCCCCTGCCACTGGGCAGGGCGGCAGCCTCGCTGTCCTCAACCACACCGGCGACACCCTCGCCTACCTCACCTTCCGCGACGGCACCGGCGAAGCCACGGCGCGAGAACTCGGCGTCTGCGCATACGGCCCCGACAGCGACCGACTGGCCGACCGCGTTGCCGGCCGAATCCAAGCGTGGGCCGACGAGCAACCGGCCACCAGCACGACCATCGAGATCTACCCGATCGGCACCGCCAGCCCGGAACCACGCGAGAACCTGCTCACCGTCACCAAGGAACACACCCTGGTCGCGGTCCGCGCGACACGGTAGGCAACAGCGGCCGTCCCCGACCGCGACGAGGCTGCGGTTGCTAGGCAGACACGACACCGCAGGCCATCTGCTGCTCATAGGGGCGGTGTTGCGGTCGGGGTCAGCACGCAGGGGTGCCGATCATCGGGGCGGGCGCTGTCGGCGGGGACGGGAGCGCCGCCCAGATAACTTTCCCCCCCGGGTAGGGAGTGTGCCACCCATCCCAGTTGCGGCCGGTGAGGGCGTCAACGATGGCCAGGCCGCGCTCGTTCTCGTCGTCGGTGCCGGGTTCGGCCCGGCGGGGCCGGCCGGGGCCGTTGTCCAACACGATGATCCTGACCTCTCCGGGCCGGCGGTGGAGAGCGAAGATGATAGCGGGCAGGTTCCCGCACGGCGCGATGGCGGCGGCGTTGGACGCGAGTTCCGAGGCGACAGCCTGAGCGTCGTCGGCTAGGGCGTCCATGCGCCAGCGGCCGAGGGTGTCGCGGGTGAGGCGACGGGCGCGGACGGCGGCGGCAAAATCGGGTGTGAGGTCCGCGCGGCCGTAGGTGCCGGGCCGGCGCGATGATCGACGGCGGGCAGGGGGATCGCCTCCCGTGCCGAGGCCAGGGCGGTGCTGTCGATACGGGCGGGCAGCGGGCGTATCGGAAGGTCGGCCCGCTCCCCGCGCCGGGGATCCTGTCCGGCGTGCTGGCAGGATCGGGCAGGCTCCGTGAGACGCTGTCATCTCCGGTCTGCGCGGTTCCGGCGCTGGCTTGTCTTCCGCGGCCCGCCAACTGGCGGCGTAGCGACGGCAGTTCGCGCAGTTCTTATGCCCGGCGCACCCCGCCAGCGGGAGTTCGCGCCGCGCGGCGTAGCCCCATGACATCGAATCGGCGGAAACCAACCGGTGGCCCTAGAGGTGGAGCCCACCCGCTCCTGTACTCTCGCCGGTGGGCGAGAGTGGCCGGGGCGTAGGGCACGTCGAGAGATCTGGGAGCGCCTGGCGCCAGGACCGGCAGCGGCCTGGTGGACAGTAGCTGGCTCCCATGCGTCAAGATGAGGCATGACAACCTGGTGGGTGCCGCCGACGCTGCGGGGCTACCGGCAGCTCGTGGCTGAGCGCCGACGCGCTGGCCGGCCTGACGCTGGTCGCGGTGGCGGTGCCCTCGCAGATGGCCACCGCCCGGCTGGCGAACCTGCCGGCGGTCGCCGGACTTTACGCCTTCGTCGCCGGCTCGCTGCTGTACGCCCTGCTTGGCACGAACCGTCACCTGTCGGTTGGGGCGGACTCCACCATCGCCCCGGTGCTGGCCGCCGGCGTGGCGTCGGTGGCTGCGGTCGGAACCGCCGGCTACGGCGCCGTGATGGCCTTCACTGCCCTGTTGGTCGGCGGCTGCTGATCGCCGTCGGCCTGCTCCGCCTGGGTTGGATCGCCGAGTTCCTGTCGACGCCGGTGATCACCGGTGTCCTGGCCGGGATCGCCGTCGAGATCGTTGTCCGCCAGCTCCCGGTCATCCTCGGGGTGAACGGGCGGGGGAACCACCACCATCGGCCGGCTCCGTCAGGTTGTCCGCCCAGCTGAGCCACACCAACGGCTGGTCGGTCGGCATCGCGCTCGGCGTCCTGGCGATCATCGTCGCCGCCGAACGCATCGACCGCCGGCTCCCCGGGGCGTTGCTCGGCCTGATCCTGTCCATCGTCGCCGTCGACGCCCTGGGTCTGGCGTCCCACCACGGCGTGGCGGTCCTCGGTGCCGTCCACGGCGGGCTGCCGCACGTCGCGTTTCCGTCGGTCTCCTGGTCGCAGCTTCGCCAGCTTGGCCGGCCCCGGTGCTCACGGTGGCCTTCGTGTGCGTCGCCCAGACGGCGGCCACCGTCCGGGCGGTCGAGCGCCGGGGCGCCCGCGGCCGACGACTTCAACCGGGACCTGATCGGCGTCGGGGCCGGCAGCGTAGCCGCTGGGCTCATCGGGGCGTTCGCGGTGGACGCCAGCCCGCCCAACACGGCGATCACGACCGCATCGGGCTCCCGTTCGCAGCTGGCCAACGTCATGGCCGCGGTCGTCGTCCTGGTCGTGGTGCTGGTGGCGACCGCGCCGCTGGCCCACTTGCCGCAGGCGACGCTCGGCGGCAACGCTGGTCTTCATCGCCACCAAGCTGTTCCGGGCCGGCGAGCTGCGGGCCATCCTCCGCTTCGACCGCATCGAGTTCGCACTGGCTGCCGTCACCCTTGTGGTCGTGGCCCTGGTCGGCATCGAGCAGGGCGTGGTGGTGGCCATGGTCCTGTCATTGGCTGACCGGACCCGGCGGGCGGCCCGGCCCCGCGACGCCGTCCTCGGGCGGGAGCCCGGCACCGACCACTGGATCCCGGTCGATATCGGCCGCCCCACCGAGCAGGTCCCCGGGGTCTTGGTGTACCTGGTGTACGCCCCGCTGTGGTACGGCAACGCCGACTACCTCCGCTTGCGGGTCTGCCACCTCGTCGACGCCGCGTCCGGCGCCGGTGCACGCCGTGGTCTTCGACGCCGACGGCATGTCCGACATCGACTACACCGGCCTGCAGGCACTGCGGGACCTGGCCGCCGAGCTCGGCAGCGGGGCGTGACCCTGGGGATCGCCCGGGCGTCGCACCTGGTCCACCACGACCTCAAGCACGGCGCGCTTCCTGCAGCAGCTTGGCCCCGACCACCTTTTCCCCTCCGTCGACGAGGCCGTCACCGCACTCCAGCACCACCCCTAAGCAGGCCGATCCGACAGACAGAATGACCCGTTCGGCTGCGCCTGTGCCGGATGAGCCAACCGGTCACGAGACGCCCATCAAGGCGGTTACTTGCCCGGCCAGCCTGAGATAATCACCAACGTCTCGTGACCGGTGCTCGGCCGGTGGCAACCGGAGCTGCGCGAAACTGTTCGCAGCGCCCCCCGACCGCAACGAACCGTGCGCGCTTTGGCAAAGCGGTCATGGCCGCGGGGCTTGACTGTGGGCACCCATACCTCTTGGCTACCGCGCTTCTAGCTCTGAACGGCTCGCAGTGCGTGCAGCAACGGGACCGCCGCGATCTTCTCCTCGGTCAGGTCGTCCCACTCAATCCCCGCTTCCGGGCGCCCGGAGCCGCTGCGCGGCGGCCTCGGCGCCGGTGAAGTTCGGGATGCGGCCGACCGCGCCCGGGAACCGGGCGACCTTCGCCGCGCGCATCGCCGACCACACCTGTTCGCGGAGCGCGGCCTTGGCCGCGAGCACATCGGCCGCCCACCAGCGTCCCGGTCATGCCGGGGCGCGGAACGGGGCATCCCCCAATCCTGCCCCATCGTTTTCCCAGCAGCCGACAACGCCCTGATAGAGACGCCGAACGTGCCTGCGGGCAGGAGGGGCCTGCTCCCGCCGATTCTTCCGGCTCGGTTTGGCACCGGCTCTCCGTGCTCTGGTGCCGGAACACGCGGACGCTGACGCACGCGAGCGTGCCGGACGGCGTGCCCGTTGCGTGCCCGATCGGACGGTGAACCGAGGTGAATCACGGCCACTCACAGGCAGTCGGTCACGTCGCCTGACCTGTGCCCACGCTGATCAGCGCGCCCTCACCCGGAGCCTTCCAAGCTGGCCATGCGGGTTCGATTCCCGTCATCCGCTCCATGTGATGTCGCAAGACATCGAGGACACCGCGAACCTACGTAGGGTTCGCGGTGTTTTTCTGTGGCCAGCCGGCTGGTTTGCCGGTGGGCTGGTAGTCGCGGTCGGGGTTGAGGGTGAGCTCGCGCAGGAGTTCGCCGGTGGCGGCGTTGATGACGCGGATTTCCAGGTCCTGGACCAGGAGCAGGACGCGGGTTCCGGCGTGGGCCCGGCCGATGCCGATGTGGTGGAGTTTGCCGTTGTGGCGGAGGGTGACGAGCCCGGTGGCGTCGATGCGGTCGGTGCGGACGCGGTCGTGGGTGTCGGCTGAACGGTCGCCGGGGACGGCCTTGGGGCGGGCGTCGTAGGTATCTGCCGGGGTCGCGCGGCCGGTGAGGGACCAGTCCGGCCCGGCTCAGGTACCTGCTGACGGTCGCAGCCGACACTTTGAGCTGGTGGCCGTGCTCCAGGTGCCAGGCGATGGTCTGCGGCCCGGCGTCCAGGCCCTGCCCGGCCAGTTCCTTGCGCAGCCGGATGATCAGGTCGGCCGTCTCGTCGCTGATCGCGGCCGGGGAGGTCTTCGGCCGCCGGGACCGCGGCTCGAACGCTGCCTCGCCCTCGGCCTGGTAGCGGTCCAGCAGCGTGTAGACCCAGGAGCGGGCGACCCCGTAAGCCCGCGCGACCTCGCTGACCGGGCGCTTTTCGACAGTGACGGCGGTGATGACCAGCCTAGCTATCGACATTCCGGCAGCGTCCAGCCGACCGGCCCGTCACCGGGGGAAGGCACGCCGCTAACTGTCCTGGATGTCTTGAGACACCCTGTCCTCGATGTCCTGAACCTAGACACCGTCATCCGCTCCACTTTTCTCCAGCTCGGATAGGTATTTAGATATTCTCTCTTGTACCGTATGTCGGGCGGTGACTCCTTCGTGCCACGCCCCTGCCACGAGGGCAGTTGGCACATGCTTCCTTCTCGCGCCGCTGCGACGTGATTCACGGCCCCGTGCGGCCGAGTGACAGCCACGAACTCGACACACCCAACCGCTAGTCAATTGATCTAATCAAGGCCGCCATAAGTAGCAACGGGCGATCAGGCAGGCCCGCAACGACTAGGCAAGGTGGTCGCGGCGCTCCACAGCGGCCCTCGCAAGTCGAGGCACCTGGTGATGGCACTTGGACCAAGCATAGGTTACACTTATTGCAGTTAAGATGCTGGGGGTGTGATGCCACGCGAAGGTGTGCTTGGGCAGGCCACGCGGATTGATCCGGTTCCTGCCGATCATGAGGCACTTGACAGCCTGCGCGCGCGGGAGGACCTGGGCGGCGGAGAGCTGGTGCTGCGCACTGCTGACGGTACGGAGATCAGCCTGCCTTCGTCGCTGCTGCGGCTGGTTGTCAGCGCCGCGAACAACCTGGCGGCGGGCCGGGCGGTCATGACCATCCCCGCCGAGGTCATGCTCACGCCGACCGAGGCCGCCGAACTGCTGGGCCTGTCCCGCCCCTTCGTGGCCAGGCTCCTTGAACGCGGCGACATCCCGTCCGAGCTCCTCCCCGAGAGCCGGCACCGGCGGATCAGGCTGGAAGACGTGCTCGCCTTCCAAGATCGCCGGGAGCGCAGATCAGAAGGACGGCGCAGAATCGCCGACATAGCGGCTTCCGCGGACCTTCCTTACTTATGCTTACTGTTCGTGGCCAAGGTATTCATCGACACGAACGTCCTGTTCCCGTTCTCTGTCATGGATCTCATGCTCGCGCTGACCGAGGACGGGATCCACGACGTAATGTGGAGCGACGACCTCCTCGATGAGTGGGAACGCGTGATAGTCCGGGAGCGCCACCGCTCCCCCGACGCGGCCGCAGCCATCACCGCCACGATCCGGCAATTCTTTGCGGATACCCGCATTCCCTCGAGAGCTACCGAGGGCTGATCGCCGAGGTTGACGGGCCCGACCCCGACGACAACGCGCATATGGCCGCCGCGGTTGCCGGGCAAGCCGAATCGCTGGTCACGTGGAACGCCAAGGACTTCGACTGCGGATTCATCAGGAAGCACGCGATCAGGATCGTGGATCCAGACGAGTATCTTTGCGCCCTCTACGAAGAGTTCCCGGACGAGGTGCTCGCAACGATTGCAAAGCTCGCCGCCAGCAAGCGCCGACCTCCCATGACGCCAGTCGAACTAGTCGACGCGCTCGACCGAGCAGGTGTAAATGAGTTCGCTTCGCTAGTGCGATCACATCTAACCTGAGCAGCCGAGCTGCCGAATAATCCTCCATGTGCCAGCGGACTAGTGTGCCGTTGGCGCGGCGATTGGCACGCGCATACATGCCACATGCCAAGGCGCTCGGCGGCCAGTCACGGTCACTCAGGGAGGACGCTCTCCGGATACCGCGCCTGTCCGGCAACCGACATGACCCGATTGTCGGCCGGCTTTCGCCGGTCGTCCAGCCGCCAGTGCAGGACGCCTGGCCCTAAATCATGTGGCTGCTGCGCTCCCGACCTGAGGAGGGAACGGCGGGCCGGGCAGCGCCGAGCAACGGCCCGTTCCTGATCGCTCTTTTACGCCGGCCCTACGATGGCCATGTCGGGACCTGCTCATGTTCCGGCACTCCAGCCGTTGCAGGACATCAGGTTCCTGGTCCGCGACCGAGGATCGAACTTCACACATTCGTACCATGCCGTCTTCCAGGGCCACTGGCGCCACGATCCTGCGCACCCCTGTCCGTGTCCCTGGCGACGGAGGTGACGCTCGCCGCACCACATTGGCCGACGTCGATGGAGAACGGATCCGCCGGAAACCCGTTCTGACAGTCTGGTCAACGAATACACGCCCGCCGCCCGGCGCGCGGAAGAGCCCGCAGGTCACCAGCAGGATCCTATTGTCGGGCGGAACACGGGCTATCTCGTCTAATCTGGGCGCCATGATCATCACGTGGTTTACCAGGCTATTCATACCCAGATGATCACAAGGCGGTCAGATGCCCGCCCAGGTGGCGAGATCCCCGGTACCGCGGAGCCGCTCGCCGGGGTGGTGACGGACGCACCGCATTGATCCTTTGGACCCAGGAGAGCAGATGACGGCAACAACAGCGCCTGTGCAACAGGAAAAGCAGCAGCAGCAGCGGTCCGAGAAGGGGTAGGCGACTGCGATTTCACCTGCACTATCACCCACGGCAAGGGCAAGGGCAAGGGCAAGGCCGGGGACTCTCCGTACGCCGGCGGCAGCAGTTTTATGGAGCGCGTCTCGGAGGCTGTAGCGAGCGGAATGGGGACCGTCGCGTTCCTGGTCATCAGCTCTGTGATCATTCTCGGCTGGGTGCTCGTCAACCACGTCATCCAGTTCCTGGAAAACTCCTGGCACGGGCTGCTGAACGGGACGGGGTTCGACCCTGCGCCGTTCATCCTGCTGAACCTCGTCTTCTCAGCCGTGGCGTTTTACACAGGCGCGCTAGTCATCATCGCCCAGAAGGCGCAGACCCGGACCGACCAGGCAAACGAGGAAGCTGGTGCGAAACACCGAGAGGAACTCGCCCAGAATCAGGCTGACTTGCTGCGGAGAAACACCGATCTTACGAGGAGATCCACTCGATCTCCGAGCAGCTGAGGGCGCTGACCCAGCAAGTCCACGCAGCTACCTGCGGCCGCCCGCCCTCCAGTTCATGACCCGGCGCGATGCGGGCCCCCGGCTGGACCGACTGAGAGCATGCCCGCGACCGCCCCGATGACGGCGAACAGGCCGAAGCCGCCAACGATGACGGCGACGGCCCCGCCCGCGATCGCCAGCTTGCGGGAAATGGCCTGAGCCCCTGCGGGTGGCGACCGGTCCCCATTTCTGATGGATGTCACGTTTCCAGGGCCGCGGGACGCGCTTTGTCGTATCACGCTGCGCTGAATGAGCCAACCGGTCGCGGGGCTTTCAATGGTCAGCTGACCCTCACCTCCGACGGCGGCTTGGCCGACGCCGCCATGTCGCCGGCGGGCCACACAGATTATCCCTTACGCACTGCCGCAGGTGGCTCCATGCCTGGAGCGAAAACCATGCGGAACGGCAGGATCGCGCACGCTTCGAACCTCACGATCAGTGAGCACTGCAGCTCGGCAGTCAGCGCCTGGGGGGTGGCCAGGAAACGGATCGCGAGCTGACGGAGAGTGCTCTGCCTCGGAGGGGAGGGGGGCTCGCTCGTGGCGGGTCGCCAGGGCAGGCGCGGAGCAATCCGCCCCGTCTCCAGCCCTCCCCCGCATTCCCAGAACGGGAGCGGCTAACTCCATTCCGCCACAATTCCCCAGCCATCCCTCAGACGGGGTTCAGGTTCCCTATGCTTTGCGCAATATGTCACATTCTGATGGGAGAACCTAATGTTCCCTGGCGGGACCCGCCTTCGCCCGGATGGCCGCGGTTGCCGCGGCGGGCGCGAGTTGCCTGCTGGTCGCGGCGTGCGGCGGTATCAGTGCCTCAAGCCTCAGCACCGCCGCCAGCCAACGCAGCACCCCGGAATCCGCTGGCGAGCCTGTCCGCGGGCAAGGTGGCGGCGGAGGCCCTGGCCAACCTCAAGGCCGCGTCGAGCCTGACGATGGCCGGAACCGTTGACGATTCGGGTAAGAACATCACCCTCAACTTCGACTTCAAGCCCGGTCACGGCTGCGCGGGCACGGCCGGGGAGGGCGGCGAGGGCAGACGTCAAGCTCATCATGATCGGCAAGACCATCTACCGTCGGGCCGGCAACCAGTGGTGGAAGTCGCAGGGCGGGTCCCACGCGTCCGCGTTCATCGCGCTCATCGATGGCAGGTAACATCAAGACCTCGACGAGCGCCCGCGGCATGGCCTCGATAGCCAGCCTGTGTGACCTGTCCCAGCGAATGGCGTCGGGAAAGATGACCGGGACTTACACCAGGGGCAAGCTCACCACGCTCGGCGGCACCCGGGTGCTGCCGATCGCGGATCCCAAGGGAGGCGGCGTGCTGTACGTGACCGACACGAGCAAACCGGAGCTAGTCGAGGCCGTCGAGACCAAGAACAGCGACGATCAGGCCCCCCACGGCGTCACCTTCTCGGTCGGCGCCCCCGTCACGCTGACCGCGCCCGGCCAGCCAGGTGATCAACGGCTCCGCGATCGGCATGTGACCCGCGGCCGACTCTCCCGGCCAACTGTCCCCGGCAGCCCGCCGCGCGGGGCGATGGGGAACAGCTCAGTGCCATGGCCTGGCCGCCCGCTGCGCCCAGTAGGCGTCGGGGGCTTCGGCGAGGCTGAGCGCCGGAAGCTGGCCGACGGTGAGCGCGGCCAGGTTCTCATCCAGTTGCGCGCGGGTGACGGCGCCGGACAGCACAACCGATGCCCACGGCTGGGCCAGCGCGGCGGCCAGCGCGATCGCGTCCTCGGTGACCCGCGCGCCGCCGCCAGCGCGGTCAACGGCGCCGGCGGCCCGCCCGCCGCAGTCAGCCGCCCGTTGGCGACCGCCTCCTTGACCAGGATCGCCCACCCGGCCGCGGCGGCTTCGGCCGCGGCCGGGCCTGCGGATGGCTCGAGGAGGTTCCATGTCACCTCCGCCGCCGTGAACAGCTGCTGCCCGTCGACGGTCAGCGACAGCGCCCGGCGGATCGTCTCCGCCTGATGCGGGCCGCTCGCGCTCAGCCCGATGATCGCGCCCTCGGCGCGCAGCCGGGACAGCGCGGCCAGCAGCGGGGCGTCGGTGAACAATCCGGAATCAACGGTCAGCGAATGCACCTGATACAGGGCGAGCCGGTCGCCGAGCAGGGCCCGGCTCTCCGCCAGCTGGGTCGTGAACATGGCCAGCGAATCTCCTTGACCTCCTGCCGCAGGAGCGTCGAGCCGCCAGCCGCCGGTATAGCGGTACCCCCACTTCGAGCCGACGATCACGTCCGCGTGGCCGCGCTCGGCCAGCCAGCCGGCCAGGAACTCCTCCGCCCGGCCGTAGGAACGGGCCGCGTCCACGTACCTGACCCCGGCCGCGTAGGCGGCGTCCAGCATCGAGAAGGTCCTGGTCCGCATCCCGGCCACGCTGCGGTCGGGCAGGTCCTCCTCACGGCCGCTGGTGATGTAGGCCGGGCGGCCCAAGGCGGCCAGCCCCAGCCCGATCCGGGAGACCACCGGTCCCCCCGTCCCCAGTGCCGCCGTCGGGCATGCGAATCCGGCTCCCGTCAGTCGCCGACCATGGCCACCACCGTACCGGCGGCCCACCCGTACTCCAGGCGCCACCTAGAGCAGTCTCCGGAACGGCCAACACGGACACGGCAGAGCACCCAGTCCCGCCACCCGCTCCCCGCCCGCTCGCGTCGTTCGCCCTCGTGGCGCTATGCGCTGGGGTCACGGCGACCGACCCGCAGTCGCTTTTTGTGCCGCCAGAACGCCTCCCGCATGCGTAGACCAGTGTAGACACCCGTCATCCCACGGCTCATACTCCCCTGGTGGGGAGCCTTGATGAGCCTGGGAGATGCCGCCGATCAAGGAATAGATTAGCGCAAGTTGATATTTTGTTCCCGGGCCCCTGTTTTCACCAACCCTTTGTCAGGCGCAATTAGCCAGAAGACGTGAGTAGATAAGTGAGCCCACGATTGCCCATTGGCCTATCCAGAGAAGATCCAAGGGTTTGACGGCCAATATACTTCTTTTCAGCAAGTGCCTCAAGCCCATTCCGCACCAGCGCCGAGCCCTCTTTTTTTTTTTTTTTTTTTTTTTTTTTGATACCCTCCGCTTTTGATGCTCATCAGGCATGACGGGCCAAGAGGGGCTGAGAGAGCACCCTCTGCCGACCCCCCACCTCTTCAAGGCCCAGATTTCAGCCGTTTTTGGCATCGCAGCAGACTGCGGTAGTGAACATGGACGTAGCCCGACGATCCCCGTCCGCTTCGTGCCCTCAGGCATTGGACCCAGCGACGACCAGGGTCCCGATATTCGGCGTTTGATGTGGTCCTCCCGCCGAGGCGTCTTTTATCGACCAAGCGGGTCACCCCTTTTTTTTTGACCAGCCCGTGATCGCCACCACCGAAACGTTCCCTGAATAGGTATAAGGATGTTCCATACAGAACTAACTAAATCGATCCAGGCCGGCCTCAGTTCTTCGCGAAAATCCTCATGTACGGATAGTAAAGACACCCTCCCCGCGATAGCTCCCCCACGCGCTTTTAGAGCCCTGGCTCAGGGGACGCCGCGTGACTTGGCGCTTTCCCGATGAGCTGGACGCACGTTTGATCCCCTTTCAGGGCCCGCCCGGGTTTCGGGATTTTGCCGGAAGGGTGGCAAAGCGCCGGTCAGGGCTTAGTCTTATCGAACTAGCTTTTTAAGACGTTTCCCTTTCGATCGCCGCCCTCTCCCCCCCGGGCTTCGCGGCTCAGCGTGCCGGGCCAGGCGTTGCTGACGATAGCTGTCCTGGCACGGCCGCGGAGGCGGCGCAGGTGCGCTATCAGGATGCTGTCCCACACCTCCCGGGAAGCTCAGGTCCTGCTGGAGTTTTTTTTTTTTTTTTTTTTTTTTTTTTTTTTTTTTTTTTTTTTTTTTTTTTTTTTTTTTTTTTTTTTTTTTTTTTTTTTTTTTTTTTTTTTTTTTTTTTTTTTTTTTTTTTTTTTTTTTTTTTTTTTTTTTTTTTTTTTTTTTTTTTTTTTTTTTTTTTTTTTTGCCGGGAGCGCCGGGACCGGTCACAGCCATGCCCCAGGCTCTCATGGCTGCCGTGCTCCTAGCTCTGAGCGGCTCGCAGGGCTTGCAGCAACGGGATCGCCGCGATCTTCTCCTCGGTCAGGTCGTCCCACCGGATGCAGGCTTCCGGGCGCGATAGCCCGCCAGCCTGGGCGCGAGCACGGGCGTCGATCACCCGCTCGGGCGTCACCACGAAGTCCACGGGGACGTCGTGGCTGGTCAGCGGAATCGTCCCGGCCGGCCTCACCTGGATCTCGTGCACGGTGGTGAGGGTCGCGGTAAGCGGCCCGATCAGGCCCGCCGCCGCGGCCAGCACGTACTCGAAGTCGGCGAAGCCGCCGCCTTTGCCCAGGCCGCGCGCCGTCCTCCCCCACCGCGACGCAGCCCATCACCACCAGGCCGACCGGCTCCAACTCCTCCAGCATGACCCGCCGCGCGGACCGGGAGGCGCCGCTGATCGACGCCGCCCGGCGGGCCGGCTGCTCCAGGCCAGCCGGGTCCAGGGCGAAGAACGGCTCGCGCCCGGCCAGCCGGGGAACCGCCATGTAAGACCTTGTTGTCTTCTTGGGGGCGCCCCTGCCGCGGCAGCAGCTCCGAGGCCTGAGTCGTCGCCTTCGCCGCGGCGGCCGCCTACCCCTGCAGCGCCCGGAGCCGCCGCTGGGCGGCCTCGTCGGCCCCGATGAAGTTGAGGCTGCCGACCGCGCCCGGGAGGAGGGGGACCTTCTTCGCGCGCCGCGTCGACGACCCCTGTTCTCGGGAGCGCGGGGTTGTGGGCGAGAACATATGAGGCACGACCCCCAGCGTCCCGGTCATGCCGGGGTGCGGAACGGGGCATCCCCCAATCCTGCCCCATCACTCTTTGCTTCTATCACCATCGGCTCGGCCTACGGCTAGTGGTCGAGAACATCCGACAAGTCACGACTGGATGTGCTGGTACGCTAGATGCGTCCGCTTGTTCAGCAGCGTAGCGTCTGATCAATCATGAACTAGGCGACTAATCAATCAGCATGCTACCGTCTGAGTCATCAGCAAGTAGGCGACTGATCTCGTCATAAGCCGCTGATCTGGCAAGACGTGAGAGGAAGACATGGCTAGTTCGCCGATCGGGCGGATACGCTCCAGGCATGCCGAGCGAACGATTCGAGAGGCCCTAGAGGACACCCGGGTCGTTTTGGTGAACGGCGCCCGCCAGAGCGGGAAGAGCACGCTACTGCGCCAGTTCGCCCGCAGCGACGAGGCGGAATGGCGGGATCTGGACTTGCCGTTGGTCCGACAGGCGGCGATCGCTGACCCTGTCGGATTCGTCGATTACCCGGGCAGGATGGTAATCGACGAGATTCAGCGCGTCCCGGAACTGCTGCTGCCGATCAAGGTCCAAGTCGACGGAGACCCAAGCCCGGGCCGTTACCTGCTCAGCGGCTCGGCGCGTGTCCTAGGCCTTCGCGCGCTGCCTGACACCCTGCCCGGGCGAATGGAGACGATCGAACTCTGGCCGTTCTCGCAAGGTGAGATCGACGAGACAGCGGACGGCTTCATCGACGCCGTCTTTACCCAGGGCGAAGAACTTCGGCACCAATCCGAGGTTCGCCGCGCCGAATACGCGGAACGGATCGTCCGCGGAGGCTTCCCCGAGGCAGTCGCCCGCTCCAACGCGCGGCGCCGGGAGCGGTTCCTCGATTCCTACGTCGCGGACCTGGTTGCGCGAGATGTCGCTCAACTCTCCGACATCGAGCGGGCGGCACAGATGCGCGCCCTGATCAGGCTGCTCGCCGCACGCAGCGGCAGCTGCTGGTTGCCGCCAGCGTGGGCAACGAGGCCGGGATCTCGCAGGCGACCGCACTCCGGTACATAAGCCTCTTGGAAGAGGTCTTCCTGATCAAGCGCATCCCTGCCTGGTCGAGGAACCTCAGCAACCGGGCGATCGGCACCGCAAAGCTCGCATTCGTCGACTCTGGTATCGCCGCGAACCTGCTGGGCGCGGACGCACGGTCGCTGATCCGGCCCGGAGGCCAGTTCGGGCCACTGCTCGAAGGCTTCGTCCAGATGGAATTGGCCCGCCAGGCGACCTGGTCCGATGCCAGGGTCGACCTCTTCCACTACCGGACGAAGGACAAGGTCGAGGTCGACGTAATCCTCGAGAATCGCCAGGGAAAAGTAGTGGGCATCGAGGTGAAGGCAGCATCGACGGTTGGCCAGGACGACTTCAGCGGGCTGCGACACCTGGCACAGCGGCTCGGCGATGACTTTATCGTCGGCCTTGTCATGTACACGGGACAGCAGACCCTCTCGTTCGGGCCGAGCCTGCGAGCCATGCCCGTGAGCGCGATCTGGGAAGTGCCGACGACACCCTGACACCCGCGGCACCCGACAGCCAGCCTGCCATAGGGCAAGGAGCTTGTTTGCCCCGCGCGCGTCCCGCAGAACTGGATCAGCTAACGCTTGGCTGCCGTTCCGGGCGCAGCCCTGATCTCAAGCTGTCCCAAATAATGAGACGTCCGTCTCGCATTATGGAGACCGGTGATAAAGTCGGCTGTATGCCTGACACCGCGACTTACACTCACGGGCACGCCGAAAGCGTGCTGCGCTCGCACCGGACTCGGACGGCGGAGAACTCCGCCGCCTACCTGCTCCCCCACTTGCGGGCCGGTCTGTCGCTGCTCGACGTCGGCAGCGGGCCTGGGACGATCACGGTCGACCTGGCCGAACGGGTGGCGCCTGGCCCAGTCACCGCGATGGAAGCGACCGAGGCGGCGCTGGCGGTGACCCGGGCGGAGTTTGACCGTCGCGGGTGCACGTCGGCGCGGCTGGTCACGGGCGACATCCACAACCTGCCGTTTCCATCGGGATCATTCAACGTGGTCCACGCGCACCAGGTGCTCCAGCACGTAGCGGACCCGGTAGCGGCGCTGCGTGAGATGGTGCGGGTGTGCCGCCCAGGTGGCGTGGTGGCGGTGCGCGACGGCGACTTACAGCGGCTTCACCTGGTACCCGGACCTTCCCGGTTTGGACCGGTGGCGAGAGCTGTACCAGGCCGCGGCCCGAGGGAACGGCGGCGAGCCGAATGCGGGACGACGGCTGCTGGCATGGGCCCATGCCGCGGGCATCACGGATGTGTCGGCGACATCGTCAACGTGGTGCTACGCGGACCCGGCCTCGCGGGAGGCCTGGGGCGGCACGTGGGCCGACCGCATCGCTAACTCGGCGATCACCGGGCAGCTCCTAACGAGCGGACTGGGGACACAGGAGGACATCAACGAGATCGCCGCGGCGTGGCGCGAGTGGGCGGCCCACCCGGACGGCTGGATCAGCATCCTGCACGGCGAACTGCTCATCCGCGTGCCTTAGCTGCCGGGGTGGGTCGCCGGATGGAGCCTCGATAAGCCTCATGCGCAGCCCGGCACGTCCGCTCCGTCCCCGGCGTCGCTATCCTCGTAGTGGTCGTCGGCTCGTCCACTATCGGAAGCTTCGCCTCATTGCAGGGCGTACCTCCGTCGGACTGCTGCGGCGTACCCGCGCCCCGGCCCGACCTGACCGACGCTCACCATCAGGGACGGATCCTGCGACATGAACAACGAGGCAGCGAGCGCTCTCGCCACGGACCAGGTCATAGACATCACCACGACCGGGCGGCAGACCGGGCAGCCGCGCCGCATCGAGATCTGGTTCCACCGGGTGGACGACAAGTACTACATCACCGGCACACCCGGCCGACCGCGCTCCTGGTACGCCAACCTGCTCGCGCACCCGCAGTTCACCTTCCACCTCAAGCAGTCCGCAACCGCTGACCTGTCCGCAACCGCACGCCCGGTCACAGATACCGCGGAGCGCGAGAAGATCCTGGGTCGCATCCTCGATTCCCTCGCCGGGATGACAAGCGCCCCGGGGCAGGAGCCCGCCGCCTGGGTGGCAGGCAGCCCGCTCGTCGAGGTGACATTCGACAACTGACTCCCACGGGGCCGTCTAGCGACCACCGCGCGCCTGCCGTTTCCTTCCGCCATGTCTAGAATGGACCGTCTTGTCCCGCCCCTGGCCTTGTCCCATCGGGCCATCTGCCTGGTCCCCGCGCCATCGCGCGCAGAGTCTCCCCCGTTTCAGCCGCTTACCTGATCTACCGCACGCAACACCACTGAAGCGCCAGATTCCGTGCTGTTTCCGCATAGCCTTTCTGGTAACTGGCGAGCAGGATCGACGGGAGGGCGGGTCATGGGCAGCGGCCACGAAGCGGTCCGGGCAATCAGACAGAGCGTGCGACGGCTGGCGTCGCATCCGGTGCTGCGCCGGCATCCCCGGATGGTCGTCGGCGGCGGGGTTGCCGCCGTGGTCGTCGCCGTCTCGCTGATCGCCGCGCTCGGCGGCTCGGCCGCGCCGGTCAGGCCGCAGGCGCTGACGAGGCTGCCGCTCCCCCCGACGCCGACGCCAACGCCGACGGCGCATCACGCGACCCGGTTGTTCGACCCGTTCACTGGCGAGCCGGTTAAGGAGCTCGGACGGGTGCTCGCGGTGAAGATCGACAACATCGTGCAGGCCCGGCCGCAGACCGGTCTGCAGTCCGCTGACCTGATATACGTAATCCCAGTCGAAGGCGGGCTCACCCGCTTCATGGCCGTCTTCTCCTCGCATATCCCGCCGGTCGTCGGCCCGGTGCGCAGCGCCAGGCAAAGCGACCTTGACATCCTGCGGCAGTTCGGACGGCCGGCGTTCGCCTGGTCCGGTGCCACCCCGCACCTGGTGCCGTTCATCGAGCGGGCACCGCTCGTCGACCTCTACGCGCTCTTGGCCGGCGGGTACTACCGGGTCGGCTTCCGGGTCGCGCCGGAGAACCTTTACGCGAACCCGCAGACGCTGCTGCGCGAGGCACCGAACGCCAGCAAGGCGCGCGACATCGGGTTCCGGTTCGGGCAGCTGCCAGCCGGCGGCCGTACCACCGAGTCCTTGACGGTGCACTACCCGGCGACGACGATCACTTTCCGCTGGTCAGCGCGGGCGGGGCGGTGGCTGGTGTGGATGGACGGCGCGCCCGGGCAGGCCGCCGAGGGCGGCCAGCTCGGCGGCAAGACGGTGATCATCCAGTACACCAGGATCGCCACCTCGCGGTTCCATGAGTACGGCGGCCGGCCGCCGTACGCCATCTCCGTGGGCTCGGGCCGCGCCGTCATTCTCCGCAACGGCCGCGCGTTCACCGTGCACTGGTCACGGCCGAGCCTCAACGCGGGCACCACGTTCACGCTGCCCGGCGGCAAGCGGATGGAGTTCGCCCCCGGTCAGGTCTGGGTCGTGTACGCGCCCGATAACCACGAGAGCTACCTCAACGCAGGGACGGTCTGAGCCGATCTAGGGCAGCCGCGAATAGCTACCTGATCAGGGAGTATTCGCGGTTCAGCCATGCGTGCCTGTGGAACCAGCGTGATGCTTGCCGGGGCAGCCGGCGTGCGGGCGTCCCAAGTCGATACCGCCGGCTATTCAGGATGCTGTGTTGCGGGTACGTCTCGCTAAAGGGGTATTTCATGGCCCAGGAAGCACAGCGCGCGGCGGTATCGCAGGTAGCTGGGGCAGCGGAACGTGGCGAGGCAACCGGCGACTACAGTCGCCGCTGGCTCATCCTTGGCGTCGTCTGCCTCGGGCAGCTGATGGTGGTGCTTGACGCGACTGTGGTGAACATCGCGCTGCCGGTCGCCCAGCATGACCTGAGGTTCAACAACGCGGACCGGCAGTGGGTGGTGACCGCGTACTCGCTGGCCTTCGGCGGGCTGCTGCTGCTCGGCGGACGGCTTGCGGACCTCGTCGGCCGCAAACGGATGCTGATACTCGGCATGGTGGGTTTCGCCGCCGCCTCGGCGCTCGGCGGCGCCGCACAGAACTTCTCGATGCTGCTCATAGCCCGCGCGATCCAGGGCGCGTTCGGCGCGATGCTCGCGCCGGCCGCCCTGTCCACGCTGACCGTGACGTTCACCAACCCGGCCGAACGAGGCAAGGCCTTCGGCATCTTCGGCGCCATCGCCGGAGCCGGCGGTGCCGTCGGGCTGCTGCTCGGCGGCGTGCTGACCGAGTACCTGTCCTGGCGGTGGTGCCTGTACGTCAACGTCATCTTCTCGGTGATCGCGGTGGCGGCCGCAATCCGGCTGCTGAGCCGCGATCAGCGCGATCCCAACGTGCACCTCGACCCGCCCGGGACGGTGCTGGTGGTAGCGGGCCTGGTCGCCTTCGTCTACGGCCTGTCCGAGGCCGACACCAAGGGGTGGGGCGACCCGCTCACCATCGGCCTGCTGGTGGGCGGGGTGGTCCTGCTTGCCCTGTTCGCGCTGACGGAACGGCGGGTGGCGCATCCGCTGCTGCCGCTGCGGATCGTCCTCGACCGGTTCAGGGGCGGCGCCTACCTGTCCATCGGGCTGTCCGCCATCGGCTTGTTCGGTGTTTTCCTCTTCCTCACCTACTACCTGGAAGAGACCCTGCGCTACTCGCCGGTCGTGACCGGCGTGGCGTTCCTGCCGCTGATCGGCGGCCTGGTCGTGTCGTCGACAACCTCAAGCCAACTGCTCATGCCACGGCTCGGTCCCCGCATCCTGATCCCGGCCGGGCTGCTCATCGCCGCGGGCGGAATGGTGATCCTGGCCTCGCAGCTCGGCGTGAACACCAGCTACGCGGCCTGGATCCTGCCCGCGCTCGTCGTCATCGGTCTGGGGCTCGGCCTGGTGTTCGGCTGCGGGCTGAACACCGCCACCTACGGGGCCGACCCGGCCGACGCCGGAGTGGCGTCGGCCATGGTCAACACCTGCCAGCAGGTCGGCGGCTCGATCGGCACCGCCCTGCTCAACACCATCGCCGCCAGCGCGCTGTCCAGTTACCTGGTGACGCACGGCCACAGCCCGTCGGCCTTGGCCGGAGCAGCCGTGCACAGCTACGTGGTCGCGTTCTGGGTAGCCGCCGCGATCTTCGCCGGCGCTGCCGTCGTGTCCGCGCTGGTACTGAGGTCGGGCGTGCTCACCAAAAACCGGACCGGGTCGGCCGCTCCCGTTGCCGCAGTGAGCGACGACGAATAGACAGCAGAGAGTAATAGACGAACAATGCGAATGAGCAACGAAGGCTAGGAGAGGAGACGAGGCCATGACTCCCGATCGCGTCCGCCTGGTCACCGTGTCGGCCTCCTACGGGGCCGGCGGCAGCGTGGTCGCCCCGGCCCTGGCGGACCGGCTTGGCGTCCCCTTCCTGCAGCGGGCGACGACCAGCGCCCGCGGCGCCGGAGCGGCCGAGCCCTGCGCCGAGCGGCTGACGCCGGACGAGGCCGACCTCACGCCGACGCACTGGCTGCTTGCCTGCCTCGCCTCGGCGATGCCGACCGGGCCCACCCAGTCACCGCCGCCATCGCGCTACCAGGACGAGTTCGTGCGCCGCCACTGCGAAGAGGGCATCCGGCGGCTAGCCGACGCTGACGCGGGCGTGATCCTGGGCCGGGGCGCGGCGGTGGTGCTCGGCAAGGGCCGCGGGTTCCACGTGCGACTCGACGGGCCGCCGGGGCTCCGCGCCGTTCAGGGCGCCGCGATCGAGGGCATCAGCGAAAACCAGGCCCGCGATCACCAGGCCGCGGCCGACCGGACCCGCGACGCCTACGTGCGCCGCCTCTACCGAACCGATCCCGCCGACCCGCGCCACTACCACCTGATCATCGACTCCACCGCAGTCCCCCTCGACACCGTCACCGAGATCATCCTGCGCGCGCTGTCCGGCTCCCCGACTCAGCTCGCGGCCGGGCCGGACACCGCCGCGACAGCCCGGTAAGTAAGCCAGGACTGCCAGCGCGCCCCTGGCAGGATGAAAGATTTGGATCTTCCCGAACGATCGCGTGGTCTCTCCTCGTCGCCGCAAGGTACTCGGATGCCTGCGCATCGCCGTCACTCGGTCTGATTCCCCTGCCCGCTCTGGTGCTCGTCCAGTAGCCGTACGACCTCCGCACGCGCCGCGTTCAGGTCAGCGCCCAGCTCCGACAGCACTCGCCCGGCCTTGCCGTCGCCCTCGCGGATGAGGCCGAGCAAGATGTGCTCGGTGCCGATGTGCTGGTGTCCGAGGCGGACGGCTTCGCGCAGCGACATCTCCAGCGCTTTCTTTGCCTCGGGGGTGAACGGCATGTGCCCGGACGGCGCCTGCGAACCGCGTCCGATCACCTCTTCCACTCGCTGCCGGACCGTGTCCAGCCCGATCCCGAGCGACTCGAGGATCTTGGCAGCCACGCCGCCAGTGCTCTCATGGGTCAGGCCCAGCAGGAGATGCTCAGAACCGATGTAATGGTGGTCCAGCTTCCTGGCCTCTTCCTGCGCCTGGACCACAACCCGCCGTGCCCGATCAGTGAACCGCTCGAACATGTACATGCTCCGCTTCCGCTGCTCTTCGCCTTCATCTCCGCTATACCCGATGCCGAGGATAAGCGGCGCGGGCAACTCCGTCGACGTCGTTCACCAGCTCCCGCGTGGCGGGCGGCAGGGGCGAACCGGCCACCGCCCTGCTACGACGACGCAGCCCCCCGGAATGTCAGGCGAAGCCGACGACAGGAATGGCTGGCCCGGTACCGGGTATCGCCTAGTTCGCAGCATGCTGCCGTAAACGGGGGAACACGTTGCGCCACACTGACTGGGAGAATCTCCCCACGCCCGTCCGTGCGGAGGTCGAGGCCCGCACCGGCCGCGTCCGCGCGGCGCGCACCGCCAGCGCCGGGGTGAACTCCGAGCTCGCCGCCGTGCTCGACACCGACTCCGGCACGGTCTTCATCAAGGGCCTGCCCGCTGATCATCGCGGCGCGCCCTGGCAGCGCCGCGAGGCCGCGATCAACCCTTACGTCCGCTCGGTGGCGCCCGCGCTATTCTGGCATGACATCGCCGCAGACTGGGACATGCTCGCATTCGAGTCCATCGACGATGCCCGGCACGCCGACTACGCGCCCGGCTCCCCCGACCTGGACCGGGTGGTCGCCATCATGCGCGAGCTCGCCGCGATCGGCTGCCCGGACCTGCCGGAGCTGAGGCACGCCCCGCAGCGGTGGGGGAGGTACACGGCACCCGGCGACGACCCGGCGCTACTCGACGGCGGCGCGCTCCTGCACACCGACATCACCCCCCTCAACCTCCTCATCAGCCCGTGCAGGACGCATCTCGTCGACTGGGCTTGGCCCACCACGGGCGCAGCGTTCATCGACCCGGCCTGCCTCCTCATCCGAGCGATAGTCTCGGGCCACGGCGCTGAACAGGCCGAGGCAATCGCCGCCCGCTGCCCCGGTTGGACCGACACTGACCCGGCGGCGATCGACGTCTTCGCCCGGGTCAACGTCAATCTGTGGGACACGATCGCCCGCGACGACCCGCGGCCATGGAAGCTCGCCGTCGCCCAGGCCGCCCACGACTGGGCAAGCCACCGTCGCGCGCTCGCCTGAACCGCAGGAGCAGCCCACGGCCAGAACGGGTTCCGCCTCGCCCGCCGAACGCCACTCCGCAAACACCACCCGGCTGATCATGATCCGGGGCAACTCCGCGTAAACCGTGTCAACACGACGCCGCGAGAGGGCGAGCGGTCGGCGGGGTGCCTGGTCATTCTCCAGCGGCGTTTCTATGCTCGTGGTATGGCGCGCAAGAGCTGGGTGCTGTCGGTTGTCGTGTCCGGCGGGGCGCCCGCCTCAGACGTGGAGACGCTGGTCAAGCTAGCGCTCGACCGCGGCTGGGTGGTGCAGGTGATCGCCACGCCCTCGGCCGTCGCGTTCTTCGACGCGGGCGCTATCGAGGCGCTGACCGGGTCGCCGGTGCGCAGCCAGCACCGGTCGCCCGGGGAGCCGCGGTCTCGGGTCCCTGACGCGATCGTCGTCGCGCCCGCCACCTTCAACCTGCTCAACCAGTGGGCGCTCGGCGTCGCCGACTCGTATGCGCTGGCGGTGCTCGCCGAGCAGACGGGCATGGCCATCCCCACCGTCGTGCTGCCGGCCGTTTCCGCCCCGCTGGCGGCGCGACCGCAGTTCGCGCGGTCGGTGCAGGCGCTGCGGGCCGAGGGCGTCTCCGTCCTGCTCGGCCCCGGCGGCACCGCGGCCGTTCCCGGCGCGTCCGATGAGTCGTTCCCGTGGCAGCTAGCCCTCGACGAGGCCGCCGAGATGACCGGTTTCGGCGGCTAAAACGTAGGATCTTGCACTGTGGACGGTATCTCGAGGCGGGAGCGGCTGCGGCGGACGTTCGACGACGCGGCGGAGGACTACCAGGAGGCGCGGCCGGAGTACCCGGACACGCTGTACGAGACGCTTCTCGCGCTGACCGGCGTCGAGCCGGGCATTGACGCGCTCTGCGAGGTCGGCTGCGCGTCAGGGAAGGCGACGCTGCCGCTGGCGCGGCGCGGGTTCGCGATCACGTGCGTGGAGCTTGGCGCGGCGCTGGCGGAAGAGGCACGGCGGAACCTGGCCGGGTTCGAGCGGGTTTCCGTGGTGCACGCCGACTTCGAATCGTGGACGCCTCAGAAGCTGCCACGCTCCGTTACCCATCCTGATCTTCCTGGTTTCGGGCTGCTGTTCGCCGCGACGGCGTGGCACTGGATCGACCCGGAGGTCAAGTACCGCAAGGCCTGGTCGCTGCTACGGCCGGGCGGGCACCTCGCGTTCTGGGAGGCGGTGCACGTGGAGCCGGAGTCGGACGCCGACCCGTTCTTCCGCGAGATCCAGGACGTGTACGACGAGATCGGCGAGAAACTCCCGGACGGCTGGGTGTACCACACGGCTTCGACGCTGCCGGACAGCCGGGCCGAGATCGAGGAGTCCGGCCTGTTCACGGATGTGACGATCCGCCGGTTCGACTGGGAGATCAGGTACTCGGCGCACGACTACATCCGGCTGCTCGACACGTTCTCGAGCAACCTGTCGATGGCGCCCTGGCAGCGGAACCGGCTGTACGGCGAGATCCGCCGGCGGCTGGCGCTGCGCCCGGACGGCCAGCTCCGCCGCCACTGGGGCGTGGTCCTGCACGTCGCGCGGCGGTAACTTGGGGCCATGTCAACGTCAAGGCGCAAGCGCGGGCGGGTCATCGCCGCGGTGGTCATCGCCTGCTACGTCGTGGGTTCGATCGTCGCCACGCGGGCCGGCTACCGCCTCGGCCGCAACGCCATCGCGCGTTGCCGCCAGGGCCACCTCTTCACGACGATCTGGATTCCCGGCGGGTCGCTCAAGGCGATCAGGCTCGGCCTCTGGCGCATCCAATGGTGCCCGGTCGGCCGGCACGTCGACCTGGTCCGCCTGGTGAAAGAGTCTGATCTGACGGAGTCCGAGCGCGAGTTCGCCGCCAGCCACCACGACACGCTGGTGCCCTGAGCCCGCGGCCCCGCAGAAAATTCTGGCGGGCTGTCGGATTCGGGGTGAGCGGGTTCGTGGAGTGGGTGCGGGCGCCCGGTGGGGGCGCGGCGCGGAGGGAGAATCTCGTGAAGTACGTATTGCTGATCATGGACACGCCGAACGAGCCGAAGCCGGACACCCCCGAGTGGGGCGCCTGGTACGCCGAGATCGGCGCCTGGTACGAGAAGTGGGGCACCACCGGCAAGCTGGAGGCCGGAAAGCAGCTCCAGGGACCGTCGATGGCTAAGACCGTTCGGTCGACCGGGGTGACCGACGGTCCGTACATCGAGACCAAGGAGGTGCTCGGCGGGTTCTCGGTGATCGAGGCGGGCACGATTGACGAGGCCGCCGACATCGCGAAGACCTGGCCCGGCGTGGACCGCGGCTGGATCACAGTCGAGCTTCGGCCCGTGCTCGAGATGGGCTGACCGCTCGCCTTCGCCTAACAGCGACAGGCCGCGAGCGAGTAGGTCGCGTTCGGCTGGGTTGGCGGCTAGCGAGAGCGCCCGGTCGTTCGCGGCCGCTGCCTCGGCGGCGCGGCCCAGGGCGGTGAGCAGGGCGCCGCGGAGGGCATGGAAGAGGTGGTACCCGTCGAGATCGGCCCGCAAGGGCTCGATCTCGACGAGCGCCTCTTCCGCGCCGAGCGCGTAGCGGGTGGCGACCGCCCGGTTGAGCAGCACCACCGGGGACGGGGTCATCGCCTGGAGGCGGCTGTAGAGCAGGCGGATCTGCCGCCAGTCGGTCTGCTCGTAGTCGCCCGCCTCGGCGTGCAGGGCGGCGATCGCGGCCTGCACCTGGTACGGGCCCGGCCTTCGCATCGCCAGCGCGCGGTCGAGCAGGCCAGTCGCCTCGGCGGCGAGCCCGCTGTTCCAGCGTGAACGGTCCTGGTCCTGCAGGCGGATTAGCCGGCCCCAGCCGTCGAACCGGGCCGCGGCGCGTGACTCGTGCAGGAGCAGGAGGGCGAGCAGGCCGAGGACCTCCGGCTCGCGCGGCATGAGCCGGTGCAGGGTTCTGGTCAGCGCTATCGCCTGCGCGGCCAGGTCGCGGCGGGCCGGCTCGCGCCCGGACGAGGCGAGGTAGCCCTCGTTGAAGAACAGGTACACGACGGCGAGGACCTGGGCGAGCCGGTCCGCGAGCTCGTCGGGATCGGGGACGCGGACCGGGGACTCCTGGTCGGCCAGGGTCTTGCGGGCACGGAACAGGCGCTGCGCCATGGTGGCGTCGGAGACCAGGAACGCCCGGGCGATCTGCTCGCCGGTAAGGCCGCAGACCGCGCGGAGGGTGAGCGCGACCTGCGCGTCCCGGCTGAGCGCGGGATGGCAGCAGGCGAACACCAGGCTCAGCAGCTCGTCGTCGGCCTGCAGGTCCGCTCCCCCGGCATCGGGCGGGTCGCTGCCGCAGCCGGCCGCGGCGGCCGGGCCGTCCGGGCAGGCCGCCGTGTCGGTGACCGCGAGCAGGGCCAGCTTGCGCTCGCCGACCTTGTCGCGGCGGAGCCGGTCGAGTGCCTTGCGGCGGGCCGTCGTGGCCAGCCAGCCGCCCGGGTTGGCCGGCACCCCGTCGCGCGGCCAGCGCACCATCGCCTCGACTAGCGCGTCCTGCACCGCGTCCTCCGCCAGGCCGATGTCCCCGGTTCGCGCGGCGAGCGCGGCCCTGATCCGGGTCGCCTCCTGCCGGTACACGCGCTCGAGCGACTCCGGTGCCACGTCCATGCCGTCCATTGTCCCAGGAAGAACGGGCCGTCCACGGAGGGGCACGTATCGACGGTGGTAGAGGTAGCATGCAATCGAGTGCCTCGAACAGATAATTTTGCGTTAAATTACGATTTCACAGTGTCTTAATGTCTGCGGGTCTTACACTCGCGCTAGCCAGTTGCGGGTAGCGAGCGCGGCCGACCGTGCGCCATGACTGGCTCATGTCGAATTATCTCGCGGCTACGACATGAACATGTGAGGGCAGAGCGATGAGAGGCCCCGATACGCCCATCCGCGGGCGGCGGCGAGCCAGTCAGATCATCATGCCTGCCCAGGCTAGAGCCTGGTATCCGCCGCAGCACCCTAGATGACCCGACGCGGGCCCGATGGGAAGGCAAGGACATCGGGCCTACGTTCCATATACGCAGGAGAGGAGACGAGCCGATGAGAAGCCCGTACCGTCAGGACCTGAACTGGCTAGTCACCGATTTCACCACGCGCGTGGTTGACGTCGCGCACGCGATCGTTGTGTCCGCCGACGGGGTGCCGCTGGCGCTGTCGGAGGGCATCCCGGCCAAGGCCGTCGAGCAGTTCTCTGCCATCACCTCCGGGCTGACCAGCCTGATCAGGGGCGCGGCGCAGATCATGGAGGCCGGGATGCCCCTCCAGGCGCTGGTGGAGATGGACCGCGGGCTGATGTTCGTGAAGGCGATCAGCGACGGCTCGACGCTGGCGGTGCTCACCGCGCCCGAGTGCGACACGCGCCAGGTTTCGTATGAGATGACGCTTCTGGTGGAGGCCGTCGGCGAGCTGCTGACCCCCGCCGTCCGGGCCGAGGTCTGAGGGTTCAGCCGCCCGATTCTGGAAACAACTGTATGGGGCCCTTGTTACCGATTAACGTCGCCTCCCACGCACCGCCACCCAAACGACCCTGCTTCCCACTAAACTCCCAGGCAGAAGGGGCGCCGTCCGGGCCCCCGGTCGTGGCGGCACCGGTTTTGCGCAACGGAGACTCTTCAGAAGATGTAAAGTCACGGCGCAAGCTTCGCTGGCAATGCGATGGGAGTCGGAATGCGTGTCCTCGTACTCGGTGGTGATGGTTTCTGCGGCTGGCCGACGTCTTTGTACCTGTCGGACGGTGGCCACGACGTCACCATCTTGGACAACCTGTCCCGCCGCAAGATCGACATCGACCTGGAGGTCGATTCGCTGACGCCGATCGCGGCGATCGGGGAGCGGCTGCGGGCGTGGCGCGAGGTATCCGGACGCGAGATCGGGTTCGTGAACGTCGACCTGGCCACCGAGTACGACCGGCTGGCCTCGCTCCTGCTCGAGCTGCGTCCGGACGCGATCGTGCACTTTGCCGAGCAGCGCGCCGCGCCGTACTCGATGCGGTCGCAGCAGACCAAGCGGTACACGGTCGACAACAACGTCCGGGCCACCCACAACCTGCTGGCCGCGATCACCGACACGGGGGTGAAGGCGGCGATCGCGCATCTGGGCACGATGGGCGTCTACGGGTACGGCTGGTCCGGCTCCGCGCCGATCCCCGAGGGCTACCTTACCGTCAAGGTGCCGACCCCGGACGGGGACCTGGAGCGGGAGATCCTGCACCCGGCCAACCCCGGCTCGGTGTACCACATGACCAAGACGCTGGACCAGCTGCTGTTCGCGTTCTACGCCAAGAACGACGGGCTGCGCATCACCGACCTGCACCAGGGCATTGTCTGGGGCACCCAGACGAACCAGACGGCGCTGGACCCGCGGCTGATCAACCGGTTCGACTACGACGGCGACTACGGCACGGTGCTGAACCGGTTCCTGATGCAGGCCGCGATCGGGCACCCGCTGACGGTGCACGGCACCGGCGGGCAGACCCGCGCCTTCATCCACATCAAGGACACGGTGCGCTGCATCGAGATCGCGATCTGCAACCCGCCGCAGGCCGGGGAGAAGCCGAAGGTCCTGAACCAGATCACCGAGACCCACCGGGTCCTCCACCTGGCCAAGCTGGTCTCCGACATCACCGGCGCGGACATCGCCTACCTCCCCAACCCGCGCGTGGAGGCCGAGGAGAACGACCTCGTCGTCCGCAACGACCAGTTCCTCGCCCTCGGCCTCGAGCCCACCACCCTGTCGGAGGGGCTTCTCGCCGAGGTCAGGGAGGTCGCCGCCAAGTACGCCGACCGCGCCGATCTCCGCAAGATCATCGCCCGCTCCGTGTGGAAGGCCGGCATGGAGACCTCCGCCGACCTCATTACCGAGCAGGCGGCCGCCGAGAGCTGATGCTGTCCGCCGCCGCGATCACGCCCGGACCCCGCATGAAAGGGCGGCGGTCGGGCGCGCCGCATTTCGAGAAGATCTTTAGCGCTGTGCCATAGCGGTAATCGCATGCATCCGCGCATGCATCGACCCAGCGGCAAGCTGCCCGCTCGCTGCCAGGGATCTGCCAGGTCATATTGCCGTGCGAGCATCACGATCAGCCCCGTTGAAGTGGTAGCACACGCTGGCGCGCCGGCCTCCGTCCTTCGAATTCGGTAGCGGAAGCAGAGTAAGCCGCGATCGTTCCAGATAAATTTCTTTCATTTCGCTGCTGACAAACGGCGTGGCTGAGTGATAATGCATAACTAAAATGCCTAGCTGGGTGAGGTGGCGATGAATTCGGCGGCTGTGCCTGGCATCGATGCCGCACGGCGACGGCGGCAGCTCCCCGTCGAGGTCTCGGCGTTCGTGGGCAGGACCGACGAACTCGGCACGCTGGCCGAGCTGCTGCGCGCCGGACGGCACGTCACCGTGACCGGCCCCGGCGGGGTCGGCAAGACCCGGCTGGCGCTGCGCGCCGCCGCCGAGGTGGCCGACCGCTACCCGGACGGCATCTGCCTGGTCGAGCTGTCTGAGCTGCCGCGGCTGCCCGGCCCCGCCGGCGACGGCACCGACGCGGGGCTGCTGCCGACGACCGTCGCCCGGAGTCTCGGGCTGCGCGGGCACGATCCCCGCGCCGCGCACGCCGCGGTCCTCGACCACCTGCGCGGCAAACGGCTGTTGCTGATCCTCGACACCTGCGAGCACCTCGCCCCCGCCTGCTCGCGGTTCGCGGCGCAGCTGCTGCGAACGGCGGACGAGGTCGCGATCCTGACGACGAGCAGGCAGCCGCTGCACATTCCCGGCGAGCAGGTGCTGCGGCTCGGCCCGCTGCCGGTGCCCGCGATCGGCCGCGACCCCGCCCAGGGCGACGCGGTCGAGCTGTTCGCCAAGCGCGCCGCCGCCGCGCTGCCGGGGTTCGCCCTCACCGACGCGAACCGGCCCGACGTGATCCGGCTCTGCCGGCGGCTCGACGGCATCCCGCTCGCCGTCGAGCTCGCGGCGGTGCGGGCGCGGGCGCTGCCGCTGGCCGAGCTGGCCGAGCGCCTCGAGGCCAGGTTCTCCGTGCTGACCGGCGCGCGGCGCGGCACCGCGGCTCGCCACCAGACGCTGCGGGCCGCGATCGAGTGGTCCTACGGCCTGTGCACGGAGGCCGAGCAGACGGTGTGGAACCGGCTCTCCGTCTTCGCCGGGCCCTTCGACCTCGCCGCGGCGCGGGACGTGGCGGCCTGCCCGCAGGTGCCGGGCGACCGTGTCGGCGACGTCCTCGCCGGGCTGGTGGACAAGTCGGTTGTCCTCCCCCCTGGCGCCCCCCATGCCCCCGCGGCCCGGTTCCGGCTGCTCGGCTCGGAGCGCGAGTACGCGGCGGAGCGGCTCGCGCAGTCCGGCCAGGAAGCGGAGTGCCGGCGGCGGCATGCCCGGCGCTGCCTGACGATGGCGCGGAGCCTCTCCCGCCATCTCCTCGCCGACGACCAGGCGGCCCGGCTCCGCGGTCTCCGCGCCGAGCATGCCGATGTCAGCGCCGTGCTCGCGTACGGGTTCGCCGCCGACGATCCCGGCTGGGACCGCGACGCGACCCGGCTCGTCGCCGCGCTCTTCCCTTACTGGCTGATGTCGGGGCTGCTCCGCGAGGGCATCCACTGGCAGGACGCAGCGCTCGCCCGGTTCCGCGAGCCGTCCGCCGGGCGGGCGAACGCGCTGGCCAACCGAGCCACGCTCGGCGCCATGCTCGGATTTCCCGAGTCCCCGGCGCACGCCAGGGAGGCCATCACGGTCGGCACCCGGGTCGGCGACGACTGGGCCCAAGCGCGCGGCTACCTCGCGCTGCAGCTCGCGCTCGGCCTGCGCAGCGCCTACCCCCAGGCGGTCGAGGCGGCCGACGAGGCGCGGCGTCGCCTCACCGCTCTTGGCGCGGACGTCGCGCTGCGCTGCCTCGACGTCCAGCTCGCGCAGACCCATCAGATCGGCGGGAACCTCGCGGCGGCCGCGGCGGCCGGCCGGCGCGCGCTGGCCGGCCTGGGCCCGGGCGAGCGCTGGCTGCACGGTCACGTCCGCATCGTCTCCGCGCTCGCGCTCTACCGGCAGCCCGGGCGCCAGACCGAGTGCGCGCGCGCGGCGGGCGAGGCGCTGCGCGCCATGCGGGACCTCAGCAACCCGATCGGCGAGGCCAGCGCGCTCGATGTGCTCGGCTGGCTGGCGGCGGACGCCGGGCGTTGCCAGCGCGCCGCCTGGCTGCTCGGCGCGGCCCAGGCGCGGTGGCTGCGGGCCGACGGCAGGCAGAGCGGCAACGCCGTGATGGCCGGACACCACAAGCGGTCCGCCGACGCCGCCGCCCGCGCGCTCGGCCCCGACTGGTACGCGGAGCTGCACGCCCGTGGCGCCGGCCTGCCGCGCGATCAGGTCGTCGAGTTCGCCGTCGCGGGCGGCGACGCCCTGCCCGGCGGCCCGCGGCCCGGCGTGGTGTCACTGCCGCGACGGCCGCTGCTCGGTGTGCCGGAGCCGCCGGCTAACTGCGCTGACGTCGTGAGGCGCCCGCTTGGCCGACCCGACGCCGAGGAGCTTACGGGCCGCGAACGGGAAATCGCCGCGCTCGCCGCGCTCGGCCTGCCCAACCGGGACATTGCCGCCCGGCTCTTCATCTCGCGGCGGACCGTGGACGCGCACATCAACCACATCTTCGCCAAGCTCGGGCTCTCCTCCCGGGTACAGCTGGCAAACTGGGCGCGCGACCGCTTCGGCGAGCTGCCCCCGACCGCGCCGTCCTAAGCGTGTCGCGAGAGGCAGCGGCCTCCCGGGACGACGGCGAAAGCGCGTGGCGCGCGCCGTCGGCACCGACGGAGTAGTCTTAGCGAATCCACCATTGACGTGATGAGGGTCACATGCTCATCGGTAACGCCACCGAGCGGCAAGAGCGACTCCCCTCGGAGGCCAACGACTTTATCGGCCGGACGGCCGAGCTGCGCCGCGTGCAGTGGCTGCTTCGCGACAACCGGCTGGTCACACTGGTCGGCCCGGGCGGTGTGGGCAAGACGCGGGTGGCGCGCCGGGCAGCCGACCAGGTGTCGGCCGGGTACCGGGACGGCGTGTGGGAGGTCCCGCTTTCCGCGTTGCGCGACCCTGAGCTGCTGCCGCACACCGTGGCCGGCCATCTGGGGCTGCCGGAGCAGTCCCGAGGCTCGCAGCTCGACGCGCTCCTCACCCACCTGCGCGACCGGCGCCTGCTGCTGATCCTGGACACGTGCGAGCACATCATCGACGCCGCCGCGATCTTCGCCGAGGCGATCATCACCGAGGCGCCCTCCGTCACTGTATTCGTTACCAGCCGCGAGCCGCTGGACGTGACCGGCGAGAGCTGCTACACCCTTCCCGCGCTCGGCCTGCCGGACGATAACTCGCCCGGTCCGGGGGCGACCGACGCTATCGAGCTGTTCGCGCTGCGGGCGGCCGCCGTCGTCCCCGGGTTCGCGGTCACCGAGGAGAACAGGGCCGACGTGATCCGGCTCTGCACCCGGCTCGACGGCATGCCGCTCGCCATCGAACTGGCCGCTGTCCAGCTGCGGGCGCTGCCGCTCAAGGACCTGGCCGACCGGCTCGACAAGCGGATTGACCGCGGGCTCACGCTGCTGACCGGGGGCAGCGAGGACGGCGACGGCCGCCACCGGACGCTGCGGGACGCCATCGGCTGGAGCTACGACCTGTGCACACAGGCCGAGCGGGCGCTGTGGGCCCGACTGTCGGTCTTCGCCGGGAGCTTCGGCGTCGACGCCGTCGAGGAGGTCTGCGCCAGCGGCGAGCTGAGCCAGCACCAGATCTTCGACACGATCGTCCGGCTGGTGGATAAGTCGGTGATCACCAGGGATGACGCGGCGAGCGGCGAGGACAGCGGGCAGCCGACGCGGTACAAGATGCTCGACACCATCCGCGAGTTCGGCGCCGAGCGGCTGGCCGCCTCCGGCACCGTGGCCGGGGTCCGCAACCGGTTCATCGCCCGCTACCTGTCGATGGCCCGCTACTTCGACGAGCACGTCGTTGACGACGACCAACTCGACCGGCTCCGCGAGCTGCGCCGCGAGCACGCTAACCTGCGAGCCGCGCTCGAATACACCCTGGACGCCACGGAGTCGGAGTCCAGCCGGTACACCGACGGCGCCGAGCTCGCCACCGCCCTGTACGGGTACTGGCACATGTCGGGCCTGCTGCGGGAGGGCAAGTACTGGCTCGACAAGGTGCTCGACCGGTTCCCTGACCCGTGGTCGCCGGAACGCGGCTGGGCGCTCGTCGTCCGCGGCTACCTCGGAGCGATGCAGGGCGAGGCGAACGAGGCCGTGGCCGACGCCACCGCTGGCACCGAGATCGGCGTGAAACGCGGAGACCGGAGGCTTGTCGCCCGCGGCTACACGTACCTGACGCTCGCCCTGACGATCGCCGACAGGTACGACGAGGCCCGCGACGCCGGCGCCCGGGCAGAGCAGCCGCTGCAGGCGCTCAACGACCGCGCCGGGCTGCGCATCCTCGACGTGCACCTGGCGCACGTGGCCAATCTGTCGGGCGACCTCGAGGGTGCGCTGCACTACGTGCGGCAGGTGACCAGCCGTTTCGGTCGAGACCGATGAGACCGGTGAGACCGCCGAGATCAAGGAGCGATGGGCGCAGGGCTGGGCCTACGCGATCGCCGCGATGGCCCTGTTCTGGGATTCGAATAGAGACGAGGAGACTGCGCGGACGGCCGGCAAGGCGCTGCTGGCCAAGCACGAGCTCTACGACGTCATGGGCATGGCCTACTGCTTGGAGATCCACGGCTGGCTGGCCAGCCGCGCCAATCGCCACCGGCGCGCCGCCTGGCTGCTCGGCGCCGCGGACCCGCTCTGGGAGAAGGCCGGCGGCCGGCTGGGCGGAACCACGGCGTTGCTGAAGGTCCATGCGGAAGCGATGGGCAAGACCCGGGCAGGGCTTGGCGGCAAGCGGTTCGACTTGGCGTTCGCCGAGGCCGGACGGCACCCGCTTGAGCAGATGGTCGCGTTCGCCGTTAGCGACGCCGACGACCCTGCCTCCGACGGCGCCCGGTTGCGGGTACCCGGCCAGCTCACCTTCCGCGAGGCCGAGATCGCCGACCTCGCGGCCAGCGGCATGTCCAACCGGCACATCGGGGAGCACCTGTTCATCTCCAAGCGCACCGTCGACGCGCACCTTGATCACATCTATGCCAAGCTCGGGATCTCGTCCCGGATCGAGCTGCTCAACGCGCTCCAGTGGACCCGCCTTGGACCTGGGCCCGGCCCCGCCTGAGGGCCAGCGCTGGCCCGGCCCTCACAGGTTGCCGCGCCGCTCCTGCTCGCGCTCGATCGCCTCGAACAGCGCCTTGAAGTTGCCCTTGCCGAACCCGAGCGACCCGTGCCGCTCGATGAACTCGAAGAACACCGTGGGCCGGTCGCCGATCGGCTTGGTGAAGATCTGCAGCAGGTAGCCGTCCTCGTCGCGATCGACCAGGATTCCCCTCGCCTTAAGCTCCGCCACGTCGACCCGGACCTCGCCGATCCGGGACCTGAGCACCGGGTCGGTGTAGTAGGAGTCCGGCGCGGACAGGAACTCAACCCCCCGCGCCCGCAGCTCGTCCACGGTGGCCAGGATGTCGGGGGTCGCGAGCGCCAGGTGCTGCACGCCGGGGCCGCCGTAGAACTCCAGGTACTCGTCGATCTGGCTCTTGCGCTTGCCGCGCGACGGCTCGTTGAGCGGGAACTTCACCCGGTGGTTGCCGCTGGCGACCACCTTGCTCATCAGCGCCGAGTACTCGGTGGCGATGTCGTCGCCGATGAACTCGGCCATGTTGGTGAACCCCATGACCTGGTGGTAGAAGGCAACCCACTCGTCCATCCGGCCGAGCTCCACGTTGCCGACCACGTGGTCGAGCGCGACGAAGGCCGGCTCGCCGGCCGCGCGCGCGGCGCTGGTACGACGCGGCACGTACCCAGGCAGGTACCCGCCCCGGTACCTGGACCGGTCCACGAGGGTGTGCACGGTGTCCCCGTAGGCGGCGATCGACGCGACCCGGACGGTCCCGTCGGCGTCGGTCACGTCGTGCGGCTCGTCGATGATCCGCGCCCCGGCCGCGCGGGCGTGCGCCACGCATTTGTCCACGTCCGGCACCTCAAGGGCGACATCGATGACCCCGTCCCCGTGCCGCCGGTGGTGATCGGCGATCGCGCTGTCCGACGACACCGCCCCCTTGATGACGAACCGCACCGCGCCGGCCCGCAGCACGTAGGCGGTGTGGTCGCGGTTGCCCGTCTCCGGCCCCGAGTACGCCTCGAGCGTCATGCCGAAGGCAAGCTGGAAGTACATCGCCGACTGGGTGGCGTTCCCCGAGGCCCACACGACGGCATCCCAGCCGGTCACAGGGAAGGGGTCATGCCGCAGGTCGTGTGCGACGACCCCGGTGAGCAGGTCCGGGCCGGCGAGCTCAGCGCTGACTGTCATCGGTGCCTCCGAGATTAGGAAAGGTCAACTCCAGCCATTGGAACGGTCCGTGGCTCTACCTTGCAACGAAGACATTTTTCGCTAGACATGGAAGACATTTTGCGGACCAAGTTCGGCAATAATCTAGGCAGATTGCCTAGATACTCGCGGAGGACGCACGGTGCCTGACCTAGACGCACTCGACCTGGCGCTGCTCACCACGCTGCGGGAGAACCCCCGGGCGGGCGCGCTGGCCCTGTCCCGGCTCACCCGGGTCGCCCGCGCTACCGTCGAGTCACGGCTGAGCCGGCTCGAGCGGTCCGGGGTCATCACCGGCTACGGGCCGGACATCGACGTGGCGGCGGCCGGGTTTACCGTGATCGCATTCGTCACGCTGGAGATCGCCCAGGGCGCCCTCGACCGGGTCAAGTCCGACCTCGCGGCCATCCCCGCCGTCCTTGAGGCCTACGCGGTCACCGGCTCGGCCGACATGATCTGCAAGGTCGCGGCCACCTCGCACGCCGACCTGCAGCAGACCCTGCTCCGCATCGACTCCTCCCCCTCGGTCGCCCGCTCCACCAGCGCTATCGCCCTGTCCACCGTGATCGCCCCCCGCGACCTCCCGCTCCTGACCTCCCGCGCCCCCGCCACCACCCCCCGCTCCCCCGCCTTCCGGTTACCCCGTCTGCCCCACCCGACGCAGAAGTCAGGCCGGCTAGTTGGCCAGAAACGTCCGGGGTAGCGTGACTCCCATGAGCGAACCGCAGTTTCACCGTGACCGCCGTGAGCATGGCGGTGCTCCGCAGCGCCTCGACGAAGACACGCTCGACGAGATGACGGAAGACGAGCGCGTCGATGCGGGGCTGGACGCGTTCAACCCCGACGAGGTACCGCCGGCCACCGACCCGCTGCCGCCCGGCATCCCGCCCCAGCGGCCGGACGTGCGGCAGAGCGCCGAGTACGAGGACGCCCAGGCCGAGATCGACCGCGAAGAGAAGGCCGGCGAACTCCCCGACCTCGACGCCGAGCACCCCTTCCCGCCAACCCGCTACGACAACAGCTGACCCGTATGCCGCTTGGCCGTGTGTCCCTCGGTATCCGGCGCCGTTGTTTTGGTCCGTGCCCGACAGGAGCCGTTAATAACAGCGGGACGCGGTACCGGAGCTCCTGGCCGTAGGAGGTGAAACCGGCCCGGCGTGGGGTCGGCACTGACGCGGGCGTGCGAGTCTGGAGGCATGGACGACGACGTGCCCGTGGTGCGCGACCTGCCGGTGGGAATCCCGGCCAGCGCAATGGCTCACCGGAGAGAGTCGGACTCGATGGGGGTCATCGACGTTCCGGCCGACCGGTACTGGGGAGCGCAGACGCAGCGGTCCCTGATTCACTTCGGCGGCATCGGGCCTGACCTGGTGCCGCGCGAGGTCGACCACGCGTTCGGCTACGTGAAGAAGGCCGCGGCGCTCGCCAACGGGAGGGCCGGACGGCTGCCGGCCTGGAAGGCGTCGCTGATCGCGCGGGTCTGCGACGAGGTGATCGACGCTGAGCTCGACGAGCATTTCCCACTTCGCGTCTGGCAGACCGGGTCGGGCACCCAGTCGAACATGAACGTCAACGAGGTCATATCCAACCGGGCGATACAGCTGGTCGGCGGGGTCATCGGGTCCAAAACGCCGGTGCACCCCAACGATCACGTCAACATGGGGCAGTCGTCGAACGACACCTTCCCGACGGCGATGCACATCGCGGCGGTGCGGGTGGTGCACGAGTCGGTCATCCCGGAGGTGACCGCGCTCCGCGACGCCATAGCCGCGAAGGCGCAACTGTGGCGGGACGTGGTGAAGATCGGGCGGACCCACCTGCAGGACGCGGTCCCGCTCAGCGTGGGGCAGGAGTGGTCCGGTTACGCCGCCCAGCTCTCACGGGCGCTTGACGGGCTCTCGCTCTCCTGCGCGGGCCTCTACGAGCTGGCCGTGGGCGGCACCGCGGTCGGCACCGGGCTCAACGCACCGCCCGGGTTCGGCGCCGAGGTGGCCGCGCTGATCGCGGCGGCCACCGGGTACCCGTTCGTGACCGCGCCCAACAAGTTCGCGGCCCTGGCCGGCTCGGACGCGGTCGCAGCTGCCTCTGCCGGACTGCGCGGGCTGGCCGTACCGCTGGCGAAGATCGCCAACGACATCCGCTGGCTCGGCTCCGGGCCCCGGGCCGGCCTCGGCGAGCTGATCCTGCCGGAGAACGAGCCGGGATCTTCGATCATGCCGGGCAAGGTGAACCCGACGCAGTGCGAGGCCATGCTGATGGTCTGCGCGCAGGTTCTCGGCAATGACGCGACGGTCGGATTCGCCGCCTCGTCGGGGAACCTAGAGCTGAACACGATGCGGCCGGTGATCATTGCCAACTTCCTGCACTCGGCGACGCTGCTCGCGGGGGCGTGCCGGACGTTCCGGGTCTTCTGCGTGGAGGGCGCGTCGCTCAACACCGCACGGATCGCCGAGGACGTTGACCGGTCGCTGATGCTGGTCACCGCGCTGTCGCCGGTCATCGGCTACGACAAGGCGGCCGAGATCGCGCATCAGGCCAGTCGCTCGGGGTCTACCTTGCGCGAGGCGGCGCTAGCGCTCGGGTACGTCAGCGCGGAGGAGTTCGACCGGATCATCGACCCGGCGTCCATGATCGGCGAGTTCCCGCCGACTCAGTAATGCCCGGGAGGCCGGCGCGGAGCGGGCATGCGCCCACATCGTCCGCTGGAACCTGACCCTGAGAGGCGAAGCAACGGTCCGTTCAATATGACACGTTTTGTGTATTTGACTTTTGGTTTTTGATGTGTTCGGACGATTAGTGGGGCGGCGGGCCGGTATCGGGACCCCGACTACTACGGCTTGTAGTAAGAAGCGTAGGCTGGCCGCCGTGGGAGTGAATCAGCACTACCTCTATGAAGCCCGGCAGATGCAGGCGCTGTCGCTGAGCGTGCACATCCCGCTCGTGTGCTTCGGCATCGCGTTCCCGGTGCTCGTGCTGTTCGCGGAGTACCGTTACCTGCGCACCGGCGATCAGGTCTACCGGACGCTCGCCCGGCGGTGGTCGCGGATCATGCTCGCGCTGTTCGCCGTGGGCGTGGTCACCGGGACGATCCTGTCGTTCGAGCTCGGGCTGCTGTGGCCGGTGTGGATTCAGGACTTCGGGAACGTGTTCGGACTCGGGTTCACGCTGGAGGGGTTCTCGTTCTTCGTCGAGGCCATCTTCATCGGGATTTACGCCTACGGATGGGATCGGCTCCGGCCCCGGACGCACTTCCTCTGCGGCGTCCCGATCGCGATCGCCGGCGTCGCGGGCTCGTTCTTCGTGATCGCGGTCAACAGCTGGATGAACCACCCGACGGGGTTCACCTTGCAGGACGGCCGTGCGGTGGACGTGCATCCCTGGCGGGCGCTGTTCGACAACCCGATGTTCTGGAGCGAGTACACGCACATGTACTTCGCCGCCTTCATCGTGTGCGGATTCCTGCTGGCCGGCGCGTACGCCTGGGGCTTCCTGCGGGGACGGCGAGGACGGTACCAGCGGGTTGCATTCGGCATCACGATGTCCGCCGCGTCCGTGGCCGCGCCGCTGCAGGTGATCGTCGGCGACTGGGCCGCCCGCGACGTGGCGGTGTACCAGCCGGTCAAGCTCGCCTCGATGGAGGGCCTGGCGACCACCACCCGCGGCGCGGCCGAGCACCTGCTTGGCTGGTACAACGGGCACGCGGTCGTCTGGGGCATCGAGATCCCCCGCCTGCTGTCGATTCTCGCCTTCCACAACCCGAACGCGGTCGTGCAGGGGCTGGACATCGTGCCGCTGGCCGACCAGCCGCCGGTCAACGTGGTGCGGTTCTCCTTCCAGACCATGGTCGGGATCGGCACGCTGCTCGCGTTGATCTCCCTGGTCTACCTGTTCCTGCGGTTCCGGCGGCGGGAACTGCCACGGTGGCTGCTGCTCGGCGTCGTCGCCGCCGGGCCGCTGTCGGTGGTCGCGCTGATCGCCGGCTGGATCACCACCGAGGTCGGCCGCCAGCCGTGGATCGTCTACGAGGTGATGCGGGTCGACGCCGCGGTCACCGGGGCCAGCGACATACCGATCGGCTATGGCGCGCTGTCGGTGGTGTACGTCATCCTGGGTGTGATCGTCTTCCTGATCCTCCGGCGGCTGGCCCGGGTGCCGCTGCCGCCGGACCTGCGCGCTGGGCTTGCCGCGGAGGGCGCTGATGGCTTACGTGCCCGTGGCGTTCATCCTCGCCGGGATGACCGCGTACACGGTGCTGGCGGGCGCGGACTTCGGCGCCGGGCTGTGGACGCTGCTGGCCGTCGGGCGCTCGGCGCAGGCACGCCGGATACGCGACGAGGCCAGGCACGCGATGGGGCCGGTCTGGGAGGCCAACCACGTCTGGCTGATCTTCGTGCTGGTGGTCGCCTGGACGGCGTACCCGGTCGCGTACGGCTCGATCACCTCCACGCTGGCCGCGCCGCTGCTGATCGCCGCGATCGGCATCATCTTCCGCGGCGCCGCCTACGCGCTGCGCGGTGTCGCGGACCAGTCCCGGTTCTCCGAGTACCTGTTCGCGCTCTCGTCGGTGCTCACCCCGTTCGCGCTGGGCACCGCGATTGGCGCGATCGCGATCGGGCGGGTGCCGGTCGGCAACGCCGCGGGCAACCCGGTGACCTCGTGGCTGAACCCGGCATCGGTGCTGATCGGCGCCCTCGCGGTGGCCTTCTCCGGCTACCTCGCCGCCGTCTACCTGGCCGCCGACTCACTGCGTCATGCGGAAGGGGCACGGGAGACGGCAGGGGTGGGCTTGGCGGGGAGCAGCGGCAGGGGCAGCGGAGGACACGGGCCCGGGCACCGGCACGCGCACCGGCCCGGAGTACGCGGGCGCGGAGGTAGCGGACCCCGATGCGGACTCGAACGCCGGCGTGGGCGACTGTGAGCTGGCGGACGCTTTCCGGCGCCGCGCGCTCGCCGCGGGCCTGGTCGCCGGCGCCCTCGCCCTGGCCGGGCTGCTGGTCATGCGCCACTCCGGACTCAACATGACGCACAGCGTAGCCTTGGTCCTTGTCTGCGTTTCCGCCGTGGCGGGCCTGGCCACGATGCTGCTGTGCTGGCGCTACCGGTTCGAGCTGGCCCGGGTCACGGCGGCGCTCGCGGTGGCGGCCGTCGTCGTCGGCTGGGCCGCCGGGCAGGCGCCCAGGTTCCTGCCCGGGCTGACCGTCGTCCAGGCAGCGGCCAGCCGGTCCACCCTGGTCGCCCTGGTCATCGCGGTTGCCTGCGGCGCGGTGGTGCTGATCCCGTCGCTCGCCCTGCTGTTCACGCTGTACCTGCGCGGACGGCTCTACACTCCCGAGCATCGCGAAGGGCGCGAAGCTGCCGTCGACGCGCGGGAACGGGCCGACGAGGCGCCGAAGGGTGCCGTCCGGGCCCGGGAAGGTGCCGTCGGGCCGGTAACGACGTCCTCGACGGTGCGCGGCTGGGGCGGGGCGGCGGGCATCGGGCTGGTGGCGGGCGCGGGGCTGCTTGTGTTCGCCGACGCCAGCTGGGCGCATCTGCTCGGCGTGGCCTGCCTCGTCGTCTGCGCCGTCTCCGTGTTCCGGCTAAGTGCCACTGACTAGGGTCTTCCTGTGGGCTTGCGTGGCCGAGTCGCACTGAGGTTGTGCGGCCGATGGGTTGCCGGGTAGGAGCCCCGTTGTAACGGGCGGCTGTTCTCCGTGACATTAGATCGGGCTGCAGGGCGCGGCCGACTGGGTTTCTACCGAGGAGGCGGGATGGCTGACCAGACGTACGACGTGGTCGTGATCGGGGCGGGGCCCACCGGGGAGAACGTCACGGATCGGGCGATTCGCGGCGGGTTGAGCGCTGCGATCGTGGAGGCCGAGCTCGTGGGCGGGGAGTGCTCGTACTGGGCGTGCATGCCCAGCAAGGCGCTGTTGCGCCCGGCGACCTCGGTCGCGGAGACCAGGGCGCTGCGCGGGGTGGCGGGCGCGCGGCTCAACCCGGCCGAGGTGCTCGCGCGGCGGGACTCCTTCGCCCACCAGTGGAACGATGACGGCCAGGTCGCGTGGGTCAAGAGCGCGAAGATCGACCTCTTCCGCGGGCACGGCAGGCTGGTGGGCGAGCGCTTGGTCGCCGTAGGCGACACGGTGCTGCAGGCGCGGCAGGCGGTGGTGATCGCTACCGGCACCACGGCGGCCGTGCCCGCGGTGCTGGCGGGGGCTAACCCGTGGACCAGCCGGGAGGCGACCAGCGCGCACGCGGTGCCGGGGCGGCTGGTGATCGTCGGCGGCGGAGTGGTCGGCTGCGAGATGGCCACCGCCTGGTCGGCGCTCTGCTCGGAGGTCACGCTGGTCTCCCCCGGGCGGCTGCTTGACCGGCTCCCCGACTTCTGCGGGGACCTGGTGGCGGCGGGGCTGCGCGATGCCGGGGTCGACGTCCGGCTCGGCGTCGGCGTGACCGAGGCCAAGCGAGCCGGGACAGCCGCCGAGAGCGGTTCGGGCAACGGCGGGCCGGTCAGGCTGGTGCTTGAGGACGGGACTTCGGTCGAGGCCGACGAGGTGCTCGCGGCGACCGGGCGGTCGCCGCACACCGGGGACATCGGGCTTGAGATGGCCGGCGCTGTCCCCCGGCTCCTGGCTGGACGTCGATGACACGATGCGGGTGCCCGCCGTCGAGGGCGGCTGGCTGTACGCGGCGGGCGACGTCAACCACCTGGCGCTCCTCACCCACATGGGCAAGTACCAGGCCCGCGTCTGCGGCGACGCGATCGCCGCCCGCGCCGCCGGACGCGAGCCCACGGTCCGCGACCTGTCCAGCAAGACCTGCGTGCCCCAGGTCATCTTCACCATCCCCGAGGTCGCCGCCGTCGGACTCACGGCGGAGCAGGCCGAGCGGGCCGGCCACCGCGTCCGCACCGTCGAGTACGAGCTCGGCCAGGTCGCGGGCGCGAAGCTGTTCGCCGACGGTTATACGGGGCGCGCCCAGATGGTCGTCGATGAGGACCGCCGAACGATCCTCGGCCTCACCCTGGCCGGCCCCGGCGTCGGCGAGCTCATCCACGCCGCCACGATCGCGGTAGCCGGCGAAGTACCGCTAGACCGCCTCTGGCACGCCGTCCCCAGCTACCCCACCATCAGCGAAATCTGGCTGCGCCTGCTGGAGACCTACGGCCTCTAGTTGCCTCCAGGGACCGTGTTCCCAGGTGTGCGTGGCGGACGCCAATCGGTGTCGACGTCAATCACCATCAGTGATGAGACTGTTACGGAAAGATTTTATCTCTGAAGTGTAACGCGCTGGGGGGTAGTGGCGTTCCGAATGCAGGGTTTCCCCTGAGGGGCCCCCGGATGCCCCCCCGTCCGGGGGCCCCGCAATAGGTTCCGGTGCGCGGACCTGGAGCGGAGCCCGTAGTGACCGTCGTCGGCCGCGGCCCGCCATCAGCCGCGGCCGATGAACGGCGTCGCCGTCGCGGTGATCGTCAGGAACTGGATGTTCGCGTCATCAGATGCACGCCCACCGTGTCTTAACCCAGGTCTGGCTGATCGTCACTCAGGACGGTCATGCTAACAACTTGTTATGGCCAATCACGAGCACCAGACGGGTAAATCGAGCAAATCGGGCAAGTCGCCGGAGTCAAAGCCGACGCCAAAGCCGCAGGAAGAGCAGGAAAAGCTGCCCAAGCGGGCGTACAAGGCCGAGCTCTACCGGCTGCAGGCGGAGCTGGTCAAGGTCCAGGAGTGGATGCGCACGTCGGGCGCGCGGATCGTGATCATCTTCGAGGGCCGCGACGCGGCGGGCAAGGGCGGCACGATCAAGCGGGTCACCGAGTACCTGAACCCGCGCTCCGCGCGGATCGCCGCGCTGCCCAAGCCGACCGAGCGGGAGCGGGGCGAGTGGTACTTCCAGCGGTACATCGCGGACCTGCCGTCGGCGGGCGAGATGACGCTGTTCGACCGGTCCTGGTACAACCGGGCCGGCGTGGAGCACGTGATGGGGTTCTGCACCAAGGAGGAGTACGCGCGGTTCCTGCACCAGTGCCCGATCTTCGAGCGGATGCTGGTCGAGGACGGCATCCTGCTGCGCAAGTACTGGTTCTCTGTCAGCGACTCCGAGCAGCAGAAGCGGTTCGAGTCACGGCTCGATGACCCGATGCGGCGGTGGAAGCTCTCCCCGATGGACCTGGAGTCGATCAAGCGCTGGGAGTCGTACTCGCGGGCCAAGGACGACATGTTCACCCTGACCGACATTCCGGAGGCGCCGTGGTTCGTGGTCGAGTCCGACAACAAGCAACGGGCGCGGATCAACATGATCGCGCACCTGCTCTCCACGATCCCGTATCACGACGTGCCCGAGCCTTCGCTGAAGCTCCCGCGGCGGCCCCGGTCGACCGGGTATATACGGCCTCCGATCGACATGCAGACGTTTGTTCCCGACTACGCCGCGTCGCTCGTCAAGTAGTGCGGCCGACAGCTTGCGGACGCGCGATTATCGGGCAAACATAGGCGGGTGAACAACGGGGAATTGGAGACGAGGACGATATGACCGCCCAGGCGACTGCGCAGATCGGCGTTACGGGGCTTGGCGTGATGGGCCGGAACCTTGCCAGGAACTTCGCCAGGCACGGTTACCCGACGGCCCTGCACAACCGGACGACGGCCAGGACCGACGCCATCATGGGGGAGTTCGGCCACGAGGGCACCTTCGTCCCCGCTCGCACCGCGCAGGAGTTCGTCGCCAGCCTGGAGCGCCCGCGCCGCCTGGTCATCATGGTGAACGCCGGCGCGGCGACCGACGCGGTCATCGAGGAGTTCGCCCCGCTCCTTGAGCCGGGAGACATGATCATCGACGGCGGCAACGCGCACTTCAATGACACCCGCCACCGCGAGGCCGCCCTGCGCGAGGCGGGCATCCACTTCGTCGGCATGGGCGTTTCCGGCGGCGAGGTGGGCGCGCTCAACGGCCCGTCGATCATGCCAGGCGGCTCGGCGGAGTCCTACCGGTCCCTAGGGCCGATGCTCGAAGACATCGCCGCGAAGGTCGACGGCGTCCCCTGCGCGACCCACGTTGGACCGGACGGCGCCGGGCACTTCGTGAAAATGGTCCATAACGGCATCGAGTACGCCGACATGCAGCTGATCGCGGAGGCGTACGACCTGCTCCGCCACGCAGGCGGGTACGAGCCCGCACAGATCGCCGAGATCTTCCGTACCTGGAACACCGGGCGCCTCGACTCCTACCTCATCGAGATCACCGCCGAGGTCCTCGCCCACACCGATGCCAAGACGGGGCGCCCGTTCATCGACATCGTGCTCGACCAGGCCGAGCAGAAGGGCACGGGCCGGTGGACCATCCAGACCGCACTGGACCTGGGCGTGCCCGTTGACGGAATCGCCGAGGCGACCTTCGCCCGGTCGCTGTCCGGCCACGCCGACCTGCGCGCCGCCGCGAAGGGGCTGGCCGGGCCGGGCCGCGACACGACGGTCACGGACCCCGGCGCCTTCGCCGACAAGGTCGAGCAGGCGCTCTATGCGTCGAAGATCGTGTCCTATGCCCAGGGCTGGAACATGATCGCCGCGGGCAGCGAGGAGTACGGCTGGGACATCGACCTCGGGAAGATGGCGGTCATCTGGCGCGGCGGCTGCATCATCCGCGCCGCGTTCCTCGACCGGATCCGCGCCGCGTACGCGGGCAACGCGCAGCTGCCGCTGCTGCTCGCCGACCCCGACTTCGGCCGGGAAGTCGCGGACGCGCAGGACGCCTGGCGCGAGGTGGTGGCGACCGCGGTAAGCGAAGGAATCCCGGTGCCCGGATTCTCGGCCGCGCTGGCGTACTACGACGCGCTCCGCGCCGACCGCCTGCCAGCGGCGCTCGTCCAGGGCCTGCGCGACTTCTTCGGCGCGCACACCTACCGTCGCACGGACGCCGAGGGCAGCTTCCACACGCTCTGGGCAGATGACCGCTCAGAAGTCAGCAGGTAAGCCTGCCCACCACTAAGGAAGCTGGCTGAGGCTGTCGGGGAACCGCGCATTCGTTCCGGAACTGCCTGACCTGACCATGCTGGGTCGCTGGCGAAATGGCGCCGCTTGACTTCGCCGAAAGTTGCGGACTCGCGATTATCGGGCAAACTTAGGCGGGTGAACGACGGGGAATTGCGGCAGCGCGCCGCCGAGCTAGGTGTTTCTGTCAGCTATTGGGACTGGCAGGGACGCGAGGTCATCGTGGGTGACGAGACCTTGCAAGCGATCGTGACGGCGCTTGAGGAGGTGCCGCTCGGGCCCGGCCACGCACCGAACCCGCTTGACGCCGTTGCTCCGGTGCCGTGCGAGCGGTCCTGGGGGTTCACCGTGCAGCTCTACTCGCTGCGCTCGGCTGGTTCCTGGGGCCATGGTGACCTGCGGGACCTCGCTGACTTCGCCGCCTGGTCGGCGCGCGACCTCGGCGCCGGGTTCGTGCTGATCAACCCGCTGCACGCCGCCGAGCCGCTGCCGCCGGTCTCCCCGTCACCCTACTTGCCGATGAGCCGCCGCTGGGTCTCACCGCTCTACCTGCGCATCGAGGATATCCCCGAATATAAGGACCTGAATTTCGAGGAACGCACGCGGCTTACTGCCCTGTCCGCACCGCTTCTGGCAGCGAGCAGGACGCCCGCGCTCATTGATCGGGACGCGGTCGCGGCGGCCAAGCGCGAGGCCCTGGAGGTGCTGCGGAAGGTGCCGCTGTCGGACGGACGGCAGGCGTCGCTCGACGCCTTCCGCCGCCGGCACGGCCAGGCGCTCGAGGACTGGGCGGCCTGGTGCGCGCTGGCCGAGGCGCACGGCCCCGACTACCGGACCTGGCCGGCCCGGCTGCGCGAGCCCCGCACGGCCGAGGCGGAGGTGCGCCGCGGCGACCTGGCGGCGCTGGCCGAGTTCCACGCCTGGGTCCAGTGGCTGGTCGCCGAGCAGGTCGCGACCGCCCAGGCGGCTGCGCGCGACGCCGGGATGGCGATCGGCGTCATCGCCGACCTCGCGATCGGGGCGCACCCCGGCGGCGCGGACGCGTGGGCCGGGCAGCAGTTCCTCGCCAGCGGGTTCAGCGTCGGCGCGCCGCCGGACGCGTTCAACCAGCGCGGGCAGGACTGGGCGCTGCCGCCCTACCATCCGCGGGCGCTGGCGGCGGCCGGGTACCGGCCGCTGGCGGAGCTGTTCGACTCGACGCTCGGGCGCGTGCCTGGCGGTGTCGGCGATGCCGACGGCCTTCGCGACGGCGACGGCGATGCCGGTGGCGATGGCGGACTCCGGGGTGGTGGCGCGGACGGCCTTCGCGGTGGTGGTGGTGGTGGTAGTGCGGGCGGGCTGCGGATCGATCACGTGATGGGGCTGTCGCGGCTGTGGTGGATACCGGCCGGGATGTCGCCGGCCCAGGGCGCGTACGTGTACTACAACGCCCAGGGAATGCTGGGGACGCTCGCGTCATCGGCGGCTGCGGCCGGGACGGTCGTGATCGGCGAGGATCTGGGCACGGTGGAGCCGTGGCTGCGCGAGGCGCTGGCGGCGCGCGGGGCGCTGGGCACGCAGCTGCTTTGGTTCGAGCGGGGCTGGTCCAACGAGCCGCTCGCGCCGCAGTGGTGGCGGCGGAATTCGCTGGTCACGGTGTCCACCCACGACCTGCCGCCGGCCGCCGCGTTCCTGTCCGGATCGCAGGTGACCGACCGGCTTGCGCTGGGCCTGCTCACCCGGTCCGAGGCGCAGGAGCGGGCGGAGGCGTCGCAGATGGTCGACGACTGGATCGGGGCGCTGGTGGGGCAGGGGCTGCTGCCCCCGGGTGAGCGACCGGACGCCGACGCGTTCACTGCCGCCCTCTACGGGTACCTGGCGCTGACGCCGGCCCTGATGATCGGCGTCAACCTGGCCGAGGCGGCGGGCGAGACCCGATCGCAGAACATGCCGGGCACCTCGACCGAGTACCCGAACTGGATGCTGCCGCTGTGCGGGCCTTCCGGCGAGCCGGTGCTGCTCGAGGACATGGCCGCGATCCCGCGCATCCGCTCGGTCGCCAACGCCGCGGCCGGCGGCGTCGCCAACCCGGCCGCAGGCGGCGTCGCCAACCCGGCCGCAGGCGGCGCGCCGCCGGCGTAGCCCCACCGGTGACATGACCCCATGGCCACACGGGCGACCCCTCTCCCACGCGTCACACGTTGGCATCTCCCGATCGATGCCCTTCCTATCGGTTTTGACCACTCGAGGCGTCTTCATATCAGTTCTGACCATTTTTCTGTCTGTTTTGCCTGATTTGTCCAGCAAGAATTGATAGGAAGATGAAAATTGTGGTCAAAACCGATAGGAAGCCGTGAGGCGGCGGCCGGAGTTCTTGCTGTTATCGCGACGGAGGGTAATGAGAGGGCGACGGAGGCGGACGGCAGGGCGACGGAGGCGGACGGCAGGGCGACGGAGGCGGACGGCAGGGCGACGGAGGCGGACGGCAGGGCGACGGAGGCGGACGGCAGAGCGACGGAGGCGGGCGGCAGGGCGACGGAGGCGGACGGTAGGGCGACGGGAGGGCGGTCGGCCTGGACGGGTTTCGGAACCGGGGAGGCTCGGCGGGGAGCGTCGGGTAGCGGTGCGGGGGCGGTCGGCCTGGACGGGTTTCCGAACCGGGGGGTGGACGGGAACGCCGGGTAGCGCTGCGGGGGCAATCGCGGCAATTGGGGGCGGCGGGTTCGGAACCCGGGGGGCGGGGCAGTCGCTAGGCGTGGAAGGATCGGTTTGATTACACCGATCGCATGAGGGCAGAGCCCGGGAACGATGCGGGCACCTGACGAGGGGAGACGGACATGCCGACGACTCCGCTGCGGGAGCGGAAGGCGTGGCAGGCGCTCGAGCGCCATTACGCGGACATCTCCGGGCAGCACCTGCGCGACCTGTTCGCCGCCGACCCCCAGCGGGGCGAGCGGCTGACGGCCGAGGCCGCGGGTATCTACCTGGACTACTCGAAGAACCGGGTCACCGACGAGACCATGCGGCTGCTGGCGGAGCTGGCCGCCGAGTCCGGGGTAGCCGAGCGGCGGGACGCGATGTTCCGCGGCGAGCACATCAACGTGTCAGAAAACCGAGCGGTGCTGCACGTCGCGCTGCGCATGCCGGCCACCGAGAAGCTGACCGTGGACGGGCAGGACGTCGTGGGCGACGTGCACGCCGTGCTTGGCCGCATGCGCGAGTTCTCGGGCCGGGTGCGCTCCGGCGCATTCAAGGGCTTTACCGGCAAGCGCATCAAGAACGTGATCAACATCGGGATCGGCGGATCCGACCTCGGGCCGGTCATGGCCTACCAGGCGCTCAAGTATTACAGTGACCGTGAAATCACCTTCCGTTTCATATCGAATGTCGATTCAACCGACTTCGTGGAGGCGACCAGGGACCTGAGCCCGGAGGAGACCCTCTTCATCATCTCCTCCAAGACGTTCGGGACGCTGGAGACGCTGGCCAACGCGCACTCGGCTCGGGACTGGGTGGTCTCCGCGCTCGGGACCGAGGATGCCGTGGCCAACCACTTCGTGGCGGTGTCCACCAACGCCGAGCGGGTGAAGGCGTTCGGCATCGACACGGCCAACATGTTCGGGTTCTGGGACTGGGTCGGCGGGCGGTACTCGATGGACTCCGCCATCGGGCTGTCCACGATGATCGCCCTCGGGGCGGACCAGTTCGACGAGATGCTGGCCGGGTTCCACGACATGGACCAGCACTTCCTGACCGCGCCGCTGGCCTCGAACCTGCCGGTGCTGATGGGCACGCTGGCCGTCTGGTACCGGGACTTCTTCGGCTTCCAGACGGTGGGGGTGATGCCGTACGAGCAGTACCTCAACCGGTTTCCCGCCTACCTCCAGCAGCTCACCATGGAGTCGAACGGCAAGCATGTGACGCTGACCGGGCGGCACGTGGACTATGACACCGGGGCGGTCTACTGGGGCGAGCCGGGCACCAACGGGCAGCACTCGTTCTACCAGCTCATCCACCAGGGAACGTCGATCATCCCGGTCGACCTGATCGGGTTCGCGAAGACTCTGAACCCGCTCGGCGACCACCACGACCTGCTCTCGTCCAACGTCTTCGCGCAGGCGGCGGCGCTCGCGTTCGGCAAGACCGAGGCGCAGGTGCGGGCCGAGGGCACCGCCCCGGCCGTGGTGCCGCACCGGGTGTTCGAGGGCAACCGCCCGTCGAACACGCTGCTGTGCGACATCCTCACGCCCCGCCTGCTCGGGACGCTGGTCGCGCTCTACGAGCACTCGGTGTTCGTGCAGGGGACCATCTGGGAGATCGACTCGTTCGATCAGTGGGGCGTCGAGCTCGGCAAGGTGCTCGCGCAGCAGATCATCCCCGAGCTGACGGCCGCGACTACGCCCGATCTGTCGCACGACTCGTCTACCAACGCACTGATCCGTCGTTACCGATCACTGAAGTCGTCTAAGGAGGCGTGAGAACTCGCCATGGCAACTGACTCACCAATGCAGCTCGGCATGATCGGGCTCGGCCGGATGGGGGCCAACCTGACCCGCCGGCTGATGCGCGACGGCCACCACGTCGTCGTTTACGACGTGAGCGCGGATGCGGTCAAGGGGCTGGAGGCCGACGGCGCCACCGGCACCCACTCGCTCGCCGACTTCGTGAACGCGCTGGAGAAGCCGCGCAACATCTGGATCATGATCCCGGCCGGGATCGTCGACCAGACGCTGGAGCAACTGGTGCCGCTGCTCGACGCCGACGACACGATCATCGACGGCGGAAACTCCTACTACCACGACGACATCACCCGGTCCAAGGCCCTCGCGCCGAAGAAACTGCACTACCTCGACGTCGGCACCTCCGGCGGCGTATGGGGCCTGGAGCGCGGGTACTGCCTGATGATCGGCGGGGACTCGGCCGCGGTGCTGCGGCTCGACCCGATCTTCAAGACGATCGCGCCGGGTGTAGGCGACGCGTGCATCGAGGCAACGCCCGGCCGCGCCCCGGGGTCCCAAGCGTCCCAGGGCTACCTGCACTGCGGGCCCTCCGGCGCCGGGCACTTCGTCAAGATGGTCCATAACGGGATCGAGTACGGCATGATGGCCGCGATCGCCGAGGGCCTGTCGATCATCAAGGGCGCCGACATCGGCAATCAGCAGAACGCCGTCCACGACGCGGAGAACACGCCGCTGCGCGACCCCCAGTACTACCAGTACGACATCAACGTCACCGACGTCGCCGAGGTTTGGCGGCGCGGCTCGGTGATCTCATCCTGGCTGATCGACCTGACCGCCGCGGCGCTCGCGAAGTCGCCCAACCTGGACGAGTTCGGCGGCCGGGTGTCGGACTCCGGTGAGGGCCGATGGACCGTGGAGGCCGCGATCGACGAGGGCGTGCCCGCCCCGGTCATCACCGCGGCGCTGTACCAGCGGTTCGAGTCACGCGACCTCGGCGTGTTCACTGGCAAGATCCTCTCGGCCATGCGGTCGGAGTTCGGCGGACACGCGGAGCAGAAGTGATATCAACGCAGGACCAGACCGGGCAGCCTGGGCACTCCCCGCGCCGGGGGCACGCGAAGCCGGGTCCGTATGTGATCGTGCTGTTCGGCGCCACCGGGGACCTGGCCAAGCGGAAGCTGCTGCCGGGGCTTTATCACCTGTTCGTCGCCGGGCTGCTGCCGGACAAGTTCGCGCTGATCGGCACTTCGCCGCCTGAGTTCGCGGTCTCAGAAGACGAGTTCAGGAAGCACGCGCGGTCGGCGTGCGACTCCTACGGGGTGGCCAGGCCCGAGGGCGAGCCGTGGGAGAAGTTCGTCGCGCACCTGACGTTCGCCGCGTCGTCCCCGGAGGACCCGTCGCCGCTGGTGGCCGCGGTCGCCGCGGCGGAGAAGGCCATCGCCGACGGCAACGGCAGGTCGCACGGTAACTCGCACTCCCACGACTCTCACGGCTCCAACGGGGTGGCCATCGGGCGGCTGTTCCACCTGGCGGTGCCGCCGTCGGCGTTCGAGTCGGTGGTCGGGATGCTCGGCGCGTCCGGGCTCGCCTCCGCTGGCTCCCGGGTGATCGTCGAGAAGCCGTTCGGCTGGGACCTCGATTCGGCCAAGGAGCTGAACGAGGCCGTGCACAAGGTGTTCGACGAGTCGCAGGTGTTCAGGATCGACCACTTCCTGGGCAAGGAATCGGTCGACAACATCCTCGCCTTCCGGTTCGCCAACGGGATTTTCGAGCCCATCTGGAACCGGCAGCACATCAAGTATGTGCAGGTCGACGTGCCGGAGACGCTGTCGATCGAAGGGCGCGCGGCGTTCTACGACGCGACCGGGGCGTACCGGGACATGGTGGTCACCCACCTGTTCCAGGTGCTCGGGTTCGTGGCGATGGAGCCGCCGACCTCGCTGGCCTCCAAGCCCCTGCGGGACGAGAAGTCGAAGGTCTATGACGCGCTGCGCCCGATTGACCTGCGGCACGTGGTGCGCGGGCAGTACGACGGGTACCGCTCCTCCCCCGGGGTGCCCGCCGATTCCGACACCGAGACGATGATCGCGCTGCGGGTCGAGATCGAGAACTGGCGCTGGCAGGGGGTGCCGTTCTTCCTGCGCTCGGGCAAGTCCATGAAGGAATCCCGGCAGCTGGTCACACTCGGGTTCCACGAGCCGGCGCTGCGGATGTTCCGCGCGCACCGGAAGGACATCCCGACCGGCCGGGTCAACGAGATGGTCATCGACTTCGCCGACCCGGGCTCGATCAACGTGGACTTCCTGGCCAAGATGCCGGGGCCGGAGATGACGCTCGCCGCGTCCACCATGAGCTTCCGCTATCAGGACTCGTTCGCCCAAGCCAACGCGCTCGAGGGGTATGAGCGGCTGATCCTGCTGGCGATGCTCGGCGACCAGTCGCTGTTCACCCGGGCCGACGGCATCGAGCGGGTCTGGGAGATCTCCGCCCCGCTGCTGGAATCGCCGCCGCCGGTCGAGTCGTACGAGCCTGGCAGCTACGGGCCGGCCAGCGTGGACAAGCTGATCGCCCCGTACCGCTGGCACCTTCGGTAACTCTGGCAACGGTCCTAGTGAAGTGAGGGATGGGCAGATGCTGCCCGCCGCGCCGACCCGGAGTTCGCCGGGCCGGTGCGGCGGGTAGCGTCAGCGTAGTTATGCCTACTGTCTCGTTCGTGGTCAACGGCTCGCTGGCCGGGGTCAGCGCGCGGTTCGTGCCGCTCTGCCGCGAGTTCGCGAAGCGCAACGGCTGGGCGGCCGAGTTTCACATCACCGACAAGGCCGAAAACGGGGTCGACGCAGCCAAGGGGGCGGCGCTCGACGGCGCGGACCTTGTGGTGGCGGTCGGCGGGGACGGGACCGTCCGCGGCTGCGCCGAGGGGGTGGCGTCGACCGGCGTCCCGCTCGGGATCGTCCCGCATGGCACCGCGAACCTGCTGGCCCGGACGCTCGGCATCCCGAGCCATCCGCATTCGGCGCTGAACATCGCGCTCCGCGCCCCTGACTGCGTCGATCAGCGCATCGACCTCGCCGTCGCCGACCGCGAGCCCTTCACGGCGATGGCGGGCATGGGACTCGACGCCGCCGTCGTCGCCGGGACGAAGCTCAAGCACCAACTCGGCTGGCTCGCCTACGCGATGTCCGGAGCGATCCACCTCGCGCTCCCGCCGACGCGATTCACCATCAAGCTGGACGACGGCCCGCCCATTGAGCGGACGGCGAGGTCCGTGGTGGTCGGCAACTCCGGGCTGCTGCCCGGCGGGTTCAGCCTGCTGCCCGACGCCCGGCTGGACGACGGACTGCTGGACGTGGGCGTGCTGGCGCCGCACGGGCCGCTCGGCTGGCCGCGGCTGGCCACCCGGGTGCTGACCAATAGCCACTACCAGGACAGGATGCTCGAGCGGTTCCAGGCGCGCAAGGTGGAGATCACCTCGCCCGTCACGCTCCCCCGCGAGGTGGACGGCGAGGTCATCGCCCCCGGCCGCGCGCTCATGGTCACCGTCCAGCCGAGCGCGCTGACCGTCCGGATGCCAGCCAGTCGACACCGGACCGGCGTCGGGACAGGCGGGACCGTACGTTAATCGGGGCGGACCCTTCGGGGCCCCCATCCAGGTCCGCCGTCCGGCCGACGCGGAGGCCTACCGCAAGCGCACGCTCGCCGAAGCCGAGGCGGACGCGTTCCAGGCCCGGGCGGCGGCGCTGCGCCAGGGCAACCAGGAACTGATCGCCGCTGACCGGCTGATGGAGAACCTGCCGGCGATCGTCGAGGCGGCGGCGCGCGGTCTGGCCGGAGCGAACCTCACCGTCCTCAACGGCACCGAGGGCGTCAGCGAAGTCGTGGCCGGCCTCGTCGGGCAGGGCATGTCCATATTCGAACTGCTCAAGAAGGCGGCGGCGAACGGCAACGGGACCAGCCACGCGGCGGTGGCGGATGGCAGGGACCCGGCCGGAGTGCCGGGCGGCGCGTCCGGCGTGAGCTAGTTTTAACGAGCCCCCTGGCTAGAGCTGGCCAAACCACCGGGCGGGCATGGCAGGCTGGAGGCATGGCAGAGCCTCTAACCCTGATGTCAGTGCACGCCCACCCCGACGACGAGGCGTCAGGGGGCGGAATTCTCGCCCTCTACGCCGATCAGGGCGTCCGGACGGTCGTGGTCACGTGCACCAACGGCGAGTTCGGCGACGCGCCCGGCGGGATCAAACCGGGTCAACCCGGTCACGACCCCGAGGCGGTAGCCCGGCAGCGCCTCGCCGAACTCGACCAATCCGTGAAGATCCTCAAGGTCAGCGACCTGGAGACGCTCGGCTACCGCGACTCGGGCATGGCGGACTGGGACTACAAGAGCCAGCCCGAGGCCTTCACCAACGTGCCGCTCGGCACCGTGGCGGGCCGGATCGGCGACCTGATCAGCAAGTACCGCCCGCAGGTGCTCGTCACCTACGACGACCAGGGCGCCTACCAGCACCCGGACCACGTGCACGCGAGCCTGGCGGCGCAGGCGGCGGCGAAGGAGACCGGCATCGCGGCCAAGGTCTACCTGTCGACGATGAAGGGCTCCAACTGGCGGAAGATCTGGGACGCGCTGCGCGAGGCCGGCGAGGAGATGCCGGACTGGCAGGAAGACGAGGAGCGGACCCGCCGCTCCCTCGAGTCCGAGGCTCGGATCACCACCACGATCGACATCCGCCCGGTGCTTGCCCGCAAGCGCGCGGCGCTGTTCGCGCACGGCAGCCAGATCAACGACTCGTGGTTCAGCAAGATCCCGCCCGAGGTCGCCGAGCAGGCGTTCGGCTACGAGTACTTCATCCGCGCTGTCGACTCGACCGGCGCACCGATCCCGGAGGCCGACCTGTTCGCGGGACTGCGAACCGGGGCATAACCGGCAGGTGGGCGGCAGCGGTCCGGACGAGCGGCGCGGCGGCGATGAACAGGCGGACACGGGCGGTGACGCCCGAGAGGCCGCCGTCGCCGACAGTGAAGCCGCTGTCGCCGACCGGGTAGCGGCTGCCGGGGCGGAGCTGTACGGGGCCGAGCCGGAGGCGTTCACCGAGCGCCGCAAGGCGCTCGTGGCCGAGGCGAAGACCGCGGGCGACAAGAGCGCGGCCGCCGCGATCGCGGCGCTGCGCAAGCCCACCCGCGCGGCCTGGGTGGTCAACCGGCTCGGCCGCGCCGACCCCGGCGCCCCGGCCCGGCTGGCCGTCCTGGCAGCCGCGCTGCGCGCCGCCGAGCAGGCGAAGGACGGCCCGCGGCTGCGCGAGCTTTCCGCAGAGCGCGGGGCGCTGATCGACGCGCTCACGGCTCAGGCGCTCGCCACCGCGGGCGTCCCCGACCCGCCGACGAGCCTGCGCGATGAGGTGGCGGCCACGCTGACGGCAGCCCTGGCGGACCCCGCGACGGCGACGGAGTTCGCCGCGGGGACCCTCACCAAGGCTGCACACTGGTCGGGGTTCGGGTTCGGGTTCGGCGGGGCCGACCTCGCGCCTCCCGACAGCGCCGTTCCCCCCGCCGACGGTTCCAGTCAGGGGCGGGCCCAAGCGAGCACACCGGGCAGAGCGCCGCGCGGTGCGGCGGCGAAACGGGATGTGCACCGCCAGGCTTCTCCGTCTTCCCCCGCCCCTCTCCCCCGTCCAGCCCCTCCCGCCCGTCCAGCCCGGCAGGCCCGGCAGGCCCGCACCGCGGGCCGCGAGCAAGGCGGCCCGCGCTCTCGCGCCGAGCGACCGCCCGATAGCCCGCCCGATGAGGTCGCCGCGCGTCGGGCGGCCCAGCGGCAACGCGCGGCGGAGGAAGCACGACGCGTGGAGAAGGAGCGGCGCGCGGCCGAACTGCGTGAGCAGCTGGCGCGTGAGGCAGCGGAGCGTGCGGCCGAGCGGCAGAAGAATTACGAGGATATGGAACGGACCGTGGCCTCCGCCGCCAGCGCCACCGCTGAGGCCGAGGCGGTGGAGGAACGTCTCGAGGCGGAGGTCCGTGACCTCGAAGAACGCCTCATCCAGGCCCGGGCGGACCTGGCCAAGGCCCGGCTCCGCGCCCGCCACGCCGAGGCCGCCGAGCGCCGCGCCCGCCAGGGCCTTGATCGCCTGCCCCCACCGTTATGCCCGAGGGCCTGTGATCAGGCCCTCCTGAGCTGCCAGCGACGGCTAAGTCGGCTGCGCCTCAAGGTCGCGATTCTGCAGTCGCCACTCCCGCAGCGCGATGACACTAGGGTGATCGTTGCCAAGGGCCCTGCCCAATCCCGCGATCACGTTGAGTTGGAGAACCTCTGCCTCCTCCGGGCGCCCAAGGCCCCGCAGCACGATTGCCAGATTCGCTTCGCAGACCTGTGTGTCGGGATGACTAGCGCCAAGGGTCTTCTTCAGCCGCTTGAGCGTCTCCCGCTGCAGGCTCTCAGCCTCCCTCAGCCGTCCCAGGTCGTGGAGGCAGTTCGCCTTGTTGATCTGACATGACAGGGTGAGGGGGTGGAGGTCATCGAGCGACGTCCGCATTACGCCCAGCGCCTGGTCCGCGAGCTCTAGAGCCTCCCTCGCCTTGCCGATTCCGCGGAGGTAGGTCGAGATGTTGCTCTCGGCCACAAGCGTGAACGGGTGCGTCCCGCCAATGGTTGCCTGGTAAGACTCGAGCACCCGGCTCGCCACCTCGAACGCGGCGTTCTTCTCATCGCGCGCGGACAGGTCACAGGCCAGGTTGAGCTTGCACGCGAGCGCGTCGGGGTGATTGGCCGCATAGTTCCCCTCATAGCGGCCATCGATCTCATTCGTCAGGGCGTAGGCATCGTCGAGGCGGCCGACCTTCCTGAGCGATACCGCCAGGCTCTTGCCAGTCCGCAGGGTGTCTACGAAGTCCTCGCCGAGCACCTCCCGGAAGCGCTGGTAGGTCTCCTGGAGCAGGTCCGCGGATCCCGCGTAGTCGCCCGCTTCCCGCATGTCGCGCGCCAGCATCGACGCCGAGTGGAGCGTGTACGGATGAACCGGCCCAAGCACTTCCTGACGGCAGTCCCGCGTCTCCCGGTCCAGATCGCGTGCCCGAAAGCAGTCGCCCACAAGGCGCAGGTCCACGGCGAAGTTGTTCGCGCTTGACAGCGTATTCGGATCGTCCGGGCCGAGGAGCTCCTTGTTCCGGCTGTAGGTCACCTCGTCCAGCGCTAGCGCCTCGCGGAACCGGCCAAGCCCGCGCAGGTCGCCGCCGAGACTGCCCGCGGTCATCAGCGTGGATGGGTGGTCATCACCGAGCGCCTCCCGCTGCTTGCGGAATATCTCGGTGTCCAGCTCGTAGGCCGCCTCGAAGCGGCCTTGGGAGCGCAGCACGTTCGCGATCTGGAATCGCAGGGACAGCGACTGTTCATCGTCCGGTCCGATCTTTTCCTGCCATTGGCCTTCGAGCTTTTGTGCTACCTCAAGCGCCTCCTCGTAGTCGCCGCGCTTCCACAGGTAGCGCACCCGGTCGATGAGCAGCTGTCGGGCTTCCTCGTCATCGCAGTTCCAGACCGCAGAAGGGCCGAGGTGCGGCCAGATCAGGTCATACCGTGGCCAGTTGTAGGGATCGTCGGTGTCGCCCTGCCGTGGCCGCGCCCCCGCGAGGACCTTGTGCACCTCGTGCATCGTCTCCTCGAGGTAGGAATCCGGCCTCATCTGGTCGCGGATGGCTGCCTGGACCAGCCGGTGCACCTGGATTGAGTTGCTGGTCATCTCCCGGTCGACCTTGGCCAGCGAGAACCGGGTGATGTCGGTGATCAGCAGCCCGAGCACGGCCCGGGCCGCCCGCAGCCTTCGGTCGTACGGGGTTAGCGACTTGATCATCTCGTCGCCGCTGAGCAGCGACAGCGAGATGGGGTCGGCCCCGAAGCAGGCGCAAAGCTCCAGCAGCCGGGCCGCAGCCGGCGACTGGCTCTTGAGCCGCTCGAAGGAGAGCTGGTAGGTCACCTCGACTGACGTCGGGTAGTTGGCGGGCTGGCTGAGTTCCATGGTCGCGGCGAACCGTTCCCTGATCTGGGTGACGTACTCGGCCGCGGGCATGCCGGTCGCCGCCAGCCATGCGGCCGCCTGCTCGATCGCCAGCGGCAAATCGCCGAGTTCCCTGGCCACCAGGGTGGCGTCCTCGGCCGAAAGGGACCGGACCCTCCGCTGCAGGTAGTCAAGAGATTCCGCTCGGGAGAACACATCGATCGCCGTCGGCTCAGCCAGTTCGGACCAAGCCGGGTTCCGCGACGTCACGATGATGTGGCCTGGGCCGCCGGGGAAGAAGTCCTCAAGCTCCGCTGGCTCCTCCACATTGTCGAAGATCAGCAGCCAGCGGTCGTAGGGCCGTCCCCGGCGCAGCGCCTCCCTGACCGCCTTCGCTGTCTCTGCGGTAGAATCCGCAGGCCGGACGCCCAACTGCGGCGCCAACTCGGCCAGGCTCGGGTTGATCAGATCTCGTTGCTCTGACGGCACCCACCAGACCAGGTCGTAGTCGGCCATGAAGCGGTGCGCGTACTCCAGCGCGACCTGGGTCTTGCCGACGCCGCCCTGTCCGTGCAGCGCCACCGGGAGGACGACCGCGGTGCTCTTTCCGATCAGCTGATCGTGGAGCTTCTCGAGCACGTCGTTGCGGCCGGTGAAGGACGCGTTCCTGGTCGGGACGCGCCAGACCGGCGGGATCGTGCGCGGATACCTCGGCTCTAGGGCGGTCGGGCCCGCAAGCGTGTTGGCTATCCTGAGCGAGTAGCCGAGTGCCTTAAGCAGCTCCTCGGCCGCCGAGTTTGCATCGCGCCGGGTCAGGTCTACGACCGTCCGATCCGAGAACGGCTGCTCTAGACGGGTTTCACCCACCCGGACGGGGATGAGCCGTCGGCTGGTCCCGGCCGGATCGGCGGCGCCTATCGCGTCCCAGACGCCACGCGCTTGGGGCGACTTCGTGTAGGCAGCCGAGAGAATGGCGATGGTGCGGCTGGCCGCCGCCGCTCCGCGTTCGGCGTCCTCCCGGGAGTTGCCGCCCGTGGCAGACGGGTTCGCGGGCCGCACGATGCGGATGCCCCTTGGCAGGAGCACGGCGGAGATCCAGTCCGCCCACATCCGGTCCTCGGGAACGTAGCTGAGGTAGATATCCCCTGGCGGCGGCTGCCGGGGACGGATGAACGCGGCCTTGTACGTGAGCCGCGTCTCCTCGCTCATCGTCCCCGCCGCGCCGACCCGCCCGTCGGTGATCGCTACGGTCAGCCGTTCGTAGGCACCGAGCAGGGAAGCTGGCGACCGTGGCACGTCGCCGAAGACGGCCAGCGTCTCCTCGAACGCGTAGAAGGGCTTGTACGGAATCGCCACGGCGGCCCAGTATTCGTTCTCCTCGTAGGCGGTCAGCCGCGCGCGCAGGCGGCCGAACCGCGCCTTCGCCGTGGCCAGGCCCACGTCGGCCTTCTCCTTCTCCGCCTCGTCGATCCGGGTCGGAACCGGGAGCACCTGGATGTTCCGATAGTGATAGCGCTCCGCCAGATTCTTGGCTATAGCGGCGGCCCCGTCGATGGACTGATCGTTGAGCGTGAAGCAGTTCACCAGGATGTCCGGCAGGTGCACGGTGCAGATGTCGGCGATGTCCGAGAGGCCGGTCCTGCTGTCGATCAGTGTGTAGTCGTAGTGCGTCTTCATGTCCGCGCGGAGCGCGTCAATGAACTGCCCGCCACCGAGCCGATCGTAAAAATTATCCCAGTCAATGGTGGCCGCATCCGATGAGTAGTCCCGGTTCTGACGCCCGGCTGACACGAAATCCAAGGTGCCGTCGGCCGGGAACGGCCAGTTGACCGAGATGGCGTGCGGCAGTATCTGGGCGTGGTCCCGCACCCAATCGGCGGGCCGGTCCGCTGTCTCGGTGGCATCCCACACGTATTCGTTGATCAGCTCGATGATGCCCGGGGTACCGGCGACCTTGGGCGGGTCGAGGAAGGGGTGGAAATAACGGTGCAGGCCGGGCGAGTCGAGGTCCCAGTCGACGACCAGTACCTTAAGCCCGTTGCTGGCCAGGATCCACGCCACGTTGGCCAGCGCCATCGTGCGGCCCGTGCCTCCCTTGAAGGAGTAGAAGGTGACGATCTTGCCGTCCGTGATTGTCTCATCGTCCATGTGGGCGCTCCCGGGGTGTCGGAGTTGCCGCCTTGTCTCATCCCGCGTCATGTCGCCGCCCCGTTAGGCGGATGGTCGACGCGTACCTGAGGTAGTGCCTACCTGCGGCTGCGATGACCGTGGGGAGCACCGTGCTGAAGTCCTCAAGGGAGGGGACGCCCCGGACCGCGAGCGCTGATGTCGCCCGCCCTTCTCTGAGCATGCGCGGAAGCACCGCCTCAAGTGCCGCCCGGATCTTCTCCGCGTCCGTCTGCAGCTGCGTGTCCTGCTGATTCCAGACGACGACGACCTGGACCCAGGGCTTGTCAAGCGGGTCGAGCCGCCGCAGCATTTCCTGACACTCCGATTGCATTGCCGCCCACGGGTCGATCAGGAGCACCTCTGGTCCGGACGGCGGCTCACCACTGAGTAGTTGCGCCTCGTGCTCGTACAGATCACCGACGTAGGGGGTGTACGACAGGCTCCTGGCCAGGTCAGCTGCGTGATCGGCCAGTGAGCGCAGCGAGCCCTCGTGGTACGGATTCCAGTTGCGGACATTCGTCCCGTAGTAGAGGGGATCCCGATCAGCGTGCAGTTCATCTCTGCGCGGCGCGACAACGGTAATCCGCAGCAGCTTATCCCGCAGGCCGATTCCGCCTTCGCCGCCGAAGGCGGCGTGCAGCGATTTGTACTGGACCGGGTCCTCGGGCTCGATCGGCGAGGCTTCGGCCGCGGCAACGATCCGCCGGGCAAGGAGATACACAGCTTCCTCATAGGCGTCGTGCCATCGCCCTACCTTCATGATCCCGTAAAAGCCATGCTCGGCGTAGAGTGGGCCGAACTCGCCGGGCCTGAACTGCACCGAGCGCGCCGCCTCGGGAAACTGACCGTCCCGCATCGGAATCCAGAGCGCGGGAACGATTGTCTCGACCCGACGGTCCCCGTTCGCCGCGGCTTGGTTGAGCGCCCGCCGAGCGAACGCGAACCACTCCTTGCCGCAATTTTCGCTTTTGAAATACCGCCGTGAATACAGCGGTACGAAGACACGGCAGGTCGCTAGGGCATGAGAGAGTCGCCACGGCCACTCCTGACCCTGCTGCAGTTCCCGGTCCATGAACCCGGGCCTCCCGCCCACAGGCAGGTCGGCGAGCGCCCGGATATGCGCGCAGATGGCGTCGTAAAGCTGAACTATCCACAGGTCGGGGTCTTGACCGCCCTCGTCCCCGCGCTCTCCGTGAGCGTAGCTAAGAAAGAAAAACGGAGCGTCATCAGCGGCTCCGGATGGAAACCTGTCTTTGGCGCTACCTGTGGACAATTCCCCTCCGTGCACTCAGCGCCCTTCGCCGCGACGGCAGGTTGCCGACATTGGGTAGGAACTCTCACTCTATGAGGCACATCAGAGTTTGCAAAGGTTAACACCCGCAGGGATGCGGCGTTACATCCGACACGTGGCCAGCCATTTGGCTGTGAAGTCAACCATGTTAGGTAGGGACATCAGACGACACTCTGCTTTACCCACGTAACCCTTCTTGATGCCAACTCCGCTTCCAGTGCGTTGCCGATGATCTCGATTTCCCGATCGTCGAGCGCCACATCGCGGTAAGACTTCCACTGCCGCTTGCCGCCCATGGTAACGACGCACGCGTAGGTCTGGCCGGGCGGGTCTGGCCGGCAGACCTTCGCCAGCGGCGACCCTCACGCCTACCGGTGGAACGAGCATATGCCGTGAGCCATCATCGCCAGCTAGCATCGGCGGTTAACTCCCCGCACCGCCACTGCTGCGCTTCGTGGCGCGCCACGGCCTACCGCGGGTCCGTCGCCTAGCCGACGACTTGATCGGGCAACTGGGAAACTGACAGTCCACGAATCCGGGATTCCGGTCGGCCAGCAAATCGGCCAGCGCCCTGACGTGGTGGCATAGAACCTCGTAAAGCTGACCCGTCCAAAGGTCGAGATCATCGGCGGCCGCGCCATATCGTGGGTCGTGCGCGCAGCTCCGATAGAACGGACCGTCTCCCATCAGCAGCAGTCGGCACGCAGACCAATAAAGGGCCGGAATCATCACTATATGAGATTGAATCGCCGCTGTCCGCTTCCGCGCATCCAGCCTTGGTCGCGAGTAACTTCGACGCAGGCGGGCATGTCACGAAGATGACAACGGAATGGCTCACGGATGACTAACCTTGTCCTGTCGCCAGTCTCACGGGCGCGATCGCGTATTGGGTGGGGTGTCACAGTGGATTTGTGCGGCTTGTGCCTGGCGTGCGATGGGCCGCGCCCGTGACCACTTGCCCCGTGCGGGTAACCGCTTATAACGCACGCTCGGCGGACGGTCGGCGGCTTGCCGTGAACTTGTCCGGCGACCCGCTGGGGGAACCAGTGTTCTACCTCCACGGTACGCCGGGTAGCAGAGTCGGGCCGCGGCCGAAGGATGCGGAGCTGATGAAGCGCCACGTGTGGCTGATCAGCTTCGACAGGCCGGGGTACGGGCGCTCGGACCGGCTCAATCGCGTACGGTCGCCGATGTCGCGCCGGACGTGGAGGCTATCGCGGATGGTCTCGGGCTGGAACAGTTCGCTGTGCTCGGGCGCTCAGGTGGCGGACCGCACGCGCTGGCCTGTGCAGCCCTCCTCCCCGACCGGGTGACCCGGGCCGCGGCTCTGGTAAGCCTGGCACCGAGGTGGGCCACTGGCCTTGACTGGTTCGACGGCATGGCCAAGTCCAACCAGGACGCGTACACGATCGCGGAGACGGATCCCGAAGCGCTGAGCACACTCCTCATGGAGGCGACCGAGGAGATTACGGCCGACCCGAAGAGCTACATCGCCGCGCTTACCCCGGAGATGCCCGAGGCGGATCGTCGAATCGTGGCCGACGGAAAAGTCCGTGCCCTGCTCGAGCAGAATTTTTTCGAAGGGCTGCGCATTTCCGCCGAGGGCTGGATCGATGACGTCCTGGCGTTCTGCTCGCCCTGGGGATTCGATGTGTCCAAGATCAAGGTGCCGGTGTACCTCTGGCATGGCGGGCGGGACGTCTTTTCGCCAGTTGCCCATACAAGTGGCTCGCCGAGCGCATCCTCGGCGTGAGCTGCGCGTTTCCGCCAGATCGCGCTCATTTCGGCGCGCTTGAGGTGGTGCCAGACGTGCTTTACTGGCTGTCAGGCCAGACTGAGAATGTTCCGGCCGCAAGCCAAACCCAATCTATGAGTCTAGTTAGCTCAACGTTAGATCAACCGCGGTCGCTCAACTGTCTTGCCGCGCGGCGGGTACGCCGCGGCACTGCTGAGGTACTTCCTAACCGCTGCCCCGACAAGCGGGCCCAGAACCGCGCCGAAGTCTTCTATGGTCGGGACGCCCCGCGCCGCCATCAGGGAGGTTGAAGCCGTCTCGGCTAGCTTGCGCGGGAAAGTCGCCTCAAGCACGGCACGAAGCTTGCCTTCCCATTTCCGGTTCTCGTCGTCAGCAGGGTTCCACAGGATAACCGCTTGCACCCAGGGCAGGGGGAAGTCGTTGATATGCTGCAGCAACTGCTGGGTGTGCGGCACCAGCAGGGCCCATGGATCGATGATCAGGATCTGCGGGCCGTGCCGCGGATCGCCGGAAAGCAAGTCATCTTCGTGCTCGTAGAGGTCGTCCACCTCTGCTACATAACTCAGCGACCGTGCCACTGCGGCGGCTTCCCGGGAGACCCGCCGCGAGGGATCCGCGGCATACGGGTTCCAATCCAAGGCTGATGGCCCGTAAAACGATGAGTCCCGCCGTTCAGCCGGCAACTCGTCTCGCCCTGACGCCACGATGGTCATGCGCACCCGCGTCTGCCCCGGTCTCCCGGGGTAGCCCCCAGCCGAACCGAAGGCGCTCTCCAGCAAACTGGGATCTCCGACTGACGCCTGCTTTACCGGGTAACGCTCTGCTGCGGTCACGATCACTCGGGCCAGTTCCCTGACCGCCTCGTCATACTGCTTCCGGTACCGGGATACCTTCATGATCATGTAAAGGCCGAAGGTTTCGTAAGCCTCGCCGCCTCGGTACCTGGACTGCGGCGCCCGCGCGGCTTGGGGCAGCTTTCCAGGTTCGACCGGATCCCAAATCACCGGAACAATCGCGGCTTCCTGTGCGAGCAGGGTCCGACATGCGACGGGTAAAGAAATTCCACTCCTTACCGCAGTACTCATCTACGAAGTAATGGCTGGAGTACAAGGGGACGAAGACACTGACAGTTCTTCAGTGCCCGGACCACTACGAGCGGCCAATCATCGCCCACCCGCCGTTCTCTGTCCATGAACCCCGGAGTCGCGTCCTCAGGAAGCCCGGCCTGCAGTTGGACCGACCGGCATAGATCACGGAAAAGCTCGCTGACCCAGGGATCCGGTTCACCCTCATCCCGTGAGTCACCGCGGGACTTGTGTGCATAGCTGAGAAAGAAATACGGTGCCGTGCCGACGGCGGGCGCGTGCACGCGACCTCCTTCCAGCCCTCGTGAACAGGCAGCGCGGAAAGACGCACAAACCTTCACTATACGCGATTCATCCGCAGCCGTCCGCTATCCAAAGCGTGCAAAAAGCATTACTGTCTTGTCTACGGCAATCGGCGCGAGTTGGGATCGTTCCATGCACTTCTTCGCGATGCTCAGCTTCCTCCTCCCTGCCGACAGTGACGAAGGATTCCGGTGACGCTCAAGGTCCGTTTGGCGGACGGCCGCCACGTGGCAGTTGAGGTGTCCGGGAGCCCAACCGGCCACCCCGTTTTCCTGATGCACGGGACACCCGGCAGCCGAGTCGCCCCACTCCCGCGTTCCTTCGTCTTGCACGGGCTCGGCGTTCGGTTGATCACTTTCGACCGGCCTGGATACGGGGACTCTGACCGGTTGGAATCCCGGCAGGTGGCCGATGTCGTACCTGATGTCGTGGCCATCGCAGACGCACTCGGCATCGCTGAGTTCGCGGTCCTCGGCCGCTCCGGCGGCGGGCCGCATGCTCTTGCCTGCACGGCCCTGCTTCCCGATCGGGTGACGCGGGCCGGGATCCTCGTCAGCCTGGCACCGTGGACCGCTGACGGACTTGACTGGTTCGCGGGGATGTCGGACTCCAACGTGACGGAGTTCGTCAACGCGTCGACCAAACCTGAGGAGTTGACGGCAGCGCTGGTCCGAACCGCCGCCGAAATCAGGGTTGATCCTGCTAGCCATGTCACCACCCTTGGCCCCGAGTTGCCGGAGGCAGACCAGCGGGTGATGGCCGACTCCCGCCTCCGGGCAGCTACTCGCGCGGAACTATGCCGAGGCGCTCCGAGATTCAGCGGACGGCTGGATCGACGATTCGCTTGCTTTCATGCTCTCCCTGGGGATTCGACCCGGCGGACATCAAAGTGCCTGTTCTGGTCTGGCACGGCCAAGACGACGTGTTCTCGCCGGTGGCGCACTCCCGCTGGCTGGCCGACCAGATCCCGAACGCCAGCATGCTCATCCAGCCGGGCGCGGCGCACTTCGCCGCGATCGAGGTGATGCCCGACGTGCTGTCCTGGCTGATCAGGCCCCCTGATTGAGGGAACGGCAAGTCACGTCGGCTGCGGCTCAAGCTCGCCGTCCACCAGTGTCCAATTCCGCAACGCGAGTATGACTCGGGTGGCTCTCGCCGAGCGGCGGTCGGGTCATGGCCGCCGCGATCTGCCGCAGCAGCCGGTCGGCCTCGTCTCCCAGACCCAGGGCCCGCATCGTGATCGCCGGTTGGCCTGCGCGGTAAGCGTGTCGGGATGCGAGTCGCCCAGGTCTTGCGCAACCGGGCGATGGTGTCACGCTGCAGGTCCTCGGCGGCGCTGAACTGTCCCGTGTCGTGCAGGCAGTTCGCCATGGTGAGGGCACAGGAGAGCGAGTACGGGTGATCGTCGCCGAGATTTGCGCGCAGCGACCGCAGCGTGGACTCGGCCAGCAACAGCGCCTCTCGCGCTTCGCCGCCGGCCCGCAGGTAGCCGGCCATGTTGCTCGCCACCGCCAGCGTGAACGGATGGTTCTTGCCGAGCGACCGTTCGTAGATCCGGTGCACTCGCGGCGGTGGCATAGGCGGCCGCCCGATCGCCGAGCGCGGCCTGGCTGGCAGCAAGGTTAACCTGGCAGGCAAGCGCTTCTGGATGCTCGCCCGCTTTCCTCTTCTCATACCGTTCGCTGGTATCCAGGGTCCGCTCGTGGGCCTCGTCGAGGTAACCGACCTTGCGGAGCGAGACGGCCAGACTCTGCGCGGTCAGCAGCGTCCCGAGGTCGTCCTCGCCGACATTACCGACGTAATTGTCGTAGGCCTCACGGAGCAGTTCCAGAGAGCCGGTGTAGTCACCCGCCTCACGCAGGTCGCGGGCCAGCATTGCGGCCGAGTGGAATGTGTAGGGATGGATGCCCAGGACTTCCTTCCTGCGGCTCAGCGTTTCCGCATCGAGGTCACGCGCCTTGACCAGTCACCGATCAAGCGCAGGTCGACGGCCAGGTTGTTGGCGGCCGAAAGCGTGGCTCGGTAGTCCTCGCCGTAGTTATCCTTAAAGCGGTCGTACCGCTCATGGTCCATCTCCAGCGCCTGCTGGAACTCGCCCAGACCGCGCAGGTCGGCAGCGATGCCACCTGCGGTGAAAAGGGTATGCAGATGGCACGTCCCCAAGAACTTCCCGCTGGCGCTCGTGGACGTCGGTATCCTCGGCCAGCGCCTCGGTATACCGGCCCTGGGACCGGAGCACGTTGGCAATTTGACACCGGAGGTACAGCGTCCCCATGTCATCCGGTGCATAGCGGCGTGCCCAGTTATCCGCAAGTTGCGCCCCGAATTCAAGCGCCTCGTCAAGCTGACCGCGACGCCACAGGTAGCGCACCCGCTCGATGAGCAGTTTTCGGGTCTCGTCTTGCTCGCACTCGGCCGCCCGTGACGGGCCAAGGTGCGGCCAGATCTGGTCGTACTCCTTCCAGTTCTCCGGGTCATCGACCTCGCCTTGCCTGGGCCTAGCGGCAGCGAGCACCCGGTGCACCTCATGAGTTGCCTTGATCACCTCCGCTTCCGTCTCCATCGACGCGCGCACGAACGCCTGGATGAGGCGGTGCACCTGGACGGAGTTGGTGCCGCGGTCGACCTTGGCCAGCGAGTACCGGGCAATAGCCCGGTTCAGTGCGCCGATCATTCGCGGCTCGCGCAGTTGCGGGTCATACAGCACCAGCGACTTGATCATCTGATCGTTCTGGAGCAGGGACATCGGGATCGGCTCGGGCGCGAAGAAGGCGCACAGCTGAAGCAGCCGGGCGGCCGCCGGAGACTCCGCTCGCAACCGATCGAACGCGAGCCGCCAGGTCACCGCCACCGGCGTCGGATAGTCCTCGGGCTGGTTAGCGTAGAACCTGACTTGACTCGTCGGCCAGTTGCCGCAGATAGTCGCTTGCGGATGTTCCGCTCTCGGCCAGCCAGGCGCCGGCCTGCTCGACCGCCAGCGGCAGGTCCCCGAGCGCCTCGGCCACTTGGTTGGCTTCCTCATCGGTCAATGACCGAACTCGGCGCTGCAGGTGGTCAAGGGATTCCTGCCGGGCGAACACGTCGATCTCCACCGGCTGCGCCGCCGTCGACCACCGCGGGTTCCGCGAGGTCACCAGGATGTGCCCGGGCCCGGCAGGGAAGTGCGCCTTGATGTCGGCGGGGTCGTCGGCGTTGTCGAATATGAGCAGCCAGCGGGAATACGGCTTGCCAAGGCGCAGCGCCTCGTGGGCGGCCTTGGCGGCATCGATGATGTTGTCACCGATCGGGAGTTCGAGCCGCGCGGCCAGTTCGGCGAAAGCGGGGTTTATCAGTTCCTGCTGCTCGGCCGACACCCACCAGACAACGTCGTACTCGGCCATATAGCGGTGCGCGTACTCAAGTGCGACCTGAGTCTTGCCCACCCCGCCGTAGCCGTACAAGGCCCGAGGCAACACAACCGCCTGGCTTGACCCGAGCAGCTGATCACGCAAGGGTCGAGCACGTCGTTCCGCCCGGTGAAGGACGCGTTCCTGCGCGGGCGCGTTCCAGATTTGCGGGATCGACCTCGGGTAACGCGGTTCCAACGGCACCGGGTCGGGGGAGCGGTTATCACCGGGTTGCGGCAAACGCCCGAGTACCCTGAGGAGCTCCTCGGCCGCCTGCGCTGGCATCCCGGCGCGCTAGGTCAAGCACCGCCCGTTCGGCAAATGGCCCGGCTCCCCGGGTTTCGCCCACACGGACCGGAATCAGCCGCCGGTTGGCGCCTGCCGGGTCCGCAACCGCCATGGCCTCGCGGACGCCAAGCGACTGCGTGGAGCGCAGGTAGGCGGCCGACACGATCGCGACGGTCCTGACTGGCTGCCGTTGCGGCACTAGCGGCCTCGTCTCGCTCGTTGCCGCCGGCTTGGCGCTGCCGCCGGAAGCACAACTCGGAGGCCCGCCTGGCCGAGGACGGCGGCGATCCACTCAGCCCATAGCCGGTCCTCCCCGACGTAGCTGAGGTAGACATCGGTCTGCGGCGGCAGGGCGCGGCGGGTGAAGATGTCGCGGTACGCAGCCGCGTGGCCTCGCTCATCGATTTGAATGCGGTGACCTGTCCTTCGGTTATCGCCGCGGTCAGGCGTTCGTACGACGCCAGCAGCGACAGCGGCGACCCCGGGGTCTCGCCGAAGGTCGCGAGCAGCTCCTCGAACGCGTAGTAGGCCCGTAAGGGATTTCGACGGACGACCAGTACGCGTCCGTTCTCCTCGGCTGTCTTGGTCTCGCGGGAATTGGCCGAACCGCAGTCTGGCCAGGCTCCGGCCAATGTCAAGTTTTTCCTTTTCGGCATCGTCAATCCGCATCGGAACCGGCAGGATCCTGATGTTCCTGTCGTGATATCGATCGTCGACCACGCGCGCGATTTCCGCCGCCCCTTCTATCGACTGGTTGTTCAGCGTGAAGCAGTCCACCAGGATGTCCGGCAGGTGGACAGTACAGATATCAGCGATGTCCGACAGGCCGGTCCGGCTGTCGATCAGCGTGTAGTCGTAATTGGACTTCATGTCAGTCCTTAGCGCATTGAAGAACTGGCCGCCGCCGAGTCGCTCGTAGAAGTTGTCCCAGTCAATCTGGGCCACCGATGAGTAGTAGTCCCGGTTCTGCCTGCCGGTGATACGAAATCCAGTTCGCCTCCATCGGAGAAATCATGCCAGTTTAGAGAGATGGCGTGCCGCATGATCTGGGTGTAGCGCAGATACCACTCTGTTGGCCGGTCCTCGTCACTGGTGACGGCAAAGGCATATTCGCGAATCATTTCGATAACGCCAGGCGTAGCTGTGATCTTCGCTGGATCGAGGAACGGCTGGAAGTACTTGTGCAGTCCTGGCGACTCCAGGTCCCAGTCGACCACGAGCACCTTGAGCCCGCTGCTGGCGAGAATCCAGGCAACGTTGGCCAAGGCCATCGTGTGTCCAGTGCCGCCCTTGTAGGAGTAGAAGGTCACGACCTTGCCCTTAGCCACCGGGAGCGCTCCAGGGAGATTCGGCGGGCTAGGAGTGAACCCGTCCAAGGTCGGCTTCTCCGCTACCAGCCCTTTCGGCGGGTGCGTTGCCGCATGCTTTAGGTATCGCTTGCCCGCTTCAGGGATCAGCGAGGGCAGTGCACTGCCAATATCTCCAGGGTCCGAACCCCTTCGACGGCGACCGCCGAGGTCACCCGACCTTGCTCCAACTTGCTCCGCAGCGCTGTCGCAAGCGCCGACCGGAGCAGTTCCGCCTTCGCAACGGTCCCCTCGTCATCCGGGTTCCACGGGATCACGACTTGGACCCACGGCTTATCCGCCAAGTTGAGCCGCGCGAGCAGGCGCTGGCACTCTGGGCGCGTTACTGCCCATGGATCAATGATTAGCAACTCCGGGTGGGCCGCCGACCCGTCGATGAGGAGTTCCTCCTCGCGCTCGCGCAGGTCGCTTATGTAAGGCACACTAGCCTCGCGCTGCGGGCAAAGTTGGCGGTGTACTGTGCTATCGCCTGTTCCGAGCCGGCCGATAAGGATTCCAATCCCATGCCGCCCTCCCGTAATACTTTTCATCACGGCCGGGCGGAAGGTCGCCTGACAAAGCGCCACCACGGTGATGATCAGACGAGCGATGCCGGGTCTCGGACCGCCGTGCGGGGCGAACAGATTCAACAGACTGTCGAAATCGACTACCGGCCACGGGCCCGCGGGGGTATTGCTTGGCCGTGCCGACCACCCGCTGCGCCACCCCGCGCACGGCCTCGTTGTAGTCAGCCCGGCACCTGGCTCGCTTCATATTTCGTATAGGCCGAGTTCAGCGTATGAGTCGAGGCCGCTGTACTCGATCGCCACCGTGCGGGCCGCCTGGTGAATCGAATCCGGTGGTCCATCCTGGTCCCACAGCACCGGCACGATCGCCGGGGCTTGCATTCCCCTGGCGCTTCCGTTGGCGGGCCTGCTGGCGAAGGCGTCCACTCTTTACCGCAAGCTTCGCTTTGGAAGTAGCGGTCAGATAAAGCGGTACGAGAACACGGCTCGAGGCAAGTGCTTCGGGGAGGCCCGCGCGCCAGTCGTCCTCAACCCAGAGCTCGCGGTCGAGGACGCCGACACGCGTACGCGGGGGCATGTTCGCCAATTCCTCAACGTTGCGGCCGAGGTCTCGGTAGAACTTGATCACCCAGTTGTCGGGGTCTCGGTCGAGCCCGCGGCCGTTGTGCTCAGTGTGCGGGTAACTGATCAAGAAATACGAGGTGTCATGCATGGGGCGGAATGACGCTACCTCCCGCACTTAGCCTCCCTCGGCCGGTCCGTGAATGTGTCGACATTGGCCAGGAGTGATAACTATAGGAAACTCAGTACAACTATAAAAGCCCGCCGCCCCAAAGATCTACGGGCTAGGCTCGGTTTCGTGCCATCCAGTCCCGGGCATGATCCACCGCCTGCACCATAGATATCAAGCGGCTCGGAGCATTGCCCACCTTGCCTGTGTTCACAGAGGCCTCGCTTTCCCCTGTTTTCTCAGAGTCATCTTTTTCCAGGGATTTTCCGATTTCGGTGAAGTCCGTGTCGTCGAGCTCCACATCCTTGTACTCAATCCACTCCCGCTGGCCGTCCACGATCACGGCGCACGAATAATTACGCGTGGGCGGAGTCTCCACGTAACGGTATTCGGCGAGGTGAAACGCGGTGCAGGCCTCGTAGCCGACGCCCAGCAGCAGCACGGCGGCCCCCTTTGTGCGGTAAAGCTTCCCCAACGGCGAATGCTCGCCCAGGTGGCACTCAAGGCGATGGTCGTCAGTCAGGTACCTCGCCTCCGGCCCGATGGCAGCGAACGAACTCGGGGTGAGCGCTGCGCTCCGCCCCGGCGAAGATCCGCAGCGCCTCACCGAGAGCGCCCATGGTGCTCGGCGTATTGTCCTTGCTGAACCCTGGAATGCAATACGCCTCGATCTCGTCGGCTGTCATCGTCGCGATGAGCTCCATGTGCGCCCGCGAGGTGTTTGAGTTCTCCGGCGTACCGGTCGGCGCCACAATATTCCCGGTCCCGCCGACAGCTTCCATCAACGCGCTGATAACGGTCGGCGGCCCCCCGTCCACCAGTCCGATGGAGCTGACGGAGGCGTGAACGAGCAGGGTCTGGCCAACGTGACGCCAAGGCTGCGCAGGTCACCAACGATCTCTTCGGCCGTCACCAACCGGTGCATGGGATCAGACAGGTTGTCCCCCGACTGCATCAACCGATCCAGCGCCCCTTCTGGCCATCCATGCCGCCCGCCGTTCCTCAAGCCACTACTGCGGCGCGCGGCCGGTGGGACCGGCTCGTCTAAGCCACGATTGAATTGTGGCACGCATGCAATCGACGAGTCGTATACCCAGTGGAGTCAGCGCGCCCGAGTCGACCAGCAGTGGCTCACCGCAATGCAGGATGACGCGCACTGCCGACAGGCGGTGCTCCCTTGCCTGCCCACCGACGCGTTGCTACGGCGACCGTCTCCGGTGAGATCACTACGGGACGACCCCGCCAGCCCGCTCCGGCGTGTTCAGAGCCTCTGGGTACGGCCACTAGCCGCTAAATCGAGGAATTGAATGCAGACACCTCGGTGTCAGGCTCCCCGCCCCTGTTGAAGATCCGGCGCATGATGCGCTCGTACGAGGGCATCGACATTGACTTCAGCATCGAGCGGCAGGTCGTCTTGATTTACGCGTAGCGTGGACATGGGCAGTTGAGCTCCTCCACCGATGTTGGGGACCCCGCCGCCACCAACATGATCAGCCAAATTATAACCAACTCGCCGTACATTGCCAGCTGAGATGCTACGGGAATGATACATCGGAGGACCTGCACGTTACAGCACAAATATTTCGCGCAGTATGCGACGACAGCAGCCGATCCAATCTACGCAGTTCTCGTGCCACTGGGTGCTTCGAAGCCACCAGAGAGCCCAGTTTTAAAGAAAACGCGCTCTGGGACTAACGCAGATTCTGCTGCCTGCCCGCCGCGTCGCGGCCCAACGCCTGGCTCACTCGACGGCGGCACCGTCCACCGACTCTTCGAGCCAGGGCTCGATCGTGGTGCGCATCTGCGCTACGAATCGATCTCCGAGGGGGGTCAGCGCGCCGGAGCTGGCGATCGTCTCGATCGCATCGCTGGTGGCCATCCGCCACCGAGCGAACTGCTCGGTGGCTTCCGCCCACCTGCCGTCAACCTGGTGCCGCCGTACCCTCCAGTAGTCGGTGACGCCTAGGTGCGCGTATGTTCCCTGGATCACCGGCTCGATTGGCCGCAGGTCGTCCCGCCAGAGCACGGGGAACAGCTGACCGGGGATCGGCTCGTACAAGTCGTCCAGGTCGAGCATGGCACCCAGCTTCACGTGCTGGAATTCGTGGATAAGCAGCAGCGCGAGCACTTCGCCGCTGGCAGCCAGGGCGGCACCGACCGCACCGAACGCCGGCCGGGCAGCCGCGCTGATCTCGCGGCCCGGTTCGCCATTAGCCAGAGGCGTGATAGTCGAGAGCCCGGCCGCAATGCCGGGGGCGTAGCCGGGATAGTCCCGCTCGATGAGATCCCATGCGACTGCGAATTGCTCCTGCCACGCGGCCACACTCGCCTCTGACAATCGAGGCGCGACCGGCCACTGGTGGCAGTCCCGGTACGGATCGGTATCCTCCAAGCGAACCGAGATCTGGCCAGCCTGCAGTTCGCGGACCGGCTCCCACTCCGGGCACGCTTTCTCTGCGTCTAGGTCGACTCGCCACTTTCCCGACGTCGCTCGCACCTCGAACCCAGCCGCATCGGTTGCCACCGTTGCCCTCTCCGCCGACCCGACCCGTAGCCGACCCAGGGCGGGAAGGTGGACATGGCCCGCCGTCGTCGGCACGTCAACCTCGGTCCGCGCTCCCGCCCTGATCGCGGCCGACGCGGCGATCGAAGCCAGATGGCTCATTTCCGCATGCACCGCCGCCTGGGGCACTGACCGGTCGTCCGCGCGCGCCCGAGCCGGAGGCACTGCTCGGCCCAGGCGCGCACGTAGGGGTGGCCGAGAATCTCGTTGACGGCGGACCTTTCGCTCTTCTCAAGGGCCACGATCATCCGCCAGCCCGCCAGGAAAAGCTCGCTGTCGCGGCCGTCAGACCCCTCTCGCAGCAGTCGCAGCAGTGTGCGCGGGTTGGACCGCTCCGCCTCGATCAGGCGGGTTATGGCCGTGTGGTCGCCGTACCCGGCAGCCAGTCCATCGAACGCGTCGTCCGGAAGGAGCGGCCGGCTGCCTCCGAGCGGACGGGTGGCGCGGGCCGCATCTGAGCGCGTATGTAAGTGATGATCTTCTCCAGGTCAGCGCAGTAGACCGAGGGGTTATCGAAGCCCGCGCCCGAACGGTAGCGGTGGGCGTACAGGCCACCGCCGCAGCTGATGACGACCGGGCATCTGCGGCAAGTGGCGCTTAGCCCGGCGATGCCCCGCTGTCGCGCCTTGATCGCAGGGTGTGCGGCCGCCTCGTCCAGGGCGTGACTGAATACGTCGAGGTCGGTTGCGGGCGCGCCGTCATAGGCCACCTTGATGGAGTCGGCCTGCTCGATCGTCCCGTCTGTTTCCACGACGACCAAGTCGCTCGCCTCGAGACCGAACGCCTCGGTCAGGCTGGCGCTACCACGCGATGGTCCTGATTATTGACTCGAACATCCGAACCGGAACACGCCGCGAGTCGGCCGTCCAAGTGTCGAACGACCGCGGCTATCCAGTCGGCGTACGGCGTCCGGCCGTCGCCGCTTCCCGGGCGGCGGGCTGTCCCAGGTGGCGTGCGGGAGCAGAAAATCAACGGCGGGCGGCTCGAGCGCCGCGAGCGCGTGATACGAGGCCACCGGGTCGGCCCGCAAGTCGATGGTGCAGAGCAGGCCCGCGTAGATCTCCCGGTACTCCGGACGGCGAAGCAGGTTGATCGCGTGGATCACGCCGTCATAGCTGCTGCGCCCGTCGGCGAAGCGGCGGTGCATGTCGTTGCCCGCGCGATCGCCGTCGAGCGAGATCCCCACCTTGACCCGCTCGGCCAGGAAGAGCTCGGCAGAGCTCCTCGTCCAGTCGCATCCCGTTCGTGTGGATGCGCAGGTCAAGCTCGCATCCCGGCTCGATGGCCCCGCGCAAGACGCGGGCGATCTCGCCCAGCCGGGATGCGCCTGCCAGCAGCGGCTCGCCGCCGTGCAGGACGACGCGCACCCTGGACAGGCCGTGCTGCCGAGCATGGTCGGCGATGCGTTCGGCTGTCTTCGCGACCGTAGTACTCGCGATCACCTTCGGGCGACCGCGCCAACTCTGATCAGCGTGCTCGTAGACGTAGCAGTGGTCGCACGCCAGGTCACAGCGACTGTGCACCTTCAGGACGAACTGCCGGAAAGGAAGAATTTCGCGCGGTCGCGGTCAACGTGGGCTAAATCGACGAGTTAAAGGCGGAGATCTCGTGTCGGTACCGCCGTCGGTGATAGCGATCCGACGCATAATCCGCGCATATTCGACATCATCGATGTTTACTTCGACATCGAGCGGCAGGTCGCCCATGTCCGACGTGCCGGACGTGACACTTCCATCTGCAGAACCGTCATTGCCGATCGACTCCCTTGGTCGGTGCCTGCGCGATTCATCGCAAGCACGTTCGGCATAGAACTTAGTATACTGCATCGATGACTCGGCGTGATACTAACAGCGATACCGACCGAGAGGGAGTTTAGATCAATAAAATTCAGCAGTCCCGACCCGTCGGTCAATTGGGATGAGACAAGCGCTCCTATTATATGGGCGTAACGCGACTATATTGGCGTAACGTGACGCCGATTATGGGTGAGCGGTGAGTATGCCGCGAGACTTGAGGTAATCAGTGTTGCCCGTCGTCCAGGGTGTGGTAAGCGGCGTTCTCTTCGGCGGCGTACTCGATCGGGCTGAGCTGGCTGCCGCGGGCGTCGGTCTCGGCGGTGTAGACGACGGTGGCGTTGCCTTCGAGGATGGGGTGCCAGGCGCCGTCGCGGATCTCGATCGAGGCGGCGGCGACGCCGCCGGCGTTGCGGACGACGATGCGCTGCGCCGGGTCGAGGCCGGTCAGCTTCGAGTAGGCGGCGCGGGAGGCGACCACGCCGGAGCCGCAGGACGGGGTCAGGCCCGCGCCGCGCTCGAAGGTGCGGACGAAGACCTCGGCATCATCGAGGGGCTGCAGGAAGGAGACGTTGGCGCCCGCGGGGAAGACCTCGGCGGCGAGCTTGCCCAGCTCGATCAGGTCGGGCTCCGAGTACGCGTCCACGACGGAGATCACGTGCGGGTTGGGCACGCTGACCGCGGTGAAGGCCGCGAACGGGGCGGGCAGCTCGGCCTCGTCGAAGGTGAGCGGAGGCAGTTCGAGCACCACCTGGCGGACGCCCTCGGTTGTCGACGCGGCCCGGTGCACGGTGTAGTCACGGCCGCCGCTGGCCACGACCTCGGTGTCGGTGCCGCGCAGGTCGAGGATCAGCCGTCCGAGGCCCCGCATCCCGTTGCCGCAGAACTCGGCCGACGAGCCGTCGGGGTTGAAGAACCACGCCTGCGCGTTCGGGCCGGCCGGGTCGTAGAGGTAGATGCCGTCGCCGCCGCCGGTCCACGAGTCCCGGTCGCAGACCTTCCGCACGAACGCGCGCAGGTCGGCGTCGGACGTCCACGCGCTCGGCGTCGCCTCGAGCGCGAAGATCTCGTTGAGTGACCCGTGGGTCTTCACCAGTCGCATCGTGCTCCGAGTCTACCGATTCTACCGGCGGTGGACTCGAAGCACGGGACCGTTCAGCACGACCCTGATTTTGACCTTGATCTGGAGCTTCGGCGGACTACATGCCGAAGGCGGGGTAGGTGGAGAAGCGGGCGCCGGCGGCGTAGTTGCGGACTGCCACGCGGGCCCGGTCGATCATGTTCGCCGGGAGCTCGGCCGGCGGGTACCAGCCGAAGTCGCTGTAGCTCCTGGTGCCCGCGAGCCTCGCGGCGGCGCCAACATCGCGAGAGCCGAGGGCGTCGTCGCGAGAGCCGAGGGCGTCGTCGCCGGGGCGGTCCCAGCCGTCTGCGGTCAGGAAGAACGCCATCCGGCCGTGCCCGGAGACGTCGTGCATCACGTGCGCGAGTGACACGCGGGCGGGGTCGAGCTCGATCCCCACCTGGGCCGCGGCAACCCGGACCGCGGCCTCCACCAGGGTCTCGCGCTCGGCCAGGCGGCCGGACGGCGGCTCGTAGGCCCCGTCGCCGTATCCGGTGTTCGCGCGCCTGCCGAGCAGCAGATCGCCGTCGCTGAGCAACAGCAGATGCACATCGACGATCAGCTGAAAGTGGCGATTGTTCCTGGCCGTCTCGGCGGCCAGCGGCTGCATCAGGGTTTTGGTCATGACTTGATGTCCTGCCCAGCTTGCCATCGTGTTTCCCCGGTCCCCGCGGTGCGGCTCGCCAACCTGGCTTGCCACTCCCCCGGGACAGGAAACGTACTCCAGATTGGCTGTGGATCACCATGTGCGTAACCGGTGCGTAACTGCCCCTGGCCTGTGGAACACCGCCTGCTTAGCGCCTGCCAGCTGTGGACATCCGGCGCTGGTTAGCCCGCGCATGCTTGACGAATGCGCTGTGGACAGTGGGGCGGCGGCTGTGGACGACCAGGCTACGTAAAATTCCCGAGTCAGAGTTGGCGCTCGCCGCGCTCGCGGATCTTCACGGTCTCCTCGTAGATCCTGAAAACGACCATGAACGCCTCAAGAATCACTCGGTACACACCGAGCATCAGCAGTACGAAGATCGGCTCGATGACGATCAGCACGAACAGGCCGCCGACCATCCCGCCGGTGCGGAAGCTGATGACCAGGATGAACAGCGCCACCAGCGCCGTCCAGAGGGTGAACAGGACGTAGAGGACCTTGATGATCTTGGGCGTGACCATCGAGGTGAAGCTGAAGTCGAACAGCGAGCCGATGAACCCCCGCTCGCCCGGGGCCTTCTGCTTGCCGCCGGGGCGGCCCGGCGTGACGCCGGGCTCGCCCTGCCACTGGGTCGCCAGGGGGCCGGGCTGCGCCTGGTACTGCTGCCCCTGACGCGCGTACGCCTGATCCTGACCCGCGTACGCCTGATCCTGGGCATACGCCTGCTCCTGGCCCGCGTAGCCGGGCTGCGGCGGAGGCGGCGGCGGCGGGTAGCCGCCCTGCGCGGGCTGCTGCGGATAGCCGTACGCGTCCTGCTGGGCGGCGGCGGGCGGCGCGAAGGCGGGCGGCTGCTGCGGCCAGGCCGCGCGGGTCTGGGTCTGCTCCTGTCCGGCGGGCGTCCAGGATGGTTCTTGCGGTTGACCAGCCATTGCGTGCTCCCGGGGGGGTTGGCCACTGGCTGGGGTTGGCCACTGGCATGGTGTTGGACGGGCATCGCGCTTGGTTCACGTTACCCTGCCTTGCGTTTGACCCAGACTGCGTCGTGACAAGCTGTGGTTATGGATCTTCCGGTGATGCCGCCCGTCGCGCCGATGCTGGCCAAGCCGGTGGACGCGATCCCATCCGGGGACTTCCTCTTCGAGCCCAAGTGGGACGGGTTCCGGTCCATCGTCTTCCGCGACCGCGGCGAGGTGGAGATCGGCAGCAGGAACGAGCGGCCGATGACCCGCTACTTCCCCGAGCTGGTGACCGCCTTCCTGTCCGAGCTGCCGGCCCGGTGCGTCATTGACGGGGAGATCGTGCTGCCGGACTGGGCGGCCGGGCGGCTGGACTTCGAGGCCCTGCAACTGCGGCTGCACCCGGCGGCGAGCCGGGTGCGGCTGCTCGCCGCGCAGACGCCTGCCCACTTCGTCGCGTTCGACCTGCTGGCGCTGGACTCGGTTGACTACACGCAGCGCCCGTTCGCCGCGCGCCGCGCCGCGCTCGAGGAGGCGCTGGCCGACGCGGCCTCGCCCGTCCACCTGACGCCCGCGACGTCGGATGAAGAGCTAGCCGCGCAGTGGTTCAGCCAGTTCGAGGGCGCGGGGCTGGACGGTCTGATCGCGAAGCCACGGACCGCTGCGTACGAGCCCGACAAGCGCGTGATGTTCAAGGTCAAGCATGACCGGACCGCGGACTGCGTGGTGGCCGGCTATCGGCCGCACAAGAGCGGCCCGGACGCGGTCGGGTCGCTGCTGCTCGGGCTGTACCGGGACTCGGGTGAGCTGGCGAGCGTGGGCGTGATCGGCGCGTTCTCGATGGCGGTGCGGCGCTCGCTGATGACCGAGTTGCAGCCGCTGGTGACGACGTTCGAAGGCCATCCGTGGAACTGGGCGGCGTCGGCAGCACCGGACGGCGGCGGGACGCGGACGCCGCGCAGTTCCGAGTACAGCCGGTGGAACGTCGGCAAGGACCTGTCCTTCGTGCCGCTCCGCCCGGAGCGCGTGGTCGAGGTGCGCTACGACCACATGGAGGGGCCGCGCTTCCGGCACACCGCGCAGTTTGCCCGCTGGCGCCCGGATCGCTCCCCCGCGTCCTGCACGTACGAGCAGCTAACGGAGCCGACCAGCTTCCGCCTGGCGGAAATTCTCAAGCAAAAGCCATGAGTGTGAACGGACCGGGGTGACTGTTGGTGGCGGACAAGAAGATCGTTATCGAGGTGGCCGGGCGCCTGGTGCAGGTTTCCAACCCGGACAAGGTGTACTTTCCTCGCACCGGGCACACCAAGCTCGACCTGGTCGAGTACTACCTGTCGGTCGCCGACGGGGCGCTCGGCGGGGTGGCCGGGCGGCCGATGGCACTCAAGCGGTTCGTGAACGGCGCGGAGGCCGAGCCGTTCTTCCAGAAGCGGGCGCCAAGCTCGCGGCCGGACTGGATCTCGACCGCGCAGCTGAGCTTCCCGTCCGGGCGGACGGCGGACGAGGTGGTGCTGACCGACGCGGCCGGGCTTGCCTGGGTGGTCAACCTCGGGTGCATCGACCTGAACCCGCATCCCGTGCTGGCGACCGACCTCGATCACCCGGATGAGCTGCGGGTGGACCTGGACCCGGTGCCCGGAATCGAGTGGCCGCAGATCGTCTCTGTGGCGCTGGTGGCGCGGGAGGTGCTCGCCGACTGCGGCCTCGTCGGCTGGGCGAAGACCTCGGGGTCGCGGGGCATGCACGTCTACGCGCGGATCTCGCCGCGCTGGTCCTTCAGCGACGTGCGCCGCTGCGCGGTGGCGGTGGCCAGGGAGATCGAGCGGCGGGCACCGGACCTGGCGACGTCGAAGTGGTGGAAGGAGGAGCGGCACGGCGTCTTCGTCGACTACAACCAGAACGCCAAGGACCGCACGGTGGCCTCGGCCTACTCGGTCAGGCCGCTGCAAGACGCGCGGGTCTCCACCCCGCTGACCTGGGACGAGGTTCCCGGTTGCGATCCGTCGCGGTTCACCATCGATACGGTCCCCGCGCGGTTCGCGTCCGTGGGCGACCCGTGGGCGGGCATGAACGACGCCGTCGGCTCGCTCGAGCCGCTGCTGGAACTGGCCGCCCGGGACGAGGCGGCGGGGCTGCCGGACGCGCCCTGGCCGCCCAACTACGAGAAGCAGGCCGGCGAGGCACCGCGCGTCCAGCCGTCCAAGCGCCGCACGCCGGGCAAGTCGGCTGGCACCGGAGACGCCGCCGACGGCGAGGCAGTGTCCGACGCCGGCCCCGCGCCGAGCCCGACCGGCCGCCGCAAGTCGACCAAGCCGCTGATCGAGATCGCCCGCGCCGAGACCAAGGCCGAGGCGATGGACGGCCTGCAGCGGTGGAAGGAACGGCACGGCGACGTCTGGCCGATGCTGGCGCCCGCCGATGTGCTGGTCGACTCGATGCGCGGCCGCAGTTCCACCTGGACCAGGATCCGCCTGAACCTGGAGCACGTCCCCGCGGAGCAGCGTCCGACTCAGGAACCACTCGAGGTTGACTACGACCCGTGGGCTGGCTTCCAGCCCTGAAACGGGCGCGAGAATTCGTCACACCGCTGTAACATCCGCCGTGACTTGCGGGTTTATCGTGCTGGCATGCTGATCTCCCCGCACGAGCAGGAACGGCTGCTTATCCATGTGGCGGGCGGACTCGCCCGGGAGCGCAAGGCACGCGGGCTGCGGCTGAATTACCCCGAGGCGGTCGTGCTGATCACGTCGTTCCTGCTGGAGGGCGCCCGGGACGGGAGACCCGTGGTCGAGCTGATGGCTACCGGCCGCACCGTGCTCACCAGGGACGACGTGATGGACGGAGTGCCGGAGATGCTGACCGAGGTCCAGGTCGAAGCGACCTTCCCCGACGGCACCAAGCTCGTCACCGTGCACGAGCCGATCCCTTGAGCTCATCCCACATCATCCCCGGCGAGATCCTGCCGGGCGAGGGGCCGGTCACGCTGAACGGCGGGCGGCCGACGCTGACCCTGGTGGTCGCGAACACCGGCGACCGGCCGGTCCAGGTCGGTTCGCACTTCCACTTCGCGCAGGCCAACGCGGCGCTTCGGTTCGACCGGGATCTTGCGTGGGGCCGTCGGCTGAATGTCCCGGCCGGCACCGCGGTGCGGTTCGAGCCTGGCGTCGAGCGCGAGGTCTCGCTGGTGCCGCTGGCCGGCCGGCGCGTGGTTCCCGGCCTGCAGATCGGCGGCCGACGGCTGGCGGGTTCTGCTGCCGATCCTGGTGCGGAGGAGCCTGGTGAGTGAGCTAGGTCGCGAGCGGTACGCGCTGCTGTACGGGCCGACCGCGGGCGACCGGATCAGGCTGGCCGACACCGCGCTGCTCATCGAGGTCGAGCGGGACCTGTGCGCCGGGGGCGACGAGGCCGTGTTCGGCGGCGGGAAGGTGATCAGGGAGTCCATGGGCCAGGCGGTCGCCACCAGGGCCGAGGGCACGCCCGACCTGGTCATCACCGGCGCGGTCATCCTCGATCACTGGGGCATCGTCAAGGCCGACGTGGGCGTCCGCGACGGCCGCATCACCGCGATCGGCAAGGCCGGCAACCCCGACATAATGGACGGCGTCCACCCCGATCTGGTGATCGGCCCCTGCACCGAGGTGATGGCGGGCAACGGGCTGATCCTCACCGCCGGCGCCATCGACTGCCACGTCCACATGATCTCGCCGACGCAGCTCCCCGAGGCGCTCGGCGCCGGGATCACCACGCTGATCGGCGGCGGCACCGGCCCGGCCGAGGGAACCAGGGCCACCACGGTCACCCCCGGCTCGTGGAACCTCGCGCGGATGCTTGAGGCAACCGACGCCTGGCCGATCAACATCGTGCTGCTCGGCAAGGGCAACACGGTCTCGGAAGAGGCCCTGTGGGAGCAGCTGCGAGCTGGCGCGGCCGGGTTCAAGCTGCACGAGGACTGGGGGACGACGCCGGCCGCGATCGACGCCTGCCTGCGGGTCTCGACGGCCGCCGGGGTGCAGACCGCGATCCACACGGACACGCTGAACGAGGCCGGGTTCGTCGAGGACACGCTCGCCGCGATCGCGGGCCTGCCCATCCACGCCTACCACACCGAGGGGGCCGGCGGCGGGCACGCGCCGGACATCATCACGGTCGCCTCGCAGCCGAACGTACTGCCCTCCTCGACCAACCCGACTAGGCCGCACACGATCAACACGGTCGACGAGCACCTCGACATGCTCATGGTCTGCCACCACCTGAACCCGGCCGTCCCCGAGGACCTGGCGTTCGCCGAGTCGCGGATCCGCCCCTCGACGATCGCCGCCGAGGACATCCTGCACGACCTGGGGGCGATCTCCATGATCGGCTCGGACTCCCAGGCGATGGGGCGGATCGGGGAGGTCGTGCTCCGCACCTGGCAGACCGCCCACGTGATGAAGGAGCGCCGCGGCGCGCTCGCGGGCTACGGCTCGGTGCCGTCCGACGACGGCGGCGCGCGCGGCGCGGACAACGCCCGCGCCCGCCGCTATATCGCGAAATACACGATCTGCCCGGCGATCGCGCACGGGCTAGACGGCCACGTCGGCTCGGTCGAGCCGGGCAAGCTGGCCGACCTCGTGCTCTGGCACCCCGCTTTCTTCGGGGTCAGGCCGCACGCGGTGCTCAAGGGCGGCTTCGTCGCCTGGGCCGCGATGGGCGACGCCAACGCGTCGATCCCCACCCCGCAGCCGATCCTGCCCCGCCCGATGTGGGGCGCCTACGGCAAGGTGCCCGCGCGGACGTCGCTGTCCTTCGTCTCCCCGGCCGCGCTCGAAGCCGGGCTCGCCGACAAGCTCGGCCTCGCCCGCGCCCTCATCCCGGTCGCCGACGTGTCCCGCCGGGGGAAGGCGGACCTGATCAACAACAACGCCATGCCGGACATCGCGGTGGACCCGAACACCTTCACCGTCCGCATCAACGGCGAGGCCGTCGAGGCCGCCCCAGCGGCGGAACTCCCCATGGCCCAGCGCTACTTCCTCTTCTGATGATGACCTCGTCCCTGCTAACGATGGCCTCGCTCCGGATGCCGGTGGCGCCGCTCCGGTGCCGGTATGTCAAGACCGCGTCAGGCCCACGAGCCCTGTTGGACCCAGGAGCCCCGTTGGACCCAGGGTTCCCGTCGCGTGCGGAGTCGATTGCGCGAAGGCGACCGCATCGCCCGCCTCTCCCGTCATACATGCCTCTCCAGAAGTGCAATCGACGGCTTTCTATCAATTTTTACCACGAGAATCCGACAAAACGGGCACAAAAGTGGTTAGAACTGATAGCAAGTTGGGACTTGCAGACCAGAATCGATCACAGGTGTCGCAGCGATCGCGAGCGTCGCAGTGGTAACAGGCATTCTGGGGGCCGTACGCATGATGAGGGGCGCGGGCAGCGGTGGGGACGCGGGCAGCGGTGGGGACGCGGGCAGCGGTGGGGGCGCCGGCAGCGCTGGGGCGATGCCGTGAGCGTGGCGGCGCTGTTGCTGTCGGACTCGCGGTTTCCGGCTGGGGGGCACGCGCATTCCGGTGGAGTTGAGCCGGCGGCGACGGCGGGGACCGTGGCCGATCTGGATTCGCTTGAGGCGTTCCTGCGCGGCCGGCTGCGGACCTCGGGGCTGGTCGCGGCCGGGATTGCCGCGGCCGTGTGCGCGCGCTGCGCTGGTGAGAGCCGCGCTGCGGAACGGAACGCCGCCTTGGCCGCGGATGATCTTGGCCGCAACGGCGCAATCGCCGGTGAACGCCGCGCTGGGGATGGGAAACCTGGACCGGGGAAGTGGGACCAACGGCTCGTTCCTTATGACGGGTTTGATTTTTGGGGCGAGATTGACGCTGAGGCGGACGCGCGAACGCCGTCGCCCGCGCAGCGGGCGGCCTCGCGGCGGCAGGGGCGGGCGCTGCTACGCGCGGCCCGGGTGGCCTGGGCGGAGGATCGCGCGGTGGCTGCCCTGGCGGCGTCGGGCACCGCGACCGCGCGTGGGGCGGGAACCGGCGTGACCACCCGAGGGGCAGACGGTGGCGCCAACGTCGGCACGGACGAAGCCTGCACGAGGGACGGCCCGGCGAGGATCAGCGCGGAGTACCCGGGCGGGCCGCATCATGCGGTGGTGCTCGGGGCAGCCGCGGCGGCGGCCGGGTGCGACGCCGCCGCAGCGGCGCGGATCGCCGCTTACCAGTCGGTGGCCGGGCCGGCCGGCGCGGCGGTCCGGCTGCTCGCCCTCGACCCGATGCGGGCCACCGCCATCCTCGCCCGGCTCGCCGGCGACATCGACCAGATCGCCGAGCGCGCCGCCGGGGCCGCGGACGGCCCGCTCGCCGAGCTCCCCTGTTCGTCGGCTCCGGCTCTTGACCTGCTGGCTGAAGCGCATATCCGAGCGGAGGTGAGACTCTTTGAGTCTTGACCACGACCACGGTTCCGGTGCCCACGAGCACGGGACGCACGAGCACCCGGTACCGCCGCGCGCGGGGCGGGCGCTGCGGATCGGCATCGGCGGGCCGGTCGGCAGCGGCAAGACCGCGCTCGTCGCCGCGCTCTGCCGGGCGCTGCGGGACGAGATCAACCTCGCCGTGGTGACCAACGACATCTACACCACCGAGGACGCCGACTTCCTGCAACGGGCCGGCGTGCTCGACGTCAACCGGATCACCCCCGTCCGCACCGGCTGCTGCCCGCACACCGCGATCCGCGACGACATCGCGGCGAACCTGGACGCGGTCGAGGATCTGGAGGCTCGGTTCGGCGGGCTCGACCTGGTGCTGGTGGAGAGCGGCGGCGACAACCTCACCGCGACGTTCTCGCGGGGTCTGGCGGACCAGCAGATCTTTGTGCTCGATGTCTCGGGCGGTGACAAGGTGCCGCGCAAGGGCGGGCCCGGCGTCACGTTCTCCGACCTGCTGGTGATCAACAAGACCGATCTCGCGCCGCTGGTCGGGGCCTCGCTCGCGGTCATGGAGCGGGACGCTGCCGCGGCGCGCGAGGGGCGGCCGGTGATCTTCACTTCCCTGCGCGAAGATCCGGTGGCGGCCGAGGTCGCCGGCTGGGTGCGGGCCGCCCTCCGGTCACCGTCCTTCCGTTAGCCCGAACGGACCGTGGTTACTCTGCTCGCGCGGAACCGGATCGCCGCGTCCGCATCGATCGTCGCAGTCGCCGGGCGCGGCGGCGCAACACGGCTGCCGGTGCTGGCGTCGCAGGTGCCGCTGGTGCTGCGGCGGACGCCCGACGCGGTGTACGTGATCGGCGGGGCGGCCGGGCCGATCGGCGGGGACGAGCTCTCGCTGCGGATTTCCGTCGAGCAGGGGGCGTTCCTCAGGGTGCGGACCGCGGCGGCGTCGATCGCGTTGCCCGGGCCGGACGGGCTCGAGTCGGTGCTGCGGCTTTCTGTGTCCGTCGGGCCGGGAGCGCACCTGGAGTACCTGCCGGAACCGGTTGTGGTCACGGCGGGCGCGCGGCACGCGACCGTTGTCTCGGTTTCGCTCGACGAGGGCGCGTCGCTGCTGCTCCGCGACGAGTTGCTGCTTGGACGGCACGGCGAGGACGGCGGCGCGGTCCGGTCGGTGCTGCGGGTCGATTACGCCGGGCGGCCGTTGCTCCGGCACTCGCTTGAGGTGTCGGGCACGGATCAGGCCAGCCTGGGGCCAGCGGTCCTGGCCGGTCACCGCGCAGCCGGCAACCTGCTCCTGGTGGACCCGGTAACCGACCCCGATCCGCTGCCGCGCCCTGTTACCGCACCGCAGGCCAGCCCGGCGCGCGCGATCATGCCGCTTGCGGGCCCGGGAATCCTGATCACTGCTCTCGCCCACGATGCGGTAGCCCTGCGCCGACGGCTGGCGCTCCCCGCCACCGTACCCAGGCCGATCCAGGACGCTTTTTCGACTTTACATAGCTGCCGGACATTTTTCGGGATAATGAGGCGAATAAAATGTCCGGGAGCTATGCAATGTCCGGGAGCTATGCAATGTGGGGCTCCGCCGGGGCCAAGTGAGCCTCATGGCAGCATCGGCAGGACCTGCGCGAGCAGGTTCTTCCGGTAGACGAGGACGATCCAGCCGGCCGCCCGGTAGGTCTGCTCCGGCTTGCCGAAGAACTGCTCGAAGGCGGCCGCCGGGTACCTGCCGTGCACGTCGGCGACCGCGAATGTGGCCTGGTACCTGGACGGGTCGTACCACAGGGCGTTCGTCTCCCAGCCGGGAATGTTGATCTTCCACCCGGGTTCGCTGGCGTACTGGTGGAGGTCAACCGCGCGGACCTTTACCTTGCCGCCTGACTGGAGGGTGACCACCGAGGCGTCCCAGTACCCCCCGATTCCGTAGGTCAGACCGTGCGTCGTGAGCCAGGACGACAGCGGCGCGGTGGCCGGCCCCGTCGAGGGACCGCTCGTGGCCCCCGTCGGGGGACGCGCGGCCGCGGTGACGAGCGGCACGAGCGCGATGAGCGCCGTCGTCGCGATCACCGCAGCGGACCGCCGCCTGCTGGCGATCCGCGCGGGCACGAGGACGCGCGCCGCCAGTATCGCCCCGCACGGCAGCACAGCGGCGACCTCGCGTGAACCGTTCGGCAGCGGCATTACTGAGATTAGGTACACGCCGACGTTGCAGACGATCGCAAGGCCGAGAAGCTGCTCGGCGCGGCTCGCGGTGCGCCAAGTCCACGCCACTCGTCCCAGGCCGGCCAGCGCGGCGAGCAGGCAGACCACCCCGAAAGCGGCACGCAGCCCGGCCAGCCTGGCGTCCGGCTCGGTGACCGCCCCGAACAGGACGCGGATGTCCAGCCAGGTGACCGACGCGTGCTGCGGCCACAGCCGGGGAGATGAGAGCTTCGCCCTAGGCGCCACCATGATGAACCCGCCGACATGAACCATCAGCGCGCGGAGCATCGATTCCAGCGGCACGGAGGCGGCCGCGGCTGCCGCGAATGCCGCGTCCATGGAGCGGAGCTTCCTGGCGGCAAGCATCTGGTACCCGCACACGACGACGATCGCCGGCACGGCCACATACCGCACGGTGAGGTCGCTGACCTGCCCCGCGCACAAGATCACGCAGAGCAGCGGCGCGCTGTACCACCGGCTAGGCGCACGGCTGACGAGCAGGAAGGACGCCAGGATGAACACGGAGGTCCCGACGTGGTCGGGTTCCTCAAGCAGCATAAGCACGTCCGGCGCGGCAAGCAGCGGCACGGCGAGCACGGTGACGACAACCGCGCACCGCACCGCCCTGGCCGAGCCGGTGCTGCCCGCCACGGCCAGGGCGGCGGCGAAGGCCGCGACGATGAGATAGGTCATCGCCGAGGCCAGGTGGGCGGCGACATCGCCGAGGCCGACTATCAGCTCCATGACCCCGGTGATCGGGAGTTCGAAAAAGTAGAAGGTCGCGTCGCCGATGTGCCAGCCGTGCAGCAGGAGATGACCGTGCACCAAGTCCCACGCCTGCAGCGCGCTGTTCGCTCCATCGGAATTGACCCGCCCTCCGAACGAGATTCGCGCGAAGAAGGCGTAAAGCGCCAGAGCGACGCCGGCCCAAGCCGCCGCCGCTTGCTTGCGGCGCGCCGCGGGGCGCACGCCGGGCCTGCCCTGACCGGCGCCCAGCTCGAGATCGCCAGCGGGCGGGACCGTCTCCTGGGCGCTCAGCGCTTCAATTCTGCCCCGATAGCGCTCGCCACGGTCCATGCTAGATCTCTCCCGGCACGCAAGCAGGAAACCCCGGACACCCAATTCATACAGCGTATTCAGATCGCCAACATAGTAACCAGGGCGTGCCGTGAAGCCGCGCCAAGCCGCATCGCGCCCGCAGGGCCGCCGCATGGATTAGGCGCGGATGACGGCCTTGGCCATGGCTGAGGGGAGGCCGATCGGGCCCGGCTGAACGTGCAGCAGGCGGCCGGCCAGCGGCTGCTCGGCGCGCTCGGCCTGGCTGAGGCCGACGTTGGCAGTGGTGATGAAGAGCTCGGCCAGGCCCGGGCCGCCGAAGGCGCAGCTTGTCGGCTGGGAGACCGGGACCGGCAGCACCGCGTCCTGCTCGCCCGACGGGGTGAACCGGCGGAGCGCGCCGCCGCCCCACATCGCCACCCAGACGCAGCCGTCCAGGTCCACGGTCAGCCCGTCGGGGACGCCTCCCACGCCGGACAGGTCGGCGAACTGGCGGCGGGCGGACGCCTCGCCGGTCGCCGCGTCGTAGTCGAACACGTCAACGCGGCGCAGCGGCGAGTCCGCGTAGTACATCCGCGAGCCGTCCGGCGACCAGCCGAGCCCGTTGGAGGTCGTCACGCTCTTGACCACCGTGATCAGCCTGCCGCCGGGGTCGAGCCGGTACAGCTCGCCCAGCGGTTCGGACTCGGGGACGTGCATCGATCCGGCCCAGACCCTTCCCGCAGGGTCCACCCCCGCGTCGTTGAACCGCAGGTCGTCGCGCGCCGGGACCTCGGCGATGATCCTGGTCGACCACCGACCTCCGCGCTCGGCCGGGAAGAGCAGGGTCAGCGCCGCGCCGCCGACGGTGAGAATGCCGCCGCCGACGACCGGGAACGCCGCCGACACCGCGCTCAGGGAGTCGGTGACCGTCTCCTGCGAGGGGAAGTAGGTGCGGTGCAGGTGCGCGCTCTGGATATCCACCCAGAGCAGGCAGTCGTCCTCCGGAACCCAGTACGGCCCCTCGCCGAGCATCGCCGTCACGTCTCCGACCGGCTCGATAGCCGCCGCGCGAACACTCATCATCGAGACCGCCTCCTCACTGGGCTGCTCCCGCCTCGTTGACAGGCAGACATTAACCATCGTTTACCCAGACGAAGACACGACCCCACCCGTCTCATCGACCGCGATGAATCAGGGTCGGCACCTACCATGGGGAGTGGTGGCCCCATGGGGCCGGGGAGGAGCAGTCGTGATGTCCGGTGTTCTTGATGCTCGTGATCGTGACGAAGCGATGCGCAGGCTGGCGGCGGGGCCGCTCGACGTGCTCGTCATCGGCGGCGGCATAACCGGCGCCGGGGCCGCCCTCGACGCCGCGTCCCGCGGCCTGCGGGTCGGCCTCGTCGAGTCCCGCGACCTGGCCGCGGGCACCTCAAGCCGGTCCAGCAAGCTCATCCACGGCGGCCTCCGCTACCTCGAGCAGGGCGACTTCAAGCTGGTCAAGGAGGCGCTTCGGGAACGTGACCTGCTGGTCAGCAGGCTCGCGCCGCACCTGGTCCGGCCGGTGCCCTTCCTTTACCCGCTCTACCGGAAGGTGGTCGAGCGGCCGTACGTGGGCGCGGGCCTGGTGATCTACGACGCTCTGGAGGGCATCAAGCGGCCGGTCCCGCACCACCGGCACCTGACCACCCGCGGCGCGCTGCGCCGAGTCCCGGCGCTGCGCCCCGACCGGCTGGCCGGCGCCATGCTCTACTACGACGCCCAGGTCGACGACGCGCGGTACACGATCACCGTGGTGCGGACCGCGGCGCTGCACGGCGCCACCGTGGTCACCCGGGCCAGCGCGGTCTCGCTGCTCAGGGAGGGCGAGCGGGTGACCGGCGCGCGGGTACGGGACGAGGAGACCGGGCGGACCTACGACGTCGCGGCGGCCAGGACCGTGGTCTGCGCCGGCGTCTGGTCGGACCTGGTGCACGAGGCGAGCGGCGTGCAGGCCGGCTACCAGGTCCGGATGTCCAAGGGCGTGCACCTGGTCATGGACAGGTCCGCGATCGACGCCGCGACCGGAATGATCGTGCGCACCAGCAAGAGCGTGCTCTTCTTCATCCCGTGGGGCGACCGGTGGATCGTAGGCACCACCGACACCGAGTGGTCGGGCGACCGCGCCGAACCGGCTGCCACCACCGAGGACGTCGATTACATCCTCGGCGAGGCCAACCGGGTGCTGGCCCGGCCGCTGTCGGTGTCTGACGTGCTCGCCGTCTACGCGGGCCTGCGCCCGCTCGTCGCCGAGGCGGCCCCCGTCAAGCACTCGGACGCCAAGCACGCGGACGCCAAGGGCGTCGCCGACGGCGCGGAGAAGCCGACCACCAAGCTATCCCGCGAGCACGTGGTCGACGCGCCGCTGCCCGGCCTGGTGTCGATCGCCGGCGGGAAGTTCACCACCTACCGGCTGATGGCCAGGGACGTGGTGGACGCCGCGGTGGAGAACTTCCCCCGCCCCGTACCGCCGTCGGTCACCGGCGAGCTGCCGCTGCTCGGCGCCGACGGGCTGGCCGCGGTCCGCGCCTGCGCGCAGCGGCTGGCCGACGACTACGGCGTGCCCCTGGCCTCGGTCGAGCACCTGGTCGCGAAGTACGGCTCGGTGGCGGGCGAGATCCTCGACCTGATCCGGGCCGACAAGTCCCTCGGCCAGCCGCTGACGGGCGGCGCCCCCTACCTGCGGGCAGAGGTCGCGTACGCGGTCACCCACGAGGGCGCGCTGCACGTGGCGGACGTTCTCGCCCGCCGCGTCAGGCTGCTCATCGAGTCCGCCGACTCCGGCGCGTCGGCCGCCCCGGAGGTGGCCGCCATCATGGCCCCGCTGCTCGGCTGGAACCGCCGCCGCCGCGCCGCCGAGGCCCGCGAGTACCGGGCCTTCGCCGCAACCAACGCCGCCGCCCTGCACGCCCCCGCCCCGCTCGGCGCCCCGTCCCCGGCGGAACTCGTCCCGGCGTAAGCCAGGAGGTAGCGAGGCAGCAGCGCCACCGCCTCTCATTTCTTGCTGTTATCTATGCTTCTTGTCTTCGCCGCCTATTGATCACGAAAGGTTTTATTACGGCGAAGACTTTTCGCGCGTATGGCACGAATTTCTTACGTCGAGAGAAAAGTCTTCATTCCTTTGATAATAGCTATTAGCGCAGGTCAGCGCGCCGCCGGGTAGTCTGGAATCAGGCAATAGTCAGGAGCCGTGAAGTGACGCGAAAGTCGGTCAACAGTCAGAATTCGCTAGTACAGGCCACGATTATCAAGAAGTGCGACCGAGGCTATCACAAGCCGGGCAGCAACAAGGGATGCGCCGCCGGCACCTGCCAGCACACCTGCGAGCCCGCGCAGGTGCCGGACTGCCCCCATAAGTGGACCGTCCGCTACTCGGTGAGCAGCCGGCAGCGCGAGCAGTCATTCGGCAGCCTCACCGATGCGCAGACGTTCCAGCTCACGCTATCGACCGGCAAGCAGACGCAGGGCGCGATGTTCACCGACCCCCTCGCTGGCATCGTGGAATTCCTGCCGCTCTGCGACGCCATACATAGACGGCATGGCGAAGGCCAGCCCCAGGACCAAGGCCATCTACCGCAGCAACTTCGCCAACCCCGCAGTGACGAAGCTGCTTCAAGGGAAAGAGCGTCCTTGAAGTCGCGCGGATGGACGCCAAGGTAAAGCACCTGCTCAACACGACGCTAGGCGGCTACCAGGATGAGTACCGGGGCAACGTCCGCCGTATCATCACCGGCACCCTGGACGAGTGCGTCAGGCGCGGCACCCTCCCGCGCCACACGCTGACCGGCATCGAGCTAGGCCCCCGCATCGTGACCGCCGCGCAGTACGAGCAGGAGCAGCAGCGCAAGCGCCTAGTCCATCTGCCCGATGAGACGGTGGCGATGCTGGCAGACGGCCTCACCGTCACGACCGGGACCAAGCGCCGCCGCACCTGGCCGATTCCCGGCCTGGGCATCGCGCCGTGGCTCCAGCGCACGATGGGACTGCGGATCAGGGAGGCGCTAGGGGTCCGCAAGGCCGATTTCATGACCCGCGCAGACGGCACCCGCTACCTGCACCTGTGCTGGCAGGCCAGCCCGGACGGCATGGAACTGGAACCGCTCAAGCACCGCAAGGCCGGCGAGTACCGGGACGTCCCCGTCCCCGACATGGTGTGGGACATGGTCGCCGACCTCCCGGACGGCCCGCTCTGCCCCGGCCCGAAGGGCACCCCGTACATGCCCTACAACACCGCGTACAGCCGGTTCGCGAGACTGACGGGGCACCTTGGGATCAGCGGCGCGCACACGCACATGCTGCGCCACCAGTTCGCCACCGAGGCGCTAGACGAGAACCCCCGCGAGCTTGCCAACATCAGCCAGGTACTAGGGCACGACTCGATCGAGACCACGCTCAAGTTCTACATCCACCCCAGCGCCGACGCCGAGCAGCGGATCGGCGCGATGATGAACGCCCGATGGGCCTGCCAAGACCGCGCCGAGGCCCGCGACGAGCAGCGCAGCGAGCAAGCGCACCGCAGCGCCGGCGAGCGCAGCCCCGACGAGCAAGGCGGCCTAGCCAGCGCCGACGACGTTAGCCGCCAGGACGATAACCCAAGGGCAGCAGCCAGGAACGGGAGGCAGCATAGGACCAGGACCAGGACCAGCAGCCGTCACGGCCCCGCCGGCACCGCGCCGAACGGGGCCGGGACGGAAGGACCCCCCTGTCCGCCGTCCCGCAAGCCCCCGCCCGCCGCCCCGTCCGGCCACGGCCGGACCCGCGCCGAAGAACAGGCGCGGCACGTCAACGTCAACGGCAGGGACAAAGGCGCTGCGCGCTCCATCAGCGGGACCAGGGGGTCACCCCAAAGCCCCGTTCCCCCCGGACCCCCCTTCCCGCCCCAGGTCGCTCCGCTCCCCGGAAAATCCACCCCGTAAGAAAAAGGCGCGCTGCGCGCACTCGCACCAACAGACGGGCGACCCTCACCGCGCCATGCTTCCAGCGCCGTCCGCGCGGATGCCCGCGGTGCCGAAACCGGGCACCGCGGGCATTACCTAACTCGCCGGGGAAAAGGCCGCACCGCCGCCCCGAGACCGGGCACAGCCGCCGCGCATCCCCCGCACCGGCCCCGGACAGCCCCCCGAACGCGCTCCACGGCACTGTACGCCCCGCACCTGTTCGAAAAACACGTCCCTTCCAGGGACGGGGTGGCTGGTGGCTCTCCGTTCCATGTCCGCTGACCTCACCCCCTCAAAGAGCAAAGGGAGCGAGGTCAGCAAACACTACTCTACAAACCACCAGCCACCCCAAAACCAAAAACCAAAAACAATTCAAAAGCAAAAGTCAAAGTCAAGATAAAATTCAAAGTCAAAGTCAAGATCAAAGTCAAAGTCAAGATCAAAGTCATCAAGGGTACAGCGGGCAGCAGAGGGGACAGGTTAAACCAGGGAGTGGTACGGGGGCAGCAAAATGCGCGGGTTAAACAAGCCAAGGCAACCATGCCTGCAAAGGCGACCGTTAGACCAGCACGTGGAGGACATACAAGACGTGTACGCACGAACATCGGTGGTGAGACGCCAGCTCAAGCCAGGCACGCCGAAGCGGGTAGCCTAAACCAAACCCTTTAAGGAAAAGGAAGACGTGACCAAGCAGAACCCCGGCCAGGCCAGAGCCTGCCGGGCATGACTGCATCCACGAGCGGCCATCCGTTCGTGGACTAATACGGGCGTCAGCCCTTGACCGACGCCGTGAACCGCGTCCAGTCGGCGGGGGTCAGCCGCAGGACCGGGCCGCGTCCCTGCTGTGTCGTGTCGCGGACGAGGACCGCACTCGGTGGACGTCACCGGCCTCGATGCACTGCCTCCTCCGTTGGCCGATAGTACGTGGCCTTACGCCAGCACGGGTCTACTCGCTGTTCCATCTTCTCCAGTGCCTCCATCATAAGAGTCCGGCTTTCTGCACGCGAGGCAGCGTCACCCCGGACACCGATCAAAGGTAGCGGATGCCTTCGAGCACTGCGCGAAACATCTTGCGTCACCTGGTCCTCAACCAGCGCCTCAGCAAGCAGCACATCAGGCGCTCCGATCTCCGGCAACGAGGCTGATCGCCCCTCCGAGTCCGGCGTTCGCCCCGATCCTCGCTGGGCACCACCTGAACCACGATACGCTCCGACAGCTCTCAAGATGCGCGCCACCTGCTCCCGCATAACCTCGGGCGACCCGATGAGCCTGTTCAGCACCGACTCATCCAGCAACGCGATGATGTTGGGCGGCTCGGGCCGGGCATGAACGGCCTGACGATGCGCGCGTAGCTCGATCTGACTGCTGATCTCCTCTATTGCCCAGCCCCCGCCGCAACAAGCAGCGCACTAGTGTACGCCTCCGTTCTGGAACAGGCCATGCTATCGATGAGTGGCTGTCCAGAGCCGCAGCGTGTGAGCCTGCCCTCTCGGCTTCCAGATAGTCCTCGAAAACCAGACCTTGTTACCGGGGCACCATCTCTTGCCACGGGCAAACCGGGCCATCCCTCTCGAACATCGTGCGGAGCCGCCCGCCGACGCCGCAAGCGTCCAGCCACTCGCGCCAGCACGGGATCAGTCGGCGGGTACTCTCTTCGGTCTCCGCCTTCCCGATCACGGACCGATCGGCCCCGATCGGCTCCTCCTGAACTCTTCCTGGCTGTTGTACCCCGCCTTCAACGCGGATCTCGCGTAGCTGCTCCCCGAGGAACGCCCCGATGTGGGCCTTGGGGTCACGAGTACTGCTTTCTTTTGTGGTGGCTTACTGTGGCATTCCTTCTGAATACGAGTGGTAAATGTGGAATCTCAGTGGAACCTATTTTCGATTGACCATTTTCACACTGTTATTGCGGACAGGCTGTGGGAGTCTAGCCCTATCAGCCCGCCAACACTTAACTTCCTGGGGCAGATATGGGAACACGAGCCAGCACAGAGCCCGCCGCATGACCCCCGCTTCACCGGTCCACGCCGTCCGCCCTCCCGGCCACGCTGCCCGCCCGCACCCGCAGCGCCACCCGCCGCCCACCCTCCTCACGCCACCCGAGGCCGACCCGTGCCCCGCCGCGCCCTCCCGGCCACTACGCCAGCGCCCAACTCGACCCCCAGCCCGCCGCCCCAGCCAAAGCCCGCCAGCTCACCCGCGACTGCCTCGCCCGCTGGGACCTGCGCGCCCTCACCGCCGACGCCGAGACCATCGCCTCAGAGATCGTCACCAACGCGCTAGCCGCCGTCCCCCCAGGAAGCGCCGGCCTGACCATCATCTACGCCATCCACGCCGCCCCGCCCGGACTGCGCATCTACACCTGGGACATCGGCCCCGGCCACCCCCGCCCCGCACACCCAGACGCCAACGCCGAGCACGGGCGCGGCCTCACCATCATCGACGCACTCACCAACAACAACTGGGGATGGTGGCCCACCCCCGCCAGCGGCGGCAAAGTCGTCCACGCCACCCTCACCGCCGACGCGCAGGAACGCCCCCGCACGAACCCGGACAGCCCACCATGGGCATGAGGAAGCACGACGCGCAGCCCACCCCCGACACCATGACCCGCGAGCGCGACCACGCGCCCGTCGACGGCACCACCCCCGACGACCGCCCGCTGCTCGCCCGCTGCCAGTCCTGCCGCCGCCAGATCAGGATCGCAGCCGACCCCGGCAGCGTCTGGAAGCACACCGCCGCCCCGGCCGCCGCGCCCGGCGCAACCCCAAGCACCGAACCCCGCCGCCTTAACCACCCGCACGAACCCCGCGCGGCAACGACGGGACGCCCAGCAAACCGCAACCACCAAGGACCAGCCATGCAGCCCGCCAGCACCCAACCCGCCACCCGCCCGCCCACACGGGCAGACCAGCAGCTCGCCGCCCTCCGCGCACGGTTCCCCGACTGGGATTTCTGGCACGTCCCCACCCACTGCGGGCCGCAGCCGGCACCTGGTGCGCCAGGCCCACCGCAGCCATGATCGCCACCTGCCACGGCTACACCCCCGACGAGATCACCCGGTCTCATCACCGAATTCGAGGCCCGCCTACCCGAGCACATCGAAACCGCCCGCACCGAACTGCAAACCCCCGGACTGCACGACGACCGCCGCAGGGTCCTCGAACGCCAGCTCGCCGGCATGACCCGCCTCCGCAACCGCAGCCACGCCGCCACCGAACGCGACACCCCGCCATAACAGCGGCCAGCCAGTCCCCCGCACGGCCCAGCCAGCCACAGCCCTGTCTCAACAGCACGCCAGGCGAAACCAGGCCACGCGGACGGCCCGAAAGGGCCGGGCGGCCCCCGGCACAGCGGCCCGCCGCCGGGGGCCACCCAAAGAACCCAAACCGAAATCCGGGGCAGCGCTCGTTCTCGTGCCTCGCATCCGCAGCATCGTCCAGACAGAAGTCCCGCCAGCGCAGGCCGCGCACCCGCAGACCCCCACGGGCGTCCCGCCGCCCCCGAGACCGCCCGTGGGACACACGACCAAGAGCGCGGGGCCCCGGCCGCAGCGCCGCGCCCGACAAGGAACAGTCAAGAACTTCCTCAATTCCTTATCTACGCGGAGCGTCGTCACGGCGGTCACCCGCGGGCGCGAAAAGCAGCGCCCCGCGCCAGCCCTCCCCGTCCGGCCCCATGCCAAGGCACAAGCCGCAAGGCAAGAGGAAAAGGCGGCGCCTATCGGGGTTGGGTGAGAAATGCGCTCACCCAACCCCCATCCCCCATCGTCTGAGTCTCCCGGAACCCGTCAAATGAGAAGCGATTTGACGGAACCCGTACGACCAGGGGAACGCAGGCCAGGGCACCCGCCGGCGGCCCCGCGAGCCCGCCGCGCCGGCAGCGCGCCAAGCGCGCCCAGGCCCGGCCAGCACCGGCCCGAGCCGGGCGAGACCCCCCGCAGGCCCCGGCCGCGCCGCCCCCTGAACCGACAGGCGACGCAGGGACCGGGGACACGCGGCCGGAACGAGTCAAGGGAGGCGCGGAGCGCCATCGCCGCAGGCGACGCGACGAAGGAGCGCCCTTGACGCGAGCCGGACGGCCCCCGGACAATCGGACGCCGGTCAGGGGGCACCACCCGCGCCACGCCCGCCACCGGGCCGCGCGCCGGCATCCTGATGGCAGCAAAGGCCCCCGCCGCCGCGCCGCCGCACCCCTGCACTAAAGCCCAGCCCGCCCCGAAGCCAGGCGCAGCACCGCGAAACCCCAGGCCAGGCAGGCAGCGCCAGCCATCGAGTCAGGCCAGAGTCAGAACCCCTCGCAGAAAAATCAACATAACACCCAAACAGGTACAGCACGTACCCGCACAGCGAACGCCACGTATTCGAATAATAACCGTGACGTGCTTGTAATGGAACTGTCCGCACTGTGCGACACCCCCAAACCCCTTGACTAATGTCTTCGCGATCATGGAACGAGAAATCGACTTGTGGCGCCGCCCAGGTGGCCTGTGAGGCCTATACGGCTGGTGCGGCGGAATGGCCGTGTCCGTTCCGGCGACGCGGCGCCTGAACAGCAGTAAGAGAATTTGGCGGAGGTCACGGATGGCTGTGTGCCGGGCTAGACCCGGCGGAGGATGAGGATCATGCGCCAGGCGGTCGGGGCGCCCAGCGTGGTGGTGTCGTCGAAGTCGCCGTAGCTGGCCGCCAGTTCGTAGCCGCCCGCGAGGCGGAGTGCGGCGGTGAACTCGGTCAGGGTCCAGAAACGGTTCGGCACGACGTCGCTGACCGTGCGGATGGTGCCGTCCGCGGCGGTCGCCTTGATCGTCATGTGCTCGTCGGTGACCTGGGTGAGCGGATCGATCCGGTCCTGACGGCCGCCCCAGCGGACCTGCGCATGCACGCCGCCGACGTCCACCGTCCACTCGCTGCTGGTGCGCGGCGCCGGGGAGAAGAAGTCCGCCGGGTGCGCCAGTTCGACGATGTACAGGCCGCCGGGGGTCAGCTGGGCGGACACCGCAGACAGGTGGTTCACCAGGTCATCCAGGGTGAGCAGATGACAGACGGAGTTGAGCATCGTGATAGCCAGGTCAAACCGGGTCTGCCCGCCATCGGGGCCGGTGATGCGGAAGTCCCGCATGTCCGCCTCGGCCACGTTGAGCTCCAGGCCGGCCGCCTTGGCCTGCCCGGCCGCGTACGCGCACATCGCCGGGGAGAAGTCGAGGGCGGTCGAGCGCAAACCGCGGCGGGCGAGCTCGCGGGCATGCTCGGCCGGGCCCGCCGCGAGCTCGAGGACGGAGCGGACACCGCCGCCGCCACCAGCGAGCTTCGCGTGCTTATCCAGCCAGGTCAGCAGGGCGGCAACCTCAGCGGGCACGTCCCGGTAGGCGCACGCCAGCTGGTAAAGCTCGGGTTCTCGGTAGATGCTGCTCACGGTTGCAATCATGCCGCAACCGGTCGGCCTGCGGGCGAGAAAGGCGGGCCGGAGGGGCGAAGCAACTCCTCGTTCCATATCTCCTGAAAAGCTGGGCGGAGACCGAAACCTCCGTGTGGCGAGCAACCCGAACATCACCAGCCAAATCCGCAACGCATCTACCGCGAGCCGTTTTCGTGGGGCAGACTGACCGCATGATGACTGAGGCAGAGGCACTCCAAACGCTAGCGCGCGAGGATCCCGTTGTCGCCGACGACGCGCGGGCCGCGCTGCGCGTGCTCGCCTCCGGCGGCGGCCTTGAGGCGATCTCGCTGCTGCGGTTGCAGGAGTTCCTCTGGTGCGCGCTGCCCAGCGGGGTGCCGCACACGGCGGAGCGGCAGCTCGCGGTCGTCGGCGCGCTCGCGCGACTGCTCACCCTGGCCGGGATGGAGCGGTACGCCGAGGTCTGCGTGAGCGCCGACACGTCTCGGATCCTCGGCGCGTACGCCAGCTCCCGGGACGACGGGCTGGACGCCTACACGAAGGCGCTCGGCAGCTCGCACGCCGTGCCGCCGGACACCGACCTGCTCGCCTGGTCCTCGGCGATGGGCCCGGACGAGCGCGCCGCCTACGACGCCTGCGCCGCGGCGATCGAGCTCGCGGTCGCGGCGCGGGAGCTGAAGGTCGGCGTGAGCGGCTGGAAGACCAAGCGCGCGGCGCTTGTCGAGCGCTGGCTCACCAAGACCACCGACTCGCCCGACACCGACAGCTGGCTCAGCCGGATCAGCGCCGAGCGGATCGACGAGTGGGCGCACGGGCACCCCGGCGAGCGGTCGTCGCTGGCCCGGCGCGTGATGCCGCGGATGCTCGAGCCTCCGGAGCTGCTTGGCGAGCCGCTGCCGACGCTCCGCTGGCTGCTCTCCCGGGCCGACGCGGGGCTCCGGCTGACCGCGCGCCACTACATCGCGCCGGCGCTGGTCGGAGAGGCCGCCGGGCTGTTCGGCTGGGAGCCCCGTAGCACTTCGACCGGATCGCGCTCCGGGGCGGACAGGCGGCATCAGGAACTGGAGGTCTACCCGTTGCACATCCTGCGCGGGCTGGCCCAGCACGAGATGGGCGCGCTGCGACGGATCGGCAACACCCTGGTGCTGTCCAAGACCGGGCGGCTGATGTCCGAGGACGCCGCGGTGCGCTGGCACATCGGAACGGCGGCGCTGATCGGCCCGGACGACGGCACCGACCCCGACTTCACCGTCGCGGTGCGCGAGGCGGCGCTGCTGGTGATCATGGCGCAGGAGGGGCCGGTCGGATACGAGGAGCTGGCCGGGCGGCTGACCGAGCTGCACGCGGGCGAGGGGTGGACGTCCCGGTCGGGCGGCAGCCTCACCGGCGCGATCGGCAGCGAGATCCACGTGCTCAGGCACCGGCTGCGCGCCCTGCAGCTGCTTGACGAGGACGCGCCGCCCGGGGCGCTCGCGCTGACCACCGCGGGGACGGCGGCGGCGCTGTCGGCGCTGCTCTCCCGCGCGCTGCGGCCGCGCCGCCACGACCGTGGGTAGGCGCTTGCGCAACCGCGACCTGACACACTTACTGTTCATGCGCACGCTGCTCGCCGACCACCCGCTTGTCGCTCACAAGCTCACGCTGCTCCGCGCCGCCGCCACTGACAGCGCCACCTTCCGCACGCTCACCGATGAACTGGTGACCCTGCTCGCCTACGAGGCCACCCGCGACATCCGCGTGGACGAGGTCGCCGTCACCACCCCGGTCGCGGTCGCCGCCGGCGTCAGGCTGGCGGGGCCGAAGCCGCTGATCGTCCCGGTGCTGCGGGCCGGGATCGGCATGCTCGACGGGATGACCCGGCTGCTGCCGACGGCAAGCGTCGGCTTCGTCGGCATGGTCCGCGACGAGAAGTCACTCGTCGCCTCGACCTACGCCAACCGGCTGCCCAACGACCTGACCGGCCGCGAGGTGTTCGTCCTCGACCCGATGCTCGCCACCGGCGGAACCCTGGTCACGGTGATCACCATGCTCCTCGAGCGTGGCGCGGCCGCCGTCACCGTGATCTGCCTCCTCGCGGCCCCCGAGGGCCTCGCCCACGCCGGTTCGATCTTCCCCGGCGACCACGTGCGGGTAGTCACGGGCGCGGTCGACGACCGCCTCGACGACAGGGGCTACATCGTGCCGGGCCTCGGCGACGCCGGCGACCGTCTCTTCGGCGAGGTCTGATCGAGGGAGGGGGCGCGGCGTTCCAGGGCTGCCAGGCGGAGCTCCAGCTGGTCTACTCGGTGGCTGAGGATCTCCAGCTGCGCCTCGTCGGAGAGGCGGCGCTCGGTGGTCTTGCGGAGCCGGGGTGAGGCCTGGGCGCGCTCGGCAACCACGGCGAGCGGGACGAGGCGCTGCGGGCCATGCGGGCCGTCGACCAGTCGCGACGGGATCTGACCGGTGCGGTACCAAGTGCGCAGCGCCGCCCGGGACACGCCCGTCTCCGCGGCCGCCTTCTCCAGCGTCACCCACTGCGAGTCGCCAAGCTGAGCCGACAGCTCCAGCTCCAGCTCCCACTCGTCGAGCCGGTCTTCCCAGTCCATGGCTGCCCCGTTCATCCGCCGTCGTCGTCTTCCAGACCAGGCGCGGCCTGGCCTTCCTGTCCGCCAGCGCTTCGCGCCCTGATTCTCTGCGTCGCTACCCTATTAATAGCATGGTATTGACGGGGTTAAAAGCCTGGGTGCACGCTGGAGCCATGTTCGAGCGATTCACTGCATATGCGCGCCGCGCCGTCGTCATGGCCCAAGAAGAGGCGCGCGAGATGAACCACAACTACATCGGCACCGAGCACATCCTGCTCGCGCTGCTCCGCCGCCCCGACGACCTCCCCAACCAGGTCGACGGGGGCGCTTCCGGCATCCTCGCAGAGTTCGGGATGACGCTCGAGGGCGTCCGCCAAGAGGTTCTTGACAAGGTGGGGGCGGGCGCGGGCAAGCGACAGAGCGGGCACATCCCGTTCACGCCTCGGGCCAAGAAGGTGCTGGAGTTGTCGCTCCGCGAGGCGGTGCAACTGCACCACAACTACATCGGCACCGAGCACATCCTGCTCGGCATGATCCGGGAGAGCAAGGGCGTCGCCGCGCAGATCATGCGCGAGCACGGCGACCTGCTCGCGATCCGCGCGACCGTGCTCGACCGCGTTCCGGCCGGCGACGAGGAGGACAAGGACGGCCTGGCGAGCACGACGGCCGCGCTGTTTCGCCGGGTCAGGCTGCGCCGCGGCGGCACTCGGGAGGATGAGGATGCAGAGGTGGCGAACGTGCACGCCACCCCGGCCACGGACGCCACCCTGGTCGAAGCGGCCCGACTGGCAGGCGGCGCACCCGTCGGCTCCCACCACCTGCTGCTCGCGGCGCTCGCCGACCCCAATTCCGCCGCCGCGCGGACACTGGCCGGCCTCGGCGTCGACCTCGACCAGGCGAGGGAGCTGCTGCGCACCGCGGAAGTCACCGGGACCAGCGACGAACCGCCCGAGGAGGCCGGCCGCCGCCAGATGTCAATCCAGGTGACCGGGGAAGCGCTCACGATCGTGGTGGCGGACCCGGTGCTCGTGGCGGCCGGGGAGGCGGCGCTCAAGGCCGTGAACCAGCAGGCCGAGGTGGCCGGGGAAGGCGAGGCCGCCGGGGAAGGCGCGGGCACGTCCGGCACGACGACCGTGATCCGCGGCGACCACCCGGCCGCTGCCAGCCTCGCCGCAGTCTGGCTGGAACTACGCGAGTCCCTGACCAAGATCGCCGACGCAGCGACGGGGCATTCTTCATGAATGACTAAGAAACGCCTTCCAATTTATACATTGCGTGGTCGGCGGCCTACGGTGTATGCGTGAGTTCTCCGCAGGTATCTGTGCTCGTGGTGGAAGACGACCCGGGCATCGCCACGCAACTGGTCCGCGGCCTCGAACGGGCCGGGTACACCGCCGACAGCGTCTCCATGGGCGCCGAGGCGCTCCGCCGGCCGCCGTCGGACGTCGTGCTGCTCGACCTCGGTCTCCCCGACATCGACGGCATCGACGTCTGCCGACGGCTCCGCGCCGACTCGGACACGGCGATCATCGTGGTGACCGCCCGCGGCGAGGAGGCCGACCGAGTGCTCGCGCTTGACGAGGGCGCCGACGATTACCTGGTCAAGCCGTTCGGCCTGGCCGAGTTGCTTGCGCGCATCCGGGCCGTGCTCCGGCGCGGGCAACGGCCCGGCGCGGGCGGGAGCGAGGTGCTGCGGCACGGGCCGCTCAGCGTCGACCTGCGGACCCGCCGGGTGACCATGAGCGGCGCCGACGTGGCGTTGACCCCGAAGGAGTTCGCCATCCTGGAGTGCCTGATCACCGACCCGGGCCGGCTGATCAGCCGGCAGGAGATCGTCGAGCGGGCCTGGGACGAGCACTGGTACGGGCCGACCAAGGTGCTCGATGTCCACCTGGCGGCGCTGCGCCGGAAGCTCGGCGACCCCGCGCTGATCGAGACCGTCTACGGCCACGGCTTCCGGCTGGCGGACCGGGAGGCCGCGCCGACCGGGGAGAGCCTGGCCGGGGGCTCGCCGACGTGACCCCCAGGCGGGGCCGGAGACAGAGCTTGACCGGGCGGGCGAAGCGATGACGCGGGCGAAGCGATGACGCGGGCGAAGCGATGACCAGGCGGATCGCACTGGCGCTTGTCCTGCTGACCGCCGCGGTCCTCCTCGCGGCGGTGCTGCCGCTCGCCCTCGGGGCCATCGCTCACGAGCGGGACGCGTTCGTCCAAGACACCGCTCGGACAGCCAACTCGATCGCTTCCCTCGCCAAAGAGTCCCTGGAGGGGCGCGACGACCCGGCCCTGCGCTCCGCGCTGCATGGCGCTGAGCGCACCGCCGACGAGGTGCTCGTCCAGAACCAGCACGGCGAGACGGTAACCTCGCTCTCCTCCCAAGGCGCGCCTGCGGACCAGAAAGCCTGGCGCAAGCTCACCGCCGAGGCGGCCGGCCAGCACGGTGCCACCACCGAGCTGACCAAGGACGCGGTGATCGCGGTCGAGCCGATCTGGGGCAGCGGGAAGCTCTCCGGCAGCCAGATCGGGACCGTGGTGCTCGAGCGGCCCACCGTCGGGCTCAACCAGAGCATCACCGACCTCTGGCTGTACCTGGGCGCGCTCGGCGGCGGCGCGCTGGTCGCCGCCTTCCTCCTCGCCATCTACCTCGCCCGCTGGGTCAGCAGGCCGCTCGCGCGGCTCGACACCGCCGCGGGCAAGATCGCCGACGGCGACCTCAGCGTCCGGGCGCGGACCGGGTACGGGCCGCCGGAGTTGCGCCGGATGGCCGCCACCTTCAACATGATGGCGGGACGGCTCGAGACCCTGGTGCACGGGCACCGGGCGATGCTCGCCGACGCCTCGCACCAGCTCCGCACCCCGCTGACCGCGCTCCGGCTCCGCCTCGACCTGCTCGCCACCGACGCCTCGCCGTCCACCGCGGCCGAACTCGCCGGGGCGCAGGAGGAGATCGCCCGGCTGTCGCGACTCGTCGACGGGCTGCTGGCCACCGCCCGGGCCGAGGCGCTGACCGAGCAGCTTGAGACCATCGAGGTGGTCGAGGCGGTGGCCGAGCGGGTCAGCGCATGGCAGCCGGTGGCCGACGGTCACGACGTGAAGCTCATCGCCGAGGTGGCCGGCGACTCCCACCGGGACGGCACGGGCAGCCGGCCCATGGTCGCGCTCGGCGCCGGGCACCTGGAGCAGATCCTCGACAACCTGATCGACAACGCCATCGGCGCGATCGGCGGGGCCGGGGGCGGCGGCACCGTCCGAATCTCGACGGCGAACGGCGAGTCGGGACCGGTACTGACCGTGGCCGACGACGGCCCGGGCATGACCCCGCAGGAACGATCCCGCGCTTTCCTCCGGTACACCACGGGCAGCCAGAACGGCACCGGGCTCGGCCTCGCCATCGTGCACCGCCTGGTGACGGCCAACGGCGGGGCGATCAGGCTCGCCGACACCCCAGGCGGCGGCCTGACCGTCGAGATCGAGTTCCTCACCGCCACCGAGCCCTAGCGCCACCCGGCATTGGGTCCGTAGGATTGACCGGATGCCGCAGCAGTGGTGGAAACCGACCTGGTCAGTACCAGCCGCAATGCGCGCCGTGCGGGCGACCATCGTTGTCCCGGCGCTGTTCGCGATCGCCTACAAGGTGATCGGCAACCCGCAGGTGGCGCTGTTCGCCACCTTCGGCGGGATCGCCACGCTGGTCGTCGCCGGATTCGGCGGTACCAGGACCAACAAGCTGTTCGCGCACACGCAGCTCGCCATCGTCGGCAGCCTCGCGCTGATCATCGGCACGCTGGTGAGCGGAACAACCTGGCTCGCCGCGCTGGTCACGGTCCCCGTCACTTTCGCGATCTTCTTCGGCGGGATCGTCGGCCCGAACGCGGCGTCCGGCACCATCGCGGCCATGTTCGCCTACGTGCTGCCGGTCGTCTCCGCGGGCGGCGCCGCCACCATTCCCTACCGGCTTGAGGGCTGGTGGATGGCGTCGGTCGCCGGAACCATCGCGGTGCTGCTGCTCTCGCCGCCCGCGCCTGGGAACCGGCTGCGCGCCGCCGTCGCCGAACTGGCGGAAGAGCTGGCCGGCCGACTGCGCGCGGCCGCCGACGGCCAGACCACCACTCCCGCGGCGATGAAAGCGGCCAAGGAGCGGCTGCGCGCCGCGTTCGACGCCGCGCCGTACCGCCCGACCGGGCTTGCCACCGCCGACCAGGCGCTGGGCAGCCTGGTGCAGCTGCTCGAGTGGGGCACGACGCAGGTCGGCGACGCGTTCGACGGGCACATCGACCTGGTCCATTCCTGCCCGGAAGACCGCGCGCTGCTGCGCGCCGCCGCCGGCCTGTTCAGCGACACGCACGCGCTGCTCACCGGTCAGGCGGCAGACCCCGATTTCGCCGCGCTGGAGAAGGCGCGGGCGGCGTCCGCGGAGCATCTGAGTGACCTGTCCGGCCGCGATGGTGAGCCGGACGCACGGGTCGCGGCGGCGCAGGCGGTGCACGCGCAGTCGATCGCGGTCGTCGCCCGCGGTGCCGCCGCCGACGCGCTGATCGTCAGTCACCGTGCCTCCGCCGAGAGGATCGAATCCGAGCGGCGCGATTGGTACGGCTTCTCCACCACCAACCCCGCCGCGCCACCTGCCGCCGTGGCGCCTGCAAACGCCGCACCCGCCCCCGCCGTGCTGGCCGCGGCGGCCAACTCGCCAGGGATGCGCGGCGTGGTCGGTGCGGTCACACTGGTACGGCGGCACGCGTCCGTCCGCTCGGTCTGGTTCCTCAACTCGCTGCGCGCTGCGGTCGCGGTCGCCGCCGCCGTCGCCGTCGCCGACGCGTCGGGAGTGCAGCACGCGTTCTGGGTGGTGCTTGGGACGCTGTCGGTGCTGCGCACCAACGCCTCGGCGACCGGATCGACGGCCTTGCGGGCGCTGGGGGGCACCGTCGTCGGGTTCGTGGTCGGCGCGGCGCTGCTCATCGGGATCGGGACCAATCCCGACGCGCTGTGGGCGGTATTCCCGGTCGCGGTGTTCGTCGCCGCGTACGCGCCGGGAACCACGCCGTTCCTGGTCGGGCAGGCCGCCTTCACGGTGACGATCGTGGTGCTCTTCAACCTGCTCGCCCCGGTGGGCTGGACGATCGGGCTGCTGCGGGTCGAGGACGTGGCGATCGGCTGCGGCGTCAGCCTGGCGGTCGGCGTGGTGCTGTGGCCGCGCGGGGTGTCGTCGGTGGTCGGTGACGATCTCGCGGACGCGTTCCGCTCCGGCGCGGCGTTCCTGACCCAGGCGGTGGACTGGGCGCTGAGCGAGCTGATGGTGCCGCCGGCCGCCTCAATCGCCGCCGTGAGCGCGAGCATTAGGCTCGACGACGCGGTGCGCGGCTTCCTCACCGAGCAGGGCAGCAAGAAGCTGGGCAAGGAAGACCTGTGGGCGCTGGTCAACGCCGCGACCAGGCTGCGGCTGACCGCGCATACCCTGGCCGGGCTGCGGCCGGCCGCGCCAGCCGCGCCGGCCGACCCCGCGGTCGGCGTCATCCCCGGGAGCGCCTGCCTGCCGCTGGCGGGGTCGGACGAGTACGCGGGCGCGCCCGCCTGCACCGGGCTCCGGCTCGAGGCAGCGGACCTGGCCGGGTTCTACGCAACGATCGCCCGGGAGGTGAGCCGGCCGGCCCCCGGGCCGACGACCGTTTCGCCGCCGCTGGTGATGGCGTCGGCGGTGCCAAGGCAGGGGTCAACGGCTGGCGCGGGCGCACCAGACGGTGCGTCGCCGGAGTCGGAACTGCCGCACCCTCACCTGCTCTGGGTGCAAGAGCACCTGCATCACCTGAGCAAAGACGCCCAGTCGGTGGGCGAGCCCGCGCAGCACCTGGCGGAGATCCGCCGCCGCCCCTGGTGGCGGTAGAGCGGCAGCCGCACTCGACATAATGTCGGTTACGTTGGGTAAGTATCTTCGATCGGCAGCAATCGCGGGCGCATCGCTAGTAACATCTATTTTCGTCATCTCGCCCGCCTTCCCCAACTGACTGATCATCTGCTCGGGGGGTGACGGGGGTCGTCCCCCCAGAGCCAACAGAGCATCGGGAGTTCCAGGGGCTCATCTCCCAGGTCGGCGTTGGGGGGCCTGAAGGCGGTTCGGTGCGCTTGCAATCCACATCGAAGGGGACAAATGGCGCCGACTATTGGCATCACGACGTACCACACCAACGCTGACTGGCGCGGCTGGTCCGAAGATGGTGCCCTGCTGCCGTGGAACTACGTCACGTCCGTCCGGAACAACGGAGGCCGTCCGGTCCTCCTCCCCCCCGGTGGCGACGCGGCCGAGGCCGAAGCGACCGTGGCCGTCCTTGACGGCCTCATCATCGCGGGAGGGGGCGACATTGACCCGGCCATCTACGGCGCTGCCAAGCATCCGCAAACGGAAGCAAACGCGGTCGACCGGGACACTTGGGAACTGGCCATCGCCGAGGCCTGCGTGCGGCAGGGCGTGCCACTGCTCGGCATCTGCCGAGGCGCGCAGATGCTCAACGTCGCCTGCGGCGGCACCCTCCACCAGCACGTCCCCGACCTGGTCGGGGACGACGCCCACAGCGGCCCGGTCGACGGCTTCGGCACGCACAAGGTGCGCGTCACCACCGGCACGATCATCGCTTCCATCCTCCCCGGCGGGGAGTTCTTCGAGGTGCCGACCCACCACCACCAGGCGGTCGACATCGTGGGCGCCGGCCTGATCGCGGTCGCGTGGGCGGACGACGGCATCGTCGAGGGCATCGAGTCCACCACGCCCGGCGAATTCCTCGTCGGCGTGCAGTGGCACCCCGAGCAGGCGACCGACCCCCGGCTGTTCCGCGCTCTGGTCAGGGCGGCTGAAATGCATTATTCAGAACGAACCGTTTCTTCGCTCCCACCGCTACTGGCTGGGGCGTAAATAGGGGTAAGCCCGATCAAATGCCGGCCTGAGCTGGGAAGACGTCCCTCTCAGGCCGGCGTGCTTTCCAGAATTCCCGGTGATTTCCCCGTAGGCTGCTGCCCGATCGCGTCGGATTAGCACCAGCCGTAAGCAATTAACTATTAACGGTATCGTTAACAGTTAATTGAGGCACCTTGGCTGGGCTCGCGATGCGGCGGCCATGCACGCGGACGCAACGGGGGCGAACGGATGCGGTGCAATTCACGCGTCAGAGGTGACTGGCGGGTCACCGGTGCCGGGCTTGTCGGCGCCGGGGTCTGCGCAACGCTAGCGCTGTACGCGGTTCCGGCCGGGGCAGCCACGCTGGCGGCCAGATCGCCCGCGGCCTTGGGGACAACAGGCGGCGGCGCACCGGTCATCGTGTTCCTTAAGAGCCAGCCCGCGCCCAAAGAGGGAACCACGGCCCGTTCAGGCCAGAGATTTGCGCTCTTTCAGGCCGCCCGGGCCCGCTACCTGAACCAGCTGCAACAGCTCGGCGCGACCGACGTGCACAGCTACCAGCTGGTCAGCGCGATCTCCGCCCGGGTGACGGCGGCGGCGGAGGCGCGGATCTCCGGCAGCCCCGGGGTCGCGGCGGTGATCCCGGACAGCCCGATCGTCGGGCCCTCGCCATCGGTGGCGGCCGAGGGCGCGCCCGCTGGGACGGGAGGGGCCGGGGCGGGGGTGTCGGCGGCGGGGTCGACGAGGGCGGCGACCGTCAAGACGCCGCCGGGCACGTGCTCGGCGACCACGCCGCAGCTCTCCCCGGACGGGCTCCCGCTCACCAACACCGATGCCCCCGCCCCCGCCACCCCCGCGGCGCCGGGCGCCGTGACCGCGCGGTCACTCGGCTACACCGGCGCGGGCGTGAAGATCGCGTTCCTGGCCGACGGGATCGACCCGGCCAACGCCAACCTGCAGCGCAACGGCAAGTCGGTGATCACCGCCTACCAGGACTTCAGCGGCGATGGCACGTCGGCCCCGACCCAGGGCGGCGAGGCATTCCTCGACGCCAACGCGATCGCCGGGCAGGGCAAGCAGGTCTACAACGTCGCCGACTTCAGCGCGCAATCGCCTGGCGCGGCGTGCGAGATCCGGATCCAAGGGGTGGCCCCGGGGGCATCGCTGGTCGCGCTGAAGGTGTTCAGTAACGACAACATCTCCACCACCTCCGGCTTCCTGCAGGCCATCGATTACGCGGTAAACGTTCAGCACGTCAATGTGCTCAACGAATCGTTCGGCGCCAACCCGTTCCCCGACGTGACCTCGCTGGACGCGGTCAAGGAGTTCAACGACATGGCGACGGCGGCCGGAGTCACGGTCGTGGTCGCGGCCGGCGACGCAGGGGACTTCAACACGATCGGCTCGCCCGCCTCCGACCCCAAAGTCATCTCGGTCGGCGCGTCCACCGATTTCCGGTTCTACGCGCAGACCGACTACGCGGGCGCGGACCAGTTCGCGCCGGATGGCTGGGAGAACGACAACATCAGCTCGCTCTCCAGCGGCGGGTTCACCCAGGACGGGCGGACCCTCGACCTGGTGGCGCCGGGCGACCTGTCCTTCTCCTCCTGCACGCCTGATGTGGCGCAGTACGCCGACTGCGTCAACTTCCTGGGCAAGGCCTCCTCGGTCGAGGAGTCCGGCGGGACCAGCGAGGCGGCGCCCGAGGTGGCCGGGGCGGCGGCTCTCGTCATCCAGGCTTACCGGAAGGCCCACAAGGGCGACACTCCGTCGCCCGCCGTCGTGAAGCAGATCCTGCTGTCGACCGCCACCGACCTCGGCGGGCCGGCCACCGAGCAGGGTTCCGGGCTGCTGAACAGCCTCAAGGCGGTCGAACTGGCCTCCTGGGCGGCCCGCCGCGACCCGGTCGGCGAGACCCTGCGGCTGTCGTCGAACCAGCTCAACTACGTGGGGAAGCCGGGGGCGACCGCCTCCTGGCGGGTGACCGTGACCAACACCGGTGCTAAGACGCAGACGGTGGCGGTATCCGGCCGCGGCTTCACCGCGGACTCGGTCGTCAAACAGGCGAGCGTGACGCTGAGCGCGCGGAGCGCGCAATTCACCAACTGGGCGGGGGCTGAGGCCAACTACGCCACGGTGGGTTTCACCGTGCCTGCCGGGCAGGCGGTGCTCAACTCCTCGATCGCCTGGTACGCCACCGCGGCCGAGGCGCCCGACCTGAACAAGCGGGTCAGGCTCGTCCTCGTCGACCCGTCCGGACGGCTCGCGGCGCACTCGCTGCCGCAGGGCGTCGGCGGCTACGGCAGCGCGCAGGTGCTGCACCCGGCGGCGGGGACCTGGACGGCGGAGATCTTCAGCGACACGGCCAAGGCCGGCGGCACGACCGGCACGGTGCGGTTCGGCGCCTCGGTCGAGGCCGCCTCGTCCTTCGGCTCGGTGTCGCCGTCATCGCTGCGGCTCGCGCCCGGGGCCTCGGGAACGGTGCGCGTGTCGGCCGTGATGCCGGCCGGGGCGGGCGACTCGAGCGGCGCCGTGAAGTTCGGCACCGGAGCCGCCGGGGACGGGCCGGTGAGCGTGCCGGTCACGATGCGCGCGATGGTGGCGGCCGGTACGGGTTCGGGCGGGACGTTCAGCGGCGTGCTGACCGGCGGCAACGGGCGCGCCCCTGGCGAGGGCCAGGTGGCCAGCTACTCGTTCGTGGTGCCGTCTGACCTGCCGATCATGCTCCGGGACGTGGAAGCCGACGTGGTGCTCCGCAATGACCCGGCGAACCAGGTCAGCGCGTACCTGGTCGCGCCAGGCGGCCAGACGATGGGCTACGGGTCGAACTTCCTCACCACCGGGTTCACCTCCACCGAGGTGCCGGTGGAGTCTCCCTGGCGGCAGCTGTCGGTGTACACGTCCAACCCGATTCCCGGCGTGTGGACGCTGATCGTCGACTTCACCTCGCCGGTCCCAGGCAACGAGCTCGCCGACCCGTTCACCGGCCGGATCAGGTTCAACTCGGTCCGGTGGAGCCGGGGCGAGCTGCCCGGCGGCCCCAGGGCGAAGCTCACCCCGGGGCGCTCGTACAGCTACCAGATCAGGCTGGACAACACGGGCACGGCGCCCGAGGACGTCTTCCTCGACGCGCGGCTCCCCCGGCTCGCCACCTACGTTCTGCAGCCGCAGGACAAGGTCAGCGGGGTCAGCCTGCCGCTGGCGGGCACGACCGACCCGCCGGATTGGATCGTGCCGACGATGACCCACAGCGTGTCGGTTTCCGCATCGTCTGCGTCCCCGGTGATGTTCGACTTCGGCCCGTTCCCCGGCGACCCCGACCAGGAGAGCCCGGCCGGGCCCGCCGTGACGGCCGGCTTCCCGATCGGCCGGCTGCCGAGCCCGGTCACCCAGGGACTCTGGTTCGCCGTGCCGTCCGAGATCGGACCGTACGGGACCGGCGGGGCTCAACCGGTGACGGCAAGCCTGACGATGAGCGCCACGACCGAGGAGTTCGACACGACGACGAACTCGCCGCAGGGTGACTTCTGGCAGTTCGGCGTGGCCTCGCTGGCCAAATCCGCCTCGTACAACCTGTTCACCGTCAACCCCGGGCAGACCAGGACGCTGACGCTCACCATCCGGCCGTCGGGCAAGGCGGGCACGGTGGTGCGGGGGGTCCTCTACGTCGATGACTTCGTTGACTCGCTGCAGTTCCTGTCAGGCAGCCAACTGGTCGAGATCCCCTACGCGTACACGATCGGCTGACGCCAGCGCCGCCTGCCGACTATGCCAACGACCCAAATCGGTTGTGGCTACTCCGACTCGATGGTGCGGAGGCGGATGGTGACGTCCATGGCGCGGAGCTTGTCCAGGACCTCTTCCGTGTAGCTGGTGCCGATGTCGGTGATCACGTAGCCGAGCTCGTCGCGGGTGCGCAGCAGCTGGCCCTCGACGTTGACGCCGTGGTCGGCGAGCACCCGGTTGATCGAGGCGAGAACGCCCGGCACGTTCTTGTGCAGGTGCACGAGGCGGTGCGTGCCCGGCACCGCCGGGAGCGCGACCGCTGGCATGTTGACCGACATCGCGGTGGCGCCGCCGTTGGCGAAATCGACCAGCTTGCCGGAGACGAACTCGCCGATGTCCTGCTGCGCCTCCTCGGTGGAGCCGCCGATGTGCGGGGTCAGGATGACGTTCTCAAGGCCGCGCAGCTCGGAGACGAACTCCTCGCCGTTCTCCTTGGGCTCCTTCGGGAACACATCGATGGCCGCGCCCGCGATGTGCCCGGACTCGATGTGCCTGCGCAGCGAGGCGTGGTCCACGACGAACCCGCGCGAGAGATTCAGGAAGATCGAGCGGGGATTCATCAGGGAGAACTCTTCCTCGCCGAAGAACCCCCGGTTGCCGGCCCGGCCGTCCACGTGCAGCGTGACGGTCTCCACCGACTCCAGCAGCTCCCGCAGCGAAGAGCAGCGGCGCGCGTTCCCCATCGCGAGCCGGTCGGCGACGTCGTAGAAGTAGACCGACATGCCCAGGGACTCGGCGATGACCGAGAGCTGGGTGCCGATGTTCCCGTAGCCGACGATGCCGAGCCTGCGCCCGCGGACCTCGTGCGCGCCCTTGGCGGACTTGTCCCAGATGCCCGCGTGCATGTTGACGCTCTTGGCGGGCAGCCGGCGGGCCAGCGAGATGATCTCGGCGATCGCCAGCTCGACGACGGAGCGGGTGTTGGAGAACGGCGCGTTGAACACGGCCACCCCGCGCTTGGCGGCGGCTCCCAGGTCAACCTGGTTCGTGCCGATGCAGAACGCGCCCACGGCGAGCAGGCCATCGGCGCTGGCCAGCACCCGGTCGGTGACCTGGGTCTGGGACCTGATGCCAAGCAGGCTGATCCCGGGCAGCGACTCGATGAGCTCGTCCTCGCCGAGCGCGCGCGGCAGCGTCGCTACCTGATAGCCAGCCTTAGTTAGTCGAGCCGTCGCGTCCGGGTGAATGTTCTCCAGCAGCAAGGCGCGCTTGAGCGTGTCCAGCGTTAGCACCTCTTCCCCACGAAACGTAACTGACGGCGCTACGTAACTTTACAGCATCGTTGAGGTCGCGCTCGGTCGAGCACTGGAGCCGCTCCCCGGCCCCGGGCCCTCCGCCAACCGGGCAAGGTGGCCGCTGGCCGGGCTCGCGTCCGCGCCGGGGATCTCGGCCAGCAGCCCGAGCGCCCGCTCCCAAGTGCGCCGGGCCTCGTCAGGGAGTCCGTTGGCGAGTTGGGCGTCCCCCAGGTTCAGCCGCGAGAGCGCCTCGCCCTCGGTTTCGCCGATCTGCCTGTACACCCCTAGGGCCTGCTCAAAGTAGTCGATGGCGCGGGCGTAGTCGCCGGACTCGCTGTGGGTGCGCCGCCTCAGATTCGGCGCCCAGAACCACGCCAGCTTCCAGCAGTACTCGTCAAGCCCGTGGGCGACGGCAAGCTCGAGGACGCCGCGCAGCACCCGCTGCTCGGCGCGGAACCAGGCGAGCGCCGCATCGTAGGACCCGGTATCGGGGCTGGCCCCGTCGTGGCCGGCTGGCGCGGTCTCGAACTCCTCGGCGGTGACTCCCGGCTGCCGCGGTGGCAGCCGCGGCTGGCCCCGGGCCGGGAAGAGCCTGGCCGCCGCCGCGTGCGCGGTTCGCAGGTAGTGGTCGATTATCCGATGCAAGGCCGCGTCTCGGTCGGCGGCGCCGTCGGTGGCCGCCGACAGCTCGGCGGCGTAGGCGCGCAGCAGGTCGTGGTACCCGAACCGGCCCGCGTCGTCCTCGGCGAGCAGCGAGGCCCGGACCAGCTCGGCGAGTGCCGCGCGCGTCTGCGGAAGCGTGGCCGCGACGAGGCTGGCCGCCGCCGGAACGGAGATGTCCGGGCCCGGATGCAGGCTGAGGAGACGGAACGCCCTGGCCGCGGGCGCGCTGAGCTTGTCGACCGACCAGGAGAATACGGCGCGCAGGTCGGTCGACGCATCGCCTGTCCGCAGCGCGTCCAGCCGGTCCCGCGTGTCGGCGAGCTCGGCCGCGAGGTCGGAAAGGAGCGCGCCCGGCCGCGACGCGGCCCGCGCGCAGGTCACGCTCAGCGCGAGCGGCAGCCCGGCCGCCCGCCCGACGAGTGCCGCCACCGCGTCCGGTTCGGCGCTCACCCGGGCTGGCCCGAGCCGGCCGGCCAGGAGCGAGGCCGCCTCGCCGCCATCGAGGACGCCGAGCGGCAGTAGGCGGGCACCGTCCGCCACCACGAGGCCGGTCAGCTGGGACCTGCTCGTCACCAGAACCAGGCAGCCGGGGCTGCCCGGCAGGATCGGCCGGACCTGGTCGGCGTCGCGGGCGTTGTCGAGGAGCAGCAGCACCCGCTTGCCGTCGAGCAGGGTGCGCAGCAGCCCGCTCTGCGCGTCACGGCCGGCCGGCACGTGCCTGGGCGGCACGCCGAGCGCGTCGAAGAACCCCATCAGCGCGGTGCCTGGCGGCACCGGGGCGCTCGCGGGGTCGAATCCCCGCAGGTTCACGTACAGCTGGCCGTCGGGGAACCCCGGTGCGGCCTGGCGGGCGAACCTGATCGCGAGGGCCGTCTTGCCGACGCCCGCAGTGCCGGTGATGAGCGCTACCGGGCCCGCCTCCGGCAGCAGTCCGTGCAGCCAGCGCAGCTCGGCGGCCCGGCCGGCGAAGCCGGCCACCTCCGGCGGCAGCTGCGCCGGGCATGCCGCGGCGACCGGGGCGGGCTCCGGCGGAACCGCCGGCACCTGCCCCGGAACTTGGATGACGTCCGCTGTCGGCCCGTCGAGCGCGGGGTCCATTGCCAGCAGCTGCTGGTGGATCCTGGTCAGCTCGCTGCCCGGATCGACGCCGAGCTCGTCGGCGAGGTGCCGCCTGGTCTCGCCGAAAACGCGCAACGCCTCGGCCTGCCTGCCGCACCGGTACAGGGCGATCATCAGCAGCCCGGTGGCCTGCTCGCGCAGCGGGTGGGCCACCGCGAGCGCGGCCAGCTCGGGCACCGCCGCCGCGGCCTGCCCCTGGGCGAGCAGCAGATCGGCCCGCTCCTCGACCGCCGTGGTGCGAAGCTCGGTGAGCCGCCGCCGCTCCGTCTCGGCGAACGGACCGGGCACCCCGGCGTAGGGCAGGCCGCGCCAGAGCGCGAGCGCCTCGTCCACCGTCCGCGTCGCGCCGCCCAGGTCGCCGGCCGCGCGCAGCCCGCGCGCGGCGCCGAGGCAGCGCTGGAAATGCTCCGCGTCGAGAGTGCCGCAACCGAGCCGGAGCAGGTAGCCGCCGCCCCCGGAGATGAGCATCCGCGAAGGCGCCCGGCGCGCCTGGTCCGGGTCTCGGCGTGGCCGCCCCGGTTCGAGCACCCGGCGCAGACCCGACACGTAGGTGTAAATGCCGCCTTCCGCGCTGGCCGGCGGCTTGTCGCCCCAGACCGCGTCGATTAGCTCGCCGCGCGAGACTACCCGGTTCGCGCGGGTGGCGAGCACCCCGAGCACCGCCAGTTGCCTCGGCTGCCCGGCGGGATGCTCCCGGCCGTCATGCCAGACCGTCACCGGCCCGAGAACTCCCACTCGCAGCGGCACCACCGCCAGCCGCCCCCTCCGCGCCACGTCCGGCGTGCCTCTGGCCCACCGGAGCTACACGGCGCTACCAGGCGGCACAGTTACGGAGATTACAGGACTCAACGGCGGGCATCTAGAAAATATCTAGATCGCGTAGAGCTTGCCCGATTATCACTAATGCAGCGATCATGTGCTCGGCTCGCGATGACGCGTCTCGGGCCCGATCGCCGCTGGCGGGCACTTCGCCCGCATCCCTGGACAGGCGTGGGCATCAGCCCCCCCGGTGCCCACGCCTCCAGCAGTCGGCCCCCATGGCATCCCCCCTCACTCCGTGCCATGGGGGTCGGCGCAGCGTGCCGCGCGAAGCCGGCCAAGATCTGAGGTTACTCTCAGGTTTTGGTGCACCATTAGGCCACCGACTCGCCTTACCATGATCGCATGGGCAAAGCGAGTAGGACGAAGCAGGAACCGGACCGGCGGGCGCGGATCGCCGCGCAGCGGGAAGCGGCGCGCCGCGCCGAGCAGCGGCGGCGCATCTACCTGGCCGGCGGGTCCATCCTCGTTGTCGTCATCGTGGTGATCGCTTTCGTGCTGGTGAAGCTGAACAGCGGCGGCGGCACGGCCGCCCCCGCGAGCAACGGCCCGACCGGCGCCGCGCTGGCCTCGGTGACCAAGCAGGTGACCGGCATTCCCACCAGCGTCACCGACCAGGTGGCCGGCGACAGCGTCCCCAGCGGCTTTTTCGTTGACGCCAAGTCCAGCAGCGCCGTGTCGTCCGTGTCCAGCAGCATGGGGTCGTACTTCGCGACCGTCGACGGCAAGCCGCTGACCGAGAACGGCAAGCCCGAGGTGCTGTTCATCGGCAGCGAGTTCTGCCCCTACTGCGCCGCGCAGCGCTGGGCGATGGTCAACGCGTTCAGCCGGTTCGGCACCTTCACCGGCCTCACGACGATCCACTCGTCAAGCTCCGACGCCTACCCGAACACGCCCACGCTCACGTTCTACGGCTCGACGTACACGAGCAAGTACATCTCGCTCACGTCAGTCGAGGAGCAGCGGAACTACCGGATCGGGAACTCCTCCAGTTCCAGCGTCGCCTACGTGACGCTGCAGACGCCCACCGCCGCCCAGCAAGCTACGGCCAGCGCCTACGACCCGGGCGGGTACATCCCGTTCATCGACTTCGGCAACAAGTACGCGCAGGTCGGCAACATCGCGCCGCTCTCACCGTCGATGCTGGCGGGAAAGACCTGGGCGCAGGTGGCGGCCGCGATGAACGACCCGTCGTCCTCGATCGGCCAGGCCGAGGACGCCAACGCCAACTACGAGACCGCGGCCATCTGCGAGCTCACCCATAACCAGCCGGCCACCGCGTGCACGGCCACGATCCAGAAGCTGGAAAATACCCTCGCCAAGTAGTCCCTGCCGACGGCCTCCGGGCCGCCGGGCAGTTCCGCGATAACCGCCGATGACAGCACCGGAGACCACCCGCGATGGCAAGTTCTAAGTCCCGGAACTCTAGGAACTCTAGGAACCGGTCCGCGTCTCCCGCGGGTGGCCGGCCTGCCGTCGGCGCCGGCTCAAACGGCAAAAATCCCGCCGCTCGAACGGTCGCGGCTGTCCCGGCCACGCCCACGAGTCCGAGGAAACCGGCTGGCGTTACCGCGGCCCGCTCGCCCAGGCGGTCTGCGGTAGCGCCCGAGCCGGAGGAGGCGTACCAGCCGGAGGCGAGCCGGTCGGCCCCGCCGACCTGGCTGCAGGTCACCTCGCTGGTGCTGGCGGTGCTCGGCCTGGCGATCTCCGCCTACGAGACGTACGCGCACTACAGCAACTCGGCCCTGCTCGGCTGCCCGGCCAAGGCCGGCGGCACGTTCGACTGCGCGGCGGTCATCACCAGCTCGCAGTCGATGGTCTTCAACATCTTCCCGGTGGCCGTGCTCGGCCTGGCGTACTACGTGTTCGCGGTGGTGATCTTCACGCCGTGGGCCTGGCGCTTGAGCGGTGGCTCGATCCGTCTGGGGGGGCGGACGTTCCGCATCACCAGCCGCGGCGTCGACACGCTCCGGCTGGGGTCCGTGATCGTGGGCATGGGCTTCGTGATGTACCTTATCTATGCCGAGTTCCAGATCGGCGAGGTGTGCGAGTACTGCTCGGGCGTCCACATCGTCACGTTCCTGCTGTTCTGCATCACCGTTGTCAGCGCCGCCCTCTGGGGACTCGGCAAGCGGAGTAAGTCCGCCGCCCGCTCCTGACCGCCCCGCATGTTTGCCCGCGCGGCCCGGGCGCGGGCGCTTCCCCAGTTAAGGTGGCCGCATGCCTGGCATGAACTCGGGCCTGAGCCCTGCCAGTTCGATCCTCGTCTCGGCGTTCCGCTCCGCGCTCCTGCACCAGTCGGTGATCGTCGCGCTGATCTTCATCCTCGTGCTTATCGCCTGGGGCATCAGTCGAACCGCGACCGGTCCGCTCTCCGCCGCCCCGGCCTGGCGCGAGCCCCGCGCGCGGAAGGTGCTGCGGATCGGCTTCGGCCTCCTTTGGCTGCTCGACGGCCTGCTGCAGGCGCAGCCGCAGATGGCCGGCGGCATGCCGTCTGTGCTCCAGCAGACCGCCGACGGCTCGCCGTCCTGGGTGGCGGACATGGTGAACTGGGGCGCGAACCTCTGGAGCTACCACCCCATCGCGGCCGCCGCATCGACGGTCTGGATCCAGGTCGGCATCGGGCTCTGGCTGATCTTCGCGGTGCGCGGCTGGTCGGTCCGGCTCGCCGCGCTGTCGAGCGTGGCCTGGGGGCTGATCGTCTGGTCGTTCGGCGAGGCGTTCGGCACGATCCTGGCCCCCGGCCTCACCGTGCTCTTCGGCGCGCCGGGTGCCGTTCTTCTCTACGTCGCGGCCGGCGCGCTCCTGCTGCTCCCGCAGCGCACCTGGGAACGGCCGCAGCCCGGCCGGCTCATCCTCGCCGGGAGCGGGGTCTTCTTCCTCGCCATGGCGCTGCTCCAGGCCTGGCCCGGGCGCGGCTTCTGGCAAGGCAAGCTGGCCGGCCAGCCGGGCTCGCTGACGGCGATGATCCAGGCGATGGCGAGCACCCCGCAGCCGCACGTGCTTGAGGTCATCGTCTCCGGCTTCGGCAACTTCACCGAGTCGCACGGGTTCGCGGTGAACCTGGTCGCGGTCATCGCGCTGGCGGCGGCGGGGGCGGCGTTCTGCGTGAGCGCGGCCCGCTCCGATGCCCGGCTCGCCCGGATCGCCGTCATCGTGGCGGCGGTGTTCTGCCTGGCCGACTGGGTGCTGGTGGAGGATCTCGGCTTCCTCGGCGGACTCGGCACCGACCCGAACAACATGATCCCGCTGATCCTGCTGTTCACGGTCGGCTATCTCGGACTGGCCCCAGTAAGAGAAGCCAGCCTGGCGGAAGTATCGGCGCTGGACATTCCGGATACTGCGGATACGACGGTTCCAGCCGGGGATCCGGCCCCGGTTCCGGCCGGCGATGCGGCCCCGGCTCCCCCCGGGGGCCCGGGCTTCCGCCAGTGGCTTGACGGGCCGGTGCGGGCGTTCGCGGGGGCGCCGCTGCGGGTGATCGCCGGGATCGCGGCGCTTGGCGTGATCAGCGTGGGGGCGGCGCCGATGGCGTTCGCCGCGGTGGACAAGACCGCGGACCCGATCACCGCCGAGGCCATCGCCGGGACCAACGGGCAGCTCGACACCCCGGCCCCGAACTTCACGCTCACCAGCCAGGCCGGACGGCAGGTCTCGCTCGCCAGCCTGCGGGGCAAGGTCGTGCTGCTCGCGTTCCTCGACCCGGTCTGCACCACCGACTGCCCGGTCATCGGCGCGGAGATGCGCGTGGCCGATACGCTGCTCGGGTCCAAGGCGAGCGACACCGAACTGGTCGCGGTGGTGGCCAACCCCACGTACACCTCGCTGGCCTACACCCGGGCGTTCGACCTGCAGGATGGGCTCAGCAATGTGCCCAACTGGCTGTACCTCACCGGGCCGGTCAGCCAGCTGGCCGCGGTCTGGCACCACTTCGGGATCGAGGTCGAGGACCTGCCGGCCGGCGCGATGGCCGCGCACAACGACCTCGCCTTCGTGATCAACGCCGAGGGCATGGTCCAACAGGAGATCAACGACGATCCGGGACCGGGCACGGGCACCACGCAGGCCTCGTTCGCCTCGCTGCTCGCCAACTCCGTGCTCCAGTCGATGCGGCAGAACCAGTGACGGCCGCCACCGGGCGGCGCGGCCGGATCCGCGCCGGCGCGCTCGCCGCCGCGGTCGCGGCCATCGCGTCGAGCGCCGCGCTCGCGGCTTGCAGCTCGTCATCGGTGTCCGCGTCTCCACCCGGTAACCCGACGGCGGCAAGCGCCCCGGCCGTCTCGCTGGCCACCTCGCTCAGCACCGCCAAGGACAGCTGGGCCATCGTGCCGATGACGGCCAACCCGACGTTCTGGGAGGTGCTCGTCCGGCCGGCCAAGTCGGCGACCTGGCAGCTGGTCACGCCGCCGGGCGTCGCCGACAACGGCGGCCTGGTCGCAGCGGCCGACACCGGAAGCGCACTCACTGTTGCGGTGCGGCCGAGTCAGGATCTCGAATTCACGCCGCTCACGTCCACGGCTGACGCGGGCAGCAGCTGGTCCGCCCGCGGGCCGCTCAGCGCCGGCGTGGCCGCCTCCCCCGGCGCGCTCGCCGTCTCGGGCAGCCGGCTGGTCGCCTTGCTCGGCAACGGGACCATCGAGGCCAGCTCCGATGCCGGGAGCACCTGGCAGACGCTGGCCAAGCCAACCGCGATCGCGGACTCCGCAGCCGGGAAGCAGTGCGGGACGGTGGGAGTCACCGCGGTCTCGTTCGGACCCGTGCCCACGGAGGTGCTGGCGGCCGGCGCCTGCGGCGCGACCGGCACCGCCGGCTTCTTCGATTACTCCCCCGGCTACGGATGGCAGCGGCTCAGCCTGCCGGCCTCCGGCCAGCTGGTGCGGCTCGGCGAGGGCACCGCGCTGGTCCGGGCCGGGGCGGGGCTTACCGCGCTGTGGCCGACGGGCTGGCTCGGGCACGCGCTGCCGATCGCGGCGAAGCAATCGGGCGCGCTGTGGGTCGCGTCCGCGCCGCTGCCGGTCACCAGCGGGGTCATCGCGTCCGGCGGAATGGCCGGAGCCACGGCGACGTCGCCAGGCGGGGTGTGGGTGCTGATGCCCGGCGGGCAGGCGGCGACGATCGGCGGTCCGAAACAGCAGTGGCTGCTGCTTCCCCCGACGCCTGCCCATACGTCGGTGCTTGCCCCCGGGCCGGGCAACGCGATCGACGCACTCGCCGTCGCCGGATCCATGCTGACCGTGTGGCGGCTTGACCGGGGGGCCACCATCTGGACGAAGGCCCAGAGCATGAGCGTGCCGATTCAGTACGGTTCGTCGAGCTAGTCCCCCGTCCAGTTCGGCGGCGTGAGCTCCTCGAACTGCGAGTCATCGCGGGCGGCGTCATCGGGGGGCTCGGGCCTGTTGTTGTCCTGCGGGTCGTCGCGTCGGCCAGGCAGGCTGAGCGGCAGCGTCGGCACATGCGGGACCGGGACATGCGGTAGCGATGGCAGTGACGGCAGTGACGCGATGCTCCCCTCTGTCCAGGCGCGGAGTTGGGAGAGCGCCGGGGACCGGCCGACCATGATCACGCCGATCACGAGCGCGGCGAGACCCCCGGCGTAGATCGCCAGCTCCCCGGGTGTGTCCTGGATCCGGTCACCGAACACGACGACCCCGAGCAGTATCCCGACCACCGGCTCCCCCGCCGAGATGGCCGGCAGCGAGACATTCAGCGGGCCGGCGCTGAACGCGCTCTGCATCAGCCAGATACCGGTCGCGCCCGCGCCGACAAGCGCGTACGGCGCCCACGTCGACAACATGCCGCCGGGACCGGCGCTCTGCAGGGCCTGCAGTGTCTGCCTGGTCAGCGCATCCTGGATGCCGAACACAAGGCCCGCGGCCGCGCCGGTCAGCATCGCCCGCGCCCGCCCGGGGCGCCGTCGCCCCGCCTGGACGCAGGCGAAAGCGATGAACGCGATCGCGGCGGCCGCGGGCCAGTGCGAGAACGACCCGAACGACAGGCCGATGGGCTTCGCCGACCGCGATACCGACAGCAGCGCCACCCCGGTGCAGAGCACCACCGCGCCAGTGATCTCCCAGAACCGGAGCTGCGCCTTGGCGATCGGGACGGCGAGGACCAGCGCGAAGACCAGGTTGGTAGCGAGCAGCGGCTCGACGAACGCCAGCGGCAGGTTCCCGATCGACCACGCCGCGAGTATCTGCCCGGCGACCATGCAGCCGATGCCAAGTAGCCAGCGGGGCTTGTGGAACAGGCCGAAAATCAGCCGCGGCGACAGGAACTGCGCGTCGGTCTCACGCTGCGCCATGTTCTGCTGCAGCACGAATCCAGTGCCGATGAGCAGCGCGGCGAGCAGCGTGAGCCCATAGTCAAGGCTGATCTCAATGTCCACGGCACCTTACCTGATACCCCTGTTGCTGCTCCTATGCAGCTCACAACGATAACGATCTAGGGCGGCAGGTCGGTTTCCTGTGACGCGTGTCGGATCGAGAGATCTAACTGATCCGGCGCAGCCCGTACTTGTGGTGACGAGCGGTGTCGATGTAGCTTTCGACCGCGAACTCGGTCCAGGTCGCGTCCACGTCGGATCGCTTGACCTTCGCCGGCACGCCGGCCACCAGCGACCCGGCGGGCACGATGAACCCCTCCGGTACCACGGTCCCGGCGGCGACGATCGACTTCGCGCCCACGACCACTCGGTTCAGGGTCACGGAGCCGGAGCCGATCAGGCACCCCGCCTCGATCACGCACCCCTCCAGGTGCGCGTTGTGCCCGACCACGCAGTCGTCGCCGATCACCGTCGACCAGCGCGCGGTGGTGTGCACGATCGTGCCGTCCTGCACCGAGGTCCGGGCGCCGACGGTGATCGTCCCGTGGTCGCCGCGGAGCACCGCGCAGGGCCAGACCGAGGCCTGCGGGCCTATCTTGACCCGTCCGATAACAACGGCATCGGGCGCGATGTAGGCGAGCTCGTCGATCTCCGGCTCGTCGTCGTCCAGGGCGTAAATCGGCACCCGGATAGGGTAGCGTCTGGCTCGTGTCCCCCGGTTCTCCTGACAGCGCCAACAGCGCTCCGCAGACCACAACCTCGGACTTGCTCACGCTGCTGAGTACTGCGGTCTCCGCGATCGGCGGCGCCGAGCGGGACGGGCAGACCCGGATGGCGCAGGCCGTCTGGGACGCGATGACCGACGGCGCGCACCTGGCCATCCAGGCGGGCACCGGAACCGGCAAGTCGCTGGCCTACCTGGTGCCCGCGCTCCAGCTGGCGGCGGCCAAAAGACATGGCCCGGTCGTGGTCTCCACCGCCACCATCGCGCTGCAGCGCCAGCTGGTCGACCGCGACCTGCCCCGGCTAACCGAAGCGCTGCGCGGGCCGCTCGGCCGCAGGCCGGAGTTCGCGATACTCAAGGGCCGCAACAACTACCTCTGCCTCAACAAGCTGCGCAACGGCCCCGAGGACGAGCCGGGCTCGCTCTTCGACGCGCCCACCAGCCCGCTCGGCGCGCACCTGAAGCGGCTGCACCAGTGGGCCGCGTCGACCACCGCCGGCGACCGCGACGAGCTCGTCCCCGGCGTCCCGGACCAGGCGTGGCGCCAGGTCGCGGTGACGGCACGCGAGTGCCTCGGCGTCAACCGCTGCCCGTTCGGCGTCCAGTGCTTCTCCGAGCGCGCCCGGCGGACGGCGGCCGAGTCCGACGTCGTCGTCACCAACCACGCGCTGCTCGCCATCGACACGCTCGGCGAGGGCGGCATCCTGCCCGAGCACCGGGTCGTCATCATCGACGAGGCGCACGAGCTGGTGGACCGGGTCACGTCGGTCGCCAGCGGCGAGCTCTCGGCGGCGACGATCGACTTCGCGGTCCGCCGGACCGGCAAGCTCGCCGACGAGGGCGAGATCGCGCGCCTGTCCGAGGCGGGCAACGCCCTCGGCCCGCTGCTTGTCACCATGCCGGCCGGCCGGATGGACAACCTCGACACCGGACTTGGCGCCACGCTCACCGCGCTCCGCGAGGCCGCCGTCGCGTGCGCCGCCGGAGTACGGAAGCTGGCCGTGGCCAAGGGCGACGACGCCGACCCGGCCGAGGTCACCGCCGCGCAGACCGCGCTGGTCAACCTGGAGGAGATCGGCGAGGTGGCCGAGCGGATGCTCACCGCGTTCGAGCAGCCGATCGCGGAGCGGGAGGAGGTCGTCTGGCTTGAGCGGCCGGAGGACTGGGCGGCCGAGCCGACCCGGCCTGCCTCCCTGCACGTCGCGCCGCTCGAGGTCGGTGAGGTGCTGGCGGAAAATCTGTTTAGTGAACGGACCGTGGTTCTTACCTCAGCGACGCTTACTCTGGGCGGGTCGTTCGCGCCGCTGGCGCGGCAATGGGGCCTGGACGCCTCGGCGATGGGGTCCGAGTGGGCCGGGATCGACGTGGGGTCGCCGTTCGCGCACGGGCGCTCCGGCATCCTCTACGTGGCCAAGCAACTGCCGATCCCCGGGCGGGACGGGCTGCCGCCCGAGTACCTGCAGGAGATGTGGGAGCTGATCAAGGCGGCCGGGGGCCGGACGCTCGGGCTGTTCTCCTCGATGCGGGCGGCGAAGGCGGCCGCCGCCGAGCTGCGGGAGTCGCTGCCGTACCCGGTGCTCTGCCAGGGCGACGACTCGACCATGCAGCTGGTGAAGGAGTTCGCCGAGTCCGAGGAGACGTGCCTGTTCGGGACGCTCTCCCTCTGGCAGGGCGTGGACGTGCCCGGGCCGTCACTGCGCCTGGTGATCATCGACCGCATCCCCTTCCCGCGGCCGGATGACCCGCTCGCCTCCGCGCGGAGCCGGGCGGCGGACGCGCGCGGCGGCAGCGGGTTCATGGAGGTGTCCGCGTCGCACGCGGCACTGCTGCTCGCGCAGGGCGCCGGGCGGCTGCTCCGGTCCGTGGACGACCGCGGCGTGGTCGCCGTGCTTGACCCGCGCCTCGTCACCAAGCGGTACGGCGAGTTCCTCCGGGCCACGCTGCCGCCGTTCTGGCAGACGACGGACCCGGCCGTGGTCCGGGGAGCGCTCCAGCGGCTGTCGGCCGACCGACAAATCGACCTATAGCAATGATTGTGTGTAGTTCTGGTCGCATAGCACCCCAAACTACACACGATCATGGTTGGGCCTGAATTAGGCGGAGAGGCGGAGGGCGTCGAACTGGTGGCGCTCCCATAGGCGCCTGGAGGTCTCCTCGGGATAGGAGAGCACGTCGGGCTGGAGGTCGTAGACCCGCGTGGTTCGGCGCCCGGTCCCGTAGGCGGGCCAGCCGGGGTCGCCGGTCGCCGCGAAGGAGAGCCACTCGCGGCGCATCGTGTCGCCGAGCGTCACGAACTCGGCGGGCCGGCTTGGGCCGATCAGCGCCGCGCTCAGCCCCTGGCCGACGGACCCGAAGACGAGCGGCACGTCGAGCCCGTGGCACGCGCCGAAGGGGCCGCCCGGGGCGTGGGCCGCGAGCTCGTAGAGGAGCGTCCTGCCGCCGGAGGCCGCGTGCGCCTGGGCCAGGTGCAGGGTCGGCATCCGGAACAGCCAGTCGGAGAAGACCAGCTCGTACAGGGCGCTCGGGTCGGCGTCAGGGAAGGCCTTCCGGTAGGCGGCGGGGCCGCCGGGGCCCGGGGCGAACGCGCTCAGCGTTGCCGTCGCCTCATCGTCGGTGATCTTGCCAAGCTTGCCGTCCATCGCGATGAACCGCCGGTACTCGTCGCGATTGTGGCCGGTGAGGAGCTCGACGTCGGTGGCGGCGCCGCCCAGCAGCGCCCGCCAGGGCGAGCGCGGCAGCACCTCGCCGTCGATGACCGGCGAGAACGGGCTGATGGTGAAGCTCACCCCGCCCCACTGGGGAAAGTCCTTCAGCCTGGCCGTGACCGCGTTCTGCGCGTTGACCAGGTGCATCGGGTCGGCGCTTGCCAGGGCCGCGAACTCGTTCGGCAGGCCGGCTTCCTGCGCGATCGCCCTGGCGATGTCCTCGGCCAGGTCCCGGGCGAGGAAGGTGCCGGGCACGGACTGGGCGATTGCCCGCTTGAACAGGCCCTTCGCCCTATCCATGGCGAGCAGCGAGGCGATGACGCCCGCGCCGGCCGACTCGCCGAAGACGGTGACGTTGCCCGGATCGCCGCCGAAGTTCTGGATGTTCTCTTTTACCCAGGTCAGCGCGGCTACGGCGTCGAGTAGGCCGCGGTTGGCGGGGGCGCCAGGCAGCTGGGCGAACCCCTCCATCCCGACGCGGTAGTTGAGAGAGACGAAGACCGCTCCTGCCTGCGCGAACGGGGTGCCCTCGTAGCCCGGCTCGCCGCTCGCGCCGAACATGTACGCGCCGCCGTAGATCCAGACCATGACCGGCAGGCGGTCCGCGCCGGGGTAGGGGGTCCAGACGTTGACGGTGAGCCACCCGCCGGTGGTGTCGGCCGGCTGCGCGGCTGGCGGGCCGTCGGATGCCTGCGGCGGTGGCGGGCCGAACTCCTTCGCCTCGCGGACGCCGTCCCAGGGCGCGGTCGGTTCCGGGGCCAGGAACCTTCGCCGGCCGATGGGGGGCTCGGCGAACGGGATGCCGCGGAAGACCGCGACGCCGTTCTCGTTTCGCCCCCTGACCCGGCCAGCTCGGGTGGAGACCTCAGGATCGGCTGGCGCCATGGGGCGACCTCCCGCTACATCGATGGAGCGACAAGGGCTTTATAACGACTTTAGGTTATTTGACCGGATCGAGCACTACCACCGGGATCTTGCGCGGCGCCGCGGTTTCTTCGTACCGCCCGAACTGCGGTGAGCGCTCCTTCTGCCGCGCCCAGATCACTTCGCGCTCGGTCGGCTCGGCGACGCGCGCCACTACCTTGACGGTGTCGGTGCCGACCTCGATGGTGGCGGCGGGGTTGGCGACCAGGTTGTGGTACCAGTCCGGGTTGGTCGGGGCGCCCGCCTTCGAGGCGAAGACCGCATAGGACTCGCCCACGGACTGGTAACCGAGCGGGTTGACCCGCTCAGCGCCGGTACGTGCGCCGGTATGGTGCAGGAGGAGGACATCCGCGCCTTGGAACGGGCCCCCTACCCTGCCGCCGTTGGCGCGGAACTCCTCGATTATCTTGCCGTTGAAGTCGTTGCTATCTGCCATGACCCTTAGTTTAGGAAAATACTCATGAAGTCACCAAGCCGGTTGGAAGAACTGCCATTCGCGGCTGCATTGTCGCAATTTGATGGTGAATCTGCTAATTCCGCTGACTTTGGCGGATTGCTGGAGATCGACGGGGACTACGACCGGGTGCGGTTCGCCGGGGTCGCGTTCGCGGCGGCGGACGCGAGCGGCGCGCGGTTCATTGAGTCGGCTTTCGTCGGCGGATCCTTCGACGAGGGGCGACTGCGGCGGGCGCGGTTCACCGATGTCTGGTTCGAGCAGACCCGGCTGGTGGCGGTGGACGTCGCCGGGTCGTCGCTGACCGATGTGTGGTTCAACGGGTGCGTGTTCGCCGGGGTGCCGGCGTTCACCTGCGGCCTGCGACGGGTGGTCTTCCGGGGGTGCAAGCTCGACTCGGTGAACTTCCGCGAGGCCGCGCTGACCGACGTGACCTTCGACGACTGCGTGCTGCGCGACGTTGATTTCGGCGGGGCGAAGCTGCGGCGGGTGCGGTTTCCCGGGTGCACCGTGAGCGGGCTTGACCTCACCCGCGTGACCTGTAAGGACGTCGACCTGCGTGGGGCGCGGCTGGGCGAGCGGGACGCCGACGGCGGTGTCGGCGGCTCCGGCGGCTCTGTCAGCGGGATTAAGGCGGGCTTCGACTCGCTGAGCGGCGTCCGCATCGACACCGGCCAGCTGATGACTCTCGCTCCGCTGCTGGCCCACCACCTGGGCATCATCGTCGCGGATGCCTGACGGCCTCCATGGCCGCGGCGAACTGGTCGGCTCGGTCTCGGTAGTCGCGGAAGCGGCCGAAGCTGGGGGCGGCCGGGGAGAGCAGCACGACTCCGTCGGGGCGCGCCCACTCGAAGCCCGCCGCGACGGCCGCGTCAAGGTCGGGGCAGTCCGTCACGCCCGCGAGCCCCTGGTCCGCGGCGGTGCCCGCCGCGGCGATGGCAGCGCTGCCAGTGAAGGCCGAGCTGATCCTGGGGCCGCTATCGGGGAGGGTAAGGACGAGGGTTGGGTCTTCCCTTTCGCGCACCCCTTCCGCGAGCGGGGCGTAGTCGATGCCGCGGTCCTGGCCGCCGACGATCAGCGCGACGCGCCGGCCGGGGAAGGCGTCGAGGGCGGCGAGGGTCGGCAGGACGTTGGTGGACAGGGAGTCGTCGACGAACGCGACCCCGTCGACCGTGCCGACGGTGGTTAGGCGAGACGGCAGCGCGGTGAAGCCGTCGGCCGCGCGCCGCAGTGCCGCGTCGTCGGCCGCCCGGGCGGCCAGGCTGCGGTCAGTGGCAGCGTCCCCCAGTGCGGCGAGCACCCGCCGGGCGATCAGCGCGTTGCGGCGGTTGTGCTGACCCGGCAGTCCTAGCGGGTCCATCCAGGTCGCGCCAGGTTCGTCGGTCTGTGACACCCACTCGACCTTCGGGGCAAGCAGTTGCGCGCGTTCGCGCAGCAGGCTGCTGTCGCCGTTGGCCACGGTCAGCTCCGCCCCCGGCTGCGAGCAGGCGGAGAGCTTGTCCCGGTAGTACTGGTCAACCCCGCCATGCCAGGGCAGGTGGTCGGGGTGGAGCGAGGTCACGGCGGTGACCGGCGGCGTGCTGGCCAGATCGGTGGCCGTGTAGCTGGAGACCTCGATCACCCAGTAGTCGTACTCCCCCGCCTGGAGCGGGTCATAGGGGGCGGCGCCGAAGTTGCCGCCGACCATGGCCCTGTAGCCAAGGCCGGTCAGCAGGTGACCGATGATCGACGAGGTCGTCGACTTGCCCTTGGTGCCGGTAACGCACCCCACCCGATTCCGGTCGGCCTCCTGCATCCAGAGCCCGAGTCCGCCGGCCAAGATGACGCCCGCGTCCCTGAGGTGATCGGCCTCGGGGCCGTAGCGGCTGATCCCCGGGGTCTTGATGACGATCTCGCAGGCCGCCAGGGCGTCGAGGCCGCCGTCGGCGGTGGCGAGAATGCCCTGCTCATCGCCGGGCTCGGGCGCGTCGTCGACCAAGACGGGCTCGACGCCGAGCGCGCGGAGCTTGCGCAGGGACGCGCCGCCCTCGCGGCCGAGCCCCCAGACGCCCACCCGCGCGCCGCGTAGGTCCGACCAGCCCAGCCTCGGCCGCTCGTGGCTCATGCTCAGGTCCACTCGGCGGCGAGAGCAGCCGGGGCGAAGCTCGCCCCGACCGGCCGCCGCATGGCCCCGATCTCGGCTTGAGCGGGCGCGTCGGGGCGGCCGTTAACCTCGGCCGCGAGCTCGGCCAGGAGCGCGTTGCCGGCCCGATCCGCCCGCCGGGCGGCGAGCACGACCGCGGCCCGGCACTCGTTGACCTCGCCGACGCACTCGAACGGCTTGGTACCCGATCCGAGCAGCGCGCGGAACTTGGGCGCGAGGTCGGGGTTGTCGAGCGGCTCGCCGCCCCCGCCGTCGGCCGCGAACACGGCGCGGAGCTGCTCGGCCGACATGAACGGGGCGAGGATCAGGTCGATGAAGGCGCACTTGTCGCAGACGCCGCACCAGTGGTCGAGCCGACGGGCCGGGTCGATGATGAAGGCCTTGTTGCAGCTGCGGAAGGTCGCGTGGTACTCGGTCAGGGCAGCGAACTTCTCGCCCACCCAGAGCTCGGTCCGGTCACGAAGCGCAGAGAAGTAGCCGGGCAGTCCGGACGGATCGGCGGCGAGCGTACCGCGGAAGGCCGCCTCGAACGCCGCGCTCTTGGAGTACTGGTGGTTGACCGGCTCGCCCCGGTACTCCAGCGTCGGCACGGACGCGGACCACTCGTTGGACATCACCACCACGTCCCGGCCGTCGAGCACGGCCGCGAGGATGGCGATCGCCGAGATGATCCCGGTCACCGGCACGTGCCCGTTGCGGAAGCCGAGCTCCGCCGACCGCAGCAACTGCGGGTCGATCGCCCGCCCCGCCCGGATGACCGGAAGCCCGCTCCCCGCCGCCGGCCCCTCGATCGCGCGGAACCGGTCCCCCGGCCGGCTCACCACGAACAGCGCCACGTCCGCGGCGACCTTGCGCACGCCCTCGACGGTCACGATCGAGTCGATGCCGCCCCCGAACGGAACTAGCGCCCGCGCGAGCCGGTCAGGCACGCCAACGACACCTTCAGGGGCGGCAGGGCCGGATGGGGCCTGGATACGGAGGTCGGAGAGGTCCAGCGCGTTCTTGTAGGCGTACTCACCGAGGCCCTGGAGGTAGAAGTCGCGCAGGAAGGCGCGCTCGGCGTCGGTGAGCGCATTCGTCCCCAGATCGATGACGGGCGGCGCTGCGGTCTTGTAATAGGAGACGCCGACCAGCAGGAAGACCAGTCGCGCGGCGGCCCGGGCGGCCGGCGTGTCCCAGCGCGGCCCCGGCGCCAGCGTGATCTGCTCCGCGAACTCCCGCCCGTCCAGGGAGTACCGGCAGGTCAGCAGCCCCTGCTCCGCGTCCGCGAGGAATTCCTCGTACCGAAACACCCGGCCACGCGCTGGCGTGACCCCCTCGACAACCCCTGGCGCACTCATCACCGGCGAGTTTACCGACGCCCGGACGCGACTCCCCCCACTGAAGGTCATGGCCCGCGAAGTCAAGAACGAAAATCAGGAATAAACCGAACGGACCGGGGCTCGTTCCGGACTGGACGACTGTCTGTCCGCGCGGGCAGGCTTGCGCCGTCGCGGGCCGATCTTGCCCAGCCGGAACCCGGTGACGCCGAGGCAGATCACGCCGATGACGATCAGGAAGGCCATGTCGATCGACCACTGGGCAGAGGTGTGCCGCCACATGAGGTCGATGTTCTTGGTGGTCCCCGTGGGAGGACCGATCACGTTCAGATTGATCGTCGAGGCGAGGGCGGCCATCCCCCAACGGGCCGGGGCGATCAGCGACGCAATCGACTCGCCGCCGGCGCTAAGCGCGAACACGCCGCCGGAGAGCACCACCTGGATCATGGTGATCACAACCAGAGCGGGCATGGTCTGATCGCTCTTGGTCACCAGCGTGGAGACTAGGAGGCCGAGCAGCATCGACACCACGCAGAGCGCCGCGACCGCGACCGCTATCTCGACAAGCGCCGGGCCGGGGATGGCCGCGCCCGAAGGCGGCATCTTTATGCCAGCCAGGCCGATGATGACGATGACCAGCGCCTGGATCACGCTGAGGGTGCCGAGGACCAGCACCTTCGACATCAGGTAGGCGCCGGCCGACAGCCCGGTCATCCGCTCCCGCTCGTAGATGTCGCGTTCCTTGACGAACTCGCGTATCGAGTTGGCCGTGCCGGACAGGCAGGCCGCCATGACCAGGATCAGCAGCAGAGTCTGGGCGGTCTGGTTCTGGTCCGGCGGGCCTCCGAAGCCATCCGTGTGCGGAATGATCCGCAGCAGCAGGCCGAGGATGAGCGGAAGCACTGCGGCGAATATCAGGTATCCGCGGTCCACCGACAGCACCCGCGCGTAGCGGCGGGCCATGGTGAACACCTGGGTGACGCTGCCGCGGTGCCTCGGCTTGGCGTCCTGGTCGGCCGGTCGGGCGGGCGACTGCTGCTGGCCCGGCTGGGCCGACAGCCGCGACGACACGTACCTCGTGTACTCGGGCGAGTTCCGGAACTGGCCGGCCCAGTCCGCCTCCGGAGCGTCGGCGAAGGCCTGGAAGACGTCCGCCCAGTCGTCCTTGCCGAAGTACTTCAGGCCCTCGGCGGGCGGCCCGAAGTAGGCCATCCTGCCGCCGGGCGCGAGCACGATCAGCCGGTCGCACTGGTCGATCAGCTTCGACTCGACGTCGTGCGTGATCACCACGACGGACTGGCCGTTCTCCGTCATCTTCCGCATCTGCCCGAACAGCTCGCGCTTGAGGTGCGGGTCAAGCGGGGACGTGGGCTCGTCGAGGAAGAGGAGGCTCGGCTTGGTCAGCAGCTCGAGGCCGATGTTGACGCGCTTCTTCTGCCCGCCGGACAGGCGCACGATGCGGGTGTTCGCATGCGGCGTCATCTCCAGCTCGCCGAGCACCTCATCGACCCGCTGGTTCCGGTCGACGTCGGTGATGTCGGGGGGGAACCTGAGCTCGGCGGCGTAGCCGAGCGCCGACTTGGCGGTGAGCTGGTCATGGGTGACGGATTCCTGCGGCACCAGCCCGATCCGGTGCTTGAGCTCGTCGTAGTTGTCGTAAAGGTCGCGGTAGTCGTAGTAGACGCTGCCCGTGGTGGCCGGCTTCTTGCCGGTCAGCGCGTTGAGCAGGGTGGACTTGCCGGCCCCGGCCGGGCCGATCACCGCCATCATGGAGCGCTCGGCGAGCGGGAACGAGATGCCCTCGAGCAGCACCTTCTGCTTGCCGTTGTCCGCCACGCTGACCCGGAGGTCGAGCGCCTCGAAGGGGACGTCGCCTTCGTCGATGTACTCCTGCAGCACGCCGTCGGCCAGCCGGAACGTGGCGTGGCCGATCGAGACGATGTCGTTCTCTGTCAGCTCCGCCTGATTGACCTGGTTGCCGTTGACGTAGGTGCCGTTGTGGCTGCCCAGGTCGAGGATCTGGTAGCGCCCGGTGGGAGACATCCGCAGCTCGGCGTGGAGCTTGGAGACGCCGAGGTCGGCCAGGACGATGTCGTTGTCCGGGCGGCGCCCGATCTTCACCACCCGCGCCGCCTGGAGCGAGATGCGCGAAGTCGGCTCGCGGTCCACGCCGGGCACGGAGGTATTGAAGTCGGGCTGGCCCCACCTGTTCACGGGCGGCGCAGGAGGCGGCACCACCTCGGCGAGCTGCTCAACCTCCATGCGGAGCACCGGCCCGTCCTCGGGGTTGCCGACGTGGATCACGCACGGGCCGGTGATGTCCAGCCGGGAGACCTTCTCGGCGCCGAGGAAGGTGCCGTTCCTGCTGCCACGGTCCTGGAGCACCCAGCCGTTGCCCACCGTGTACAGCACCGCATGGTCCCAGGAGACCCTCGGGTCGTTCACCGGGATGTCCGCGTGCTCGTCGCGGCCGATCCGGTACTCCGGACCGCTCTCCAGGCGGTGCGTGGTGCGCACCGTGCGGACAAGCAGTGGAGGTGCGCTATGCGAGCCGTGCGCCATTTGCATCCCCACAGCCGAATTACCTCCCACAAAACACCCCGATCGTTACATACGAAGCCTGGTGAAGAGTCTAGGGCTCGCGCGTGTAATCCGTAATCTGGTGAACTATAACTACAGTGCGGCGTTTTTCCTCACATGTCGATATCTGTCTATACTTGCATTCCGCGGCGGCCGCTTGACCCGATGGGGGACGACCATGAGCTACGAGCCAACCCAACCGATCCGGCGCCCGTCGAAGCCGCAGCAGAACCCGCAGCCCGCCGCCGCAGCCGGACCCGCAGCCGGACCCGCAGCCGCAGCCGGACCCGCAGCCGCAGCGGGACGCGCAGCCGCAGCAGAACCCGCCGACCCGGCAGGACCCGCAGTGGCAGCAGGACCGGCAGCCGGCCCCGCGGTGGCAGCAGGACCAGGGCGGCTACCAGGACGCGGTGCCGCCCGCACCGCGGCGTCGGCGGCACCGCGTCCGCCGCTCGGTCATCGCCCTCTTCATCATCATCGTGCTCGCCATCCTGCTGACGATCGCCAACTTCGTGGGCAAGGCGGTCGCGGAGAACGACATGGCGGACCAGTTCACGGCCAACGGGTTCCCGGTCAAGCCGTCGGTCAACATCGAGGGGTTCCCGTTCCTCACCCAGGTCGTCGCGAAGGACTTCCGCAAGGTCGTGATCACCGCCAGCAACATCCCCGCCGGTCCGGTGACCATCTCCACCCTGGACGCGACGATCACCGGCATGCACCTGAACTCGTCGTGGAACGGCGCGACGATCGATCACCTCACAGCGACCGCCTTCGTGTCCCTCAATTCGCTCACTGGCGGCATCTCCAGCGAAATCGGGGGCGCGGCCTCGCTCACGGCGGTGCCCGACGGGCCGAACCAGCTGAAGGTCACCGGGAGCGTGCTCGGGGCGAGCGCCAGCGGGGTGGTGGAGATCAAGCAGACCGGACCGCAGCAGATCACGGTCGAGCTGCCGTCAACCGGCGGCCTAGTCGGCGGCCTGGTCGGCGGCCTGCTCGGCTCGGCCGCGTCCTTCCCGATCAACCTCCCGGCGGGCGTCCCGCCGAGCCTGCGGATCACCGGGCTGACGCTCAACGGCAACGGGCTCACCCTCTCCGCCGCCGCGACCGACGCCACCTTCAGCAAGTGAACTGTTAACGATGCCGTCAACAGTTCACTTGAATGCGATAAGCAGCCGGATAGGCCGGATACCCGGAGAAGTCTGGATACCCGCAGCAATGCGGGGTACCCTGCGCGCGGGTGCCGGTGTAAACCACGATGAGCCGGGTCCACTGAGGGGAGCTCACGCGTGAGCGATTACCAGCCACGTTCGCAGGCCGGATGGCCGGAGCAGCCACCAAGCGGCGGAATGCAGCCACCTAGCTACGGGCAGCAGCCACCGCCGGCGTACGGGGACGAGCCAACCGCCCCCTACGGACAGCAGCCGTCGGCGTACGGCGACCAGCCGACGTTGTACGGGCAGCAGCCGTCCGGGTACGGCGACCAGCCGCCGGCCGGGCGGTCCCGCCCCAGGCGGCGCCGGCGCCGGGGACGCAGGCTCATCATCACCCTCATTGTGCTGATCGGCCTCCTGATCGCGGCCGACTTCGGCGCCAAGGCGTACGCGGAGAGCGCGATCGCCAGCAAGATCGACTCCTCCGGCCTAGGCGTCAAGCCGTCCGTGGACATCGAGGGGTTCCCCTTCCTCACCCAGGTCGCGGCGCGCAACCTGAAGCAGATCGATATCAACGCGAGCAACTTCACGGTCAAGCAGGTCGTCATCAGCAGCCTGCACGCCACGGCGACCGGGGTGCGCCCCAACGCGTCGTTCAACGGCGCGACGATCAGCCAGATCAACGGCACCGTGGTGGTCTCGTTCACCACGATCACCAACCTGGTACCGGTCCCGGGCCTGACGGTCAGCGCCGATCCGGCCGACGGGCCCGACGCGATCGAGCTCAACTCGTCGCTCGGCGGCGCTACCGGGAAGATCCAGCAGACCAGCGCCAACGTGATCACCGTGGATGTCGGCAACCTGACCGGACTGGCCGGCCTGGCATCGCTCGTGGGCGGATCGACCCTCGCGTCGTCGTACACCTTCGACATACCGAAGCTGCCGGCCGGGCTGGTGGTCCGCTCCGTCACCGTGACCAGCCAGGGAATCGTCGCCACGGCCTCGGCGCAGAACACCACGCTATCCCAATAAAGAAAATTCCTCGCCGCGCTGACCGCCCACTACCCCAGATGACCCACCTTCCCCCGGGAAAACATGACATATTGGTCCAAACGTGAGTAAAAGGGAAGAATCGGAAGCACGCTCAGCTGCGCCGCCGGGTGGCCCATAATGGCGAGAGCGCCGTGCACGAACATCCAGGAGTCGCCCGTGACACCCGGCAAGAAGGTGAGCCGAAAGGCACCGCCGGTGACAGTGAGCCCAACCGCGTCACCATCGGTGCGCACGCTCATCCTCGGCATCGACCGGACTGGTCAGATTGTCCAGCACGACCGGACGGCTCCCAAAATTCTCGCACGTTCAGGCGATGACCTGATCGGAGTTCAGCTAACCGACATTACCGCGACCCCGGCCAAGGACGGCGGCATCCCCGTCCACCCCGACAAGGCCTCCGTCCTCGTGGTCGCATCGCTGCTCGAGGCGATCAAGTCCGACCGCGAGGCGAACGACATGCTCTCGATCGCGCTGGCGGACGGCACCGTCGTGGGCACCGTGGTCACCGCCCGGCCGATGCAGGCGGGCGGCAGCGACGTCGCCGCCTTCGTGATCTTGCAGATCCCGATCCCGTCAGGCGAGCGGTTCATCGAGCCCGCCCTGATGCGCGAGGTGCTGCTGCGCGACTCCGCCCTCTCCGACGAGGACACGCTCGACTTCAGCGACCTCGCCAAGAAGATGACCGCGCAGCTGGTGCCCGCCTTCTGCACCGCCGCGGAGGTGCTTGTCCTCGAATCGCTGATCGGCGACAACGAGGTCCCCGCGCACGTCCCCGACGCGAACGTCCCGCTCCGTCGGCTGCATGTCAAGCACGACCGGGAGAACCCGGCCTGGCAGGCCGCGTTCCCGGTCGGCGAGATTCTCCGCTTCCCGTCCGGCTCCCCCTACACGCGCTGCATCGAGTCGGGCGAGCCGGTCCTCGAGGGGTCCATTTCCGCGGACGCGGCGAAGAAGCTCGCGCGGGCCTGGCGGCGCAAGCCGGTCGGCGGCCTGCTCTCCGAGACGTCCATGCTGCTGCTCCCGGCGATCTCCAAGGACAAGGTGGTCGGCCTGTTCTGCTGCTTCCGCGAGCCGGGCACCCGCCGGTTCGACCGGTACGACATGGAAATGGCGATGGACTTCGCAGCCCGGCAGGCGGTGTTCTTCGACCACGCCACCAGGTACAACAGGGAGCACGCGACCGCGCTGACGCTGCAGCGCGCCATGCTCCCGACCGGTCTCACCTATCCGTCGTCGATCGAGGTCAAGCACCGTTACCTGCCCGGCAGCGAGCTGGTGGAGGTCGGCGGCGACTGGTACGAGTCGATCAGGCTGCCCGGCGCGCGGGTCGCGCTGGTCGTCGGCGACGTGGCGGGGCACGGAGTCCGCGCCGCGGTCACCATGGGCCGGCTGCGCACCGCGATCCAGACCCTGGCCATGCTCGAGCTGCCGCCCGCCGAGTCGCTGCAGCAGCTCGACGAGCTCATGCAGAACATCGGCGAGCGCGAGCCGCACTTCGCGACCTGCGCCTACGCGGTCTACGACGCGGTCACCGGCGAGATCGAGCTGGCCGTGGCCGGTCACCTGCCGCCGCTGCTCGTCCACCCGGACGGCACGAATGAGTACCTCGAGGTCTCCCCGTCCCCGCCGCTCGGCATTATCGAGGACGGCATCGTGGAGACGACGCGGCACCAGATCGAGGACGGATCGCTGTTCGTGCTCTATACCGACGGCCTCGTCGAGTCGCGTGACCGGGACATCAGCGAGGGGCTGGAGCGGCTCCAGGTCGCGTTCGGCGAGGGCGCGCCGGAGAAGGACCTGGAAGACCTCTGCAAGACCGCCCTGGACGGCGTCTACTCCGACGCCAAGCGCGACGACATAGCGGTGCTCATCGCCAAGCTCCGGCGCATCCCCGAGGACCACCGGATGGAGTTCCCGCTTGAGCCGGACCTCTCCTCGGTCCGGCAGGCCCGCGCCATGGTCCGAGACCCGCTCAAGCGCTGGGGCCTGGAGGACCTGATCCCGGCGACCGAGCTGCTCGTCTCCGAACTGGTCACCAACGCGTTCAAGTACGCCAACGGCGAGACCCTGCTGCGGCTCATCCTCGAGCCGGACTCACTGGTCTGCGAGGTGCACGACCCCTCCCCCGCGCTGCCCCGGGTGCTCCAGGTCGACCGGGACGCGGAGAGCGGCCGCGGCCTGCACGTCGTCTCCCAGCTCGCCGCCCGCTGGGGCGCCCGCCGCACGCACACCGGCAAGGTCGTCTGGTGCGAGCAGCCCGTCCCCGAGGAGCTGGGCGAGGCGATGCGCGCCGCGATGGGGATTGAGCGTGAACCGGTTCCGCACCACTAGCGAAGTCCAGCCGCCTGCCGTCCGGACTCGTGGCGGACAGCACTCCGCCTTAGCTAGCCAGAACCAGGACTCGCCAGGAACCCGATATTTGGCTAGAACATAGTTGTAATGAACATAACTTCATACTACCATCACTTGTATGCCCATCTCGGACCGTGAGAGTTCGCCCGCTTACCACTCCCCGCTGCGGGCGCGTCAGGCGGCTGACACTAGGACGGCGGTACTTGCCGCAGCGACCCGGCTCTTCAGTGAACGTGGCTGGACCGGCACGACTCTGGCAGCCATAGCTGCCGAGGCAGGGACGGCCGTCGAGACGATCTACTCGGGATTCGCCTCAAAGAGGGGAGTGCTCCTCGCCACGATCGATGTCGCTATCGCTGGTGACGATGCCCCGCGGCCGATCGAGTCCCGGCCCGAGTTCGCGGAGTTGGGAACTGGCTCGCGAACCGAACGTCTGGAGGCGGCCACCCGGATCATCACGGCTGCCCTCCTTCGGGCGGTGCCGCTGATGAAACCTCTCCAAGAGGCAGCGGCGAGCGACGCCGGGGCGATGGAGCGCCTAGAGAGGTACGAGACCGTCCGGCGGGAAACGATCGCCGCCGGCCTCGAGCTAGTCCTCGGGCAGGTACCGAGCGACCGTGTCGTCGATGCCATGTGGGTGCTGGCGAGCCCTGAGGTGTTCGTCAAGCTCACCGGGGAGCGGGGCTGGAGCGTGGACAGCTACCAGTCGTGGCTGGTCGAGACCGCCGATGCCCTCCTCGGCGGGCAGTGAAATGACATTCCCGGAACGACCCGTGCAGCAAGGCGACCGATCGTTTGCCCTCATGGCGGCGGTGGCCGCGATCGCGTCCCTTCCGCTGGCAGCGGGCAACCTGCTTGCCATGCTCGCGACTGTCCACTTCAACCTCGACGGGATGACCAATCCGCTCGCTCTGCTGCACGCCGGCGCAGGTGAAGCTGGCCTATGGCGCTGGAGCATGGTGCTCGACATCTTTGGGTACTACCTGCCGATCATCCCGGTCATCCTACTCTTGCGCTCGTCGCTGCGGTTCAGAGGACCGTCGTGGACGGACCTGTTCGCACTGTGTCTGCTGTCCTACTGTCTCATCGGCGCTATCGGTGGAGCAGAACTTGCCACCGCCCTCCCCACCCTCATCAGGCAGTACGCCACCAGCCCCGGTCATCGGCCGGCACTACAGACGGTCTTCACCGGTTTTACCGACGGTACCTACCGCGGGATGTGGAACCTCCTTGAGGAGTTCCTGGCGGGGATCGGCTGGGTGGGGTTCGGCGTAATTTTGCGCGCGTCGGACCGCTGGCTGGGACTCATCACCATTGTGCTCGGCATCGCCTGCCTTATCGACTCGGCCGGGACGGCACTGAACATCGACTCGGTCGCGTCAATCGGATTGACCATATACCTCGTGCTCGCGCCTGTCTGGGCCTGTTGGCTAGGGGTCAGGGTCCTCCGACGGCTTTCCGTCGACCATTCCGCGTTGCCGGGGCATTCGGACCAGTCCGCTGACCGCTCCAAGCGCCCTGCCTCTGCCAACCATGACTACGGGAAGGCGCGGCCGGCATGAAAAGCACCGCAGACGACGGCCATCCGAAGCATGCAGAAGGTCTGCGCCTGCGGCGCATGGTCGCCGCCGACATGTCCGCAGCCTGCGAGGTCATTGGTGCCGCCTTCGCCGACAATCCGAGCACGCTTGCCAACGTCGGCGGTGATGCCGCTCGGGCCGAACAGGTGATGCGGAATGCCGTCCGGATCGCCAAGTTCGGACGGCGTTGGAGCCACGCCCTCGTCGCAGAACGAGACGACGCCATCGTGGGGGTGCTGAACGCCGCGCAATGGCCGCACTGTCAGATGGGAACTATAGAGAAGATCAAGACCGTCCCGTCAATGGTCGCGATCATGCGCGGCGCGTTGCCGAAGGCCTTCACCATGACGAGCCGACGCGAGGCGCACGATCCGCGCGAACCGCACTGGCACGTCGGCCCACTCGGTGTCCACCCCGGCGCCCAGGGCCAAGGCATCGGCGCGAGCCTGTTGCGGGCATTCCTGTCGATGGTGGACGAAGCAGCCGAGCCCACCTTCCTGGAGACCGACGTTGAACGCAACGTCATCTTTTATAAACGCTTCGGCTTCGAAGTCGTGGAGAGCGAAGTGATCGTCGGGGTGAACACCCGGTTCATGTGGCGACCAGCTGTGCCTCCTCACGGGTGAGGCGCCGCGGCTAGTGCGGTCGAAGAGGCACACCCGAGGCGCGATTCCAGGAGGAACTCCGCCGTCTGCGCGGCCGGCAGATCCGACAGCAGCCGCCAGTGCGCCTTAGTTAGCTATTCCACTGTGACGCTTTTTGCCAGGTTGCGCGGCTTGTCGATGTCGCGGCCCAGTTTGGCGGCGGCGTGGTAGGCGAGCAGCTGGAGCGGGATGTTGAACAGGATCGGCTCAAGCTCCGGCTCGGCGCGCGGAACGCGGATCGTGGCATCGGCGAGGCCTGCCGGGATATCGGCGCTCGTCACGGCGATAACCGGGCCGCCGCGGGCCTTGATCTGCTCGATTGTTGAGATGTTCTTGGCGATCAGGTCGTCGGACGGGATGATCACCACGCTCGGCATGTCAGGCTGGATCAACGCCAGCGGGCCGTGCTTGAGCTCGCCGGCCTGGTAGGCCTCCGCGTGCACGTAGGAGATCTCCTTGAGCTTCTGCGCGCCCTCGCGAGCCACCGGCCAGCCGCGGACCCGGCCGATGAAGAACATGTGGTCGGCGTCGGCGTAGCGGTTGGCGATCGTCGCGATCGGTTCATCTTCGGCGAGGATCGCGGCTACCTGGGCGGGGAGACTGCGCAGGCCGTTGACGATGCGCTCGCCGTTGGCGGAGGACAGGTCCCTGACGCGTCCGAGCAGGAGCGCGAGGAGCGCGAAGTTAACCGCCATATTGGTGAGCGCCTTGGTCGAGGCGACGGCGACCTCGGGGCCGGCGTGCAGGAAGATCCCGTGACCGCACTCGCGGCCGATCGCCGAGCCGACGACGTTGACGGCGCCGATGACCTGGCCGCCCTTGCGCTTGAGCTCCTGGACCCCAATCAGCGTGTCGATCGTCTCGCCGGACTGGGAGACCGCGACATAGAGCGTGTCGGGGTCAACGACCGGGGAGCGGTAGCGGAACTCGCTCGCGGGTTCGGCGTCGGCCGGGATGCGGGCTAGCTCCTCGACCAGGGCGGCGCCCATCTGGCCGGCGTAGTAGGCGGAGCCGCAGCCGAGGAACTTGACGCATCTGATGTTCCTCAGCTCGCGGGCGTCCAGGTTGATGCCGCCGAGCCGAGCCGTGGCGAACCGCTCGTCCAGACGGCCCCGCAGCGTCCGGCGGATCGCTTCCGGCTGCTCGTGAATCTCCTTGCGCATGTAGTCGCTGAACTGGCCGAGCTCGTAGTCGTCGGCGTCGGCGTCGACCGTGGTCGGCGTCTTGATGCTGCTGCTCTCCGTGCCATTGTCGGCGGTACTGCCGGTGACGGTGGTCGTGTGGTAATCGGTCGCCTTGATCGTCGCGACCTCGCCGTCGTCCAGATAGATGACCTGCTTGGTGTACCTGACCAGGGCGGAGACGTCGGAGGCGACGAACATCTCGCTGTTGCCGAGGCCGAGCACGATGGGGCTGCCGTTGCGGGCCACGACGAGCTGGTCGGGGTTCTTCGTGTCGAGGACGACGAGGCCGTAGGCGCCTTCGACCTTCCGCAGGGTGCGAATGACCGCGTCTTCGAGCGTCGCGCTCTCGTCGGCAGCCAGCTCGGCCGCGACCATGTGCGCGAGAGCCTCGGTGTCGGTGTCGCTGGCGAGGTGCACGCCGTTCGTCTGGAGCTGGTCGCGGAGCAGCTCGGCGTTCTCGATGATGCCGTTGTGCACCACCGCGATGCGGTGCGTCGCGTCGGTATGCGGGTGCGCGTTGGTCTCGTTCGGCTCACCGTGGGTGGCCCATCGGGTGTGGCCAATGCCGATGGTCGCCTTGCTCGCGCTCGTGCCGGTCTTGACCGCCAGCTTGTCGCGCAGGTCCTGGACGTGGCCCGCGGTCTTGGTGATCTGGAGCCTGCCCCTGCTGATGACCGCGAGGCCGGCCGAGTCGTAGCCCCGGTATTCGAGCCGGTGCAGTCCTTCGATAAGGACGGGCATCGCGTCGCGCTTGCCCACATACCCAACGATCCCGCACACGTTCCCGTGTCCCTTCCTCGTCCTCGCCCGACTGGCTTGCTGTTATCCGTAGACGATGCGACGGAGCTGACGCTCGGTCAGGTCCTCCGCCCTGAACCGGCGGGCCTTGAGCTCCGCCGCAAGTTGCGGCCAGATGTCGTCATTCCGCTTGTTGCTATTGCCCTGGAGCTCGGCGTGCCGTCGCGTGACGAACTGGTCGACGGTCTCGCCGAAATAAGCGGCTACGTCCGCGACCACCCGCGTCGCGGTCGCCTCGGGCAGCCCGGTGCTCGCCGCGACATTGCGGATCAGGTCCTGGGGGTACGTCTCGTCCATGGCGTGCCGTATCTAGTTGTTCTGGTTGTCCATGGGGCAGCCTACGCCGCGCCTGACGTTACAAGCTAGATCTTGCCCGATTTCGGGCAGGAAAACACTTCTCTTACGTACCTGTTCGGTGAGCTTACCGGAAAAAACGGTCATAGGATGGCATCTGGGGGGATCCTGTACGGCCTGGTGGCGCGGCAGCGCGGCAGCGCCGCCCCGCCCGACGCGACACGCCCGCGGCCGAAGATCGATGGTCGTTGCCCTATAGCCCCTTCTCGCTAGAATTTTTGTGTGAAAAGTTCGCTAGCCGTTGATGATCTCCGGTCGCAGTCCGACAGTCAAGGGCGAAGACGGCTAGACCGGCTGCGATTGCTCGATATCGAGCAGATGGCGATGACCCTGGCGTTCCTGACCGGGTACCGGCCCGCGGTCTTCGGCCTGGCGGTCGCCGGCGGCCCCGAGCCGCACTGCACGTCATGCGGCGGCGCCGTCGGCATCTTCCTCGGACACGCTACCGACTGGCAGCACTTCCGCGCCGGTGCAGCCGACGGCGGCCGAGTCGAGGTCTACGAAACCGACCACGCCCCAATCATCGGCTGGCGCTACACCGCTCCCGCCGTCCCCGCCTGCTAACGCTGAGCCCCGCGGAACCCGCGAGAACCGGCCGTGCCCGTGATGCTGACGGCCCCGCGATGATCGCCGCAGCGCATCTCTCAGGAGCAGAGCACCCTCTCAGTGGGTCTTGCTCCAGATTATGCGGCCTACACTCTGCATAAAAGTATATTATGACGACTGTGGCCGCTATTAACGACTACCAGAAGTCGACCCCGCTTGCTGTCTCCCGGGGACTGCGCGTGCTGGGTACCCATGTGTCGAACTGGCGGAAGCTGCAGCGACTGACCGCCGCCCAGGTCGCCGAGCGGGCGAACATCTCCCGGGACACTCTGCGCGCAATCGAGCAGGGCAAGGGAACCGTAAGCACCGAGAACCTGCTCCGGGTGCTCCGCATCCTCGGCATCCTCGACGCTATGGTCGCCGCCGCGGACCCCTACAAGACTGACGTCGGCCGCCTCCGCATGGACGAGATCCTCCCTAAGCGGGTGCGCGACTGATGGCCGGCCGCGACCCTGTCGAGGTCACGGTGGAGATCGGTGGACTCGAACAGACCGCAGGCACGCTGTGGGTACACGATCGCGGCGGGCAGACCGCGACCTTCCGCTACGCCGATTCCTACCTGGCAAGCCTCGACAGCTACGACCTCGACCCGGCCCTGCCTAAGTCATCAGGCGTCTTCCACACGCCGCCGGGCAAAGCGATCTTTAGCGCGTTCGCCGACAGCGCGCCTGACCGCTGGGGCGAGAACCTGATGCGGCGCGAGGAGCGCGAACGGGCCAGATCCGCTGGCGTAACGCCACGCACGCTGGGAAAGGCCGATTTCCTTCTGGGCGTGCGCGACGATGCCCGCCAGGGCGCCATTCGGTTCCGCCGACCGGGCAGCACCGAGTACTACTCTGCGCACGAGCACGCTGTCCCCAGACTGATCGAACTGCCCCGGCTGCTGCACGCGATCGACCACCTGCACTCCGAGGGGACACTCGACCGCGACCTCAAGGACCTGATAGCGGCCGGAAGCTCGCTGGGGGGAGCCCGGCCAAAGGCCGCAGTTACCGACACGTCGGGTCGACTGGCGATCGCCAAGTTCCCGCGCACGGGCAGCGATGAATGGGACGTGGAGGGTTGGGAGGAGGTAACGCTCCGACTGGCCCGTCGGTCCGGCATCGACGTCGCCGACTCGAAACTCGTGAAAGTGGCAGGGCGGAACGTGCTTATCGTGGATAGGTTTGACCGCCGTGGCGGGAGGCGCACTGGATTCGCCAGTGCGCTCACCATGCTCGAAGCCACCGACGGCGAGCAGCACAGCTACCTGGAGATAGCTGACATCATCGAGCGTCACTCACCCCGGCCGGACGCAGACCTTCCGGAACTGTACCGACGCATCGTCTTCTCCGTGCTGACCGCGAACACCGACGATCACTTGCGCAATCACGCCTTCCTACGGACCGGACGCGGTTGGGCGCTTTCGCCCGCCTACGATCTGAACCCCAGCCCCGACAGCGCTAACCGTCTGTCCACCGCCATCGACCTTGACGACACCACCGCGAGCATCGAGAACGCGTTGTCCGTCAGCGACCACTTCCGGCTCAGCTCCACCCAGGCTAAGACGCTGGTCACGGAGGTGGAGGTAGCCACTTCGAGCTGGCAGCACGAAGCCACTGAACTCGGCCTTCCCCGACGTCAGATCGACCGAATGGCAGACGCCTTCGAAACCCCGCAGCGTCGAATCGCCGAAGCTGTCTAACCTTCCGTCGTCCTGCCGACCTCTACGCCCTGCTGGCGATCGAGCGTCTGATCACAGTCGGCTGGATCGACACCGCTACGGCCGTGGCCGATCGGTCAGACCAGAATAAGGAGAATACTTCGCCGATCACCGGTCCAGCCTCGGTAACCACGTTCGCAACGCATCTCGCCCACGGGCCCCAGTGCAAGGTCTTTGTGGCAAAGCCATTATTTGAGGGAATCGGATTCGTGTTGTGGCTTGACGGGCACGGAGAGTGACCGATTTTGACATAAAGAAAGGGGGTTTGGGTTGGCCTGAACGTGGACCTGGACGACACGGGGAGATTGGGTGGCAGCCGCGGGGCGGGGGTCCGCCGCAGCGCGGGGGTCGTCAAGAGGGTGGGGGCGCTGGGCCGCCAGGCGGGCATTGAAGGTGTCCAGGCCCATGTTGCGTTCGGGCGTGGCGACGCCCACGCAGTTACGGCCTGACTGCTTGGCGTGGTAGAGAGCGGAGTCTGCCGCCGCCAGGAGGTCGGTGAGCTCGTGGGTCTCGCCGCGGTCGATGGCGGTAACGCCGATCGAGATCGTCACATTGACTTCAGGGGCGTCCGGGCGGTCGTCGACCGGGACGGCTAGGCACTCGACGTGGCCGCGGAGACGTTCGGCGATCTTGATCGCATCAGCCTCAGCGGTCTGAGCTAGAAGTAGCACGAACTCTTCGCCGCCGAACCGGCCGGTGCGGTCGTAGTCACGGGACTGCGACGTGAGGGCCTGCGCGACCGCCTTGAGGACGCGGTCCCCGACGAGGTGACCGTAGGTGTCGTTGACCTGCTTGAAGTGGTCGATATCGACGAGGCACAGAGATACCGGGTGCCGCGATCTGACCGATCGGGAGATCTCACTCTCGGCCTCAGTCTCCCAGGTGGATACATTCAGCAGGCCCGTCTTGGAATCAACGCGAGACTGGGCTTCGAGAATGGGGTGCACCAAGAATCGCCGCACGAGCAGAACGGTCGGAAGAGCCAACAGCACCAACGTCATGCTGAGCCCCACGGCAAGGGTAATGAGAACACCAAGATCGATCTCCACGAAGCTGCCTTCCAACGCCTTCAGGTTGAATTCAAGTCGTAGTACCCGCATCTTCGGGTCAGACATCTTCACTGCGGCCAGGATCAGGAAGAGATGGCTCTTGCTCCCTATCAGCTCACACGCCGCAACGGCGAGTGCCCAGGTAAAGGCGTGCAAGCCAGATCCTACGGATCCTCCAGCGAGAGAGGACGGGAACAACCGGAACACCATCGATGTAAGCGCGTAGCCCAGGCTAACCGCCGCTGCCGAGAATACCGTTCTATAAACAACTCCTCGGTGCACGAACAATTGCAGAATCGCATAGAACGGAATCGGAATTAGCGCGGCATATAGCGGGGGCAACAAAATTGCGACTGGCAGCACCCATACCGCGGTGAAATCCTTGTTCAATCCCGGGTACTGGTACATGATTCTCGGCGTGGAGGCAACCGAGACCATTCCGCAGCACATCAACAGGGAAAATTTACCGACGTCCAGAATATGCCAGTCCGTCTGAGAGGCTGTGACGCCGATGACCGCCAGGGCGACTGTGGGCAACGCCGCGACGTACCAGCGCAGCGATGGAGGGAGCTGCCACCATGCCCACTCCGTCAGCACGGCACGCCTTCTGAGGCGACCGGTGAGGGACGAGGCTTGCATCTTCCGCCGTTCCGTCTGTGACACCTGTTACTGCCTTCTAGTAGCAGCTCACTGTAAATGACTAGCTGCGTATAGCTACCATAACCCATCTTGTCGGGCGCGGTAACTATTGCACTGAGATTTCCTCACAAGCCGGGACAGGGCGGAGCTTAATAGTCCATAACGGCGATGGCGCGGAGGCGGGAGAGACGAATTCGCGCCAAAGACAATGGAGTGGACGATGGGTCCAACCCTGTCTGCTGTTGCTGATGAGGAGGAATGATCGTGCGCACCGTCGTCTGGTACTGATGCAGCTACTGCTTCAGCCGGCACAACACGCGTCACACGGAAAGGGAGTGGCACCATGCGCGCCAACACGTGGCACTGATGTGATTGCTGTTCTGCCGGTACGACTCGAATCCTACGGAAAGGAAGTGACATCATGCGCGACACTTGGACCTGATCTTCTCGAACATTCATCGTAGTCCCCTAGTTAGAACGAGCCGCACGGACAAGTGTCTGCCTGGTAAGCGAGGCCTCTCGGCCAAGATGTCTCGCAGTGTGACGCCCGACGGCCGGCGACATTCGCCGCCACCGGAGCGCTAGACCACAGGCGATAAGGGCACCAAGTCCCCCGCTGAGAGCTACGACCGCCGAGGGAGGTACCACCTCGGCGGCCGCTCCAGCTATAGCGAAAGCCACCCCCTGCCCCACGACTATCCCGGCGTTGGCGAGGCCGAAGGCCTGAGCGCGACGATCGTTCGGAATCCGCTCGACGAACGCGGTGTTCGCAGCGATCTGATACATCGTGAACACGTTGGAGAGGGCGAAGAGCGCCATCGAAGGCGCGAGGCCCGGGCGGGCAATGGCCGCTACAAGTACAGCGCAGGTGAGCACGGCCATCGGGCCCATCCACTTCAGGCGGGTGAGCGGACCTATCTTCTTGGTGAAGATCGGCGTCGTCACCGCCGCCCCGAGCTGCGAGAAGGCGATCAGCAGGCCGGCCGCGACCGCACCGCCGCCGAGCTTCGCCGCATAGGGCGCCGCCAGCCCCTCGGGGACCTCGGAGAACGCGGACAGCCAGCCCAGGCACATCAGGGTGCGGAGTGCGGGATCGCCGAAAACCAATCGCGCGCCGCCGACTATCTGCTCGAGCGCGTTCTCGCCGCCGGAATCGCCCGCGGACGCGGCAGCGGGACGGGCTCGGGTGCCGAACAGGATCAGCAGGGCAGAGGCGACGAACGTGAGCGCGTCCGCCGCGAGCGCGGGCCGCGCGCCGAAGAGGGCCACCACCAGGCCGCCGGCCGCCGCGCCGCCCACGACCACCACCCGGGTCGTCGACTGGAGCACCGCGGCCGCCAGCGGATAGCGGCCGGCGTCCATAATGTCGCGGACGATGGCCGAGCGGGCCGCATCGAACGGGGGCTGGATCAGCGTCACGATATAGAGGAGCGCAATCAGCGCTCCGAGACTCATCTGCGGCGCCAGCATCAGCCCGACGAGCAGCGCCCGTGAAACGTCGCAGGCGACCATGACGGTGCGGCGGGGCAACCGGTCCGCGAGACCGGAGAGGAACAAGCCGCCGAACAGGTACGGCACGAAGCCGGACGCGAACGTGATCGCCGCCAGCAGCGGGGACTTGGAGCGGGCGTAGACGAGGAGCGTCATCGCCACCAGGGCTAGCCGGTCGCCGCCCGCGGACAGCACATAAGAGAGCCACAGGGCGCGGAACTCGGCGACGGCGAAGACAGAGCGGTACGACGGACGGGGAGCCGGGGAGGGTGACACGGCGACCCTTTCATATGCGGCCTGGTTCCCGGCGGGCGTGACTTGAGGGGTTGGCCACGCAGACGGTCCGACCGGTTACCGATAGCCATGCTGGCAGAAATCGCAACCGCTTGCGGCTGAATAGTCACATTCGGTGCATCGTTGGCAAAATGATCTTCATGTGACCACTGAGGTTTCTGTGACGTGCACCGCGCCCTTCTTTTCGGCCAGAGAGCCGCGGCTCGTTCGGGATGATCGGTTTTGGGGCATTTCCAACGAGTGGGGCCGGGAACTTTTCCGGCAATCGGCACCGGGATAGGCTGTCCGTGACGATGTGGTCACGGTCGGATGGTGATCATGAGTGGTGGGCCCCCTGGTGCGCTTGGCCTTCCCGGCCGGGCGCGACCGGGCGAGTGGCTGCGGAAGCAGCGGGTTGCTGCCGGGCTGACCCAGGAGGATCTGGCGGAACGGTCCGGGGTCTCCGTGCGCGCCATCGCGGATCTGGAGCGAGGGCGGACGCGGCGGCCGTACCCGAGCTCGGTGCGGGCTCTGGTGCGGGCGCTCGGGCTGCCGGATGAGGCTGGGACCGGGCTTGTCGCGCGGTACCGGGCCGGCGGGGACGGCGCTGACGAGCCCTCAGCTGGAGACGCGGAGGCCGCCGACAGTGCCAGCGGCGGAGGCGGCGCCAGCGGCGCGGCCGCGGTGCCCCGGCAGCTTCCAGCGGGGGTCGCGAACTTCGCCGGGCGGGTCGTCGAGCTCACGGCGCTCGACGCGGTGCTCGACAGCGGCCCGGCTGCGCCGGGTGACGGCACGGGCGTTGTCATCTCGGCCATCGGGGGGACGGCCGGGGTGGGGAAGACCGCCCTCGCGCTGCACTGGGCGCATAAGATCGCGCACCGGTTCCCCGACGGGCAGCTCTACGCCAACCTGCGGGGGTTCGACGCCGGGGCCGGACAGCCGACCGACCCGGCGGACCTGCTGCGCGGGTTCCTCGCCGCCTTCGGCGTGCATCCGGAGCGGGTGCCGCACGACACCGAATCCCTCGCCGCGCTCTACCGGTCGCTGCTGGCAGGCCGGAAGATGCTCGTGCTGCTCGACAACGCCGCCGACGTCGCCCAGGTCCGGCCGCTGCTGCCCGCGTCGCCGGAGTGCCTGGTGATCGTCACCAGCCGGCGCGAGCTGTCCGCGCTCGCCGCGCGCGAGGGGGCGCTGCTGGTCCAGCTTGACGTGCTGTCGGCGGCGGAGGCCAATGAACTGCTCATCGCGCGGCTGGGCGGAGCGCGGGCCGCCGCCGAGCCGTGGGCCGTCACCGAGCTGGCGACGTTGTGCGCCCGGCTGCCGCTGGCGCTGTCCGTCATCGTCGCGCGGGCCGCCGCCTCGCCCCGGCTGCCGCTCGCCGCGCTGGCGGCGGAGCTCACCGAGCTCGGCGGGCGGCTCGACGCGCTGGACGTGGGTGATCCGGCGGCGAACGTCCGGACCGTGCTTTCGCTGTCCTACCGGCACCTGCCCGAGGCGGCGGCGCGGATGTTCCGGCTGCTCGGGCTCCATCCGGGACCTGACATCAGCGCCGCCGCCGCAGCGTCGCTGGCCGGCGTCTCGTCGTCGCAGGCGCGGGTGGCGCTGCGCGACCTGGTGCGGGCGTCGCTGCTGAACGAGACCGTGCCCGGGCGGTACGCTTTCCACGACCTGCTCCGGGCGTACGCGGCGGAGCAGTCGGCGTTGACAACCTCGGCCGCTGGCGTCGAGAACACCACCCGGCGGCTGCTTGACCACTATCTGCATACGGCGCAGCACGCCCATGTCGTGCTCTATCCGGGGCGCGAGCTGATCGCCCTGCCGCCCGCCGCCGCCGCAGTGGCGCCGGAGTCGTTCGGCGGCAAGGCGGCCGCGCTGGCCTGGCTCGAGGCCGAGAACCAGGTGCTGCTCAAGGTGGTGTCCCTCGCCGCCTCGGCCGGCTGCGACGCCCACGCGTGGCAGCTGCCCGTGGTGCTCTGGACGTACCACAACGTCTGCGGGCACTGGTACGACGGCGCGCGGCTGCACCGGATCGCGCTGCAGGCGGCCGGGCGCTGCGGTGACCTGAACGGGCGGGCGCATGCGCTGCGCGGGCTCGGTTCCTTCGCCATGTCCGTCGGCGCGTTCGAAGAGGCGCACGACTGCCTGTCGCATGCGCAGTCGGCCTTCGCCGCACTCGGCGACGACCTGGGTCTCGCCCGCACCGACGTCATCCTCGGGCAGACGCTTGAGTACCAGAGACGGTTCAACGAGGCGCTGTCCGTTATGGGCGACGCGCTCCTGCTCTCGTCGGGACTGCCCGACGACCCCAACATGACGCTGGTGCGGGCGTCTGCCCTGAACGGGGCCGCCTGGAACAACGTCCAGCTGGGGGATCTTTCGACCGCGCGCACGTTCTGCCTGCAGGCGATCGAGCTGTGCCGGTCGATCGGCTACTCCCCCGGTGAGGCGGGCACCTGGGATACCCTCGGGGTGGTCTGGCAGCGGCTGGGCGACCACGGCGCCGCCGTGAGCTGCTTCCTGAACGCGGTCACCCTCGACCGGGAAATGGGCAATCGGTACGACCTCGCGATGGTCCTGCTCCATCTGGGCGATACGTACGCGTCCACCGGTGACGGCGTCGGGGCGAGGGGGGCGTGGGAGGAGTCGGTCACGATCCTCGAAGCGCTGCACCACCCGTCGGCCGGCGAAGTCCGCTCCCGGCTAACCCGGCTTGAGGTTACGTTCCGTAGCAGAAAATTAACCGGGTAGTCTGCCGGCTAGTTCGCCGGTCACCTCGCCTGGCCTGTAGGTGATTACTATCTGATGATATATGCATACGGAAAGTACACGGACCTCATGACCACGGGGAGACCACAATGCGTGACACATGGACTCGCTAGCGAAAGCAAAGGATAAAGAACTGTAGCGGCGGAACGTACCGTGTCTTCGCCTTGAACGCGACACAATCTCCTTGACGGTAGGCCACAACTCGACGGGGAGAAGTCTCATGCCAGAACTCGTTCCGCTAGCGGGCAGCGAGCGCTCGGAACTTCCGGACGCGACGCCGGCGGCCACGCCGCTCGACCCGAGCCAGGTCATCACCGTCACGGTGGTGCTGCGGCGGCGCGCCGAAGTTCCAACCGAGCTGATCAGCGGCCCGGAGACCATCAGCACGGCAGAGCTCGGGGAGCGGTACGGGGCCAACCCCGCCGACGCCACGCTAGTCGCGGACGTGCTCGGCCGGTACGGGCTCACCGTGACCGAGTTCCAGCTCGGGTCCCGCCGCCTCAAGGTGAGCGGGATGATCGCGGCCATGTCCGCCGCCTTCGGCACCACGCTGACGGCGGTCAACTCGCGGCGCCCGGACGGCGCCGGGTCCGTTACCCACCGGTACCGGACCGGCTCGCTGTCGGTGCCCGCCGAGCTGTCCGGGATCATCGTCGCCGTGCTCGGCCTGGACGACCGGCCAGTGGCGAGGGCGCACTTTCGGCGGCTGAGGACGGCCCAGCCCGATGGGGTCGCGGCGCCGCGCGCCGCCAGTTCCGCTGGTGTGCCGCTGACGGCGCTCCAGGTCGCGAGCTTCTACGACTTCCCCGCCAACACCGACGGGACCGGGCAGACGATCGCGATCATCGAGCTCGGCGGCGGCTACAACGCAGCTGACCTGTCCACCTACTTCAGCGGGCTCAACCTGGCGGTGCCGACGGTGACCGCCGTCGGGGTCGACGGCGGGTCCAACTCCCCCGGCCAGTCGGCCGACGGCGAGGTCGAGCTGGACATCGAGGTGGCCGGGGCGGTAGCGCCCAAGGCCTCCTTCGTCGTCTACTTCGCGCCCAACACCGACCAGGGCTTCTCCGACGCGATCTCCGACGCGATCAACGCGACGCCGACCCCGATCGTGGTCTCGATCTCCTGGGGCGGGCCGGAAAGCTCATGGGCCACCCAGTCCATGACGGCGATGAACGAGGCGATCTCGGACGCGGCGACGCTCGGCACCACGGTCACCGTGGCGGCGGGCGACAACGGGTCGAGCGACAACCCCAGCTCCACCAGCGGCGTGGCGGTCGACTTCCCAGCCTCCAGCCCGTACTCGCTCGCCTGCGGCGGCACCACGCTCATCGGCGACACTGCCACCAACACGATCACCTCCGAAGTCGTCTGGAACGAACTCGCGCATGGCGAGGGCGCGGGCGGCGGCGGCGTCTCGGTCGCGTACGAGGAGCCGACCTGGCAGCAGAACGCCGGGGTTCCCGCCTCGGCGGCCGGCGGCACCGGGATCGGCAGCGCCGCCACGCCGGGGCGGGGCGTCCCCGACGTGGCGGGCAACGCCGACCCGGTGACCGGCTACCAGGTCGTCGTCGACGGCCAGCCGCAGCCGATCGGCGGCACCTCGGCGGTCGCGCCGCTCTGGGCCGGCCTGATCGCCCGGCTCGCCCAGGCCACCGGGACCCGGTTCGGCCTGCTCCAGCCGCTGATCTACCAGGGCGCCGCCCCGGGCGTCGCGGCGGCCGGCTTCAACGACATCGTCGAGGGCACCAACGGCGCCTACAAGGCCGGCCCCGGCTGGGACCCCTGCACCGGGCTCGGGTCACCGAACGGAACCGCCCTGCTCTCCCTGCTCTCCCCCTCCACCACGAACCCCACAGACCCTACGGGCCCCACAGAATCTTGACTTCGGGCTTGGGCTGTTCCCGGGGTTGACGGGCGCGTCGTGCGAGTGGCAATATTTTGACAGTAGATCTCATTTTAATGCGACTTGCAGAAGATGGTGACTCTCATGGTGTCCCAGCCAACCTCCACGACCGTGCCCGCGCAGGGCGCGGCGGGCGACGCGCAGCACTCGGCGCGGCGCTGGTGGGCGCTGATCGCGATCGCGGCCAGCGTGCTTGTGGTCGGGCTCGACCTGACCGTGCTCAACCTGGCGCTGCCCAACATCGCCGTCAGCCTGCACGCCTCGACCGGCGACCTGCAGTGGTTCTCCGACGCCTACAGCCTGGTGATCGCGGCGATGATCCTGCCAGCGGGGCTGCTCGGGGACCGCTACGGGCGCAAGCGGGTGCTGCTAGTCGCACTGGTGCTGTTCGGCGCGGCCTCGGCGTTGTGCGCGTTCGCGACCTCGACCGGTGAGCTGATCGGCGCGCGGGCCCTGCTCGGCGTCGGCGCGTCGGCGATCTTCCCGATGTCGCTGTCGGTGCTGCCGACGCTCTTCGCCCCGGAGGAGCGGCGGAAGGCGATCGCCATCATGTCGGCCGCGACGATGCTGAGCTTCCCGATCGGGCCGATCCTCGGCGGCTACCTGCTCGATCACTTCTGGTGGGGCTCGGTCTTCCTGATCAACGTGCCGGTGGTGGTCGTCGCGCTGGTCGCGGTGAGCTTCCTGCTGCCGGAGTCGCGCTCGGCCAACCGGCCCTCGATCGACGTGGCGGGCGTGCTGGTGTCAAGCGCCGGGCTGATCGCGCTGACGTACGGGTGCATCAAGGCAGGCCAGAACGGCTGGGGCAATCCGACGGCGCTGGCCGCCATCGCGGTCGGCCTCGTCCTGCTCGCTCTGTTCGTGCTGGTCGAGCGGCGGATCACCGCGCGCGGCGGGCAGTCGCTTGTGGACCTGGCCCTGTTCCAGTCGGTTGGGTTCCGGTGGGGCACGATCCTGGTGACGCTGCTGTCGTTCGCGATGTTCGGCCTGTTCTTCGCGCTGCCGCAGTACTTCCAGAACGTCCGCGGGGCCGACTCGCTCGGCAGCGGGGTGCGGCTGCTGCCGATGGTGCTTGGCATGGTCGTCGGGATGGTGGTCGGAACCCGGCTGCAGTCGGCTCGAAGCGGGACCGACGGGGCGCCGGGCAAATCGGTGGCTGGCCCGCGGGCGGTGATCTCGGCCGGGTACGCGGTCATCGCGATCGCGCTGGCCATCGGCGCGTTCACCACCCTGTCCAGCTCGACCTGGTACACGCTGGCCTGGGTAGCGGTGTCCGGGCTCGGCTTCGGCCTAGTGATGCCGGCCGCGATGAACGTCACCCTCGCCTCGCTGACCGCGGAGCGCAGCGGGTCTGGCTCCGCCCTCATTTCGGCGATGCGGCAGGTCGGGTCGGTGATCGGGGTGGCCATCCTCGGCACCCTGATCAGCAACGCCTACGGCAGCCGGGTGGACACCACCGGACTGCCTGCCGCGGCGGCCGACCTGGCGCGGACGGGCGTGGCGGGCGGCGTCGAGGTGGCGCACCAACTCGGCTCGGTCGCGCTGCTCGACTCGGTGCGCTCCGCCTTCATCGACGGCATGGACATCATGCTGTGGACGTGCGGCGGCATCGCGCTCGGCTGCGCCCTGCTCGCGGTGATCTTCCTACGGAAGCTTCGCTGACTCGGCGCTGACTCGGCGCTGGAAGGGCAGAATCACAGGCGTGACGGAAATGAACGCGCAGGAATCCCTGCGCGAACGGAAGAAGGCCCGGACGCGTGCCTCGCTGCGCGAGCACGCGCTCCGGCTCTTCCGCGAGCAGGGTTACCAGGCCACCACGGTGGAGCAGATCGCGGCGGCCGCCGAGGTCTCCCCGTCCACGTTCTTCAGGTACTTCCCGACCAAGGAAGACGTGGTCGTCCAAGACGACATGGACATCCGGTTGTTCGCGTCGTTCGAACGCCAGCCACCCGAGCTCAGCACGCTCGCGGCGCTGCGCGCCTCGCTCCGCGAGGTGGCCGCGTCGTTCAGTCCCGGCGAGCTGGAGCAACTGCGCGAGGCGGCCGCGCTGCAGATGACCGTGCCGGAGATCCGCGCCCGGATGCTCGATGACACCAACCGGCTGATGCACCTGATGACAGAGGCGCTGGCCAAGCGGACCGGCCGCGCGCCGGACGACCTCGCCGTCCGGACGTTCGCCGGTGCCGTGTTCGGCGTCATGATCTCGGCCTCGCTGCCGTACCACAAGACGCCTGAGGGCGGACTCGACATGAGGGTGATTACGGACTTTTTTGAGCGGATGGATGACGCGCTCGGGCTGGTCGAGGGGGGCCTGCCGTTGTGACAGTGCCCCGGCCACCCGGGTGGAATGATGACGTGTCATGTATTGTTCTGGCTGTTGGGTGCCCGGTCAGCCGGGTATGAGTGCCAAGGCCACAACCGCGAGGAGCGTCATCATGCCGGCCGTTACCGTCCCCAACCTGCTGGTCCTGCCGCGTGTCACCGAGCCCCCTGCCGAGGGCGGCCGGCCGGTCGCGCAGGTCACCACCGCGCCGTCCGGCTTCGAGGGCGAGGGGTTCCCGGTGCGGCGCGCGTTCGCCGGCGTGAGCATGGCCGACCTTGACCCGTTCATCCACATGGACCAGATGGGCGAGGTCGAGTACGCGGCGGGCGAGCCCAAGGGCACCTCGTGGCATCCGCACCGCGGCTTCGAGACCGTCACCTACATCATCGACGGGGTGTTCAGGCACCAGGACTCCAACGGCGGCGGCGGGCTGATCACCAACGGCGACACGCAGTGGATGACGGCCGGCGGCGGAATCCTGCACATCGAGGAGCCGCCCGAGGATCTGGTGGCCAGCGGCGGGCTCTTCCACGGGTTCCAGCTCTGGGTCAACCTGCCGGCCAGGCTCAAGATGACCCAGCCGCGTTACCAGGACATCCGGGCGGGCCAGGTCGCGCTGCTGACCTCCGCCGACGGCGGCGCGCTACTCCGGGTCATCGCCGGCTCGCTCGACGGCCACAACGGGCCGGGTTCCACCCACACCCCGATCACCCTGGTGCACGCCACCGTCTCGCCCGGCGCGCAGGTTCGCATCCCGTGGCCGGCCGAGTACAACGCCCTCGGCTACGTCCTCGCGGGGGCCGGCACCGTCGGCCCCGACCACCGGCCGATCCGCACCGGGCAGCTGGCGACGTTCGGTTTCGGCGAATCGCTGTCGTTCGCCGCCGACGCGAAGATGGACGGCCCCTCGCCGACGCTCGACATCCTGCTGCTGGGCGGCGAGCCCATCCGGGAACCGGTCGCCACCTACGGCCCGTTCGTCATGAACACCAGGGCTGAGCTCGCGCAGGCCTTCGAGGACTACCAGAAGGGCCGTCTCGGCACCATCCCCGCCCAGCCCGCAAGCACCGCCCAGCCCTCCATCCCCACCGACCACCCCGGCCACGACGTCCTCTAGGCCGCCCCGCCCGACCACCCCCGCCACGACGTCCCCCGAGCCGCCCCGCCGACCACCCCGCCACGACGTCCCTTTGGGGCGGCCCGCCGACCACCCCACCTGCACCGCCATCCCCACCGACCACCTCGTCATCTGGGCGTTAGCGCTTCGCTGCGGAGGACGCCTAGCAACCGCAGTCGTCGTGCGCCTTCCTATCAGTTCTTGTGCCATATTCCGGACAAATCGGACGCAAAAATGGTCAGAGCTGATAGGAAGACGAGAAATGGTGGTCAAAAGTGATAGGAAGGCGCGACCACGCCGACCGGAGTCGCGGATCGGCTGGGGTGGAACGCGGGACCGTTCGATACGACCTTGATTTTCGGGGGTGCAGACGGGTGTTAGCGGGCGGGGGTGCGGGTGCGGGGAAGATCAGCGGTCTGATGGCGCCGGTGCGGGCGGGGAGAAGATCAGCGCTCTGATGGTGCGGGTGGGTGCGGGGAAGATCAGCGCTCTGATGGTGCGGGTGGGTGCGGGGAAGATCAGCGGTCTGATGGCGCGGGTGGGGGCAGAGGTGGAGGTGGGGAGAAGATCAGCGGTCGGGTGATGCGGGTAGGGATATCGGTGGGGAGAACCTCAGCGGTCTACGGCGGGGGCGGGGCGCGGAAGTTTAGCGGTCTGCGGGGTGGGTGTGAGGTGGGGGAGTTTAGCGGTCTGTGGTGCGCTGGAGGCGGAGGGCCAGGGTGGGGCACGCGCTGACGGCCTTGCGGGCGTGGCGTTCCAGCCCCGGCGGGAGCGGGCGGGGGTCGATGATCGGGTAGCCCCACTCGTCGATCGCGATCATCTCGGGGATGAGCTCCGCGCAGGCCCCGTGGCCCTCGCAGTCGATGGGGTTGACCAGGAATTTCTCTGCCATCGGGTCACATCCAGTCGTCTTCTGAGCGGGCCGATCTGTCCGGGACGGGGAGGAACGGCGCGGTGTTCGTCGCGGAGCACTGCCCGCGCTCGTGGCGGCTGGCCTCGTTGGCGAAGGTGCGCAGGGCGGAGCGGACGAACCGGGCGGTGCCGTCGGGGTGGTGGCAGGCGCCCCGGCCGGTGACGAGGCCGGACCAGCGCTCCAGATCTTCGCGGGTTCCCGGTCGCGAGCGGCCGCTAGCCAGCTCGGCGAACCCGGCCGCGATGCGCGGCAGCCCGTTGAGACAGGGGCCGCACTGGCCGGCTGACTCGAGGGCCAGGTAGCGGACGGCGCGGGCCGTCTCCACCAGGCCGCAGCGGTCAGGCGGCAGGCTGATCACGATGCCGGCGCCGACCCGCCCGCCCGCCGACTCGAGCGATCGGTTGTCCAGGGTCAGCGCGGCCGCCTTCGCCGCCGGGAGCCACATGCCGTGGTAGCCGCCCAGGAGCACCGCGGACTCCTGCCCCGTGGGCGCGCCGCCGAGGAGATCCCGCAGCGGCAGGCCGAGCGGGACCTCGGTGATCCGCGGCAGGCCATCGGTCCGGCGAATGGTGGCGAGCATCGAGCCAGGCTCGCGCGCCGTGCCGACCTCGCGGAACCAGCGCGGGCCGCGGCGGGCGATCAGCGCCAGGTGCGCCAGCGTCTCCACGTTCTGAACCAGGGTGGGGTTGGTGTTCAGGCCGCGTTCGGTGATACGGGGCGGCATGAAGGTCGGGATCGCGGGGCCGCCGCCCAGGTGGTTGACCAGGGCGGTCTCCTGACCGGAGAGGAACCGGGCCGGCGCGGCGGCGAGCTGGACAGGGACGCGGTCAAGTCGCGCCGCCAGGCGCTCCTTGAGTGCCTGGCGGATGCGGCCGGCCACGTTATGCTCGCGGTCGGCGTGCGTGACGAGGATCGCGGTGTCCGCGCCGACCGCCTCGGCGGCAAGCTGCAGGCCGTCGAGGACCAGGTGCGGGGCAAGCCAGAGCAGCGTCGCGTCCTTGTCGCTGGCGGGCTCGGACTCCGCGCCGTTCGCGATCACGGTGGGGGTTCTTCTGCGCTTGTCGGCCGCCTCGAGGACGGACCTGAGCTTGCGGTGCACGGGGAACGCCGCGCCGCCGCGGCCGGTGAGGCCCGCTTCCTCAATGTCCCGCACCAGGGCACCGGGGTTGCTCGGAGTCCCGACGCGGTCGCGGTAGGGCAAACCGCCGTGCCGGGCGAGGTGCGCGTCCAGGTTCTGCGGCCGGTTGCCTTCCCGCACCGGAGGCAGCAGCCTGGGCAGGTCGTTGGACGCAGCTGCCCTGCTCGCGCCGTCGTGGAAGGCACCCGCCGTCGTGGCGGTCATCGGGTGGACGTCCTGTCTCTGGAGTGCCTCGCGCCTCTGGGCGCGGGTGTGCCTCTGGCTGTATCCCTGTCTCTGGGGGCGCGGTTGTGGACCGCCGCCATGATCAGGCCCACGCGCTCGGCCCTTGGAACGTCGCGGGCCGCGGACACCAGACGCCAGATGAGCGCGACGACGACCGCGATCGCGCACAGCAGCGCGAGGACGTAGAGCATGCCGTGCCGCAGGTCACCGCTGGCGAAGAACGAGTGCACCCAGGCGACCGGCCAGCTCAGGTAGGAGAGGAGGTGAACGACCCGCCAGGCCCGCCTCGACAGATGGCGCCGGAGCAGGCTGGTCACGATCGCTGCCAGCATGAGGTCGAGGCTCACCGCGCCGAGGCTGAGCCAGAGCCGCTCGTACGGCGAGGTGAACGGAACGACCGCGGAGGTGAGCGGGATGTTCACGAAACCGTCCACGACCGCGGTCAGCACGTGAATCGCAAGGAAGACCACGGCGAGCAGGCTCAGGTTCCGGTGCAGTCCGTTGACCGCGAACTTCGGCAGCCCCGGCAGCCGGCCTTGCCTGTTCACCAGCATGCCGAGCACCATCACCCCGGTCAGCAGCAACAGCGCGACCACGCCGGTGGCCCGGCTGGCGTACCACAGCGTCGTCACGCGCACCTCGCTCCGAGAGAAGGGGAATTTCCGCTCACGATGTCTAGGATCGGTCATCAAGCCCAGCGGCACGTACGGGATGCGCTGAACTACCGCTGAGGGCGTATCCATGACGCCCTAGTTAACGGACCGTAACACCTGCTATCCCCCGGCTTCATCAATGGTGTGCCTTCTGAGCTGCTGCGGGCATAGCGGGGGGTACCTGGGTCCGGGTAGCTTCCTCTGTGGTAACGCATCCGGAAGTCTGCGCGTTGTAATCAAAAGCTTCTTGCTGCCCCCACAGTTAACACGAATGAAACCTTGAGAAACGTGATTGTTACAATGATGCCTGGGTCCCTGCCCCTCGCCGCGCGAGCGGCCTACATCCTCCGAGACAACAGCACCGGCCTCATCACTAAGGCCGCCCCCTCCCTTTACCCCCACCAGTGGAGTTGGGACGCCGCTTTCAACGCGGTCGGCTTGGCCACGATCGACCTGCCGCGCGCCCGGCTCGAGCTCGACTCGCTCTTCGCCGGACAGTGGCGCAACGGCCTCCTGCCGCACATCGTCTTCGACCCCAGCGTCGCCTTGGACGGGTACTGGCCAGGGCCTTCGCAGTGGCAGTGCGCGCGGCACAACGAGGACGCGGTATCCGCGCCCGCCACCAGCGGGATCATCGACCCGCCGGTGCACGCGCTCGCCGTCGACCGGATACTCGCCATGGCGTCGGCTTGCGGCGGGCGGGAGGCCGAGCTCACCTGGGCCTGGGCTGAGCGCCTCTACCCGAAGCTGCTCGCCTGGCACCGGTTTCTCGCTCGCGACCGGACGGATAAGTCAACCGGGCTGATGACGCTGTTCCATGGCTGGGAGTCCGGCACGGACAACTCCCCGCGCTGGGACGTTCCGTACGCGGGGGTGAAGGTCGGCACCGGCTTGCCCGACTACACCCGGCGCGACCGGGCGCACGTGTCGGACGCCGCGCAGCGGCCCACCGACGGTGATTACGACCGGTACCTGTGGCTGGTCGAGGAGGCCAAGGGCGCCGGCTATGACGCCGGGCTGCTCCGCGAGTCCGGCTCGTTCCAGGTCGGCGACGTACTGTTCACCGCTATCTTTGCCACCGCCTCCGACCTTCTTGCCTCGCTGGCGGTAACGCTGAAGAAACCCGATGACGCAGCCGAGCTCAAGGACTACGCCGCCCAAGCTCGGGCGGCGGTTTTCTGCCACGTTGACGAGGAGTCGGGGCTGGCAGTCGACGTAGACCTGCGGACCGGGGAGTGGCTGCGGACCGAGACCGTCGCCGGGTTCGCGCCGCTGATCGCCGGGGGCATGCCTCTTTATATGCGCATCCGTCAGGTGTCGCTGCTGACCGGGCCCCGGTGGGCGGGGCATCCATCGCTTAAGTTCGGGCTGCCGCCGTCGACTTCGCCGTGCTCGCGTGCTTATGACCCGGATTGCTATTGGCGGGGGCCGGTCTGGCCGGTCTTCACCTGGCTGCTGTGGTGGGCGCTGTCCCGGTCGGGCGAGACTTCGGTCGCGTCCGCGCTGCGGTCTGCGTCGCTTGACCAGCTCAGCGACGAGACGTTCGCCGAGTACTACCAGCCGGAGACGGGCGCGCCCCTTGGTTCGCTGCGCCAGTCCTGGACGGCCGCCGCCGCCCTCGACTGGCTCCTCGACGAGGAATAAGCCCACTGAACGCACGCGTGGCTTCGTGCCGCGGCCCAGCCTAGTCGGCCTGGTTTGCGGGCCAGCCGGCGACGGTGCGGACGACGCCATCCTGGGTCACCAGGCGAGCGGGGAGCTCCAGACCGGCTAGCCAGGCGGGCGCCTGGTCACCCCGGATGATCGCGGCGGTGGCCGCGGTGTTCGCGTCGGCGCAGGTCGCCGCGGCCACCGACACGGTACGCCAGACCGGGGCGGCGGGCAGGCCGGTGCGCGGGTCGAGGATGTGGTGCAGCAGGTCGCCGCCATGATGCCAGCGGCGCGCGGCCGTCGAGGAGGTGGCGAGACCGCCGTCGCGGATCGCCACCACCTGGCTCGGGCCGTCCGGGGTCTCTTCCGGCAGCCCGGTCGTGTCCTGCACCCTGATCCGCCAGCCGCCGTCCGGCGGCGGCCCGGCCACCGCGGTGTCACCGCCGAGGCTGACCAGCACGCCGCAGCCGAGACGGCCCGCGATCCGCGCCGCCGAGCGGTCGGCCGCCCACCCCTTGACCGTCGCGCCAAGGTCAAGCTGGACGCCGGGCGGAACCGTCAGCGTGCGGGCGGCGACGTCGACGAAGACCGATTGCCAGCCGGGGATCACCCGGACGCTGACCTTGCTCGCCGCTGTGGTCGGGTGATCGGTTGGCGTATCGCCGGGGATAACGGCCCCAGGCCGAGCACCGGCCTGGGCAAGCTCGGCGAAGTCCCGGTCATACCCCAGCGCTGCCAGCGCCCCGCCGACCGTGGGGTCAACGTCCCCGTCGGTCAGCTGCGCCGCACGGAGGCTGACCGCCACCGCCTCGGCGAGCAGCGGGCTGACGGTGAGCGTGACCGGGCCGGGCGTATGACGCGCCGCCTGCCCCACCGCCACGAGCTCCGAGTCGGGCCGGAACCGGCTGCAGGACCGGTCGAGCTCGGCGAGATCGTCGTCGAGCAGATCACGGGCTGCCGCCAGTCTCTTGGGGCAGGTCACCCCGAGCTGAATGAGCATCCCCAGCGCCCGCCACGCGGTGAATGCGGGCGGAGCATCAACCAGCATCGGTCCATCTGGACGGGCCGACGATCCGCTCATAGCGCCGCTGCCCGACCGCTACGTCCCACCGGAGGTCGACGATTCCCCGCCCCTGCTTGACTGGACCGGCGAGCTGGCGGGCGACTGGAGGCCGGACGAGCTGCCGGAGCTATTGGACGAGTTCGACGACGGACTGGACGGACTGGACGAACTGGACGAACTGGGCGACGACTCGACGGACTGGTGCCCGACGAGCTGGTCGAGCTCTTGGACGTGCTCTCGTGCGACGACGTCCCCGAGTACTTCACCGTGGTGTGCGCCGACCCGGGGAGAACCGCGACCAGCGCGCCTGTCACCGCCACGCTGGCGAAGGACACGGTCATGGTGGTGGCGTTCAGACGCCGCCTGCCCTGCTCGCGCTCGGCCACGGCGCGGGCGATCTCCCGGCTGTTCATGTCATCTAGTCTGACACGGGCGGCTGCATGGACGTCCAGGGAAAGTCTCAGAATGCCCTGAGCTCCGGCGGCACCTCGCGCTTTGCCTGGCGCGGCGGGACTGGGATCATTGCCCAATGGGCAATGACGTTTCCGCCGCCGCCTTCCGCGGGGCACGTGACCTGCTGCTCCTGCATCGCGAGGACTACGGCGCTGCCCGCGCCGATTTCAGCTGGCCGGCCCTGGACGAGTTCAACTGGGCGCTCGACTGGTTCGACGTGATCGCCGCCGAGCATCCCGACCGGACGGCGCTCCGCGTGGTCGGCGACGACGGATCCGACGAAGTGGTCAGCTACGCGCGGATGGCGGCGCGATCGTCGCAAGTCAGCAACTGGCTGCACGGGCTCGGCGTCCGGCGCGGTGACCGGGTGCTGCTCATGCTCGGCAACATCGTGCCGCTTTGGGAGGTCATGCTGGCCGCGATGAAACTGGGCGCGGTCGTCATCCCGGCGTCGACGCTGCTCCAGCCCGCGGATCTTGAGGACCGGATCTTGCGGGGCGATGTGCGGCATGTGATCGCAGAGGAGGATCAGGGCACGAAATTTGCCAATATTTCGGGCGAGTGGACCCGGGTGGTCGTCGGGGGCGCCACCGACGGCTGGCACAGCTACACCGACTCGGCGCTGGTGCCGGAGGAATTCACGCCGGATGACGTGACGCGGGCAGGCGATCCGCTGCTGCTCTACTTCACGTCGGGAACGACGTCCAAGCCCAAGCTGGTCGGCCACACCCAGGCCAGCTACCCGGTCGGCCACCTGTCCACGATGTACTGGATCGGCATCAAGCCGGGCGACCTGCATCTGAATATCTCCTCTCCCGGTTGGGCCAAGCACGCCTGGTCCAACCTCTTCGCCCCGTGGAACGCGCAGGCCACGATCCTCATACTCAACCAGGCGAGGTTCAGCGCCCCCGGGCTCCTGGCGGCGCTCGGCGACTGCGGGGTCAGCACGTTCTGCGCGCCCCCGACGGTTTGGCGGATGCTCATCCAGTCCGACCTGTCGGCCGCCGACACCGCCGGGCTGCGCGAGTGCGTGGCCGCCGGGGAGCCGCTCAACCCGGAGGTGATCGAGCAGGTCCGCAAGGCCTGGGGGATCACCGTGCGGGACGGGTTCGGCCAGACGGAGACCACCGCCGTGGTCGGCAACCCGCCGGGTCAGCCGCTCAAGCCGGGATCGATGGGCCGCCCGCTGCCGGGCTACCCGGTCATGCTCGTCGATCCGGTCACCGGCGAGCCGGGCCGCGACGGCGAGATCTGCCTCGACCTCGCCAACCGCCCGCTCGGCCTGATGGCCGGCTACCAGGGCGACCCCGAACGCGACGCCGAGGCGATGCGCGGCGGCTACTACCACACCGGCGACGTCGCTTCCGCTGACGCCGACGGCTACATCACCTATGTCGGCCGGACAGACGACGTCTTTAAGGCGTCCGACTACCGGATCTCCCCGTTCGAGCTGGAGTCCGTCCTTATCGAGCACCCCATGATCGCCGAGGCCGCCGTGGTCCCGTCCCCTGACCCGCTCCGCCTCGCGGTCCCCAAGGCCTACGTCCTGCTCGCCGCGGGCGCTACCCCGGGCCCGGAACTGGCCCAAGACATCATGCTGTTCTGCCGCGAGCGCGTCCCCGGCTACAAGCGCATCCGGCGCGTCGAATTCGCCGACCTCCCCAAGACCATCTCCGGCAAGATCCGCCGCGTCGAACTCCGCGCCCAGGAATCGGACCCCCGCGAGACGCGCGGCACCACGGAATTCTGGGAAGAGGACTTCACCTGGTAGCCCCAAGATCACGAAAGCGTCTTACCCCAGCAACGGCACGCACAGGCGAACCACACGCAACTCACGGTCGCCTGTGTGCAGGGCCGACTAGCTCCTTACCAGTGTCGCCGCCATGATCACGAAGGAATAGTGCAGCTATACGATTCGGATCCTTCGCCAAGAATAAATCCTTCGCTATCCTGTCAGCCCGCCGGGATGCTCGATGCGATCCGAGGTCACGCGAGTACGCTAATGCATCACGCGTACCGATAGGTGAAGGACATGACCCAAGGGCTGCGCGATCAAGGTTTCAGAGTGGCGATGGCTGCTAGAAGATGAAGGGGATCAGCATCTTGGTCGATTGCTTGTAGGCGGGATAGGTGTCGGGGAACTGGCCGGTCATGTGGCGCTCTTCCATCACCGCGCTGTAGATGAAGTACCCGCCAAGCAGCGCTACCGCGATCAGCCAGTAGAGGCTGACCGCAACCGCGCTGCCGATCATTGCCAGAATGATGCCTGAGTAGATGGGGTGCCGGACGCGGTGGTAGGGGCCGGTGGTCACCAGCTCCGGCTCGCGCCTTCTGCGACATCGGCATGCCCCAGTTGCGCCCGATGTAGATCCTTGCCCAGATGGCCAGTCCCAGCCCCAGCGTCCATGCGGCCAGGCCGAGGCCCCACAACCACGGTTCCGTCGCGCCTGCTGCTCCGTGTCCCTTGAGAACTCTCAACCGCACCAGGAGAAGGACTATGAGGATGATCGCTACCCGGAATCCGGCAAAGCGGGTCCAGTTGGTTCTGCCCGGCTTTCGCGGTAGTGGAAGCCGCCAGCCAGTAGATCCAGAAGGCGATCCAGCCGACCGCGATGACGATGTCCACAGCGCGCATGAGACTAAGCGTAATCCTCCCGCCGGCCGCCTAGCTGGTTACATCGGAGGAGGTGAAGCGGCCCCAGGCGATGAGGACGAAGATGACCGCGTAGACGAGGAATGACAGCAGGCCGTGCCACAGGGTGGTGGTGTCGATGGGGGTGCGGAGGAGGGAGTCGAAGGAGTTCCACCAATGCGTCGGCAGGTAAGGTGCCACGGTCGCGAACTGGGGGATGTTGTCGACCACTTCGCTCGCGACGACCAGGATCATCACCGCCGCGATGGCGCCGATCGCGTGCTCGGTGAACGTCGAGATCGCCAGGCCGATCGCGCCCACCGCCGCCATCGCCGCGCAGAGGTAGAGCGTCACCCAGAGTACGCGGACCAGTCCCACGGCGACGGGGACCGTGCTGCCGGAGAGCAGGGTCACCGGGCCGACCGGGAAGAGCAGCGCACCCACTGCCAGCGCGACCACGGCGACGATGAACACCGCCGCGACGCACCACACCACGATCGCGGCGTACTTGACCAGCAGCAGCCTGGTCCGGCCGACCGGGACCGCGAGCAGGTAGCGGAGGGTGCCGTAGCCGGCCTCGCCCGCGATCGAGTCGCCTGCCACGACCGCCACCACCACCGGCAGCACCAGGATCAGCAGCAACGACAGGGCGATGAAGGTCAGGAACACGCCGTTGCCCGCGAGCTGGTTGAAGAACGCCGCGCCGCCTGAGCCCGGCCCGTTTCCGCCGCCGCCGTGCGGGGCGGCCGCCTTCAGGCCGATCCCGATCAGCAGCGGGAACAGCGCAACTACCAAGAGCAGCAGCTGGTTGCGGCGACGGAAGAAGGTGGTCCGCAGCTCGTTGCGGAGGAAACGCAGCGTGCTGGCGAATTGTCGACCAGTGGGGGAAATCTCAGCGGGTGCTGGTGCGACGGGTGCCGGAGCCGGGACGGCTTGCTTGTTAGCGTTCGACATCGAAGCCCTCCCCGGTCAGGCCGACGAAGAGATCCTCCAGGCTTGGGGATTCCACGGTGAGGCCGCGGACGGCGACGCCGGCGTGGACCAGTTCGGCCGTGACCCGCTCCGGCTGGACGTCGCCGAGCTCGGCGGAGATCCCATCGTCGTTCCCCTGCGGGTCAGCGAGGCCCAGCTTCTTCAGTACCTCGGCCGCCGCCGTCGGGTCGGGGGTGCGGACCGCGATCCGCGGGGCGGCGGTGCGGCGGAGCGTGGCCAGTTCGCCCTGGAAGACGAGTTTGCCGGTGCGCATCACGCCGACGTGGGTGGAAACCTGCTCGACCTCGGCTAGCAGATGCGAGGAGACGAACACGGTGATGCCGTCCGCCGCGATCTGCCGCACCAGCGCGCGTACCTCCCGGGTCCCCTGCGGGTCAAGGCCGTTGGTCGGCTCGTCAAGGACGATCAGGTCGCGCGGTTTGAGTAGGGCCGCCGCGATGGCAAGGCGCTGCTTCATGCCGAGGGAGTAGTTACGGAATTTCTTCTTGGCGGCGGCGGTCAGGCCGACCCGGTCCAGGGCGGCGCCGATCCTGGTTTTCGCCGTGCCCGCGGACTCCGAGCGGTCGGCGGCGTCATAGCGGGCCAGGTTGTCCCAGCCGGACAGGTACGGGTAGAACGCCGGGCCTTCCACCAGCGAGCCGACGCGGGAGAGCACCCGGACGGCGCCGTCGGGCATGTCCACGCCGAGCACCTGCGCCGACCCGCTGGTCGGGAAGGCGAGGCCGAGCAGCATGCGGATGGTAGTGGTCTTGCCCGAGCCGTTCGGGCCGAGGAATCCGTAGACCGAGCCCCGGGGCACCGACAGGTCGACGTGATCCACGGCCAGCTGGCCGCCTCGGAAACGTTTGGTCAGCCCGGAGCTTGCGATGGCCAGCTCCGGGCTATACGCCGCAGCGGTCGTCATCAGGATGCGTGGCCGACGGCTGAGTAAAGGACGCTCGGCTCGACCGCGCCGATGTAGACCTCGCCACCGGTCATCAGCATCGAGAACAGGCTGGTCGTCAGCAGGGTGCCGCTCCCCCAGGGGCCGTGCACCGGCTTGGCCGACCCGATCAGGGTGTTCAGCACGGCCTGGGAGTCGCCCCCCATCACGCCGTACGGATGGGAACCGTCGGTAGCCGGAGCGGTGCCGGAGAAACCCGGGACCGTTCCAAATCCCTGCATTAGATCTTTCTGCGGAAGCTCCGCGACCGTGAGCCAGCTCGTTCCGTAGGCGCCGAAGCCGCTGGTGTCCGGCTCTATGCCGACGGCGGACTTGCCGCTGCGGTTGCCGTCGGCCAGGTTCTCCACGGTGACGGACGCGCCGGGCGGCGGGGTGAAGTCGTAATTGGCCGAGGCCGGAGCCGCGAACTGGAGAGCTGTGTAGCCGAACTGGAACGCGGGGTTGGTCGCGCCCTTCGCGAATACCTGCACGCGCAGCGGCACGCCGTACTTGCCGTCGATCGCGATCGTCACCTTGCCGATCAGCGAGCGGTCATCCTTGGGCGCGAGGACAAGCTGGTAGCAGGGCTCGCCCGCCACCATGACATTGGCCTCGACCGAGACGACGGTGGTCTTGCCGACCGCCTTGAGCACCGCGTTGGCGGCCTGCTGCGGGTTGGGCGGCGGGGTCGGGAGATTGGCTTCCAGCGGCTTGGCCTCGCCCTTGCCCGTCGGCAGTTCGAACTTGGTCACCGAGTTCTCCGTAGAGTTCCAGAGCCAGACGGTGGAACCGTTTCTGATGACGTCGACCTCGGACTCCGGCTCCGGGATCGCCAGCCGGAATTGCCTTGCGTCCTGGTAGTAGACCTTGATCGTATGCGAGCCGGTGATCAGCGAGGAGAGGGAGGTCGCGTTGCCCACCTGCGGCAACTGCGGCAGGCCGAGCGAGGTCGCCTCCACCATGGTGCCGGTCAGCGGCGGGAGAGCCGCGTCGCTACTCACCTCGGCGAGCAGTTGAGCCGGCGTGCGGGCGGGCAGGTCGGGTGTGGCCTGCGCGGCCGGGATCTGCAGCCCGGCGACGACCGCGGCCGTGACGGCCACCGCGGTGGCGGGCACCGCCCACCGAGCCCGCCTGGACAGTTTCACAGGCATGTGTCCTCCTCACATCTAAGGGTCACTCTGCCCCGAGCACACTGTGATGGCGCTGAGAACCGGTTCGGTCCTGCGGCGGCCTCGGCGACACTGTATCCATGCGCGTGCTTGTCGTTGAAGACGAGCGGCGGCTCGCCGCCGCAGTGAAACGCGGACTCGAGGCGTCGGGGTTCGCGGTGGACCTGGCCTTTGACGGGGTCAGCGGACTGCACATGGCCCGTGAGGGCGGCTACGACGGCGTCGTGCTCGACATCATGCTTCCGGGCATGTCCGGTTACAGCGTCTGCACGCAGCTGCGGGCCGAGGAGAACTGGGTGCCGCTGCTGTTCCTTTCCGCCAAGGACGGGGAGTACGACCTGGCCGACGGGCTCGACATCGGCGCGGACGACTACCTGGTCAAGCCGTTCTCCTACGTCGTGCTCGCGGCGCGGCTGCGGGCGCTGCTGCGCCGGGGCGCGGTGCCACGGCCGACCGTGCTGCGGGCCGGGGACCTGGCGCTCGACCCCGGGTCACATTCGGTGCAGCGCGGTTCGGTGACGGTGGAGCTGACGGCCCGCGAGTTCGCCGTGCTCGAGTACTTGATGCGGCGGTGCGGGGAGGTCGTCTCCAAGGCCGAGCTGCTTTCGCATGTCTGGGACGACCCGGACGAGATCGCCGATCTGAACGTCGTCGAGGTCTACGTCGGGTACCTGCGGCGGAAGATCGACGCGCCGTTCGGCCGCGCTGCCGTGAAAACGGTGCGGGGAGCCGGGTACCTGCTGGCGGCCGACGGTGGCTAGCCGGCGCTCGGGCACCCGGGCCGGCCGGGCCGGGCGGCTCGGCCGGTGGTGGCTGCGGCATGGCCTCGGGCCGGTGCTCGTGCGCTGGTGGCGGCGACGCGGTCTGCGGGGACGGGTCACGCTCATCGCCGCCCTCGGCTTGCTAGTCGCGCTCATTGCGGGCGACCTGCTGCTGCTCAACGCGCTCCGGGACTCGCTCACCCGGTCGGTAGACGACACCGCGCGATCCGGCGCGACCGAGGTCGCGGCGCTCATCAACGCGGACCGACTGCCCGACCCCGTCCCGGTCGCCGCCGGGACCGTCAGCATTCAGGTGCTCGGCCCGTCGGGGCGGATCGTCAACGTATCGCCTGACGCGGATCGGCTGGTGCCGATCGTGGCACCGCCGCAGGCAGCGGCGCTCGCCAACAGCGACACGGCGATCGGAGTTCATGGGGCGCCCTTCGACATGCCGTCGCTGCTGCGAGTCGCGGTGGTACGCGCCGCGGGCGGCGAGCTGGTGATCGCCGCCGTGCCCTACAGCTCCGCCGCCGACAGCCTGGCGGTGGTGGCGCACGCGCTTATCTTCGGCACGCCGGTGCTGTTCATCGTGTTCGCCGGGGCGATCTGGCTCGCCGTCGGCTCCACCCTGCGCCCGATCGACCTGCTCCGGCGCGGTGCGGCCCGCGTCACCGGGGCCGGGGTGCCAGCGGACCTGCCGGTGCCCGAGGCGCGCGATGAGGTGCGGCTGCTGGCGCTGACGCTCAATGACATGCTCTCCCGACTCGCCGCCGCCCAGCAGCGGCAGCGCTCCCTCGTCTCGGACACCGCTCACGAGCTGCGCTCGCCGATCACGTCGATCCGCACCCAGCTCGAGGTGGCCCTCGACCACCCGTCCGGGCAGGACTGGGCGTCGACGGCGCGCGACGTGCACGCGGACGTGCTACGCCTCGCCCGGCTCGCCGAGGACCTGCTGCTGCTTGCCCGGCTAGACGAGCAGGCCGACCTGGGCGACGCGGGGCGGCAGGGCAAGCTGATCGATATGGGCCCGCTGGCCTGCACTGTTGTCGCACGCTACGCCGAGGCCCGGGTTCCCGTGACCGTGGTGCCGCCCGAGCCGGGCCGACCGCGGACAGCGGACGTGGCAGAAGTGGGGGAAGTGGGGGAAGTAGGGGAAAACCAGGACAGGCTCGACCGGATGATGGTCAACCTGATCGATAACGCAGTGCGGTACGCGACGTCGTTGGTCACGGTCTCGGTCATCCGGTCGGGCGAGTGGAGCGAGGTGACGGTCACCGACGACGGCCCGGGCATTGACGAGGCCGACCTTGAGCGAGCCTTCGACCGGTTTGCCCGCCTTGATGACGCGCGCAGCCGTTGCGATGATGACGTCGGCGGCGCCGGGCTCGGGCTGGCCATCGTCCGCGCAACCGCCCAGGCCTATGGCGGCACCGCCCACCTAGAGGCAGCCCCGCCCCCCGAACCCGGTCTGCGCGCCGTGGTCCGGCTCCCCGTCGCGCCATTCAACCCGTAAATTCAACCCCTCGCCCATGGCGGTAATGTGACCTGATGGCCGACACCGAGGAAGAGATCGTATGAGCGTACCGAGCGCGGCCCGGCGGACGGCCCGGCTGATCGGGCGGCACAAGGTGGCATCCGGCAGCGTCGCTGTGTTCGCGGCCGCGATCATCGCGGTGAGCGTGGCCACCTCGTCCTCCGCCGCCCCGCCGCCCGCCCCGGTGGCCCCGGGGTTCACGGTCGCGGCGCTCGGCGCGCCGGGCAACGTATCGCTCTCCCAGTATCGGGGCAAGCCGGTCATCGTGAACTTCTGGGCCTCCTGGTGCGACGTCTGCGAGTCGGAGACCCCGCTGCTCGCCAGCTGGTACAAGCAGGAACACGGCAAGATCGCCCTGGTCGGGCTGGACGAGAACGACACCTCCTCGAAGGCGCTGGCATTCGCCCGCGCCAAGGGGGTCACCTACACGCTCGGGTTCGACCCGCTCATGAACGTGGCCGGCGCGTACGACATCGCCGCGCTGCCGCAGACGTACTTCCTCAACGCGCAGCACCGCATCGTCGAGCATGTGCTCGGCACGATGACCAAAGCCGATATGGCCGAGGGGGTCCGCCTGATGGACGCCGCGCAGACGCCCGGTGAAAAAGTGATCGAGCCCTCATGACGGCCCGCACGCAGACAGAGCCGCCGCTCGTACCGCTGCGCAGGCCGGCCAGAACGCCAACGGCGTCGGCTAAACCTCCCACGTCAGGCATCTTGCCTGGTCATGACAGGAATGACCCGATCTTAGAGCGGGAAAAATCAGTGAGGTGACGCCGCATGAGCCTGGACCGCGCAGCAGCAGGACGATCCTGCTGGTCATCGTTCTCGTCGTCGCCCTTGGCCTAGGAGCGGGCGGCATCGCGCTGCTCCACTCGACCGCCCCGTTCGGCTCGGCGGCCCCGTCGGGGCTGGCGACCACCGCGACCGCCGCCGCCGCTAAGCAGTCGCAGGGCGCGGACCGGCCGCTCTCCGACGAGGCCATCTACGCCCGAGTGCAGCCGAGCGTAGTCGACGTCACCGCTACCTTGCGCTACGACGACGAGACCGCGTCGGGCACCGGGTTCTTCGTCGATTCCCGGGACGGGCTCGTGCTCACCAACAACCACGTGATCAGGGACGCGACCTCGGTGACGGTCACCATCCCGACGACCAAGCAGACCTACCAGGCGCAGATCGTCGGCGCGGACCCGTCGGCCGACATCGCCGTGCTGCGCATCGCGCCGCTGCCCGGAACCGTTTCGGCCCCCATCGGCGACTCCGCCGCGCTGGCCGTGGGCTCGACCGTCGTCGCCATCGGCAACCGGGCGGGCGCCGGCGGCGCGCCGGTGCCCGCGCCCGGCATCATCAGCGCAATCGGCCGAACGATCCAGGCGGCCGACGGCACCTCCGGGTTCACCGAGACGCTGCACGGCATGCTGCAGACGACGGCCAAGATCCAGCCGGGCGACTCCGGCGGCCCGCTCGCCGACGCGGCCGGGGCGGTGATAGGCGTGGACACGGCAGCCGGGACCGGCGCCGGCGACGCGGGCTACGCGATTCCCATCAACGCCGCGATGGTCGCGGAGCGGAAGATCACTCTGGGGCACCCCGCCCCGGGCATCACGCTCGGCGTGGGAGGGTTCCTCGGGGTGATCATCCCGTCGAGTTCTGCCCCGAGCCCACGGGCACAGGCGGCGGAAGAACGGAGCCTTGGAACGGACCCGGCTGGTTCCGCGCCCCAGATTGGCTGTCTTCCGACGGAGGCCGGTGCCGGGGTGCCCGACTCGGTCGCGCCGGTGGATTCCGGCGCGCTGGTGGACGGGGTGCTCTGCGGGACCGGCGCCGAGGCGGCCGGGATCTCCGCCGGGGACGTGATCATCACGGCCGACGGGCGGGCGGTCTCCTCCCCCGACGGGCTGACCGCCATAGTGAGCGTCTTCCGTCCGGGCAGTGTGGTGGAGATCACCTGGGTCAGCCCGGCGGGCGCCACCCGCGCGTCCCGCGTGCGCCTCGACTCCGCGCCGGCCGTGTGACGGGACTGGTTCCCACGGCGTATCCGCCACCGAGATGCCGCTCTAATACTGGTATGCCCTTTAGCAGGCCTTCAGCTTGCTTTCAGGTTTGAGAGGCTTACTAGAAAGTAACGATAGGCGGCAGGAGGCCGCCGCCGGGCAGGCACCACGTACGCTGGTCATGGTGAAGGCGAGATAGATGCAGGACGACGAAGAAAGCGGTAGCGCACAGCAGGGCGGCTGGCAGCCACCGGAGTATGTGAGCCCCTGGCTCCCCGCGTCCAGTTCTGCGGATGACGACGGCGGCAAGGGCAGCGGCGACACGATCTCCTTCGGCGGCCCCGTCTACGACGCTGGTCAGGGTCCGGCCAGCGGCCCTGGCTACGGCCCCGGATACCCAGCGGGCCCCGCCTACGGTCCCGGTCCGGCGGCCCCGGGGTACGGCCCGGGCACCGGATACGGCGCCGGCCCGGCGGGCCCCCCTGGATACGGCGGAGGCCCCGGCTACGGGCCGCCCGGGTACGGCCAGGACCCGTGGGGCGGGTACGGCGCGCCGCCGCCACCTCCTCGATCTGGCTTCAGCCGGACGCTCGCTTACCTGGCGGTCGCGGTGATCGCGGCCGGCGCCGGCGCGGGCGCCGCTGTCGCGCTCAACCACAGCGCAGGCACCTCGCCCGCCATCGCTCCAAGCAGCGGCAACGGCGGCGCCGGGAACGGCGGAACCGGGAACGGCGGAACCGGGAACGGCGGCGGGAACGGCTTCGGAGGCTTTCCCTCGGGCGCCGGCAACTCGGGCACCGGCAACTCCGGCACCGGCGGCGCCAACACCGGCGCGGGCTCCCTGAACGTGACCTCGCTCGCCGCCAAGGTCGATCCTGCCCTGGTCGACGTCACCTCGAATCTCAAGTACAGCGAGGCAACGGCCGAGGGCACCGGCATGGTCCTCACCTCGAACGGCCTGGTGCTGACCAACAACCACGTCATCGACGAGGCGACCAGCGTCTCGGCGACCATCGTGGTTACGGACAGGACCTACACCGCCCGGGTCGTCGGCTATGACTCCACCGACGACGTGGCCCTGCTGCAGCTCGTCGGCGCGTCCGGCCTGAAGACCGTCGACCTCGGAAACTCAACCAACGTCAAGGTCCACGAGGCGGTGCTCGCGCTCGGCAACGCCGGCGGCCGGGGCGGGCTCCCGTCGACCGCCCAGGGCACCATCGAGGCGCTCAACCAGTCGATTCAGGCCAGCGACGAGGGCGCGGGCACCACCGAGAACCTGCACGGCATGCTGGAGACCGACGCCCCGATCCAGGAGGGCGATTCCGGCGGCCCGCTGGTCAACGGCAGCGGCCAGGTCGTCGGCATGGATACCGCGGCCAACTCCAGCGGCGGGCCGGGCGAAGAGGGCGGCGAGGGCACGACGGCCACTCAGGGCTTCGCGATCCCGATCAACAAGGCCGTCTCTATCGCCGACGAGATAGCCAGCGGCAAGGCCTCGACCACCGTGCACATCGGCCTGGCGGGCTTCATGGGCGTCAACGTAGCCGACGCGAACGACCCGGCCGGCTGCGGGACCGGGACCGGCGGCGACGGGTTCGGCGGGCTCGGCGGCTACTCCCCGACGGTTAACTCGGGCGCGCTCGTCTGCGATGTCTACCCGGGCGCGCCCGCGGCCGCGGCCGGCCTGTCCGGCGGTGACGTGATCACCTCGGTCAACGGCACCACGGTCAGCACCGCCGACGGCCTGACCAGCCAGATGTCCGGCTCCGAGCCGGGCAGCCAGCTCAGCATCGTCTACGTGGACAAGAACGGCGACAAGCACAGCACCACCGTCACCCTAACCGAATGGGCCAAGTAGGGCTCAGCCGGTCAGCCAGGTGCGGAGGTGGCGCTCGGCCGCGGTAATCTGCGCCGTCTCCACGTACTCGCCGGGGGTGTGGGCTAGCTCGGAAATGCCGGGGCCGTAGTTGACCGCGGGGATGCCCAGCTCGGCGAACCTGGCCACATCGGTCCAGCCCAGCTTCGCGCGGGGGCTGCCGCCGACGGCGGCGACGAACGCGGCTGCCGGGGGGGCGGTCAGGCCGGGGCGGGCGCCGGGGGCCACGTCCAGCATCGCTACCGGCCAGGATGAGAACAGGTCGCGGAGGTAGCCTTCCGCCTCCTGCTCGGAGCGGTCGGGGGCGAAGCGGTAGTTCACCGTTACCACGCACTGGTCGGGGACCACGTTGCCGGCGACGCCACCCGAGATCGCGACCGCGTTCAGGCCCTCGTGGTACTCGAGGCCGTCGACCACCGGCTTCCTCGGGGTCCACGCGCGCAGAATCTCCAGAACCGCGCCCGCCTCGTGGATCGCGTTCTTCCCCATCCAAGACCTGGCCGTGTGCGCCCGCGTCCCGTCAACCGTGATCGACGCGCGGAGCGTGCCCTGGCAGCCGCCCTCGACCACGCCGCCGCTCGGCTCGAGGAGCACCGCGAACGAGCCATCGAGCAGCTCGGGCGCGTTCCGCGTCAGCAGGAACAGTCCGTTGCGCTCGACATTGATCTCCTCGCATTCGTAAAACACGTAGGTCACGTCACGGTTGGGCGCGTCCATGGTCGCGGCGAGACGGAGCTGAACCGCCACCCCCGCCTTCATGTCCGATGTGCCTACCCCAGAAAGCCGGGTCCGTTCCACATCCCATTTCGACGGGAAGTTGCCCGCATGCGGCACCGTGTCGATATGACCAGCCAGCACCACCCGCTCGCTTCTCCCCAGCGCGGTGCGCGCGACGAGCGTGTTGCCGTGGCGCGTCACCGCCAGGTGCGGCAGCTGCCTGAGGGCGAGCTCGATCGCGTCGGCGAGAGGGCCCTCAGCGCCGCTGACCGAGGCGATGTCGGTGAGCGCGGCAGTCAGCTCCGGGCCGTCGAGGTGCAGGTCAAGGTCGTGGTCCACGCGAGCCAACTTATACGCCCCGTTAATCGACCTTCGCGACCTCGGCCAGTTCCGTCGCCGCCTGGCGGGTCATGGCGCGGGCGGCGCCGCGCAGCGCGCTGACGATCACCGCCACCGACGGGCGGCCCACGGACGCCGTGCGCGCCACCGCGAACACATCCCGGGACAGGTCAAGGCCGGCCGGGAGCTCCCGGACCACCACCCGCTTCTCGTAGGCGCCGACCGCCAGCCTCGGCATGATCGCGATCCCCAGCCCGCGCGCCACCAGGTTGGCGACGGTGCCGAGGCCCTCGAACTCCGACGGGACCGGCGGTGTCAGCCCCACCGCGGCGAGCAGCCGGTCGACCGCCTGGCGGGACGGCTCGCCCGACGGGGCGGCGAGCCATGATTCGTTCCGCAGTGCTCTCAGATCGACCGGGCTGTCCGGGGCAGCGGCCTGATGCTCGCGGCTCACCACCAGGACCAGGGGGTCGCGGACCAGGTGGTAGTAGCTGAGCACGCGGTGGTTCGCATCGGCCGACTCCAGGTCGGCCGACATTCGGCCGGTCCAGTCGTCGACGATCGCCACCTCGACCTCGCCGGACCGGGCCAGCTTGAGCCCCTCGGCGGGGTCCGCCTCGCGCAGCAGCAGGGTCAGCTGCGGGTGCTCCCGGAGCGAGCGGGCCAGGGCGGGTGCGAACGCCACCGCCGCCGACGGGAACGCGGTGACCACCACCCGCCCGCTTGGCTGCGCGGCTTGGGCTGACAGGTCCGCCTCGGCCTGTTCCACCATGGCCAGGATGCGCTCGGCGTGCAGCGCGAGCCGACGGCCCGCGTCGGTGAGGCCGGCGCTGCGTGCGGTCCGGTCGAGAAGCGGGGTGCCAGCCTCCTTCTCCAGCACGGCGAGTTGCTGGGAGACGGCGCTGGGGGTGTAGCCGAGGGCGTCAGCGGTCCGCGCGATAGACCCTCGCGCCGCGAACTCGTGCAGCATGCGAAGCCTGCGGATGTCGAGCATTAACAAACCTTATCCCGCGGCGCGACGCCCTTGCCCTGACTCTAACGCTCGGACCGGCGCTATCGCAGGGCCGCGTAAAGGCTGGTACCGGCCAGAATAAGCATGATTACCGCCGCGCCTCTGGTCAGCCAGTGCTCGGGCATCAGCTTGAGCAGACGCCAGCCGACCGCCGCCGCGAGCCCGGCGGCGGTCCACAGCGCCAGCGTCGCCCCGACTCCGACCGCGATCGGGTTGTGGAACCTGGCGGCCAGACTGACGGTCATGAACTGGGTCAAGTCGCCGAACTCGGCGAGGAACACCACGGCGAACGAGGTGCCGAACACCGGCCAGAAGCCGTCGCGCATACCGTCCGGGCCGCCTTCGTCATCGGCGTCAGTCCTCTCCTCCCCACCCTCCCCCCCTCCCGACTTGTGCCGCCAGAGCAGGAAGGCGCCGACCGCGAAGACCCCGGACGCAGCGCCCGCCACCGGGCGGTGCGGGAGCAGGCTGATCGCGCCACCCGCCGCGACGGCGATCACCACTTGGACGCAGAACGCGGCGGCGGCGCCGGTGAACACGTAGCCGGGCCGGTACCGGCTGGAAAGGATCAGGGTCGCCAGGATCGTCTTGTCTGGAAGCTCGGCGGGGAGAACGGCTAGGAAGGTGGCCGCCGCTTCGCTCAGGCTCGGGCTCATACGATGGCTCCGTGATTCGGGCCGCGCCAGCGTCCCGCGGCAGGCCCGAGATCCCGGCTCGGCAGCATGGCGTGTAGACATGACTGTCGGCCGAAAGTCTCGCTCAGGTCGGCTGCCGTCAGCCTGCTGGCCGCCGGCAGCGACCCCCGGGGGCCGGGCCCAGCTGACCGGGCCGTGGCCCTGCCACCGAACCGCGATTGTCGGCGTCCCGGCGAGGGAGCTACTCCCCTTCGCTGACAACGATGGTAACCCAACGGCCGTGGCAGAAAAGCCAGAGCGACCGGCCACCACCCCGAGCCGGTCGCTCTGGCTGCTCCTCCGCAGGAGCACCTCCGGACGAAACCCTAGCGGGCATTCGGTTCGGACATTCCATCCCGTTAGGGGTTCGACCGGTCTTCTTCGGAAAATCGGATGGCCTCAAGGGCAGCCATGTCCCTGACATCCATCGCGCCGTACCTAGTCGCGACGATGCCACGATCGCGGAACTCCTTCAGCACCCGTTCCGTCGTGGACACCGCCACCCCGGCCAGCTGGCCAAGCTCGGCCTGGGTGATCGGGACCCGCACCATCCCGCCCTGCCCGGGCTCCCCGTGCTCCGTGGCGAGGTCGTAAAGCTCCTGGGCCAGCAGCCCCTTGGCCCCCCAGGTGCGCTCGGCCGCGCGCCGCGCGGTGGACGCGCGTATCTTGCCGAGCACGTACTTGAAGATCAGGCCCGTCACCGCCGGATACGCCGCAATGAATTCGGTGTAGTCGGGCCGGCTGACTCGCCGGGCCATGACCGTGCCGATCGCGCGGGCCGTGGCCGTCCTTGACTTGGCGTCGAGGAGCGCGAACTCGCCGACGAGATCACCGCGCGACCTGATCGCCAGCATGGTCTCGGCGCCGCTCTCGGCGGCGACGAGCACCTTGACCTTGCCGTCGGTCAGCACGTAGAGGAAATCACCGACGTCGCCCTGGAGCACCAGGATCTCGTCGTCGCCGAACCGGACTGGGATCCCGGCGCTCAGCATGGCGGCGCGCTCGGCGTCCGACAGCATGTCGATGAAGCTGCCGGTCGGCCAATGGTCGGGGCCGGCCGACGTCACGGCTCCGCCGTGGAGCTGCGCCTGATGCGCCGTAGGCGCCGTGGCGGCAGAGTCGGCCGGAGGGGTTCGCGGGACGCGCATACCACCGATTTTGCCAGATCTCGCTGGCTGAGAACGGGATCCGCGGTGACCTGCCCGCTACGCTTTGCAGTACAGGGAGTGTGGGCGCATGGGCGAGGACCGGATCGCCGACCCCGTAGGACGGGGCGTGGCGGCACGAGGTCGGCCTGGCCTGCGGCTGCGCATGGCGTTCGTCCTCGATGTGGTCGGCTACGGCGCGCGAAGCGTGCCGCAACAGCAGGAGGTGACGCGTCGGCTGCGCGCGCTCGTCGATGCGACGCTTGACGAGTGCGAGCTGATGCTCGACCCGGAGATCGTCGATTACCAGTGGACCGGCGACGGGCTAAACGCCGTGCTGCACGCCGACATCGACCCGACCGCGACCCTGCCGGTGCTCATCCGGTCGCTGTCCTCGGCTCTCGGCGCCGACAACACGCGGTTCCCCGATCGGATCCGGATCAGGATGGCGGTCAGCGTGGGGCTGATCGAGCGGGGCGTGACGGGCTTCGACGGGCAGCTGATCGTGGACATCAACCGGCTCGTTGACAGCGCGCCGTTGCGCGCGGCGCTGGCGGAAACCCCCTCCGCCGACCTCGCGGTCGCGATCTCCGACCACGTCTACGCCATGATGATCCGGCCCGGGTACCCCGGCATCCCCGGCGGGCAGCTGACCCGCGTGGACGTGGTCGCCAAGGAGTTCTCCGGACACGCCTGGCTGTGGCTGTCGGCGCGGCAGTGGAGCGACCCGCCGTACCTCCCGCTGACTCCGGCGGATCCTGCTCAGGCGGGTGGGTACCGACTCCACGCGCGGCTCGGGGGCACCGCCGCCGGGGTGGTGTACCTCGGCGGTCCCGCCGACCCCGTGCCTGACGCTGGCATCACCGGCGCCTCAAGCGCCTCAAGCGCCTTTGCCGAGAGACTCGACTCAGGCTGGGTCGCGGTGAAGGTGTTCGATCAGGCGCTCGCCGCCGACGCCGATACCCGCCGTCGGCTGGCCGTCGGCGCGCTGGCCGCCAGCGTCATGCCCGACCCGCACCTGGCGTCCGTCATCGCCTGCGACACGGCGGCCGCCCGGCCGTGGGTGGCGAGCACGCTGGTCCGCGGCCCGTCGCTGGCCGACACGGTCACGCAGACCGGGCCGCTGCCATCGGCCGCCGTCGGGTGGACGGCACTCGGGCTCGCTCGCGCGGTCGCCACCCTGCACCAGGCGGGGCTCGCCCATCGCGCGATCACGCCACGCAACGTGCTGCTCGACGGCCGTGGGCCCATGCTCACGGACTTCGGCGTCAACCGGGCTGCGCTCGCCTTCGGCCCTGGCAGCCCCGCGGAAGACGTGTTCCTGCTCGGCCGCACGATCTGCTACGCGGCAACTGGCCGGGCGCCGTGGCCCGACCTGGTGGCCGGCCCGATTCCGCCGGGCGGCGCGACCGCTCCACCCGGCGATCTCGACCTCACCGGCTGCCCGCCCGAGCTGGCGCGGATCGTGTTCGCGTGCCTGGCGCCCGACCCGGCGCGGCGGCCGAGCGCCGACCGGCTGATCGGCTGGCTGGCCGATGTGGCCGGCCAACGACCCGGAATCTGGCTGCCGGACCCGGTCGCCGCCCGGCTCCGCGACTACCAGGAGCTGCCTCAGCCGCGCTCTGCGTCGTGGCCTCGGTTCCGCTGGAATCGATAGGCTGTGTGCATGTTGAGCCTGGAGCTGATCGATTCGCTTTTCCCTGCCGACCTGCCGTCGGCGGCGCACTGGGCCGAGCGGTACCCGCCACGGTCGCTGCCCGCGGGAGCGCAGGTTACCCGGTTCGCGCCGTCCCCGACCGGATGGCTGCATATCGGGGCCGTCTACACCGCCGGCATCAACCTCGACATCGCCTCCCGCAGCGGCGGCCGGTACCTGCTGCGCATCGAGGACACCGACCAGGCGCGGTTCGAGCAAGGGGCGCTCGAGCAGTTCGAGGCGGGGTTCGCGTACTTCGGCATCGGCGCCGACGAGTCGGATCCGGCCTTCGGCGGCGGCGGCGCCTACGGGCCGTACACCCAGTCCGCCCGCACGGAGATCTACCAGACCTACGTCCGCCAGCTGCTTCGACAGGGCAAGGCGTACCCGTGCTTCGCGACCAGGGAGGAGCTCAGGGCGATCACGGACCGGCAGAAGGCGGTCGGCGCCCTCCCCGGGTACTACGGCGAATGGGCGATCTGGCGGGACGCGCCCGAGGACCAGGTGCGGGCGCGGCTCGACGCCGGGGACGCCTACGTGGTCAGGTTCAGGTCGCCGGGTGTCGGCGGGCACCGGGTCAGCTACGTCGACGCGATCCGCGGCGAGCTCAGCTTCGACGACAACCGCAACGACGCGGTCATCCTGAAGAGCAGCGACCAGGCGCTGCGGCTGCCCACGTACCACCTGGCGCACGTAGTGGACGACCACCTGATGGGCGTCACCCTGGTGATCCGCTCCGAGGAGTGGCTCTCCTCGGTGCCGCTGCATCACCAGCTCTTCGACGCGCTCGGCTTCCTTCGGATTCCGTACGGGCACCTCGCGCCGCTGATGAAGCAGGACGGCTCATCGCGCCGGAAGCTCTCCAAGCGCCGGGACCCCGAGGCGAGCGTCAACTACTACATCGACGCCGGCATCCCGTCCGAGCCGACCCAGTACTACCTGCGCGGCCTCGCCAACGCGCGGCTCGCGGAGCTGCCGCTGCCGGAGGCGCTGGCCGAGCCGCTGCGGCTGGCCGACTTCGGCGTGGCGGGACCACTGCTCGACATGGCCAAGCTGGACGATGTCAGCGCCGATTTCGTGGCCTCCCTGACCGGCGCCGAGATCCTCGACCGGGTGCTGCCGTGGGCCGACGAGTACGACAAGGACCTGGCATCGGTGCTCCGGTCGGACCGGGAGCTGGCGCTGCGGGCGCTGCGCATCGAGCGCGAGGGCACCGAAAACCCGCGCAAGGACCTGCGCAAGTGGTCGGAGTTCCGCGCGGTGTACGGGTTCTTCTTCCCCTCGATCTTCGAGCTCGTCACCGACCCGGCCGACGAGCGCTTCAACGGCCTCCCGCCGGAGCTCGTGCGCGCGATGGCGGCCGGGTTCGCCGCCGGCTACGCAGTGCCGGGCCCGGACGTCGCCTGGTTCGAGCAGATCCGCATCCTGGCGGGGTCGCTCGGGTTCGCGCTGAAGCAGAAGGACTACAAGAAGGACCCGGACGCCTACCCAGGCTCCATCGCCGACGCGGCGGCCGTCATCCGGGTGCTGATCACCGGCACGCGGCAGTCACCGGACCTGGCGCAGGTCGCGGACGCGCTCGGCCGCGACGAGGTGCTCCGCCGGGTCACCGCGCTCAGTTAACTCCGACCGCGCCGCAGCCGCCGGCTGGCGAAGCCAGCCGGCGGCTGCGGCGGTTACGAACGCCAGACGGCTAGGTAGTCGTCTGAGGCGGGCGGCTTCAGCGGCTCGCCCCGGTTGGGGCGGTCCGCGGCCAGTTCGGCCAGCTGAACCAGGCGCGCGGCGCTGACGGCGCTGGTGAACTTCGCGGCGAAGCCGACCGCGATCGCGCTGCGCTCCGCCCGGTTGGCGAGAGTGGCCTCGATCCGGTCCAGCCAGTCCCTGGCGGGCGTGCCCGATTCAACCAGGGACCGGGCATCGGGGGTCGCCTCGGGGACCCCGCCGATCGCGCCGGCCAGCACCGGCACCCCCAGCGCCTGGTATTCCAGTGCCGCCACGCAGAACGTCTCGATGAAGCCGGAGATGACCCGGGTGGGGAAGACGCCGACGGAGGTGGCCGCGCGCAGGGACTGCGCGTCGCGGGAGCTGATGTTGGGCGTCACCGTCAGGTTCGGCAGCGCCTCTGCCTGCGCGAGCAGCCGCTCGGCGAGCGACCCGGTGCCGGCGACGACGAACTCGTAGTCCAGGTGGCGCTCCACCGCCAGCTCCGCCATCGCGACGATCGTGTCTAGCCCCTTCTCCTCCTCCAGGCGGCCGATCGTCGAGATCAGCACCGAATCCGCGCGGAGCCCGGTCCGCCGCCGGAACTCGCGCAGGGTCTCCGCCGACGGCTGGCGGAACGCGGCCGACGGCAGCCCTGGGTAGCGCAGCGCGATCGAGGTGGCCAGCGAATCCGCGAGCCTCGCCCCGCCGATCGCCTCGGCCGCGGTCAGGAACTGACGCGCCGTGTAGTCCGACACCGTGCACAGCACGTCCGCCCGGATGACGTCGCCGAACAGCAGCGCGGCCGAGCCGTCGCCGAGGTGCTCGCACACCGAATCGAGGACATCGCTGCCCTCAATGCTATGGATAACTATTGGCCGCCTGCCCAGCAGCCCGAGTGCGTCCGCGGCCCTATTAGCGAGGGCGGCATGCGGGTCGATATAATATGTGTTTATAACGTCGATATCGTTATCGAGGACGACACGAAAAAGCTCGGTCGCGACCGCGTGCAGCAGGTGGCCGTCGGGCACCCGGCGATTTCCGCGGACTTCTTTGACGTGATGGACCTGGACTCCAGGGCCGGCGTCGTCATCCGGATCAGCCGACTCCCCGCAGTATGTGACCTGGTGCTGTTCCGCGCCAGTAAGCGCCGCGAGCGCGCTGTTATTCCAGAGAGCCTGCTTTGCGTGCCCCGACCGATATGGCGGGTACTTGCTAAGCGTGGCAAATTGGAGTTGCTTATTCATAGACGACATCCGGATGCTAAGGTAATGGCCTGGAATGGTGGTTCTTGCGGTAGCAAGAGACCCCATGATGCGGCAAGCGCGACCCCCTGTCAATCAGCGCGTAAAACGGCGCACCACGGCCCCGCCCGGCGGGGCCGCCTGGCCCGCCCCGCCCCCGCCCCCGGCGAGAGCGCACACGTCCCAGGCAGTCTCCCGGGCAAGGCACCATAGGAGGAGCCATGACGACGCTCACCGATCTTCTGCCGCCGGCCGGGCACCCCCCGCCGACCGACGATGCCCCGCCGGACCCCGACTCGATCTTCGACGCGTTCGCGGGCTGGGCGACCGACCAGGGCCTCACCCTCTACCCCCATCAGGAAGAGGCGCTGATCGAGGTCGCCATGGGGTCGAACGTGATCCTGTCCACCCCGACGGGTTCCGGCAAGTCCCTGGTCGCGGCGGGCGCCCACTTCGCCGCCCTCGCCAACGGTCAGCGCAGCTACTACACCGCGCCGATCAAGGCCCTGGTGAGCGAGAAGTTCTTCGCCCTCATCGACATCTTCGGGGCGGCCAACGTCGGCATGATGACCGGCGACGCCTCCGTCAACGCCAAGGCGCCGATCATCTGCTGCACCGCCGAGATCCTTGCCTCCATCGCGCTGCGGGACGGCGCGGACGCCGACGTCGGCCAGGCCGTGATGGACGAGTTCCACTACTACTCGGACCCGGACAGGGGCTGGGCCTGGCAGGTTCCGCTCATCGAGCTGCCCAAGGCGCAGTTCATCCTCATGTCCGCCACCCTCGGCGACGTGACGCGGTTCCAGGAGGACCTGACTAAAAGGACCGGCTGGCCCACCGCCGTCGTCAAAAACGCCGAGCGTCCCGTCCCCCTGGTCTTCTCCTTCAGCCTTCAGCCGCTGCATGAGACCCTGGGCGAGCTGCTCACCACCAATCAAGCCCCCGCGTACATTGTGCATTTCACCCAGGCCGCCGCGCTCGAGCAGGCCCAGGCGCTGATGTCGACGAATATGTGCACGCGCCAGGAGAAAGACAAAATAGCGGAGCTAATCGGTGAGTTCCGATTTGCGTCGGGCTTTGGGAAAACGCTCTCCCGATTGGTCAGGCACGGCATCGGCGTACACCACGCGGGCATGCTCCCCAAGTACCGACGGCTCGTCGAGCAGCTCGCCCAGGCCGGCCTGCTCAAGGTCATTTGCGGCACCGACACCCTCGGTGTCGGCATCAACGTGCCGATCCGCACCGTCGTCTTCACCTCGCTCTCCAAGTACGACGGCAAGAAGACGCGGCTGCTCCAGGCGCGTGAGTTCCACCAGATTGCGGGGCGAGCGGGCCGGGCCGGCTACGACACCGCCGGACGGGTTGTCGTCCAGGCGCCCGAGCACGTCATCGACAACGAGCGGTCCTTCGCCAAGGCCCTCGCCAAGACCGGCGACGAAGCCACGGCGCGTCGGCGGGTCGTGAAGAAGAAGCCGCCCGAGGGGTCAATCTCCTGGGGCAAGCCGACCTTCGATCGCCTCGTCAACTCCGAGCCGGAGCCGCTCACCTCGAGCTTCACCGTCACCCACGCGATGGTGCTCAACGTCATCGACCGCCCCGGCAACGCCTACCAAGCGATGAAGCACCTGCTGCGCGACAACCACGAGGACCGGGCCAAGCAGCGCAAGCACATCCACCGCGCGATCGAGATCTACCGTGCGCTGCTGGCCGGCGGCGTGGTCGAGCGGCTTGACGAGCCGGACGAGAAGGGCCGCTACGTCAGGCTCACCGTCGATCTGCAGTACGACTTCGCGCTCAACCAGCCCCTCTCCCCCTTCGCGCTGGCCGCGATCGAGCTGCTCGACCGGGAGTCAGAGAGCTACGCCCTCGACGTCCTCTCGGTCATCGAGTCCACCCTCGATGACCCCCGGCAGATCCTCTCCGCCCAGCAGTTCCGCGCCCGCGGCGAGGCCGTCGCCGAGATGAAGGCCGAGGGCATCGAGTACGAGGAGCGGATGGAGCTGCTCGACAGCGTCACCTGGCCCAAGCCACTCGAAGACGTCCTCGAGGCCGGCTACGAGATCTACCGGCGCGGCCACCCGTGGGTCGGGGACTACCTGGTCTCCCCCAAGGCCATCGTCAGGGACATGTACGAGCGGGCGATGACCTTCGGCGAGTACGTGCAGTTCTACTCGCTCTCCCGGTCAGAGGGCATCGTGCTCCGTTACCTCGCCGACGCCTACAAGGCGCTCAAGCAGACCGTCCCCGACGAGGCCAAAACCGAGGAGCTCGCGGACCTCATCGAATGGCTCGGCGAGCTCATCCGCCAGGTCGACTCCAGCCTCATCGACGAATGGGAAAAGCTCAGCCACCCCGACGACCTCGACTCCGCGCCGGTCAAGGCGGAGCCGAAGGGGGTCACGAGAAATACGCGTGCGTTCCGAGTGCTGGTTCGGAATTCGCTGTTCAGAAGGGTCACCCTCGCCTCGCTGCGCCGGACCGGCGACCTCGGCGACCTCGACGGCAGCGACGGCTGGACCTCGGGCGCGTGGGCGGAGGCGCTCGACGGCTACTTCGGGCAGTATGACGAGATCGGCACCGGCCCGGACGCGCGCGGCCCGTCGATGCTGATCATCGAGGAGGGCAAGACCGCCTGGACCGTCCGGCAGATCTTCGACGACCCGGCCGGCGACCACGACTGGGGCATCTCGGCCACCGTCGACCTCGCCGCCTCCGATGAGGAAGGCACCGCCGTCATCCACGTCACCGACGTCGGCCAACTCTAAGCGAGCCACGACCCCCAAGACCGCCAACTCCGACAGCACCCCCATCTCGAACGGTCCCGTGGCTTCGCGTCGACCCGTACGCGAGTTCGCGCGAGCGGGCCGACGGTGAGAGCGGGGCGATTCGCCCAGGCCCGCCCGCCCGACCCCGGGCAGCGGGCAGCCGCTCGGGTTGACGGAATGGAAGGACCGGAGAGCGGTTGCGAGCATTTCAACGAGGCGTGGGTGATGCGTTACCCCACACGGATCACCAGGTCCGCGGGATCGCGGACCTTGAACCCGAAGATGTCCACGCACACCCCGCCGGTCTGCGCCGCCAGCCCCAGGGCCATGGCTCCCACCGCGCGCGCCACGGCCGGGTCGGCCCCGCCGACGGGCTGATCCGACCCCACGACGATCACCCCGGTGTCGTCGTCGGCCCAGGACGGATCCAGAACCTCGGGCACGCCCGGCCGGCGGCCAGCGCGGACTTCGGCACCGCCGCCGAGTACGGCGGCCAGCTCTGCACGCGCGAGGGCACGTCGCCGCGCAGCGCGATCACCTTGTCGCTGCGCGGATCCCCGAGCGCAAGCCCCGGCGCATACTGCGACGCCATGGTCAGCAGGTCCGCCGCGTCGATGTCGCGGACCGTGTACACGTAGGCCCGCAGCGGCTGCGTCACCTCCGGTGGATGCGGCGCCCACACCCCGCCGAACCGCGCGGCCAAGCCGCCGAGCACATAGCCGGACAGCTGCCGGTACTGCTCGCCGACCTGCTTGCGCTGCTGGGTGTTGAGCCCGACCTCCGCCCCGTCCCAATCCACGTAGAACACGCAGGTGATGTCGCTGGGCAGGCCCGCCTGCGCAGCCCTTTCCGGGCTGACGGGACCGGGGCGGTGCAGACGAAAGTGCCGGCCGTCGGCGCAGATCCAGTCGTGGTTGATCCGGGAGGGCCTAGCCGATGGCCGGTACTGCCGGCAGGCGTCGAGCATCTGGTCGAAGCCGGGATCGGCCGGCAGCAGCAGCCGGATGGCCTTGGTCAGGCTCCAGAGCACCTTGTCGTCGTGGGAGCGCGAGCGGAACAGCGCCATAACGGACGCCTTTCGGGGAGTGCCATCACGTGGCGGTAAGCCTATATTGCGACTCGGCCCGGGCGGCGTTCAGCACGGAACCCGGGTACGCTGCGCGGCGGCTGCGGCCGCTGCCCGGGTGAGAGCGAGCGTTACGCTGTCGCTGCGTCGTGCGGGACCCTGGCACGCCAGGGAAACATCAAGTTCGCCGCGGCCAGCGCGGCTAGCAGGAGCAACGCGGATATGACCGCGACCTCGATCCAGTGGATCAGGTACTGCGCCTCCTGCACCGACGGCGCAACCATGACGGGCTGGCCTGGGCTCGCGTCTAGCGAGATCAGGACCTGTTCCCTGGCGGGAACGGTGAAGACCAGCACGGGCTGGAATTGCTGCCCGGCCTCGCTTCGCATGTCGGGCGGCCCGGAGAAGCTGACGTTGGCGACGGCGATGTGGCCGGCCCCGCGAACCGTCAACTGGCGCGGGCTGAGCGGCGGGCAACCAACGTAGTCGGCGCAGCCGACGAAGGCGAAGTAGCGCCCCGGAATGAGCGTGACGCGGGCCGACTGGCCTGGGCGCAGGTGCACGGTCCGGGAGTTGTAGCTGGCGACGCGGCCGGTGATGGCGGCTTCTGCGACCGCCGCCCCGGTCAGGCCGAGCCCGGCGGCGACCGCCAGGGCTGTCAGTAGCCACCGGGCACCGCGCCGTCGCTGCCGTGGCCCGGCAGGCTCGCCGGTCCGGGAGGCCCCGCCTCCCGGCCTGGTGCGCTGGTACACCGCCGGGCTGAGCAGCACCGCGAGTTGCGCCCCGCCGGCCGCGAGCACGCCGAGCGCTGCCGGCGTGAAGTGGAGCTCGACCACCCACGCCGCGGCAAGACACGAGAGCACGGAGCCGACGATGAGGAGTACCCGCGAGACGCGCCCGCCCCGGGACACGCGCCATGCGAAGAACGCCGAGAAGACCGGGCCGAGAGCCCCGGCCCCCGCCGCCAGCGGAGCATCGCCGACCTTGAAGTAGATGACCGGGCCTGTCACCAGTGACAACAGGAAGTAGGCCGACATCAGCCACCCAGCCCGCCGCGGATCAACCCAGAAGGAGCACCGGGCTCTCGACATGTAAGGGTCATCCCTTCTGCTTGGCGATCCGTCAGGCTCGCGGCTCCCCCGTCGTTCACCCGCGCGAGCCGAAGCCAGGCAAACGTACCGGAATCAGGGCCGCGCGGGGTGCACTAGCCGGGTCGTAGTGGTTCAGAACAGGTCGGTGTGAACGCTGGCTGACGAGTCAGCGCCTGCTCGCGTAGCGAGACGTTCATGGCTGGCGCAGGGTGCCAGGAATTCGCGGCACCTGATATTCGGCAGGCAGGCGTTGCCGTGCCCGAGCGATTCGCCGGCATTATGCGTCTTGAAGGGGCAGCCGCTCGCGTTGACGGAAATGGAAGGACCGGAGAGCGGTCGCGAGCATTTCAACTATTTTGTCCGGGCTTAGCCGTTTCGCCAAGACCGCCAGATTAGTCCCAGGCACGGCCGACATGAGCAGGGCCTCCTGCTCGCCGACGGGGTCCAAAGCGACGACATCGGGGACCGGCAGCCTGCCCTGCAGCCACTGCGATCGAGCGCATTCGGGTACCAGGCGGTCGCCGATTTTAAGGAACCAGCGCGCGTCACCCGACACGAAATCGAATACCGTGCTGTTGTCGCCGCTGCGCGCTTTCTTAACGACCGGGAACGGCACATTAAGCCGGTTGAACGCCCAGCTTATGTAAGTCGCTTCAGACACGCCTTAATAGTAGGGTGGGGTGCCATGCGCGACGATGCTGCCGTTTACGATGCATCCGTGGTCGCCCGTCTCCGCGCTGCCGGGTGTGTCTTCGCCGAGGACGAGGCGGCTGTGCTGGTGGCGGCGGCCCGGTCTCCGGCGGAGCTCGACGCCCTGGTGCAGCGCCGGGCAACCGGGGAGCCGCTGGAGCAGGTGGTCGGCTGGGCAGAGTTCGCGGGGCTGCGGATCTGGGTTGATCCCCGCGTTTTCGTCCCGCGGCGCCGAAGCGAGTTCTTGGTCTCGGTCGCCGTCGGGCTCGCGCGATCGCGAATGGGCGGCGGCAGCGCAATCCCCGTGATCGTCGACCTGTGCTGCGGCACGGGCGCGCTCGGGCTAGCGGTAGCGGCCGGACTGACGGTCCTCGGCAGCGCGGGCGGGGCTGGGCCGGCGAGCGGGGTCGGAGCCGTCTCGGGCGGACCGGGCCAGGTCGAGCTGCACGCGGCCGATCTTGACCCGGCGGCTGCGGCGTGCGCGCGGCGGAACGTCGAGCCGGTCGGAGGGCACGTCTACGTCGGCGACCTGTTCGGCGCGCTGCCCGACGGCCTGCGCGGCCGGGTAGGCACTCTGATCTGCAACGCGCCCTATGTGCCGACCGGTGATGTCGCGTTCCTTCCGGCCGAGGCCCGCGACCACGAGCCCCTTGTCGCGCTCGACGGGGGTCTCGACGGGCTGGCGGTGCTTCGCCGGGCAGCGTCGGATGCGCCGTCCTGGCTCGCGCCCGGCGGCGTGCTGCTGGTGGAGACAAGCGACCGGCAGGCGGCGGAGATGGCGGGCGCGATGGCCGCCGCCGGTCTCCGCCCCGTCATCCACACCGACGGAGACACCGGCGCGACCGTCGTAACTGGCCGATCTGCCAACAGGTGAGGCTGTTGTGACGCAAGAGCCGGACACCAGGCGACTCAAGACAGGAACGGTCCACCTTTCTATCACTTTTGGTTGGACAAATCGTATCGAAACGGACGGGAAAGTGGTCAAAACCGATACGAAGATGTTCTGGCGGTCCAAAGCTGCTGTTAACCCCTGGAGCACCCTTGATTGTCACAGTGAGCGCCGCGCAGCGGCGGGCGCGGCTGGTAGAACGGCATCGGCTGGCGCTGGCGGCGGGTTCCGTCGCTGAGGCGGTTGAGTCGATGATCGCGCTGCATGCCACGGATCCGCTGACCGTGTACCTGTCGGCGTGGGCGCGGACCGGATGCGCTGTCGATGACGTGGACGAGGCCATTTACCACGAGCGCGTCCTGGTGCGGATGCTGGGCATGCGGCGGACGGTGTTCGTGGTGCCGGCCGATCTCGTCCAGGTCGTGCAGGCGGCGTGCACGGATGATGTCGCCAAGCGGCTCCGGCGGCAGTTGGAGAAGGACCTTGGGGCCGGCGGGGTGGGCGACGGCGACCCCGCCGGGTGGCTGCGGGACCTCGGCTCGGGCGTGCTGGCGGCTCTGCGCGCCCGAGGCGGCGGCGCGTCCGGGGCGCAGCTGTCCGAGGACGAGCCGCGACTGCGGACGCAGCTGTCCTACGCGCTGGACAAGAGCTACGGCGGAACGGCGAACATCACGTCGCGGGTGCTGGTGCTGCTCGCGGCCGAGGGGCATCTGGTCCGGGGACACCGGCGCGGCGGCTGGTCCTCCGGGCAGTTCGAGTGGTTCCCCGCCTTGGCCTGGCTGCGGGCGGCGGGCGGCGGGGCGCGAGACGCGAGGGTACTCGACGCTGGCGCGGCGCGGGTCGAGTTGGCGCGGCGGTGGCTCGGCTCGTTCGGGCCGGCCCCGGCCTCAGACCTGCAGTGGTGGGGCGGGTGGACGGGCGGGCAGACCAAGGCGGCGCTGGCGGGGCTGCCGGTGGCCGAGGTGGACCTGGACGGGCAGCCGGGCCTCGTGCTGGCCAACGACCTTGACTTCCCGACTGAAGCGGTACCGGTCGCGAGGCTGCTGCCCGCACTCGACCCGACGCCGATGGGCTGGCAGGAACGGGACTGGTTCCTCGGCCAGCACCGGGCCGCGCTGTTCGACCGGACCGGCAACATCGGCCCGACCATCTGGTGGGCAGGCCGCGTGGTGGGCGGCTGGGCGCAGCGGGCCTCGGGGGAGGTCGTCTGCCGGCTGCTCGAGGACATCGGCGGTGACGCGGCGGCCGCGGTTAACCGCGAGGCGGCCCGGCTCGAGACGTGGCTGGGCGCGAGCCGGGTCACGCCTCGCTTCCGGACTCCGCTGGAACGCGAGCTGAGCCGGTAGGAGGCCCCGGCAAATCTTCGCCAGGCGGCTAGCGGAGGTGCCAGGTGGGGCCGGTGGGGGTGTCGGTTACCTGGACGTCTAGGCAGTCGAGCTCAGCGCGGATCTCGTCGGCGCGGGCCCAGTTCTTCTCCTTGCGGGCCTGGGTGCGGTCGGCGATGAGCCGCTCTATCGTCTCGATCTCGGCCTGGCCCAGGTCGGCGGCGGAGCGGCGGCGGTTCAGGGCGGCGGGATCCAGGTCCGCCAGGCGCAGGCCGAGCAGGGCGTCGGCGGCTGCCACGATGATGCGCAGGCCGGCCGGGGTGATCTCCGGGTCGCGGAGTGACTCCTGGAGGATGGCGAGCAGCCTGGGGGTGGCCAAGTCAAGGGAGATGGCCTCGTCCATCAGGTCCAGGTAGGACAGCGCGGCCTTGTCACCGGGCTCGCTGTCGGCCACCACGCCGATCGCGGCGAGCTCCGCGCGCGCCTGATCGTAGGTCTCGACGGGCGGCAGCGGGCGGAGCGGCTCGATGCGGGAGACCAGGCGGCGCAGGGTCGTCTGGGCGCCATCGACGGCCGCGGTGGTGAAGTCCAGCTGGCTGCGGTAGTGACCGCCGAGCAGGAAGAGCCGGTAGGCCATCGGATGGTAGCCGCCGGAGATGAGGTCGGCCAGCCGCGGCACCGGGCCCGACGACTTAGCGATCTTGGCATTGTTGAGCAGCAGGAACTCGTTGTGCATCCAGTACTTGACCCACGGCTCGCCGTCGTCGAGGTAGGCCTCGGACTGGGCGATCTCGTTGACGTGGTGCAGCTCGCGGTGGTCGATGCCGCCGGTGTGCAGGTCGAAGTGCTGGCCCAGCAGCTCCATCGACATCACCGAGCATTCCAGGTGCCAGCCGGGCGCGCCCCAGCCCCACGGGGAGTCCCAGCGCATGACGCGGCGGACGCCCGGCTCCTCGGCCCGCCAGAGGGCGAAATCGGTCTTGTTCCTGCGGCCCTCGACCTGCTCGACCCGGGCGGCCTCGCGCTGGCCGGCGATGTCCATCCGGGCGAGAGTGCCGTAACCGGGCGACTTGGACGTGTCGAAGTACAGCCCAGACGGGATCTGGTAGGTGACGCCGCGCTCCTGCAGGCGGGTCGCGAACTCGATCATCTGCTCGACGTACTCGCTGGCGCGCGGGTACCGGTCGGCCGGCAGGATGTTCAGCGCGGCCATGTCGGAGAAGAACGCGCGGGTGTAGAAGTCGGCGATGTCCGCCACCGTCCGGCGCTCCCGGGCGGCCGCGACCTCGAGCTTGTCCTCGCCTGTGTCGGAGTCGGCCACCGCGTGGCCCACGTCGGTGATGTTGATGACGTGCCGGACCGGGATCTGCTTCCAACGCAGCGCGCGGCGGAGCGTGTCGGCGAAGACGTACGCCCGCATGTTGCCCAGGTGCGGGAAGTAGTAGACGGTCGGCCCACAGCTGTACAGGCCCACGACATCGGCGGACGGCGTGAAGTCCTCGATCCGCCGTCCGAGCGAGTTATAGACCTTTAGCTGGTGACCTGTCACGCTGCCATGATATTGAACAGTCGCCCGGAACGTGCGGAAGCGCGCAGCCGTTGTCGGAGAGCTGCCACCCGTCCGCTGCGATGCGCCAGCTCCCGTGCGCTGTGGCCCAGCACGCGGCTTGATGACATGATTCGCCAGAAGGATGCCGCAGATGCCGCTTATGGGAAGGCGTATCCGATGTGGGACCGTTTGGAACAGCGGGAGATTTCGCGTCGAGGCCTGCAGCCGGGGCCGGGGCAACGGCCGCGCCCCGACCTGCCCGATGGCACCGACCTGATACCCAAGATCAAGCACATCGTGGTGCTGATGCAGGAGAACCACTCCTACGACAACTATCTGGGCACGCTTCCCGGCCGGGGCGACGGCCTGCCGGCTGGCCCCGACGGCGCGCCGGACTCGGTCAACCAGCTGCCCAACGGGCAGCGGGTCGCGGCTCACCGCCTGACCGCCACCACGCAGGTACCCGGCAATCCCACTCAGACCTGGAACGCCAGTCACATCTCGTACGCGGACGGCACGTGCGGTGGGTTCGCGACCGGCGTCTGGCAGACCGTGCCCGGGGGCGACCCCGCCGTGCCGATGGGCTACTGGACAGAGTCCGAGCTGCCTTTCTACCACGGGCTCGCGCGCGCCTTCCCGGTGGCGGACCGCTGGTTCTGCTCCTGCCTGGGTCCGACGTTCCCGAACCGGCGGTTCCTGATCGCGGGCACCGCGAACGGCCTCGTCGACGACCTGCCGTGGGACCTGGTGGACTACCCCGCCGCCGGGACGATCTTCGACGCGCTGACCACCCACGGCATCTCCTGGGTGAACTACCACAACGTGAACCCCGCCTCGGTGGTGTTCAAGCGGCTGCTGGGCGGGCGCGGCCTGGTCGCGGCACGGCGGCTCGCGCAGCTTGGCCGGTGGCTGCCGGGGGTGACCAACGCCGTCCGCGGCAACAAGTCGTTCACCGCCGACCTGTACCCGCTCGGCCTCGCCCGGTGCGTGCGGCACCTGCGGACCACGCAGCAGTTCTTCGCCGACGCCGCGGCGGGCACGCTGCCCTCGGTTTCCATCGTGGACCCGGACTTCGGCGCCTACTCGGAGGAGAACCCGCAGGACATCAAGTTCGGCGAGTCCTTCTCGGCCGCGGCGGTCAATGCCGTGATGGGCGGCCCGGCCTGGGAGTCGACGCTGCTGCTGTGGATCTACGACGAGCACGGCGGCTACTACGATCACGTGCCGCCGCCTGCCGCCGTCGCGCCGGACGACGTCCCGGCGCGGAACTGGCAGCTCGCGCACGGTTGGGCGCGCACCCTGCTGAAAGTGCTGTCGCCGAAGTCGCTCAAATCGCTGGAGAACGCCGACGACGGGACAGTGACCTACGAGCGGTACGGGTTCCGGGTGCCCGCGGTGATCGTCTCCCCCTACGCGCGGCCCGACTTCGTGTTCAGCGAGGTGCTCGACCACACCTCGGTGCTCAAGCTGATCGAGGAGAAGTGGAACCTCCCCTCGCTTACCCGCCGGGACGCCGCGGCCGCATCGCCGCTTGGCGCCCTCGACCTGGCCGCCCCGCCCGCGTTCCTCACCCCGCCCCCGCTGCCCGCCGCCAAGGCCGGGCCGTTCAAGCCGTCGTAACGGCGGCCAGAGTTCCGGCCCCGGCCAAGGGAGCGGGGCCGGAACTACTGGTCAATGGCTACGCGGTGGCGGAGAGGGCGGTGCCGCCGCCGGTCAGGCGGGCCAGCGGCGGGCGCTCGACCAGCTCGTTCAGGTGCTCGTCGAGGCGGAGGCCGTCGTTGGTCCCCACCGCGTGCAGATAGGTGTCCGGCTGGCGGAGCTCCCACAGGCCCGGCTCCGCCCCGTCCAGGCCGTCGCCGTCGATGGCCCGGGCCAGGCCCTCGCGCGCGGCTACCGTCCTGAGCACCACCGAGGACATCCGGGTGAGGCTGGCGAGCGGCTGGTGCCTGTTCTGCCTGGTGCCGAGGTCGACCTGGGCCATGCTGTCCAGCCCGATCTGGTCGTAGACGTCGATCATCATGCCGATCTCCACCCCGTAGCCGGTGAAGAAGGGCACTCGGCCGAGCAGATCGCGGCGCGCGGCGAACTCGCCCGCGAGCGGCTGCGCGAAGCCGGCCAGCTCCGGGTAGAAGAGGTTGAGCAGCGGCTTGGCCATCAGCTCGGTGACCCGTCCGCCGCCGTCGGGGACCTGCTCCTCGCCCTGCTTGAACGGCCGCCGGTAGGCGGCCTTGACGAACTGGACGGCTGGGTCCAGGAGGATCGGCCCGAGGGTGCCGTAGACGAAGTGCTCCTCGAAGTCGGTCGTGTCGGCGTCGGCGAACATGACGATGTCCCCGGTCGCCGCCGAGAGCGCACGCCACATTGCGTCGCCCTTGCCCTGCGCGGGGCCGTAGCCCGGCAGAAGCTCGTTCTCCGAGAAGACCTCCGCGCCGTGGTCACGGGCGATATCGGCCGTGCCGTCCGGCGAGTCGGCATCGACGACGATGACCTGGCCCGGAAGTCCGGTCCTGGCCCGCAGGCGCTCGACGACGGTGAGTATGGGACCGATGGTGCCAGCGACGTTGCGGGCCGGGAAGATCAGGGTCGAGGAGGGTATCTTCGCCCTGGTGTCGCTCGATAGCGCGAGACCTGCGAAGTCCCGGTGGTGATACGAGCGCTGCTCAAACCATTCCCAGACTGTCATGTTCATATAACGACATCCTGACTCGTTTGGTTGCAGCGGTTGCACAAAATCGCGCGCGCTGCTCCCTGCCGGTGGCGCAGGTTAGAGCTACCCCCGGGACTGCTGGCTATGCCGGAAGCTCGCTTAGGGGTCGCCGAGGATCATGTCGGCAGCATCGTTGCACATCAGTCAGCAGCGGTATCTAACGCTTGAAACGTGGCATATCTAACGCTCGTCGCTCCAAACAACTAACCAATGCCAATAAGTCACGCCAACGGAACCTTCCGTTAACCCGGCCGACGACTTTCCGACCGCCAGCGCCGGTTCGATGACTGGGGATGCCAGCGGCGGAAGTCCGCAGACAGGGCGTCCCGAGACGACAGGAGCGACTTATGCGTCCGAGAACCGGCGTTGCCGCGTTCGCAACGTTCATGACCGCCGCGGGCGTGCTCGCCGCGACGGCCGCGGGTGCCACGACGGCAGCCGCCAGCACCGCCGCCGGCCGGCCAGGCGGGCAGGGGCATGGGCAGAGCCGGCTGATCCCCGGCGATCTGCTGGTCAGCACGAGCTACTACCGAAACGACCCGAACATCGTGGCGGGCACGACCGTGCTGCCCCCCGGCTGCACCTCCGGCTGCGGCACCGCGGTCGCGAACGGCAACTACCCGTACGTCTTCAACAACGACTCCGTGGACGGAAGCTTCGGCGTCACCGCGCCGCTCTTCCTTGAGGAGATCACCCAGTCGGGACGGCCGCAGGGCGTTATCCCGGTGCCGACGAGCGAGCTGAACACCAGCTTCTCGTCGAAGTCGGAGGGCGCGCTCAACCTGTCCACCAACGGCAGGTACGTGACCTTCATGGACTACGTGGCCGCGCCGGACACGGTCGACGCGTCGAACTCCAACACCCCCGGCGTCATCGACCCGACCAACCCGGTTCCCGGCGCCTACTACCGCGCGGTCGCGCAGCTCTCGGCCGACGGGAAGTTCACCTTCACCGAGACCAACGCCTACAGCGGCAACAACGGCCGGGCCGCGATCGAGGCCAACGTCGACGGGCAGAACATCTTCTACACGGCGGGCAACGCGGGTAACGGCTCCAACCCGCAGCCGTCAGGCGTCGTGCTCGGCGCGGGCGCGCAGATCATCACGCCGTCCAACCTTCCGGAGGCGGACCAGACGGTGGGCCTGCCCACCCCGGTCGGCAGCTTCAACATCACCGAGCTCGGCGACAAGGCGGACAAGGTCGGCAAGGACGACAACTTCCGCGGCCTGACGATCTCCGGCAACGTGCTGTACTACAGCAAGGGCAGCGGCGGCAACGGCGTCGACACCGTGTACTTCCTCGACACCACCGGCACCGCCTGCCCGGACGGCGTTGGACTTCCGGTGGCGGGCGCGACGCTGCCGACCACCGGGATCGAGTCCACCCTGACCTCGGCCGGCCTCGCCAGCAACCTGTGCATCCTCAAGGGCTTCCCGACCGCGCTGGCCAAGAACGCGACCGACGCAAGCGACTACCCGTTCGGGCTCTGGTTCGCCAACCCGACCACGCTGTACGTGGCCGACGAGGGCTCCGGCGACAACACCTACGCCAACGGGAGCTACACCGCCGACGCCGCGTCCACCACGGCGGGCCTGCAGAAGTGGGTGTACAACGCTACGGCGGGCGAGTGGCAGCTCGCGTACACCCTGCAGAACGGCCTCAACCTCGGCACCCCCTACACCGTCCCGGGTTACCCGACCGGGATCAACTCGGTGACGGGGCTGCCGTGGGCGCCGGCCACCGACGGCCTGCGGAACCTCACCGGCAAGGTCAACCCCAACGGCACCGTCTCCATCTGGGCGGTCACCTCGACCGTCAGCGGCGGCGGCGACCAGGGCGCCGACCCGAACCAGCTGGTCGAGATCACCGACCCGCTGAACGCCGCCTCCCCGGCCGCCGGGGAGCAGTTCCGCACCGTGGTCCCCGCCCGCTACGACCAGGTGGTGCGCGGCGTGTCGTTCGCGCCGGGCACCTTCACCGGCAGCCGCTAGTCTGAGCGGACCCGTGAGCAGTAGCGGCGTCTGCCGTTACTGCTCACGGGTTACCAGGGCGGCGATCTGCACCCGGGACACGTAGGAGAGCTTGGCCAGGATGTGCTCAAGGTGCGCATCCACGGTCCGCTTGGAGACGAACAGCCGCGCCGCGATCTCCTTGTTAGTCAGCCCGTTGGCGACAAGCTCCGCCACCTCGCGCTCGCGCGCGGTGAGCAGCTGCCAGCCGCCCCTAGCTCCTCCTCCCCCGCCCGCACCACCCGCACCGCCTGTGTCGCCCTCGCGATCCGCATCGGCCGCGCCGGGGCCCGGTGCCTGGGCAGGCGGGGCCGCGGAGGGCGGGACCGCGGCCTCGCCGCCCTGGGACGGCACAGTCGCCGCGGCCTGCGCGTCAGGGCGCGACTCGCCGATCTCGCCGCGTACCGCGTCGACGGCGCCGAGCGCGGCGGTGAGCTCCTCGGCCGTCGGCGTGTCGCCGGCGGCCAGGCTGCGGTCAACCGCGAGCCTCAGGTTCGTCGCGTCCCGCCCCAGCCTGGATACCAGGGCGAACTGGTCGGCGAGCTGATCCCGGCCGGCCAACGACGCCGCGAGGCGGCGCGCGACGGCCAGGTAGTAGAACCGGTGCCGTTCGGCGCAGGCGGCAACGTCCTCGGCGTCCCCCCGCGCAGTGCCGTGCTCCCTGACCACCTCAAGCAGCCGGTACCGCGCCTCGCCGCCGAGGACGTCGGCGCGCAGCACGACCGACTTGTCCACCAGGCCGACATGAGCGCCGAGAACATCGGCGACGGACACGCCGTCGCCGGCGCAGACGGCCTCCACCGCGGCGAGGTCGAACTCGCCGCCGAACACCGACAGACGGGTCCACAGCAGCCGTTCGGCCGGGGTGCACAGGTCATAGCTCCAGCTGACCGAGGCCAGCATCGACTGCTGGCGGCTGTCAGCGCGGCGACCGCCGCCGAGCATCCGCAGCTGGCCTGGCAGCCGGGCGAGCAGCTCGTCAAGGCCGACGGCGCGCAGCCGGAGCGCGGCGAACTCGATCGCAAGCGGGATGCCGTCGAGGGCGCGGCCGAGCCGCACCAGCTTCGGCAGCGTGACGGCGGTGACGGCGAAGCCGGGTACCGCCGCGGCGGCCCGGTCGGCGAAGAGCGCGACCGCCTCTTCCCCGCCGCTAGTCACGTTGCCCGCGTCGTCGGGCGCGGCGAACGGCGGAATCCGGAAAACCACCTCACCGGGGAGGTGCAGCGGCTGGCGGCCGGTCACCAGTACCACCGGGCGTTCGGTGCCGAGCAAGACCGCGTCGGCCAGCGCGGCGCAGGCGTCCACCAGGTGCTCGCAGGTGTCGAGGATCAGCAGCAGGCGGCCGCGCAGCCGGCTAACCAGCCAGTCGATCCGGTCGGCGAACGCGCCATCCGCCGGCGCGGGCAGGCCAAGTCCGGCGGCCGTCGCCGCCACCAGGCCGTCAGCGTCGCTCGCGGCCGACAACTGGACCAGGTACACGCCGCCGGGGAATGCCCCCGACAACTCATTTGCTATCCGAACCGCGAGCCGTGTCTTCCCCACGCCGCCGGGTCCGGTCAACGTGACCAGCCTCGATCTGGCCAGCGCAGCCCGGATGGCGGCAGCCTCCTTGCGCCGCCCGAAGAACCTTGACGTCTCCGCGGGCAGTCTTCCCCCGTGCGTTACCAAGTTGTTTGACCCTTCCCCCAGCTTCTGAGAGTAATACGTTTCAGTAACAGAGGGCGAGACTTGGAACACATCCGGGTAGCGAAGCGGCGCGGGAAAGCCCTGAAATAGCTAGGACGAGAGCTGCGCGCCGAAGTCGCGCAGCTCCGCCCAGAGATCGCGGTAGGCCTTCGCCGCCGAGCTTTTAGGCGCGTAGACGACCACCGGGGCACGCTCCACCGACATGGTCTCGATGACGGAAAGCGCCGGGATGGTGGTGCGAGCCACCTCGGCCCGCTCCACGGTGAGCTTCTCCGTTATTTCCCTGTGCAGCTTCTTGCGGCGGTCGACCATCGAGAAGAACGCCAGCAGTTCCGGTTTGCGGCCGTTGAATTCCGCGACGAAGCCCGCGAGCTGCTCGAGCGTTCGCACGGAAAGCGTCGTCGGGATGAGCGGCACGACGATCACATCGGCCGCGTGCAGCACGTTCTCCGACACCAGGGAGACGGACGGCGGGCAGTCGAGGAAGACCGCGTCGTACTCGTCTGATAGCGGCGCGAGCAGCTTGGAGAGCTTCCGGGCGGGCTTGCCCCCGGGCGTGTCGCCGCTGACGCCGCCCCCGGCCGCGTCAAGCAGCAGATCCATGTTCCGGTAGGTGAAATCGGCGGGGATGAGATCGAGGTCATCGAAATCTGTTCCCTTTATCGCGCCGTCGAGCGGCCGCTTACCCCCGATCAGCGCCTTGCCCCCGCCCTTGACCCTCGGCTTCACCCGGAACATGAAGGACGCCGCCGCCTGCGGGTCCAGGTCCCAGAGCACGGTGCGCAGCCCGCTCTCGGCCGCGAGGAACGCGAGGTTGACCGCCGTGGTGGTCTTCCCGACCCCGCCCTTGATGTTGTAGATCGCATATATCCGCATTTAGCTACCGATCCCCGGCTTTCCCCCTGAGCAGTGCGGACATCCGGCGCTGCCCGTCGATTCCGGCGAACGCCGCGAACCGCCGACCGAAGTCTTCCCGCGCAGCCCGCTGCCGACTCGCGAGCCCCGCCGTCACCTCGCCCATCGCGAGCAACGTCACGGCCGGCGCCTCGCCTGTCGCGAGCATCGCCGTCGCCAGCGCCCTGATCTCCCCGATCTGCACCTCACTGTCCTGGAACTCCCCCAGGCAGTCCTGCAGCCGCTTCAGCTCTCCGACAACGTTCGCCTGGGCCGTCCGATCGTGCAGCGGGGCAAAGAACTCCAGCGCGTACCGCAGCTCCTTGCAGCGTTTGCGCAGGTCATGCAGGGATTCGGCGGGCGATGCCGGAGTGATCTCCGCGCCGCGCCTGGCGACTTTGGCAAAGGCAGCGCGGGTGCGCTCCGCGGCCAGCCAGCCGATGGTCCCCCCCGCGGCTTGTCTTCCCTGGCCTGAACGGACCGTGGTGACTCTGGCAGCCGGATTGCTGTCCCTGATCGCGGTGAGCTTCTCCCGCCAGCCATTGCGCAACTCGGTGAACCTTGCTGACCTCAGGCCACGGGCGAGAGCGCGGAACTCCTTGCGTCGCCGCTGCTCCACGTACGCGCGGAACGGCTCGAGGTGGTCCGGCTTGGCCGCGCTGAGCGCGTGCGCCGTGTCGTCGAAGTCGAGCAGGTGCACGTCCAGGTCCCTGGTCGGCGTGGTCAGGTCGCCGACCCACTTGAACTCGGCGGCGAAGAACGCGACCTCCTCCGCGGTCAGCGCGGCCGGGCCGACCGAGGAGGCCGGCCCGGTCAGCGCGTCGCCGAAGAGCTTCAGCGCGCTGCGGGTGCGCCGCACCGAGACGCGCAGGTCGTGCAGGAACTCGGTGTCGGTGTCCGCGAGCACGCCGCCCACGTTCGCGTCGATGGTGTCGAGCAGGCGGAGCAGGATCGTCGCGGCCGCCCGGCTGGCCGGCATGGCGGCCGTGATGGGCGTATCGACCTTGTTGGAGTAGTCGCCGGGACGACGGCCGAGCGCACGCAGCGCCTCGGAGAACGCCGGGACCTCGGCGTACTCGATGCCCGACGCCGCGCCGACCAGACCGGCGGCGCGACGCGCCTGCCCGGGATAGCCACGGACCTCGACGATCGACAGCCGGGGGGCCAGGGGGGATGGGGGGCGGAGGGGCCGGACCGCTGGCCGCCGATCACCGGGCGTTCGACCAGCAGCCGGGCGACCGTCTTGCCGTCTTCGTTGAGCAGCCGGTGGATGGTTGCCGCAGTGGTGACCGTGACGACGGGCAACAGGGCGCGCGGGGCGACGAGATCGCCGATCCTGGACGCCACCGGACCGTCGGGCACCTCGCACATCAGGTGCGGGCGGGCCGCCTGCCAGCCGGTCACCGGCTGGGTGATCACCGGCTGGGCGGCGGGGCCATCGCCGCCGCGGGTGTCGGCCAGTTGAAGCTCGCCGCCAACTGACCTGGCGACGTACTCAAGGGTCAGCCGGGCCCGGTACAGCCGCCAGTCGAAGGTGTCGAGCAACGTCCGCCGGCCGGCGCCCACCGGCTCACCGCCGCGCTCGGGGACCACCTCGAACTCGGCCGCCAGCGCCGCCAGCACGCCGGCAAGGCTCTGCTCCCACGCGAGCGCGTCACGTCCGGAGGCGATAAAAGCCGCCAGGCCAGGGGTCATCGCGCAACTCCTCTTCCGGCGATGGTGAATGCAGGCCTCATTTAAGCATGTATTCACCTTTGTGTGGTAATGATGTTCACTTGATGTTTACCTCTTGTTTACTTTAACGGGTAGCGGAGACCATTTCTGCTGTTCACGGCACCGTCGGCGCGTGGCGGTTCAGGTCACGGCAGCGGCCAGCGGTGGCCGGTCACGGCGAGGACGTCGACGGGACGCGGCATGCCCGACTGGGTGCCCGGCCGGGTGGCCGCCGTGGCGCCGGCCGCAGAGGCTGCGGTGACCGCGTCCACCGGCGGAACGCCGGCGGCGAGGGCCACCGCGAGCGCCCCGACGAACGTGTCCCCCGCGCCGACGGCGTCGGTGGCCTGAACCTTGAAACCCGGGACCGTTACCACGACAGGGGGGCCGCAGTAGGCGGCGCCGGCCGCGCCCGCGGTGACCACGACGTTGCGCGCGCCCGCCGCGACCAGATCGGCCGCCGCGGCGGCCGCTTCGGTCCGGCCGGACACCGGCCGGCCGAGCGCGGCAGCGGCCTCCGACTCGTTCACGACCAGCCAGTCGGGGCCGGCGGCGATGAGCTCGGCCGCTTCCGGCGGGGCCGGCGCGAGGTTAAGCACGCGCAGCACGCGACCCGCTGAAGCGGCAAGCGCCGCGCTGATCACTGGAACCGGCACCTCGGCGCTGATCACCAGCACGCCGCCGACCGCGCCCGCCGCGCTGGAGCTCGACGCGGCAGGGCTCGCGGAGCTATCGGTGATATCGGTGATATCGGCCACGCTGAGCTCGTGGTTCGCGCCCGGAGCGACCGTGATGATGTTCTCCCCGGCTTGGTCGACCGTGATCATCGCGATCCCGGTGGGGACGCCGGTTACGGTGCGCACCGCGCCGTCGTCAACCCCCTCGTCGCGGAGCCCGGCCCGCAGTGCCCGGCCGAAGTCGTCGTCGCCGACGCAGCCGATCATCGCGACGGACAGTCCTTCGCCCCCGAGCCGGGCGGCGGCCACCGCCTGGTTGGCGCCCTTCCCGCCCGGGGCGTAGACGGCGGCGCTGCCGAGCACCGTCGCGCCGGGCCCCGGGAGGGAGCGCACTGTGATCGAGATGTCCATGTTCAGGCTGCCGAGCACGGTCAGCCTCGCCGCGATGCTCACGACTGCACCGTATCCGCGGCGGGGCCGCATCCCGGGCCCAACCGGGGATGCGTGCATGTCTGGCGCGGCGCGGGTAGAGACTTCGGTGACTCGAGACCGTTGAACTGGACGAAACCCGTAACACGATATATCTTGTTATCTGGAGGTAAATCATGAGTGAGTTCGAGCGTCGGATCAAGGAACTATGGGCGCGGATCACCGCGGGGTTGTCGAGTTCGGCCAAGACCGCCGGGCGGAAGCGGGACGAGAGCACCGCCAACCTCCGCCGCGAGGCGACCGCGCGGGCACAGCAGGCAGCTGCCAAGGCGCGCGACCTGCGTGACTCCGAGACCGCCAAGAAGGCCGCCAGCGCCCTGCACGACCTGCGCGAGCGTGAGGCAGCCAAGAAGGCGGAGGCGGCCATCAACGACCTGCGCGGCACCGAGGCGGCCAAGAAGGCGGAGAGCGCGATCTCCGACCTGCGCCAGCGGGAGCCGGTCAAGAAGGCCGAGGAGAGCGCGCGCAAGGTGCTGCACGACCTGTTCTCCGGTGGTTCCGACTCCACCGACAGCAGCACCCCGCCGTCCTGACCGGAGGGCGCCCAGGGCCGGCCTGTCCTGGCCTGGCCCTGGGCTGCGGCCGCGCATGGGTGGCTTATGCCGAAAAATGGCACATTTTATTGATAAACGCGTTAAATGTCGTTTCAATTTCCTTCATAATTCTACAGAGTCATCAATTCATTTTTCCGGGCCCACAGCAAGTCCCAGAAGTTGCGCATCGTGTACCGTTCGTATTAATAGCGGTGAGACGACCGCAGGCCGTGCGAGGAGCGCGACGGCGTGAGGGGGACCTGTGATCGACCCGGTGAGCCTAGCGGTGGTTGCCCTTGCCCAGGCACTGATAAAATCCGCTGTTGACGGCGCAGGCCAAGCCGCGGGTGACGATGCCTACCACGCGCTGAAGGCAAGAATACTGAAGAAATACCCAGGCGCATCGGCGAGCATCAAACGACTCGAGGAAGAGCCTTACTCGCAGGAGCGGCAGGAGCACGTCGCGGCCACCCTGCGCAGTCTGGGCGGGACCAATGACGAGGAGCTACGGTATTTCGCCGACCAGCTCATGGCCGCCATCCAGTACGGCTACCCCGATGATCAGCCTGCTCAAGAGAGCGGGCAATCGAGTGCGTACGCTAGTGACCGGGTGGCGCAGTCCAAGCGGCTGGCCGGCATTCGCGTGATCAACCAGACGTTCAGCGAACATATCCGGCGTGTCTCCGACCTCAGGTCTTATCACCTGATGGATAACTCCAGCCTGCTATCTTCGAATATCTCCCGGGCGAGAGATGTCCCGGTGGAGGTCCGCGACCAGGTTGCCGCACTGCACGGCAGGATCCGCCAGATCATCGGGCAGGTAGCCCAGAGCATCGAGAGCGGGCACTACCAGGACACCGAGAGCTCAGTGCAGAACATGCCTAGCCGCAGTGAGCGAGAGCGGGCGGCCAGGCTGGTCCAGGCGGACAAGGCGATATGCGTCTCCTACGAGACGCTGCGCCTCACCGTGGACTACTTCAGTGAACTAAACGGGCACGTGCTTGAGCAGACTGAGCGAGAGCGTTCCCCCCAGCGCCAGAGCCAGATGATGTTCGGCAACGCCATCATGATCTACGAGCTCGCGGACTTTATGATCGGTTTCATTCGGGGCTTCTCTCCCGGTGGGCTGATGGAGCTTGAGGCCTTGCATGCCGAGACGCTTGAAAGGATCCGCAGGGCAAAGGCCGAGCAGAAACGCCTTGAAGTGCGGGCGCAGCAGGATGACATCGAGGCCCCAGCGCGGGCGGGCGTACTCGATAACCTCAGGCAGACGGACGCCGCGCTCGAAGTGCTCCAGCAGGAGTGGCAGTCCTACGTCGCACAGACCAGGCAACTCCACGAGCAGATCGCAGAGGTCCAGGATAAGATCCCGACTCTGGAACTTATCAGGGACAATGCCCGCTTGCAGCTCGACGTTCTCGAGCTGGTAGCCATGCTCCGCTTCCTACGGCAGAACGACGAGGCCGTCCGTGCGGCAGTCCGGACGCTGCATGGACTGCGCCTTGTCCCGCTTACCCCCGACAGAGTCAGGAGGCTGTTGGGATCTAGCCGCTAGGCCGGAGCCCTGCACCTTTCAATCCCCTGAACGCGTGAGGACGTGCCGTCATGGTTCCTCCGGGATCTGGCCCGTGGGCCAAGTTCTCAACCTCCGATCTAGAGAAGATGGCCAACGAGCCAGCTCGGCCTGAGCCGGAAGTCGCCGCCATCATGGAAGAGCTTGAGCATCGTTACCAGGAAGTATTCCAGCGCGCGGCCCCACCGCCCCAGCAACCACGGACGGCGCCTCCGCCTCGGACGTCGCCTCCGCCTCGGTCAACCCCTCCGCCGCCGGGACGGGGCGCACCGTATCCGGGGACTTCCGCGGGTACGGCCCCGGGAGCAGGAGCGCGGGCGCCACGGCGCGCCCCGTTCAGAAGACTCAAGTTCATCCTGATCGCGATCGTGGGATTCTTCGTGGTGATCGGCGTGCTCGCGGCGCTCGCATCGCAGTCGGGTGGCAACAGTCCCCAGCTGGGCACGACGTGCGTGACGTCGGTGGGCAACTGTCCGCTGGCGAGCGAATTCCCGCTCGGAGACGGCTGTGAATGCCCCAGTTCGGCCGGCAGCGTAGCCGGGACGGTTCAGTGAGGATCGCCGCTGGTGCGTGACCAGCGCTGCTGGTGAGTTCCCGGAGCCGCAAGGGGGGCCGGCGGCCCCGGGAAGCCTGTCAGACGACCTTCTGCTTCACCGTGAGCTTGCCGTTGCGCATAGTGCCGAGGCGCTCGGCGCGGCGGGCGACGGAACTGTCGTGGGTCACCATGACCATGGACAGGCCCTTTTCCCGCCAGAGCTTCTCGAGCAGGGCGATAATCTCGTCTCGGGTGTCCTCGTCCAGGTTGCCGGTCGGCTCGTCGGCGAGCAGCACCTTGGGCTCCTTCACCAGCGCGCGGGCGATCGCCGTGCGCTGCTGCTGACCGCCGGAGAGCTCCGTCGGCAGGTGGCGGGCCCGGTCGGCGAGGCCGACGGAGGCCAGCGCCTCGGCCGCCCGCGCCTTACGCGACTTGTCGCTGACCCCGAGCGGGACCAGCGCCGTCTCCACGTTCTCCTGCGCCGACAGGGTCGGGATCAGGTTGAACGTCTGGAAGATGAAGCCGATCGTGGTGGCCCGCATCTTCGTCATCGAGCCCTCGCCGAGCCTGGTCAGGTCGGTCCCGTCGAGGAGGACCGAGCCCGCGGTGGCCCGGTCGAGGCCGCCGAGGATCTGCAGCAGGGTGGACTTGCCGTGCCCGGTCGGTCCCTGGATCGCCAGCCACTCGCCGTCGGCGAGTTCGAGATCAACGCCCTGGAGGGCGTGGACCGTCTGGCGGCCCTTGGGGTAGTCCTTCTTGACGCCCGTGAGCTTGTACATGAGTTCTCCGCTTCCTTAACCCGGCCGATCCGGCCGTCAGGCGACCTTGGACAGGGCCGCAGCCGGGCGCAGTCGCGCCGCCCGCCAGCCGCCGAACGACCCGGCGATCAGTCCGCCGAGGACCGCGAGGACCACCGCGGCGAGCACCGCGCCGATGGTGACCGGTGCGGTCAGGTGCTCGGTGACGGTCGGGACGGCATTGGCCGCCGCGTGAGTGAAGCCGCCGGTGAAGCCGCTGCCAGTGCGACCCGCGCCGCCGAAGCCGCCGCCGAAGCCGCCACCGCCGCCGAAGCCGCCGCCGCCGGTGAACGCGCGCGCACCACCGGGCGTCGCCGAGCTGGTGGTGCTCCCGAGGGAGGCGGTCAGCGGCTTGGCGAACTTGCCGACCGCCGCCGCGCCTAGGAAGCCGAGCCCGACGCCGATGGCGCCGCCGACGATGCCGATCGCGATCGACTCCCCCATCACCTGGCCGACCACCCGGCGGCTCTTCCAGCCGAGTGCCTTGAGCGTGCCGAACTCACGGATCCGCCGCGACACGGCCGACATGGTGAGCAGGCTGGCCAGCAGGAACGCCGCGATGAGGACCGCGATCGCGAGCCACTTGCCGAGGTTGTTGGCCAGCGACGCAGCGCTCGAGATCGACCCGGTGACCTGGCTGGCCAAGGTGTCCTGGTCGGTGATGGTCACGCCGGAGACCGACTTGGTGATCGCGTCTGCGACCGAGGTGATGTCACTGCCACTGGTCGCCGCCACGTAGATGGTGTTGACGTCGTTCTTCAGGCCGGACAGCGACTGCGCCACGGGCAGCGGGATGAAGACGTTCGTCGAGTCATCGCCCGCCGGCTCGGTCACGATGCCGACGATGGTGAACTTGGTGGCCGCGGCCTTGGAGTTGCCGATCTCGATCGCGGCGCCGACCTTGAGCTTCTCGGTCGTCGCGTAGCTGGAGTCGACCAGGGCGACGTCCTTGGTCCCATCGGCCGTGGTGAAGGTCCGGCCGGAGCTGATCGTGCCGGTGGACAGCGGGCCGAGCTCACCGTTAGCGAGGTCGACGCCACTGACGACAAAGCTGTTGGTCTTGAAGGAACTAGTGCCGCCGCCGGTGAAGCCGCCGCCGGTGCTCCCGCCACCGCCGCCGCCGAAGCCCCCTCCGCCGCTTCCCTCGTTGAACGACGGCACCGTGCCGGTGACGGTCCGGTCGGTGAGGGTCAGCCCGCCCGCCGCCGCGGCCACGTTGTCCAGTTTGGCGATCGAGGTCACATCGGCCGCGCTGATCGACGAGAGGGTGAAGTCCGACGCCAGCGTGTTGTCATCGATCGTCGACCCCGCCTTCGGCCTGGTCTTCGTGCCGACCGACTGACGGAAGCTGAAGCCGAACCCGCCCGCGCCAGTGCTGCTGGTGGTGGGCGCCTTGGTCACGGTGATGTCGGTGCCCACGCCGTACAGCGAGTGCAGGACGTCGCCCTGGGCGTTCTTGACCCCGGCCGCTGCAGCGGTCACCGTGATCACCAGCCCGATCCCAAGCGCCAGCCCGATGGCTATGAAGATGGCCTGGCGCGCCCGGCGGCGCAACTCGCGCCAGAGGTAAGTGAAGAACATCAGACTCCTCAGCGGACTTAAGAAACAGTGGCGGTGCGGAAACCTCGCACCCGGGGGAGCGCATCAAACCCCGGCGCGAGGTCCGCACCGCCACGATCTTGTCGGCCTTACCTGAGGAGTAGCTGAGCCATTCCTGCGAATACCCCATCAAACCTCGCCCTGACGGCACCCCTCGGCTTTCCGCAATCCCGCCGCAATCTTTCGCCAAGAAATTCCGTCAGTTCTCGCGCTAAACGGGGCAGCCCGGCCAGTCGGCAGCGCGCGCCGACCCACGGTCCCCTACCGCGAAGAACGGCGACAACCTCAGCCGCTGTCCGGCACTGCGCCTCGGGCGTATGCAGGTCCGGATACCCGAAGCGCATGGTGACCAGCTTCTCCTGGGCGAGATTGCGCCGGTCACGCCGTTTGTCGCGCCACTGCTCGCCCACCGGGTGAGCCGCCACCCCGTCCAACTCCACGCAGAGCAGATAGTCCTCATAGAGGTTGTCCAGGTAGCTGCTTTTGCCGTCGATCCTGACGCGCGCCTGACGTGTAGCGATCGGAAGCCTATGGCTACGCTCAACGCCACGCAGGTACCACCGTTCAAGGTTGGACAGCGCCCCCTGTCCGGCATCGCCAAGAGCGGACTCGGCCTCCCGCCGATCTCGGAACCTGCTCCGCCCGTCCAGCGCCTCCCGCAGCCGCGCGGCCGTGGTCAGGCGGCTTCCGACGGCCCGGCATATCAAGTCGTACCGCTCAGCCGGGTCATCCATATCTTCAATGAGGTCGAGAACCGTGTGCTCGATCCTGGTACGAGGCGGCGACAGTACCGGATGCCGCGTGATATCGAGGATCCGCGACCGATGCACGATAACACCGGGGATCTTGCCATGCTTGACCGGGTTAGTCGTGGCCGGAACGGTCAGCTGGATCATCGGGCTTGGCTGTTTCGACAGGCCATAAAGTTCGGCCGCCGTCTGATGGCTCAGCACCGCCTCAGGCCCCGCTCGCAGCAGAGCGGCCCACAACCGCGTTTCGCGCCGTATGTCACCGGAGAAGGTTGCGTAAACCCCGCGCTGAACGTGCTGCCAGTCCGCGAACCGCACCCGGTTGCGCATCCCCTCCCCCGCAAGGCCGAATTCGGCACCTTGCGAGCGCGAAATGACACCCCCCTGATCGGCGATGAGCTTAAGGCAGTCCGTCGGAATTACAAGCGTCATAGACCGAGCCTGCCAATCCTCCCGCAGATAAAGGTACCCTGTTTGAGCCCTGTGGATAACGCGCCCGTTTTGCCCCTCCCCTGTGGACAACCGTTTGCCGCCCGCCTCTCGTCGTGGCATACTGCCCACCCCGGCACGCAGGCCCCAAATCAGACACCCACAATGATCGTGTGCCGATAGCGGTGATATCCACCGAAAACGTCACACGATAACGGTTGATGCGTCGAGCAGAGGCAGGCGTGGCGGCGCTGTGGACATGGCAGCCGGTAAGCGCGGATTCGTGGCCGCAGTCGTGAGGTAGTAGGGGCGAATGGTGCGCCTGTTAGAAGCAACTGGACCCAGCACACCAGGCCACGGGGCGGGTTGCTCCTCGTTGTGGACGTGGGGCGGGGGCGCGAGTGGTGCGCCACCGCTCGGGGCGCTAATGGTCAGAGTTCGCAGGCCAGCGACCTCACGCCACCGGAGACACCTGAGCTGGACAGGTGCCGCCGGGGGCGGTCCCGCGAGCTTAGACGCCGCTTTCGCGGAGGGCTCGGATGCCTTCCTTGAGGGAGGACATGGTGGCGATGACCGCCGAGGGCTCGTAGCCGCAGTGGGCCATGCAGTTGGCGCAGCGGGGGTCCTTGCCTCGGCCGTACTTCTCCCACTCGGTCGTCTCGATGAGCTCCTTGTAGGTCGGGACGTAGCCGTCCGACATCAGGTAGCAGGGCTTCTGCCAGCCGAACAGGGAGTAGGACGGGATCGACCAGGCGGTGCACTCGTACTCGACCTTGCCCTCGAGGAAGTCGAGGAAGAGCGGCGTGTGCATCAGCCGCCACTTCTTCCGCCGACCGTCCGCGAACGCCTTGCGGAACATCTCCCTCGTTTCGGTAACGCCGAGGAAGTGCTCCTGGTCGGGGGCCTTCTCGTAGGCGTATCCGGGGGAGATCTGCAGGTCGTCGACCTCAAGCTCGTCGTTGAGGTAGTCGAGCACGTCGATGACGGTCTGCGGGGTGTCGGTGTTGAAGAAGGTGGTGTTGGTGTTGACCTTGAACCCGGCCGCCTTCGCCATCTTGATGGCCTCGACCGCCTGGTCGAACACGCCCTCCTTGGACACCGACTCGTCGTGCCGCTCGCGCAGGCCGTCGATGTGCACCACCCAGCGGAAGTACGGCGACGGCTTGAACTTGTGCAGGTGCTTGGGCAAGAGCACAGCGTTCGTGCACAGGAAGACGAACTTCTTCCGCTTGATCAATTCCTGCACGATCACCTCGATCTGCGGGTGCATCAGCGGCTCGCCGCCCGCGATCGAGACCATCGGCGCGTTCGCTTCCTCGATCGCGCCGACCGCCTGCTCCACCGACATCCGCTGCTTCAGGATGTTCGCAGGGTGCTGGATCTTCCCGCAGCCGTTGCACTTGAGGTTGCAAGCGAACAGCGGCTCAAGCTCGACCAGCAGCGGGAACTTCTTATTGCCGGACAGCTTCTGCTTCATCAGGTGTGTCCCGATGCGCATGCTGACGCGAAGTGGCATAGACATTTAGCGTCGTACCTCCCTAGGCAGGCCGAACTGTACTGATTCGGTAGTGGTGACCCGCTCGGTCACCGTCACCGTGCCGAGCCCGGACAGCGCGGTGATGATCTCGCTTACTACCGCCGGGGGCGCGGATGCCCCCGCGGTCAGCCCGACCACCGATGCGTCGGTCAGCCAGGACAGGTCGATGTCCGTGGCCCCGTCGATCAGGTGGGCCGGCGTGCCCTCCCGCTCGGAGCGCTCAACCAGCCGCACCGAGTTAGAGGAGTTCTTGGAGCCCGCGACCAGGACCACGTCGGCCTCGGTGGCGACCGCGCGGACGGCGGCCTGCCGGTTGGTCGTCGCGTAGCAGATGTCGTCGCTGCCCGGGGCGCGCATCTGCGGGAACTTCTCCCGCAGCGCCCCGGACACGTCGGCCGCCTCGTCGATGGCCAGCGTGGTCTGCATCAGGTAGGCGACCTTGGACGGGTCCGCCACCGAGATCGCTTCGACGTCGGCGGCGGTCTGCACCAGGATCGTGGAGTCCGGCGCCTCGCCGAGCGTGCCCTCGACCTCCTCGTGGCCGGCGTGCCCGATCAGCGCGACCGTGTACCCCTTCTCGGCGAAACGGCGCGCCTCCGCGTGTACCTTCGACACCAGCGGGCAGGTCGCGTCGATCACCGACAGGGACCGCTGCGAGGCGTCGGTGCGGACCGCGGGCGACACGCCGTGCGCGGAGAACACGACCGTCGCGCCGTTGGGCACCTCGTCGAGCTCGTCGACGAAGATCGCGCCGCGCTGTTCCAGGTCGGCGACCACGCGGGTGTTGTGCACGATCTGCTTGCGCACGTAGACCGGCGCGCCGCGCAGCTCAAGGGCGCGCTCGACGATCTCGATGGCTCGCTCCACCCCGGCGCAGAACGACCGCGGCCCGGCGAGCAGCACCGTCCGCTCCCGGCAGGCGGCCGCCCACCGCTCGGCGACCGGCGCGGCGGCCCGCAGCGAGCGCAGCGCGGTCATCCCGCCGGTGATCATGCCTGGGCCGAACCCGCCGTCGGAGACCGCCCTGATGATGGCGACCGGGCGTCCGGCCGAGGCGGCTGCGAGGGCCACCGCGTCGACGGAGCCGAGCGCGGCCGTGCCCGCGTCACCGAGGGCGGCCTCGTCTGCGTCGCCGAGCGCCGTCGCGTCCGCGTCGCCGCCTGCGGCTGACTTCGCCGGCTCCCCGGCGGAGGGCACAAGGCCCTTGACGGCAGCCACGATGGCGGCCGACTCCATGTCGGCGACGAGGTAGCCGTCCGCAGCCAGCCGGGTCCGTTCAGACGACCCGATGATCTTTTTGACCTGGATGACGCGCCCGGCGCGGGCGTTCAGGCCTGCCCGCCGCAGCTCGGCCGCGAGCAGGTCGGCGCCGGGGAGCGTGATGGTGGTCTCGCCGTCGGTAACCTCGGTCGCGACGACCAGGTCACCCGGGCGGAGGTCGTCGGCCAAGCCGGCCGCCGTGCCCATCACAACCATCGCGCCGAACGGTCCCGGGTTGCTCTGCCGCGCCAACGTCTTCGTTGACCGCGCGGCGCCCATGCCGGTGCGCACCACTTGGCTAGTCGGCTGGGTGAGGCCGCGGCGGACCGCGTTGGCCTCGAAACGGAGCGGTGCGAACACGAGCAGGCCCGCCCCGAGGGCCGGGGAGTCGGCGAGGGCCGCCGCCACCTCGGCTACCCGGGGCTGCGGAATGGTCTCAGTCATGACGTGAACCCCTTACGTATCTGCCGAGCGCGGAGACCGGAAACGCCAGCCGGTACAGGTGGTAGTTCAGGTAGAAGTCACCGGGGAAGCCCGTCCCGGTGAAGTAGGGCTCGTCCCAGGTGCCGTCCGGGCGCTGCGTCTCCGCCAGCCAGCGGATGCCGCGCTCGACTGTTTTTCCTTCATCCGGGACCGTCAGGCCAACCAGGCCAGCGTCGCCCGCGGCGAGCAGGGCGAGCAGGGCCCAGGCGGTCTGCGAGGCGGTGGACGCGCCCCGGCCGGACCACGTCTTCGGGTCGTCGTAGGAGCGCAGGTCCTCGCCCCAGCCGCCGTCCTCGTTCTGGTGCTCAGCCAGCCAGGCGACGGCCCGGCGGATCTGCGGCTTATGCGGCTTGACCCCGGCGGCGATCAGCGCGGGGACCACCGCGCCGGTGCCGTAGACGTAGTTCGCGCCCCAGCGGCCGAACCAGGAGCCGTCTTCCTCCTGGTGCTTGAGCAGCCAGATGACGCCCCTTCTGCAGGCCGTCTCGTGGGCCAGCCCCTCGGCGGCGAAGGCCTCGACGATGTGGGCGGTGACGTCGGCGCTTGGCGGGTCGATCACCGCGCCGAAGTCGCAGAACGCCAGCCTGTTCACCAGCTCGCGGGTGTTGTCGGCGTCGAACGCGCCCCAGCCGCCGTCCTTGCACTGCATGCCCTCGAGCCAGCGCAGTCCCCGATTGATCGCTTCCTTGCTGTCGGTCGCGGTGCGCCGCAGCGCCAGGATCACCTCGGCGGCGTCGTCGGTGTCAGGGTAGTTGTCGTTGTCGAACTCGAACGCCCAGCCGCCGGGGGCGGTGTCCGGGCGGCGGACCTGCCAGTCGCCGGGCTGGCGGATCTCCTCGCTGAGCACCCAATTGGCGCTTGAGGTCAGCGCCGGGTGGTCCGGCTCGAGGCCGGCGTCGGCGAGGGCGACCATGGACAGCGCGGTGTCCCAGACCGGGGACTGGCACGCCTCAAGCCGGCGGATGCCGTCCTCCCTGATGGTGAACCGCTCCAGCGCGTCGATCGCCTTCCTGACGAGGGGGCTGTCCAGGCCGTAGCCCATCAGGTGCAGCGCCATGATCGAGTAGACCCAGGGCGGCTGGATGCCGCCCCAGCAGCCGTCGGCCTCCTGGCGGGCGATGATCCACTCGACGCAGCGCCTGCGGGCGGCCGCCCGGGCGCGCTTGGGCAGCCTCGGCTCAACCTTGTGCAGCACCTTGTCGAGTCCGTTGAAGGCCAGCGACCAGGGATCCTTATTGTCCGCCTTGGGCGGTCGGCCCGGGACCTTGGCGTAGAGCTCGTCGAGCTGGAACGGGAGCGCCTTGCTCGGCCGGAAGCTGGACACCACCGCCAGCGCGACGATGGTCTGCCTGGCCCAGCATCCCCAGTCGTAGATGTTCAGCGGGACGCGGGACGGCAGGTAGATGACCTCGGGCGGGATGATCGGCAGCTCGTCCCAGGACCACAGGCCGCTGATCGCGAGCCAGATCCTGGTGAAGACGCGGGTCGCGGTGAGACCGCCGTTAGCCGTTATCCAGCCGGCCGCGAGCTTCATGTGCGGCGCCTCGACCGGGTCGCCCGCCAGCTTGAGCGCCACGTAAGCCTCGACGGTGGTGGACAGGTCGCCCGGGCCGCCGTAGAAGTTGGCCCAGGTTCCGTCTTCGCGCTGCTGCGACCTGATCCAGCCGGCCGTCTCAGCCAGCTCGACCTCGGTCAGGATGCCGAGGAAGTGCCGGAGCATGACGTCCTCGGCGTCCATGGTGACGTTGGTCTCAAGCTCGCCGATCCACCAGCCGCGCGGGTCCTGCAGGCTGAGCAGGTGGTCGCGCGCCTTGGCCAGCGTGACGGCGGCGACGTCGCGGATGCCGCCGCCCACGGGGGCAGGCACCTCCGCACGGGACCTGGCGCCGGCGGCCTCCGTCCCGCGCGTCGGCGCCCGGCGGACCGCCTGCCCGACACCTTCGGAGGTTGTGGTCGTCATCAGTTACCACTGCCTCGCGGTGATGAACTCGGCGATGGCTATGAACTCCGCGCGGACGTCGGCCGGGACCCCGATGCCGTCGAGGGACGCGGCGGCACGCGCGAGGCGGTCGTCGGCCTCCTTCTCGGCCCATTCCTTACCGCCGGCCGAGACGATCAGGTCGGCCGCGTGCACCAGGTCGTCCTCCGACAGGTCGTCCTCTCGGGCGAGGAGCGCCTTGAGCTCGGCGGCCTCCCGGGTGTCGCTGGACAGCGCCGCCACCACCGGAAGCGACTTCTTCCTGGCGCGCAGGTCGGCGCGGACCGGTTTGCCGGTCACCTCGGTCGCGCCCCAGATGCCGAGCAGGTCGTCGGTGAGCTGGAACGCCAGCCCGACGTGGCCGCCGAACTCCGCCAGGCCCATCGCGAGCTCGGGCTGCGCGCCCACGTGCACCGCGCCGATCGTGCAGGCGCAGGCCATCAGCGCCGCCGTCTTGTCCCCTGCCATCTCAATGCACTCGCGCAGGGTCACGTCGCCGCGCGACTCGAAGGCCAGGTCCTCGCTCTGGCCGGTGATCAGCCGCTGCACCGCGGTGGACAGGCAGCGCGCCGCCCAGGGGCCGCCCGGCGCTATGTCCTCGAGCACCAGGTCGTTGGCCAGCGCAAGGAGCGCGTCGCCGGCCAGGATCGCCGCGCCGACGCCGAACACGGTCCACGCGGTCGGCCGGTGCCGCCGCTCGATGTCCCCGTCCATGATGTCGTCGTGCAGCAGGGAGAAGTTGTGCACGAGCTCCACCGCGACCGCGGCCGTCACGCCGCGCTCGGCGGGCACTCCCGCCGCGCGGGCGGACAAGAGGGCAAGCGCGGGGCGGAGCGCCTTGCCGCTGCCGACCCGTACCGGGTTGCCGTCGGAGTCGGCGAGGCCGTAGTGGTACGCGGCGACGCGGCGCACGCCAGGGCTGAGCCGGCTGATCGCGGCTTCCGTCGCAGGGCCAACCAGGTCACGCGCCACAGCCACGCCTGCAGGCATCACAACTGTCACGAGCGCACCTCCCTCTCATGCTCATCAACGACGCTTACTTCGAAGACACTGTTCACTTCAGACACACTGTCCACTTCGAGCCCCGTGCCCGCTTCAAGCCCTGTGCCCGCTTCAAGCCCTGTGCCCACTTCGGGGGCTGGAACCACTTCCGCCGCGGTTCCTCGAGGGACAAATCCCGAAATTTCAGAGCCGCCAGCCGGGGCCAGGGACTCGTGCAGGGCGATCACCGCGTTGAGACCGCTGCGTACGGCGCTCTCCATCGTGTCCGGCCAGCCGGTGTCGGTCCACGCGCCCGCCAGCACCAGGCCGGGCAGCGCGGTCGCGGACTTGGGGCGCAGCCTGGCCGTCCCCGGGACCTGCCGGAAGGTGGCCCGGCGCTCGCGGGTGACGAAGAACTCGGTCACCTCCGCCTGGCGGGCGGCGGGATTCGGGCGGGCGGCGGGATTCGGGCGGGCGGCGGGAAAAGCTCGGCCAGCGCGGGGACGAACTTCTCGCGCAGCTCGGCCACGGTCAGGTTCACGTACTCGTCGGCCGCCGACAGCGAGACCGCCAGGTACTGGCCGTTGTCGCCGCGCGCGTGCAGCCCTGAGATCCGGGTGCGGTCGAAGACCCACTGCACCGGCGAGTCCACCGCCGCCGCGAACGGCACATCCATAACCTTGCGGTCATAGCGCACGTGGAGGTTGACGATCGGGGCCGCGCCGAGGCCGGCCCAGCCGTCCACCGTCTCGGCCGGCAGCGCGCCGTCCGGGATCAGCCGCGCCGCCTGCTCGTGCGGCACCGCGAGCACCACGGCGTCGGCCACGATGTCGCCGTCGCCGCCGTCGCCGCCGTCGCCGTCGCCGTCTGGGTCGGTAGCGGCCAGCTCGGTTACGTCACCGTCTGCCGACTGCGCGGGGACGCCGTGGCCGAGCCGGACGATGAATTCGCCGTCCTTCCGCTCGACGGCGGCGACCTTGGTCGACAGGCGGACGGTGGCGCCCAGCCGGTCGAGCAGCCGGGCGGCGGCGGCACCGTGCAGCTCGCCCAGGCTCAGCGCGGGGACGCCGATGTCGGCCGCGCCCGCATCTCCCAGCAGGCCGGTCTTGACGACGACCGCGGCCAGAGCGAGCGAGGCGTCATCGCCCGGGACGTTCAGCGAGGAGACGGAGAACAGGTCCCAGAGCACCCGCCTGGTCCGATCGTCCTGGCCGTGGGCTTCGAGCCAGTCGCCCAGCCGGAGCTCATCCGTCTTCGGGTCATGCTCGTCGAGGCGCTTGAACCCGAGCGCGGCCCGTGAAATACGGGACCGTTCAGAAAAACTCAGAAACGGATACCCGAGCAGGGCCTGCAGCAGATGGAGCGGCGCGGGGAGGCGGCGCCTTCTCAGCCTTGCCCTTCGCTCCGGCGAGACCACCGTGACGTCGAAGCGGGGCTGCAGGGGCGCGTGCGCCGCCATCCCGAGCCGGTCGAGCAGGCCGCGGTAGGCCGTACAGCAGCGCAGGAACACGTGCTGGCCGGTGTCGATGACCAGGCCGTCGCGGGTGAACGACATCGTGGCGCCGCCCAGCCGCGGCTTGGCCTCGAGCAGCGTCACCTCGTGGCCGGCCTGGGCGAGCGCGGTCGCTGCGGTGATGCCCGCCAGTCCCCCGCCGATCACGACCGCCCTCACCTGGCGGCCCCCTTGCGGTATTTCCAGCGGTCGACGCCGGCCAACGCCTCGACCGCGACCAGGGCCTTCTCGCTGCCCGGTAGGGACATCCGGCCCTCGAGCACCGCGTGCGGGTTGGCCGCGATCCGGTCGAGGAGGCGGCGGTAGATGCCCGCCATCGCGCCGGTGCAGGCCGCGCTGCGGCGGTCGATGGTCGCGAGCAGCCGCAGCCCGGAGCCGTACCACTCGCGGGCGCGGTCCGCCTCGAACTCGACCAGGTTCGCGAACCGCGCCTGCATGGCCTCGGACGGGAACGGCTCGGGCTCGCCGAACGGGGTGAACTCGACGCCGAACTTGGCCAGGTCCTCGGCCGGAAGGTAGACGCGGTTGTTCCTGAAGTCCTCGCGCACGTCCCGCAGGATGTTCGTGATCTGGAGCGCGACGCCCAGGTCATCGGCCATCACGCTCTGCTTCTCTGGCTGGCTCGCGCCATAGATGCCGAGCGAGAGCCGGCCGATCGAGCCGGCCACGCAGCGGCAGTACCAGAGCAGGTCGTCGAACGTCTTGTAGGTGGCCTTGTTCACGTCGGCCAGGCAGCCGTCGATAAGCTCGTTGAACGCTTCCAGGGGGATGTCGAAGCGGGTGCCGGTATCGGCCAGAGCCACGAGCACCGGATCGGTGCCGTCGAAGCCGCTGGCGGCCACCAGTTGGTTGACCTGGTCCCTGGCCTGCTCGAGCTGGGCTGCCTTCGTCTCGGGCGGAAGGTCGCCGTCACCGATGTCGTCGATGCGGCGGGCGAACGCGTACACGGCGGCAAGCGAGCGCCGTTTGGCGGGCGGGAGCAGTCTTATCCCGTAGGCGAAGTTCCTGGCCTGCTCCCAAGTGATCTGCTCGCACTGCTGGTACGCCTCGTCCGTGTTCATGGTCACCTCCCCTTCAGGTAACAGCGGGCCATGGCCGCGAGCGTGTCCGCCTTGCCCGGCTTGGGCGTGCTTTTCAGTACGTCGAAGTTGTTGTCCGCGATGGCCTTGAGCGCGGCGCGGCCGCCGGCCAGGTAGCCGGCGACGGCGATCCTGGCCGCGCCGTGGAGCGTGCCGACCAGCGGGGCGCCCTCGTCGAGCAGCCGCTCCGCCCGGTCCGCCTCGAACTTGATCAGTTCACGTACGTTGCCGGTTGCCCGTGGCTCTGCCAGCTCGCGCTCGGTCACGCCGAAGCGCTCCAGGTCTTCGCGCGGAAGGTAGATCCTGCCGTTCGCGAGATCCTCCGCCACGTCCTGGGTGTGTTCGATAAGTTGCAGAGCAGTGCAGATGCTATCGGAGGCCCGGACGCGCTCAGGCGTCGCCGCGCTCATGATGTACAGCACCACCTCGCCCACCGGGTTCGCCGACAGCTCGCAGTACCGCCTTAGCTCGTCGTAGGTCTCGTACCGGCTGACCAGCTGGTCCTGGCGGTTGGCCTGGATGAGGTCGTCGAGCGGCTTGCGCGGGACGCCGCAGTCGGAAACGGTGGCTTTGAGCGCCCTGATCGCGTCGAGTTCCGGCTCGTCCTCGCCGTCGGCGTAGATCTTCGCGACGTCCTGCTGGAGGTCGTCGAGGAGCGCCAGTCGCGTACTGGTAATCGTTTCCTCGGTCGCGTCCGGCGGCATGCCGGGCAGCGGCTCATCTCCGATGTCGTCGACCAGGCGGGCGAAGCCGTAGAGCGCGGTGAGATGCGCGCGGTAGCGCCTGGGCAGCACGCGAAGCGCGACGGGGAAGTTCTCCGCCGACGCCTTGGCCGCGACCGCCAGCGAGATCTCCGCCGTGACGGTCATCTCCGCGTCCCTCTGATCAAGGCCGCTCTCAACGCGGCTCACCCTGCCTCCGGCTGTCACCTGTCTATTTGGGCACAGGTCAGAAATAAATGCAAACAATGACACTCACGTCACCTGACGCGGCTGTCGGAGATGTATGACGGGCACGTCAGGGAAAGTCGCCGAGGCCGGTCCGAGCCGCGCACATTGGCAGTCCAATTAGTTTGAAGCAACCAATGCCAATATGCTAGGCAATGCGCGAAAGTGTAGCTCAACCGTCGGTGAGCTGGGACGATGACCCCGTTTCCGGGTTAGGACCGGCGGCCTTCCGGCTTCGGGCCGGTGGTTGCCGTGCCGGTTCCCGACCAGCACGCTACCCGCCTGGCACCCATTTCATGCTCATCGATACAGCTCCCGTAAAATTGCGATAAGACACATTGCGGAAACAAACTGACGGGGCGTGCTGTCGCGACTGCGCGGAGTGCGGCACCGGCCCGCCATGCGGCCTTGCGGTCGCGGGGTGAGACCACACGCCGACAGAGAGGACAGACCCGCAGAACCACGTGGTCGACGTGGTCGACGTGGTCGACGTGGTCGCCATCAGGGAGACCCCGTACCGCGCTAGTAACCCGGCCGCGAGTTTCCGGGTTACCACGTGAGTCGTTTTGCGTCACTATCTGGCCCGATGGGCTTTTCACCGGCTCCCGGCTGGGTTCTGCTGGGGGCATGGCTGATACGAGGCTGGAGCCGGTGGTGCTGTCGGATGACGAGCGGCGCACGCTGGAGAACTGGGTCAGGCGGCGGAGCACGGCGCAGGGCCTGGCCCAGCGGGCGCGGATCGTGCTGGCCTGCGCCGACGGCGGCAGCAACGTGACGGTCGCGGCCCGGCTGGGCGTCAACTACAAGACGGTCAGCCGGTGGCGGAGCCGTTTCCTGCGCAAGCGGCTGGACGGGCTGACCGACGACCCGCGGCCCGGGGTGCCCCGCACCATCACCGACGCGCAGGTGGAAGACGTAGTGGTCCGCACCCTGGAGGAGGTGCCCGAGGGCGCCACGCCCTGGTCGAAACGGGAACTGGCCCGCAAGACGGGCATCTCGCCGACCAGCGTGCAGCGGATCTGGCGGGCCTTCGGGCTGCAGCCCTGGCGGACCGATCCATTCAAGATCTCCCCCGACCCGCTGCTGATCGACAAGATCCGGGACGTCGTGGGCCTGTACCTGGCTCCCCCGGCGAACGCGGCTGTCTTCAGCGTGGACGAGAAACCGCAGATCCAGGCCCTGGAACGGACCGCCCCGGTGCTGCCGATGCTGCCCGGGGTGCCCGAGCGGCGCAGTTTCGACTACGTGCGGCACGGCACCACCGACCTGTTCGCCGCCCTGGACATCGCCACCGGCAAGGTCATCGGCAAGCTGTCGGCGCAGCACCGGGCGGTGGACTTCCGCGACTTCCTGGACCTGATCGACCGCCAGACCGATCCCGGCCTGGCGGTCCATGTGATCTGCGACAACCTCTCCACCCACAAGGCACCCGCCGTGCAGCGCTGGCTGCTGGCCCACCCGCGGTTCGTGCTGCGCTTCATCCCACGTACGCCTCGTGGATCAATCAAGTTGTGCGACACGAAGTCGCATGTAGATAGCGGTATTTGCTGAAGGAGGTTGACTGATGTCAACGGCGTAATACTCGGCCCAGTGCGCAAGGACCGTCCCTGCCCCGGCGTGCGTCATGGGTGACCGTGGGGTGCGAAGCCCGGGGAAGTGCCCAAGGGCTCCCGTTCCATCCGGGGGCCACAGGCTGGGGAAGGCCGGACTGGTGAACGCAAGTGAATCCTCGATGACGCCTCGTCATTAGCACTTCCGCCGGTGGGTCGCAGGAGGCGGGAGAACGGGGGCCGGCCGCTGGAAGGCGGCGGGTGCCGGCCGGGCGAACTTGGCCGGCCGGGAGCGCACCACCGTCCCCGGGGTTCAGAGGACGCCCACCCCGGCCGCATCTATCGCATGCGGAACGCGACAACCCCGATGGGGTCCGGCGGGATACCTGCCGGTAGGCCGACCGTGAGGGAAGCTGAATTCCCCAGCGGGCGCAGGAAGACCCGAGAAGCGAATGCCGACGGCCGAAAGGCAGCAGGAAACCGGGAACCGGGTGCTGGCTCCTCCGCCAGCGGTTCCCGCGTAACTGGCCGGATAGGGCTGCTACCCGGCTCGAAAGAGCGCTGACGCGGGTCTGGTGAGCCTGCGGAGAGAAGATGTCAGGACGCCCGAACCGAGGGGCAAGTTGGACGCCGATCTGGTGAACGGACCTGAGGACGATGGCCTGGACTGGGACACTGCGGACTGGGGCCGGGCCGAAGAGCACGTACGGCGTTTGAGACGGCGGATCTTCGCGGCATCGCAGGCCGGGGACCTTGCCAAGGTCCGCAGCTTGCAGAAGCTGATGCTCCGCTCCCGCAGCAGCGCTCTGGTGAGCGTGCGGCGGGTGACGGAGGTCAACGTCGGCCGCCGGACGGCCGGGGTCGACGGGCGCATCGTGCTGGCAGGCCGGGAGAAGGCCGACATGGCCGCCTGGCTCCAGGGCGGCGCGGCCGGATGGAGGCCCCTGCCCGTCAGGCGGGTGTATGTGCCCAAGAGCAACGGGCGCCGTCGCGGGCTCGGGATTCCCGTGATCGCCGACAGGGCGCTTCAGGCCCTGGCGCTGAACGCGCTGGAGCCCGAGTGGGAGGCCCGGTTCGAGCCGAGGTCCTACGGATTCCGGCCCGGCCGGGGCTGCCATGACGCGATCGTGGCCATCCACACCACGGCATCCCGCCAGGACGCCCGCAGGCTGTGGGTGCTCGACGCCGATTTGGAGGCGGCATTCGACCGGCTCAGCCATCAGCACATCCTCCGGTCGCTGGGGACGTTCCCCGCCAGGGAACTCGTCCGGCAGTGTCTGAGGGCAGGCGTGCTGGAGAACGGCCGGATCGCCCTGACCAGGGAAGGAACCCCCCAGGCGGTGTCATCAGCCCCGCGCTCATGAACGTGGCACTGCACGGCATGGAACAGGCCGCCGGGGTCCGGTACTGGGAGGGCAGCACCCTGCGCGCCGCTCCCGGCACGCCGGTCCTGGTGAGATACGCCGACCTGGCGGCCCTGTGCGCGTCCCGCGCGCAGGCCGATCAGGTCAGGGAACGGCTCGCCGGGTGGCTGGAACCCAGGGGCCTCGCGTTCAACGAGGCCAAGACGAGGATCGTCCACCTCAGCCAGGGGTTCGACTTCCTCGGTGCGACACGAAGTCGCACGGTTCGAGTGAGCACGCTGGAAGGAGGGGTGGCAGTGCTGACAGCAGCGTAGCTCCGGATCAGTGTTCGCAGATCCGTCCCCGCCCTGGCGTGCGCTGCCGGTAACGGCAGGGTTCGGAGCATCAGGCTGTGACCGAATCTCACGACCGGCTCACTAGGCGCATCCGGGCGGTGATCATGCTCGGCACCACCCCGTCGTCTCCGATGCCGAGGGCAAGCTTCGCCAGCAGGACCGACTCGGAGACGACGCCGATCACACGGGATGCCTCGTCCATTACTAGGAACGCGCTGACCCGGTGCTGGCGTAGGGCGGCGGTGATGACCTCGAACGGCGTGTCCCTCTTACGGTGATCACGTTGGGTGTCATGACGTCCTTGACGACGGCGTTCATCAGCCCTCGCGGTGCCGGACGTGGCGCTGTCACCGCGGAAGTGCTGCCACCGCAGCACGGGGCGGCTTGAGACCACCGCCGAAGGGCGATTCCGAGGGGCCACAAAACCCTCATCATCCGCACAGCACGACAAGAAGATCACCTAGCTACAAAAGGTAACCTCCTTGTCTTCGACGCACACAGCCAAGTCAGGTAGAACGGCTTGCCATCCTGGCCGAACGTCACGTCGCTGCTGGCCTCCTGGCACTCCCCGCCATCTCCTGGCGTCACTTCACGGCCGCCCGTCAATAGACACAAGCTGGGAGATTTAGTATCCTCGGCTTATGACGCTCAAGGCCCTCAGTGCGGATCAGGTCGAGCAGTTCAACCGCGATGGGTATTGCATAGTTCCGGCCTTCTTGAATTCGAGCGCCCTGACTCACATCCACGAATATTACTCGCGCGTAGCCGCAGCGCAATCGTCATCCGGCCGCGGGCAGGACACCACCGCCTGGGACGAAGACGCAGACACCTTGCCAGTACTCCGCAAGGCGCCCGCACCTTTCGATAACGACCCCGGATTCCGCGAGATTTTCAGTTCTTCGCGCGTACTGGATCATGTTGAGGACCTCATCGGTCCCAGCATCTACCTGCATTCGTCGAAGCTCATTTTTAAGCCAGCACGTAGCGGTCGACGCAAGCCTATGCATCAGGATCTGGCGTACTGGAGTGACATGCTGGGGTCCCAGGTCACTCTATGGTGCGCGATAGACCGTGCGACGCCCGAGCGCGGCGGGCTAGAAATCATTCCTGGCTCGCATAAGTGCAAGTTGCTACCCCATGAAGACTTGGATGACTATCAGGTGCGGGAGGAGGCGTTGAATTTGAGTCAGGCCCAACCTGCCGTTATGGCGCCTGGTGACGCTTTGTTCCTGGATGTACTCACCGTCCACGCCAGCGCGCAGAATCGTTCCGACTACGACAGGCTCGCTGCGGTCGTAAACTACTACTCCCGCCCGAAGGCCGCTACGCAGACATCCCGCTATGGCTCCACCGAACCCCTCCGCGCACCGCATCAACAACTATCGTAGGCGGTCATGCCCTCAATGATGTCCAGCGAGAGCAGAGGCGGTCCCGTCATCCTCGGGATATCGTGCAGCCACGATGCTTCAGCATGCTTGTTGCGCGGCGGCGAGCTCGTCTGCGCCATCCAGCTCGAACGACTGACCCGGGTTAAACATGACGGCCGTCCCTTCCTTAACACGCGTGCCGCGGCTGACTACTGCCTCGACGCGGCGGGCCTAGTCCCTGACGACGTCGATATGTTCGCGTTCAACTCGCAGAATCTCGTGCCCAGTCAGATTGGCCTCAACTTTCCCTTCGCGGATGACAGCTTCGATCTCTTCGACCCCATCGGTGAGCGGTCGGTCTTCGTTTCTCATCACCTCGCCCACGCGTTCGCCGTATTCTTCTGCGGACCCTTCGATCGTGCAGCCGTCTGGGTGGTGGACGGATCTGGCGGCAGCGTGATCGGCGCCGACGATATCCTCCTGCGCGGTCCTGAGCTCGCCGCCTATGTGAACACGCCGTTGCCTACACCTCGACCGCCGTACCACGCCGAATCAACCTATGTCTTCGACCGCTCGGGTTATCGCCTGGTGGATCGCGCCGTGGCCGCCTCCTTTCATCCAATGTGTGGTTCCTCTTCTCTGGGCGAGACCTATGCATCGGTTTCCCAATATGTCTTCGGCGACTGGCGTGAAGGCGGGAAACTGATGGGCCTTGCCCCTTATGGCGAGGCCGATAAATTCCGGGAAAGCCTTCTCGAAAAGGATGACTGCGGCAATTCTCGGTTCACGCATGCGTGGAAGCAAGAAATGCGTAGAGCGAACCGGCGCGGCAATCCGATGGAATATCGCGATCTGGCCGCGAGAGTACAGGCCGACTTGGAGGTGGCACTGGTCGAGCGCGCCTCCCGGGTCTTGGACCGTACCGAGGAAGTCGATCTCGCCTACGCCGGCGGAGTGGCGCTCAACAGCGTCGCCAACCAGCGCATCCTGTGCGATTCTGGCGTGCGGCACTTCCATGCGATGCCAGCCAGCCACGATGCCGGCATCTCTATCGGCGCGGCCGCCGCCGCTCATTATCTGCTGACCGGGGACACCAAGGGCGTCCCCGTCACCCACGATTTTCTCGGCAGACCCTACCGCGTTAAAGAGGTGGATGCGGCTCTGAGCCGCTGGAAGGATGCCCTGCACGTCGCTACGTACGACCAGGGGCAGGTCATCGAACGGCTCGAACACGGGCAGGTGCTCGGTTGGTTCGAAGGCGGGGCGGAGTTCGGGCCGCGGGCGCTTGGCCACCGCTCCATCATTGCCGCACCATTCGAACGCTCCATGTGGGAGCATCTGAATCGCTCGATCAAATACCGTGAAGAATTCCGGCCCTACGCACCAATTGTGCCCGTCGAGTATGCTAACAAGTTCTTCGACATGGGGCCGGACCCGGAAAGCCCCTACATGCTGCGGGTGGTACAAGTGCGCCCGGAATGGCGCGGGCAGCTGGGCGCCGTGGTGCACGTCGACGGCACGGCCCGCGTCCAGACCGTCGATCCCGTCCGCACCCCGCGATGGCACGCTTTGCTGACCGCATTTGGCGAGCGCACTGGTATCCCGATCTTGGTCAACACCAGCATGAACGTCCGCGGTGAGCCAGTCGTGGAGACGCCAGAGCAGGCGGTCGACGTCCTGCTGTCCACGCAGATGGACGCGCTGGTGATCGAAGATCGCATAGTGATCCCGACTAGCCCGGCACCCCACAGCATTGAAGCCTGCTTGGTGATCCGCCCGCCCGGGGTGGAGTTGTCTGCGAGTGTGGGAGAAGACGGGCCGGAGTACCAGCTGAGCAGTCGACCGCGCATTGGCTTTGTAAAGAAGATCCCGCCGTCCGTATTCCTGTTGCTGGCGAATGCAGACGGATCCACCTCCCTCGATGACCTCCTCAAGCGGTACTGCCCGGAGCCGACGCAGCACGCCGAAGCCCTTGGCATCATCCACGAGCTGCTCACGGCTCGGCTGCTGCTCGCCCGCGGAAGGGACAACCGCACATGACCCGACCTCAACCTCTGAACGTCGCCGTTCTTGGTGCGGGCATCATCGGCATCGACCTGGTCACCAAGATTAACCGGTCCCAGTCCCTGGACTGCCGATTGGTCGTAGGGCGCGACAACAAGGGCTTGGGGTTGCGGCTCGCTGCTGATCTCGGGTGTGAGACTGCCGCCGATGGGATCAACTCCGTGGTCGAGAACGCCCAACAATTGGATATCGTGTTCGATGCGACCAACGCAATCACTCATGCCGAGCACTGGTCCCGGCTTCAGCCGTTGGGCACGAAGGTCGTCGACCTCACACCCAGCAACGTCGGGCACATGGTGGTCCCACCGGTGAACGGGACCGGCGCGCTGATGCATGCGAACAACGTCAGCCTGATTAGCTGCGGCGGCCAAGCCGCCGTACCCCTCCTGCACGCGCTCACCCGCAGGTATAAGCCGGACTACATCGAGGTGGTCACCACCGCGGCCAGCGCGAGTGTGGGCCGGGCGACCCGTCTCAACCTCGACGAGTACATCGCCACAACCCAGGACGCGGTGCGCACCCTCACCGGTGTGCACGACGTCAAGGTGGTGGTCAACCTCAGCCCGGCCTGGCCTCCGGCGACATTCAGGGTGGCGATGTCCGTAGTGGTTTCAGGGACAGTCATCGAGCCCGTGCGGGCACTTGTCGCTGATGCGGCCGAGGATGTCCGTGCCTACGCTCCCGGATACGAGGTGACGGCGTGCACGGTCACCGACGAGGGGTTGTTCATAGCGGTAGAGGTGACTGCCTCGGGCGACCGGATACCCCGGTATGCCGGGAACCTGGACATCATCAACTCGGCCGCCGTCCTGATCGCCGAACAGTACGCCGCTGGCCAGAATCTGGTCAGTGCCGCGCAGGAGGTGTTATGGACCAGACCGTAAGCGAGCTCCCAGCTGACCGACGGCGAGTACTGATCCATGACCCAACCCTGCGCGACGGCCATCACGCTGTGCGCCATCAACTCGACCGAGATCAACTGCGCCGCTACGCGGAAGCGGCGGATGCCGCCGGGATCCCGGTGGTCGAGGTGGGCCATGGGAACGGACTTGGCGCATCCTCACTCCAGGTCGGCCAAGCCAAGCTCAGCGATGACGAAATGCTGTCAGTCGTGCGCGAAGCCCTGCCCAATAGCCGGATGGGCGTATTCATGCTGCCCGGCTGGGGCACAAGCGCCGACCTGCGGAAGGCCGTGGCACACGGTGCCGACGTGGTCCGTATCGCGGCGCATTGCACACAGGGTAACCTCGCGGAGCGCCATCTCGGCGTGCTACGCGACGCCGAAGTGGAGGCACACGGTGTACTGCTGATGAGCCATATGGCAAGTCCCGGGCGTCTGGCAGAGCAGTGCTCCGCCCTGGTGGAGTACGGCGCGCAGGCCGTGGGCATCTTCGACTCCGCCGGCTGCTACCTGCCCGTCGACGTTGCTGAGCGCACCACCGCGATCATCAGAGCCGTCAAGGTTCCCGTGATCTTCCACGGGCACAACAACCTGGGCATGGCAGTGGCCAACTCGGTCGCCGCGGCACAGGCGGGAGCAACGATCATCGACGGCTGTGCCCGGGGCTTCGGTGCCGGGGCCGGCAATACCCAGTTGGAGGTCCTTGTTCCAGTGCTTGAACGGATAGGCTTCAGCACGGGCATCGATCTGTATGCCCTGCTGGACGCGGCCGACCTAGCGGGACGGGAACTGATGTCGGTGCCGCCCGCGACCGACTCGGTGAGCATTGTGAGCGGCCTGGCTGGGGTATTCTCGGGTTTCAAGTCCCGGGTGCTGGATGCCGCCCGCCGCGGGGGTGTCGATCCGCGCGACGTCTTCTTCGAGTTGGGCAGGCGGCAGGTGGTTGCTGGGCAGGAGGACCTCATCGTGGACGTCGTCATGGACCTGCAGAACGGCGTCACGGTCCGCGAGAATGAGCGGCACCGACGAGGCGCTGCCCGGTTGTAATAGGCCCGGAGAAGCGTGGCAGACCTGGGCAAATTCGCCCGAAACCGGCTATTTACCTGCGAGATTCGAATCCATGAACGAGTTGGTCAAGCTAAACGAAATCCGGCGTCACGATGTGGTCGCACTCCGCGATGCCGTACGGGAGCGGCGGCGGATCTCGGTCCCCCCGGCGGAAGGTGAGTACCCGCTGGCCAACCTGAGGGCGCGCATCACCCGGGCACTGCGCGAACAGTCCGGACGCGCCGAAGTGCCCTGGGAGGCCGACATCCTTGAACGCGGACGGTTCGGGGCCGACCTGGCAGTACGGCTGAACGGCCTGCTCAAGGAGGTCGGTCCCGGAGAGTACATCGCGTCGCACGTGCCGTGGATGGTCGAGGCCATGCGTTCCCCGGCGCTGCGCGATGTCGTTGCCGCGGTCAGCCATAAGGGCATATATGTCAACGTCAAGCTGACCGACGACTGGTACCTGGCCAGCGTGAATTCGATCGTCGATCTGGACAGTCGGTTCGGCCTTAACGACAGCAGGTCCGCCCGCACGCAAATTGTGGACTATTCCTCGCCCAATGTGGCGAAGGTACTGCACGCCGGCCATTTGCGGTCTACCATGATCGGCCATGTGCTCGGCAATTTCTACGAAGCCTGTGGCGCACTGGTATACCGCATCAACCATATCAACGACTTCGGCGGATTCGGCTTCATGCTGGAGGGGTATCGCCGCTTCGAAGCCCATTTCCCCGAGCAAATGGGTAATAATGACCGGTTGCTGGCGATCTACTCCATTCGGCGGACCCTGGAGCGGGCGGTGGCGGGCGACGGCGACCTGTACGCCGTCGGCGATGCCGACCGCGAGGTCATCGCCACCTACTTCCCGGGCGTGACCAGCGCGGACGCACTGCGTAAGGCTTACGAGGACTTCGTCGCCGCCTCCGACGCGCGGTTCTACCGGCTGGAGGAAGGCGACCCGGACGAAGTCGCCCTCTGGCTGAGCATAGTGGAGTGGAGCCTTGCGGACTTCCAGTCTTTCTACGCGGCGCTGGGCATCAACATCGACTTCACGATCGGTGAAAGCTTCTACCTCGACGCCGGGAACGCGGTGGTGGACGAGGCGATCCGCAGCGGCCGAGCTTACGTGCTGACCAAGGAGACGGTGCGCGAAGAGGTCGATGAGCTAAACCGCGCCGTCGAGGACGAGGAGATGACACCCGCCGCGCGGGATAAGTCCGCGGCGCTCCTGGAGAAGGATCTCGGCGCGGTGGTGGTACCGCTGCCTAGCGGCGAACGGCTGGTGGTGCGCCGTTCCGATGGCCGCAGCATTTACGCCACCCGTGACCTCGGGGCGATCAAACTGCGCCACGACATCTTCAACGCGACCGACATCAACTACGTGGTGGGGCAGGAGCAGCGCGTCCACTTCTCCCGACTGTTCCAGGCCGCCGAGGCGCTCGGGCTGACCGACCAAGACAAGGTGAAGCTCAAGCACACCTACTTCGGCTTCTACGTCGACGCCGACACCGGCTCGAAGCTTTCCAGCCGCGACAGCGTCGCCGGTGTCAATGAACTGCTCGCCGAGGCAGTCAGGCACTTCCGCGCCAAGACGGCCGAGAGCGGCGGCATGACTGAAGAGGAGATCGACGAGGCCGCCCATCAACTCGCCGTTGGCTCGTTGCTCTTCAACGACCTGAAGAAGGACATGAAGGGACCGGTCCCCATCGCCAAGGGCGACCTTGGTTCTACCATCGCCGCTTTCGAAAAGTCGGGCGGAGCCTACGTCGTCTACTCCGCCTGCCGTGCGCGGGCAATCCTGCGCAAATACAACAGGCCGCTCCCGCGAGCCGCTGAGATTGCCTCCTTCGACGTCAGTGACCAGGAGGCGCTGCTGATCCTCAGGCTCTTGGAGTTCCCCGAGAAGGTGGCTAAGACGGCGGACGAGGACGACCCGTCGATCCTGGTACGGCACCTGCTCGACATTGCCGTGATCTACAACTCGTACTACGCAAGCTCCCCTGTCCTGCAGGGCGACCAGGCGAACAAGTTCCGGCTCCTGATCACGAAGTCCGTGCAGTCGGTCCTGGTGAACGGGCTGAGCGTGTGTCACGTGGAATGCCCGCCCAAGATCTAGCCAAGACCTAACCGAGAGACGGAGGCCAGCTCATCGGCAGACTGACCGGGCAGCGGGCCATCGTCACTGGCGGTGCCAACGGTATCGGGCGGGCCATCGCCACGGTCTTCGCCCGTGAGGGCTGCGACGTGTTCTTCACTTCGCTGGGCGACGAGGCCGCGGCCCGGTCTGCCCGCGACGAGCTTCGCGGGTACGGCGTTCAAGCGGACTACATGCTGCTGGACGGCGCCGGCCCCGAAAGCGTCCCGCAACTTATGGACGCGGCGGCTGAGGCACTGGGCCTTGCCGACGTCCTGGTGAACAACGCCGCTACGGCCACCCGGACCGAGTTCCTCGACCTGACCCCAGACGAGTACGAGCGCGTCATGACGGTAAATCTCCGGTTCCCGTTCTTCACCACCCAGGCCTTCGCTCGGCGACTGCGGGCCGCCGGTTCCCCCGGCAGCGTCATCAACATCAGCTCGATCAGCGCCACCAAAGCCATCAGCGCCATGGCTCACTACCAGTGCAGCAAAGCCGGCCTCTCGATGCTGACCCGCAGCGCGGCCTACGAGCTGGCGCCATTCGGCATCCGCGTCAACACGATCTCCCCAGGTCTGACCGCCACCAAGGCCAACGCCGTGCAATGGCGCGACAACCCTGAGCTATGGCGGGAGCGGGGCAAAGACATCCCGCTAGGACGTCCGGGCCGTCCGGATGATCTCGCTGGCGCCGCCGTCTTCCTGGCGTCTGGGGAGTCCGCGTGGATGACCGGCGGAGACATAGTGGTGGATGGCGGGGAGGCGGCGGTGTGACCGGATGGGCACCGCTGTTGATCGACGCCACTGCGGTGGAGCGCGAGGATCGGCTCCCGCACGTCATCGACGCGCTGGGGCACGCGTTCCGCGCGCTGCGGAGCGGGCAAGCGCAGACCGCTCCCCGCACATTGCTGCAAAGCGGCCAACGGCCACCAGCGCAGCTGCTGGTCAGCCCAGCCCTCTGGGAGCAGCGCGGGGTTGCCGGGCTGAAGATCACTACGCTCACACCTGACAATCCGGAGCGCGGGCTGCCGCTGATCCAGGGCATCGTTGCCCTGGTTGACTTGGAGACCGGCCAGGTAAGCGCGCTCCTGGACGGCGCCGCGCTGACCGCTGTGCGCACTGGGGCGGTTGCGGGTCTGGCAACCCAGCTGTGCGCTTCCCGGGACGCCGGTGAACTGGCCGTCATCGGCGCGGGGGTCCAGGCTCGCGCCCTGGTGCGGGCGATGGTCGCCGTACGCCCGATCCGCTCCATCCGACTGTACTCACGGACCCGAGCCGGGGCCGAGGCGTTTGGCGACTGGATTCGCGCGCACGTCAGCACCGATAGTGCCGTTACCGTGTGCAACGACGCCCGCTCGGCCGTCCAGGATGCTGAGATCATCTGCACGGCGACGTCTACCGATGGAAGGAAACCCCTGGTCGGAGCCGACTGGGTAGAGCACGGCGCGCATCTCAATGTCATTGGCGGCACCCACGAGGACGCCGTCGAGGTCGACCCGGTTCTGCTGGCGACAGCGTTCGTTGCCGTGGAGCAGCGGGCCGCTGCGCTGGAGGACGCGGGCGAGATCCGGGCGGCCCTCGCCCGTGGCCTCATTGACGCTGATCACCTCCACGAGCTCGGCGCACTCTTGGATGGCGGAACGGCACCGGTCGCCGGCCAGACCACGCTGTTTAGAAGCGTTGGTCTGGCGATCGAAGATACGGCCGCCGCATGGGCCCTGTATCACGCCGTCCAGGCGACCCGGTGAAGGCAGCTGCGGACAGCGGAGTCAATCATCTGATCGGCCGGGCCGCGCGTCCCGCGACCAGACTAGGAAGGATCTCTCAAACGTGATGACCTTTTCTCCAGTGGACTTGGTCCCGGTTGTCTCCACCGTCACGATGCCCTGGCCCGGACGGGACTTGGACCACCGTCTGGCCAAGATCCGGCTGGTCGCGTACAGCGTGTCACCGACGAATACCGGCTCCGCCAGCCGAACCCGGTCCCAGCCCAGATTGGCCACAGCGCGGGCCGAGAGCGCCTGCACCGTCATGCCCCCGACCAGGGCAAGGGTGATTGAGCTATTGACCAGGATGCGGCCGTACCCCGTACCCGCCGCGTAGTCCTGGTCGAAGTGCAGTGGATGCTGGTTCATCAGCAGCAGGGTGAGCCAGGTGTTGTCAGCCTCCGAGATTGTGCGGCCCGGCCAGTGCTTGATGACCATGCCCGGTTCGAAGTCCTCGTAGTCGCCGCCGTGCTCCTCGACATACTCGTTCTCGCCGACACGCCGCAGGGTCACGCTCGTTCCTCTTCCCGTGCCGAGCCCAGGCCGGCGATTATGCCCTTGCCGAACCGGCTAGCCCACGCCTCGCCCCGGGCCAGGGTGTCGCGAGCCTTCCGGACGAAGGGGGGACCCACCATTCGCCCGTCGACCAGTGCAACGCCGCCGCCCGCCGTGCGCACCGCGTCCATCACCCGCCGGGCATCCTGGAGTTCCGCTTCGTTCGGCCGGAATGCCGAGTTGATGGCATCGAGCTCCTTGGGATGGACAGTGCCCTTGCCATGGAAGCCAAGGGCACGTGCCTGCTCGATCTCATTACGCAGCACCGCCGTACTCGCCAACTGGAAGTTGCCGGTGTCGATACACGCAGCCCCGTGGCGGGCAGCTGCGAGGACCATGGCCTGCCGGGCGGCCAGCAGCCCAGTCCAGCTGATCTCGATACCCAGCGTGGCAGCCAGGTCCGCCGAACCGAGGATCAGCCCGTTGCTCGCCGCTGCGATCCGGTCAATATCCTCGACTGCCTCGACGGTCTCGACGGTCACAAAGATTTCTGGGTGCCAGTCGGCCGAGGCGAACATCTCTCGCAACAGCGTAGGCTCGGCCGAGAACCTGACCATGGTCATGAAGACAAAGCCGGGCCTGATCGGAGCTGTCACGAGCATCGCGATGTCGTACACTGACTCCACCGACCCGAGCGGGTTGATGCGAACGGCGACTTTCGAAGCATCTGGTGACTGGTCGAGCGCAGACCGGCAGATCTCCCTCGCATCCGGCTTGGCCAGGGCAGGCACCGAGTCCTCCAGATCGATCAGATGGAGGTCAGCGTCGTATGACCGGGCAGCCAACACCCGGTCGAGGGACAGCGCAGACGTGTACAGGATGCTGCGTGGGATAGCGCCCGAAGTGTCGTTCATCCACCCGACCCCGTCTGTACGGGGGGCGCCGACGGTGCCCCGACCTCCTTGAGTACCGCGCACAGCTCGCGGATCTGGCCGTCCGTCTGGCCGACCCGCATCATGACCCGCAGTCCCGCCGTGCCGCGGGCGACGATGGGGAAGAACACGGGTGAGACGTAGAACCCTGCCTCGAACACCCGGCGGCCCGCTTCGATTACCAGGTTGTCGTCCATTGGGACCAGCCGGATCGGGAAGGTGGCCCCCGACTGGGCGGTTCCGATGAGAGCATCGAACAGCGCGACGTTATCCTGCAATCTCTCTTGCAGCGCTGCCAGTTCGGCCGTCCGATGGATCTCCGCCGATGCCAGTCCGGCACCGACGGCTGCTGTGTTCAGCGGCTGCGAATAACTGAGGGCCCCACCGAAACGCTCGATGACGCGCAGCGTCCCCTTCGGATGCCCGTTGAGAAGGATAGCCGCGCCGCTGGCGCCGAACGCCTTGTTGAGCGTCGTCACCACGATGGTGCGGTCGTCCAGGGCCGGGCTGTTCGAGCGGACGTAACCGGTGCCGCGCGGCCCATACGCCGACACGGAATGGGAGTCGTCATAGAACACCCGAAGGCCGTAGAGGTCCTGCAAGCTCGCTAGTTCCTCAACTGGCGCGTAGCCCCCCAAACTGTCACTGCCGTCGCAGATGTACCAGACGTGTGCGTACTGCTTGCAGCGGTCCTCGATGAAGTCCAGGTCATGGTGGCGACAGGTGACGACATTGGTTTCGTCAGCGCAGACGGGCTTGGCTTGGGCCATCGAGATATGGCAGTTCTTGTCAAAGATCATCAAGGGTCGGGAGCCATCACCGACGTGTCCGGAAGCGATCAGCGGGAGCAAGCCGGCGCTCGCGACGCTGGCGGAGATGGCTGAAATCACATCGGCCGAGAACAGTTCGCCGAGTGATGCTTCCAATTCAAGCAGGGCCGGTATCTGCACACGGCTGCGGGGAATGCAGTGGTCAAGCACGCCGTACTTGCGTAGCGCTGCGACGGCTCCCTCTATTACCTGTGGGTGCGAATCGAGGTCCAGGTAAGAGCAACAGCTGAAGTTGACGAACTCGTGGCCCGTTCCGGTGCGCAGGATCCCGTCGTCGAGTTCAGCGACAATACCCGCCAGGCCGTTGCGTTCAGACATGTCCCAGAAGGCGTTTCCGATGCCGACCAACTTGTCGTTGTTGCGGTAGCGGTTCGTCGGCTGGATCCTCCTGGGACCGATCACCGCTTGCCCCCCTTGGAAAGTTTCTCGGGCTGGTAGTCGTAGAAGCCGTTCAGCCTACGGAAGGCTGCCTTGTACATTGCGTCGCCGAGCACGTAGGGCCGACGTAGGATCTTCAGGTCCCACAGCCAAAAGTTGATGTTGATGTTCACGTCGTCGAGCGAGTCGACCTGGTGCCACCAGCCCAGTGGCAGGTACAGCATCTGCCCAGGTTCCAAGACGATGTCACGGCGTTGCGGGAGCCGCGCGGCAAGTCGAGGGAAGCGCCGGTGGTCGAACTCGTCGAAGCTGGCGGCCTGCGAATGGTGACCGAAGCCGCGTAGCGCTGACCGCGTATAGTAGTCGGCGCGCCCTGGCGGCAGCAGAATGAAGTGTTTGCGGCCCTCAAGCTGGACATTGAAGTTCTCAAACTCATCGAAGTGGCTGCGCCCGAACAGGCCGCGGTAGCTGACCCAGAGATTGGCTGAGTTCAGCGGGGCCTGGTAGCCGAACATTTTCGCTGCGTCGAAGCCCAGGAGCAGATTCACGCCTTCGGGCCGGTTCTTGATGTTCGAGACGATGCGGTACGACACGTCGGTGTGTGTCCGGTAGATCTCTCGCTCGAAGAACTGCCGGAGAGGCATCTTCGTGACCACGGATCGCTGGGGACTCTCCGGATCGCGGGGCTTGGTGAACAGGGCCACGATCGAGTCTCCGAGTTGCTCAACGACCGCGCCCTGGCGCACGCCAGGGGCGGCCGGGGGCAGCATGTCGACGACCACGGGCACGTCGGCCCTGACGATGGCGTGCCGTCCCCGGGCGCGGAACTCGTCAAGGCTGAGGTGGGTAACGGGCATGCTCTCGGAGCCGTGATCTGCGGAAGGCGTTGCGTTCACTATTGAACCTTTCTGCAGGAGCAGAGGAACTGCGTCGTCGACCGGGAAGTTGGGTCCAGCCAGTCCGCGTAGTCGTCACTGACGAAGGCGGCTACGCGCGCGAAGTTGGCCAACTGCGCGGCGTCAAGGCCGTCGGTTGGGCAGGCTTGTCGGTCGGTGCAGAAGTCGAAGAGTTCTTCTGGTCTGACCTGGAGGCCGCGCCGGGGTCGGGCAGGCCGAAACATCACCTCTGCGCGGGCACGGGCGAGTTCGGCACGCCACTCCCGGCGGGCGGGGAAGGCCTCGATCCGAAGTCGGGCCCGCTCTCCATAGGTGCGACGCAAATCCTGCGAGTTCACCAGTGTCAAGCAGGCGTCGGCACACTGCTGCGGGGTGTCGACGAGCAGGGCGATGTCGGTCGTGAGCAGGTCGCGTACGCCACCGACTGGAAAGGCAACGCATGGCAGGCCGGCCAGCATCGCCTCTTGGAGAGCTTTTTCGCTGGTCGCGTAGGTGTACGGGTTGAGCGGATAGCAGAAGACGTCCAAGCGCCTGAGGAACGCGGCTGGGTCAGACTGGAAGCCCAGGAATCGCATGCGCTCGGCGACGCCAAGCCGTTTGGCTTCCTCGCGGTAAGCGTCCAGTGGTCCGTCGCCCGCGAACTCGAAGACGACATCCGGCGCGGCTCGGATGACCTTGGCGGCGATCTCCAGCGTGGCGGCGTGCATCTTGATCGGCTCGACCGTACCGAGGTAACCGATAGTGACATGGTCCTCGTACTTGGTGCCGCTGACGGCCGGCTCGCTGAGATCGGCGGCAGAGAACACACAGCGGGCTGGGGGAAGTCCGGCCAGCTCCTGGTTTCGCTGAAACCGGGGGGTCGTCGCCGCGCTGGGAACCGTGACCGTGCAGCCATCCACGCGTGCGAGTAGCTTCGCGCTTGGGCACATCCAGGGGGCGTCGGGGTGGCCTCGCGAGTGCAAAAGGACTCGGGCAGCTGGCAGATCGGCGTTTACCAAGAAGTCATTGACGTAGGGATTGTTCCACCATTCAACCTGCACGATGTCGGCGCTCGCGGCGACATCGCGAGCAGCCTCTGCCCCGGCGATGACGTCGATGCCCGCAGCTTCGAACGGAGCGACATAATGCGGACGTGGAGATATCAGCGACGCGACCGTGGGCGTCACCTCGGCGGGCCCACCGACGCACATCCGTAGCAGCCCCATGCTGGCTCCACCATCGGTAACTTCCTTAATGACGTGGAGAACCTTCACTTACCCGATCCTCCGGCGCGCCAGCGGGCGAGCAACTCACCCCGATCATAAGGAAAACCACCGAAGAGCCGCTGGCTGACTTCGAGGGCCTCCTCGTCGGCGAGCAGCAGGAACTGGAACAGGCTGTCGTCAAACATTGACTCCCATCGGTTGAGCACTGTCATCTCCTGTGCTCGCCCGTCGTGGCGCAGCCCGTCGAATGAGCTTCCTTGGCCGTAGGGGCTGACATTGTTCAGACCGCTGTCCGAGTGCCGCAGCCCGAGGGCACGGGAGACCTGGTGTCGTACGAGCGGATCGCTGAACCAGGCGTTGAAGGAGATATAGGTGTAGCCGAAGGAGTGGTTTTCGAGGTATCGGGCGTATCGCTTCCATAGACCCAAGAGATCGCGGATATGGTAGCGGTAGGCGAAGGCAGGGTCCTCGCGAGCTTGCCGAGCTATGGAGGCGGCCATGTTGGGATAGTCGCGAAGGACCACCACGACGTCGGACCGGCGCGCCATCTGAGCGTTGTGGTCCAGTGGAAATACGACCGGGTCGAGGTTCTCGTAGCCCACGAGGAGAATGCGCTCCGCGGGGTTGAGGCGCATGCGTGCATATTTGTCTCGGTCGATCGTCAGCAGGTCGCCGTCCGTCTCGAAGAGCGCGATCTCGGCGCTGTTGAGGTACCGAACCTCCGCATCGTCGAAGTGGCCACGAAGCCATTCGGTGATCGCATGGTTCGCGCCGCGACGCAGCCCGAACACGAAGATCGCCCTGTCGAAGACGGGCTGTGGCGCGGACGTTGTGACTGGAATCTCGCCTGCTGCGGTTGCCGCTAACTGGCGGACGTCCTCAGCGGTGAGGGGCCTCGTTCTCGCCTGTTCCAGCACGGCGTCCCGGAAGGCCAGTGCCGCAGTCAATGGCGCCAGGTTCACCAGAGTTGTCTCGCGGTCGTCGAGGGCCCGTAGTATTCTCTCCAGAACCTCCGGCTGATACCGCTGAATCAGCGCATGGACAGCCCTTTCGCGCTCATCATCTAGCCGGGCTCGTTCAAGTTCCAAGGCATTGAAACGGCTGTTGGACTGGGCAAACATGTCCCCTCTGCCTTCGCTCTAAGCTATCTGACGGCATGCCAGGTTTCGCACGCTTTCGCTTGCCATGCGCCGACGACGGGTAGGGTGTGGGCCGTTACTGTGGGAGAGGAGAGCATCTCGGACCACCGAATTGTCGTCGCTGGTCGTCCGCGCGAGACACTCCTTGGTGCATGACTGAGATACTAAACGATTAATCGAATTATCACTAGAGTGTCGCGCCTTTGTCGCGTGGCGCGTTGAGGTGAATCGAGCCACTCTGCAGCGGATAACCCGGTGCCGTCTTGGCCGACGCCGTGTCCGCCGCACTGGCAGGTGGCGTCACGGTCGGACGTCACCGCCCGGCGGGCCCTTTGGCCCTAATTGGCCGCGGTCGTTGTGCGGGGCAGAGACGGCAGCCCTGGAAGGTCCGCGTGAACCGGTGCGGGGCGTCGGCGCGAGCTGGCGGCCGCCCTCGCCGGGCTGGCGGCGGGCGACCGGGATGTCCTGCTGATGATGGCCTGGGCCGAACTGTTGCCGCCGAGACTTACCGGGCATAACGTACGGCGTGGACGGTGGCGGGGGCGGCCACTGCACAGAGATCATGAGTACGGCTGCTCCAGACCTCGGCGGCGTCATGCGCGTGTACAGCGAGGTGCCCCATGCCTGGATCTTTCCGTCAGCCGTTCCGTCCTGGCGGTTAGCGTGAACTCGCCGGCGACCTTCGTGCACTGGTCGATCTTTGACGTTACGGTCGCCAACCTGGTCCTGGTCGCCGTCATGGTCGCTATCTTCGGGGCCGCGCTGCTGCTCCCGTTCCCCAAAGGGAGCGCGCGGAGGCGGTCTCCGTTACCGTTTCGGCCGCGGGTGCCGACGCGGCCGGAGTGGCCGAGTCGCCCGATGATGGCACGGCCGGGTTGTGGACGGCCCGGCTTCGGCGCCGCGCGCTCCGGACGCTGCCGCCCGCCAAGCTGCTGCCCGACAGCCAGCCTGCTTATGTCGCATCCTGGATTTACGTGTTCGGCGTGGGCTCCCTGGCCGCGCTCGGGGTGGCGATCGTGAGTGGCTTCGCCCTGGCGCTCGGCGGTCCCGACTGGTGGCATTACAACCCGGTCGGGCATTTCTTCAACAGCCTGCACCTGTGGAGCGTCGAGCTGTTCATGGCGCTGCTGGTCATACACCTGTGGGGCAAGTTCTGGATGGCAGCCTGGCGCGGCCGCCGGACGTGGACGTGGATCACCGGCGTGGTCGCGTTCGCGGCCTCGGTGGTGGAGTGCTTCACCGGATACCTGTCGCAGCAGAACTTCGACTCCCAGTGGATCGCCGCCAGCGGCAAGGACGCGTTCAACTCGGTCGGGGTCGGCGCGTTCTTCAACGTGATGAACTTCGGCCAGATGCTGATGTGGCACATCGTGCTCATCCCGATCGCGCTGATCGCCATCGTGGGCGCGCACGTGCTGCTGGTGCGGGTGCACGGGGTCTCGCACCCGATCAACGCGCATAATGCCGAGGTCACGGCGACCGGGCGGCCACGTCGGCTGGCTATCGCCGCAGCCGACGCCGCCCCGTGGCGCGGCCCGAACCGTCGCTACGACATCCTCAAGGAAGGGACCATAGCCGCGGTGGTCGTGCTGGCACTCACGCTGGGCCTGGCCGCCCTCCTGTCCTCCCCGGACGTGCCGCCGATCACGATCGCGACCTGGGCCAGGGTCGCCCCGGCCGACTTCCTGGCCACGGCGGCAACCGAGCTGAACGGGACCAGCGAGACCGCCCTTTACGGTCCGCCGTACAACAACCAGAGCGGCAGCGTCCAGCGGCTGCTGTTCTCCCCGCAGACCATCCCGGGCGTTACCCAGCCGGTCAACGCCGCGCAGGACTTCGTACTCGGACCGTCGCCTGACATGGGAGCAGGGAGGCCGGGCGACAGCGCGGTTCGCGTGCTTCCCTCCGGTCCCGCCTGGCGCGCAGGGACCTTCGCATCTGAGAGCGTCCTCAGTACGCTGGGTGAACTGGTACTGGAAACGATGCGGATCATCAGGGAGCCATCATGACAACCAAGCCCATCGTGGTCGGCACTGACGGCTCGGCGCAAGCCCAGCGGGCGGTCGCTTGGGCCGCTAGAGAGGCGGTCCTCCGAGGCGCGCCCCTGCGGATCGTGTCCGCGGCCGAGATGCCGCCGAGAATGAGCGCGCCATCGGGCTCGGGCTTCGAGACCGTCGCCACTCACCTCATCGGTGACCGTGACAAGGCGCTGGCCACGGCGGCCAGCGCGGCTGCTGCTGCGGCCCCTGATGTGCTGGTAGACACCGACCCGGTGGAAGGGCCGCCTGCCCAGGCGGTCACCGACAGCGGCTCGGGCGCGCTGCTGCTCGTCGTCGGATCGGACGGCCGCGGCGGGTTCGCCGCCATGACCCTCGGATCGGTGAGCCGCTACGCTGCCGTCCACGCCTCGTGCCCGGTCGTGGTGGTACGGGAAGAGGCCGCGGCCACCGACCGCCTCGTTGCCGTCGGTATACGGAGCCCTGAGGACTGCGGCCCCGCGCTCGCGTTCGCCTTCGAGGAGGCCCACCTGCGTAAGGCAGCCCTGCTGGCCGTCCACGCGTGGCAGTTCCCGGATTCCCACGCCGCCGAGGGGGCAGCCAGGAAACTGGACGACCTGCTGAACGACTGCCGGAGCGGGTATCCCGACGTGGACGCGAGCCGCGATGTCGTGCACGGTCACCCGGGACGAGTACTGGCCGACCTGTCGGCGAGGGCTGACCTGGTGGTGCTTGGCAGGCACAGCGCAAACGGCCGGCTGGTGCCAGGCCCGGCACGGGTCATCCACGCGGTGGTGAGCCACGCGCACGGCCCCGTCGTCACCGTGCCGCAGCAGAGCGCCTGATCACGCCTGAGGACTTGTACAGCCGCGCCGGAACCTCGAACCCGGGCGGAAGACATATCCGGTATGCTAGCCTACATACACGTTATATATGACATGCGAGTGGCAGTGCGGCTGGGCGGCGCCAAAGAAAAATGCATGGAGCGGGAGACATTGAGTTCGTCCGGTTACCCGGTCGCGCTAACGGGTGCTGCGGCGGAGAAGGCGACGCAGCTTCTGGCGGGCGAGAAGCCAGGACTCGTGTTGCATGCCGGGCCGCTGCCGGCCGGGCGCATCTTCGGCTAACCGCGACCGGCGCATGCGCGAGGTGGGTCAGGCGAGCTTTCCGGCCGCTCGGGCTCGCCAGGATTAGTCGAGGCTCAGCGCCCGGCGCGTCGTGGGCCCGTTGGGCGCGTCGTCGTAACCCTCGTTCACCTGATCGAGCGGATTGGTCTTGGTGTCGAGTTCCTCCGGCCTGGGCAGTCCGCGCTTGCCGGGGCTGAGGATCGGCCGGAAGAGGAATCCGCAGCGGAATCCGCAGCGGAATCCGCGATGCCGGAATCGTGACGGAAGGCGGCGTGAGAGGCGATGTCGGTAGCGGGGCCGCGGCATGCCGGGCACGGCGGGCAGGAGACGGACGCGGCGGGGACGATGCCCGGTGCGGGGGCGGCCGGCACCCTGCCCATCCCCGGCGAGCCGGCGGGCGGCCGGCCGGCGGATCCGGCCGCGGCGCAGGGCCCGGCGGGGGCGGACGGGCGGCTGGTCGGCGGGCGGTACCGGCTGGCCGCGGCGATCGGCCAGGGGGCCATGGGCCGGGTCTGGCACGCCAGGGACGAGTTCCTCGGCCGTGACGTCGCCGTCAAGGAGATCCGGCTCCCGCCGGGGCTGGGCGAGGCCGAGCAGGGCCGCCTCCGCCAGCGGACGCTGCGCGAGGCCCGCGGCGCGGCCCGGCTCAGCCACCCGGCGGTGGCCGCCGTGCACGACGTGGTGGAGGACCTCGGGCGGCCGTGGATCGTGATGGAGCTCGTGCGCGGCCGCTCCCTCGACCGGGTCATCGCCGATGACGGCCCCCTGCCGCCGCACGCCGCGGCGCGGGTAGGCCGGCAGCTGCTCGCCGCGCTGGCGGCCGCCCACGCCGCGGGGGTGCTGCACCGCGACGTGAAGCCGGGCAACGTGATGCTCGCCGGCGACGGCAAGGCGGTGCTGACCGACTTCGGCCTCGCGGCCATCGACGGCGATCCCTCGCTCACCCAGGCCGGGACGGTGGTGGGGACCCCGGCCTTCGCCGCCCCGGAGCGGATCCGCGGCGAGACGGCCACCCCGGCCTCGGACCTGTGGTCGCTCGGCGCCACCCTGTACGCCGCGGTCGAGGGGAAGGGCCCCTACGACCACTGCGGCGGCGTCATCGCGACGATCGCCGCGATCGCCGCCGGCGACCCCCCGCCGCCGGAAACCGCCGGCCCGCTCAGCGCGGCCATCACCGCTCTCCTGACCCGGGATCCAGCCGCGCGGCCCACCGCGGCGGCAGCCATGCGCATGCTCGAGGAAGCCGCGGGCGCCCCGGCCGGGCCCCCCGGCCGCCAGCCGCCGGGCCCCGCACCCCGGCGCACGCGGCGCACCCGGCGGGCGGCGGTCGCGGCGCTGGCCTGCCTCGCCGTCACGCTGCCCGTCTGCGTCTGGGCGCTGCAGCACACGGCAGCACCGCGCACGGCAGCGAGGCCGCGATCCCTGCCAGCCAATCCAGCCGCCCCGTCCCCGCCGGCCAGCCCCGGTAAACCGATCCGGCGCACGGCACCACCCACGGCCAGCCCAGGCCATCGCACGGCAGCACGGGTGTCCGCCCCGGCCAAAGTGCACGTTCCACCGGATCGCCCCAGTTCTAGCCCGTTGCCGTCATCGACTCCATCGCGGCCCACATCGCCGTCCGGGCCGTTCAGCATCTCCGGCGAAGTGGCATGCTTGTCCGGACACGCCGTGGTGGGCGTGTATGTGGCCGCCGCCAAGGGCCATGGATTCGCATCCTGGCAGGGAAGCACCTCCACCGCGAGCTTCTGGTACACGTTGCCTGAAAGGGAAAGTTACTCGCTGCACGTTGGTTGCGGCGGCAGTCCGTCGAGCTGGCAGGTGGCCACCTACAGCGCCACCGTCTCGACCGCCGATAACAATTTCCTCTGTTACGACGTGCCCGGCCAGGCCGACTACAGCACCTGCCTTACCGACTGAGGCCCGGTAAAGCAGATCGTGGCGACGACGCCGATGATGACGATGATTCCCTTGCCGCCACGACCGGGCGACTTCAGGAGCGCCAGACGAGGACCAGGGCGCAGTCGTCACCACTGTTGACTGTGCGCTGCATCGTGGTCACCAGGCCGGGGGCGCCGGTCCTGAAGCCGTCGACGACCAAGCGCTGGGCCTCGCCGAGAAGGCGCTGGGCCTCGCCGAGAAGGCGCTGGATGCCCTCGTCAATGTCCTGGCGCGGCGCCTCCACCAGGCCATCGGTGTAGAGCATGATCGCGTCACCGCGGCGGAGCACGCCATCGTCGGGGACGTCGGGCACGCCGGCCAGGTCGGAGACGACGCCGAGCACGATGCCGCGGGCGCTACTCGTGCGCCACTCACCGGTGGTGGCGTCGTAGCGCGCCGCCGGCGGGTGGCCCGCCGAGTAGATCGTGTACTCCCCCGACGCCAGGTCTACCGACAGGTGGACGGCGGTCACGAACCCCTCGTCCGAGCTTTCCCGGCGCAGGTAGGCGTTGGCGGCCGGCAGGAACTGCTCCCTGGGCACCGAGCCAAGGACGCCGCCGAACGCGCCAGAGAGCAACAGCGCGCGCGTGGCGGCGTCCATCCCCTTGCCGGAGACGTCGACCAGCGCCACCTCAAGCGTCTTGCCGTCGCTGTAGGAGACCACGAAGTCGCCGCCGAACGAGGAGCCGCCCGCCGGGCGCAGCACCACCGTCGACCCCCAGCCGTCGCCCAGTTCCGGCAGCGTGCCCTGGGCGCGGATGCGGTCCCGGAGCTCGATCATCATCCGGTCCGCGCGCAGCCCTCTGGTGCCGAGCTTGCCCCTGGTGTTGGAGAGGACGTCCGCGAAGTAGGCGATGGCCGCGATGGTCAACGCGATCCCGAATCCGGCCCTGTCCTCGACTATGTCGTAGACAAGCCCGGCCGCCACGACGGCGATCAGGATGCGCAGCGCCCTCGGCCAGAGCAGCAGGCCGCCGCAGAGGATCGGCAGGATCATCTCACCGGGCGAGAACCACCGGTCGGACACCTGCACCGCGAGCACCGGGATCGCGATCGCGATCACGGTGAGCCCGGCCGCGACCCGGCGGTTCCTGGTGATGAACTGGTGCCTGGCCTGAACGGAGAGCCATTCGCCGACACGCCGCAGCGGGCGCGCTGCCCAGCGCGCTGCCGAGAGGACTGCCGGAACTTTCATGACCCGCGCAGATTATCCGCAGATCGCCGGTCTCGCACGCCGTCCACGCTCCTTCTCCCCTAGTGTCGCCCCTGCCGGCGTCGTCAGCGAAAAAGATTCGCGTCCAGCAGGCCTAGCGGGATAAGAAGTCCATCATGGCAGACCAACACGCGATCCGTCCTATCTCCGATGACGAGCATGCCGCCTTTCGACTAGTTCATGAGCATTCGTTCAACTCCGGCCCGAAGCCCGCCGACCGGTGGCCGAGGATGCGCAGGCAGTTCGAGGCGGGCCGGTCGCTGGGCGCGTTCGACTCGGGACTGGCCGACACCGAGGATCTGCACGAGACTGGGGAAATGAGGATCACGCTGTCGGGGGCGATGCGGGCGCGGGACGTGTCGCGGCCGAGTGACGACCAGCTGGCGGCGGCGGCCAAGCACGAGGAGGCAGCCGGGCGGGCGGGCGGGCCGAGCCGACCGGCGGTTGGCCGCCCGGGCGCGGCCGCTCCGGCGGGCGCAGCCGACCCGACGGTTCCGGCTGCCTCGGTCGCGCCCGCCGCCACGGCGCAGGCGGCCGGGGGCGGCCCGCCGCCGACGCCGACGCGGCGGCGGCGTCGGCGCCGAGGCTAGGCGCGCGGCCCCCATGACGGGGGTCGAAGGGGGCGGCGGCCCCCTGGGCAAACCTGGTCACATCTGATGACTAATCGGACACTGTGTGTAATAATAACGGGAAGCCCGCCAAGGCCGCGCGATGAGGACCATAACCCTCAGCGCGGCGGTCGGGGCGCGGCCACCGACACGCGCGCGGATGATCCTGGCGGTTGCCCCGACCCGACGTGGGAAGACGACGTGGGAAGATCAGTAACGAGTACATAGGCACATGGCGATTGCGAAGGGGTCACCTGGTGACAGCTAACCTCACCCGTGACGAGGCGCGGATCCGTGCCGAGTTGATCAAAGTCAGCTCTTACCGGGTTGAGCTGGATCTGACTGGCGGAGACACCACCTTCCGTTCCATATCGACCGTCGCCTTTGACTGTGCGCGGCCGGGCTCCGGCACCTTCCTCAACCTCGAGGCGCCCCAGGTGCACTCGATCACGCTGAACGGCGCGCCCGTGCCGCCCCGCGCATTCAACGGCGAGCGGATCGCGGTCGACGGCCTCGCCGCGGAGAACACGCTCGTGGTCGACGCCGAGTGTGCCTACTCCCGCAGCGGCGAGGGGCTGCACCGGTTCGCCGACCCGGCTGACGGCAACGTCTACGTGTACTCCGACCTGGAGACCTTCGACGCGCACCGGGTCTACGCGTGCTTCGACCAGCCCGACATGAAGGCGCGCTACGAGCTCACCGTGCGCGCGCCGCAGGAGTGGATGGTCGTGTCCAACATGGCGGCCGACGTCGAGGGCGGCTCGCCCGACGGCGCCGGCGTCAGGCGCTGGCACTTCCCGCCGACGCCCCTGATGGCGACCTACATCACGCACGTGTCCGCCTGCCCGTGGCATGTCGTGCGCGATGAGCACGACGGTATCCCCCTCGGCATCTTCTGCCGCCAGTCGCTGGCCAGGTACCTGGACCCGGGCGAGATTTTCGAGGTGACGAGGCAGGGGTTCGACTTCTATCATCAGGCGTTCGGGATCAAGTACCCGTTCGGGAAGTACGACCAGCTCTTCGTGCCCGAGTTCAAGGAAGGCGCGATGGAGAACGCGGGCGCGGTCACCTTCCTCGAGGACTACGTCTTCCGGTCGCGGGTCACCGACTTCTCCCGCGAGGCGCGCGGCGAGACCATCCTGCACGAGATGGCGCACATGTGGTTCGGTGACCTGGTCACCATGCGCTGGTGGGACGACCTATGGCTGAACGAGTCGTTCGCCACCTGGGCCGGCACCGCCGCGCAGGCCGAGGCGACCCGCTGGACGCACTCGTGGACCACGTTCACCACCGCGTGGAAGGCCTGGGCGTACAAGCAGGACCAGCTTCCCTCCACGCACCCGATCGCGGCCGACATCCCTGACATCCACGCGGTCGAGGTGAACTTCGACGGGATCACCTACGCCAAGGGCGCGGCCGTGCTCAAGCAGCTCGTGGCCTACGTCGGCCGGGAGAACTTCCTCGCCGGCGTGCGGAAGTACTTCGCCGAGCACTCGTTCGGGAACGCCACGCTGGCCGACCTGCTCGCCGCGCTCGAGGACGTCTCCGGGCGCGACCTGGCGGCCTGGTCACGGGAGTGGCTCGAGACCGCGGGGGTCAACACGCTCAGGCCCGTCTACACGGTCGACTCGGCCGGCCGCTTCACGTCCTTCGCGGTGGTGCAGGAGGCGACGTCATCGCACCCGGTGCTGCGCTCGCACCGCATCGCGATCGGCCTCTACTCGCTGGCCGACGGCGGCCTCACCCGGACCGCGGCCATTGAGACCGACGTGTCCGGGCCCGCCACCGGAGTACCGGAACTGATCGGGCAGCCCCAGCCCGACTTGGTGCTGGTCAACGACGAGGACCTCAGCTACGCCAAGATCCGGCTCGACGAGCACTCGCTGCGGACCGCGGTCGCCTCGATCGGCTCGTTCACCTCCTCGCTGCCCGCCGCCCTGGTCTGGGCGGCCGGCTGGGACATGTGCCGGGACGGGGAGATGGCCGCACGGGACTACGTCCGGCTCGTGCTCGGTGGCATCGACTCGGTGCGCGACATCAGCGTCGTGCAGACGCTGCTGCGGCAGGCGGCGCTGGCGGTGCGGAACTACGCCGAGCCCTCCTGGCGCGCGGAGGGTCTCGCGTTGATGGCGTCGGCGCTGCGGTCGCTGCTCGCCTCCGCCCCGGCCGGGTCCGACCACCAGCTCGCCTACGTGCGGTCGTTCGCCGGGGTGGCCACGTCCGGGGCCGACCTGTCATTCCTGTCCGGGCTGCTCTACGGCACGACCGCGCTCGACGGGCTCGCGGTCGACACCGACCTGCGTTGGACGCTGCTGCGCCACCTGGTGAGCCGGGGGGTGCTGGTCGAGGAGGCGATCGACGCGGAGCTCTCGGCGGACGCCACCGACGCGGGCGAGCGGCAGGCGGCGGCGTGCCGGGCCGCCGTGCCTTCGGCCAAGGGGAAGCGTGAAACCTGGGAGACCCTGACCGACGGGAAGCTGACGATCGCGATGTTCCGCGCCACGCTAGCTGGGTTCGCCGATCCCGACCAGGCGGCGCTCGTCGAGCCGTACCGGCCGGAGTACTTCGCCACGGTCGGCGAGGTGTGGCGGGAGTGGTCGTCGGCCATGGCGCAGGACTTCGTGGAGGGCGGCTACTCGGTCTGCGCCGTGGACGAGGCGACGGTCGAGGCGACGGACGCCTACCTGGCGTCGGTCCCCGAGCCCCCCGCCGCCCTGCGGCGGCTGCTCAACGAGGGCCGCGACGAGGTGCTCCGCGCCCTCCGCAACCAGGACCGCGACCGCGAGGCAGCGGCCGTGGAACGGTGACGCATTACGATCGAATGGTCATGGATTTAACTCGCTCAGGCCCAGGTTTCGGTTCTGCCCTGGAGACCGGAGAAGCGGGGCGCGAGTGGTGCTAGCGCTTGGGAACTAGGCGGTGAGGGCCTGGGCGACGGCCTCGCGGACGTGCTTGGCTATGTCGTCAAGCGGGACGACCTCGGTCTCGCCGGTGGCGCGGTCGGTCAGCTCGGCGGTGCCCGCGGCCACGCCGCGCTTGCCGATCGTGATGCGGAACGGGATGCCGACCAGCTCGGCGTCGCTGAACTTCACGCCGGCCCGGTCGGGGCGGTCATCGATGATCACGTCCACCCCGGCGTCGAGCAGGGCCTGATAGGCCCGCTCCCCCGCCTCGGCGACGCCTCCGTCGTTCTGCTGCGCGACCACGACGACGGCCTCGAACGGGGCGACGCTGACCGGCCAGACGATGCCCTTCGCGTCGTGGTGGACCTCGACGCAGGTCGCCATCGCGCGCTCCACGCCGATGCCGTAGCAGCCCATGATCGGCCTCACCGGCTTGCCGTCCGGGCCGGAGACCGTGATGTCCATGGCGTCGGAGTACTTGTAGCCGAGTTTGAAGATGTGGCCGACCTCGATGCCCTTGATGACCGTGAGCGGCTGCCCGCAGCTTGCGCAGGCGTCCCCCGCCGCGACGGCCCGCAGGTCCGCCCAGCGGCCGACGCTGACGTCCCGGGCGACATCCACGCCGCGCAGGTGCACGTTGTCGGTGTTGGCGCCGGTCACCATCCCGGACCGGTCCCGCAGGGCCAGATCGGCGATGATCGGCAGGTCCGCGACGCCGACCGAGCCGAGCGAGCCCGGGTGCGCGCCGAGCGCGGCGAAGATCTCCTCCGCCTCGGCCTGCCGCACCGCGCGGGCGCCGGTGGCGTCGATCAGCTTCTGCTCCTCCAGGGCGTGATCACCGCGGACCAGGACCAGGGTGACGGCGCCGTCGAGGACGTAGACCAGCGTCTTGACCTGCCGGTCGGCCGGCGCGTCGTAACCGGTCGCCAGGTCCTCGATCGTCCGTACCCCGGGGGTGTCGAACCGGGCCGGCTCGGCCAGGGCGACGGCCGCGTCAAGACCGGGGTCAGCGGCCGCCAGCACCGATACCGCGGCCTCGCTGTTGGCCGCGTAACCGCACCCGGGGCAGTACACGATGTCGTCCTCGCCGGCGTCGGACGGGCAGACAAACTCGCGCGAGCCGGAACCGCCCATGGAGCCGTTCGACGCCTCGACACCGATCGCGGGGATGCCCATCCGCTCGAAGGCGCGGGCGTAGGCCCGGTGGTGCGCCTCGAACGACCGGTCCAGGCCCTCGGCGTCGAGGTCGAAGCTGTAGGAGTCCTTCATGGTGAACTCGCGGGTCCGCATCAGGCCCCCCTTGGGCCGCGGCTCGTCGCGCATCTTGGTCTGGAACTGGTACCAGGACTGCGGCAGCTCACGGTAGGAGTTGAGCTCGGTGGCGAGGGTCGAGACGATCTCCTCGTGCGTCATGCCGAGAGCCAGGCCGGCGCCCTTGCGGTCCTTGAGGCGGAACATCTCGTCGCCCATGACCTCCCAGCGCCCGCTGCGCTGCCACACCTCGGCCGGGTGCATGATCGGCATCAGGATCTCCTGGGCGCCGATCTTGCTCATCTCGTCGCGGATGATCGCGATGACCTTCAGCCGGACCCGGACCGCGAGCGGCAGCAGCGAGTAGTGCCCGGCCATCAGCTGCCGGATGTACCCGGCCCTCAGCAACAGCCGGTGGCTGGGCGCGCCCGCCTCTGCAGGATCGTCCCGCAGCGTCGGGATGTGCATGGTTGACCAGCGCACGTTCAACTCCGCCTTATCAAGTCTCGGACCGTCATGTCTAGGCGGATTCTATCGCCGGCCCGGCGTGAGCGCCGACAGACTCGGGCTATGGCCTCGGCCTCTGGCAGCACCGGTCATCGCGATTTACAGTGCAATTAAGAGGCGCGAATGTCCGCTTTAAAACTACATACGCTGGGCACATCGATTACAGAGAGCCGTCTTAGAGGCGGCGAAATCGGTACGCTGAGATGGTGAGATGGATGGCTTGGCCCCGAAGCAACAACTCCAGATCATCAGCGGAGCCCGGAACGCAGGCGCACAACGGCGTGCAGACCACTGTTACACCGGCACCTGACGCTGAACCGCCCCCCGGTAGCGGTCGCAACGCCGGGGTCACCGGCACCACGCACGCCGTGGCCGACAACCAGGGCATCGACACAAGGTTCCCCCGGCACGACCGGACCGCCAGCCGACGCCTCGGCCCGATCAGGTACGCGCACTCCGGGGTGGATGACACACCCGGACGCGCCCCGGCCGCCGATGACGACGCGACCGGCGGCCTGGTCTACGAGGCCCCGCGCCCGAACCGCCCGGCACCGCAGCCGGCCCCGACCTTCACTCCGGCAGCGCACAAGCTGGCCGAGGCAGCCGAGCCGTCCGATCCCTACGCGCAGGCGGATGCACCCGAGTCGGCTGAGCCGCCGGACGAGGGCATCTCCATATTCGGCAACATCGCGACCACCGAGGTGACCGAGGAAGACGAACCCACCCTGGACTTCAGGTCGTTCAGCCGGTCCCCCGGGGCCGAACCGGCCGCGGTCGGCCCCGCGCCGGCCGCGTCGGAGCAGTCGTCCGGCCCGGAGTGGAACAAGCAGATCACGCCCGCCCCGCAGCCGGTCGGGTCGACGGAGGAGAATAAGCCGCGTCCGTTCAGAATGCGGATTGGCGATCTTCGAACTCCCGCACCGGCCCCCGACGGGCAGCCCAGAATCGGCATTCGCGATCTTCCACCGGATGTGCAACTGCGGTTCTGGCGGCTGCGCGCGACCATCATGATCGTCGTCGGCCTGCTATTCGGAATTCTTACAAAGAGCTGGGTAATCGGTCTTACTCTGGCCATTTTGGCCGGGATCGTCGACACCCTCTACCGGTCGCGGACCGCCGCGGATCACGTCAACGGCGCCAGCCAGTCCGGCGCCCAGCGGCGCACCCGCTGGCAGCTGCGGCGGATGCGGCGTGCCGGGTACTTCGCGCTCGACGGGCGGCCCATCCCCGACAGCCGGGAGTACATCGACCATCTCGTCGTCGGGCCCACCGGCGTCTACGCGATCGACTCGGAGAAATGGAATTCCAAGGTGCCGGTCCGCACCTTGAACGGCAAGCGGCTCTACCGCGGTCCCGAGTCGCAGAAGGAGCGGCTCGAGCACGCGGTCTGGGAGGCGGGGCAGGCCAGCGAGATCCTCTCCGCGGCGCTCGGGAGCGAGATCACCGTCCGGCCTGCGCTCGCCATCTACGGGCCGAGGATCCCCTGGGACATCGCCACCATCAGGGGCGTCGACGTGTTCACCGGGAAGACGCTGCGCAAGTACCTCAAGCGACGCGGCCGCCAGCGCGACGGCGTGCCCAAGCTCACCCGCGAGGAAGTCCGCACGATCTATGAGACGGCGGAGAGGATGCTGCCCGACGTCGCGCCGGCCAGGACGGCCACCCCTGTAGGCTGAACTTCTCATGTCTTAGTGACGAGAGGAGTTCGGCGATGCCGCCGTTGAGGTCACGCACGGTCACGCACGGTCGGAACATGGCGGGGGCGCGTGCTCTCCTGCGCGCCACCGGGGTAGCGTCCGAGGACTTCGGCAAGCCGATCATCGCGGTCGCCAACAGCTTCACCGAGTTCGTCCCCGGCCACGTCCACCTGGCCGATGTCGGCCGCGTCATCGCGGACGCGGTCCGCTCCGCCGGGGCGATCCCGCGCGAGTTCAACACGATCGCGGTCGATGACGGCATCGCGATGGGCCACGGCGGCATGCTCTACTCGCTGCCGTCCCGCGAGCTGATCGCCGACTCGGTCGAGTACATGGCCAACGCGCATTGCGCCGACGCGCTGATCTGCGTCTCCAACTGCGACAAGATCACACCGGGCATGCTGATCGCCGCGATGCGGCTCAACATCCCGACGGTGTTCGTGTCGGGCGGCCCCATGGAGGCCGGAAAAGTCATAGCGAAAACCGGTATATCGAACGGTCGCGTGGCTTCGCCTGGCATCCGCAAGCTGGACCTCATCGACTCCATGGTCGCCGCGGCCGATCCTTCGGTGTCAGAGTCGGAGCTGCTGTCGCTGGAGGAGGAGGCCTGCCCGACCTGCGGCTCCTGCTCCGGGATGTTCACCGCCAACTCGATGAACTGCCTGACCGAGGCGATCGGGCTCGCGCTGCCGGGCAACGGGACGACGCTGGCGACGCATGTCGCGCGGCGCGAGCTGTTCGAGCGGGCGGCCGCGGTGGCGGTGGATATCACCAAGCGGTACTACTTCGACGACGACGAGTCGGTGCTGCCCCGGTCGATCGCCTCCCGGGAGGCGTTCGGGAACGCGATGGCGCTTGACGTGGCGATGGGCGGGTCCACCAACACGGTGCTGCACCTGCTCGCCGCGGCGCACGAGGCGGGCGTGGACTTCGGGCTCAAGGAGATCGACGAGCTGTCGCGGCGGGTTCCGTGCATCTGCAAGGTGGCGCCGAGCGGGTCGTATCACGTCGAGGACGTGCACCGGGCGGGCGGTATCTACACCATCCTCGGGGAGCTCGACCGCGCCGGACTGCTCAACCGGGCGGTGCACACGGTGCACGGCGCGCCGATCTCCGCGTGGGACCTCCGCTCCTCCTCGGTGCTGCCGGAGGCGGTCCAGCTCTACCACGCGGCGCCCGGCGGGGTGCGCACGGTCAAGGGGTACTCGCAGTCGGCGTCGTGGGAGTCCTTGGACCGCGACGCGGTCGACGGCTGCATTCGCGACGTTGCGCACGCCTACACCGCCGACGGCGGGCTCTGCATGCTCTACGGGAACGTGGCCCCGGAGGGGGCGGTGGTGAAGACGGCGGGCGTCCCCGAGGAGCTGTGGACGTTCTCCGGGCCCTGCGAAGGTATTCGAGTCGCAGGAGGATGCCGTCTCCGGGATCCTCGACGGCCGCGTGGTCGCCGGGGACGTCGTCGTGATCCGCTACGAGGGGCCGCGCGGCGGGCCCGGTATGCAGGAGATGCTGTACCCGACCAGCTTCCTCAAGGGGAAGGGGCTCGGGCGGGCCTGCGCGCTCGTCACCGACGGCCGGTTCTCCGGCGGCACCTCCGGGCTGTCGATCGGGCACATCTCCCCCGAGGCGGCCAGCGGCGGTGCGCTCGCCCTGGTCAACGAGGGGGACACCGTCGTGATCGACATCCCGCGGCGGGAGCTCCGGCTTGACGTGCCCGACCTCGAGCTGGCGGAGCGGCGCGAGGCGCTGCTCGCCTCGCTCGGCGGCTACCGGCCCGCGTCCAGGCAGCGTTCGGTCAGCGCGGCCCTGCAGGTGTACGCGGCGCTGGCCACGTCGGCGTCGACCGGCGCGTCGCGCGACATCTCGGCGCTGGCGCGGCTGGCGCCGGAGACGCAGTGACCGCTGGCTTCGTACGGTCCGCGCGGGCGTCCGACGCCGCCGGGCTCGCGCAGGTGCAGGTCGCAAGCTGGCGGGCGACGCTGGCCGAGCTGGTGCCGGGCGAGGTGCTCGCGGAGCTGACCAGCGACGCGGCGCTCGCCGGGTGGGCGGAGCAGTGGCTTGAGGCGATCGTCAACCCGCCGACGTCCCGGCACCGGGTCCACGTCGCGGTCCCCTCGCCAGGGTCGCCTGAGGTGGCCGGGTTCGCGGCGGCCGGGCCGGCCTCCGATGAGGACCTGTGGCCGGGCACCGATGCCGAACTGTACGAGCTGCATGTGCTGCCGGAGGACGCCTCGGGGGACGGCGGGCACGCCGACCGGCTGCTGAACGCCGTCGCGGACACCTTCGCCGAGGACGGGTTCCAGACGGCGTACGCGTGGGCGCTGGCTGACGACGGGCCGCGGATCGAGTTCCTGTCGGCCGCGGGGTGGGGCCTGGACGGCACTCGGTCCAACCTGGACATGGGCGTGAAGGTGCCGGTGGTGCGGCTGCATACCCGGCTCTCTCCGCCCGCTCCGCCGGCCTCTGCCGGTGGCTAGCGCGCGTGAGTGGGTGGCCGGGACCAGGGTGAGGACCCTGCCGGCGGCCGTGGTGCCGGTGCTGATCGGTTCCGGCGTGGCGGCGGGATACGGGAAGTTCTCCCTCTGGCGGGCATTGCTCGCGCTGCTCGTGGCGCTCGCGCTGCAGATCGGGGTGAACTTCGCCAACGACTACAGCGACGGCGTGCGCGGTACCGACGCGGCAGGGCGCCGGGCCGGGCCGATGCGGCTGGTCGGATCGGGTGCGGCCACCCCGCGGGAAGTGAAATACGCCGCTTTTTCGTGCTTTTTCTTGGCCTGCTGCCTCGGGCTGGTGCTCGCCGCCTTCACCTCGTGGTGGATCGTGGCCGCCGGGGCGCTGTGCGTCCTCGCGGCGTGGTTCTACACCGGGGGGTCGCGGCCGTATGGGTACCGCGGGCTCGGCGAGGTGTCGGTGTTCGTTTTCTTCGGCGTCGCCGCCGTCGCCGGGACCGCGTACGTGCAGATGGAGCGGCTGTCTTGGCTTGGGCTTGCGGCGTCGGTCCCCGCCGGGCTGCTCTCCTGCGCGCTGCTGATGATCAACAATCTCCGGGACATCTCCTCCGACGCGTCGTCGGGCAAGCGGACGCTGGCCGTGCGGGTCGGCGACGCGCGGGCGCGGAGCGTGTACCTGGTGTTCTTGCTCGCGCCGTTCGCACTAGCCGCGCTGATCGGCGTCTACCGGCCGTTCGCGCTGCTGGCGCTCTTGGCGGCGCCGCTGTCGGTGGCACCGGTCCGGGCGGTGCGCGGTGGCGTCTCCGGGCCGGGGCTGATCGCGACGCTGGGCCAGACCGGGCGACTGCAACTTGCCTTCGGCCTCGTTTTTACCGTGGGCCTCGCCATTCACCGCTGACTTTCGGGTCTGGCGAGGGCAAGTGATCAACTGCGCGACCCAATCAGACCTTAATGGACAGCACCAAACATAACAACAAGAAGCGACTCCGCTACGAAATCGGGGGACCTAAAAATAGTGGCGTTGCCGGTTGCCGGCCCATGTGACGCGATAACCTACGGATGAATCCCGGGTTGGGATACACGGGTGGCTCGCGCGGGGGACGCAGGCCCCCTGGTCCCACGGGTCCAGCAGTTCTGATGGATTCAGGGAAGGGATGCGTGGGTGGAGCATCATCAGGTGGAAGCGCGGCAAACGACGGCCTGCCGGGCGTCGGGGGACGACTCGGCACGGTTCCTGGAAGAGTTGCGCCAGCTCAGAGATGGCGCCGGTCTTGGGCCCGCTGAACTGGCCGCGCGCGCGCACTACCCCTATGACTGCATCAGAGCCGCCGAGGCCGGGCCGGAGCTGCCTGACCTGCCGGTGCTATCCGCCTACGTCCGGGGGTGCGGCGGCACCACCGAGGAGTGGGAGGAGCGGTGGCGCTCACTGACCAGCGCGCCCACCCTGCCGCTGCTTCCCGCGCGGCCCGCCGGGTCCTCGACTGCGGCTTCCGCCGGGGCGCGCATCGGCTCGATTAGCCCGGCCTCCGACACCCCGGACCCGTCGATCATCCTGGCGGCGCTCGACCGGATTGCCGAGGGGATGGCGGTCGGCAACCCGGCCCCGATCCCGGCGCAGTCCGAAGCATCGACGACCGAGCAGCACCCGGTCGGAGCGTGGGGAACCGCCGCAGCATCGACCGCGTGGCAGACCGACCAGACAGTGGCCGACGCCGAATCGGCGACAGGCGAGGCGGCGGTAACGGGGTCTGAGGCAACCGAGGCTAAGGCAGCCCAGGCGGCGGCGCCTGACGCCGACTCCGGCGTGACGCCCACCCGGTCACCGGCCGCGCCGACCGTGGCCGAGGTGCATGTCAGTGCGAGCGTCCCGACGGCAGCGTCCGGACGGGTCGTTAGCGCCCGGACGGGTTCCGCGCTGTCGCGGACCACGATCATGGCTGCAATCGCGGTCGCGGTCTGCGTTCTCGTCGCGGCGATGGCGATCTTCGCCTGACCTATCCCGTGCCGTTGGGAGACGTCACATCGTCGTGCGCCGTGTCGTGGGATGGCTCCTGCTGCTCCGGGATTGCCATCGGCGCCAGCGCCGCCAGGGCGGCGGTCGCAGCGGACGGGACGGCCGAGGTGGCGGCACCATCAGTGTCCGGGTTGCCGTTGCCCGAAGCGATAGCGGGACTCGCGCTCGCGCCGGTGTCGCGATCAGCCGGGGCGCCGGGCTCCGGACCACCCGCAATGTCGCTCGTCGCGCCGCTGAAGGCGGACGTCACCGCCTTCAGCGCGGAGGTCACCTCACCCGGTATCACCCAGAACGTGTTGCCAGGGCCCGCGGCGATCTGCGGCAGCGTCTGCAGGTACTGGTAGGCGAGCAGCTTCGGGTCGGGATCGTTGGTGTGGATCGCCTGGAAGACCTGCGAGATGGCCGCGGCCTCGCCCTCAGCGCGCAGGATCGCTCCCTGCCTGTCGCCCTCGGCTCGGAGGATCTCGCTCTGCTTGTCGCCCTCGGCGGTCAGGATCTTCGCCTGGCGGACGCCCTCGGCGGTGAGAATCGCGGCGCGCTTCTCCCGCTCGGCCCTCATCTGCTTCTCCATGGCGTCCTTGACGGACTTGGGCGGGTCGATCGCCTTGATCTCCACCCGAGTGACGCGGATGCCCCACTTGCCCGACGCGTCGTCAAGCACGCCGCGCAGCAGCGTGTTGATCTTGTCCCGGGAGGTCAGGGTCTGCTCCAGGTCCATGGACCCGATGACCGACCGGAGCATGGTCGCGGTGAGCTGCTCGATCGCTCCGATGTAGTCGACGATCTCGTAGTCCGCTGCCTTCGGGTCGGTCACCTGGAAGAACAGCACGGTGTTGATGACCACCACCAGGTTGTCCTCGGTGATCACCGACTGGCCCTCGAACGAGACGACCTGCTCGCGCAGGTCGATCGTCGCCTTGACCCGGTCGACGAACGGGATGATGAAGGCCATCCCCGGCTCCAGGGTCTTCCGGTACCGGCCGAACCGCTCGACGTTCCGGGCCCGCGCCTGCGGGATGATCCGCACCGAGCGGACAACCGTCAGCAGGACGGCGATGCAGATCACCACCGCAATGACGATCTCCGCGATGATCATGGCTACTCCCGTGGGTAAACGAGGGCGGTCGCGCCCTCGATCTGCATGACGTCCACGGCGGAGCCGGCCGGAATGACCAGCGTCTCGTCGTAGGAGCGGGCCGACCACACCTCGCCGCCGATGCGGACACGGCCGCCGTGCATGGTGACCTCTTCTAGCACTTGCGCCGACCGGCCGACCAGGGCGGCGGGGCCGGTCCGCAGCAGCGGCGGCTGATTCAGGTGCCGCCGGGCGATGGGGAGCACGAAGCCGAGACCCGCCACCGAGGCGATCACGAAAGCCAGAAGCTGGAACGGCAGGCCCAGGTGGGCGGCGCCGACCGCGGCGGCGACAAGCGCCCCGACCGCGATGATGCCGAGCGCGAACGTGGTTGTGGCCAACTCGGCGACGCCGAGTACGGCCGCCACAATCAGCCAGACGATCCATGCCACCATGGCCGCTCCGCATGCGTTGCGATCCTCTTGCCGCGCGCAGGCGCCGCAAGACGTGGCGCGGGCGAAATGCTCGTGCCCTGAACCCAGGGTAACCCCGCGAACGGGCGCAGAACACCCACGGGCAAAGACGCTGCCCGATGAAATAAAAAAGCGTCGAATCAGGGCAATTGCCCGTCAGCCATGTCCGGGCGGCCCGCCCGCCCTACACTCGATTGCGGGGCGAGTGCCGCAGGCTGGCAAGGCGCTGCGCGGCGAACACGCAGGAGGTACCGGGTGAATCGTCAGGGCGGCTCATTTGCCGCGCCCCGCCCAGGCCGTGGCGCGCGTGGCTGGTCCGCTGAAGCCGGCTACGGCGGTGGCTACCCGCAGGACGCTCAGTTGCCTGGCCCGGCCCTGGACACGGCCGCCTACCCGGTTGACCCCGGCTACCGAGGACGCACCAGCGATCGGCCACGGCCGGCCGACCTGCCGCCGGGCCCGCCCCGCACCCGCCCGGAGCGCGGCATGCCCCCTCGGCTCGGGTTTCCGCCCCGGCCGTCCCGGCAGGCGCCACGCAACCCCGGCGCGGCGAACCGCCCCTGGCCGCGGCCCGAGGAGGCAGCACCGCAGCCTGCAGGAGGCCGGCCACGGCCCGGGCGGGGCCCAGCAGACGGCCGAGGCCCGGTAACCGACCGGCCCCGACCCCAGGCGGCCGGCCGCGGCCGTCCGACGGCGGAGGAGACCATCATGTCGAACGGACGGCGGGTTCCCCCCAACGGTTCCCCGACTCCCCCCCGCGGCCCGCGGCCCGAGGGGTTCTACGGTCGGGGAACGGATTACGACCAGGCGCAGGGCGGCCCGCACGCCGACGGCCGTAGCCGAGGGCCGGCCGGCTGGCCGGGCCGGGCCGGGCAGCCCGGCCCGCAGTACGCGCAGCAATACCCCGGGCCGGGGGAAGATCAGTACCGCCAGACCGCGCAGGGGCAGGACTACGGGCAGGCGCCCGCGGGTGGCTGGGCTCGCCAGGGGCACGACCAGCGCAGCGGTTCGACCGGCCCCTACGGACACGGGCAACCGCGGGCCGACCAATACGGACCGCGGCAGCCTGGGCAGTCGACGGGGCGGCCCGGCCCCGGCCAGCCCGGGCAGGCGACGTCCGAACCCCGCCAGCCAAGGTACGGGGCGTACCCGGGCGCCGGGCCGGACGGGTTCCGGTCAACCGGGTACGGGCCGCCCGGCCAGCCGGTTCACGGCCAGTACGGACCAGCCGCCGGCCAGGCCCAGTACGGGCCGGGTCAGTACGAGCAGGCCCGCTACGGGGCGACCCCGCAGGCGGCCCGCGACTTCGGCCAGCACCCGCGGAATACCGGGTCATGGCAGGCCGCTGGCCCCGCTGGCCCCGCTGGCCCCGCTGCGGGCCAGAGCTGGGCGGGCGGCCAGGAGCAGTACTCCCACGACCCTCGGAACACCGGATCCTGGCAGGCCGCGCCGGGACAGGGCTGGGCCGATGGTCACGGCCAGCCGGGCCCGGGCGTCCACCACACCGGGTCTTGGCAGGCGGCCTGCCCAGGTCAGGGGCAGGCTTGGACGGCAGAGCCCGGGCAGTTCGGCTCATGGCAGGGCGCCGGGCCCGAGCACGGGCAAAACTGGGCGGCGGATCAGGGACAGTACGCTCAGGACCCGCGTCACACGGGGACATGGCAGCCCGGTCCGGGCCGGCCGGGTCCCGGCGTTCACCACACGGGCTCGTGGCAGGCGGCGGGACCGTCCGGTCCCGACGTTCACCCGGCCGACTCTTGGCAGGCCGCCGGGCAACAGCAGGGACCGGGCTGGGCTGACCCAGGTCAGCCACCATTCCACGGCCAGCCGTACCCGGGACATCCGTACCCCGGTCAGGCATCGCAGGGAGGCCGACTCGGCGACCCGCTTTACGGTGCTGCCCCGGACGGCGGCGGCCCCGGCACGCGCACCACCGGCTCGTTCGGCCGAGCGGGCGGTCCGGTCATCAGGCAACGGGACAGCGCGCTGCCTGATCCCATCCAGGGCAGCAAGGGCGCGCTCGCGGCCATCGAGACCGACAACATCGCGGCCTTCGCGCGCGACCTTCGGGTGCTGCGCGCCAAGGCCGGACTCGACTACCCCGACATGGCGGAGAAGTCGCACTACACGATGCGGACGCTGGCTTCGGCGGCAGGCGGGCTCAGGCTGCCGACGCTGCCGGTGCTCATCGCCTACGTGAACGCCTGCGGCGGCGACGTCGCCGAGTGGGAAGAGCGCTGGGATCGGCTGATGAAGTCGGGGAAGAAGGGCAGCATCGCGCTGCCGCCCGCAGGTCCCGACGGTCGTGAGCCCGGCGCCAGCCAGGGCGGCCGCACCCAGATCCCCCCGGACGCGCGGCGCACCGGCGAGATCTACGTCATCACCTCGGCCAAGGACCGCGACGACCGCTGGTAACCGCCTCACCGATAGTATTGCCAGCGTGCTGCCTGTGGACAATCACGTACATACGGAGTGGTCCTACGACACTCCGGCGGATGCGTCGATGGCGCGCAGTTGCGAGCAGGCCCTGGCTATCGGGCTGCCGGCCATCGCGTTCACCGAGCATCTGGAGTTCACCGCCAGCGCTCCGGGCGACGCGGTCGTCGAGGTTGCCACCGATCATCGCTGGTGGAGCCGGATCAGGCCGCTAGACGTCACCGGCTACCTGGCGACGATCGACGATTGCCGGCAGCGCTTCCCCGGCCTGCGCATCCTGGCCGGCGTGGAAGCAGGAGAGCCGCACCTGTTCGCCGCGAGCGCGGGCGCGATCGTGCACGGGCACGCCTTTGAGCGCGTCCTCGGCTCGCTGCACGCGGTCCCCTACCAGGGGAAGCTCGTCGCGGCCGACGCGCTCTTCGCAGACATGCCCGACGAAGCGGTGATGCGCTACTACTTCGCCGAGTTGGTGACGCTGATCGAGGGCAGCGACCTCTTCCAGGTCCTCGCCCACCTGGACTTTCCCCGCCGCTACTGGCCGAAGGGCCCGCACCTGTACCGGGAGCAGGACTTCGAGGAGGAGTACCGCGCCGTGCTCCGCGCACTCGCGTCATCCGGCCGGGTCCTCGAGGTCAACACCAAGTCGCCGCTCGCCTCGGTCGATCAGATCCGCTGGTGGCGCGAGGAGGGCGGGACCGCCGTCTCCTTCGGCAGCGACGCGCACCTCCCCCGCCGCGTCGGCGACCGCTTCAAGCTGGCCATCGACGTCGTCGAAGCGGCCGGCTTCAAGGCCGGCCGCGACCCCCACGACTTCTGGCGCGCTTAGTGCGGCAAAAGCGGGCGTTCCGTCCGAGGGCGGTGCTGCATAAGTACTGGCCGGGTCTATCGCACTGGGCCATAGCCGGGCGGCCTGCGCGGTCCCACCGCCGGAGAAAATTCGTTGCCCGGCTGAGATCCGTTTATCGGCTCAGCGGCAGCAGGATCATCAGGTTGGTTCCGCGAGTTCGCTGAGAGCGCCGAGGGCAGTTGGGGTGAATGGCATGACGGGTCCGGCGGCTGCGACCGCCTCGTTGTGCGCCCAGATGCCGCCGCTATCTTCTTCCGGTGCCCAGCCGCGACCTCCGGTGCAGCGCGGGTAGGCCACGCCTGGCAGGGCCGGGGTGATGTTCTCCACCACGATGTCGTGCCGCCAGTCGTCGCCGAAGTCATAGACGTAGACTATTTTCGCCTTCTCCTCCTCAGCGACCTGGGCAAGCGCCACGGCGGACTCGTCGCCTACCTCTTCAAAGCCCCAGTCTCCGTCGTCGTCCGGCCTGCCGAACGACCCGCAGGCAGTCTCGAACTGGTGCAGGTGGTAGCCGTGCCAGTCGAACGCGATCTGCAGCACCTCGTGGACCATGTCCAGGGTCAGCCCGCTGGGCAGCTCGAGACGCCGCCACACTGGCGGCTTCGCCCCGTACAGGCTCGCCTTCACCGTGTGGACAGTCGTTGCCGCGGACTTCTTCAGCCGGGGCAGCTTCTGCCGGGGCACCCGCCTGCCCCCGACGTACACCTCGTCGGGAATGCTGAAATCCTCGGCTGGGCCGCTCATGGCGAGCGCGAGGACATCGGCCTCAGTCACGCCGAACTGTTCCATAAGGGCGGCGACCGGCGGCGGGAGTGGCTTGCTCGGCAGGCCCCCCACTATCTCAGTCCCGCCGTCCGCCGTCTCCGGAACGATGTCTTGCCCCGGTTCGGGTGACGCGTTGCCGCCGCCCCCGGCGAAGATGCCTGCGCAGGTCCGCCAGGCATCGCCGTCTCCATCGCTGATGATGAGGCCCGCCTCCTCCAGCCGCCGCAGGGCCCGCCCGGACGCGGCCTGGCTCAGCCCCGTCCGCCCGGCCGCGCCCTTCGCGGTGAGGTGAGCGATGCCACCATAGCTGTAACCCATCTTGTGGGCTTCCACACCGCGATCAGAGCAGAGCACCACTGCCGCGAAGGCGACCAGGCAGTCACGGTCGGCGAGCACGGAGAAGTCCATTACAGCTCCTTCCTGCGGAACGGGGCGCCGTCGCCGTCCTCGTCGCCAGGACCGTGGTCATCGGTGACGGGGTTCGCGGCCTCGGCACGGGCGGCTTTCAGAGCGGGCGCCGCCAGAGCGGCGGGCAGGCCCGCCCGGTCGGCGCACCACTGGACCCAGTCGGGCAGCAGCGCCAGGACGGCGTTGCCTTCCTTGGGGAGATAATCGTCGTGGATTAGGCGGCCGAGCATTTCGACTCGGTGCGGCGAGCAGGAGTACACCGTCTCCTCGGCTGGATGCTCGCGCGGCCCCCACGCGTCCAGCAGGAACTCTGCCGTCTCGGCGGCTTGCTTCCGGAACTTGCCAGGCTTCGGGGCATCGGCGTGCTGGCCCGCGTACCAGTCCACGAAGGGAGCGGTGTCGATTTCGGCTGCCAAGACCAGGCCCGCCTCTTGCCCATCGCCAGGCAGGGAGCCAAGAACCAGCTGGCCTCGGCGCCTGGACCGGAAGTACTCGCGGATCAGCTCCCGGTGCTCACCGCCGACGAGCATATCCCCGAGCAGACCGGAGCGCGCCGACGGCCCCAGCAGCCAGGCGGCCAGCTCGCCAGGGCAGCGCGAGAGCCTGGCGTCGGCCGCGGTCATGCCGACCGCGTCGCGCCACTCCGTAAGGGCATCCTCCACGGAGCCGAACGTCCCGGCGCCTACCACGGTGACCAGCCAGCAAGAGTCAACATCCCACGCGTACCAGTGATCGCCCTCCCCCGGAACCTCGCCGCTGCTGAACGGGACGGCGAGGAGGAACCGGCTGCCGTAGGCGTCCCGGGCCACCAGGGCCTCGCCAGGCACCCAGCCATCCTCATCCAGAGCGGGGACGGCGGCGGCCGAAAGGCCGGAATCCGCGAACGACTTCGCCGCCTCGGCGAGGCAGGCAGCAGCGGTCTCCCGGGGGAACTTGATGTCGGGAAAGTCTGGGCTGGCCTCATGTTCCGGCGCGATGCCCGCCAGGCCCCGCAGGAACGCCAGCAGCGGACGCCGGTCGTCCGCCCCGAACGCAATCGCCGCCTGCAGCCTGGCTCCGGTCTCCTCGACGAGGGCGCGAAACCACTGGGCCGGCGCGAGCCCCGTGTCCCCGGAGTTCAGCCGGGCGTAGAACTCGTCCCCGACTGCTGTGCAGGCCCGGGTCTCGACGTCCACGGAGCGTTCCGGCACCGGCTCGTCAAGGAAGCTCTTGATGACGCGGTCATGGGACTGCGCCCACCATGTCATGGCGGGCGCCCAGCCAGCGAGTCTGCGGGCCAGGTCGCCGAACGACCGCCGGTCCTCGATGCTGAGCTCCCGCGCCCAGGACGACGCGTCAGGCCTGCCCGTCTTCGCCGGGTTCCGGCTCGCCAGCTGCTGCTCGCGACGCTGGGGATTGCCGCTGAGGCGCTTGCCTCCATCGCGCTTCTTCGGGGACATGGCCGTGAGCGTAGCGGCTCCAGACATGCTCCAGAAGCCCATCCCCCGAGGATCGATAAGAACCCCGGTGCGGCAGGGGAGAGAACGGCGGATGCTTGACCATCAGGCGCCACCGGAGGAGGCTGCCGCGCTGGCCGCAGAGAAGCGGTCTGCCAGACACCCCGGCCCCGGCTAGATGACCATCTGGAGGCGGTGGGCGAGGGCGGTCTGGCGGCGGCCGGTTCCGGCGGTGCGGACGGCGGCGGCGAGGGCCTTGCGGGACCCGGCTAGGACGACGAGCTTCTTGGCGCGGGTAATGCCGGTGTACAGGAGGTTGCACATTGCAGCGGGCTGGAGCTATTGTCCCTAACCTCGCCGTCTACCAGGCCGAGTGGGGAAGCCTGCCCGAGGAGGCCCTCGCCTTCCCTGCTGCCGCCGCCGGGTCCCACGCTCCTGGCACAGGACACGACCAGGACCATGTTCATGAGGTATCGTTAGTATCTGAGGTAGGCATTCAGGATATCGGAATCACCTCAGGAGGTACCGAGATGACAATGGTGAAGACGCCGGTCGAGATTGACCAGGAGGCTCTGGCCCTGGCCGCCGAGGTTCTGGGGACGAAGACGAAGAAGGACACGGTCAACGCCGCGCTCCGCGAGGTAGGGCAGCGCCTGAACCGGCTGCGCGCGCTGGCGCGCCTGCGCGAGATGGCTGACCAGGGAGACTTCGACGAGTTCGTCGGGAACAAGGCCGCCTACCGCCGATGAACCCGGCCTTGTACCTGGCCGATACCTCCGGGCTGTTCCGCCTCCTTCAGGCCAAGACAGGGGAGGCATGGGACGAGCAGCTAGCCGCAGGTGTCATCGCAACCTGCCCGGTAGTAGAGCTCGAGTTCCTGTACTCTGCACGCTCCCTGGCTGACCGACTGGAGAAACAGCGCCTGTTCCAGCAGCTGTTCACCTGGGTACCGATGCCAGATGACGCCTACGAGCGTGCCAGCGAGATTCAGCAGCGCCTAACCGAGACGGGCCACCACCGCTCCGCCGGACCGGTGGACCTCCTCATCAGCGTGACCGCTGAACGTCACCGCCTCATTGTCCTCACCGATGACCGCGACTTCCTCACCGTGGCCGCGGTCACAGGCCAGCCGGTTCGCCTCGTAACCGGCTGAGTTCATGTTGGTCGGTGGTGGTGCGCGGTGATTAGGTCAGACAAGGTCATCAGGTGGTCGACTGCGGGTGCCGTGGTAGGCGTCATGACAGTCGCGGCGGCGGCGTCTTATGAGCAAGCGTACGATGGCGAAGGCGACCGGAATCATGGACGTAAGGTGCGTGTCCGTCCTCGGACACGTGATCTATGTCTTTGACCTGACCCTCTGGGGGAGTGGGGACGTTCACCGCGCTGGTGCTGCTCGCCGAGATCGGCGACATCACCCGCTTCGGGTCGGCCCGCAAGCTCGCGTCCTGGGCGGGGCTCACCCCGACGGTGCGCGGCAGCGACCGCACGGCCCGCCACGGGCAAACCACGCTGGCGCGCAGATCACCCGGTTCGGATTCCCGGCCAGTCCCTCGTTTCCGTTTCTGTCGGGGATGGCTCAGTCGGCGAGGAGCCGACGAGCGCAACCGCAGGCCACGCGGCCACCACGGCACCAGACGGCCCAGCTGTTGATGTCCGATTTCCGCTAGTGCTGTTGCCGTCGTGGTGGTTGAGTGGGAACCGTGATGGACGACGAGCAGCGGTACCAGGCTGCGGTCAGTAAGGACGCCCGGTTCGATGGGGTGTTCTTCACCGCCGTGCGGACCACCGGGATCTACTGCCGGCCATCCTGCCCGGCGATCACGCCGAAACGCTCGAACGTGACGTTCTACCCGACGGCGGCAGCGGCCCAGCAGGCCGGCTATCGCGCCTGCAAGCGGTGCCGACCGGACGCCTCGCCCGGCTCGCCCGAGTGGAACGTCCGCTCCGACGTGGCCGCGCGGGCCATGCGGCTGATCGCGGACGGGATCGTGGACCGGGACGGGGTGCCCGGGCTTGCGGCCCGGCTGGGCTACTCGCCGCGCCAGGTCGGCCGAGTTCTCGCCACCGAGGTCGGGGCCGGGCCGCTCGCGCTCGCCCGCGCGCAGCGGGCGCGGACTGCGCGGGTTCTGGTCGAGACCACGGCACTGGCGATGGGGGACATCGCGTTCGCGGCCGGGTTCGCCTCGATCCGGCAGTTCAACGCGACAATGCTCGAGGTGTACGACACGCCGCCCAGCGTGCTGCGGGAACGCGCCCTGCGCCGCCGCGTCCGCGGCGGCGCGGGAGCGCGAGATCAAGTCGGCAGGTGCGCTGTGCCTGCGGCTGCCGTTCCGGCCGCCAATCGACCTGGCGCGGGTCTTCGGGTTCCTCGCGGCGCGGGCCGTGCCCGGGGTCGAGGTGGTCACGACCACCGACTACCGAAGAACAATCAGTCTCCCGAACGGTCCCGGGGTTGCCCGCCTCCGCATCGTTCCCGACGAGAACTGGGTGGAGTGCTCGCTGGCTCTGGCCGACCTGCGCGATGTGACCGCGGCGGTGCAGCGCTGCCGACGCCTGCTTGACCTGGACGCGGACCCGCTGGCGATCTCCGGTTACCTGGCGTCCGACCCGGTGATCGGGCCGCTGGCGCGGGCCTGCCCGGGACGGCGCGCGGTCGGCGCGGTCGACGGCGACGAGATCGCGCTGCGCGCCGTGCTCGGCCAGCAGGTCTCGGTCGCGGCGGCGCGGCGGCTGGCGGGACAACTCGCCGCCCTGGGCGGCAGGCCGCTACCTGCCGGGTCCGGGCCTGCCGAGCCTGCCGATGTGGTCGGCGATGACGACACCGTGACGCATGTCTTTCCTGATGCGGCTACGGTCGCCGGGCTTGACCCGGAAACGCTGCCGATGCCGCGTTCGCGGGCGCGGGCGCTGGTGGGTCTGGCCGAGGCGCTCGCCTCGGGGGCGGTCAGCCTGGATCCAGGGGCCGACCGCGAGGAGGCGGGCGCACGCCTGCTCGGCCTGCCGGGCATCGGGCCGTGGACCGTCGGCTACATCCGCATGCGGGCGCTCTCCGATCCGGATGCGTTCCCCGTCGGTGACGTCGGCGTCCTGCGGGCGCTGCGACGGCTCGGGCACCGCGCGGGCGCCGGATCGGGGGCCGAGGCGGCGCAGCCCTGGCGGCCCTGGAGTTCGTACGCGGTCCATCATCTGTGGGCAACGCTCGAAGCTGAACCTAAACCCGAGGAGATCGCATCTTGACCAGCCAATTCATGCCCCCTGAGCCGAATCAGGCGGACCTGGTACGACATCGTGGACTCACCGGTGGGCCGGCTGCTGCTGACCGGGGATGAGCGGGCGCTCAGCGGGCTGTTCATGATGGATACCGGGGGCCACTCCATGACGCCGGCACCGGAGTGGACGCCACGGCCGGGTGCGTTCGGAACCGCAGCGGACCAACTCGCGGAGTATTTCGCGGGCTCACGAACCGAGTTTGACCTGCCGCTCGCGCCGCGTGGCACCCCGTTCCAGCTTGCCGTCTGGGCGGAACTCACCCGCATCCCCTACGGCGTGACGGCCAGCTATGGCGAGGTGGCGGCCGCGCTCGGCAAGTCGCTGCTCGCCTCCCGCGCGGTCGGTCTCGCCAACGGCCGCAACCCGATCTCGATCATCGTGCCCTGCCACCGGGTGATCGGCGCAGACGGGTCACTCACGGGCTACGGCGGCGGCCTGGACCGTAAGGAGTGGCTGCTGCGACACGAGGGAGCGCCGTTCGGCACCGGCGGCGGAAAGCGCAGCGCAGCGCCCTCCCCCGAAACGCAGCCCGCGCTCTGGTGACGCCGAGCGTGATGAGTGCGCTTTCTGGCACGCTCTAGCGTGGCCCTCCAGCCGCACGGCCTGATGCCCTTAGCCGTCCATTCCCGGTGATAGACAACACGGTTCCCCCGTCCAGCACGCGGGCCGCCGCCTCCGCAGCGCTTCCGCCTCCCAGGGGCGGGCGCAAGGACGAAGGCAATCTACGGCAGCAACTTCGCCGGCGGCTACCAGGATGAGTACCCGTGCAACATCCTCCGCATCATCGTCGGCACCCTGGACGAGTGCGTCCGCCGGGGCACACCCTCCCGCGCCACACGCTGACCGGCATCGAACTGGGCCCCCGGATCGTGACCGCCGAGTAGTACGAGGCCAAGAGCGTCGCACGCGTGCCTACCTCGTGGCAAGTCTGGCGCGGATAATCCAGATCTTGGCCAGCTTCGAGATGTTACCAGCTCCGTCCTTCCAGCTGACGTGCAGCTGACGCCAAGCCGGGACGCGCAGAGACCCGCGTCGACCTCGTCGCCGACAACCACCGCCGCCCGCCCGACAGCTTGCCGACGCCGACAGCCACCTGCTTTAGGAGGCCGCCGAGCACGCCGGCCACTTCGCCAACGCCTGCAGCGCCGCCGCCAACCTGACCGCCATTTGCACGCCGCCGACGGCCTCCCTGCCCCTACCGCCTGACATGAGCGCCCAGCCGGCCGGCCCCGCAACCGGGGCGGGCCGCGCCGTCATCCCCGCGTACGCGGGGGCGAGGCTCCGAGGACCCGAGACACCCTCTCAGGTCGGGGGGCCCGCCCCCGAGACCCCCCGCCAGCAGGCTGCCCCGGGGTCTGCGCGTTGTCGTCCCATTGCCCGTCTCGGGTGACCTGACTCTCGACAGTTGGCGGGGGAAGATCATCAAAGGACGCAACGAACCCCCGCCAAGCACGTTGGCCGGACGGGGGGTTCTTGTGGTAGCTAGCGAAGGGTGCTCAGGAACGCCCCCCAAGCGTCACCTGTGATGCTCAGCGTTCCGCCGTCGCGGTTGGTGGTGTCACGCACCAGGACCACGCCGTCACCGCTGGCCGTCTCTACGCACGATCCTCCGTTGGCACTCGAATACGTGGACTTACGCCAGTCATCCATGCCTCTGCCATCCCTTCAAGGATCTTCAGGGACTCGCTGGCCCTGTAGCTTTCGCTCAAGATCGTACTGAAGATCCTGGTCAGCGACGAAACCGTTTCCGCATCGGCGTAGACGAGACCGCCAGCGAGATGCTCGACGTACGCCGCACTGTCCGTGACGATCAGCTCAGAGGGATTCGCCGGGTGCTCGACGGCCGGGAGGATCTGCAACGTGACGTTCGGCTGTCTCGCTATCTGGACTAGGCGATGCGTCTGCCTGGCCATGACATCAGGCGAAACGACACGACGGTACAGCGACAGTTCGTCAAGCACGAACCATGCCTCCGGCGGATCGTCATCGCGGAACAGCACCCGTTGCTGACGTTCCATCCGTGCCTTGAGCCGCGTAGCCACCATCTCATCAGTAGCACCCGGATAGGTACGCAGAAAGGCAGCGGCGTAATCCTCCGTTTGCACCAGACCGTGGAGTATCCCGGGACTCCATATCCGGAGGGTTACAGCTCTGTCCTCATGCTCGCCCCACGACCTGAATCCGGCAGGCATCCACGACTTGCTTTCTTCGTAGTACTCGCGAAACCAGCCCTTACGATCCGGAAACACGGCGTCACAGGCATCCGCTACCGTCTCGGTCGGTGGGCGACGCCCGTTCTCGATTCGGGATGCGTTGCCGAAGTTGACACCAGTGCGAGCGGAGAACTCCCGCAGCGTCCAGCCGCGCGCTATGCGTTCCTTGCGCATCTGCCGTCCGAAGTGCGTTGCAGGGTTAGCGTCGTTGTTTTCAGCCACGCCAATCATGTTGTCATACCTCTTGCGGTTCGTTCTAGCCCTTGGGACAGTTCAGAACACCGATGAACGCCGCAGAGAAAGACCAGGAGGTTATGGTCAATTCAGAGGCAGAGAGAGCCGCAGCGTGGCCGGGATGGCATCTATGGGCCACCCGTGAAGGTAAAGCCGTGGTCGCCACCCGCACCGGCCCCCAGCAGGAAGTAGACGACGGTGTGTGGGCGCGGACCCTGATAGCCGACGACTGGGACCAGCTTGAACGGGAGCTGGCCGAGCAAGCCGAGTTCGACGTGGCCCGGATCTAACAACATGGGCATGTACTGTCATGACGCGACGCCCGAAGCGGACACGATGATTCGTGAACGGGACCGTGAGAGCGTCGATGGCAACACGCCTGCTGACTATCCGATGCTGGCACGGTGTAAGTCATGCCACCGTGAGATCCGCATTGAGGCCGCGTTGGCTGGCGGTTGGAAGCACACCGCCGCGCCTCGGCCGCCGCGTGAACTGCCCGTCAGAACGCCGCAGGCAAGCGGGCACATACCCAACCCGTGGAACAGGACAGATGAACATGGGCGAAAATTCGACCCCCAGTCCCGCAATTCATGAATTCGAGCGAACGTACCTGGAAAAACTCTGGCTGGCCGCCCGGGTGATCCTCGAAGCCGCCCCCGGCCTGTCCCTGGTGTCCGACCCGCTCGAAGTCGAACTCGGAATATTCAAGGACCGCGTGGAATTCGCGCTCCTGCTCCCGGGAGCCGCCGTCAGCGCCCTCCCGCGGCGCGACGGCCACGATGACGCCCCGAGCGGCTGAAGGAGACCCGACCAGCCCATGAGCGGCGAAGCAGGGTACGGCGTCCCCGTCGACGCGGACGAGGCCAGCGCGGCGCTGGAGTCCACCCGCATCCTCAGGCTGGCCCTGAATGCGCTGTGGAACGGGCTGGACGGGCTGCCACCGGACGCGGTAACAGGCCCAGTGCCTGAAGCTCTGACAAGCATCCACGATCGGATAAACGAGATCGAGGCACCGCGCTGCGCACCTGGGGACGCGCGGGAGCACTACCTCATCATCCGGCCTATCAGCCCGGTGAGCCCGCCCCCGCCACAGATCATGGAGAAGATAACCGCAGCGGTGCGCACGCTCGCAGAGCTGGGGATGCTAGTCGGGCAGCACGTCGCGCGTTACCGGGTATAGCGTTGCCGGCGCCACTCGACCCGCGCAGGCCGCCTACGCCCAGTTCCGAACCGGGCGGGGACGGTCGGAAGCCCTCGCCTACCTCGCCGTCCCGGCAGTGGCGAGGATGCCGCAGGCGCGCGTGCCGTCAGGCAACCGCCATCTAGCCCTCTGGCCGACGGGGCCAGGTCGTCCTCGGCGGCGGCCCGACGGCGGGCGCGACGAACACGGAGAGATCGTCGGGGCCGAGCCAGGGCGGCGGGTACAGCTGCTCCTGGAGGCGCACGATCGCGGCGGCGGCCCGCATCAGGTCGAGCGAGTCGTCGCGATGCTGGACGTAAGCCTCCGTGGTGGTCCGGCCGAAGCTGTTCCTGTTGCACGCCATCGCCAACTCGGTCGCGGCGAGCTGGTACTGCGCCATCGCGCGCTTGCCGGCGAGGCCGAGGTTCAGCCGCGCCCACTGCCGGCCGAGGCGGCGCATCCGCAGGCTGGCGAGCATGCGGACGTCCGTCACCATGACCACCTCCGGGTGCTCAAAATCGGGAAGGAACATGGTGATCATCGCGACCACGCGCTGCCGGTCGATGACCACCACGACGATCACCCCGATCAGCGCGGCGATAAGGATGACGTAGGTCACCAGCAGGCCCGTCCCGCCAGCGGAAACGGAATGGTTCCAGAGCGCGTCGAGCCCGACGGCGGCGATCCAGCCGGCGCCGATCGCCAGGTATCCCCCCGAGCGGCGGGAGGCGGCATAGGCGACGCCGAGGCCGATCATGGAGGTGAACAGCGCCTGGAAGAGCGGGCCGAATATCCCGCGCCGCGTGAACTCCTCGACCAGCGCGGAGGCGCCGGCACCCCATGCCTCGGAGTACGCGTAGAGGTTGGCCACCAGAGCGAAGCCGAGCCCGGTCATCGACGCATAGACCACGCCGTCGTGAGCACCGTCAATCTCGGTGCGGCGCGAGGCCAGCAACGCCAGCAGGACGGCGCCGTTGAGGGTCTCCGCGACGAGAGCGCCGCCGATCGCCGCGCCGACCGTGATGCCGACCACACGCCCCGCGTGCGGCCCCAGTTCCGGCGGGGTGATCACGCTGGTGTGGAGCACGCGGCCAAGCAGGGCCGTGATCACCGCCATGCCCGCGCCTGCGCCGAACATCGCCGCGAGCAGCGCGCGTGGTTCCGGCTCAAGCCGGTCCAGATACAGGATCAGCACCACGAGCAGCGGGATCGGCAGTACCGCCAGGCACAGGCCGACGAGCGCAGGCGCGGGGCCCCGCTGCGCCACGACAATCACCAGCGCCACGATTGCGACCAGGCAGCAGGCGGCGAGCACGAGAAGGAACTGGACCGGCGTCCGGCCAAATCGCACGGAATCGAGCACGGGCCGACGCGATCGGGACGACATGTTTGAAGCGTAACCGGTACATCACGGTCGATACCAGACGCTAACGGGACCAGGCGCGCTGGCGTCCCCGCCTGTTGCTCGCTGCCGACGGTTACGGCCGCTGCTGATCAGCGGGAACGGGTGGCAGATTCCCGTCCTCGTCCAAGTCGAACTCGCCGTCCTTGACACCGAGCACGAAAGCGTCCCACTCGGCCTCGGTGAAGTAAAGCTTTCCCGCCTCGGGCTTGGCGGCGTCATACATCACGTAAAGCATCGGCTCGCCGGCCTTGTGCGGCGCGCCGGACGTGTCGGTGGTGACGTACACCTCGACCCGGCTCTCGGTCTCCTCCATAGACGATAGGCTACCGCGCACGCGAACCGGTGTCCGCCTTCATCCGTGACCGCGCTCAGCGGTAGCCGGCGTCGCCCTGGTAGCCGGGCTGACCTGGAGAGCCGACCTGTTGGCCGCCGGCGTGACCGGGATAGAGCTCATCGGAGCGGACGACCCGGACGCCGAGCGGCAGCAGCGAGATCGGGATCATCTTGAAGTTCGCGAGCCCGAGCGGGATGCCGATGATCGTCAGGCAGAGCAGGATTCCGCTCGTCAGGTGGCCGAGCGCCAGTTCCCAGCCGACGAGCACAATCCAGATGATGTTGCCGATCAGTGCGCCCGCGCCGAAGTCACGGCGCATGACCACCGACCGCCCGAACGGCCAGAGCACGTAGCCGGCGATCCGCCAGGCAGCTATGCCGAACGGGATCGTGATGATCAGGATAAAGCAGACGATCCCGGCCAGGAAGTACAGAATGGCCATCCACCACCCGCACAGGACGAGCCAGATCACATTCAGAATCAGCCTCATGGCTGACTACTACCCGTTGTGGCTCGTCACATTCTGGTGTACTTCAAGCAATGTGAGGCGGTAAAGCGCACTCTCCCTGCTCAACAGTTAATCTCATGGCATGGGATTGAGCGAGGCTGACTCCGGTCATCTGGTGGTAGCGGTGGTGCTCACTTACCTGCTCGGCTTCGAGCGTGACCTGCGCGGCGCGCCAACCGGCGACCGGGTCTTCGCCCTCGTGGGCCTGGGATCCGGTGTTATCGGCATCATCGCGGCGAACGGCGCGCCAAACGTGCTGGCCGGCGCCATCACCGGGATCGGCTTCATCGGCGGCGGACTCGTGTTCCGGCAGGCCTTCGGCAACCAGCAGATCCTCACCGGCGTCACGACCGCCGCCGCCCTCTTCACCGCTGTGGCCGTGGGCGCCGCCGCGGGCCAGGGACGGATCGTGGTCGCCATGGTGGCGACCGCCCTGGCGCTGTTCGTGCTGGAGATCCGGCACATCAAAATACTGAACATGCTCGACGGTCGCCGCTGGGCCTCGCACTTCAGCGACGACGATGCCACCTCCCCCGAACGCGCGAAGGCGGATGACCGGGCGAGTGATCAATAACGGCTACGGCCTGCCCGCATGCTGGTGCACTTCGAGTGATTCAAGGAGGCGGGCGGTCGCGCCCGCGATCTCCTCGACCGCCGCGTCGAAGGCGGCGGCGTTGCGGGCGGCCGGGGCTCGGAAGCCGCTGATCTTCCGCACGTACTGGAGCGCGGCGGCCCGCATGTCCTCGTCGGTTACGACCTCGGCGTAAGGCGGGCGCAAGGTCTTGATGCTGCGACACATAACGCCAGCCTACGACAGCTCGCGTAAGTCCTGGTCAGCCGCGATGAAATGCGCCCAAACAGGCGGATGGCACCTTCGTACAGCAGTGGAGTACAGCAGCACACCCGCGAGAGTGCCCCGCAGCCCACCAGGCGGGCCGTCCTCCACTTCCCGGTCCATGCTTGAGTCCGAGGCCCACCGGAGGCAGAGGACACTGCGCTGTTATTGGGTTGGGTCTCAAGCAGAAGGGTGGTAGAACACTAGTGGTGGCGAACCCATAGATAGCGCGTCCGAGAGCGGTGGGTCTCTGTGCGCGACGGCGCTGGCGTCGGGGTTACCAGCTAGACTGAGCCATTTATGAGGAGGTTCCGATATGGGCAGGCTTGATGACGCGTGGACTAAGTATCATTGGGCACAGAAGCATGCACAATTGTTCATCGAAGAAGCTGCTGCAAAATCTGGGGATGATCTATTCGACATCGAAACCGAATATGATTCGGAGACAGGTTGGCGCCGGTGCCGGGTCAGCGGACCTAAAGAACCCCTCTCCGATCTTCCAGCACGGGCCTTCGATGTGCTGTCGAACTACCGGACATCTTTGGATTATGCGGCCTTCCAGGCATTTCTTGCAAGCGGAGGCCTAGAGAACGAAAAGGCTGCGAAGAACGTTTATTTCCCAATCGCTGTCCTGCCGGAGAACTGGGATGAGAAGAAGTTTAAGTGGCTCACGCCAGATCTCGTTACCGTAATTAAGGCGATTCAGCCATGCTTTCGCACAGACGAGGGAGGCCGTGCTCTAGCTGACCTCTCCCACTTCAGCTCGTTGGATAAGCACCGGAAAGCTAGTGTGATGGGGACGCTGACGGCAGCGAGCGTCAGCATGCGGATGGATCTTCCGGCGGGCGGACCGGGCGACGTGAAGTTTGAATATGAACAGGTTCGCGGCCCGATGAGTATAGAGGGCGCTGAATTGTTGCGCTGGCGGATCACTCGTGATGGTGTACCCCAGACCATGGAGATGCTTTATGGTCCGGACGTAGAAGTGTTCGCGCGGTACGACTATCGTATCGATGTATCGCTGAGTCAGGGAGATCGTGTTTGCAGTGCTTTCTCCGCGATCGGTGATGCAGTTCAGGACGCCCTGACGCGCATTGATAAGGCCCTTGAGCCAGCCGCCTGAGTATCCGTGCCGCACAGCAGCAACGACGCCGCTCCCCCGGCTGTCTCTCTAGAGTGCCGTTCTGGCTGATCGCGGTTGGTCAGTCTGGCCACCGCTAGCGCGGCGCGCGGCACTCTAGAGAGAGACAGCCTTGACGATAGCGGGCTCCTGTTGGGTGCCGTTCGGCCGCTACCCGCTCCCGCGCAGGTCAGTGCGGGTGCTTGGGTGGCGGCCGATGGCGGCCGGTAGAGGCTACGCGCGTTCGTGCTGATCAGCGCCGGTAGCCCCAGCGCTACCCTGGTAGCGCCTTACCGAGCGGGACATCATGGACCTGGTCGAGTTGGTCACTCAGTCGCCGGAGCGCCTCCCTGGTCACCTTGTCGGGAACCTGGGTGTAGATCTCCATCGTGAGCGCTATCTTGCTGTCACGTTGCGCGCTACAAGTTCCTCGCGCAGGGCGTGATTCAGAGGCGCCCGTAGTGTTGCCCGCGCGGATTCGATGACCCGGCGGCCTGGGTAGTTCCCGCAGCATTCGCCGAACGCGCAGCATTTCGGCTGCTTCCGCTTGGCTTCCTCGCCCTGGGCGCAGCACAGGCAGATTTTGACCAGCCGGTTAAGCCAGCCCTGAGCCTCCCGAACGGTGAGCCTTTCCATTCGCTTCACGCCAAGGTGCGGAGTGCAAGCCGCCGCCGCCATGGTCCGCTACAGCATCGGATCGGCCGACGGCCGTGACCAGGGCCAGACCCTCAAGAGATTAGTCGAGGCCGAGCAGGGGCTCGATCCCCACGGTGAGTCCTGCGGGCAGCGTTGCCACGCCGCGGACCGCGAGCAGCACGCCTGGCATGAACGAGGCCCGGTCCAGCGAATCGTGGCGGATGGTCAGCGTCTCGCCGTGCCCGCCGAACAGCACTTCCTGGTGCGCCACCAGGCCCGCGAGCCGGACTGAGTGCACGCGCACATCGTCCACGCTCGCGCCCCGCGCTCCTGGCAGCTCCTGCTTGGTGGCGTCCGGAGGAGCGCCGAGCCCGGCCTTGGCCCGGGCCTCGCCGATCAGTCCCGCGGTGCGCAGCGCCGTCCCCGACGGCGCGTCCATCTTGTTCGCGTGATGCAGCTCGATGACCTCGGCGGAGTCGAAGAAACGCGCCGCCTGAACGGCGAACCGCATCATCAGCACCGCGCCCACCGAGAAGTTCGGCGCGATGACCACCCGTACGGACGGGGCCGACTCCAGCCACGTCCGCACCTGCGCCAGGCGCTCATCGCCGAATCCAGACGTGCCGACCACGACGTTCAGCCCGTGCTCGACACACCAGCGCAGGTTGTCCATCACGACGCCGACGTGGGTGAAGTCCACCGCCACGTCGCAACCGATCAGGGCGTCAAGCGAGTCGTCCTGATCGACCTGCGCCGCAACCTCGACGTCAGCCGCGCCTTCAATGGTCTCGCACACCGCGGCGCCCATCCGTCCGCGAGCCCCGAGCACACCAACCTTGATCATCGAGCTCCCCGCTACGGATTTACGAGTTGTTCGAGTTGTTCGGTTTAAGAAAGAGCAGTACCGAAGGCGTCGGGGTCGTCGTACGGTCCCACGACCGCGAGCACCTTCGGACGGCTGAGAACCTCGGCCGCGACCGCCTTAATGTCCTCGTGGGTGACCGCGTCGATCTCCGCCAGGACCTCGTCGACCGGCTCGAGGCCGGGGTAGACGAGTTCCGACTTGCCCAGGCGCGTCATCCGCGAGGACGGGTCCTCGAGGCTGAGCACGATGCCGCCGCGGACCTGGCCCTTGCCCCGGTCGAGCTCGGCGTCGGTGAGCCCGGACTCGACCACCCTCGCCACCTCGGCCGAGGCGATCTTCAGCACCTCGTCCGCCTTCGACGGCAGGCAGCCGACGTAGACGCCCCACAGGCCGGTGTCGGCGTGCTGGGAGGCGAAGCTGTAGACCGAGTACGCCAGCCCGCGCTTCTCGCGGACTTCCTGGAACAGCCGCGACGACATCCCGCCGCCGAGCGCCGCGTTCAGCACGCCGAGCGCGAACCGGCGATCGTCGGTGCGAGACAGCCCTTCGCAGCCGAGCACCAGGTTGGCCTGCTCGATCGGCCGGGAGATCAGGTTGACTCCGGACCCGGCCGCCGTGCCATACCCGTCCCACAGGCCGCCGGCGTCACGGAGCCGGGGACCGGCGGGCAGGGCGGTGCCAAAGTCCGCGAGCACCGGGGCGAACGCCGCTTGCACGCCCGCCACCACCGCGTCGTGGTCCAGGTTGCCCGCCGCCGCCACCACGATGTGCGGCGGCGTGTAGCGGGCCCGGTAGTGCTCGAAGATCTGTTCCCTGGTGATCGCGTTAATCGAGTCCACCGTGCCGAGGATCGGCCGGCCGAGCGGCGTGTCGCCGAACAGTCGCGTGGTGAACGCCTCGTGCACGGTGTCGCCCGGGTCGTCCTCGTTCATCGCGATCTCTTCGAGCACCACGTTCCGCTCAGCGTCCACGTCCTTCGGCTCGATCAGCGAGTCGGTGACCATGTCGGAGAGGATGTCGATCGCGAGCGGCAGGTCCGCGTCGAGCACCCGCGCGTAGTAGCAGGTGTACTCCTTGGCGGTGAACGCGTTCAGTTCGCCGCCGACCGCGTCCATCGCCGCCGAGATGTCGAGCGCGGTGCGCTTGCGCGTCCCCTTGAACAGCAGGTGCTCAAGGTAGTGGGTCGCGCCCGCGTGCGTCTCGTCCTCGTCCCTGGAGCCGACGCCAACCCAGATGCCGAGCGCCACCGACCGGACGGCCGGGAGGAACTCGGTGACCACGCGCAGACCGCCCGGGAGGACGGTCCTGCGCACGGTCGAGTCGGCTGAGGTCAGCTGGGAACCAATAGTCCGTTCCTCGCTCATTTAGTCGCGCTGCCCGCCACGAGAGCGCTGCCGCGGGCGACGGTCGCCGCCGCCCTCGCCACTGCGCTCTCGGTGCGGCCGGTCGCGCTCACTGCGCTCGCTGCGGATCCCCGGCCGGTCCTCGTTGGACTCGCCGCCGCCGAGGTCCTCGCCCGCGGCCTCCCGCTCGATCACCTCGACCGGGACCAGCGACAGCTTGCCGCGGTCGTCGATCTCGCGGATCTCGACCTGGATTTTGTCGCCGATGTGGATGACCTCATCGACGTTCTCGATCCTGCGGCCGCCGTGCAGCTTGCGGATCTGCGTGACGTGCAGCAGGCCGTCCTTGCCGGGCAGCAGCGAGACGAACGCGCCGAACGTGGTCGTCTTCACCACGGTGCCGAGGAACCGCTCGCCCACCTCGGGCATGTGCGGGTTGGCGATCGCGTTGATCACGTCCCGCGCCGCGTCGGCGGACGGGCCGTCGGTCGCGCCGACGTAGATCGTGCCGTCGTCCTCGATGGTGATCTCGGCGCCTGTGTCGTCCTGGATCGAGTTGATCATCTTGCCCTTCGGGCCGATGACCTCGCCGATCTTGTCAACAGGGATATGGAGCGTGATGATCCGGGGCGCGTAAGGCGACATCTCGCCCGGCGCGGAGATCGCCTCGCGCATCACGCCGAGGATCGTCATCCGCGCGCCGCGGGCCTGCTTGAGCGCGGCGCCGAGCACCGAGGCGGGAATGCCGTCGAGCTTGGTGTCGAGCTGCAGCGCGGTGATCACCTGCTCGGTGCCCGCCACCTTGAAGTCCATGTCGCCGAACGCGTCCTCGGCGCCCAGGATGTCGGTCAGCGTGACGTACGTGCCGCCCTCGTAGATCAGGCCCATCGCGATGCCGGAGACCATGCCCTTGAGCGGCACGCCCGCGTTGAGCAGCGCCATCGTCGATGCGCAGACCGACCCCATCGAGGTCGAGCCGTTGGAGCTGATCGCCTCGGAGACCTGGCGGATCGCGTAGGGGAACTCATCGCGGGCCGGCAGCACCGGGACGAGCGCCCGCTCGGCCAGCGCTCCGTGGCCGATCTCACGGCGCTTGGGCGACCCCACCCGGCCGGTCTCACCGGTCGAGTACGGCGGCATGTTGTAGTTGTGCATGTAGCGCTTGGTGCGCTCTGGGTTGAGCGTGTCGATCATCTGCTCCATGCGGAGCATGTTCAGCGTGGTGACGCCCAGGATCTGGGTCTCGCCGCGCTCGAATAGCGCCGAGCCGTGCACTCGGGGAAGCACGCCGACCTCGGCCGCGAGCGGCCGGATGTCGGTGAGGCCGCGACCGTCGATGCGGAGCCCGTCGTTGACGACCCGCTGGCGGACGAGCTTCTTGGTCAGCGACCGGATGGCGGCGCTGATCTCCTTCTCGCGACCCTCGAACTTCTCCGCGAGCCGCTCCTGCGCGAGGGCCTTGACCCGGTCCTCCTCGGCGGCCCGCTCCCGCTTGCCGGCGATGGTCAGCGCCTGGGCGAGCTCGTCGGAGACCGAGTCGGCGACCGCCTCGAAGACGTCCTCGCCGTAATCGGCGAAAATCGGGAACTCGGCCGTGCTCGCCGGGGCCAGGCCGGCCTCGACCGCCGCGGCGGCCAGGATCTTCTGCGCCTGGCAGAGTGCGGCGATAAACGGCTTCGCGGCCTCAAGGCCCTCGGCGACGGTCTCCTCGTCCGGCGCGACCGCGCCGGTGGTCTCCGCGTCGGCGAGCAGCTTGAGCGTCTGCGGCGTGGACTCGGCCTCGACCATCATGATCGCGACGTCGCCGTCAGGGAGGTCTTCGCTAGCAGGGAGCATCCGGCCGGCGACGACCATGTCGAACGTCGCGAGCTCAAGCTGCGGGTGCGTCGGAAACGCGACCCACTGGTCCTTGATCAGCGCAACTCGGACGCCGCCGATCGGGCCCGCGAACGGCAGCCCGGCAAGCTGGGTCGACATCGAGGCGGCGTTGATCGCCACCACGTCGTATAGGTGCTCGGGGTTGAGCGCGAGGATCGTCTCGACGATCTGGATCTCGTTGCGCAGGCCCTTGACGAACGACGGGCGCAGCGGCCGGTCGATCAGGCGGCAGGTGAGGATCGCGTCCTCGGAGGGGCGGCCCTCGCGGCGGAAGAACGAACCGGGAATGCGCCCGGCGGCGTACATCCGCTCCTCGACGTCCACCGTGAGCGGGAAGAAGTCGAGGTTCTCCTTCGGGTGCTTGGACGCGGAGGTCGCGGAGAGGACGACGGTCTCGTCGTCAAGCACAACGAGCGCGGATCCGGACGCCTGGCGGGCCAGGCGACCGGTCTCAAATCTGATTTTGCGTACGCCAAACTCGCCGTTATCGATAACGGCTTCGGCGCTTTTCACACCCTTCATACGGGTGAGACCTCCTTGCGGTAGATCCCGCACCCACCCGCCGCCGTGCCATGGTCGGCTCTGGCGTACCCGCTTGCCTTTCAAGCGGGGCAGCCGGCCGGTCTTCGATCGAAGTCCTCGGGGAGCTTTAGCTTTAACCCGGGAACCACTACCGAGGACCGGCCCAGGCGCTCGGGCCGGGGGCTACGGGATGTGTCGTTCTGCTTTTGTTCTGTTATCGCGCGGGCCGGAAGCCAACGTTACCGGCCCCGGTGCCACCGGGTCCAGTCTCCGGCCCGGCGACGCCAGGCCTTGCTAGCGGCGAAGGCCAAGGCGTTCGATCAGGGTGCGGTACCGAGTGATGTCGGAGTTCCGCAGGTAGGTCAGCAGGCGGCGGCGGCGACCGACGAGCAGCAGCAGGCCGCGGCGGCTGTGGTGATCGTGCTGATGCACCTTGAGGTGCTCGTTCAGGTCGTTGATCCTGCGGGTCATCAGCGCGATCTGGACCTCCGGCGAACCGGTGTCACCCTCACTGGTCGCGTACTCCGCAAAGATCTGCTTCTTGACTTCGGCTTCGAGCGGCACGTGGCTCCCTAATGATTAAAGATTCGAGTCCCCGTACGGCGGCCGCCATGAGGGTGCAGCACGCCTGGGTTGAGACCGGTACTTCACCGGTAACGTTTCACGGTACCACGCGCGATGGGGGCCTCTGTCCTAGTCGCGCTCGACCATCGCCGGCAGCGATCGCCCGCCGGGGCTCCCGCGCCGCGCGCTCGTCCTAGCGGCAGAACTCTCTCGTCTGGGCGACGTCGCGGTGCATCTGCTCCACCAGAGCCTCGATCGAGTCGAAGCGGAGGGTACCTCGCAGCCGGGTTCCGAAGTCGATCGCGGCATGCAGCCCGTACAGGTCGAGGTCGTGCGGTGCGAGCGCGTACGCCTCCACCGTCTGCACGGTGCCCGCGAACGTCGGGTTGGTGCCGATCGAGATCGCGGCGGGCCAGCGGCGCGTCTCGCTGCCGACTTCGTCCAGGGTGGCGAGCCAGCCGGCGTAGATGCCGTCGGCGGGGATCGCGGTGTGCGGCGGCGATTCCACATTCGCGGTCGGGAAGCCGAGCTGGCGACCGCGCTGGTGGCCGCGGACCACGACCCCCTCGACCCGGTGCGGGCGGCCGAGCAGCTTCGCCGCCTCGGCGACGTCCCCGGACTCGAGCAGCCGCCTGATCTCGGTCGAGGAGACCGTCACGCCGTCGAGGACGAGCAGCGGCAGCCCCTCGATGGTGCAGTCGTACTTCTCGCCGAGCTTGGCCAGCAGCGCCACATCACCGGCCGCCTTGTGGCCGAACCGGTAGTCCTCCCCCACCACGACCGCCGCCGCGTGCAGGCGCTCCACGAGCACCGAGCGGACGAACTCGTCCGGATCGAGCCGGGAGAACTCGAGCGTGAAGGGGAGCACGCACACCGCGTCCGCGCCCAGGCTCGCCAGCAGTTCGGCGCGACGCCGGGCGGAGCAGAGGAACGGCGGGTGGCTGCCCGGCCTGATCACCTCGTCGGGATGCGGGTCAAAGGTCACCGCCACCACCGGCAGGCCGCGCTCCCGGCCGAGCCGCGCCGCGCGCTCGACGACGCGCTGATGACCCCGGTGCACGCCGTCGAACTTACCGATCGTGACGACGGACTCGCCCCATCCTGCGGGCACCTCATCGAGGCCCTGCCAGCGGTACACGACTCTTCGTCCCTCCTGTTAGCTCGCCACAAGCCTAGCCAGTCCGGTTAGGCCGACGCGCCAAGGCCTACGCCAACCGCCCGACAACACCCGTACCACGTGGCCCGTCCCTGCAGGGATGCGTGCGCGAGTCCGTGATGCAGGCAACCATCAGCCGCCTTCACGGGCAGCGGGCGGCGCGTCGACGAAGACGGCCAGCGAGCGGATGCAACCGGAATCGGCGGTTATCAGGGCAACCAATGTGTCGTCTGGGGCAAACGCGGCTATTGGGGTTCCTGGGGGCAGCCCACCGGGAGGGAGGGAAAGGCGGGCGCCCTGGGCCAGGCGGCGGGCCTCGTCCTCGGTCAGGTCGAACCGGGGGAAGGCCGCAGCGGCGGCCTCTGCCAGCGGCGTTATCCAGGCGATGGGCCGGGCGGCGTGGCCGGCGTCCGCTGCAGAAGGGGCCGCGGCAGCGGGGGCGACGACCGTGGCTGGCGCGGAGGGGGCCGCGGCAGCGGATGCGGGAGCGGGAGTAACCACGGTCCGTTCAAGATCAGGGTTCTGGTGCTTTTGATTTTCTAGATCTTCCAGGGTGCGGGCCTGGTCTAGACGGTAGGGGCCGACGGCCGTGCGGCAGAGCGCGGTCAGATGGCCGCCGGTGCCGAGCGCGGCGCCTAGGTCGCGGGCGAGAGCGCGGATGTAGGTGCCGCTTGAGCAGCGGATCTCCGCGTTGATGTCGAGGAAATCGCCGGTCTCGCTGATGCCGGTGACGGTGAACTCGTAGACGGTCACCGGTCGGGCGGCCAGTTCGGGGGCTTCGCCGGCGCGGGTGAGCTTGTAGGCGCGCTGGCCGTTCACCTTGATCGCGCTCACGCCGGGCGGTACCTGCCAGATGTCGCCGGTGAGCTCGGCGATCTCGGCGTCGAGCGCGCCGGGGGCGATATCCGTCGCGGGGCTGCCGCCGGTTGGCTCCCCCTCGGCGTCGTCGGTGCTGGTCGACTGGCCGAGGCGGATCGTCGCGACATAGGTCTTCTCGGTGAGCGTCAGGTAGCCGAGCAGCCTGGTCGCCTTCTCCACGCCGACGACGAGCACGCCGGTCGCCATCGGGTCTAGTGTCCCCGCGTGCCCAACGCGTCGCGTCCCGGCCAGGCGGCGGACCCGTGCCACCACGTCGTGGGAGGTCATGCCGCTCGGCTTATCGACGATGGCCAAGCCGCTTGGCGCGGTCATTCGCCGTCTTCGCCCTCGGCCGGCTTCTTGTACGGGTCGGGGTCGCCTGCCCACTGGGCGCCCTCGCGGGCCTGGGCGAGCTCATCGTCTGCCTGGCGGGCCGCGGCGACCAAGTCGTCGATCCGGCGGGCGCTGTCGGGCAGCGCGTCGGCGATGAACTCAATCGACGGGGTATGCCGGAGGCCGATGATCCGGCCGACCTCGGAGCGGATGATGCCGGTCGCGCTGCGCAGCGCGATGGCGGTCTCCTGCAGCTCGTCGGTCGTTCCGAAGACCGTGTAGAAGACTTTCGCCTCCCGCCAGTCCGCGGTCAGCCGCACCTCGGTCACGGTGACGAAGCCAAGACGCGGGTCCTTGATCCGGCGCTCGAGCAGCTCGGCAACGATCTTGGAGATCCGTTCGGCGAGGCGGCGCGTGCGAGCGGCGTCCATGGCGGTTACTCCTCTTCGGTAAACAGCCGCCGTCTAGCCGACAGCAGCTCGATCTCCGGGTGGGCCGCCACCAGGCGCTCGCACTCGTCGAGCACACCGGTGGCGTTTCCTGCGGTGTCTGAAACCACCGCTACCCCGATCTCGGCCCGCCGGTGCAGGTCAAGATGGCCTGTCTCGGCTACCGCGACACCGGGGTAACGGCGGCGCAGCTCTGCGACGAGCGGCTTGACGACGGCCCGCTTCTGCTTGAGAGAGCGGACGTCGCCAAGCAGCACGTCAAGCGTGAGCGCGGCTACGTACATCCGTTGTCAGGCGCTGTTCAGGCGCGCGGCTTCTCCCGCATCTCGAACGTCTCTATGACGTCCTCGACCCTGATGTCGTTGTAGCCGACGCCGATACCGCACTCGTAGCCCTCGCGGACCTCGGTCGCGTCGTCCTTGAACCGGCGCAGCGACTCGACCGTGAGGTTGTCCGAGATAACGACGCTGTCCCTGATCAGCCGCGCCTTGCTGTTGCGGGTGATCGTGCCGGAGCGGACGATGCAGCCGGCGACGGTGCCAACCCTCGGCACCTTGAAGAGCTCGCGGACCTCCGCCGTGCCGAGCTGGACCTCCTCGAACTCGGGCTTGAGCATGCCCTTGAGCGCGGCCTCGACCTCTTCGATCGCTTGGTAGATGATCGAGTAGTAGCGAATGTCAACGCCCTCGCGCTGCGCGAGCTCTCCTGCCCGTCCTGCCGGGCGGACGTTGAAGCCGATGATCACCGCGTCGGACGCGATGGCCAGGTTCACGTCGTCCTGCGTGATCGCGCCGACGCCCCGGCCGATGACTCTGAGCTGGACTTCCTCGCCGACGTCGAGCTTGAGCAGCGCGTCCTCCAAGGCCTCAACCGAGCCGGACACGTCGCCCTTGATGATCAGCAGCAGCTCTTCGCGCTGGCCGGCCTTGAGCGCCGACTCCAGGTCCTCGAGCGTGACCCGGCGGCGACGCTGGGCGAACTGGGCGGTCCGCTCGCGAGCCTCCCTGCGCTCGGCGATCTGCCTGGCCATCCGGTCGTCACTGACCACGAGAAAGTTGTCGCCCGCCTTCGGTACCGCGGTGAGGCCGAGAACCTGCACCGGTCGGGACGGCGGCGCTTCGCTGAGCGGCTTGCCGTCCTCGTCCAGCATGGCCCTGACCCGGCCGTAGGCCTCGCCAGCCACGATCGAGTCGCCAACGTGCAGCGTGCCGCGTTGCACCAGCACGGTCGCCACCGGGCCGCGGCCCTTGTCCAGCTGGGCCTCGATCGCGACGCCCTGCGCGTCCTGGCTCGGGTTGGCCCGCAGGTCGAGCGCGGCGTCAGCGGTCAGGATGATCGCCTCGAGCAGGCTCTCGATGCCGATCCCCTTGGTCGCGGAGACGTCCACGAACTGGGTGTCGCCACCGAACTCCTCGGCGACAAGACCGTACTCGGTGAGCTGCGCACGGACCCGGTTCGGGTCTGCGCCCTCCTTGTCGATCTTGTTGACCGCCACCACGATCGGCACGCCGGCCGCCTGCGCGTGGTTCAGCGCCTCGGTTGTCTGCGGCTTCACGCCGTCATCGGCCGCGACGACCAGGACCGCGAGGTCGGTGGTCTCCGCGCCTCGGGCGCGCATGGCGGTGAACGCCTCGTGACCGGGGGTGTCGATGAAGGTGATCTTCCGCTCCTGGCCGTCGACCTCGGCGGTCACCTGGTAGGCACCGATGTGCTGGGTGATGCCGCCAGCCTCTCGGGACACCACGTTGGTGTGCCTAATCGCGTCGAGCAGCTTGGTCTTGCCGTGGTCGACGTGACCCATGACGGTGACCACCGGCGGCCGGGCCACCAGGTCGGTCTCGTCGCCCTCGTCCTCGCCGAAGTCGATGTCGAACGTCTCGAGCAGCTCCCGGTCCTCCTCCTCGGGGGAGACGACCTGAACGTTGTAGTTCAGCTCGGCGCCGAGCAGCTGGAGCGTCTCGTCGTTCACCGACTGGGTGGCGGTGACCATCTCGTCCAGGTGGAATAGCACCTGGACGAGGGAGGCCGGGTTCGCGCCGATCTTGTCCGCGAAGTCGGACAGGGACGCGCCCCGGCTGAGGCGGATCACCTGACCGGTGCCACGCGGAACCGACACGCCGCCGATCGACGGGGCCTGCATGTTGTCGAACTCTTGCCGCCGCTGCTTCTTCGACTTGCGACCACGGCTCGGCTTGCCGCCGGGACGCCCGAAGGCACCAGCGGTGCCGCCTGCCCTGCCCCGGCCACCGCCGGGACGAGCCGCGCCGCCGCCGCCACCGGGAGCGCCGCCGCCAGGACGCGGACCACCGCCGCCACCGGGAGCGCCGCCGCCGGGACGCGGACCACCGCCGGCACCAGCCGGTCGGCCGACGCCGCCGCCGCCGGGACGCGGACCGCTGAAGCCGCCGCCGGCGCCACCGGGACGGGGGCCACGGCCAGCGCCGGGGCCACCGGGACGCGGGCCACCGCCCTGGCCGCCTGAACCGCCCGGGCCCACCGGGCGGGACGGCATGCTCATCGGGCTTGGACGCGGGCCGCCGGGCCGCGGGCCGCCGACGGGACGGGGACCGCCGGGGCGCGGGCCGCCGTCGCTGTGCGCGGGCGCCCCGGGACCAGCGCCGTCAGCCGGCACCGGGGCCGCTCGGACGCGGGCCGCCGGGCCGCGGGCCACGGTCACCGGGACGGGGAGCGCCGGGGCCGGTCGCGCCGGGACGTGGGCCGCGGTCGCTGCGCTCGGGCCGGTCGCTGCGCTCGGGCCGATCGGTCCTGTCGCCGAAGCCCGGGCGAGCGGCCGGAGCCGAGCCCATGCCGGTCGCCGTCGAGCTGAACGGGTTGTTACCTGGCCTGGGACCAGGACGCGGGCCGCGCTGGCTGGGCGCGCCCGGCCTCGGCGCGCCGCCGGGACGGGGAGCGCCAGGACCTGGGCGCGGTGCGCCGGACGGGCCGGCCTGCGAGGTTTCCGGGACGCTGCTTGGCTCTCCGGCCGCAGGCGCCTGCGGGCTCTGCGGGCCTTGCGGGCCGCCGGGGCGCGGGGCACCGGGACGGGGTGAATTCGGGCGCGGGCCGGACGTGCCGGCGTTGCCGCCCTGACCGGGCACGGCCGGCCGCGCCTCAGGGGCACGGGCGGGAGCCGACTGCGCGGCGGAGGCCGCTACGGGCGCCGGGACGAGCCCGGCGCAGCCGGAGTTTCTGCCTCGGCCGGTCCACCGGACGAGGGAACGCCGGGCGCCGTGACGCCGGGCACAGACGGAACAGGACGCGGCGGACCGGGACGCGGTCCCGGCCTGACGCCAGCGCCAAGCGCTCCTGCGCCAGGGACTGATCCGCCGACAGCGGGAGCCGCGGGCGCGCTTGGCGCACCTGCGGCAGCAGCGGCGGCCGAGCCGACGCCGGCCGCCCTGGCGCCGTCAGGCACCCGAGCCGCCTGACCTCGGTCGTTACGCTGACCGCCCTGGTCACGGCGGCCCTGATCACGGCCAACCGGCACCGGACGCTGCTCACCGCCCCCGTTGCGGCCGGGCTTCGCCGAACCGCTATTAAGCGACTCCTTGAGCTTGCGCACCACCGGCGCCTCGATTGTCGAGGACGCCGACCGCACGAACTCGCCCATCTCCTCGAGCTTGGCCATGACGACCTTGCTCTCTACCCCGAACTCTTTCGCGAGCTCGTAAACCCGGACCTTCGCCACTATGCTCCTCTGCTTCGACCCTTCCCAGGGGCCTTAAAACCGGATCATCAGCCGATCCAGCGCATAGCGTGCTTGCTCCGGGTCGGCGTCAGTTCGTGCCGTTCATCGCCTTGTGCTCATCGAGCGCTCATCAGCTTCTCGACCTGCTTTCCTTACAGGTTTCCGTCTTGTCTAGCTTGCTTCCCGTCACCATTGATCGTCCCGCTCCCGTTGCAGTCAGCTGCGTTATGCCCGGCTGTCGGCCAGGGAAAGGTACGAAGCAAGCGGTGTGGCGCTGAGCGAACCCGGGACGCGCAGTGCGCGTGAGAACGCCCGACGCCGCTGCGCCAGTTCGAAGCAGGCCAGGCTGGGATGAAGGTACGCTCCCCGGCCGGGCCGCCGCGCTTGGGGGTCGGGCACGATGCCGTCCCCGTCCACCACTAGGCGAAGCAGGCTTGACTTCGCCGCGCGCGCTTTACAGCCAACACAGGTACGTACCGGGGGATTCCCCGACTCAGGCAGCTCAGCTCGCGCGGTCATTGCCAGCCTAGTCTACTCGCTTTTCCCCGTCCCCCTCCGGGCCGCTGTGTAAGGAGCCGTCGTCGGCGGCCTCGCGGCCGGGGGCGCGTGAGCCGGATGCCGCGCCGGCGGGCGGGGCGGTCGTCACGCCGTCGGACCTGATGTCGATCCGCCAGCCGGTGAGCCGGGCGGCAAGCCGGGCGTTCTGCCCTTCCTTCCCGATGGCGAGCGAGAGCTGGTAGTCGGGGACGGTCACCCGCGCCTCCATCGCGTCGCGGTCGACGATCTCCACGTGGGTAACCCGCGCCGGGGAGAGCGCGTTCCCGACGAACTCGGCCGGGTCGTCGGAGTAGTCGACGATGTCGATCTTCTCGCCGTGCAGCTCGGCCATCACGTTTCGCACCCGGCTGCCGACCGGCCCGATGCAGGCACCCTTGGCGTTCACGCCCTGCTGGTGGGACTGCACGGCGATCTTGGTCCGGTGCCCGGCCTCGCGCGCGATCTTGACGATCTCCACCGCGCCGTTCGCGATCTCGGGGACCTCCAGCGCGAACAGCTTTCTGACCAGGTCCGGGTGGGTGCGAGACAGCGTCACCGACGGGCCCTTGTGCCCCTTGCGGACCCGCCACACGTAGCACCTGATGCGCTCGCCGTGAACGTAGCGCTCGCCCGGCACCTGCTCGGCGGGCGGCAGCACGGCCTCGATCTTGCCGAGATCGACGAGCACCGTGCGCGGGTCCCTGCCCTGCTGGATCACGCCCGCCACGATGTCGCCCTCGTGCCCGGCGTACTCGCCGAAGGTGATCTCATCCTCGACGTCGCGCAGCCGCTGAAAGATCACCTGCCGGGCGGTCGTCGCCGCGATCCGGCCGAACCCGGCCGGGGTGTCGTCGTACTCCCGGCCCACCACGCCGTCCGCGCCTCCTTCTCCGGCCGCCCCGTCCATGCGCGCCCAGACGGTGACGTGGCCGGTCGCCCTGTTCACCTCGACGCGCGCCGCCGGATTAGCGCCCTCGGTCTTGTGATACGCCATCAGCAGCGCGTCCTCGATCGCCTTGATGGCCGTTTCCGACGAGATGTCTTTCTCGTTCTCGAGACTGCGCAGCACGCTCAGGTCAATGTCCATCGCCGCCAGCTCCAAGGTCGGTGTTGCTTTCAAGCACCGTGTCGTCACGCTCCGGATCTGCAAACTCTTCGAGCTCGGCATCCGGAATCCGCCCGAACTCGATCTGGACGCTTCCCGCGCCCAGCTCCCCGTACCCGAGTCGGCGCGTCTGGTCGGCCAGGTCAAGCGTGATGCCGTCGGCATCCGCCGCGAGCACCCGGCCCTGCACCGCGCCCTCGCCCGTCACCTTCACTTTGACGAGCCGCCGGCCGCGCGCCGCCAGTGCCTCGGCTCGGTCAGCGGGCGATCCACGCCGGGCGAGGAGACCTCGAGCGTGTAGGGGACGTCGCCGAGCGCGTTGGACTCCTCGAGCACGGCGGAGACCTCGCGGCTCACGTCGGCCGCGTCGTCCAGGCTTACCCCATGGTCACTGTCCACCACGACGCGCAGCAGCCGTCGCCGACCCGCAACGGTCAACCGCACGGACTCCAGGTCCATCCCGACCCCGGCTACGACAGGCTCGATCAGTCCCGCGAGCCGCCTGTCATCCACCGGGCCGACTGCCGAACGGGGGCCACTGGCCATCTCGACCTCCTCGTCTGCGATCCGGCGAACCTATGGTTGTTCTAAGTTATATTTGCGCAGGTCCAGCCTATAGGTGACGGACGCAACGTGCCGCCACGGGCGCGAAGCGACGCGTAAGCCGCTGCACCGCCCACGACGTTGCCAGCCGCGAGTGCGTGGCATGCTTAGAGACTATGCTGTCAAGGCGTCAGTTGCTCGCCGCGTCGCCCACGACGCTTCTGTTTCTCGCGCTGAGCGCTTGCAAGGGACCGGCCGTGCTCAGCGGGCCGCCGCCGGTGGCCGACCAGACCCAGCTGCTGCTGCACGCCGTGACAGCCGAGCAGAACCTGATCTGGATATACAACAAGGCCATGGGCGCTTATTCCGCGCTCCGGCCGACGCTCGCCCCGCTGCTGGCTGAGCACCAGGCGCACCTGGCACAGCTCACCGCACGGGTCGTCGAGCCGCCCGGTAAGAAGGACCCCGGCACCGTGACGGTGCGGGCCGGGGGCCGGAAGCCAGAGCTCGCGGCCACCGCCGACGGCGCTCTGGTCCAGCTTCGCGCCGCCGAGCAGGCGGCGGTCGCGAGGCTGCTCGGCCGGGGCCTGCTCGGCAGCTCGTCCCCGTCGCTCGCGCAGCTGTACGCGTCGGTCGCTGCCTCAGAGGCAACCCACGTGACCACGCTGACCAGCCGGATCGAGCAGACCCGTGCGGGTTCGTGATGCCGGCAAAGCCATCGGCAAGGGCTAGCGAGATATCGGCGCTGCAGGGTGCCCTGGCCGCCGAGCATGCGGCGATCTACGGCTACGGCGTCGTGGGCGCCATGCTCGCCAGCCGCCTGCAGTCCCAGGCGCGCGCTTACTGGGTCGCCCACCAGGAGGCGAGGGACACGCTTGAGGCGATGCTGGTGAAGCTAGGCGCGACCCCGACGGCCGCGAGCCCTGCTTACCAGCTGCCATTCGCCGTCACGGGCGAGGCTTCGGCCGTGCGGCTGGCCGTGGTTCTCGAGGACGGCGTGGTCCGGGCTTACCTGGGCGTCGTCGCCGTGACCGACGTGGCGCTGAGATCGTTCGGCGCCCTGTCCATGCAGCCGCCCGCGAACCGGGCCGTCGTCTGGCGCGGCAGCACCGTCGCCTTCCCCGGAATGCCGACAGCGTCAACCAGCGCGTAATCACAGTCCGAACAGCACTGGAGAGCCTTCACCGGGGGGTCGTCCCCCGGGGGAGACACAGCACGCGGGTGATCGCGGTTGCGGTTGCGTCGAGATCGTCGGCGATGGAGATGCGCTCCGCCCAGGACCACCAGAACCACCAGGGACCGTCCTTGCCCCGGTCGACGTAGACGTTCTCCTCGAGCGCCCGCGCGGCGGGGTTCGTGATGTACACGCTCGGTACCCGTCCCGGGGGCGCCATCAGCCAGGCATCAAGGCCCCGATGGGTAAGCTCCTCGGCCAGTTTTTCGAGGTAGACAGTTGCCGCAGCGTGGTTACCCTTGGCTTCCACCGAACACCACCGTAATTACTGATCGTAGTTTTCCCGGGAGTTGAGCGCGCTGACCGCGTAAGGATGCCGCTACCCGCCGACCGCGCAACACGCCTGTCGGAAATGCCGGGATAGGCCTCTATAACCGGGATAGGCCTCGATAAGTAGGCCCACTTCATGGTACGTAACCGCGGCTCGGCAGGTTCATGGTTCCTAACAAAAGCTCGGCCGGCAGCGGCTGCGAGTGAAATACCGTGAGCCGCGACACCGCCCGGGTGAGCGCGACGTACAGTCGCCGCAGGCCATAGGCCTCGCCTGTCGCGATCCGGCCGGGCTCGACCAGCACGATGTGGTCGAACTCAAGTCCCTTGGCCAGCGTCACCGGCACGATCGTCAAGCGGCCATCGCCCGAAATTACGGAGATATCGGAATTGTCCGATGAGGGAGTGGCGGTAGTTGGAGGTGACGTGGGAGTTGAAGAAGAGACGGGAGTTGGGGGTACGGCGGAGGTTGCCATCGAGGTTGAAGCCGGGGAGGACGATTCGGTCGCGCCTAGCACCTCGAAGGCGAGCCTGGCCGTGGTGAGCGCCGCGGCTACCTCCGTCATCTGGGCGTCCGCGCAGACCACCGCGACGGAACCCGGCCGCTCAAGCGCGGTCGCGCAGCCTGCGGCAACCCGCGCGCCGAGCTCGCCGGGGGCCACGGCGACAACGGCCAGCGAGTCGGCGTCCGCGCGCAGCGACCTGGCCGGCCCGAGGCCGGGGGCGATCACGGGCAGCAGCAGGGAGGCGTAGTCGAGGATCTGCCGAGGCACCCGGTAGCCCACGTCGAGCTCGCGCACCGCGGCCCCGGGCTTGCCCAGGTGCGCCAGGAGCTCGGGCCACGAGGTCGCCGCCCACGAGGTGGTGCCCTGCGCGATGTCGCCGAGCACGGTCGCGGCCCCGGTCGCGCAGCGACGCCCGATCGCCCGCACCTCCATCGGAGACAGGTCCTGCGCCTCGTCCACCACCACATGCGCGATCGACGGCGTGCGCTCGATGAGATCCGCTGCCTCGTCGATCAGCACCTGATCGGCGCGGGTCCAGGGGGCGCTTGCGAGACCACGGGGGACCTTCTGCCAGGTGATGAGGCTCAATTCGGCGGGTGAGAGCAAGTCGCGTACGTTAAATGTTGTCGGATTTTGCTTTGAAAGAACGCTGAAAACCAGTCGCTTCGGGTCTACCTTCGGCCATACCTCGTCGACGCTCTTCCGCACCGGTGCCGAGCGTCTGACCGAGTCGTGGGTGCGGTCGTCACGCAGCGGTCCGGGGTGGCTGCGGCTTCCGCCTTGCTCTTGAACCGTTCGTCTTCGTACGCGGTGAGCGCTCCCCCGGCGAACCCGAACCTTCTCCTGCGGCTCAGGCCCAGCGGGTCGGACTGGCTGGCCCGGTAGAAGGGCCTTGATACCGGGGCCCGCCAGTCGAGCACGACCGGGGTGCCGTCCTGATCGTGCACGTGCCGTCGGCCGATATGGAAGTCGGCGCCCGCGAAGTCCTCGTCCTGCCTGGCCAGCTCGCTGTAGTCCAGGCGGCCGAAGAACAAGGGCGCGTCCGGGAGGTCCTTAAGCGCCTCGGCGCGGCGGTACAAGTCGGCCTTCAGGTACTCAAGGGAGACGCGGTCGCCGGCCATCGGGTTCTTGGCCAGCTCGAGAGCGTTCTCGCGCATCAGGTGAAGGAGCGCGCGGGAGCGGGCCAGGTGGGCGCGCTCGGACGCGATGACGGCGTCCTCGAAGTCGATGGTGGTCTTGTCTTTGAACTTCGCTGCGGCCGCTGGCCCGGCGTCGGCGGGCATGCTTGAACCCCCTGGGTGTGCGGATGAGTTCTTGGCGCACTGCTATCACCCGGGGGGACGACCCCCCGTACCCCCCGGGGCATGGCCGATAAAGGCAATGATATCGGCCATGCATTTTTTGGGGCGAAGCTCAAGACCCTAGCAGCTCGCAGCTTGGGCGTCACATTGTTTTCCCCGTGGCGTTTCTTTCATCGAGGCAGCCTGACCTGATCAGATGGGTGTATGGGGTCGCTGACGAAGCACGCGGGAACCTGGACGATCGAGGACATGATGGCCTCGCCGCTGCATTACCTTCCGGTCGAGGTCGCGCCGGGGACGGCGGCGCTGCGAGTGACGCTGTCCTGCCCGCGCGACGACGGGGCGGTGCTCGACCTCGGCTGCTTCGGGCCGTCGGGCTTTCGCGGCTGGTCCGGGGCCGCGCGGTCCTCGTTTGTCATCTCGGCGGCGGGGGCGACGCCCGGATACCTGCCCGGGGAGGTCGCGGCCGGGTTGTGGCAGGTGGCGGTCGGGCTGCACCGGGTGCCGGCCGAGGGGGTCGGGTACGAGATGACGGCGGAGGCAATCGGCGCGGCGGAACGGGCGGGCTGGCTGGCCGGGGCGCTGGCGGAGTCTTTCGGCCCGGCGGCGGTGCCGGTGCCGTTGGATCGGCCCGGACGGCGCTCGCTGCCCGCCGCTTCGGGGCGGACCTGGCTGGCCGGGGACCTGCACGCGCACACGGTCCACTCCGACGGGGCGATGACGGTGTCGGAGCTCGCGGTGCACGCGGTCTCGCGCGGACTGGACTTCGTCGCGGTCACGGATCACAACACGGTCAGCCATCATCGCGAGCTCGGCTCGGCGTCGGCCGCTTACGGGGTCACGCTCGTGCCGGGACAGGAGGTGACGACTGCGCGCGGCCACGCCGGGGTGCTCGGCGACACCGGCTGGATCGACTTCAGGACCTCGGCCGACTCGTGGCTGGACGCCGCGGAGCGGGGCGGCGGGCTGATGTCGGTCAACCACCCGTTCGCCGGGGATGTCAGCTGGCTGCACTCGATGACGCGCCGACCGCCGCTGCTCGAGGTCTGGCACTGGTCCTGGCTCGACCCGACCTGGACCACGCCGCTGTCCTGGTGGCAGTTGTGGGATCCGTCGGCCATCCCCGTCGGCGGCAGCGACTGGCACCGGCCGGGCTCGGACTCCCCGTTGGGCACCCCGACGACCTGGGTGGAATGCGATGACATTGGAGTTGACGGTGTGCTGGAAGGGCTGCGCGCGGGCCGGGTGGCGATCAGCGCCTCGCGCAACGGGCCGGTGCTGCTGCGACATGACGGCGGCTTCGCCGCCGTCGGCGCGGACGGCCTGCTGCTAGCCGACCCCTTCGGCCCGTACCGGCGGGTGGCCGGCGACGTCGCTTATCTTCCAGGCCGCCCCGGCGAGCCCGGCCGGCCCGACTACCACCGCCTGGTCACCCCATCCGGCGCAACCGTCGCGCTAACGCCATGACACCTCAGACGTCATAGCTCGGCGTCCACGGAAACCGTCAGCTTCCTATTACTTCTGACCATTTTTTCGCCTTCCTATCAGTTTTGACCATTTTCATGTCCACTTTGACCGATTTGTCTGGTCAAAAGTGATAAGAAGATGGATCGGATGGTCAGAATCGATAGGAAGGTGAAGAGGCTGGGGCGGGCGGGCGGCGGAACCGGGCAAGCAGTGGTGCTGGTGTGGCTCGCGAGCAGGGTGGTTCAGTAGTAGCTGGGTAGCGAACGGGCCGGAAGCCGAGTCAGGTGTGGCTGGGAGCAGGGTGAGTCAGGCGGTGGCTAGGTGGCGGACGCGGGCGCGGAGGATGGCGCGGTGGGCGGTCAGGTCGTCTACCTCGTCGGGCTTGCCCGGGCACTCGCCGGCGGCGACGGCCCGCTCTAGCCGGATGCGGGCGTCGGCGGCTTCGATCGGCTCGAACACAACGAGCGGGTCGTTCTCGGCGGCCATCCAGGTCCTGTCGAGCAAGCCGTCGGCGCTGTCCACCCAGGCGTCCTTGATCTTGCCGCCCTGCCCGTGGTCGATCAGCACCGACAGGGCATGCTTGGCCTCACCGTAGCCGAAGCTCACCGTGACCGACTCCTGCCGACCGCCGACATCGCTGTAGTGCCAGCACCGGCCGACCGTGGGTGAGCCGATCCGGGCGGCCCAGTCCGGGTCGGTCACGCCGCTCGCCGTCACCCGCTCCGCCGCCTCGGCCGCCGCCGTCTTGAGCGCGGGCGACCCGATCGCGGCGAGTATCCGCAGCAGCGCGAGCGCCTCGGGGGTGGCGCTCTCCTCGGCGGCAGGAACCAGGGAAGCCCTCAGCTCCGTCATGACGTCCGTGCCGTCGGCACCGTCACCGGACAGCGCGCCGATCATGTCAGAGCCCCACAGCTCCGCGTCGATCGGATTGTCGACATGGGCGAGAACCTCGCGCGCCTCGCGGAGCACGACGTCGGACGCCTGCGCCGGCCGCAACGGCGCAAACAGCGCGGCGATGTCAGGATCTACCTGGGCCATGCGGGGTATTGTGGCACGCCTCGTCCGATTCCGCGACGTTACTGATTTGAATCAATACCTATGCCGCGAGCGAAGCAGCCCGCTAGGTGGTCATTGACCAGGCCGCAGGCCTGCATCGAGGCGTAGACCGTGACCGGGCCGGCGAAGACGAAGCCGGCGGCGCGCAGCCCCTTGGCCAGCTGTTTCGAGGCGGGCGTCTGCGCTGGGACGTCGGCCAACGTTTCCGGCGCCGGCGCCTGGGCCGCGTCGGCGTGACTCCAGAACAGGTCGCTCAGCCCTTGCTTGAGCTCAAGGGCCGCGCGGGCGTTGGTGATCGCGGCGTTGATCTTGGCCCGGTTCCTGACGATGCCCGCATCGGCGAGCAGTCGCCCCACGTCGTCATCGCCGAACGCGGCGACCGCCTCGATGTCGAACCCCGCGAAAGCGGCCCTGAAGTTGTCCCGTTTGCGCAGGATCGTCAGCCAGGACAGGCCGGACTGGAACGCCTCAAGGCACAGCCGCTCGAAGATCGCCTGGTCGCCCCGGACCGGGCGGCCCCACTCGGTGTCGTGGTAGGCCACGTACTCGGGCGCGCTCAGCCCCCACGGGCAGCGCAGCCTGCCGTCAGGGCCGGCCACGGCCCCCTTCCCCGGCTTGGCCGCCGCCCCGGACGGGACGTCAGTCATGCGACCGCTCCGGCGGCGGCCCAGGTTCAAACGGTGTGCGACGGTGCCGGGGCGCCAGGTAGGGGCTGCTGAGCGGGGGCGCGGCCGGTTCCCTGGTCAGGTCGGTGACCAGCTGCTCCAGCGCCACGATGCGGACGTCTCGCTCCCTGATCGAGGCGGCGATCCGCTGCAGCGCCTCGTCGGTCGCGGGCATGCTGTAACCCCACAGCGTCATCGGCGGCCGCAGCAGCGCGACGTCCGTCGCGGACACCGGACCCAGCTCAAGCTCGAGATAGTCGCTCCGCTCGGTGGACAGCTCACCGCCATACCCCCTCGCGAGATGCACCACGACGGCCACGACGACGAGGGCGGCAATCACCATAAGAACAGGCACATAAGAATCGTGCCACGAACTCGGGGCCGCGTCGCGGCTCGGCCGCCGCGGATTACCGGTCGGATGCGCAATCGACCTGGTAGAGCGGCGGGTCTTATTTCAGTGACATCCCGGCGTGGGCGGTCTTGATGATCTTGAGGATCTCGGCCGGGTCGTCGGCGACCTGGAACAGCTCAAGCTCCTCCGGGCCGATGTTGCCCTCGGCCAGCATCGTCTCCTTGAGCCAGCCGAGCAGGCCGTTCCAGTA